>NZ_NKCN01000003.1 GCF_002245535.1 Mycobacterium lehmannii | reverse complement strand
GACGGGGACCAGCCTGGGGCGGGTGGGGCCGCCGGCGGTCGATGACGAGTCGATCCGTTGCGCCAGGGCGGCCACGGTGCCCAGTTCGAAGACCTCGCGCACGCCGATGTCGACGTTGAACGCACTGCGAACCCCGGCAACGAGTTTGGTGGCCAGCAGCGAGTGGCCGCCGAGGTCGAAGAACGAGTCGTCGGCGCCGATGCGGTCGCGTTCCAGCAGTTCGGCGAACAGGTCGGCGATCCGGCGTTCGGTACCGTCGGCCGGTTCGCGGAACACCGCGCCGGAGTCGATGTCGGGTTCGGGTAGCGCCGCCCGGTCGATCTTGCCGTGCGCGGTGATCGGGATCTCGTCGATCACGACGTAGGCCGCCGGGGTCATGTACTCCGGCAGAGCGGCGGCGACCCGGTTGCGGATCCGCTCGACATCCACCGATTCGATGTCCTCGGCCGGCGTGACGTAGCCGACGAGGCTCTTGCCCACCCCGGGCAGGTCGCTGACCACCACGACCGCCTGACCGACGCTCGGGTCGACGGAGATCGCCGCGGCCACCTCGCCGAGTTCGATGCGAAACCCGCGGATCTTGACCTGCTCATCGGCGCGACCGACGAACTCGATGTCGCCGTCTGCGTTGCGGCGGGCCAGATCACCCGATCGGTAGAGCCGGCCTGAAGGGTTGAACGGATCGGCGACGAACCGCTCCGCGGTCAGCTTGGGCCGGTCGTGATAACCGTGCGCGACATGGGTTCCGCCGATGTAGATTTCGCCGATCACCCCGACCGGGACCGGCCGCAGCGCGTCGTCGAGCAGGTGGATCTGGGTGTTGATCTTCGGCTTGCCGATGGGGACGATGCGGGTGCCCTGCTTACCCTCGACCTTGTACCGGCTCGCGTTGATGACGGTCTCGGTCGGGCCGTAGAAGTTGTGCAACAGCGCGTCGAATGTGGCGTGGAACTTGTCGGCCAGCTCACCGGGCAGCGCCTCGCCGCCGATGGGCACCCGTTGCAGGGTCCGCCACTGGTTGACGCCGGGCAGCGACAGGAACAGGCCCAGCAGCGAGGGCACGAAATGCATTGAGGTGATGCCCTCGTCGTGCAGCAAGTCGGTGAGGTAGCCGACGTCGCGAAGTCCGTCCGGGCGCGGAATGACCAGCCGACCGCCGCACGCGAGCATGCCGAAGATCTCGGCGATCGAGACGTCGAAGCTCGGCGAGGCGACCTGCAGCAGCCGCTCGCTGTCGTCGATCCCGTAGTCGCCCTTGAACCAGACGAAATACTCGGCGACGGGCTTGTGGGCCACGGGGACACCCTTGGGCAGACCGGTCGAACCTGAGGTGTAGATCAGGTAGGCCGTGCTCTCCGGGTACAGCGGGCGGACGCGCTCGGCGTCGGTGGGGTTGGTGGTCGGGAACCGGTCGAGGTCGGTGATC
This sequence comes from Mycobacterium lehmannii, assembly GCF_002245535.1. GTDB lineage: Bacteria > Actinomycetota > Actinomycetes > Mycobacteriales > Mycobacteriaceae > Mycobacterium > Mycobacterium lehmannii. Next base: position 377,869 of record NZ_NKCN01000003.1, on the reverse strand, counting down.
GGTTCGCGGATGGCCAGTTTCGGGTTGGAGTCCGACAGGATGAACGTCAGCCGGTCCTCGGGGTAGGTCGGGTCGACAGGCTGGTACACCGCGCCCGCCTTGATCACGCCGAGCGCGGTGATCACCAGCTCCGGTGAGCGGTCCAGCAGCACGGCCACGCGGTCCTCGGTGCCGATACCGCGCTCGATCAGCCAGTGCGCCAACCGGTTCGCCGACTCGTTGAGCTCCCGGTAGGTGTAGTTGCGTCCCTCGTAGACCACGGCGACGGCGTCCGGTGTGCGCGCCGCCTGCGCCTCCACCAGAGCCGTCATGGTCGACGGGTCGGTGTCGAATTCTTCTCCCGCCGAGACCCGGCGCAACCATTCGACGTCCTCGGGCGCCATCAGTTCGAGCTCGTTGACGGGGAGGTCGGGGCGCTGCAGCGCGTCGTCGAGCAGCACCGCGTAGTGCTCGAGCAGCTGGCGCACCAGCGGCGCGTCGAGGATCTCGACGAGGTACTCGGCCTCCACCACGATCCCGGGTGCGTCGAACTCCACCATGAAGCCCAAGGGCAGCTGGGTGAGATGGCCGCGTAATTCGGCTCGGCGGCAGGTGATTCCGGGCGGGTTGAAGCCCTGCCCGTCGGCGCCGCGCGCACCGAAGGTCACCCGCGTCATCCGCTCCACACCGTGGCGGCGGTCGGGGTTCAGTTCGCGCACCACCCTGTCCAGGTTCACGCGCTGATGGGCGAACGCACCGACCGCGGTGTCACGGGCGTGTGCGAGGACGTCGCGGAAGCTCTCATGGGCGCCCGGGCGCAGGCGCAGCGCCACCGTGTTGCCGTAGTACCCGATCACGTCCTCGACCTCGGCGGTGCGGTTGAGCACCGGTGCGGCGACCAGGAAGTCGTCGGCATGGGTGTAGCGCTGCATCAGTACCCCGAAGGCGGCCAGCAGCACCATGTACGGTGTTGCGCCTGCCTCCTTGGCCAGCGCGGCGACCCGCTCGACCGTCGCGTCCGGCAACTGCAGCGTCAGCCGCTGCGAGCGCCAGTTCGTCGGCACCGCAGAGCCGTTCGGCCCGGGCAGCTCCAGCGGCTCCGGTGGGTCGGCGAGCGTCTCGCGCCAGTAGTCGAGGTCCTCGTCAACCGGGCCCAGCGCGTGCGACGGTGGGGTGACCGCGGGCGCCAAGGCCTCACCGGCGTACGCGCGCGTGAGATCGCCGAAGAAGACCTGCCAGCAGCCGTCGTCCCAGGCGATGTGGTGCGCCACGAGCAACATGACGTGTTCGTCGGGCGCGGTGCGCACGACGGTGAGCCGCAGCGGCGAGTCGGTGCTCAAATCGAAGGGGGCGCAGAACTCGCGCTGGGCCAGCACCTCCAAGCGCAGCCGGCGCGCATGCTCGGACAGCTCGGTCAGGTCGTGCACGGTCCAGCCCGGGGTCAGGTCGTCGTGGACGGTTGGTTGTGGTTCGCCGTCTTCGTCGACGCCGTAGGTGGTGCGCAGCGCGGCGTGACGCGCGGCGACTGCTTTGACGGCGTCGTGCAACCGGGCGGCATCGAGGTCGCCGATGAGCCGGTAGGACAGGCAGATGTTGAGGATCGCCCCCGTCGGGTCAGCCGCTTGGACAAACCACATGCGGCGCTGGCCGTCGGATAGTCCGTCTTGTTCGCCGGTCGAGGTGTTCTCACCGCGCAGACCCCGCTCGGCGAGCTTGCGGCGCAACAGCTCCAGCCGGCGGTCCTCCACCTGCTCGCGGATATCGACCGTGTCAGTCACGCGTTGTCCACCTTCTCTGATCGTTCTTTGCTGTCGAGGTCGGCGATGAGTTCGCCGCCGGTGACGCCGCCGAGCAGGACCGCCAGCGACACCTTGTGTCCGGTCGCCCGTTGCAGCCGTTTACGTAAATCCAAAGCCAGCAGCGAGTCGACCCCCAAGTCGAGCAGGGACGTCTCGAGGTCGATCGAGGCCGCCTCGATGTTGAGCACCGCGCCTAGCTCCGCTGTCACCATCGCCGTGGTGTCGCCTGCCGGTTCGGTTGTGGCCGTGGTTGTTTCGGCATGCTCTGCGGTCCGGCTCCCCAGGAACACCCGCAATCGGGTCTGGTCGGCGCTGAACAGCAGCGGATCCTCGCCGTGGTCGCGCAGGCTGGCCTCAACGGCGGCATCCGGTGACATTGCCAGCAGCCCGGACCGCTCGATCTTGGTCACCTCGTCCGCGTCGGCGATACCGCTGCCGCGCCACAGTCCGTACCTGGCGGCCACACAGTGTTGGCCCTTGGCCCGCAGCTGGCCCGCCATCACGTCGAGCATCCGGTTGGCGGCCGAGTATGCGGCGTGTCCGCGCCCACCCCACACTCCGGACGCCGAGGAGCACACCAGGATTCGAGCGTCCCGGCGCATCGGCCAGAGCTCGGCGGCCCTGGCCAGCCCGCCGATCTTCGCGGCGGCCGCCTCAGTAAACGTCTCCGGTGTGAGCTCGTCCCGATCGGCGAAGGCCGCCGCGCCCGCGGCATGGATGAGCAGGGACGCACCGTCGCCGCCGAACTCCTCGGCCGCCGCGGCCATCTCTTCGGTAGAGGTGATGTCACACCGCGGCGCGACCACGTCGAGGCCCGGTGCGATCGCGGCGAGTTCGGCCTTGGTGGCGGCGTCGAGTCCGCGGCGGCTGAGCAGCACGATGCGGCGTGCCCCGTGAGCGGCCAGGTACCGGGCGAAATGCAATGCCACCGCGCCGTTACCGCCGGTGATCACGACGTCGTCGAACGCGCCGGGCACCGAGAGCCACGAGGGTGCGGGCTCCATCGCCTCCCCGACGGAGCGGAGGAAAACCGTTGGACCCGAACCATCGTCGCGCACGGCAACCTCGTCGCCGCCGGACAGAAGTGCGCTGACCGCCGCGGCGGCCAGGGTGTCGTCGGGTTCCCAGGAGGGCAGGTCGAGATGCCGAAACGCCTGCTCGGGTCGCTCGAAGCCGAGACTGCGGTGCATCGCCGCGAGGGCGGTCTGCGCGGGCAACGCGACCGGCTCCCCCGGCTGGACGTGCTCACCGCCCACCGTCACCAGGCACACCGCGCGGCAGTGGGGTCCCGACGCGTCGACGTAATCAAGCAGGCCCTCGCCGACGAGCTGGGAGATGTCGTGGGCCGCGCGTTCGACGTCGGGATGGTCGAGCAGGGGCGCGACGGCGACGACGAGTTCGGCGTCGGACGGTTCGACCACGTCGGATCCGTTGGCCCGCAGCGCCGACCGCAGCTGTTCACCGAGCGGCCCGCGCGGGCCGACAAGCTCGACGACGGCGACGCGCTGCGCGGTCGCGTCTGGTCGCGCGGTGGCGTCCCATTTCTCACCGGCGACGGTGAGGCCGTAGACCGGAGCCAGCGGCTGCGGTTGTGCCCACAGCCGCACCGCCCGCATCGGCGCGTTCGGGAAGCCGCGCAACTGGGGTTGCGCAGCGACGTCGACCAGGTCGGCCCAACGAAATTCGGGGTTGGCCACCGCGACGGTGGCGATACTGGCCGACAGCGCGTCGATGGCGGGCAGGTCGCGATGCCCCGATCCGACGATCAGAGGGTCCTCGTCGGCGAGCAGGTCGCCCAGCGCGAACAGCAGGGCCGGATGCGCCGACATCTCGATGTACGCCGCGCCGCCGCGGCGGCCCGCGGACGCGACGGCCCTGTCGAATCGCACGGTGTTGCGCAGGTTCTGGTACCAGTAGGAGGTGAACCGGGTGCCCCCGGGCACCACGTCGGCAGTGGTGGAGCCGATGAACTCGACTGGGGCGTCGGCGAACTCGGTGTCTGGAAGCATCGCGAGCAGGTCCTCGCGCAGCCGCTCCAGCGCACTGGTGTGTCCGGGATAGTCCACGTCCAGTTCGCGGGCGAACAGCCCGCGTTCGGCTGCGGTAGCGACGAGCGCGCTGATCGCCGCGCGCTCCCCCGACACCGCCACCGACGCGCCGGCGTTGACCGCCGACACCTCGAGCCATCCCGGCGTCGATTCGATCAACCGCTCGGCCTCGGCAAGTGAAACCCCCAGCGCCGCCATGCCGTAGTCGCCGGAGAGCCGCTCGACTGCTTTGGCTCGGGCGATGACCACGGCGGCCGCGTCGGGCAGCGCGATGCTTCCGGCGACGTGGGCGGCCGCGACCTCACCGAGGCTGTGCCCGACCACCAGGTCGGGTGCGATTCCGCATGAGCGCCACATCTGGGCCAGCGCGACGGCATGGGTGAACTGCGCCGACTGGATCTGCGTCTGCGGCCAGGACCCGCCGTTGGTCTCCGCGGTCAGGTACGGCAGCGGTGACGGCTCGCCTGCGGCGACGAACGCCTCGGCGCACCGGTCGACGTGCGTGCGATACACCGCAGACCGCCGGTAGGCGTCCGCCCCCATGGACGGCCATTGGTTGCCCTGTCCGGGGAAGACGAAAGCCGTTCGCGTCGCCGTTGATTGCGACGAGCGGGCCATCAGCGGGTGCGTACCGCCGTCGACGATCGCTCGGAGTCCTTCGGCCAGTTCGGCGGTGTCGGCGGCGCGCACGACCGCGCGGTGCCTGCGTATGCGCCGGGTGCGCAGCAAGGTTGCGGACACCGCCGCCACGCCGGGCTCGCGATCGAGGTAGCGCAGTATCGCCTCGGCGTCGGCGGTCAGCAGTTCCTCGGCGTGCGCGCTCAACACGACCGGCACCCGGCCGTCGGGGAAACCGGTGTCCATCACGCCGCCTCGGGACGGCTCGACGGAACCGACACGATCACATGGGCGTTGGTGCCGCTCATGCCGAACGCGGTGACCGCCGCAAACCGCGCACCGTTGGTGGCGGGCCAGGGCGTCAGCTTCGATGCCAGTCGCAATCCTTGGCTGTCCCAGTCGATTTCGCGGCTGGCCTCGTCGGTGTGCAAGGTGGCGGGGATGGCGCCGTGTTCGGCGGCGATCAGGGCTTTGGCCAGGCCGAGTCCCCCCGCGGCGGCCTGGGTGTGGCCGAGGTTGGACTTCACCGAGCCGAGCAGCGGGCCTTGGCCGGGTTCGGTGGCGCCGTAGGTGCCGGCGAGCGAGATCAGCTCGGTGCGGTCCCCGAGCCGGGTGCCGGTACCGTGCCCCTCGACCATCCCGATGTCGCGCGGACGCAGACCACTCTGTTCGAGGGCCCGAGCGAACAACCGCGCCTGCGCCGGGCCGCTCGGTGCGGTCAGCCCGACGGAGCGGCCGTCCTGGTTGAGGCAGGTCGCCCGCAACTCGGCGAGGACGTGGCGTCCGTCGCGCAGCGCGCGTGACCGGCGCTGCAGGACGAACATGGCCGCGCCCTCGGCCCATACGGTTCCGCTGGCCTGCGCGCTGTAAGGGCGGCAGTGACCGTCGTCGGACAGCGCGTGTTGTTTGGAGAATTCGACGAAGAAACCGGCTGAGCCCATCACGCAGACACCGCCGGCCAGCGCCAGGTCGCAGTCTCCCGATCGCAGCGACTGTGCAGCGGTGTGGATCGCGGTCAGCGTCGACGAGCACGAGGTGTCGATGGTCAACGCGGGCCCGGCCAGACCGAGGGTGTAAGCGATGCGCCCCGAGATCACGCCGAGCGCGGTGCCCGACATCAAATGCCCGGTGAGGTTGGAGTAATCGGCCAGATCGGGGCCGTAACCCATCACCGAAGCGCCCACATAGCAGCCGGCGTCGTGGCCCGCGAGGTCGTCGGGGTTGATGCCGCTGTTCTCCAGTGCCCGCCACGCCACCCGGAGTGCGACCCGCTGCTGCGGGTCCATCGCGACCGCTTCCCGCGGTGAGATCCCGAAAAACTCCGGATCGAATTCGGCTGCCCGAGCGAGGAAGCCGCCGAGATCGTGGATGCGCTTGAACCCGTCGCGCGCCGAGCCGTCGAGGATGTCGCGGACCGACCAGCCGCGGTCCCGCGGGAACGGGCACAGGCCCTCGCGGCGGTTGACCAACAGATCCCAGTAGTCCTCGGCGGTGTCGATTCCTCCCGGCGCCTCGATCGCCATCCCCACGATGACGATCGGATCGTCGCTGACGCCGTCGGGCGTGCTAACCGGCATTGACCAACTCCGCGACGGCGTCGAGATGGTCGTTGATGTAGAAGTGTCCACCGTCGAACAACGACAGCGTGAAGGCGCCCTGAGTGTGAGTCTCCCATCCGCGCAACATGTCTGGGCTGATTCGGTGATCGTCGCGGCCACCGATGGTGTGTATGTCGGCGGTGAGGCGGATGTCGGTTTCGCACGCGTAGCGGTTGAACGCCTCGTAGTCCGCGCGCACTGCACGAACGAGCAGTTCGATGAAGTCCTCGTCGGCCAGCAAGCGAGGGTCGGTCCCGCCGAGGTCGACCATGTTGGCGACGACTTCGGTCGCGGCCGTCGGCAGGCGCGGTGAGGTGGCGATGGTCGAGGGGGCCTGGCTCGCCGAGACCCACAGCTGGCGGATGGGAACGCCGTTGCGCTCGGCCACGCGGCCGAACTCGAACGCGATCACCGCACCCATGCAGTGGCCGAACAAGCGCAGCGGTCCCAGTTCGGACCAGTCCCCCGCGGCGAACAGGTCGGCGGCCAGATCCTGCACCGTCTCGGGTGCGGGGTGGCGGAGCCGGTCCGCGCGCTGCGGGTACTGGACCACGTACGCGTCGTCACCGGTGCGGGCCAGCGCCGAGGCGAACGCGCGGTAGGCCGCGGCCGCCCCGCCGGCGTGCGGGAAGACGATGGTCGCTCCGTCTGATGACTGCCCCGCGGAACGTTTGATCCAGGGCGCGAAGGTTAGCTGGCTCCGTTCGTCGATCATCGCGTCGGAGTCGCATCGGGGTGGCGTCGAAGACCGGACAGGTGCGATGAGCGGGCCTGCGATTCCGCGGTGAAAACACTCATGAATTCCTCCGTGTGATTAGCGCAGGCTGTCCTAAATCGGAAGTGAGGTTACCCTATCCTTCGCGCCCCGGACACGCCTACGTCGCCCCTCCGGTAAGGGGCATCCCGGTCCTGTCGGCGTCGCTGCTTCGCGTAGTTGTACCGGGTCTGACGTGCGCGAACGCAGTTATCCTTCCGCGGCGGCCATCACCCACCCGCTGGCGGCAACGCGTTGGTTCCAGAACTGCGCGTACTGGCCGCCGCGGGCCATCAGCTCGGCATGGCTGCCCTGGTCCTCGACCGTGCCGTCGGCCGACAGCACCACGATGTTGTCGGCAGCGGTGACCGTGGACAGCTTGTGTGCGATCACGATGACGGTGCTGTGTTTGGCCAGCGTCCGGATGGACTCGGCGACGTGATGTTCGTTCTCCGGGTCCAGCGCACTGGTCGCCTCGTCGAACAGCACGATGGGCGCGTTCTTCACCAGCGCCCGCGCGATCGACACCCGCTGCCGTTCGCCGCCCGAGAGCGCCGAACCGCCTTCACCGACCCGGGTCTGCCAGCCGTCGGGCAGGCGCTCGACGACCGACAACAGGCCCGCGGTGCGAGCCGCCTCCACGATGGCGGCATCGTCGGCGTCGGGCCGACCGATGCGGATGTTCTCCCACAGCGTGTCGTCGAACAGGTACACGTCCTGGAAGACCAGAGACAGTTGCGCCATCAGGTCCGCGGTCAGCTGGTCGCGCACGTCGACGCCCCCGACCCGGACCACGCCGCCGTCGACGTCGTAGAAGCGCGCGATCAGCTTCGTGATCGTCGACTTCCCCGAGCCCGACGGGCCGACCAGCGCGGTCATCGTGCCCGGTTCGGCGACGAAACTGACGTCCGTGAGCACCTTGCGATCCGAGTAGCCGAACGCGACACGGTCGAGCTCGACGCGGCCGGGCGCCGGAAGCGCGCTCGCGGTGGCCGGCTCGGCCAACGACGGGGTGTCCAAAATGGAGGTGATGCGCTGAAGCTCCGCGGTCGCCAGCCTGACCGCGGACCCGAGTTCGGCCAGCTGCGACAGCGGTGAGGCGAACCGGGCGGCGAGCCCGAGGATGGCCACCAGCGTGACGGGGTTGATGTCGCCCTGGACCGCGATCCACACACCCGCCGCGATCAGCGCCGAGAAAACCGCCTGCACCGCAACGCCGTTCAGAAGGAGCCCGGTCACCGACTGCCACAGGGCGGCACGTCCGGCGCGATGCTGCGTCTGCAGCGCGTCGCCAAGCGGCGTGTAGTCGGCCCCCGTGCGTCCGAAGGCCCGCAGCACGGGTTGGTAGCGCGCGAACTCGATCACCCGGTTGTTGACCTCGATCGCCGCATCGTGGGTGCGCACCTCGGCGCCTGCGATCAGACGGGAGGCGAACCGCCCGCACATCACCAGCAGCGCCCCGCCGACCAATGCGACGAGTCCGATCCGCCAGTCGAAGTAGAACAGGCCGGCCACTACGGTCACCGCGCTGACGGTGTTGACCACCAGCGGGGTGACCAGGTTTCCGCCGCTTGTGCCGACGAAAACCGTTCCCTTGACTGCGATCTGGGACACCTTGCCGACCGTCTCGCGGCTGAACCACCCCAACGGCAGGGTCACCATGTGGTCACCGAGCCGGTGGTGCAGCAGCCGCATCGTGGTCAGCGCCATGCGGATCGCGAGCTTGGCTTGAACGTAGCTGAGCACCGACGCGACCAGCACGGTGATCGCCATCAGGCCCAGCCAGCGGCCGGTGGCGGCGTAGTCGCCGTCGAACAGCGACTCCGTCACCGGCACCAGGAGTAGCATCACCAGCCCGTGCAGGATGCCGTAGACGGTCACCACCGCGAGGAAACTGAACATCCGGCCCCGCTGCGGGCCGAGGATTTGCAGAAAGCCCCGGATCATCGGGCCACCTCCCATTCCCGTGCGTGCCCTGCCGTGTAGGACTTCCACATGCGCGCGTACTGTCGGCCCACGGCGAGCAGTTCGTCATGGCTGCCTTGTTCGGCGACGCGCCCCTGATCCAGCACGACCACGTTGTCGGCGGACACGATCGAGCCGAGCCGGTGGGCGATGACCAGCACGGTGCGCCCGACGATCAGCCGCGACAACGCCTCTTGGATCTGGGCCTCCGAGTCGGGGTCGGCGAAGGCGGTCGCCTCGTCGAGCACCAGGATCGGCGTATCGGCCAGCACGGCGCGCGCGATGCTCACGCGCTGAGCCTCACCACCGGAGAAGTGCGCGTCCTCGTCGATGACGGAGTCATATCCCCTTGGCAGTTGCAAGATCCGGTCGTGGATGCGGGCGGCCTTGGCCGCGGCGACGACGTCTTCGTCGGTGGCGTCGGCGCGGCCGAGGCGGATGTTGTCGGCGACGCTGATGCCGAGCAGTTGCACGTCCTGCAGCACGAACCCGACGTGCCGGTACAGCTCGGCGGGCGCGATGTCGCGGACGTCGACACCACCGACGCGTACCGCGCCCGCGGTGACATCGTGAAAGCGCGGCACGAGCGTGGCCAGCGTGGACTTGCCGCTGCCCGACGGCCCGACCAGCGCGGTGATGGTCCCGGCTTCAAGTGTGAGCGACACGTCGTGCAGGACGGTGTTCTCGCCATCGTAGGAGAACCGGACATCCTCGAATCGGATCGAATTGTCCTGCGGTACCTGCGGTTCGCGCGCGACGGGCAGCACTGGTGTGTCCAGCAGGCGCTGCAGGCGCCCGGCGGCGGCCGCGGCCTGGCGTTTGATGTGCGTGGAGTAGCCGACGGTCAGCACGGCCGCCGGGATGGTCACCGCGACCAGCGTCGAGCCCAGCACCTCGATCGGGCTGACCCAGCCGCTGCGGACGAACCAGTATCCGCCGGCCAGGTTGGCCAGCAGCAGGACCGGGGTGTCGATGAAGACCGACGACACCGCCTTGACCCGGACCAGCGGTCCGATCCATCCCGCGAAGCTCTCGTTGAACTCGTCGGCGGCGTCGGCGAAACGCTTGTGCGCCTTGCCGGCCTGGCCGAACGTCTTGACCACCGACACCCCGGCGATGAACTCGACGATGGTGGCGCTGATCCGTTCGACGCCCCGGTCGAGCCGTTCCATCTGCGTCCGGGAGTCACGCCCCAGCGCGAGGTAGATGCCGATGTAGAACGGCACGGTGGCCATTGCCAGCAGGCCCAGCCGCCAGTCGAGGTAGAAGCAGTAGATGAGGCCGAACAGCGGGGTGGCCAGCGCTCCGGTGTTCTCCACCGCCGAATGGGCGACCAGGAAGTGCAGTTCGCCGACGTCGTTCTGGACGGCCTTGTTCACCTCGCCCGACGACTTGCTGCCGAACCAGCCCAGCGGCAACCGGCCCAGCTTGTCGACGATCCGCAGCCGCAACGACCGCTGCAGATCGACGTCGGCGAAGTGAGTGATCGTGAGCGCGGCACCGCCGGCGAGCGTGCGCACCAGCAGCGCGACGACCACGATGGCGACGACGGTCCAGAGCCTTGCGGTGTCCGGCGGTCCGTCGGCGAGCAGTTCACGGCCGATCTCCACGATGCCGATGAACGGCACGATCGTCGCCGCCGAGGCCAGCAGCTGGTACCGCTGCGCGCGCGACGAGCGCGCCCGGGTGGGGGCGAGCAGCTGCTGCAGCGCGAGCTTGTCGTAGGTGGCTGCGCGCTTGGCCGCATCGGCCGCGGTTTCGGGGGGACCCGTCTCGATGGCGGGCGCGGGTTGCACGGCGGTCATGCACCCTCCAGGTATAGCGGTGGGTAAGGGTCGCCTAACCCTACCGGTCGCCTATGAGGCGGCGGCCGCTACGTAACGTGAAGGCGTCGAGTACGGGCTCACACCTTTCGAAGGGATCGTTCATGGACCTGGCAGGCGTCGGTATCTGGAGTTCGCAGTTGCGTTACGGCGATCAGGGTGAAGCGGCCGAGGCCGCCGCGGAGCTGGAGGATCTCGGCTTCTCGGCCCTGTGGATCCCCGACGTCGGCGGGCCGGTCCTCGATTCGGTGGACCACCTGCTCTCGGCGACGAGGCAGGTGGTGATCGCCACCGGAATCCTCAACCTCTGGATGCACGAGCCCGCCGACGTGGCCGCTCGCTACGCCTCGCTGACCGACAGGCACGGCGAGCGCTTCCTGTTGGGCATCGGGGTCAGCCATGCCCCGCTGATCGATTCGAAGGAACCGGGGCTCTACCGCAAGCCACTCGCGGCGACCCGCAAGTACCTCGACGACATCGATGCGACTCCCCAGCCCGTCCCGGTCGCTAACCGGGTGCTCGCGGCCCTGGGTCCCAAGATGCTCGAACTCTCCGCGACCAGGGCGCGCGGCGCTCACCCCTATCTGGTCACCCCGGATCACACGCGCTACGCCCGCGAGCAGCTCGGCGAGGGTCCGCTGCTGCTCCCCGAGCAGACGGTGCTGCTCACCACCGACGCCGACGAGGCCCGCGCGCTCGGAACCGATTGGCTGCGTTCGTATCTGGCGCTGCCCAACTACGCCAACAACCTGTTGCGGTCGGGCTTCACTGAAGAGGACGTGGCGACGGTCAGCGACCGGTTGTTCGACGCGATCATCGCCTGGGGCGACGAACAGACCGTGCTGGAGCGCGTTCAGCAGCATCACGACGCCGGCGCCGACCACGTGTGCGTGCAGGTGCTGACCGCCGATCCGCGCGAGTTCCCGCGCGAGCAGTGGCGACGGCTGGCCAGCGCCCTTCGCTGAGGCCCTAGGCGGACGATTCGAGCTCGGACAGCACCGCGGCGCTGTCCATCTGCGCGACCTCGAGGTACACCTCGGCGACGGCGTTGAGCCGCTCGTCATCGGGTTCGCGGCCCAGGAGTCGTTGGGCGAGTTTGGCGACGCACCGGGCGGCGAACATGTCGGTGACCAACACCGTCGGGGTGTCCAGCCAGTCGCGCACCCGGGCGATCACCTGGGTGGCCAGCACGGAATCCCCTCCGAGGGAGAAGAAGTCGTCGTCGGTACCCACGCGGACGTCGTCGTCGACATCGAGCACGTCTTCGACGATCGCCACCAACGCCGACTCCAATGGTGTGGCCGGCGCCCGGTACTCCCGTGCCGCAGGCGGTTCCACGTCAGCGAGCAGCCGCGCCACGGCCTTGCGGTCGATCTTGCCGTTGACCGTGAAGGGGATTCGGTCGGACACCGCGATGATCTTCGGGATCATGTGGGCGGGCACGAGATCGGTCATGGCCTCGGTGACCGTCCGCGCATCGACTGCGGGGTCGTCGGTGCGTACCAACGCCGCGAGCACATCGCGTTCGCCGGGAATGACGGCGGCGACCGCGGCGTCGATTCCGGCGACCCGCTTGAGGGCGGCCTCGACCTCACCGAGCTCGATGCGGTATCCGCTGATCTTGACCCGGTGGTCGACACGGCCGACGAACTCCAGCGTCCCGTCGGGAAGATAGCGGACGAGATCGCCGGTGCGGTACCAGGTTCGGCCGTCGTGCTCGACGAACTTCTCGGCCGTCAGGTCGGGTCGCCCGCGGTATCCGCGCGCAATGCCGCGGCCGGTGAACCACAGTTCGCCGGGCACCCAGTCGGGGCAGTCCGACCCGTCGGCGGCCACCACGCGGCAGGCGTTGTTCGGGAACGGGGTCCCGTAGGGCACCGACGTCCAGTGCGCGGGCGGATCGTCGACCTCGCAGATCGTGCCGTGCACCGCGGTCTCGGTCGCCCCGCCCAAACCGGCGGCGCGCACGCCCGGAGCCGAGTTGCGCAGGGCTCGAATCAGTTCCGGTCGCACCCAGTCGCCGCCGAGCAGCACAACCCGCAAACTCGTCAGGCGGTCACCGCCGACCTCGAGCAGCATGTCGAGCCATCCGGGCATCCAGTTCAGGAATGTCACCCCGTGCTGCTGGATCAACCGCGCCCAGGTGTCCGGATCGCGGCGTTGATCCTCGTCGACCACGACGACCGCACCGCCCGCGCGCAGCAGCGCGGAGATTTCTAGCACCGACATGTCGGCCTCCAACGAGGCCAGCGCCAGGCTGCGATCGCCCCGGTGCAACCCGAAGTGCTCGGAGACGAACTCGATGGTGTTCATCACCGCGTCGTGGGTGAGCTCCACACCCTTGGGCTCGCCGGTCGAACCCGAGGTGAACAGCACGTAGGCAAGCGAATTCGGGTCGGTCTGGACAGGTTGCGCGTCGGCGCCGCGGGTGACCGCGTCGGCGACGGCGATGACCGGCACGCCCGTGTGGTCCGTCTGCGCGCCGCCGCATACCAGGACCGCGGCCACCGTGCTCGACTCGAGAATCCGGGCGGTGCGCTCAGCGGGTTGGTCCGCACCGATCGGGAGATAGGCGGCGCCCGCCGCGAGGATGCCGAGCACCGCGGGAATCTGTTCGGCACACTTGGGACCGATCAGCGCGACGAGATCACCGGGCCGAACCCCGTTGTCGCACAACGTCGCCGCCACGCTCAGGGCCTGGACGCGAAGTTCTCCATAGGTCAGCTCGCCGTCGCTGCTGAACACCGCCGGGGCCTCGGGGTCGGCGAGCGCTCGGTTGAAGAACCCGTCGTGGATCGCCTCACCGCTCGGCGGCGCGGTGGTGCTGTTGACCGCCTGCCGCACGGCTCGCTGCGCCTCGGGCACCGCGGGCGGATAGGGTGCGTCCCAGGCGGCGTCGTCGGTCGCGAGCCGGGTCAGCTCGGCGAGGTGGTAGGCGAACATCTCCTCGGCCACGCCGGCCCGGAACGCGTCGACGCGCACATCCCAGTTGATCATCAGGCCGTCGGCGAGCGGGGTGGCCTGCGCGTCGATGAGCACCTGCGGGCCTTGCGAGATCGTCCAGACCGGTGCCCCGAACTGGTCGGTGACCTCGCCGGCGAACAGGTCGCCGAGCCCCAGTGCGCTGGTGTAGACGATCGGTGCCAGCACCTGGTTGCCGCGGTGGCGGCCGAGGTCGCGCAACACCGACAGGCCCGAGTACCTCGAGTGCCGTGCGGTGTTGTGCAGGGTCTCCTGCACGGCGCGTGCCCGCTGTGCGGGCGTGCGGGCTTCGGTGAGGTCGATGTCGAGCATCAAGGAGGATGTGAAGCAGCCGACGAGTCTCTCGACGTCGGGATGGAACGGCTCACGGCCGAACATCGGCAGGTTCAGCAGGAACCGCGAACCGCTCGACCAGCGCGCCAGCGCATGGGAATACGACGCCGCGACGGCCATCGCGGGCGTGATGCCACGACGGTGCGCGGCGGCGAACAAGGCGTCGCGGGTCGGGACGTCGAAGATGTGCCAGAGCCGCACGCTGCGCCGGGGGTTGTCCTGTTCGGCAGGCGGAATCAGCGGCAGCGCGGGCGATTCGGGAAGGTCGGGGATGCGCTCGGCCCACCACCGCACATCCTCGTCCGAGGGGCCCGGATCGGACGCGGCCAGTGCGGCGCGGTACTCCCGGTAGGTGTAACCCAGATCCGGAAGATCACCGCCGCGGTAGAACACCGCGAGGTCGGCCATGAACTTGCGGTAGCTCACCGCGTCGGCGGCGTTCATGTCCATGTCGACGTGCAGCCGGGTGCGACCGTCGGGACGCAGCGACAAGCTCAACTCCAGCACGTCACCGTCGAGGATCTGGTGCGATTTCTCGTGCCGGATGGACTCGAGTCGCTGCTCGGCGGCCTCGGCGTCGAGGTCACGCAGGTCGTGGACCGTCACGGGCAAGCCGCGGTCACCGATGCGCTGCGTCCCGTCGGGAAGGATCTCGACGCGCAACATCGGATGGCGCGCAATGAGTTTGGTGGCCGCGTGCTGCAACCGCTCGGGGTCGACGCCGGCACCGTCGAATTCGACGTACAGGTGCGCCGCAACGCCGCCGAGCTGCTGATCGTCGTTGCGGCCCAACCACATCGCGTGCTGCATCGGCGCCAACGGGAAGGGTTGGTCCTCGTCGCCGGTCTGCGCGGGCTCGGCCGCCGGTTCGGCGCCGCCGCCACCGGACCGCTCGGCCACCAGTGCCGACCACGCCGCCACGGTCGGGTTCTCCGCGAGAGCGGCGAAGTTGATGTCCATGCCCTGTTTGCGCCACCGGCCCGACAGCGACATCATGCGGATCGAGTCGAGCCCGGAGGCGATCAGGTCGGCGTGCGGGTCGACCTCGTCGGGACTCACCCCGAGGAGCTCGGCGACCTCCTCGCGGACGGTGCGATCGGTCGTTCGCTCTGTCGACGATCCAGTCTCACCCACACCCACGACGTGTCCTCCGGATTAGTACAGGCTGCCCTAACTAACGCGGGGCACGCTACCTTATATGCGACCTACCGAACACACCTACCCCAAGGGGTCGCATCCTTCATGAGCACCGGTTTCGAGCAGCGCCCGCAGGCAGATCAACCGCTTCAGAAAGGCGGGCTCGGCGACCTCATGACGGGTTTCGTGCCGTTCCCCGCAGACCGCGCCGACGAGTACCGTCGCGCGGGCTACTGGACCGATGAACCACTCGAGTCGATCCTCAAAGATGCGGTCGCGGCGTGGCCCGATCGGACCGCCGTCATCGACGACCACGTCAGCTACACGTTCGCCGAACTCGATGAGCGCGCCGAGCGGATCGCGGCGGCGCTGGCCGAGTACGGCATCCTCCCCGGCGACCGCATGCTGCTGCAGTTGCCGAACACCTGCGAGTTCGCCGTTGCGTTGTTCGGTGTGCTGCGGGCCGGCGTCGTCCCGGTGATGTGCCTGCCGGGGCACAGGTCGGCGGAGCTGAACCATTTCGCCGCGGTCAGCGGTGCGGTGGGCCTGATCGTGCCCGATTCGGTCGGCGGGTTCGACTACCGCGAGCTGGCCGAGGAACTCGTCAGGGACAACCCGGCGCTGCGGCACGTGTTCGTCCACGGCGACCCGGGCCGGTTCCAATCCTGGTCCGCGCTGGCCGATTTCGACGGTCCTCTGGCCGAGCGACCGCCGGTCGACCCCGATGCGCCCGCCCTCCTTCTCGTGTCGGGTGGCACCACCGGACTGCCGAAGCTCATCGCCCGCACCCACAACGACTACCTCTACACCGCCAGGACGAGCGCGCAGGAGTGCCACCTGACCGGCGATGACGTCTACCTCGTGGTATTGCCCGCCGGGCACAATTTCCCGCTGGCGTGCCCGGGACTGCTGGGGGCGATGACCGTCGGAGCGACATCGGTTTTCACCACCGACGCCAGTCCGGAGGCCGCGTTCGCGCTGATCGACCGGCACAGGGTCACGGTCACCGCGCTGGTCAACGCGCTGGCCAAGGTGTGGACCCAGGCGTGCGAGTGGGAGCCGGTGCTGCCGACGGGGCTGCGGCTCGTCCAGGTCGGCGGTTCGCGGATGACACCGCAGGAGGCCGAGTACATCCTGTCCGGGCTCACGACCGGGCTGCAGCAGATCTTCGGCATGGCCGAGGGCATGCTCAACTTCACCCGTCCCGGCGATCCGGTCGACGTCGTGGTCAACACCCAGGGCAGGCCGATGTCGCCGCACGACGAGATGCGCGTGGTCGATGAGTCCGGCGCGCAGGTGGTGCCCGGTCAAGAGGGCCAGCTGCTGGTGCGCGGCCCCTACACGCTCAACGGCTACTACCGCGCCGAGGAGGCGAACGCGCGCTCGTTCACTCCGGACGGCTTCTACCGCAGCGGCGACCGCGTCCGGATCTTCGCCGACGGCCCGCGCGCCGGCTACGTCGAGGTGACCGGCCGCATCAAGGACGTCATCCACCGCGGCGGTGAGACGGTGTCGGCGTCGGACCTCGAAGAGCATCTGTTCGCCCACCCGGCGGTCTACACCGCCGCGGCGGTGGCGCTGCCCGACGAGTTTCTCGGCGAGAAGATCTGCGCCGCAGTCGTGTTCAAGGACGCCCCGATCACCCTGGCCGAGCTCAACCAGTTCCTCGACGAGCGGGGGGTGTCGGCGCACTGCAGGCCCGACGTGCTGGCACCGCTGCCCACGCTGCCCAAGACCGCGGTCGGCAAGGTCGACAAGAAAAAGGTCGTCGCTGCGCTGACGTCATGACCCCGCGCGGGCGGCGCCGGTCAGGACACCTCGACCGTCTCCGCACCCTCCGGTGCGCCGAGCAGCTCGACGAGGCGTTCGGAGACCGCCGCCGCCGTCGGGTACTCCCACAGCAGTGTCGGCGGTAACGACAACCCGGTCTGCTTCTCCAGCTGCTTGAGCAGCCCGACCGTCATGATCGAGTCCACGCCGACCTCCACCAGCGGCAAACCGGTGTCGACGTCGGCCTCGGCCACGCCCAGCTGTGCGGCCACCGCGGCGGTGACGACCTGGGCGACGCGTTCGGGGTCGGCGTCCACCAGGCTCGCCTCCGGCGCATCGTCGCCTCCGGGGGCATCGAGTTCGGTCGGGGCCACATCGGCCAGCATCGGCACCGATGCCGCCGCCGAAAGGAGCGGCAGCACAACGACGTTCGGATCGTCGTGGCGCATCGCCAGGTCGAGTGCGCGCATCGCCTCGTCCGCCCCGATGGTGTCCATGCCCAGCGCGTCCAGTTGCGCCGCCACGAACCCGGACGTCGAGCCCATGCCTAGGCCCCGCCACGCGGTCCAGGCGACGCTGACGGTGCGGTCACCGAGCGCCCGCCGGTGGCGCGCCATTCCGTCGAGGAAAGAGTTCGCGCATGCGTAGGCGCCCTGGCCGGGGAAGCCGGCGAGGTAGCCGCACGACGAGAACAGCACCAGCCAGTCCAACTGTTCGGGTGGGAAGACTTCGTGAAGGGTCAGCGTCCCGTCTACCTTGGGACGCATCGCCGCGGTGAAGTCCTCGGGCGTCGTGTTGACCAACAGCGCACCCGCTTCGACACCGGCGGCGTGGATCACCCCGCGCACCGGAGGCAGGTCGCGCAGCGCGGCGCGCAGCGCGGCGGCCGCCCCTGCGGCGGCGATGTCCAACGCCACCACGCGCACGGACACACCGCGCTCCTCGAGTGCGGTGACCGTGTGGACCAGATCCGAATCCGGTTGCCACTGCGAACGATCGGGCATGCCGCTGCGGGAGAGCAGCACCAGTCGCCGCGCGCCGATGTCGGCAAGCCGCTGCGCCATCCGCAAGCCGAGCGCACCGGTGCCGCCGGTGATGACATAGGTGCCGCCTGCCGAGCATTGCATCGGCGCTCCGGTCCCCCGCCCCGCCGCGGACAGCCGAGCCGATTGGGCCGCACCGTCGCGGAAGGCCACGACCGGATGGCCCTGCACCGATGAGAGGACTCCGACCGGCAGTTCGGCTGCGGCCACGTCGATCACACCGCCGAAGGTCTTCGGGTGTTCGGCGGCAGCGACCCTTGCCAGACCCCACAGCGGTGCGTGCGCCACGTTCGCGCCCTCGTACACGCCCTGCGTGAGCACCCACATCCTCGCCTTGGCGCCGTGGTCGAGCAACCCGCGCAGTGTCTGCGTCACCACAGCGACCGACTGTTCCGGTGTGTCGTGCGCGCTCGGGAGCACCAGCACGACGGTATCGCGGCCGAACGACTCAGCCGCAGAGGTGATCTCGGCCGCATGGCGGTAAAGCGCATGCGGCACCTCGGCAGCCGACAGGTCCCGCGTCACGAACTCGCGGATGGCGGCGTCTCCACCGACGATCACGACCGCCCCGGGCCGGCTGTCGGGCTGCCACGGCACCGGCTGCCACGAGAGCCGGTGCAGCATCCGGGAAACATCGCTGCCGGACGGGTTTTCCAGCTCCTCGAACGACATGCCCGTCAGCGAGGCGAGGACCTTGCCGGACTCTTCGGCGAGTAAGACGTCGGTCGTGGTGGTTCCGCGCCTGCGCCGAACGTGCAGCAGCGCCACCGCCGGCGGTCGGCCGTGCACCTGCACGCGGTCGATGTGGGCGGGCATCCTCAGTCGCGGTGGCCCGTCGAACACCGTGGAGGCCGCCGAGGTCGCCGCGTCCAGCAGCGGGGCCCAGGTGTCCGGTGTCGTACGGTCCCCGCGCGCGGCGACCTTGGCGAGCAGTTCGCCGTCGCCGCCGTGCAGTTCGAGGATCTCCCAGTCGAAGCCCATCGCGGCCACACCCAGCGTCGCCAGCGTGTCCACCACGTGGTTCGACGGCAGTAGATCACGGCAGCCGTCGCGTGCGGACGACTCGTCGAGTACCTCCCCGAGGAGGTCTTCGATGTCGTCGTCGGCTGCGACCACCGCGCTGCTGTGGGTCAACCAGCCGCCGTCGACGGTGTCCTCGTCGTCGTCGACGAGGCGTGTGGCCAGCGTCAGTCCGTGGTCCTGCAGGACCACCTGCACGTCGCGGGCGCGTCCCGGCGCCACCGGGGTGCGCAGCCGGACGTCGACGAGGTCCCTGCCCGCGCGGTCGCAGCGCGTGTCCAGCTCGTTGGCGGCACCGAGAAAGGTGTTGACGATGACGGCGGCGGGCACGATTTCGGTGCCCTTCACCGGGTGGTCGCCCGGATACGGGCGGGAGTCCAGGTCCACGCGCGTCTGCCACATCTTGGAAGCGACCGCGCCGGTCACCTCGATCCGGCCGCCGAGCAGGGTGTGGGTGTCGACGTCGTGCACACCTCGCCCGCCTGGAGGAGGGGTGGGAGTGCGCCAGAAGTGGCGGTGGTGCCACTGCGTCACCGGGAGATCTGCCACCCAGGACGCCGACGACAGCTGGTGCTCGATCGGTGCGCCGTTGCAGTGCAGTGCGGCGACCGAGGTTGCCACCGAATGCATCTGGGGGCGCTCACGACGTAACAGCGGCACGACCGCGTGCTGGTCGGCGCCGGCTGTCGTGAGCGTCTCGACGATCGAGTGCGCCACCACCGGGTGCGCCGACACCTCGAGGAACAGCCGATGCCCGTCCTCGATGGCCGCCGAAACGGCTTCAGCGAACCGCACCCGGTCGCGCAGGTTGGCCACCCAGTAGTGGTGATCGCGTGGCGCCGCCGAGCGGGGATCAGCCAACGCCGTTGTGTACAGCGGAATCTCAGGTGTGCGTGCCGAGGGAAGCGAAGCGGTGAGGCGTCCGAGCTCGCCGGTCAGCGCGTCCATCGCGGGGCTGTGGAAGGCGACGTCGGTGTTGACGCGACGCACCATGAAGCCTTGCTCGCTCCACTCCTGGCAGACGTCCTCGACCGCATCGACCGTGCCGGATATCACTGTCGACTCCAGCGACGCGCTGATCGCCGCCACCACGTCGGTCTGGCCGGCCAGCCGCCGTTCGGCTTCGGCGAACGGGAGCCGCACGAGCGCCATCGCGCCCTTGCCCATCACCGACCGGAAGCCGCGGGCGCGGTAACACGCCACCGCGGCGCCGACGGTGAGGTCGAAAACCCCCGCCGTGACGCAGGCCGCGACCTCGCCGACCGAGTGTCCGATGACCGCGGCCGGGGTGACGCCGCGCGAGCGCAGCATCGCGGCCAGACCCACCTGCATCGCGAACGTCAGCGCCTGCACCTGGTCGGTCCCGCCGAGCTCTCCGGTGGTCAGCGCCTGGCGCGCCGAGAATCCCAGCTCCGCGGTGAACACCGGATCGATCGCGTCGATCACAGCGGCGAATTCCGGTGCCGCCGTGAGCAGTTCGCCACCCATGCCGGACCAGTGCGAGCCGTGGCCGGAGAACACCCAGACCGCGCCGTTGGCCGCGGCCGGTAGCACGGTACCGGTGACCACCGAGGGGTCGGGGACGTCGTCGGCCAGTGCGGTCAGCGCGGCCGCCGCACCGTTGGCGTCGTCGGCAACGACGGCCGCCCTGGCCGGTTCGTGCGAACGTCGCGTCCACAGCGTCGTCGCGACGTCGTCGATCGGGACGGGATGGTCTCGCAGGTATTCGGCCAGCGCACCCGCCTGGGTGCGCACCCGGGCGACGTTGCGCGCCGAGACGGGAATGATCGCCGGAAGTCGTTGTGCGGGTTCATCTTGCGTGGACGGTGGCGCATCGGGCGCTTCCTCCAGGAGCACGTGGGCAATGGTCCCGCCGTAGCCGTAACTGCACACCGCGGCCCGCCGCGGCGCACCGTCGGAACTGTCCCAGGGCTCGACCCGCGTCGGGACCCGCAGGCCGCTGTTGGCCCAGTCGACGGCCGGCGTCAGCGAGGTGATGCCCGCCGTCGGGGGAATGGTCCGATGATGCAGTGCCAGTGCGGCTTTGATGAGCCCCACCACGCCGGCGCCGCCCTCGAGGTGGCCGACATTGGGCTTCACCGACCCGATCCGGCACGGCGCGTCGGCGGGCCGGTCGGCGCCGTAGACCGACGCGAGCGCCCCGACCTCGGTGGGGTCGCCGGAGGGAGTGCCGGTGCCGTGCGCTTCGACGAAGCCGACGCTCGCGGGCGCGATGCCGGCGAATTGGCATGCGCGCCGGAACATGTCGGCCTGCGCGTCGCCGTTGGGCGACATGATGCCGACGGTGCGCCCGTCCTGCGCCACCGCGCCGCCCCGCACCACCGCGTAGACGTGGTCGCCGTCGCGCATGGCGTCGGCGAGGCGCTTGAGCACCACCACGCCTGCGCCTTCGCCACGCCCGTAGCCGTCGGCCGAGGCGTCGAAGGTCTTGCATCTGCCGTCGGGCGCGGTCGCGCCCGCCACGTCGAGCACCCGGGTCAGACCCGGTCCGATCAGTGCGCTGACCCCGCCGGCCAGCGCCAGCGACGTCTCACCGGCATTGAGCATCTGGCACGCCTGGTGCACCGCGACCAGCGAGGCCGCGCACGCCGCGTCGAGAGCGACGCTGGGGCCGCGCAGGTCGAGCAGGTGTGAGACGCGGTTGGCGATGCCGCACAGCGACGTGCCGATGCCGGTCCAGGCTTCGATGCCCGGCAGGTCTTCCATGATCAGCTTGCCGTAGTCGTCGGAGTTGACGCCCATCAGCACCGCGGTGTCGCTGCCCGCCAACGACTTCGGCGGAACGCCGGCGTGCTCGAGCGCCTCCCAGCTCACCTCGAGCGCCAACCGCTGCTGGGGGTCCATCAGCTCGGCCTCGCGCGGTGAGACGCCGAAGAACTCGGCGTCGAACCCGGCCAGGTCGTCGAGGAACGTTCCCCACCGGGTGACATCCTTGAGCACCGCCGCATTGCGGGGATCCCGCTGAAGGTATGGCTCCCAGCGCTCCGGCGGAACTTCGCGCACGTCGCTGCCGCCGTCGAGCAGGAAGGTCCAGAACTGTTCCGGCGTGCCGATCGCACCGGCAACACGGCAGCCGATCCCGATGATCGCGACCGCGTCGGGGCGTGCGGAATCCTCGGATGGGGCGGTATCGGTCACGTCAGCTGAGTCCCGAAGCCTGGATAGCCTTGCCTAAGAAGCCACACGCCATGGCCGCAATACTGGCATAACCGGGCTCATTTGTGGAACCTACGCAGGCCTGCCGAACGTGGTGCCGATCACGTTCGAATTAGCTTGCCGCGACGTCAATCCGCCGACGGTCGAGGCACGTACGAAACGTCACAAGGTGCGGACGGCGAGCGGTTGGTCGCTGCCCGACACCCGGATGTCGATGCTGCGGATCTCCGCGGTGGGGATGCTTGTCGCCGCCGACAGCCCGGTCGCCTCGTCTCCGGCCGGACGCCACGAACCCACGGTCGTCTGGACGCCGTCGCGCGTGGTCACCACGATGTCGTAGCTGTCGACGTCGCGCGCCCAGTCCTTGGTGTACTCACAGGCCCAGTTGAGCTCGGTGCCCCACTTCTTCTCGGTGACCGCCAGCTGCGCGGTCAGGCCCTGACGCTGACCGGGCTGCATCGGCTCCATCGCCACCGTCTGCACCGACGACGTGCGGGGAAAGACCGTCGCGCCCACGACGCCGCCGAGGACCGCCAGAGCCGCCGCAACCGCGATGGTCGCCGCGAGCATCGTGCGCCGTGAGCGCCGTTGTCGCTTGGCGGCGGCCTGCGCCAGTGAGGCGACGTCAGCTGAGTGATCGACAGCGGACCCCTCGTCCGCATCGATCAGTGCCGCGGCCTCCTCGCGGCTGAGCGCGGCCAGCATCGCGGGCATCTCGGCCAGGCCTGCCACCTCGGCGGCACGCGCCGGGTTCGCGGCGAGGTAGTCCTCGTAGGCGCGACGGTCCTCCGGGCTCAGCGCGCCGAGCACGTAGGCCGCATCCCATTCGGCGAGGTCGGCGACGGGTGTCCGGTCGAACTTGTCGCTCATTGGACCACCCCCCTTTCCTGCAGCGCCATCCGCAACGCCCGCAACCCGTAATGGAGCCTGGACTTGACGGTGCCCGGGGCGATCCGCTCGTGTGCGGCGATGTCGGCGACAGTTTGCCCGAAATAGTAGGCGCGCACTATGGCGGTGCGGTGGTCGGCGCTGAGCGATTTCAGCGCCTCGGCCAGCACCCACTTGTCGACCGCGGGACCGATCGCGTCGAGTGACGGCCGCTCGGGCAGGTCGTCGGTCTGCAGTTCCCGGCTGAACCGAGCGCTGCGTCGGTCGTCGATGACGAGGTTGCGTGCGACGGTGAACAGCCATGCCCGCGCGGCGTCGCCCGGCTGTTGCAGGATCTCGGGTTTGCGCCACAGCCTCAGCAGCGCTTCCTGCACCACGTCCTCGGCGAACGGCGTATCGCCGCGGGTCAGCCGCAGCACGTATCGCAGCAGCGCCTGGCTGTGCTCGTCGTGAATCGCGCGCAGCAACTCGGCCCGCGCGGGGTCGGGAGTCATCGCTCATCCACCGCAGTCGTCATCGCTGATCACTACGACGTCCACCAGAGAATCGTTCAATGTCCGGCGCGCGAACGTGAGCTTATGGGCGAATTTTGGAGCCGAAGCGACCCGGCGGTCAGTCCAGCAGGTCGCGGACCACCGCGTCGGCCAGCAGCCGGCCGCGGTCGGTGAGCACCAGACGGTCCCCGGCGCGGCTCAACAGCCCGTCGGCGACCGCGACGTCGGCGCGCTCCCGCTCGGGCGCACTGAGCACGTTCGCCGGCAGCCCGTCACGCAACCGCACCCGCAGCATCACGTCCTCGATGTGCAGCGTGCCGGCGTCGAGGTGCTCGTAATCGGCGACCGGCAGTCGACCATCGGTCAACGTTTGGGCGTACGCGCTCGGATGCTTGACGTTCCACCAGCGCACGGAGTCGACGAAACCGTGCGCACCCGGTCCGGCACCCCACCACTGGCCGCCGTTCCAGTAGCCGATGTTGTGCTGGCACTCACCGCCGGGCCTGCTCCAGTTCGACACCTCGTACCAGGCGAAACCGGCGCCGACCAGACGCGCGTCGAGCAACTCGTAGCGGCGGGCCAGCACGTCGTCGTCGGTCGGTACGAGCTCGCCGCGGCGCACCCGCCGGGCCATCGCCGTGCCGTCCTCGATGACCAGTGCGTAGGCCGAGACGTGGTCGACGCCCGCCTCGACGACGGTGTCGACCGAGCGCAGCAGGTCGTCGTCGGACTCCCCCGGCGTGCCGTAGATCAGGTCGAGGTTGACGTGGTCGAACCCGGCCGCGCGGGCCTCCCGCGCCGCGGCGAGCGCCCGGCCCGGCGAGTGTGCGCGGTCGAGGGCCGCCAACACATGGGCAGCCGCCGACTGCATGCCCAGCGAGACCCGGGTGTATCCGGCCGCCAGCAGCTGGTCGAACAGCTGCGGAGACGTCGATTCCGGGTTGGCTTCCGTGGTGACCTCGGCACCCGGCGCCAGTGGGAAGTGCGCGCGCACGGCGTCGAGAACCGCGGCCAGGCCGGACCCGCCCAGCAGCGACGGTGTGCCCCCGCCGACGAACACGCTGTCGACCCGTGGGATGCGGCCCAGGTGCGCGGCCGCCTGCGCCAACTCGATCCGCAGCGCCGCAAGCCACCCGTCCGGATTCGCGCCGCCCAGCTCGCCGGGTGTGTAGGTGTTGAAGTCGCAGTAGCCGCAGCGGGTCGCGCAGAACGGCACGTGGATGTAGATGCCGAACGGCCGCCCCCGCGCGGGGGTCATCGCCGGCAGCACCCGCGCACTGTTCTCGGCAGCTACGGTTCGGGCCATGTCAGCAATTGTCCGCCTGCCGCGAGATTGCACTCAGGCAGGCGTGCTCTCGAACTTCTGATGCGTGGATGCAATCTCGACGAGGTTCTGCTCGCCGTGAGCGCAAATCTCGCCCGGTTAGGGCAGGTGCGGCGATTCGTGGCACAATGGCCGACGTGACTGCCCCCCGCATCTTCCCCAAGCGTGTATCGCTGGTGGTGCGTCGGCACGTCGACTTCAAGCGCGTGTGTACGTGTTGCTGTCTGCCTTGACGCGCTTGATCTAGACCCAGCCCACCCGTACTTCAGCTGGCCGCCGGATCTGCGCCGCCGGACAGCCCCGGCGATGACGCGCGATCCGGCTCCTCAAAGGAGCCAAATCATGACCACAGCGGAATCCAAGCCGAAACCCGCAAAGAAGCCCCGCGCCGAGGGCCAGTGGGCCCACGGTTACCGCGAGCCGCTCAACGCCAACGAGCAGTTCAAGAAGGACGACGACGCACTCAACGTGCGCGCCCGCATCATCGACATCTACTCCAAGACCGGTTTCGACGGCATCGACAAGCAGGACCTGCGCGGCCGGTTCCGCTGGATGGGCCTGTACACCCAGCGTGAGCAGGGCTACGACGGCACGTGGACCGGTGACGAGAACGCCGACCTGCTCGAAGCCAAGTACTTCATGATGCGGGTGCGCTGCGACGGCAAGGCGTTGTCGGCCGCCGCGCTGCGCACGCTGGGCCAGATCTCCATCGACTTCGCCCGCGACACCGCCGACATCTCCGACCGGATGAACCTGCAGTACCACTGGCTCGAGGTCGAGAACGTGCCCGAGATCTGGGACCGGCTGGCCGCGCACGGTCTGCAGACCACCGAGGCGTGCGGCGACTGCCCCCGAGGAATGCTGGGCTCACCGCTGGCCGGCGAATCGCTGGAGGAAGTGCTCGATCCGACACCCGCCCTCGACGAGATCGTGCGGCGCTACATCGGCAACCCCGAGTACTCCAACCTGCCGCGCAAGTACAAGACCGCGATCTCGGGTCTGCAGGACGTCGCCCACGAGGTCAACGACATCTCCTTCATCGGGGTGAACCACCCCGAACACGGCCCAGGGCTTGATCTGTGGGTGGGTGGCGGTCTGTCAACCAACCCGATGCTGGCGCAGCGGCTCGGGGCGTGGGTTCCGCTTGACGAGGTGGCCGACGTGTGGGAGGCGGTCACTGCGGTTTTCCGCGACTACGGGTATCGGCGGCTGCGGTCCAAGGCCCGGCTCAAGTTCCTGATCAAGGACTGGGGCGTCGAAAAGTTCCGCCAGGTGCTCGAGGACGAGTACCTGGGTCGCAAGCTGATCGACGGGCCCGCACCCGAACCGGTCAAACACCCGATCGACCATGTCGGCATCCAGAAACTGAAGAACGGGCGCAACGCCGTCGGCGTCGCACCCATCGCGGGCAGGGTCTCCGGCACCATCCTGACCAAGGTGGCCGATCTCGCCGAGGCGGCGGGGTCGGACCGCATCCGGTTCACCCCTTACCAGAAGCTGATCATCCTCGACGTGCCCGATGACAAGCTCGCCGAGCTGACCTCGGGCCTCGAGGCACTCGGGCTGCCGCCGGAGCCGTCGCACTGGCGCAAGAACCTGATGGCCTGCACGGGTATCGAGTTCTGCAAGTTGTCGTTCACCGAGACGCGGACCCGCGCGCAGGTTCTGGTCCCCGAGCTGGAGAAGCGGCTCGAGGACATCAACGCGCAGCTCGACGTGCCGATCACCGTGAATATCAACGGCTGCCCGAACTCGTGCGCGCGCATCCAGGTCGCCGACATCGGGTTCAAGGGCCAGATGGTCGACGACGGTGACGGCAACTCGGTCGAGGGTTTCCAGGTACACCTGGGCGGAAGCCTCGGTTTGGACAGCGGGTTCGGCCGCAAGCTGCGCCAACACAAGGTGCTGTCCAGTGAGCTCGGCGACTATATCGACCGGGTCGTTCGCAACTTCGTGAAACAACGAGAGCAGGGCGAGCGTTTCGCTACGTGGGCCATACGAGCAGACGAGGCGGACTTGAGGTGACCGATTTGACCACGGAGGCCGATCTGCAGGCGCTCGCCGAGCGCGCCGCGGGCGAACTCGAGGGCGCAAGCGCAGAGGAGCTGCTGCGCTGGACCGACGAGAATTTCGGCGGGAGTTACGTGGTGGCGTCGAACATGCAGGACGCCGTGTTGATCGATCTGGCTGCCAAGGTGCGGCCCGGCGTGGACATCCTCTTCCTCGACACGGGGTACCACTTCGTCGAGACGATCGGTACCCGCGACGCCGTCGAGGCGGTCTACGACGTCAACATCGTCAACGTCACCGCCGAGAAGAGCGTGGCCGAGCAGAACGAGTTGTTCGGCAAGGACCTGTTCGCGCGCGAGCCCAACGAGTGCTGCCGCATGCGCAAGGTCGAGCCGCTTTCGGCGGCGCTGCGCGGTTACTCGGCCTGGGTGACCGGCATCCGCCGCGTCGAGGCGCCCACGCGCGCCAACGCGCCGTTCATCAGCTGGGACAAGGCTTTCGGGCTGGTGAAGATCAATCCGTTGGCGGCCTGGACCGACGAGGACATGCAGAACTACATCGACACCCACGGCGTGCTCGTCAATCCGCTCGTCTACGAGGGCTATCCGTCGATCGGCTGCGCACCGTGCACAGCCAAGCCCCTCGAAGGCGCCGACCCGCGCAGCGGCCGCTGGGCAGGCACCGGCAAGATCGAATGCGGGCTGCACGCATCGTGAGGTCACTGTGACCCTCGTGCTGACCGCGCACGGCAGCGCCGACCCACGCTCGGCGGCGGTGACGCATGCGGTGGCAGGCCGGATTCGGCGTCTGCGTCCGTGGCTCGACGTGCGTCCGGCGTTCCTGGAACAGAACGGCCCCAGCCTGCTCGACACCCTGAGCGGGCTGCACGCCCCGGCCGTGGTCGTACCCTTCCTGTTGGCCAGCGCTTTTCACGCGCGGGTCGACATCCCTTCGGTCGTCGAGCAGTCGGGCGCGGTGGTCGATCGGGCCGAGGTGCTCGGCGAGGACCCAGCGCTGTTGAGCGTGCTGCGGCAGCGACTGGCCGAGCTCGGGGTCTCCCCCGACGACGACGGCCTTGGCGTCCTCGTCGTCGCGGTCGGCTCGTCACATCTCGCCGCGAACGCCAGGACCGCCACGGTCGCTCAGTCCCTGCGCTCTGGAACGCGCTGGGCGGGAGCCGAAGTCGCGTTCGCCACCGGACCGTATGCGAGTATCCCGGAGACCGCCGCCCACCTGCGTGCCCGCGGGGCCCGACGCCTGGTCATCGCCCCGTGGTTTCTGGCGCACGGCCGGATCACCGATCGCGTCGCCGAATACGCTGGGGCTCAAGGTATTGCGATGGCCGAACCGCTCGGATCGCACAACCTCGTCGCGGCGACGGTGATGGACCGGTACGACGCGATCACCGCCACTCAGACCGTCGCTGCGTAGTCCTCAGGGCCGGACCTCGAATACGTTGTTGAACGGCGTCTGCGCGGCCAGCCGGAACCGTCGGAATCCGGCCGCTGTCACGACATCTCGAATGCGGGCCGGGCCGGCCTGAGTGCCGAGCGCCGTCCCGACCGGTTGAGCCAATGACGACGGTGTGCACAGCAACGTGGAAAAGCCGTAGTACGCGCGCCCGATCGGGTTGAGGTTGTCTTCCACCCGGTCGCCGGCGGCCGGCTCGACCACCATCCATGTGCCGTCCTCGGCGATGACCTCCCGCACGTGGCGTGCGGCGCCGATCGGATCGCCCATGTCGTGCAAGCAGTCGAACATCGTGACCAGGTCGTACGGCCCACCCGCGAACGCGTCCGCGGCCGCGGTCTGGAAGCTGACCGCTCCCGGCATCCCGTTTCGCTCGCGGGCCACCTCGATGGATTCCGCATGGCCGTCCACGCCGACGAACGTCGAGGCGGGAAAGCCTTCGGCCATCAGCAGCGTCGACGCTCCGTGTCCACAACCGACATCGGCGACACGGGCGCCGCTCCTGAGTTTTTCGACGACACCGTCCAACGAAGGGATCCAATCGTCCACGAGATGTGCGGCGTAGGTCGGGCGGAAGAACCGTTCGCACCCGACGTGGACGTCGGAATTGTGATCCCCCCAAGCGACGCCGACGCCTGCGCGGGCCGCCTCGAAGACGCGTCCGGCATCCGATGCGGTTCCGTGCGCGATCTGGAAGAGACCGCCGACGAAGGCCGGGCTTGTTTCGTCGGTGAGCGCGACGGCTTGCTCGGCCGGCAATCGATAGCGACCGGTCGCCGGGTGGTATTCGACGAAGGCGCCTGCGGTTTGGGCGTTGAGCCACTCCCTGGCGTAGTGCTCGTCGGTGCCGGTGCGTTCGGCCATCTCGGCGGGGGTACTCGGCCCGTGCTCGACAAGCGACCGGTAGTACCCGAGGCGGTCGCCCATCACGACGAGGGCGCAGTTGAGTGCCGCGCCGGCCTCATCGACCGCGCGGAAGCCGAATTGCATCAGTTTGTCCGGATCGACCTGGGTCGGGGTGCTGGTGTTCATGCGAGCAACACAACCAGGAAATCAGACCCGCGGAATGGGGCAATTGCCCCATTCTTGCCCAGCTGAATCAGGCCTTTGTCAACGCCTCGTCGTCGGCATCGTCGCTCGGCGGGACGTGCGTGCCGCCCGGCAACGGCGGCACCCGGGTGGCGCGGACGTAGACGGTGTCCCCCTCCTTGAGGGCGAGCGCCTCGGCGTCACCACGGGTGATCTGCGCGGTGAACGGCGTCTGGTCGGTAGCGCTGTGCAACTCGACACGAACTTCGAAGCCCAGCATGACGATTCGGTCGATGGTCGCGCGCAACACACCCGTGGACTTCACCGAGTCATCGCTGGAGCCGATCGCCATGTCCGGGTTGCGGCCGACGCGGATGTCGTGCGGCCGAACCAGCGCACCATTCAGCGAGGAAACCGCACCGAGAAACGACATCACGAAAGCGTTGGCCGGTGAGTCGTAAACCTCTTCGGGAGAACCGACCTGCTCGATGCGGCCCTTGTTGAGCACCGCGATCCGGTCGGCGACGTCGAGCGCCTCGGACTGATCGTGCGTCACCAGCACCGTGGTGACGTGCACCTCTTCATGCAGCCGACGCAGCCAGGCCCGAAGGTCCTCGCGCACTTTGGCGTCCAGCGCCCCGAACGGTTCGTCCAGCAACAGCACTTGCGGGTCGACGGCCAGCGCGCGGGCCAGCGCCATGCGCTGGCGCTGGCCGCCGGAAAGTTGGTTCGGGTAGCGAGTCTGGAAACCGGCCAGCCCCACCACTTCGAGGAGATTGTCGACCTTCTGTTTGATTTCGGACTTGGGCCGCTTGCGGATCTTCAGCCCGAACGCGACGTTGTCGCGCACTGACAGGTGCTTGAACGCCGCATAGTGCTGGAACACGAACCCGATACCGCGCCGCTGCGGTGGCACGTCGGTGACGTCGCGGCCGTTGATCGTCACGGTGCCGGAATCGGGCTGATCCAGCCCGGCGATGGCCCGCAGCAGCGTCGACTTACCCGACCCGCTGGGTCCGAGCAGCGCGGTCAGCGAACCGGACGGCACCTCGAAGTCGACGTTGTCCAGCGCGGCGAAGTCACCGTAGTGCTTGTTCGCGCCGCGCACGACGATCGCGTTCGTCATCTTTTCTCCCTACGCCTACTTGCCCGCCCGGACCCGCCGCGCGTCGAGGATCACCTGCGCGACCAACACCACCACCGCCACCGCCATCAGCAACGTCGACACCGCATAGGCGCCGTACTCGGCACCGCGCGTGTAGCGGTCCGACACCAACAGTGTGAGCGTCTGCGAGCTTCCCGGCAGGTTGGACGACACCATCAACACCGCGCCGTATTCGCCGAGGGTGCGCGCGATCGTCAGCACGATGCCGTAGGTCAGACCCCACCGGATCGACGGCAGCGTGACCCGCCAGAACGTCTGCCACCACTGCGAACCCAGCGTCGCCGCGGCCTCTTCCTGATCGGTGCCGATCTCGTGCAGCACCGGTTCGACCTCACGAATCACGAACGGCACGGTGACGAAGATGCTGGCCAGCACGATGCCGGGAATCCCGAAGATGATCTTGAACCCGAGGCTGTTCTCGACGAACCCGAATAGACCCGCCGATCCCCACAACAGGATCAGCGCGACGCCGACCACCACCGGCGACACTGCGAACGGCAGGTCGATGACGGCCTGCATCACGCTTTTGCCACGGAACTTGTTGCGCGCCAACACCAGTGCCGTCGGTACACCGAACAGCACGTTGAGCGGCACCACGATCGCGACCACCAGCAGCGACAGGTTCAGAGCCGAAATCGCCGCCGGTGTGCTGATCGACCCAATGAAGGCGCCGATGCCCGGCGAGAAAGTGCGCCATAGGATCAGCCCCACCGGCACCACGACCAGGATCGTGATGTAGGCCAGCGCAAGATAGCGCAGCAGGTGTTTGACCGCAGGCGAAAGAATCACTGCTCCATCGCGTCCCGTCGGGCGGCGCGCGATCCGATCGCACGCAGAATCAACAACACGACAAACGAGATGGCCAGCAGCACAATCGAAATAGCGGCGGCGCCGGTGCGGTCGTCGTTCTCGATCAGGGTTCGGATCCACTGCGAGGAGACCTCGGTCTCACCGGGCACGGCGCCGCCGATCAGCACCACCGAGCCGAACTCGCCGATCGCGCGGGAGAACGCCAGACCGGCGCCCGACAGCAGCGACGGCAGAAGTGCGGGCAACATCACGCGGGTGAAGATGACCCAGTTGTTGGCGCCCAACGATGCCGCGGCTTCCTCGATTTCGCGGTCCAGTTCCAGCAGCACCGGCTGCACCGACCGCACGACGAACGGCAGGGTGACGAACAGCAACGCCACCCCGATGCCCCACTTGGTGTGCTGCAGATGCAGCCCGACCGGGCTGGCGGGGCCGTAGAGCGCCAGCATCACCAGGCTGGCGACGATCGTCGGCAACGCGAACGGCAGGTCGATCACCGAGTCGACGAGCCGCTTGCCGACGAAGTCGTCGCGGGTCAGCACCCACGCCACCAGCAGCCCGAACACCAAATTGACCGCCGTCACCCCGAACGACACGGTCAGCGTCACCTTGAACGACGCGACGGCAGCGTTCGAGGTGACCGCGAACCAGAACGCCTGCCATCCGCCGCCGGCCGACTGCCAGAGGATCGCGGCCAGCGGCAGCAGCACGATCAGGCTCAACCAAATCGACGCGGCCCCCACCCGCAGCGACGTCGTCCCATGACGACGCTCGAGCAGTCGGGACGCCCGGCCCGGCTCACCACCGGTGAACTCGGGCCGGGACACCACGGAAGAGGTCATCCCGTCGCCTGGGTGTAGATCTTGGTGATCGTGCCGTTGTCCTTGTCGAACAGCTCGGGATCAAGCGTCGCCCAGCCTCCGAGGTCGTCAACGGTCCAAAGTTTTGCCGGTGCGGGGAACTTGCCCCGGAACTCCTCGAGCACCGCGGGATCGACGGGCCGGAAACCGGCTTCGGCCCACAGCTTCTGCGCCTCGGGGGTGTAGATGAAGTTCTTCAGCGCGTTCGCCTTGTCCAGATGCCTGCTCGACGTCACCACGGCGACCGGGTTCTCGATCTTGAAGGTTTCCGGCGGGTTCACGTACTCCAGGTCGAAGTGCAGCGCCTCGTTCTCGTAGGCCAGCAGCACGTCGCCACTGCCCTGCCGGAACACGTCGGTGGCCTCGCGGCCCGAACTCGGGCGCAGCTTGATGTGCTGGGTCACCAGTTCGGTGACGTAGTCGAGACCGGCCTGCGGATCCTGACCGCCCCTGCTGGCCCATGCGTACGGCGCCAACAGGTTCCACTTGGCCGACCCGGAGCTCAGCGGGCTCGGCGTGATGACCTCGACGCCGGGCTTGAGCAGATCGGGCCAGTCCCTGATGTTCTTGGGGTTGCCGGGCCGCACAGCGAAGCTCACCACGGATCCGAACGGGATGCCCTTGGTGGCGTCGGCGTTCCAGTCCTCGGTGACCTTGTCGGCCTTGACGAGCCGGGTGATGTCCGGCTCGACGGAGAAGTTCACGATGTCGGCGGGCTTACCGTCGACGACGGCGCGCGACTGGTCGCCCGAGGCGCCGTACGACGTCGTGACGCCGACACCTTTACCTTCCGGTGTCGCGGCGAACGCGGGAATGACCTTGCTCCAGCCGGGCTCGGGCACCGCGTAGGCGACCAGCGTCAGCGTCGTGTCGGCGCTGTCCCCACCGCTGTCACCGACCACATCGCTCGAGCCGCCTGCGCATGCGGCGAGCACTGTGGCGGTGGTGGCCAGCGCCGCCGCGGCGCGCCAGGTTCTGCGGATGTTGACCATCGGGGACCTTTCGTTGGGGGACTTCGGTGGAACCCGACCCGACGGGAAGGCGATGGATCAGCGCGAGGCGTCATCTGACAGCCGTTACCGACACCGAACCGCGGACGGGCGGAGGAGTCAGCAACAACAACAGACATCGGCAACAGCGCTGAAACTCACGGCAATGAGGGCCAGAACATGGCCGCTCTTGTTGCCGGACGCTGTTTGCATGGCGCGAAGCCTAACAGAGTTCGGGCAACCTGCTCGGTGAGGGATTCGGCGGCCTCAACGAGTGAACAGCCACATGACGATCACCAGGATCACCAGGAGGACGAGCACCAACGTCACCCGCGACCGCGGCATCCCGCCGCTCATCGGTCGGCATCCCGCTCGTCATGGCGAACATGGCGCCACAACCTGATCCCGTTACCGAGGGCGCCGTCGAGCACGACCGCGGTGCCGTACGCCAACGCGAGCACCACCGGCATCACCACCGCGGTCTGGGCGACGAACGGCAGGCCGGTGAGCCAGAGCTCGACACCGTCCCACCAACTCAGAAAGCCACCCACGCGGCCAGCCTAGGCGATGCGAAGATGGGCGCGTGGCCGCCGACTCCCGCCCCGCGCTGCGTGCCGGGAACACCACCTGCATCGTGGCAGGCGGCGGTCCGGCGGGCATGATGCTCGCGTTGGTGCTGGCCCGCGCCGGGGTCGACGTCACGGTGATGGAGAAGCACGCCGACTTCCTCCGTGATTTCCGCGGTGACACCGTGCATGCCAGCACGCTGCGGCTGCTCGACGAGTTGGGGCTGTCCGATGAGTTCGCGGCGATTCCGCACCGAGAGATCGACACGCTGTCGATGACGGTGCAGGACACCCCGGTCACCATGGATCTGCGGCGAATTCCCGGTCCGCACAAACACATTGCGCTGGTCCCGCAGTGGGATTTCCTGGAGCTGCTGGCCACTGCAGCTAAGCGGGAGCCGTCGTTCACCTTGCTGCGCAGCACCGAGGTGCTCGGCCCGATCCGTCACGGTGACAGGGTGGTCGGTGTCCGCTACCGCGGCGCCGACGGTGAGGAGCGCGAGATGCGCGCGACGTTGACCGTCGCCTGCGATGGGCGGTCATCGACGCTGCGCACCGAGATGGGGCTCAAGCCGAAGGACTTCGGTGTGCCGATGGACGTCTGGTGGTTCCGGCTGCCCCGCGATCCCGACGACCCGCACGGGCTCGCCGGTGTCCTCGGGGCCGGGCACGCGCAGATCGTCATCGACCGTGGCGACTACTACCAGTGCGCCTACGTTATCCCCAAGGGCCGCGACCATGAGTTGCGGGCGCAGGGAATCGGGTCGTTGCATCGCGGTGTGGTGGCGCTGGTGCCGTGGCTGGCCGACCGCATCGGGGCTGTGACGTCGTTCGACGACGTGAAGCTGCTCGACGTGCAGTTGAACCGGCTCAGGCGCTGGTACGGCGACGGCCTGCTGCTCATCGGCGACGCCGCCCACGCGATGTCGCCGGTCGGCGGTGTCGGGATCAACCTCGCGGTGGCCGACGCCGTCGCCGCAGGCCGGATCCTGGCGGATCCGTTGCGCTCGGGCAGCCTGTCGACCAGGCATCTGGCCCGGGTGCAGGCGCGGCGCTGGCTGCCCGCCGCGCTGATCCAGTCGGTGCAAAGGCTGATCCACCGCCGTGTCATCGCGGTCGCCGTCGCTTCGACCGGCCAGGCCGAGGCGCCCGGCTTCGTGCGGGTGGCCGCCGGGCTTCCGCTGCTGCGCCGTTTGGCGGCCTACGGTGTGGCGATCGGTCCCCTACCGGAACACATTCCGGCCTTCGCCCGCCGCTGACGCGCCGTTACGGCCAACAAGTAGACGGCGAGCGCGTCGGCAGTCGATGATGGCGGCATGGTTCTGCAACAAACCGGGCCGTCGGACGGGTCAACGGAGACCGAGAACGGGGCGAAGCCGGCTCAGGCCGTCACGGACAACACCCCGCTGACCGTGACCGCACCGACGCCGTACGCGCCCACCGGAGCGTTGCGAAACCCCTTTCCGCCCATCGCCGACTACGGCTTCCTGTCCGACTGCGAGAACACCTGCCTGATCTCATCGGCCGGGTCGGTCGAGTGGATGTGCGTGCCGCGGCCCGACTCGCCGAGCGTGTTCGGCGCCATTCTCGATCGCGGCGCCGGCCATTTCCGGTTGGGGCCCTACGGGGTGACGGTGCCTTCGGCCCGGCGCTACCTGCCCGGCAGCCTGATCCTGGAGACGACGTGGCAGACCCACACCGGGTGGCTGATCGTGCGCGAGGCGTTGGTGATGGGTCCCTGGCATGACCTCGAGACCCGTTCGCGCACCCATCGCCGCACACCGATGGACTGGGATGCCGAGCACATCCTGCTGCGCACCGTGCGATGCGTGAGCGGCACCGTCGAACTGGTGATGAACTGCGAGCCGGCGTTCGACTACCACCGGATCCCCGCGACATGGGAGTACTCCGCGCAGGCGTACGGCGAGGCGATCGCGCGCGCCAGCCGCGACGCCGACGCGCACCCCACGCTTCGGCTCACCACGAACCTGCGGCTCGGCCTGGAGGGCCACGAGGCTCGGGCCCGGACCCGGATGAAGGAAGGCGACCAGGCGTTCGTCGCGCTGTCGTGGTCCAAGCATCCGGCGCCACAGACCTACGAAGAGGCCGCCGACAAGATGTGGCAGACCAGCGAGGCCTGGCGCCAGTGGATCAACATCGGCGACTTCCCCGACCACCCGTGGCGGGCCTACCTCCAGCGCAGCGCGCTGACACTCAAGGGGCTGACCTACTCCCCGACCGGCGCGCTGTTGGCCGCGCCCACCACGTCGCTGCCGGAAACGCCTCAGGGCGAACGCAACTGGGACTACCGCTATGCGTGGGTGCGCGATTCGACGTTCGCGCTGTGGGGTCTCTACACATTGGGCCTGGACCGCGAGGCCGACGACTTCTTCGCGTTCATCGCCGATGTGTCCGGCGCCAACAACGGTGAGCGACACCCACTTCAGGTGATGTACGCCGTCGGTGGCGAGCGCACGCTGGTCGAGGAGGAACTGCGCCACCTGTCCGGATACGACGGGGCGCGGCCGGTGCGCATCGGCAACGGCGCGTACAACCAGATGCAGCACGACATCTGGGGCACCATGCTCGATTCGGTGTATCTGCACGCCAAGTCGCGCGAGCAGATCTCCGACACGCTGTGGCCGGTGCTCAAGCAGCAGGTCGAAGAGGCGATCAAGCACTGGAAGGAGCCCGACCGCGGGATATGGGAGGTGCGCGGCGATCCGCAACACTTCACCAGCAGCAAGATCATGTGCTGGGTGGCGCTGGACCGCGGCTCGAAACTCGCCGAGTTCCAGGGCGAGAAGTCCTACGCCCAGCAGTGGCGCGCGACCGCCGAGGAGATCAAGGCCGACGTGCTCAAACACGGCGTCGACTCCCGCGGTGTGCTGACGCAGCGGTACGGCGACGACGCGCTCGACGCCTCGCTGCTGCTGGCCGTGCTGACGCGGTTCCTACCGCCCGACGATCCGCGGGTGCGCGCGACCGTGCTGGCGATCGCCGACGAGCTCACCGAGGAAGGCCTGGTGCTGCGCTACCGGGTCGACGAGACCGATGACGGGCTGTCCGGCGAGGAGGGCACCTTCACGATCTGCTCGTTCTGGCTGGTGTCGGCGCTGGTGGAGATCGGCGAGATCAGCCGCGCCAAACACCTGTGTGAACGGCTGTTGTCGTTCGCCAGCCCGCTGCACCTGTACGCCGAGGAGATCGAGCCGCGCACCGGCCGCCATCTCGGCAACTTCCCGCAGGCGTTCACCCACCTGGCGTTGATCAACGCGGTCGTGCACGTGATCCGGGCCGAGGAGGAAGCCGACAGCTCCGGCGTCTTCGTCCCGGCCAACGCCCCGATGTAGACCGCTTTTTCGGCGCGCGCAACGGAGTCGTCGAGGCTACGGTTTCTGATGAGAATCGGCCCATTCTCGTCATAAACCGTTGTCTCGGCGCGCTCTTCGCTACTTGGCCGCGTTGGTGAGCATGTCCTGTGCGATGGTGGCCGCCTCGTCGCCGATCGAATAACTGCACGCCCACGCCTCGACGGTCAGGTTCGACGCGGTCGACAGCGCATGTTGGCAGGCCCAGCCGTCGGCATCCTGCTGCGTCGTGACCTGAGTGATCATCTTGCCGTCGGCGCGGACCTCACCGAGTTCCCACAGGAACACGTCTCCCGAATTACCCACGACCACCGTGGAATTGGCGCACCCATCCCACGCCGCCCTCGACTTGTCGAAGAACCGCTGCGCCTCATCGGCCGACGTGTACAGCACCGCGGTCTGCTCGACCCAGTGGTTGTTGTGGTCGTCGGGTTCGCGCGCCACCTGGTCGCGCACGTCGGTCCATCCGCTGCCCGCGTACACCGGACCCTCGGCGCCGTACATGGCGCCGAGGCACTCGGGATCCGATACGTCGTCCGAATGATCGGTCATCTCCTCGAGTTCGCTTGTGACTTTCATCGTCGTCGAGCCCATGATGCCGTTCAGTTCGCCGATGGTGAGCAACACGTCGTCGAGCGTCGCCGCGGTCAGCTCCGGCACGTCGACCGCCCCGCCGCGCATCGCGACGCCCGCCACGGTGCTCACACAGCCCGCCAGCACGGCCGACGTCACCAGGACGACACCCGCGGCGCACAGCCGCGACACGGTGCCGAAACGGGTCACCGCGTTATTGTGACCGACTTTCGGCACATTCGCGGCGTAGCCGACAATCTCGACCGAACGCTCAGGAGTGGGCGATCTTGTCCATCATCAGGTCGGCGACCGCGGTCGCGTGTCGGGCGCCGGTCGGGCTGGGGCCGGCGACGTCGGTGATCTCCACCTCCACGATGCAATCGCCTGCCACACCGAGGGCCCGCTGGACCGTCGATCCGGCGTCCTGCATCACCACCGCCGAGACGATCTCGTCGTCGACGCCGACCTCGGTGATCCGGCTCGATCCCTGTGCGCCGCGGTCGGGTTGGCTCAACACCAGCGTTTGGCCGTTGCATCGGTGCCACTTGTCGGCCGATGAGGCGAAGAACTCCTGCGCGGCATCGGCGTCGATGAACTCGACCACCCCGAAGAATCCGGTGACGGTGGGGCCGTTGGCGTCACCGCCGGCCCACGACTGGCTGACCACCGACCGCACCGGGCTGGCTTGATACACCACCTTCTCCAGCCGGTAACCGGTGCTCACACAGTCGGGCGGACTCGCCTCGGCCTCCCGCACGCCCTGCAGCAGCATGTCGGCGCCACCTTCGACGACCTGGCCCATGAAGCCGCTGGCCCCGAACATCGTGGTCAGCTCCTCGGCCGTGGGGAGGGCCTGGTCCAGCATCCGGTTCGG
Source organism: Mycobacterium lehmannii (assembly GCF_002245535.1). Classification (GTDB taxonomy): domain Bacteria; phylum Actinomycetota; class Actinomycetes; order Mycobacteriales; family Mycobacteriaceae; genus Mycobacterium; species Mycobacterium lehmannii. The sequence continues at coordinate 339,400 of NZ_NKCN01000003.1, read as the reverse complement.
CGACGGTTTGGCCACCTCGGCGATCCGTGGGGCCGGGGCATCACCGGCGGGCGCCGAACAGCCGGCGAGGATCGCGCATGCGCCCACGGCCGCCGCCGTCATCGCCGCCGAGCGCACGCCGACCTACTTCTTGGCCTTGTCGGCGGCCGACGAGTCGGTGGACAGGGCGGCGACGAACGCCTCCTGTGGCACCTCGACCCGGCCGATGGTCTTCATCCGCTTCTTGCCTTCCTTTTGCTTCTCGAGCAGCTTGCGCTTGCGGGTGATGTCCCCGCCATAGCACTTCGATAGCACGTCTTTGCGGATCGCGCGGATGTTTTCGCGAGCTATGATCTTCGAACCGATCGCCGCCTGCACCGGAACCTCGAACTGCTGGCGCGGAATCAGCTCCTTGAGCTTGGTGGTCATCTTGTTGCCGTAGGCGTACGCCGACTCCTTGTGCACGATCGCGCTGAACGCATCGACCGGCTCGCCCTGCAGCAGGATGTCGACCTTGACCAGGTCGGCTTCCTGCTCACCGGCCTCCTCGTAGTCCAGGCTGGCGTAGCCGCGGGTGCGCGATTTGAGCGCGTCGAAGAAGTCGAAGATGATCTCGCCCAGCGGCAACGTGTAGCGCAACTCCACCCGTTCCGGCGACAGATAGTCCATTCCGCCGAGCTCGCCGCGCCGCGACTGGCACAGCTCCATGATGGTCCCGATGAACTCGCTGGGCGCGATGATCGTGGTCTTGACGATCGGCTCATAGACGGTGCGGATCTTGCCGTCGGGCCAGTCCGACGGGTTGGTGACAGTAATCTCCGAACCATCTTCCTGCACAACGCGATACACCACGTTGGGCGAGGTGGAGATCAGGTCGAGGTTGAACTCGCGCTCGAGGCGCTCGCGGGTGATCTCCATGTGCAGAAGGCCCAGAAAGCCGCTGCGGAAACCGAATCCGAGCGCCACCGACGTTTCCGGCTCATACGTCAGCGCCGCATCGTTGAGTTGCAGCTTGTCCAGCGCATCGCGCAGGTCCGGATAGTCCGAGCCGTCAACGGGATACAGCCCCGAGTACACCATCGGTCGCGGCTCCCGGTACCCGGTGAGCGGTTCGGCGGCGCCGTGGCGGGCGGTCGTCACGGTGTCGCCGACCTTGGACTGGCGCACGTCTTTCACGCCGGTGATCAGGTATCCGACCTCGCCGACGCCGAGACCCGCGGAGGCCTTGGGCTCGGGCGAGACGATGCCCACTTCCAGCAGTTCGTGATGCGCGCCGGTGGACATCATCTTGATGCGTTCGCGCGGGACGATCTTGCCGTCGACGACGCGGACGTAGGTCACCACGCCGCGGTAGGTGTCATAGACCGAGTCGAAGATCATCGCCCGCGCGGGCGCGTCGGCGTCGCCGACCGGCGGTGGCACCTCACGCACGACGTGGTCGAGCAGGTCGGCCACGCCCGCGCCGGTCTTCCCGGAGACCCGCAGCACGTCCTCGGGTTCGCAGCCGATGATGTGGGCGAGCTCGGCGGCGTACCGGTCGGGGTCGGCCGCGGGCAGGTCGATTTTGTTGAGCACCGGGATGATGTGCAGGTCGCGATCCAGGGCCAGGTAGAGGTTCGCCAGCGTCTGGGCCTCGATGCCCTGGGCGGCGTCGACGAGCAGCACCGCACCTTCGCACGCCTCCAGCGCGCGCGACACCTCGTAGGTGAAGTCGACGTGGCCGGGGGTATCGATGAGATGCAGGACGAACTCCTGGTCCCCCAATTTCCAGGGCAGCCGGACGTTCTGCGCCTTGATCGTGATACCGCGCTCGCGCTCGATGTCCATCCGGTCGAGGTACTGCGCGCGCATATCGCGATCGGCGACCACACCGGTGAGTTGCAGCATCCGGTCGGCCAGCGTCGACTTGCCGTGATCGATATGGGCGATGATGCAGAAGTTCCGGATCTGCGCCGGCGCCGTGAAGGTCTGATCGGCGAAAGTGCTGATGGGAATCTCCTGGTGAACGCGGACTTCGGGTGCCACCAGCGTATCCAGGCTGCGCCGTAAGCACACAATCGTGCTGGGCGGCGCTCGCTTATGCTCGGAAATATGCCTGCGCCCTGGAGACCACTGCAGACATTCCAGAGGTTTGCCGAGAATCTGGTGTTCAACGAGGCGCCGAAGATCATCCGGCAGATCGGTCAGTCCGAGACCGTGCAGCGCGGCATCCAGCAGGGCATCCGGATCGGTCTGGACGCGATCGCCGGCGCATCCGGAGACGAGGCGCCCGCGATCACCGCCGGACGACCGGTCAGCCGGCACTTCGTGCCCACCGCCCACCGCGCCCGCAAGGTGGTGTACGCCCCCGACCTCGACGGGCGCGCCGACCCGGGCGAGATCGTGTGGACGTGGGTGGTCTACGAGGACGACCCGACGCAGGGCAAGGACCGACCGGTGCTGGTGGTGGGCCGCGACCGGTCCACGCTGCTCGGCCTGATGCTGTCCAGCCAGGATCACCATCGAGACGACCCGGACTGGGTGGCCATCGGCTCGGGCACCTGGGATTACGAGGGACGAGCGAGTTGGGTGCGCCTGGACCGGGTGCTCGACGTGCCCGAAGACGGAATCCGCCGCGAAGGCGCGATCCTGGCCCGCGAGAAGTTCGAGGTTGTGGCCGCGCGGCTACGTGCCGAATACTCCTGGAGCTGACTTTCCCTCCGCCGAACGTGGGGTACCCACACGCGTTCGCGCAGTTGAGCGCACATCAAGCCCACACTCGGCCGAACAGTCAACGCGGTTGGCGCCACATCGGCCACATGGGCGGGCCGCCGTCGGGCAAAGCGATCTCGCCGGTGACGTCGAACCCGAAGCGCTGGTAGTAGGCGATGTTGTCGGGGTTGCTGGACTCGAGGTACGCGGGCGCGTGCTCGGCGTCGCAGCGGTCCAGGCGCGAGCGCATCAGCGCCTGCCCGTATCCGGTGCCGCGCACCGTCGGATCGCTGCCGATCACCCCCAGATACCAGTGCGGCTCCTCGGGGTGGTGCTGCTTCATCAGCTCGGCCATCGCCTGGCCGCGCCGCACATTGGCTCCCATCGCCCGGATGAACGCGGGCATCATCCGCAACTCTTGGAGCCCGGTCTGCCGCCACTCGCCGGGCGGGTCCCACAGCGCGGCGGCCCCGATGTGCTGGCCGCCCGCCACCTCGACTCCTTCGGTGCGCAGGAAGTGGTGGCGGATCATTGTGGCGAACACCCGCGACAGGGCTCGCTCCCTCGCGGCGTCGTTCGGCAGCATCCACTTCATCACCGGATCGTCGTAGAACGCGCGCGCCAGCACCCCCGACATCTGGCGCACGTGCTGCCGCGCAGCCGGAGCGACCTCGACGTCAGCCACGGGTGATGTAGGCCTGCAGCTGCTCCTGCTGCGTTTCGAGCTCTTCCATCCGGGTCTTGACGACGTCGCCGATGCTGACGATGCCGACCAGCCTGCCGTTCTCCATCACCGGCACGTGCCGCACCCGGTTCGTCGTCATCAGAGCGCTCAGGCTGTCGACCGAATCGTCCGGAGCGCAGGTCGCCACCAGCGTGGTCATGATCTCCGACACCGGCTTGGTGAGCAGTTCGCCGCCCCGTCGGTGCAGCGCGCGCACGACGTCGCGCTCGGAGACGATACCCATCAGACCGTCGGGCGACACCACGAGCATGGCGCCGATGTTGTGCACCGCCAGTTCGGTGAGCAATCCCGAGACCGACGTCTCCGGAGTTATCGTGGCCACCGCGGCGCCCTTGCTCCGCAACACGTCCGCGATCCGCATCCTTGCCTCCGCTCGTGATCTTCCTCACAGGCTAGGTTGGACTGACTCGCCGCGGAAGGCTTTGCCAGGTTGCAACCCGGTCACACTCGGGGCGCAACGTCGCGAAAACGGCATTTCAGCAGCGCAAAGTCGAGTACACGACTGTCGGAATACCGTTTCGGAGCCAATTCGACGAGGCCCTCGGGTATATGTGGGGCCATGATCGAGGTCACACTGCTTGGCACTGGAAGTCCCATCCCCGACGCCCGCCGGGCGGGCCCGTCGACGCTCGTGCGCGCGGGCGGGCAGACGTTTCTGATCGACTGCGGTCGAGGTGTACAGCAACGTCTGACGGCCGCGGGAGCGCCGGCGAACGGATTGTCCGCGCTGCTGTTGACACATCTGCACAGCGACCACATCGCGGATTTGGGTGACGTGATCATCAGCCGTTGGGTGTCGACGTTCACGCCCGAGCAGACGCCGCTGCAGATCATCGGGCCGCCGGGCACCGCCGAGGTGGTCGAGCACACCCTCAAGGCGTTCGGCTTCGACATCGGATACCGCATCGCCCACCACGACGACCTGACGGCCCCGCCCCCGGTGGAGGTGCACGAGTACACCGACGGTGAGGTGTGGAACCGCGACGGCGTGACGATCCGGGTCGCGCCCACCGACCACCGCCCGGTCGCCCCGACGATCGGCTTCCGCGTCGAGCACGCCGACGCCTCGGTGGTGCTGGCCGGCGATACCGTCCCGTGCGAGAGCCTCGACCAACTGGCGGCAGGCGCAGGGGCGTTGGTGCACACCGTGATCCGCAAGGATCTCGTCGACAGGATGCCGATGCAGCGCATCCGCGACATCTGCGACTACCACTCCTCGGTCGAGGAAGCGGCGGAGACCGCGGCGCGCGCGGGCGTGGGGATCTTGATCCTCACCCACTACGTGCCCGCAATCGAACCCGGACAGGAAGAGGACTGGCGCGCACTCGCCGCGTCGGTCTTCGACCGGCAGATCGAACTCGGTGACGATCTGCTGCGCGTCGAGGTGCATCCCGGCATCTCGGCGAAGCCGGCCGGCTGACCGGTCAGGCCAACCGGGTGATCTCGACGACGACGTCGAGGTCGGTCGAGCCCTCTCCGGAGTAGATCCCCTTCAGCGGGGTGACATCGGAGTAGTCCCGGCCCACACCCACGCTGATGTACTGCTCGTTGATCGGGACGTCGTTGGTGGGGTCGTAATTCCACCAACCGCCGGTCCAGGCCTGCACCCAGGCATGGCTCTGTCCGTCGATTGTGTCGCCGATCACCGCCTTGTGGTTGGGATGCAGATACCCCGACACGTAGCGAGCGGGAATGCCCATGGAGCGCAACAGGATCAGCGTCAGGTGGGCGAAGTCCTGACAGACGCCCTTGCCCTCGCGCAACGCGTCCAGCCCCGACGAGTGCACTCCGGTGGTGCCCGCGACGTACGCCAACTCGCTGCTCACCCACGACGCGGCGGCGGTGACGGCCTCGTGCGGCGCGTGGTCCTTGATGATGCGCTGACCGACCCGGCGGATGCGCTTGCTCGCGGGCGTGTAGTGAGTGGGCGCAAGGACCTCGTCGAACCTGTCGACGACGGCCTCGGAGTCCAAGTCCTCCCATGTCACTTCGCGTTCGGACATTTGGTCGACGTCGGTCTCCACGACCGACGACGACGTCACCTCCAACTCGGTGTGCGGTGCGTGCAGGTCGAACGCCGTGACCGCCGTCCCCCAGTAGTCGACGTAGCGGTAGTTACGGGTGGCCGGGACGGTTTCCACGCGATTGAGGATCACGTTCTGCCGCGAGTCCGATCGCGGCGTCAGCCGCGCCTCGTTGAACGACGCCGTGACCGGCGACTTGTATGCGTATCCGGTCGAATGCACGACCCGCATCCGCCACATCAGAGTTCACCTTCTTCGACGACGAGCGTGCCGTTGTGACCCGCGTCGTGCCACGCCACCCACGGTGCGGAGTGAAAGTACTGCAGCGCCAACGCTTCACCGACATCGAAGCAGGTCTTCTGCAGGCCGGCCAGCCGCTGTTCCAGCGACTCGAGCAGCACACCGGGGCGCAGGAACTCCAGCTCGCTGCGGGCCCTGCCGAGTAGCCGCTGCGCCTCGGCCGTGGCGCCGAGGCGGCTGTGGGGTCGGTTCATCAACTCGTCGAGGCTGTGTTCGGCAAGCCGCAGCGAATAGAAGATCGACCGGGGGAAAAGCCGGTCCAGCAGCATGAATTCGACCACGCGACCGGCGTCGAGCACACCGCGGTAGGTGCGCAGATAGGTGTCGTGTGCGCCTGCCGACCGAAGCAACGTCACCCATGCCGGTGACGACGCGCTGTCCCCGACCCGCGAAAGCAGCAGTCGCACAGTCATGTCCACCCGTTCGATGGCCCGGCCGAGCACCATGAAGCGGTAACCGTCATCGCGCGACAGCGTCGAGTCGGCCAACCCGGCGAACATCGCGGCGCGGCCCTCGACGAACGAGAGAAACTCGTGCGGTCCGAGACGTTTGGCGGCTCGTTCCCGCTCGGCCAGCGCGTTGTATGTGGTGTTGAGGCATTCCCAGATCTCGGTGGACGTGACTTCGCGTGCGCCGCGGGCGTTTTCGCGGGCCGCCGAGATGGCGTCGACGATTGACCCCTGGGTGCCTCGGCTGAAGGCGACGATGTCGGTCAGCGACCACACATCCAGCGGTGCGTCGGGAGCCTCCATCCCCAGCACCCGCAGCAGCGTCCGCGAAGCCTGGTCGGGGTCGACGCTGGAGTCCTCGAGCAGTTGATGCACGGTCACGTCGAGGATGCGGGCGGTGTCGTCGGCGCGTTCGACGTACCGTCCGATCCAGTACAAGGATTCGGCGTTGCGGGCCAACATCAGCGCACCACCCCTTACTGCTGCTGTTGCTGTTGGTCTTGGGTCTGCCCGTCGCTGCTTTCGGCCTTGGGCCCACGCGCGGACTTGGGCAGCTTGCGCACCACTTCGGCGGCGCCGAGCTCGCGGTCGGCGACCGAGGTGCGCGAGGCCAGCACCCAGGTGTCCTTCGACCCGCCGCCCTGACTCGAGTTGACCACCAGCGAGCCCTCGGGCAGCGCGACGCGGGTGAGTCCGCCGGGCAGCACCCACACGTCGTCGCCGTCGTTGACCGCGAACGGGCGCAGGTCGACGTGCCGCGGCACCAGCTGGTCGCCGATCTGGGTGGGCACGGTCGACAGCTGCATGACGGGCTGGGCGATCCAGCCGCGCGGGTCGTTGCGGATCTTCTTGGCGACGGCGGCGAGCTCCTTCTCCGAGGCGTCCGGACCGAACACGATGCCGTAGCCGCCGGAGCCCTCGACCGGTTTGATGACGAGTTCGTCGATGCGGTCGAGCACTTCCTCGCGTTCGTCGTCGAGCCAGCATCGGAACGTGTCGACGTTGCCCAGCAGAGGTTTCTCGCCGAGGTAGTACTCGATGATCGTCGGCACGTAGGTGTAGACGAGTTTGTCGTCGCCGATGCCGTTGCCGACGGCACTGGAGATCACGACGTTGCCGGCCCTGGCCGCATTGAGAAGCCCGGCGACGCCGAGCACCGAGTCCGGCCGGAACTGCATCGGGTCGAGGAACGCGTCGTCGATGCGACGGTAGATGACGTCGACCTGCCGCTCCCCCTCGGTGGTGCGCATGTAGACGGCGTTGTCGCGACAGAACAGGTCGCGGCCCTCCACCAGCTCAACACCCATCTGCCGGGCCAGCAACGAATGCTCGAAGTACGCCGAGTTGTAGACGCCCGGTGTGAGCACGACGACGGTCGGGTCGGCGACGTTGTTGGCCGCGGCGTTGCGCAGCGACCGCAGCAGATGCGACGAGTAGTCGCCGACGGCGCGCACCCGATGGGTGGCGAACAGGTTCGGAAACACCCGCGCCATGGTGCGGCGGTTCTCCATCACGTACGACACCCCGGACGGTGAGCGCAGGTTGTCCTCAAGCACGCGGAAGTCGCCCTTGGCGTCGCGGATGAGGTCGATGCCCGCGACGTGGATGCGCACGCCGTTGGGCGGAACGATGCCCGCGGCCTCGCGGTGGAAGTGCTCGCAGGAGGTGACCAGCCGGCGCGGGATGACGCCGTCGCGCAGGATCTCCTGCTCGCCGTAGATGTCGTCGAGGTAGAGCTCGAGCGCCTTGACGCGCTGGATGATGCCGCGTTCCAGGCGCGTCCACTCCGCCGCGGAGATGACTCGCGGAACCAGGTCGAGCGGAAAGGGACGTTCCTGGCCCGACAGCGAGAACGTGATGCCCTGGTCGATGAAGGCGCGGCCGAGCGCCTCGGCGCGAGCTTCGAGCTCGGAGGCGTCCGACGGGGCGAGCTCGGTGTAGATGCCCTTGTAGGGGCCCCGCACGTTGCCCTGGGCGTCGAACATCTCGTCGAAGGCTTCGGCGTAGCTACCGAGATCGCTGTATCCGGCGAAGACGCCCTGATATCGCTTGTCCTGCCTACGTGGGCTCCGCGATTGTCGCGCGGACTCGGTCGGCAGGGTACGCAGGCTCATCCCTGCCATGCTGCAACACTTCGGACGTTTCGGCAGGCCAGAGGACTCACTTTGGGCATTTACCCACTCCGCTGGTAACCTGAACCCTCGCTGCCCGCGTGCCGGGCGCCTATCAGACTTTGAGAAACCCCTACAGGATTTACGAAGGACTACACGCGTGGCCAACATCAAGTCGCAGGAGAAGCGCAACCGGACCAACGAGCGCCGCAGGTTGCGCAACAAGTCGGTCAAGTCGTCGCTCCACACGGCGGTGCGCGGCTTCCGGGCGGCCGTGGAGGCCGGCGACAAGGACAAGGCCCAGGAGCTGCTGGCGTCGACCAGCCGTCAGCTGGACAAGGCCGCCAGCAAGGGCGTCATCCACAAGAACCAGGCCGCCAACCGCAAGTCGGGGCTGGCTTCCGCGTTCAACAAGCTCTGAGTTCGTTCGACTTCGCTCAGTCTTCTATGAGCTCGGCGACGCGCCGCACCGTCGCCTCCAATGCGTAGTCCGCGTCCGCTGCGGCACCTTTGACATCCGCATTGAGCGCGGCCACCAACCGCATCGCCTCGGCGACGGTGGTGGTCGACCATCGTCGCGCCTGCTTCTGCGCCTTCTGCACCCGCCACGGCGGCATGCCCAGCTCTGACGCCAGCCGGTAAGGGTCCCCCGACAGCGGCCGCACCCGCGCGATGGTGTGCACCGCTTCGGCGAGGGCGTCGGCCAGCACGACGTGTGGTTCGCCGCGCATCATCGCCCACCGCAGCGCCTCGGCCGCCCCGGCCACATCTCCGACGACCGCCTTGTCGGCGACGTCGAACCCCTTCACCTCGGCCTTGCCCGAGTGGTAGCGGCGCACCGCCTCCGCGTCGACCGCCCCGCCGGTATCGGTCACCAACTGCGAACAGGCCGCCGCCAGCTCCCGGATGTCGGAGCCGATCGCGTCCAGCACCGCGGTGACGGTGTCCTCGCCGACCTTCACCTTCAACGCGCGGAACTCGCGGCGGACGAAGTCGGCACGGTCGGCGGCCTTGGTGATACGCGCGCATGGATGCACTTGCGCGCCGAGCTTCTTGAGCTGATCGGCCAGCGCCTTGGCGCGCCCACCACCCGAATGCACGACGACGAGCATGGTGCCCGGCGGCAGGTCCGCCGCAGACTCGGCGATGAGCGCGGCCGCATCCTTGCCCGCCTCGGCCGCCGCCTCCAACACCACCACCCGCTCCTCGGCGAACAACGACGGGCTCAACAATTCGGCCAGTTCGCTGGTGCTGACCTCACCGGCGCGCAGGCGATCGACCGGAATGTCATGGACGCCCGCCTGTTTGCGCACATCCCGAAGAACCGCCGCCACCGCCCGTTCGACCAGCAACTCCTCGTCCCCGAGCACCAGATGCAACTGCGACGCTTCGCTCACCCCACGATCGTGTCACGCCCCGCCGACAGCCCCGACACCGTCCACGCCAGCAGGCACAGCGCGGCGGCGACCGCCGCGATCCGCACGAAGCGGAAGCGCCACGCGAGGACGACCGCGACTCCTACGCCCGCGGTCAGCGCCACGCCCGCTAGCCCGGACGGCACCGAGACCGTCGACCCCGGCATACCCGCCGCCCAGCGAGCCACCTGCAGTAGCCACCACACCTCCGGGCCGGTGAACCGGATCAGCAGGTCGGCGCCTGCGGGCCAGATTCCACCCAGCGCCGCGGCGGCGGTGCCGAGCACGGTGATCGGTGGAATCACCGGGGCCACCGCGACATTGGCGGCCACCGATACGACGCTGAACGTCCCGGCCATCCCGGCCACCAGCGGTGCGGTGACCAGTTGCGCGGCGGCGGCCACGCTGAGCGCGTCGGCGGCGGGCTTGGGCCAGCCCCTACCGACGAGGCGCCGCGACCACACCGGCGCGACCACGACGAGGGCCGCCGTCGCCGACACCGACAGCGCGAACCCGACGTCGACGGCCAGCTCCGGCGATCCGATCATCAACGCCAGCACGCTGGCCGACAACGCGGGAATGGCCTGGCGGCGCCGGTGCGACAACACCGCCAACAACGTGATCGCCCCCATCACCGCGGCGCGCAGCACACTGGCGGTCGGCTGCACGACCACCACGAACGCCAGTAGTGCGACCGCCGCAAGGCCGACGGCCGCCCGTGGCCCGACGAAACCCGCGGTCAACAGCACGGCGCCGCACACGATCGTCACGTTCGCCCCGGACACCGCGGTGAGATGGGTCAAGCCCGCTGCACGAAAGTCGGCCGTCGTCTGGCGCGGCACACTCGACGTGTCGCCGAGCACGAGCGCGGGCAGCATCGACGCCTGATCGGCGGGCAGCGACCGGCGCGCGGCCTCGGCGAATCCGGCGCGGACCTCAGCGGCCGCACGTTGGACGGCGGACGCCTCGCCGTAGGTGGGACCGCCGATCACCGACAGCACCGCCACGGTGAGATCGCGCCGCGTGGGCCGCCCGATGCGAGCCCGAAACGCCACCGGTGTGCCTGCGGTCAGCTCGCCGATGCGACTGGTCGACGCGAAAACCACGACGCGGCCAGATATCTCGTGTCCATCCAGCACCACGAGGGCCCCACGGAACATCGTCCGGTTGCCGTCGAGCGCACGCGGACTTTCCGTCGGGGTGACCACGACGGCGGCGGCCGTGCCGTAACGCTGGGTGACCGGATGCTCGCGCACCTCGTCGACCCGCAAACCGATCGCGATCGCGAAACCCGCCGCCACCAACCCGACCGCCAGCAGGCTCGCGCCGACACCATTGCCGTCGGTCGCCGCTCGCCGTCCACTACCCCACCACCCCAGCGCCGCGGTGGCCGCCACCGCGCCGACGGCGGCGATTGCCGAACCCCCGACCGGCCACAGGATTCCGGCGCCGGTCACCGCCCAGCCGGTCAGCGCCGCCGGGACCAGGCGCAGATCCAGTGGGGCCGCGTCGGCGTCCGCCACCGGAGTCACACATGCACGAGGTCACGCAGCTTCTCCAGCCGCGCCGGTCCGATGCCGTCGACGTCGCCGAGCTGGTCGACGCTGGTGAACCGGCCGTTGGCGTCGCGCCAGGCCACGATCGCCGCGGCGGTCACCGGCCCGATGCCGGGCAGCGTGTCGAGCTGCTCGACGGTCGCGGTGTTCAGGTCCACCGTGCCGCCCGCCGGTGCACCGCCGTCCCCCGTCGACGGCGTGTTCGTCGACGCGGGCGCCGCGACGCCCGTGCTGACCGAGCTCCCCATGGCGGCCGGTTCACCCGCCGCAGGCGCGATGCCCACGACGATCTGCTCACCGTCGGCGATCCGTCTGGCCATGTTGAGCCCCACCAGGTCGGCGCCGTCCAGCGGCCCGCCCGCCGCGGTGAGCGCGTCGGCGATCCGAGCGCCTTGAGCCAGCGTGACCAGTCCCGGCTTGTGGACCAGGCCCACGACGCTGACGACGACGGGGGCTCCCGGCTCCGGCGGCGCGCCATCGGGTGTCGGGCTGGCCGACGAAACCATCTGCACCGGCGGCAGTTTGGCCGCCGCCACCGCTGGGTTGTCGTCGCGCAGCAGCACGAACACCGTCACCAGCACGGCAATGAGACCGACACCACCGAGCGCCATAACCCCGGCGCGACCGGGATCTGCGCGGACCGCGGCGATCCAACCGGCCGCGCCGCTGCCTGCGGATTCCGGCAACCAGCGCGTCAACGACGTGTCCGGTCGCCGAACCTCATCGCCCGGTTCGGGCTCCACTTCCCCACTCAGCCTGCGCTGCACGCGCTCGGCAGGCAATTCAGTCCGCATGCATGTGAAGCTAGGTGCGGGAACCGACCGCGGGACTCGCCAGCGGCGGCCGGCGACTCGCCCTGTGGATGAAATGAGCGTTGGGGATAGGGCCGATGTCTACAGTGTTGCTGTGGATCGTCGAGTGCCGATGGTCGCGGCCATCGCGTTCGCGGTGCTGTACGCCGTTGCGCTGCTGACGGTTCCGGCGCTGCCCGGCATCGACCACCCGGGCCTCGACATCGTCACCCATCTCAACGAACACTCCGGCGCGATGCGCACCCAGGCGCTGTTGCTGGCGTTCGGCGCGCTGGCTCTGGTGGTGGTGTTCGGCCATGCCCGCGACCGACTCGCGGGACCGTACGCGTTCGTGTTCACCATCGGGTCGGCCGTCGTCCTCGTCCAGATCAGCATCGCGACCTGGTTCACCGCAGGGTTATCGCTGCATCCCGGCGATCTCGGCTCCGGAACTGCGCGGGCGCTCGCCGACGTGGTCACGATGTTCGGACCCCTGCTGACCGTGGCGAACATCATGGTCGCCGCCCCGATCCTGTTGGCGGCCAACGAGGGACGCTTCCCCCGTTGGCTCGGCATCGTCGCGGCGGTCTTCGCCGTCGAGCAGCTGATCGAGACCATCACGATCATCGGGCCGCCGGGAAGCTTCATCTCCCCGGGAGGCCCGATGAACACGTACCTCGGCGGGCCGTTGTTCATCCTGTTCTTCCTCGCGCTCGGGGTGGCGCTGTCGTTGCCCGACGAACCCGACACTCCGGCGTTGCCTGCCGGGGCCGATACCGTCGCCAGCGGGCCTGCCGACGACGCCGACGCATCCGCCTCCGAAGACCCCGCCGAGCGCGACCCGGAATAGCCCAGCCGCGCCGCGCCAACGCACTAGCATTCCCCCGGTGGCGACGTTGCAGCGGTTCACCGACCGTCGGGTGCTGATCACCGGAGGGGGATCCGGTATCGGTCAGGCGACGGTCCTGCGGATCCTCGACGAGGGCGGCACCGTGGTCGCCGCCGACGTCAGCGAGGCCGGGTTGGCCGACACCGAGGCCAAGGCCGGTGAGACGACCGCCGGGCTCACCACCGTGGTGATGGACGTCGGCAGCGAGGATTCGGTGCAAGCCGGGGTCGCACGCGCCGTCGCCGCGATGGGCGGTCTCGATGCGCTCGTCAACGCCGCGGGCATCCTCCGGTCGTCTCACTTTGCCGACACCACGCTTGCCGACTTCGAACAGGTTTTACGCATCAACCTCATCGGGACGTTTCTGGTCACCCGCGAGGCCCTGCCTGCGCTGCGCATCGGCACTGCCCCGGCAGTGGTCAACTTCAGCTCGACGTCGGCGAGCTTCGCACATCCCTACATGTCGGCCTACGCGGCGTCTAAGGGCGGCATCCAGGCGATGACGCACACGTTGGCACTGGAGTTCAGCAAGCAGGGCATCAGGTTCAACTGCGTCCAGCCGGGGTCGATCTCATCGGGAATGACCGACGGCACAGGGCGATCCGGCCAGAGCGTCGGACCCGGCCTGCCGGAGGACGCCGACTACACGCTGTTCGGCAAGATCATGCCGACACTGCCCGTCGACGGTGACGGGATGTTCGCCAAACCCGACGCCGTCGCGGCCGTCGTCGCCATGCTCGCTGCGCCGGAGGCCTACTTCGTCACCGGTACCGAGGTCCGCGTCGACGGCGGCACCCACATGTGAATCGCCGACACCGAGGAGTTTTCGTGACGACAGCTGACCGGCCGCTGCGGGTCATCCAGTGGACGACCGGCAACATCGGCCGCCGGTCGCTGCACGCGATCATCGGGCGAGACGATATGGAGCTCGTCGGTGTCTACGCCCACGGCGCCGACAAGGTCGGCGTCGACGCGGCGGAACTGGCCGGCTGGCCCGAACCCACCGGAGTGACGGCTACCAACGACATCGATGCGCTTCTGGCCCAACGGCCCGACGCCTGCTGCTACAACCCGTTGTGGCCCGACATCGACGAGTTGGCCCGGCTTCTCGAGGCAGGCGTCAACGTCTGCTCGAGCGCGGCGTGGATCACCGGCGGCAAGCAGTCGCCCGAGGACCTCGACCGGATTCGAAAGGCCTGCGAGAAGGGCAATTCGACGATCTTCGGCAGCGGTGCGCATCCCGGTATGAGCAACATGGTGGGGATGGTGCTCTCGGGCGCCTGCGAACGCGTCGACGAGATCCGTATCACCGAGTCGGTGGATTGTTCGACCTATGAGTCGGCGGGAACGCAGACCGCGATGGGCTTTTCGCAGGATCCGGCCACCCCCGGGCTGGCCGAGAGCGTGCGGCGCGAAAGCGAGGTGTTCGCCGAGTCGGCGGCGATGATGGCCGACGCGATCGGCGCAACGCTCGACCGGATGACCTTCGACGTCACGTTCACCGCGGCCACCGGCGATTCCGATCTCGGGTTCATGCGGATTCCCGAGGGCACGGTCGCCGGGGTCCACGGTTACCACCGCGGTTGGGTGGGGGAAAAGAACGTCGTCAGCGTCGGATTCAACTGGATCATGGGCGAGCACGTCACCCCGCCGAAGCCCCTCGAACACGGCCATGTGATCCAGGTGTTCGGACTGCCCAATATGCGCACGGTGCTGCATTGCCTGCCGCCCAGGGACTGGACCGAACCCGGCTTCATGGGCCTGGGCATGATCTACACCGCGCTGCCGGTGACCAACGCCGTACCCGCAGTGGTGGCGGCGCCGGCCGGCATCGTGACGCTCAAGGACCTTCCGCCGATCACCGGGCGCGCGGCGGTGTGAACTCAACGGTGCCGCACGCTCAGAGCCGCTGTGCCAGTCTCGCTTTGCCGGGTCCGTCGAGATCGCTGAGCGCAGCGCCTCGCCCAGCCATCGCCATCAGCAGCGCCTCCCCGCTACCCCGCACCTCCGGGCCGCTGCCGTGAGTCCAGTCGAGATCCGTCGCGACGAGTCGTAGCCCGCGCGCCCGCCACGCTCCCCTCAAGAAGGGCGCGTACTTGGTGAATTCCAATGCAACGACCAGTCTTTCGGGTTTGATCAAGCGGGGCATGTCGAGCGGTCGGCGGATGTCCTGTTGGTGGACCATCCCGTCGGTGAGCGCGATCCGTCCGTCGAATCCCGCCGTGCTGCCGCGCGGCCGGGCGTACTTGCGCATCAGCGCGGTGAGTTCGGACGGAGACTTGTCCGCGTTCAGCGCGACCCCGATCGCGTTCGGATTCCTGTGGCGCAGTAGGCCCAATGCCATGCGGGCCACTGCGCGGGGCCGGCTCAGATCCTCGTAACTGATGACGTGGGCGACCACATCGCGAACCCGCCAGTCCGTGCACAAACTCGGCTGATCCCATTGCTCCGGGGTCAACTGGTCGAGCAGCGCGGCGAAATCCTCGCGCTCCTCGCGTGCCATCTGCATTGGGGCCGTCATTGCGCCTCGCCCTCCAGCAGCTCACCGAACCGGCGCAGGTACAACGGCCAACCCGCATCCCCGCCGACACCGGAAGCCACGGAATCCCAACCGTCGCCGTGCCGTTCGATGTGGCGATGCTCGAGGGTGACGCGCGTGCCACCATCCGCCTCGGCGGTGAACAGCACCTCCACCTCGCTGCACCGCGTCGGATCCGATTCGACCTGCCACGTCGCGCCGATGTCCCACGAGAAGACGAGGCGGCGCGGAGGCTCGACGACGAGCACCCGCGCCCACACGCACACGCTGTCGTCGACACCGCGGTCGTAGATGCGACCGCCGGCGCGGGGTTCCAACACCGTCTCCGCGATCGGCACGCCCAGCAGGTTGTGCTCGCGGGGCTTGAAGTCGCCGAATCTCTCGGTGAACACCTGAAACGCTCGCGCCAGAGGAGCTTTGACCGTGATGTCGTGGCGGATGACCGCGGACCGGGCTGAGGTCATGGTGGATCTCCTTCGCTCTCGACTATCTCCTTGAAACCGGCCAACGCCTGCATCCAGAACCGATCGAGTTCGGCCCGCATCGCGGCCAAGCCCGCGGGCTCCAGTTGATAGACGCGGCGGGTGCCGTCGGCGTGGTCGCACACCAAGCCCGCGAGCTTGAGCACCTTGAGGTGCTGCGACACCGCCGGCCTGCTGACCGGAAGTTCGCGCGCCAGTTCGCCCACCGCCATCGGCCGGTGCGCGAGGCGTTCGACGATCGACCGCCGGGTGCGGTCGGCCATCGCCACCCAAGCGTCACCCTCTTGGTAAGCCAGCACGAACGGTAAGCTACCACTTACCAATCTGTCTCACAAGGCCCATCGCGCGCACGGTTGTGTACGCGAAACACAGGTGGAAAGCGTGCGATCGGCGGACGTTATTCGGCCAGTTGGACGACGACGCCGATCGCACCGGCGCCGAGATGAATCGCCAGCACCGGCCCCATATCGGTGACGGTGAGCGATTGGAGCTGCGGAAGCCGATCGGTCAGCGCGGCGCCGACCTGGTCGGCGCCGTCGTGGTTGTCGACATGGTGCACGGCGATCGAGGCCTGACGCTCACCGACGAGTTCGGCGATGCGGTCCACCATCGCGGCGTGTGCCTTGGTGATCGTCCGGATCCGCTGATCGAGTACGAGCCGGCCGTCGACATCGAGGCGCAGCAGCGGTTTGAGCGACAGCGCAGTCCCCAACCACGACGCCGCGGTCCCGATCCGCCCGCTTCGCCGCAGGTTGTCCAGCCGGTGCACCACGATGAACGCATGGGTGCGCTGAGCCGCCGAACGAGCAACGGCCTCAACCGAATCCAAGTCCGAGCCGGACACCGCGGCCTTGGCCGCCGCCACGGCCGTGAAGCCCACCCCCATCGCCGCCGACCGCGAGTTCACCACCCGCACCAACGATCCGAACTCGCGGGCCGCCTGGACCGCCGAACTGTAACTGCTCGACAGCGCCGACGACAGGTGCACCGCGACCACGCCGTCGCCGCCACTGTCCCGAAGCGCTTGCCGGTAAGTGTCGACGAGGTCGGCGGGCGCCGCCCCGGCGGTGCTGGCGCGCGGTACGTCGTGGATGTCGTAGGGCACTTCGTCGATCCCGTCGCGCAGATCGATCACATCGACCAGCACATGCAACGGCACCTGCCGGATGTCCCACTGTTTCAACTCGTCGGGCGCCAACCGCGACGACGAGTCGGTCACCACGATCACCGACATGGCACGCCGGCTTCGGCGAGCGCTTTGAGCATCGAGTCCGCGACGGCCCGATGGGCTTCGAAGTTCCAGTGGATCCCGTCGGGGTTGCCCTGTCCGCTCATGACGTACTCACCGACCGCCGCCTTGAGGTCGACGAGCGGAACATCATGCTGCCCAGCCCATTCGGTGAGCGCCTTGACCGTGCCCGCGCGGCCGTGGTGCGCCCTGCCGTACGTGTCGGCGATGTGCACCGAGGGCAGGCACGCGACGACGGGAATCCCGGGGCGGTTGAAGTCGATCGCGCCACGCGTCATCTCGAGGTACTCGGCGGACAGGTGCGGGGGCAGCGCCGCTCGCGCCACCGGCGACAGGCGCGGCTGCACCCAGCAGTACCCGTCACGCACCCAGCGCCGCAGCAACGGCGGGCGCACGTAGCGGATGAGTTCGCGCAGCGCGGTCGGCAGCGGCGATGGCAGCGAATCCATCCCGCCCGTGGCGAACACGACCGCACCGGCCCGCGGAAGCGCCGCCCAGGCCCGCGGATCCTGTGTGGCCGCCCACCACACGTCGCGACACGTCCAGCCGATCCGTCCGATCAGCTCGAGATCCCAATCCAATTGTGCGGCAACGATGTTTGGCCAGATACGCGGGTCGTCGGAGGGCAGCCCGCCGGTCGGCCCGTAGTAGGACAGCGAATCGCAGAAGACCAGCAGGGTCCGACGCTCAGAGGACATCGCCGGCAACCTGCGCTGAGGCGTTCCACACGTCGAGCCGCCAGCGGATATCGTCGGCTGCCGCGTCGACCGCGCTGTGGCCGGACAGCTGCACCCAGCTGGCGTTGCCCATTCCGCCCAGTATCGGCCAATTGTCCACCGGCAGGTCGAGCAGCGAGGCGGTCAGCGCCGCGATCAACCCGCCGTGGGCGACCAGCACCACCGGCCGGTCCGGTCCGTCGCCGGATTGGTCCAGCCCCCACTCGGCGTGTTCGTCGACGAGCTCGTCGACCAGCGGCCTGCTCCGCACCGCGACGTCGACGCGGCTCTCACCGCCCGGCGGCGCCCACCGTGAGTCGTCGCGCCATGCCAGCCTGGCTCCCGGCGCGACGGCGTCGACCTCCAGGTGCGTCATACCCTGCCACTGGCCGAGGTGGGTCTCCCGCAGGCGGGTGTCGACGGTCACCGGCATTCCAGCGTGTTCGCCCAGCGCGACTGCGGTGTCGAGGGCGCGGCGCAGATCCGACGACACGATCGCCTGCGGTCGGCGTTTGGCCAACACCTCGGCGGCGGCGACGGCTTGATGACGTCCCAGATCGCTCAGGTCGGTGTCCAGCTGGCCCTGCATCCGGCTGCCCGCGTTGTACTCGGTCTGCCCGTGCCGGAGCATGACCAGGCGCCGGATCCTCCTCACGGCCCGCCGTCCTCGTCCGCGGCTGCCCGCGCCGACGGCTCACCGACATCGACGGGGATCGTCGGGCAGTCTTTCCACAGGCGGTCCAGCGCATAGAAGTTGCGCTCGTCCTGATGCTGGATGTGCACCACGATGTCGACGTAGTCCAACAGCGTCCAGCGGCCTTCGCGGGCGCCTTCGCGGCGGGCCGGTTTGTAGCCGGCGACACGCATCTTCTCCTCGACCTCGTCGACGATCGCATTGACCTGACGCTCGTTGGAGGCCGAGGCGATGACGAAGCAGTCGGTGATGACGAGTTGACCCGACACGTCGATCACGACCACGTCGTCGGCCACTTTGGATGCGGCCGCCTTCGCGGCCACCGTCGCCATGCGAACGGCTTCGTCGGAGGCGCTCATCGATGCTTTCCTTGAGTTGTCAGCGGTTGGGCATAGAGTTTGCGCTTCGCCACGTATTGCACGACGCCGTCCGGCACCAGGTACCAGATCGGCCGGTTCTCCTGGGCGCGCTTCCGGCAGTCGGTCGAGGAGATGGCCAGCGCGGGCACCTCGACCAGGCGCAGCGCGTCGTCCGGCAACTCCTTGACCGCCGCGGCGATGTGCTTGCCGTCCAGTTCGTAGCCGGGCCTGCTGACACCCACGAAGTTCGCGATCGCGAACATGTCCTCCCAGTTCTGCCACGTAAGTATCGACGCGAGCGCGTCGGCCCCGGTGATGAAGTACAGATCGGCGTCGGGGTTGAGCGCATGCAGATCGCGCAGCGTGTCCTTGGTGTAGGTGGGCCCGCCCCGGTCGATGTCGACGCGGCTCACACTGAACCGCGGATTGGAGGCCGTGGCGATCACCGTCATCAGGTAGCGGTCCTCGGCGGCGGTGACGTCGCGGTCCTTCTGCCAGGGCTGTCCGGTGGGGACGAACACGACCTCGTCGAGCCCGAACAAATCGGCCACCTCGGAAGCGGCTACCAGGTGGCCGTTGTGGATGGGATCGAACGTCCCACCCATCACGCCGAGCCTGCGTCGCGGAGCCACGAATAGCCAGCTTACGGGGCTGCCGCGAAATGGCATTCCAGCAGGGCTCTACTCGCACTTTCTCTGCTGGAACGCAATTTCGCGGAACAAGTCAGACCGGTAGCAGCTGGTCGATCACCGTGGCCAGCTGCTTGGCCGAGCGGCATTCGTGCATGGTGATGACGTCTTGGTAGCGCGGCACCGCCGAGTCGCCGCTGCCCCACAGGTGTCGCGGTTCGGGGTTCAGCCAGTGCGCGTGCCTGCTCGAGTTGACCATGTGTGCGAGCAGCTCGATCTCGGGGTTGCGGTAGTTGTTGCGGCCGTCGCCCAGGATCAGCAGTGCGCTGCGGGGTGACAGCGCGTTGGGCCATCGGTCCATGAACGACACGAACGCATGCCCGTAGTCGGAGTGCCCGTCGCGGGTGTACACCCCGGCCTCACGGGTGATCCGCTGCACGGCGACCGCCAGGTCGGCGTCGGGCCCGAACAGTTCGGTGACCTCGTCGGTGGTGTCGATGAAAGCAAAGACGCGAACCCGACTGAACTGCTGGCGCAGCGCGTGCACCAGCAGCAGCGTGAAGTGGCTGAAGCCGGCGACCGAACCGGACACGTCGCACAACACGACCAGCTCGGGCCGCGCCGGATGGGGTTTCTTCAGCACGACGTCGATCGGCACCCCGCCCGTCGACATCGATTTGCGCAGCGTCTTGCGCAGGTCGATCTCACCGGCGCGCGACCGTCGTCGCCGCGCGGCCAGCCGGGTCGCCAGCGTGCGGGCCAGCGGTTGGACCACCCGGCGCATCTGACGCAGCTGATCCCCGGAGGCGCGCAGGAACTCGACGTTCTCGGCGAGCTGCGGCACCCCGTACATCTGCACGTGGTCGCGGCCGAGCTGCTCGGCGGTGCGCCGTTTGGTCTCGCCCTCCACCATCTTGCGCAGCTGGTTGATGCGTTGCGCGGCAAGCGCTTTGGCGATCTGCTCTTGCGTCGGTGTCGGCTCGTCGCCGTAGGGCGCCAGCAGACCGGCCAGCAGCCGGCCCTCGAGGTCGTCCAGGTTCATCGCCTTGAGCGCCTGATACGACGAGTACGACGGACCCCGACTGGAGTTGTACCGGCCGTAGGCCTCGACGATCTGGGCGATCATCGCGGCCATCCGCTCGTCGAGGTTGGCCAGGTCCTGGTTTTCGGCCAGCATGTCCAGCAGCGCCGCGCGCATCGCCTCGACGTCTTCGGGCGGCAGACCCGGCTCCTCGGCGTCGGTGTCGTCGTCGTCCTCGACCAGGATCGTCCTGGCGCCCAGTGCGGCGGGGAACCACAGGTCGAACATCGCGTCGTAGGTGTCGCGGTGGTCGGGGCGGCGCAACACTGCGCACGCGATGCCTTCGCGCAACGCGTCGCGGTCGCCAAGTCCCAGCACCGAGAGCACCCGTCCGGCGTCTACGGTCTCCGACGGTCCAACCGAAATACCTTGTGCCCGTAGCGCTTCGACGAACCCGACGAGATGACCGGGCAGGCCGTGCGGTGCCAGCGGCTGCGGCGGCCGGGTCCGGCGGACGGCCATGTCAGTTGAGCCTCAGCTCGCCGGACGCCTTGATCTGATCCGACTGATGTTTGAGCACCACCCCGAGGGTGGCCGCGATCGTCGCATCGTCGATGGTGTCCAGGCCCAGGGCCAAGATCGTGCGGGCCCAGTCGATCGTCTCGGCCACCGACGGAAGCTTCTTGAGCTGCATCCCCCGCAGCACACCGATGATCTTGACCAGTTCGTCGGCGATCCGCTCGGGCAACTCGGGCACCCGCGACAGCAGGATCCGGCGTTCCAGGTCGGGATCGGGGAAGTCGATGTGCAGGAACAGGCAGCGACGTTTGAGCGCCTCGGACAGCTCCCGCGTGGCGTTGGAGGTCAGCACGACGAACGGCCGCCGCTCGGCGGTGATGGTGCCCAACTCCGGCACGGTCACAGCGAAGTCCGAGAGCACCTCCAGCAGCAGGCCTTCGATCTCGATGTCGGCCTTGTCGGTTTCGTCGATCAGCAGCACCGTCGGCTCGGTGCGCCGGATCGCGGTCAGAAGCGGACGCGAGAGCAGGAACTCCTCGCTGAACACGTCGTCGCGCGTGGCGTCCCAGTCGCCGGACCCCGCCTGGATCCGCAAAATCTGCTTGGCGTGGTTCCACTCGTAGAGGGCGCGGGCCTCGTCGACGCCCTCGTAGCACTGCAGCCGCACCAGACCTGATCCCGTCGACTGTGCGACGGCGCGGGCCAGCTCGGTCTTGCCGACCCCGGCGGGCCCTTCCACCAACAATGGCTTGCCCAACCGATCGGCCAGGAAAACCGCTGTGGCGGTTGCGGTGTCGGGAAGATAGCCGGTTTCGGCGAGCCGCCTGCCGACATCTTCGATGTCAGCGAAGAGCGGCGCTGGGCGCGCGGGGACGCTCACGGGCGGGGTTCGATTCTCTTCGCGCAAGCGCTCATCGTTCTCCTGTTCAGGCGGGGCGAGTGTGACCGTCGCCCCACACAATCCATTTGGTCGAGGTCAGTTCGGGCAGACCCATGGGTCCGCGGGCGTGCAGCTTCTGGGTGGAGATGCCGATCTCGGCGCCGAACCCGAACTGCTCGCCGTCGGTGAACGCCGTCGATGCGTTCACCATCACCGCGGCGGCATCGACGCGTTCGGTGAAGCGTTGCGCGGCAGCAAGATCGGTGGCGACGATGGCTTCGGTGTGTCCGGTGCCGTATTCGTTGATATGGGCGATCGCGGCGTCGACACCGTCGACCACCGCCACCGCGATGTCCATCGACAAGAACTCGGCGCGCAACTCGTCGTCTGACGGGTCGTCGTGCACCGTCACACCGGCGTGTCGCAGCGCCTCGGTCAGCCGCGGCAACGCACGGTCGACGATGGCGGCGTCGATCAGAACCGACTCGGCCGCGTTGCAGACGCTGGGTCGACGGGTCTTGGCGTTGAGCAGGATTCGTTCGGCGACGTCTAGGTCGGCCGATTTATGCACGTACACATGGCAATTGCCGACACCAGTCTCGATCGTCGGCACGGTCGCGTCACGGACGACGGCGTCAATGAGACCCGCACCGCCGCGGGGGATGACGACGTCGACGAGCCCGCGGGCCTGGATCAGATGCGTCACGCTGGCGCGGTCGGCGCTGGGCAGCAACTGCACGGCGTCCACCTCGAGCAGTTCGGTGGCCAGTGCGGCCCGCAGCGCGTTGACCAGTGCGGCGTTGGAGTTGGCCGCCGAGGAGCTACCGCGAAGCAGCACCGCGTTGCCGGATTTGAGTGTCAACCCGAACGCGTCGACCGTCACGTTGGGCCGTCCTTCATAGACGATTCCCACGACGCCGAGCGGTACGCGCACCTGGCGCAGCTGCAAGCCGTTGGGCAGGGTGCGGCCCTGCAACACCTCGCCGAGCGGATCGGGCAACCGAGACACCTGACGCAACCCGTCGGCGATGCCGTCGATCCGTTTCGGGTTCAATGCGAGCCGATCGAGCATCGCCTCGGGCGTGCCTGCGGCACGGGCGACGTCGAGATCGCGCTCGTTGGCCTCGAGAATCTGGCCCGCCGACATCAGCACGTGGTCGGCGGCGGTGTTCAACGCACGGTTCTTGGTTTCCGAACTCAGGGTGGCCAGCGCGCGCGCCGCCAGGCGGCCCCGGCGGGCGGCGTCGTGCACCTGCTGGCGCAGATCGGCGCCGACAGCGCCGACGGGTGCCTCCACACTCATTTATCCAGGGTATCGAACGAGGTTCGGACGTTCGACACGTGTCAGGCGGGGCCCCTGCATTAGCGTTGGGAGCCATGGCGCCGCGGGACTGCAGCCGGGTATGCGTGGTCGGCAGTGTCAACGCTGATCTGACTTTCACCGTGCGCACCCTGCCCCGCCCGGGCCAGACCGTGCTGGCGTCGGGTCTGTCGATGGCCCCGGGCGGCAAGGGCGGCAACCAGGCCGTCGCCGCGGCCAGGGCAGGCGCGAGCGTGCGACTGGTCGCCGCGCTCGGAGACGACGGGTCGGCCGAGATGTTGCGCCACCACCTGGACGCCAACGGCGTCGCACTCGACGGCGTCGTCACCGTTGCGGGACCGAGCGGGTCGGCCGTGATCACCGTGGACTCGTCGGCGGAGAACACGATCGTGGTCGCGCCGGGCGCCAACGGAGCGCTGAGCGTGGACTCCGCCGAGGTCCGCGCCGTCATCTCCGACAGCGACGTGGTGCTGCTGCAGCTGGAGATCCCGATCGCGACCGCGATCGCCGCCGCGCAGGTGGCGTCCTCCGCAGGCGCGGCCGTCATCGTCAACGCCTCGCCGGCCGGGGCCCGACCGCACGATCTGCTCGCCTTGTCCGAGCTGGCCGAGGTGGTCGTGGTCAACGAAACCGAGGCGGGCGCGTGGCACTGGCCGGTCCCCCACCTCGTGATCACCCGCGGGGCGCGCGGGGCGAGCTACCTCGGTGACGGCGAACGCTTCAGCGTGCCTTCCCCCGCGGTGCGCGCGGTCGACACCACCGGCGCGGGTGACGTGTTCGCCGGTGTGCTCGCCGCGCACTGGCTCGACGGCCACGAAGTCGCCCTGCGCCGCGCCTGCGCCGCGGCGGCCCTGTCGACGCTCGTACCGGGAGCGGGTGACTGCGCGCCCTATGCCGAAGCCATCGACGACGCTGTGTCCAACAGAGCAACAGAAAGGCAGCTATGACGACCACCCAGCCGAGCACCACCGACGCCCCGCGGCCGCCCGACGGCGACTGGCTCGGCACCCCGTTCCTGAAGTTCACCCGCGAGGGCGCGTTCGGGGTGTGCCGGCTCGACCGGCCGGAGGCCCGCAACGCGATGACCCCCGCGATGTACTTCGGCATCAAGTACGCGGTCAAGCATGTCGAGAGCGACCCTGATCTCGCCGGACTGCTGATCACGGGTACCGGCGACGTCTTCGCACCCGGCGGGGACATGGGTGGGGGCGGTGCCGACAATTGGATGACGTTCGGGCCTGCGCTGGGGATGGACGCGTTGCCGTTCGACACGCTGCGTCAGTCCGCCAAACCCGTCGTCGCGGCGGTGAACGGGTTGTGCCAGGGCGGTGGGCTGCAGATCGCGCTGTGCGCCGACATCGCCGTGGTCAGCGAGCGAGCTACGTTCCGGGTGCCCGAGCTGTACCGCGGGATCGCCGACACGTACTACAGCCACATGTTGGCCCGGCTCATCGGGCCGGTGCGCACCCGCGACCTGATGTTCACCGGGCGCACGTTGACCGCCGCCGAGGCACACGACTGGGGCATGGTGGCGCGCGTGGTGCCACATGACGAGCTGGCGGAGGCCGCTCGCGAGGTCCTTGCCCAGTGCTGTCGGACTGCGCCCGCGGCTCGAACCGTCGTCAAGTCCAGCCTGGACAACTACATCGGCCTCTACGACCGCATCGGTATGCAGGCCAGCCTGGGCGGCGCGCCCGAGTCCATCGAGGGCTTCATGGCCTTCAAGGAGCGACGGTCGCCGAACTGGGTGCACCCGGACCTGCGCATCGACGGCCGCCTCTAGGGCCGCGATTTGGGTGT
Source organism: Mycobacterium lehmannii (assembly GCF_002245535.1). Taxonomy (GTDB): domain Bacteria; phylum Actinomycetota; class Actinomycetes; order Mycobacteriales; family Mycobacteriaceae; genus Mycobacterium; species Mycobacterium lehmannii. The sequence continues at coordinate 314,241 of NZ_NKCN01000003.1, read as the reverse complement.
AGTTGGTGGCGCTGACCGCAACCAACTACACCGAAATCGCAAGGAAATAGTTCAGCTAATGATGTACTGTCTGCGTCATGCAGACGGTCACTCGCAGCGATGCGCTGTCGCGGTTCGGTTGCGCTCTGTCGGATCCGACCCGCGCCGAGATCCTGTTGATCCTGCGCGACGGACCCGGATATCCGTCGGAACTTGCCGACAAGATCGGCGTCTCCCGCCAGATCCTGTCCAACCACCTGGCGTGTCTGCGGGGCTGCGGTCTGGTGACCGCGCAGCCCGAGGGCCGGCGCAACCGCTACGAACTCTCCGATGAGCGCATCGCACACGCGCTCGACGACCTGGTCGGTCTGGTGCTCGAGGTCGATCCGGCCTGCTGCCCAGCCGCCGCCGACGACGCCTGCTGCTGATGGCCACCCCGAGCGACACCCGACGCACGGTCCTGGCGCGCCGGATCCGCTGGCTCGTGGCGGCCACGATCACCTACAACGTCATCGAGGCGATCATCGCGCTGGCCGAGGGCGCCCGGGTGTCGTCGTCGGCGCTGGTGGGTTTCGGCCTGGATTCGGTCGTCGAGGTGTCCTCCGCAGCAGCCGTCGCATGGCAGTTCTCCGCACGCGATCCCGAAACGCGGGAAAAGGCCGCGCTGCGATTCATCGCGTTCTCGTTCTTCGCACTCGCCGCGTACGTCGCCGCCGACGCGGTGCTGACGCTGACCGGCCGAGGTGAGGCCGCACCGTCGGTCGTCGGCATCGTGCTGGCCGCACTGAGCCTGATGATCATGCCGGTGCTGTCGTTGGCGCAACGGCGGGCCGGTCGCGAATTCGGGTCGACGTCTGCGGTCGCCGACTCCAAACAGACACTGCTGTGCGCCTACCTGTCGGCGATCGTGCTGGCGGGCTTGGTTCTCAACGGCCTGTTCGGCTGGTCGTGGGCCGACCCGGTCGCCGCGCTCGGGATCGCGGTGATCGCGGTCCGCGAAGGGGTCGAGGCCTGGCGCGGGGACCCTTGCTGCGGGTGAGCGTCGAGAAAGGAGTGAGCATGCCGATCGTCGCCATCGTCTTGTTCGTGGTGTTCGCCATGCTCGGATTCGGTTGGCGCAGTTGGCAACAGAAACGCCGCACCGGGTCGACGGGTTTTCGTGGTATCAGCGGCCGGCCGTTGTCACTCGAGTGGTTCGCCGGCGTGGGGTTCGTCGTCTCGATGGGTGCCGCGGTGTTCGCGCCGATCCTGCAACTGGTCGGCATCGTCGCTCCGCTGGCGCCGCTGGATCGGACCTGGGTGAACATCGCCGGCATCGCGATCGCGGTGGCGGGCATCGCCGCAACGCTTTACGCACAGGTCGACATGGGCGACTCGTGGCGCATCGGGGTCGACGCCAGTGAGAAGACGACGTTGGTGCGCCGCGGCGTGTTCGGATGGGTGCGCAATCCGATCTTCACCGCGATGATGGTGTTCGGCTTCGGAATCGCCCTGATCACACCGAATCCCGTCGCGGTGATCGGGTTCGTACTGCTGGTCACGACGATCCAGACACAGGTCCGTGTCGTCGAAGAACCGTACCTACTCACCGTGCACGGCGACGACTACCGCGACTACCTTGCAACCGTCGGTCGATTCCTTCCCGGCGTGGGACACCGGTAGCACGCGACGAAATCGCCGTCATTCCTCAGGGATTTCGCGCTCGATCTCGTCGAGCCAGGTGCGTGCGGGCATGTCCGACGGCGCCCGCCAGTCGCCCCGCGGCGAGAGCGATCCGCCGTGTGACACCTTGGGCCCATTCGGCACGGCCGACCGCTTGAACTGGGCGAACGAGTAGTAGCGCTGGGCGAACACCTGCAGCCAGTGCCGGATCTCCTTGAGCGAGTACGACGGTCGCTTCGACTCGGGGTATCCGGTCGGCCACTCGCCGCGCTGCGGATCGCTCCATGCGTGCCAGGCCAGAAACGCCACCTTTGAGGGCCGGAACCCGAAGCGCAGCACCTGGAACAGCGAAAAGTCCTGCAGTACATATGGTCCGACCTTGGACTCGCTGCTCTGGATCTCCTCGTCCTCACCCGCGGGCACCAGCTCGGGCGAGATCTCGGTGTCGAGCACCGACTGCAACACCTCGTTGACCCTGTCGTCGAACTCCTTGGAGGAGATCACCCAGCGAATCAGGTGCTGGATCAACGTCTTCGGAACACCGCCGTTGACGTTGTAGTGCGACATCTGGTCGCCCACGCCGTACGTCGACCACCCCAGCGCGAGTTCCGACAGGTCGCCGGTGCCCAACACGATGCCTCCGCGCTGGTTGGCAAGGCGGAACAGGTAATCGGTGCGCAGCCCGGCCTGCACGTTCTCGAACGTGACGTCGTAGACCTTCTCCCCGCGGCCGAACGGGTGGTCGATGTTGGTCAGCATCAACTCCGCTGTGGAGCTGATGTCGAGTTCGGTGAACGTCACCCCCAGCGCCTCGGCCAACCGCTCGGCGTTGCCCTTGGTGCGCTCGCCAGTCGCGAATCCGGGCATGGTGAACGCGAGAATGTCGCTGCGGGGGCGCTGTTCGCGATCCATCGCCCGGGCGGCGACGATCAAGGCGTGCGTCGAGTCCAGACCTCCGGACACCCCGAGCACGATCTTGGGGAAGTTCAGCGCGCGCAGGCGCTGTTCAAGCCCGGCCACCTGGATGCTGTAGGCCTCGTAGCAATCCTGTTCCAGCCGTTCGGGATCCGACGGCACGAACGGGAAACGCTCGATGTGGCGAAGCAATCCGACGTCGCCGGTCGGCGGATCGAGCTGGAACTCCACCCGCCGGTAGGTGTCCGTCGATGCCGCGTGGTGTCTGCGGTTGTCGTCGAAGGTGCCCATCCGGATGCGTTCGGATCGCAGCAACTCCAGATCGACGTCGGCGACGGATCGGCGTTCACCCTTTGGGAAGCGCTCGGATTGCGCGAGGCATTCGCCGTTCTCCCAGATCATCGTCTGCCCGTCCCAGGCCAGGTCGGTTGTCGACTCGCCCTCGCCCGCCGCGGCGTACACATAGGCGGCCAGGCAGCGCGCCGACGCCGAGCGGGCCAGCAGGCAGCGGTCTTCGGAGCGTCCGATCGTTATCGGGCTTCCGGACAGGTTCGCCAGCACCGTCGCGCCGGCCAGTGCCGCCGACGCGCTCGGCGGGATCGGCACGAACATGTCCTCGCAGATCTCGACGTGCAATACGAACCCGGGGACGTCGGTCGCGGTGAACAACAAGTCGGGCCCGAACGGCACGTCGGCCCACTCACCTCCGCGGCCCATTCGGATCGCGCCGCGCACGTCGTCGCCGGGTGCCATCTGCCTGCGCTCGTAGAACTCCCGATACGTCGGCAGGTAGGACTTGGGCGCGACGCCGAGCACGCGGCCGCGGTGGATCACGATGGCCGTGTTGTAGATCCTGTGCCGATAGCGCAGCGGAGCTCCGATCACGAGGACGGGCATCAGGTCGGCGGAGGCGACGACGATGTCGAGCACCGCGTCCTCGACCGCATCCAGCAGCGCGTCCTGCATCACGATGTCCTCGATGGAATATCCCGACAGCGTCAGCTCCGGAAAGACCGCGAGCGCGACGTTGTCGTCGTGGCAGGCGCGCGCCATCCGCAGCACCGACTCGGCATTGGCCCGCGGATCGGCGAGCGTCGTGTGGTGCGTGCATGCGGCGACGCGGACGAAGCCGTGCCGGTACGCCGAGTAGAAATCCATGCCTCATTGTTGCCCGAAAACGGAACGGGGTATGCAAGTCCCCATGAGTGACACCGCAGTGCTGGTCATCGACATGATGAACACCTACCGCCATCCCGACGCCGAGAAGCTGATCCCCCACGTCGCCGAGATCATCGATCCCCTTGCGGCGCTCGTCGCCGAGGCCCGTGACCGCGACGATGTCGACCTCATCTACGTCAACGACAACTACGGCGATTTCACCGCCGAGTTCAGCGACATCGTGCAGTCGGCGCTGCAGGGCGAACGCCCCGACCTGGTCGAGCCGATCGTCCCGCAGAAGGGCTGCCGCCTGATGACGAAGGTGCGTCACAGCGCCTTCTACGCCACGGCGCTGGCATACCTGCTGGGGCAGTTGAAACCCGAGCGGGTCATCCTCACCGGTCAGGTCACCGAGCAATGCATCCTCTACACCGCGCTGGACGCCTATGTCCGGCACTTCCCCGTCGTCGTGCCACCGGACGCCGTAGCCCACATCGACCCGGAACTCAGCGACGCGGCACTGACCATGATGAAAAGCAATATGAGCGCCGAGATCACGCCCGCGGCAAAGTGTTTGCAGTAATTCAGGCGGACGCGAGGTCCTGCTCGAAGCCGCGCGCCGATGTCTCGGTCCTGGCGCCGGTCAGTTCACGGGCGGTGTTGATCAGCCCGACCATGCTGAACGCCTGCGGCGTGTTCCCCACGTGCCTGCGGATCGTGGTGTCGAATTCCTCACTGAGCAAACCGACATCGTTGCGCAGGCCAAGCAGGCGTTCGAACAGTGCGGTCGCCTCGGCGGTGCGGCCTAGCCCGTGCAAGGCGTCGGCGAGCCAGAAGGAGCACGCGAGGAACGCGCCCTCGTGGCCGGGCAACCCGTCGACACCGTGCTCGGTGCGGTACCGCAGCAGGAGTCCATCGGTTGTCAAGCGCGCCTGCACCGCGTCGACGGTGCCTCGTACGCGGGGATCGTTCCAGGGTAGGAAGCCGACCCGCGGGATCAGCAGCAGCGCGGCATCGACCGCATCGGACCCGTAATACTGGGTGAAGGTGTTGCGGTCGGTGTCGTAGCCGTTGGCGCACACCTCGGCGTGAATCTCGTCGCGCAGGGCACGCCACCGATCCACCGGTCCGGGTAGCCCGTGGTGGTCGACCGTCTTCACTGCGCGGTCGACACCCGCCCATGCCATCACCTTCGAGTGCACGAAATGGCGCCTGGGACCGCGAACTTCCCACAGGCTGTTGTCGGGGTCGCGCCAATGACCCTCGAGATAGTCGAGCAAGGCGCGCTGCACATCCCAGGCCGTGTCGTCGGTCGTCATGCCGGCGTCGCGGGCCAGATGCAGTCCGTCGAGTACCTCGCCCCACACGTCGAGTTGGAACTGGCCGGCCGCGGCGTTGCCGATTCGCACAGGGGCGGACCCCTCATAACCCGACAACCACGGCAGCTCCTGCTCGTAGAGCCTCCGCCTGCCGTCGAGCCCGTACATGATCTGCAGTTTCGACGGATCGCCTGCCACAGCTCGCACGAGCCATTCCCGCCAGGCCCTGGCCTCGGCGACGAACCCGGTGCCTAGGAGCGCTTGCAACGTGAAGGCCGCGTCGCGGAGCCAGCAGAAGCGGTAATCCCAGTTGCGTGAGCCGCCGAGTTGTTCGGGCAGCGACGTCGTGGCCGCCGCCACGATGCCGCCCGTCGGCGCATACGTCAGAGCTTTGAGTATCACCAGCGCCCGGCGGACCTCGCTGTCCCACCTGCCTCGGTAGCGGCACCGCGAGATCCATTCGGTCCAGAACCTTTCGGCCTCCGCGATGGCGGTGTCCGGGTCGACGGGCGCGGGTCGGGGCAGGTGTGACGGCGCGTAGGTGAGCACGAACGGGATCCGCTCACCGGCGGCGACGTCGAACTCGGCGACCGTGGAGAGATCCTCGCCGCGTATCGGCGCCGGCGTGCGCAGCCAGATTGCGTCGGGTCCGGCGACGGCAGCGAGGTCGGCACCCTCGCGGCGCACCCACGGCACGATGTGGCCGTAATCGAAGCGCAGCCGCAACACCATGCGCATGGGCACGCGACCGGACACTCCCTCGACGACGCGCACCACATCGGGTTCGGTGCCGCGCGGGGGCATGCAGTCCACCATGCGGACAGTCCCCTCCGGCGTGTCCCATTCGCTTTCCAGGATCAGCGTGTCTCCGCGGTATCTGCGCCGGGTGGCCGGTCCGCCGGATGCCGGTGCGATCCGCCAACTGCCGGCTTCTTCGTCGTGCAGCAGTGCGGCCAGACATGCCGGCGAGTCGAACCGCGGTAGGCACAGCCAGTCGATGGCTCCGTCGCGGCCCACGAGCGCGGCCGTCTGAAGGTCTCCGAGCAAGGCGTAGTCCTCGATCGCCGCCATTTTCACGCCGACCCGTCGAGCGTGATGACGACCTTGACGTCGTCGTCTCGGGTGTCGAAAGCGTCTTCGGCACGGTGCAGGGGTACCCGGCGGCTGATCATTTGCTCCAGCCACCCGCGGTCCGCGGTCGCCAGCGCTTCGGCGGCCTGCCGGTAATGCCGCAGGTTTGCGTTTACAGAGCCGACGACGACGTCGTTCTCCAGGACCAGTTCACGGTTGAGACCGCCGGCGTCAACGTCGAGTCTGCGTCCGGACGGGGACACCCCTGTCAGGCAGACGATGCCGTAATGCGCTGTGCTGCACATGACGTCGAACACCACGCGGCTGGCGCCGGTGGCCTCGATGACGATGTCTGGCTGAAGCCGGTCGGCGACATCGCCGGCGGGATCGTGGTGATAAGTGGCGCCAAGAGACTCGGCCAGCGCGGGTTTGGGCCCGTCGGTGACGAGGTCGAGCACATGAACGTCAAGGCCCTGCTGCACTCCCAGCAGCGCAGCGAGCAGGCCGATGGGCCCGGCCCCCGTGACCAACACGCGTTCAGGTTCGAACCACGACCGCCGCCCGATCGAGTGCACCTGTTCCCATGCTTTGGCGACCACCGTGGTGGGCTCCATCAAGACGCCGACGTCGGCGAGTTCGCGGTTCAGCGTCACTGCGTAATCGGTTTCCACGCACCATACTTCGCTGCCGTAACCGTCGATTCCCTTGATGCCGCGTTCGGTGTATCGACCGTTGCGGCACATATCGAATTCGCCGTGGGCGCAGGCAGGGCACGGCACCGGGTCGGGGCGTCGCACCACGCCGACCACCAGATCCCCGATGCCGAAGCCGGTGCCGTCGGGCGCTTGCAGCACCCGACCCAGTGACTCGTGCCCCAGGATCAGGCGGTCACGGCTTGGCGGCGCCTCGCCGTACTGCCCGGCGGCGATCTCTTTGTCGGTCCCGCACACGCCGACCGCAATGCCCTCGACCAGCAGTTCGCCGGCCGCCGGCTGCGGATCGGCCACAGTCTCGACGCGCAGCGACCCCGCCTGCCCGGGTTTGGTGGTCAGCGCGCGCATCGAGCGTCAACCGAGCGCGGTCAGAAGCTCGTCGCACATGCGTTCGCACTGGCGGCATACGTCGGCGCAGATGCGGCAGTGGTCGTGGTGTTCGGCATGGCGGCCGCACTCGTCGGCGCATGCGCGGCAGCCGGTCACGCAGGACCGCAGCACCTCGGCGGTGAGGTTTGCGTCGTAGCCGGTATGCCGGGACAGCACCCGGGCGGTCGCCGCACAGATATCCGCGCAGTCGGAGTTGGTTCGGATGCACTTGGTCAGTTGGGCGATCGACTCTTCGCGGAGGCAGGCGTCCGCACACGCGGTACACGCCTGCGCACAGTCGAGACAGGCCTCGATGCACGCCACCAGCTCTCCGCGGTCGACTCCGCCTAGATCCTGCGGGTGGGTCTCGAGCATTCTGCCCGCAACACTCATGGCATCCTCCTCGGTCGTCGGTGTTCGACGGTCGCGTACCCGTGGTCGTCTCGTGGAAACGGTTGGCACGGCGTCGACATCGACCATCGCCGATCCGTCACCGCGCTGATCGGTCGAGATGACGCTGAGTGAACCGTCGGTTTCCAGCACCACGGCCGCGACGCCCGCAAGATCGCCGAACCCTGAGGAGCGCATCGCCTGGCGCACCTCGTCGGCGCTCACCCGTTGACGGCGCAGCGCGTCGTCCCGGAACCGCCCGTGAGACACCAGCAGCGTCGGGGTGGACTTCAGCGCCATCCGGGCGGCTCGCGCGCGGGAGGAGATCAACGCCGCAACGAATTGCAAGGCCACCAGAAGCGCCAGCGCCGCGGCACCTTCGACATACGACACCTCGGAGCTGAGCAGAATGGTGGCCAGGGTGGACCCGACCGCGACCGTGACCACGAGGTCGAAGGCGTTGAGTTTGGCGAGCGTGCGCTTGCCCGAAAGACGTAGCAGCACAACCAACGTCGCATAAGCGGCCGCGCCGATCACCAGCACCCTCACGACATCCGACCAACCGTCGGACCACATGTTCGTCAGTCCTTCCAAATTCAGAGGCATCGGCCATCCCCGTTCCGCAACGGCGGCCGCTGCGGACGCTCCACGCCTACCCGTGCGGCCCCGGCGCAAACCGGGTATCGGCTCGACGTTTGGCGCCGCGGGCAGCGGGTAGGCCCCGCTTCGGTGATGGAAATCAAACGGTTCAAGCCCGCTCCCTTCACGACGGCCCTGCTCGTGATGTTCCTGCTGTCCGGCTGCGGCAGCTTCACCACTGGCGAGTCGACCAACCGTGGGTCCGGTTCGCAGACGTCGGAGACCACAGTCGAGAACGCTTTCGTCGTACCCCGCTATCTGCCCGGATCGTGCGAGATCCAGGTCGGCGACACCGCACAGTTGCGGTTCACGATCACCAACAATCGACCGGCGGGCACCGAACGGCTGGAGGCGATCGCGACAACGGCCGCCGAGACCGCCCGCATCGAACCGAGCCCTCCGATCGAGATCCCCGCAGGCACTGCGCTTGCCACCGGTCAACCAGTCGAACCGGGCCGGCCGCTCACCGTCACCCTTGACGGCATCACCAAAACCGTTCGGCCCGCCTACAACGTCGACGTGACCTTCCGCTTCCAACAGTTCGGCGAGCTGAGCATGCCCGTTCCCGTCGAAGCCTGCCCGAGACAGCAATGAGCAACGGCAAGCGGGATCGCATCGCCGAACCGTGGGGTGCGCGAACCCCCTACGCCAAGGGGGAACAGTGGCCAGAACGCGTCGACATGTTCCTCGCCGACGGGTTGGAACCAGAATCGGTGGACCGCTGGGTGCAGTCGGCCTCGATTCTGCACTCCAACGGTGACGGGCTCGACATCGCGGTCAAGGACGGCCGGATCGTCGGTGTCCGCGGCCGCGAAATCGACCGCGTCAACCACGGTCGTCTCGACCCCAAGGACTTCTACGGGTGGCAGGCCAACGCATCCGGCGATCGACTGACCACACCGATGATCCGCGTCGACGGTGAACTCACCGAGTGTGATTGGGACACCGCGATGGATCAGGTCGTGCGCCACAGCAAGCGACTGCTCGACCGGTATGGACCGTCGGCGTTCGGTTTCTACACGTCGGGTCAGCTGTTCCTCGAGGAGTACTACACCCTCGGTGTCATCGCCCACGGCGCGATCGGCACCAACCACGTCGACGGCAATACCCGGCTGTGCACCGCGACCGCCGCCGAGGCGCTGAAAGAATCGTTCGGCTGCGACGGCCAGCCCGGCTCCTACACCGACATCGACCACGCCGACGTCATCGCGCTATACGGCCACAACGTCGCCGAGACCCAAACCGTGCTGTGGATGCGGATTTTGGACCGCCTCGCCGGACCGGACCCGCCGGCCGTCGTGTGCGTCGATCCGCGCAGGACGCCCGTCGCCGCGCACGCGACCGTGCACCTCGCCCCACTGCCCGGCACCAATGTCGCGTTGATGAACGGCCTGCTGCACGAGATCGTCCTCAACGACTGGATCGACACCGACTACGTCCGCGCGCACGCTGTCGGATTCGAGGAGTTGCGCAAACGCGTCGCCGAATTTCCGCCCGAGCGCGCCGCCGAGATCTGCGGCGTGTCCGCCGACGACATCCGGTCGGCGGCACGGCTTGTGGGCACCGCGGAACGGCTGCTGTCGACGGTGCTGCAGGGCTTCTACCAGTCTCATCAGGCGTCGGCCGCGGCGGTGCAGGTCAACAACATCCACATCCTGCGCGGCATGCTCGGCAAGCCGGGATGCGGGTTGTTGCAGATGAACGGGCAACCCACTGCCGAGAACACGCGCGAATGCGGCGCCGACGGTGATCTGGCCGGTTTCCGAAACTGGTCGAACGACAGCCACATCGGCGAGTTGGCCGACCTGTGGAACCTGGACATGATGCAGATTCCGCACTATGCGCCGCCGACCCATGTGATGCAGGTGATGCGATACGCCGAACAGGGCACATTGCGCCTGCTGTGGGTCAGCGCAACCAACCCAGCGGTGTCGCTACCCGAACTGCGCCGCATCCGCAGCATCTTGAGCCAGCAACGGCTGTTCCTCGTCGTTCAGGACATCTTCCCCACGGAGACAACCGATCTCGCCGATGTGGTGCTGCCCGCGGCCACATGGGCGGAGAAGACCGGGACGTTCACCAACACCGACCGGACGGTGCACCTGTCGGAGAAAGCGGTGGACCCACCCGGCCAGGCGCGGCCCGATCTCGACATCTTCCTCGATTACGCCCGCCGCATGAATTTCCGCGACCGCGACGGCAATCCGTTGCCGTCGTGGACCGATCCGGAGTCGGCCTTCACCGCGTGGCAGCGGTGCAGCGCAGGGCGACCGTGCGATTACACCGGTTTGAGTTACGACAAGCTGCGCGGCAGCGCTGGGATTCAATGGCCCTGCAACGACGATCATCCCGACGGCACCGAACGCCTCTACTCCGACGGGCGGTTCTGGGCCGACCCCGACTACTGCGAGGCCTACGGCAAGGACCTGATCACCGGCGCGCCGCTGGAGCCGACCGAGTACCGCGCGATGAACCCGCACGGCAAGGCGATCATCAAGGCGGCCGAGTACCTGCCGCCGCACGAAGCTCCGGGCGACGACTTTCCGTTCGCGCTGATCACCGGCAGGACCGTGTACCAGTTCCACACCAGAACCAAGACCGGCCGCGTACCCGAGCTTGCCGCGGCGGCTCCGGAGGTGTGGGTCGAGGTGTCCGAAGCCGACGCCCACCGGCTCGGCATCCGCGAAAATGACCTCGCAGAGATCGAGACACCGCGCGGTCGCGTGCGAGCCAAGGCGCGCATCACCGACATCCGCACCGGTGTGCTGTTCCTGCCGTTCCACTACGGCTACTGGGACACCGAGGACGCCGAGTGCGATCGGGCCGCCAACGAGCTGACACTGACCGACTGGGACCCGGTCTCCAAACAGCCGATCTTCAAGACCGCGGCGGCCCGGCTGGCCGTCGCGCCGACCGGAGCGGAGTCACCATGAAACTGGGCTTGGCCCTGCGCGAACTGCACCGCTCCGAACTGCGGCTGGCACGCTCACTCGACGCGATCGCCGCGCGCCACCACGCCGACCACGGCATTCATCACGTCGCGAACGACCTCACCGTGTGGTCGCGTGAGCATGTCGAACTGATCGCGCAGATCGGACCTCACTACGGCGTCCGCTTGCGCGCGCGTCCGCGAACCAAAGCGGTCACCGAGACGGCCCAGCAGTGGGTCAGCGACCGCCTGGGCCGCCGGCCCGAACCCGCCCTGCTGTTGTTGGCGGATCTGAGGCGGCTGCACCGGTTGGCGGCCGGAGTTTCGCTCGATTGGGAACTGCTGGCTCAGGGCGCACAAGCCGCCAAGGATGAGCGGCTGCTGGAGCTCACCCAGCGGTGCCATCCGCAAGCGCTGCGACAGATGCGGTGGGCGAACGCGATGCTCAAGGAGTTGTCGCCGCAGGCATTGGCCAATTGACGAGCCAACTGCCCGCCCGAGCGCTAAACCGGTTGATCGCACGCACCGGCTGCGAGAGATCAACCCGCTAAGCACCGATGAGGCTGAATTTCCACGATGCGCCTACCCTCGACCAGGTGGACGCACCCGAACTTGTCGGCCTGCTGCGCGACCGACGGATCGCGGTGCTCACCGGTGCGGGGATGTCCACCGACTCCGGAATCCCCGACTACCGCGGCCCGGACTCGCCGCCGAGCAATCCCATGACGATCCGCCAGTTCATCTCCGACCCCGCGTTCCGGCAGCGGTACTGGGCGCGCAACCACCTCGGCTGGCGTCATATGGACGCCACGCTGCCCAACGCCGGCCATCGGGCCCTCGCCACGCTCGAGGGCGCGGGTGTGGTGTCCGCGCTGATCACCCAGAACGTCGACCTGCTGCACAGCAAGGCGGGCAGCGACAACGTCGTCAACCTCCACGGCACCTACGCGCAGGTGATCTGCCTCGACTGTGCGCACACGATGAGCCGCGCCGCCCTGGCCGATCTGCTGGAGGCGGCGAATCCGGGCTTCGCCCAGCGGGTCGCCGAGTCGGTGGGCGGCATCGCGGTCGCCCCGGACGCCGATGCCGTCGTCGGCGACACCACGTCGTTCCGCGTCGTCGACTGCCCGCAGTGCGGCGGGATGCTCAAACCCGACATCGTCTATTTCGGCGAGAACGTCCCTAAAGAACGTGTGGCTCAAGCCTATTTGATGGTCGATGCGGCCGATGCGCTACTCGTGGCGGGGTCGTCGCTGACGGTGTACTCGGGTTACCGGTTCGTGCGCCACGCCGCGGCGGCGGGTATGCCGATCGCGATCGTCAACCGCGGACCCACCCGCGGCGATGCGCTGGCGACGGTCAAGATCGACAACGGGTGCTCCCCCATGCTGGCCTTGTTGGCCGACGAGCTGCCCGCCCTCGCGACGTCGACGGGAATGACGGCGTGACCCAGACCTCCGAGGACGCCTCGTGGCTCCGCGAGCTGATCGACCGGCACCGCCCTGAGCCCGGGCCGGTCACCGGCCGGTGGGCACTGGGCATCGGCGACGTGATCGCCGAGCACTCGCTCACACCCGACAAACTCCGGTGGCTGGTCCGCAAGCTCAACCACTTCGGCGGCGTGGCCATCAGCGAGGACGCGGTCGAGTTCGACGGGGACGCCGTCGAATGGGCGGAGGTCGAAGAGGTCCGCACCCGCAGCCTGATCGAGTACCTGTTCACCGGCGGAGTGGACAAGCAGATCGACAAGCTGCCGCTGCCGTGGTTCCCGTTCCGGCACAAGGTGCTCGGCGCGGTCTCCCGCGCTGCGCTGACGCTTCTGCTGGCCGCGGCCAAGCAGCAACTCGAAGGCGGCGCACTGGAGATTCGGATCCCTGCGGAGGTGCGCTACGACGGCCTGCTGCGCACTCGCGAGCTCACACCGGGAATGTTGGCGGCGGTGATCCTCGCCGATCCGGTGGTCCGCGAATGTTTCGAGGCGACCGCGAAGGCCAACGGCGTGACGGTGCAACCGGCCGACGACGACGTGATGGAAAGCGCCGACGAACGCGCCGACCAGATCAAGGCGGTGTTCGAGGGGATCTCGGCACGCATCCGATCGCTGGGCGATCACTAGCGCAACGGCTTAGACCGCCACCAGGTCGTCGGCGTGTACGGCGGGCCGGCGCAGCTCCGGTGACAGATCCGACGTCGACCGGCCCAACATCGTCGCCAACTCACCGCGGTCGTAGGCGACGACGCCGCGCGCGACCATCGTCCCGTCCTGCGCCCGCAACTCGACGACGTCGCCGCCGTAGAAGCGCCCCGACACCGCGGTGATACCGGCGGGCAGCAGCGAGCGCCGCTGCGTGAGCACCGCGCGCACCGCACCGTCGTCGAGTGTCAGCGCGCCCGCGGCCTCGGCGGCGTAGCGCACCCAGAACCGGCGCGCTGACATCCGCTCGGGCCGCGGCGCGAACACCGTGCCGACGGACGCGTCGGCCAACGCGGTCGCCGCATCCGAGGCCGCGGCCAGCAACACCGGCACCCCGGCGTCGGCGGCCAGTAACGCCGATGACAGCTTCGACGCCATCCCTCCGGTGCCCAGTTGGCTACCTCGGCCGGCCACCACGCCGTCGAGGTCCTCCGGCTGCGCCACCTCGGCGATGAAGCGCGCCCCGCCTGTCTCGCACGCCCTCCGGGGATCCGAATCGTAGAGCCCGTCGATGTCGGACAGCAGGATCAGCGCGTCGGCGCCGACCAGGTGCGCGACCAGCGCCGAGAGCCGGTCGTTGTCGCCGAACCTGATCTCGTTGGTGGCCACGGTGTCGTTCTCGTTGACGATCGCCACCGCGTGCAGCGCCCGCAACCGGTCGAGCGTGCGCTGGGCGTTGGTGTGCTGGACTCGCATCGAGATGTCGTGCGCGGTCAGCAGGACCTGTCCGACGGTGCGCTCATAACGCGCGAACGCCGCGCTCCATGCGTTGACCAGGGCCACCTGGCCGACGCTGGCGGCGGCCTGTTTGGTGGCCAGGTCGGCGGGCCGCCTCGACAGCCGCAGCGGTTCGATGCCCGCCGCGATGGCCCCCGACGACACGATGACCACATCTGAGCCCGCCCGCATCCGGTTCTCGATGGCCTCGACCAGCACCGCAAGCCTGCCGGCGTCGAACACTCCGGTCGGCGTGGTCAGCGCGGTGGTGCCGATCTTGACGACGACGCTGCGCGCGGTGCGCACCGCCGCCCGGTGCGCCGACTCATCGGGGCGCGCGGAGGCGGTCATGACTCGCCGCCGGGGCGGCGCCGTTCCCGCCGCGCGGCCTTACGCTCGGCGGCCCCGACGCGATCGGTCTGCTCGAGCCGCTGATCCGTGCCGCGACCCGACATCGGTACGTCGACGCCGGCGGGTGTCTGCGGCTCCCAATCGAAGGTGACCTCACCGATGGTCACCGCGCATCCGGGCCGCGCGCCCAGCTTCAACAGCTCATCCTCAACACCCAGGCGGGCCAGCCGGTCACCGAGGTAGCCGACGGCCTCGTCGTTGTCGAAATCGGTTTGGGCGACCCACCGTTCGGGCCGGACACCATGCACGACGAAACCGCCGTGCCCGTCCGGCTCGACGGTGAAACCGCTCTCGTCCACGGGGACGGGACGAATGACGGGTCGGCGCGGCACCACCGGCGGTTGCGCTTCGCGGTACGCCGACACCATCTCCCACAACGCGAAGGTCAACTGCCGCAACCCTTCCCGGGTCACGGTGGACACCTCGAACACCGGCCAGCCGTAGCGGCGCACGATCTCCTCGCGCACGAATTCGGCCAGCTCGCGGGCGTCGGGCACGTCGATCTTGTTCAGCACCACCGCACGCGGACGCTCGGCGAGGTCGCCCAGCGTCGAATCGCCCTGCAGTGTCGGCGTGTACGCGGCGAGCTCGGCTTCCAGCGCGTCGATATCGGAGACCGGGTCGCGTCCGGGTTCCATCGTCGCGCAGTCGACCACGTGCACCAGCACCGCGCAACGTTCGATGTGCCGCAGAAAGTCCAGTCCCAGCCCGCGCCCCTGTGAGGCGCCGGGGATGAGGCCGGGAACGTCGGCGACGGTGAAGGTGTTGCCGCCCGCGGACACCACGCCGAGGTTGGGCGCCAGCGTCGTGAACGGATAGTCGGCGATCTTCGGTTTGGCCGCCGAGATCACCGACACCAGCGAGGACTTGCCTGCGGACGGGAAGCCGACGAGCCCGACGTCGGCGACGGTCTTGAGCTCCAGCGTCAGGTCGCGGACCTGACCCTTCTCCCCCAGCAGCGCGAAGCCGGGAGCCTTACGTGCGCGCGATGCCAGCGCGGCATTGCCCAGGCCGCCGCGGCCACCGGCGGCCGCTTCGAAGCGGGTGCCGGCCCCCACGAGGTCGGCGAGCAGCCGGCCGTCCTCGTCGAGCACGACCGTGCCGTCGGGAACCTTGACCTCGAGGTCGGCGCCCGCGGCCCCATCCCGGTTGCCGCCCGCGCCCTGCTTGCCGGACGGTGCGACGACGTGCGGATGGAAGTGGAAGTCGAGAAGGGTGTGCACTTGCGGGTCGACGACCAGGATCACGCTGCCCCCGCGACCGCCGTTGCCGCCGTCGGGACCGCCGAGCGGTTTGAACTTCTCGCGGTGGACCGAGGCGCAGCCGTTGCCGCCGTTGCCGGCTCGCGCGTGGATCACGACGCGGTCGACGAAGCGAGGCATCGGTCTTCCTTTCCGTGACGAGTGTGAGCTACTGCCAGCTTCAGCCGGGAAGTCGCAGCAGCATCACATTCGCGGCAGGAAGTCAGGCCTCCTGCGGCGCCGGTCGAACGACGCTGACGATCTTGCGGCCGCGCTTGGAACCGAATTCGACGGCGCCGGGAGCGGTGGCGAACAGAGTGTCGTCACCTCCGCGGCCGACGTTGGTGCCGGGATGGAAATGCGTACCCCGCTGCCGTACCAGGATTTCGCCGGCCTTGACGATCTGGCCGCCGAACCGCTTGACGCCGAGCCGCTGTGCGGCGGAGTCGCGACCGTTCCGCGAGCTGGAAGCGCCCTTTTTGTGTGCCATGTCTGTGGTTCCCCTCAGTGCTCTCTGTTCTTCGCCTGACGGCTCATCACTGCTTTCGGTCCTTCGCCTGACGGCTCATCACTTGATGCCGGTGACCTTGAGGACGGTCAGCTGCTGACGGTGTCCCTGCCGCTTGTGGTAGCCGGTCTTGTTCTTGAACTTGTGGATGCGGATCTTCGGGCCCTTGGTGTGCTCGAGGATCTCGCCGGTGACGGCGACCTTCTCCAGCGACTTCGCGTCGGAGGTCACCTTCGACCCGTCGACGACGAGGGCCACGGGCAACGAGACGCTGGCGCCGGGCTCGGACTCGAGCTTCTCGACCTTCACCACGTCGCCGACGGCAACCTTGTACTGCTTGCCGCCGGTCTTGACGATTGCGTACGTGACCTTCTCGGCTGCCATCGTCTTACTACTCCTACGTCGTTCACTGGGCGCGCGCGATTTGCCGCTGCGCTGGTCTGGGTTTGCGACTGCCGCCGACTACATGGTCCAGCCTGGCGACAACTGCTCAAGGCTACTTGAGCCGCCGTATGAGGGTCAAATCACCGCAGGTCACGGCTTGTCGGCCCCCGGGCCAGCAGGTCAGCGCTCGTGGCTTGGCGGGCCCGCAGGTCGGGCGGCCGCGCGACGCCGGTGCCGCCCTCGCGAGACAGCCGCAGATGCGACCCCCCTGGTGTCGTAGTCCGTGGAGTCCTCGTCCTCGTCCGAATCCTCGTCGTCGTCCTCATCAGAGTCGTCGTCGGAGTCGTCGGCGCCGATGACCTCGATGTCGTCGTCGATGTCGTCTTCGTCGTCATCGGAATCCAGGTCGATCTCGTCCTCGTCCTCGTCCTCGTCCTCGTCTTCGTCGGAATCATCGGAGTCGGTCTCGTCGAAGTCCTCGTCCTCGAGGTCCTCGATATCGTCCTCGCCCGACTCGATCACCGCGGTGCGGATGGCTTCGGAATCGGTCTCGGCGACCTCCTCGGGCTTCTGGTCGCGGCGCTCATCGTCGGTGGTGTCTTCGTCGACGGCATCGTCGTCTGCGTCATGGCGACCGTTGGCCGCCGCCATCGCCTTGAACATCGGGTGCTCGCCCGCGGGATGCGGCGGGACCTTGGCCACGGCGACGTCGTCGGACTTGGCACCGCGCTTTCCGCGCTTACCACGCCGACCGCCGGTGTCGGACTTTCGTCCGCTGCTCGACGTCGAGTCGACCGGGTCGCCGTGCAGCACGATCCCGCGCCCGCTGCAGTGTGTGCATGGCGTCGAGAACGCCTCCACCAGACCGGTGCCGAGCCGCTTGCGCGTCAACTGGACCAGGCCCAGCGAGGTCACCTCGGAGACCTGATGGCGAGTCCGGTCCCGGGCCAGCGCCTCGGTCAGCCGCCGCAGCACCAGGTCGCGGTTGTTCTCCAGCACCATGTCGATGAAGTCGATCACCACGATGCCGCCGATGTCGCGCAGCCTCAGCTGGCGCACGATCTCCTCGGCCGCTTCGAGGTTGTTGCGGGTGACGGTCTGCTCGAGGTTGCCGCCCGACCCGGTGAACTTGCCGGTGTTGACGTCGATGACGGTCATGGCCTCGGTGCGGTCGATGACGAGCGTGCCGCCCGAGGGCAGCCATACCTTGCGGTCCATCGCCTTGGTCAGTTGCTCGTCGATGCGGTGCACCGCGAACACGTCGGGGCCGTCGGCGGAAGCGGGCTCGTATTTCGTCAGTCGCGGAAGAAGTTCGGGCGCAACCGAATTCACATAGTCGTTGATGGTCTTCCAGGCGTCGTCGCCGGAGACCGTCAAGCCCGTGAAGTCTTCGTTGAACAGGTCGCGGATCACCTTGACCAGCACATCGGGCTCTTCGTAGAGCGCGACGGCCGCACCGGCCTTCTTGGCGGTGATGTCGGCGGCCTTGGCCTCGATCTCGGACCAGCGCTTGGCGAGGCGTTCGACGTCGTTGCGGATGTCCTCTTCTTTGACGCCCTCGGATGCGGTCCGGATGATCACACCGGCGTCGGGCGGCACCACCTCACGCAGGATCTCCTTGAGACGCTGGCGTTCTGTGTCGGGCAGTTTGCGGCTGATGCCGGTCGACGAGGCTCCGGGCACGTAGACCAGGTACCGACCCGCCAACGACACCTGCGTCGTCAACCGGGCGCCCTTGTGGCCGACGGGGTCCTTGCTGACCTGGACGACGACGTAGTCGCCCGGCTTGAGCGCCTGTTCGATCTTGCGGGCCGCGCCGCCGAGTCCGGCGGCTTCCCAGTTGACCTCGCCGGCGTAGAGGACACCGTTGCGCCCGCGGCCGATATCGACGAAGGCCGCCTCCATCGAGGGCAGCACGTTCTGCACGATGCCGAGGTAGATGTTGCCGACCAGGGAGGCCGACGCCGCCGAGGTCACGAAGTGCTCGACGACGACGCCGTCCTCGAGCACGGCGATCTGCGTGTAGCGGGCGCCCTCGTGCGGAGGTTCGGTGCGGACCTTGTCGCGCACGACCATCATCCGTTCGACTGCCTCGCGCCTGGCCAGGAACTCGGCCTCGCTCAGGATGGGCGGGCGGCGCCTGCCTGCGTCTCGGCCGTCGCGCCTGCGTTGCCGTTTGGCCTCCAGCCGGGTAGATCCGCTGATTCCCTGGATCTCGCCGTCGCCGCTGCCGGACTTGTCGTTTCTGGTCGACTTCCGCGGTTCGCGCTCGTGCACGACGGTGTTGGGCGGATCGTCGGGCGAGGTCGCATCGCTGTCGTCCCCCGATCCCGTTTTGCGACGACGACGGCGGCGACGACGGCGGGTGGCGCCATCGGTGCCGGTGTTCTCGTCGTCGCCGTTGTCCTCGTCGGAGTCGTCCGAGTCGTCGCCGTCGGAGTCCGAACCCTGGGAACCGCCCTGATCGGCGTCCCCGTCGCCGTCGGCGTCGTCACCGTTCTGCTCACCGCGACCGCGGCCCCGTCCGCGCCGACCGCGGCGGCGACGGCGACCCGAGGGTCGCTCGGACTGGTCGTCGTCGCTGTCCTGGCCGTCGTCACCGTCGTCGTCGGTGTCGTCGTCATCGTCGTCGGCGTCGTATTCGAAGCGGACGGGCTGCGGCGCGACGAACAGCGGCATGTATTCGGCGCGCTGCGGCGCCTGTTCCGCCGGGGTCTCCAGAATCGTCCGGGACTCCGGCTCGTCTCCGTTTCTCGGTTCGGAGGAATCCGGAGGTTCGGCGACATCCGCCGGTTCGGACGTCTGCGGCGCTTCGGCACCGTCGGCGAGCGCTTCGCGCACGCGTTGGGCCTCGTCCTCCCCGAGAGGGGATTCGGCGGTGCGAGGGCGGCCGTCCAGCGCGGTCAGCGCCTCGAGAACCCGCTCGCTGGTGGTGCCCAGCACCTGAGCCAGCGAATCGACTCTCAACGACTCCGGCTGAGCGTCCTGTGCTTCTCGCGTGTGTTCAGATAGGTCTTCGGTGGGGGCATCTTCGGCCACGTAGTCTCCTTAAGCCCCCGGGCGCGTCGTGTTTGACGCGGCCACGCGAGGACTTCCGCTATGGACCCGGGTGACTTCGCCCGAGCTTGTTGTGGTCTCGCTCCGAGCGGCCCACTGGGGACCATCCCGGTGCCGGTCTGAATGATGGCTGGACGGTCGGCGCCGCATCACGCGTGGCGATGGTCGCGCACGTCTAAGTCTTCATTCGGGTGTCCGGTCCCCGTTGGCGGCCGGTCACCCGCGTCGAGTATCCCACATCACGACGCCCCGCCCGACCAGGCTGGGCGAGACAGGTCGCGAAACCCTTACTTGCCGGGGAACCAGAGATCGATCTCGCGCGCGGCGGACTCCGGGGAATCCGAGCCGTGAACGAGGTTGTCCTGGGTGATCAGGGCCAGGTCACCGCGGATGGTGCCCGGTGCGGCCTTCTCCACGGGGTCGGTTCCGCCGGCGATCTGCCGGAACGCCGCGATGGCACGTGGACCCTCCACGACCGCCGCCACGACCGGGCCCGATGTGATGAACGCGAGCAGCGAATCGAAGAACGGCTTGCCCTCGTGCTCGGCGTAATGCCTGCGGGCCAACTCGTCGCTGACGGTCACCAGCTTCAGCTCGGCGATCGCCAGCCCTTTGCGTTCGATCCGGGAAAGGATGTCACCGACAAGACGCCGCTTGACGCCGTCGGGCTTGACCAACACGAGGGTCCGTTCAATCGGCTCAGTCACGGCCGACAGAATAGCCGCCGAAACCGACTACTCCGGCGGACGCTGCTGACCAGGCAGAAGTCCCCTCTTCTGGCGGCGAAGGACCTCGGCGCGCAGATAGGCGATCAGCAGCCACACCACCAGGAAGATCACCCCGACGAACGCGATCGCCCCGTCGAGGACCACACCCGCGATCAACACGACCTGAAGGCCCACGTTCACCCAGATCGCCCACGGTTTGCCCTGCACGCCGGCCAGCAGCACCAGGATCACCGCCATCCCGATGAGGAAGCCGCCGGTGGCCGCCGTGAGGCCGCCGCCGATATTGGCCACCACCGGCAGCGCCAGCAGCACGACGATGGCTTCCAGGATCAGCGTGCCCGCCATCACCCCGCGGAAGCTCTTCCAGGGATCCGGCTGCTGCGGCGCCGGTTCGGTCATTGCGGGTCCTTTCCGAACAGCGTGCGTGCCGCTCCGGCGGTGACGACCGAGCCGGTGATCACGATCCCCGCGCCCCCCAGCAGTTCACCCTCGATCGCCGACTCCTCGACGATCGCGGTGGCGATCTCGATCGCGTCGGGCAGCGTCGCCGCGGTGACCACCCGCTCGGGACCGAACTTCTGCTCGGCCACCAGCGCCAATGCCTCCACGTCGAGCGCGCGCGGTGATCCGTTGTGCGTGACGACGACCTGGTCGAACACCGGTTCCAGGGCGGTCAGGATGCCGTCGACGTCCTTGTCGCCCATCACCGACACGACGCCGACCAGAAAGCGGAAGTCGAACTCCTCCTGCAGTGCCTGCGCCAACGCCGTGGCTCCGGCCGGATTGTGCGCGGCATCGATGAAAACCGTTGGCGCGCTGCGCATCCTCTCCAGCCGGCCGGGGCTTGTCACCGCGGCGAAGCCCGCCCGCACCGCGTCGATGTCCAGCTGGCGCTGTGCCCCGGCGCCGAAGAACGCCTCGACGGCCGCAAGCGCGAGCGCGGCGTTGTGCGCCTGGTGTTCTCCGTGCAGCGGCAGGAAGATTTCGGAGTACAGGCCGCCGAGCCCCTGCAGTTCGAGCAGCTGCCCGCCGACGGCGACCTGCCTGCCGAGCACCGCGAACTCCGAGTCCTCGCGCGCGACCGCCGCGTCCGCGCGCACCGTCTGGGCCAGCAGCGCTTCCATCGCCTCGGGCGCCTGCCTGCCGATGATCGCGACGGTATCGGTGGGAACGAGGTCGTCTTCCTGTTTGCCGATGATCCCGGCCTTCTCGGCGGCGATCTCGGCGAGGGTGTCGCCCAGGTACTCGGCGTGGTCGACACCGATCGGAGTGATCACCGTGACGGGCGCGTTCACGACGTTGGTGGCGTCCCAGCGACCGCCGAGGCCGACCTCGACGACGGCGACATCGATCGGCGCATCGGCGAAGGCGGCGAACGCCATCGCGGTCACGACCTCGAACTTGCTCATGGCCGGGCCAGCCTTTCCGAGAACGCCGGCCTCGGACTGCTGATCGACCAGGTGCACGAACGGCTCGATCTCGCGATAAGTGTCGACGTAGGCCGCGGGGCTGATCGGCTTGCCGTCGATCGAGATGCGCTCGACCGCCGATTGCAGGTGCGGGCTGGTGGTGCGTCCGGTGCGGCGGTGCAGTGCGGTCAGCAGCGCATCGACCATCCGCGCGACGGACGTCTTGCCGTTGGTACCCGCGATGTGGATCGACGGGTACCCGCGCTGCGGTGAACCGAGCAGTTCGAGCAGCGCCGAGATGCGCGTCGTGCTGGGTTCGAGTTTCGTTTCGGGCCAACGCTGGTCGAGCAGGTGCTCGACTTGCAGGAGCGCCGCGATCTCGTCCGGTGAAGGCTCGGGATCCGGCGGCCCCAACGGCTCCACGTCCGGCTCTGGCAGGTCGTCCGGCTCCGGGTCGGTCATCGCAGCGCGGCCAACCTCGCAGTGATGCGCTCGACTTCCTCCTGCGCGATCTGCTGGCGTCCGCGGATCTTGTCGACGACCTCTGCGGGCGCCTTCGCCAGAAACGCCTCGTTTCCAAGTTTTCCTGTCGTACTGGCCAGTTCCTTCTGCGCCGCGGCGAGATCCTTTTCCAGCCGGCGCCGCTCGGCGGCCACGTCCACGGTGCCCGACGTGTCGACCTCGACGGTCACGGTGCCGCGCGACAGCCGCACCTCGATGGCCGCGGTCGGGGCGAAGCCATCACCGTCGGTGGTCAGCCAGGCCAACGAGCGCACGGCGGGCACCTGCGCCTGCAGGTCCGCGCCGGCGATGTCCGACAACCGCGCAGGCACCTTCTGCCGGTCGTTGAGTCCCTGATCGCTGCGGAAGCGGCGCACCTCGGTGATCAGCTTCTGCATATCCGCGACCCGTTGCGCGGCAACCGGATCGGGTTCGAAACCCGATGGCGTCGGCCAGTCGGCGATCACCACCGACTCGCCGCCGGTCAGGGTCTTCCACAGCACCTCGGTGACGAACGGCATCACCGGATGCAACAGCTTCAGCAGCGTGTCGAGCACCGCGGCCAGCACGGCCGTCGTGTGCGTGATGCCCTCGGCGAGCTGCACCTTGGCCAGCTCGACGTACCAGTCGCAGAATTCGTCCCAGGCGAAGTGGTAGAGCGATTCGCACGCGCGGCTGAACTCGTAGGCGTCGAAGGCCGAATCCACCTCCGCGCGAACCTGTTCCATGCGGCCCAGGATCCACCGGTCGGCGTCGGTCAGCTCGGCGGTCTCTGGGAGCGGAGCGGGTGCGGCGCCGTTCATCAAGGCGAACCGGGTGGCGTTGAACAGCTTGGTGGCGAAGTTGCGTGACGCTCGGGCGTGATCCTCGCCGATGGACAGGTCACCGCCCGGGCTCGCCCCGCGGGCCAGCGTGAATCGCAGCGCGTCGGCCCCGAAGATCTCCACCCAGTCCAGCGGATCGATCCCGTTACCGCGTGACTTGCTCATCTTGCGGCCGTGCTCGTCGCGGATCAGCCCGTGCAGGAAGACGTTCTGGAACGGCACCTGGGGTCCGCGCTGACCGTCGAGGGTGATTGCCGGATCGTCGGCGACGAAGGTGCCGAACATCATCATCCGCGCCACCCAGAAGAACAGGATGTCGTACCCGGTGACCAGCACGGTCGTCGGATAGAACTTGGCGAGGTCAGCGGTGTGGTCCGGCCAGCCCATGGTGGAGAACGGCCATAGCGCCGAACTGAACCAGGTGTCGAGCACGTCGGGGTCCTGCTCCCAGCCCTCGGGCGGCGTCTCGTCGGGCCCGACACAGACGGTCTGGCCGCCGGGGCCGTGCCAGATCGGGATGCGGTGGCCCCACCACAGCTGGCGCGAGATGCACCAGTCGTGCATGTTGTCCACCCACGCGAACCACCTGGGCTCGAGGCTGGGCGGGTGAATCACGGTGTCGCCGTTGCGAACTGCGTCGCCGGCGGCCTTGGCCAGCGCGTCGACCTTGACCCACCACTGCAGCGACAGCCTCGGCTCGATCGGCTCGCCGCTGCGTTCGGAGTGGCCGACGCTGTGCACGTATGGCCGCTTCTCCGCGACGATGCGGCCTTGCGAGGCCAGCGCCTCGCGCACCTTGACCCGAGCCTCGAAGCGGTCCTGGCCGTCGAATTCCGTTCCAGTGCCGACGATTCGGCCCTTGGTGTCCATGATGGACGGCATCGGGAGCTGGTGGCGCAGACCGATCTCGAAGTCGTTGGGGTCATGGGCGGGCGTCACCTTGACGGCGCCCGTGCCGAATTCGGGGTCGACGTGCTCGTCGGCGACGATCACGATGTCGCGGTCGATGAACGGGTGCGGCAGCGTCTTGCCGACCAGGTCGCGGTAGCGCTCGTCGTCGGGGTGCACCGCGATCGCCGTGTCGCCCAGCATCGTCTCGACTCGGGTGGTGGCGACGACGATGTGCGGTTCGTCGTCGTGGAGCGAGCCGTACCGGAACGACACCAGCTCACCCTCGATGTCTTCGTATTTGACCTCGAGGTCGGAGATGGCGGTCTCGAGCACCGGCGACCAGTTGACCAGTCGCTCGGCCTGGTAGATCAGGCCCGCGTCGAAGAGTCGCTTGAAGATCGTGCGCACCGCGCGCGACAGGCCCTCGTCCATCGTGAACCGGTCGCGGCTCCAGTCGACGCCGTCGCCGAGGCGGCGCATCTGCGCGCCGATCGTGCCACCGGATTCCCGCTTCCAGTCCCAGACCTTGTCCACGAACAGGTCGCGGCCGAAATCCTCTTTGGTCTTGCCGTCGACCGCGAGTTGCTTCTCGACGACCGACTGGGTGGCGATGCCGGCGTGATCCATGCCCGGTAGCCACAACACCTCGTAGCCCTGCATCCGCTTGCGGCGCGTCAGCCCATCCATCAGGGTGTGGTCCAGCGCGTGGCCCATGTGCAGGTTGCCGGTGACATTCGGCGGGGGCAGCACGATCGAATAAGCCGGCTTGCTGCTGGTCGCGTCGGCGGTGAAGTAGCCGGCCTTGACCCAGCCCTCGTAGAGGTCGCTCTCCACTGCGGCCGGGTCCCAGGACTTGGGCAGGGCTTCGGCAGAGGATCGGGGGCTGGCGGTCACCCCGCAATTCTAGGAATGCAGTGCGCGCTGTCGCTAACTGCCCCGAACGGAGCGGCTTTTCGCTCCTGATGCGATGTGACGTGCGCTACCTGTGTAGGCGCGTCGTCTCCAGCGTCACCCCCGCGGCGGGCAGGCGGGTGAGCAACGCGTCGCCCATCGCCGCGGCGGGGGTGAGCACGCCGCGAAGGTCAGACAGCTTGTCCCGGTCCAGCGCCAGCGCGAGCCCACACTCCCCTAGCAGCACCGCCGTCGCCTTGTAGCCCGGATCGCCCTTCTGCGACATGACGGCCCGATACCGGGTGCCCGTGGTGGTCGTCGCGTACGTTTCGACGGTGTAGTGGCCGCTCTCGCGGACCTTCTCGCTGGGACCGGTGCCGGGTTTGGGCAGCACCCGGTCGACCAGCTTGCTGGGCACGCGGTCGAAGTAACGGCTGCCCAGCGCCATCGTCGCGACGTTGCCGGCAGCGGCCAGCGCCGATGCGACCGGCGCGAGCACCGACTTGCCCATACTCATCTGTTCGCCGTACTCCAGGCGCCGACCATAGGCGTAGTCGAGTAATGCGTTGCTGCGCCGCACGATACGGGTGTTCACCGCGGCCATCACGAAAGGCGCAACCCAGTACCCGTCGAGCTCCGGTGCGATCTCCGCGCCCCGCCGCCACCGCAGATCGGGTTGACCGCCCAGTTCGGGTTCGGCGGCGCGGTCGGGGGTGAGCGTGTACGGGTCGTTCATCACCCGTCGCGCCTCTTCGTCCGACGACGCCGCCCGCATGACCTCGATCATCGACGCGGCCGTGCCGCCGGAGACCCCGCCCTTGAAGGAGCGCACCACAAGGTTGGTGTCGGTGAGTTCGCCCGCGCCGTCCTGCTGCGCGCGCCGGTACAACGCGAACACCGTGAGATCCGATGGGACGGAATCGAATCCGCACGAGTGCACGATCCGGGCGCCGGTGTCGGCGGCCTGCTTGTGGTACTGGTCGATGCTCTCGCGGATGAACAACGACTCACCGGTCAGGTCCGCATAGTCGGTGCCGGCGGCCGCGCACGCCGCGACCAACGGCAGACCGTACTTCGCGTAGGGCCCCACCGTGGTCACCACCACGCGCGTCTGTGCGGCCATCGCGTTCAGTGTCGACGGCTGCGACGCGTCCGCGGTGATCAGCGCCCAGGAGGCGGCCTTGCCACCCAGGGAGTCTCGGACCGCGATCAGCTTGTCGTGCGACCGACCTGCAAGCGCGATCCGGGCGTCCGGCGCCGTCCTGGCCAGGTATTCGGCGGTGAGTTTCCCGACGAACCCGGTTGCTCCGTACAAGACGATGTCGAATTCCCGCTCCGGTGCGCTCATGGTCGCGACGCTACCCGAGCGTCTCGGGCACCTCGACGTCCTCACCGAGCACGTGCCGGGCCAAGAACCCGATGACGACCTGGTACCAGATCTTGGCGTGTTGGGGTGTGAGCACCCAGTGGTTCTCCGACGGGAAGTACAGGAACCGGTGCGGGCTGTCGCCGTCGGCGTCGGCGGGCAGCGCGGAGTGGGTCAGCAGCTCGTACCAGAGCCGCAGTGCCTGGCCGATCGGCACCCGGTAGTCCTTGTCGCCGTGGATGACCAGCATGGGCGTGCGAATGTCGCCCACGTGGCGGTGCGGCGAGTTCGCCTGCGCCATGTCGCGCGTCATCTCGCGTAGCCAGTAGTACGACGAGTCGGTGGTGGCGCCGAACTGGTCGAGCGCCCAGAGGCTGGCGTGGGTGACGATCGCGTCGAACCTGTCGGTGTGGCCGGCGACCCAGTTGGCCATGTAACCGCCGAACGATCCACCCATCGCCGCGGTGCGGGACGCGTCGATGCGCGGATGGGTGCACGCGGCGTCGGTGAGGGCCATCAGATCCTCGAACGGGGCACCGCCCCATGCGCCCCAACCTCGTGCGATGAAGTCCTGCCCGTAACCGGTGGACATCCCGGGATCGGGCAGCAGCACCGCATATCCGCGAGCCGCCAGCAGCCACGGATTCCACCGCCACGACCACACGTTCCAGCTGGCCAACGGGCCGCCGTGGATCCACAACAGCAGCGGTGCCTCGCCGTTACCCGCCGGCAGCGCCAGCCACGAACGCACTCGCGTGCCGTCGGCGGAGGTCGTCTCGAGTTCGATCAGCGTCCCCGGCAGCGGCGGCGACGCCGCACATGGGAGTTCGGTGATCGCGCCGTCGGGGTCGATGCGCACGGGGTGGGGTGGCGCGGCGTAGGAGCTGCGCAACGCGAACAGCACACCGCCCGCAGCGACCACCGCGTCGGAGTAGCAGTAATCGTCGAAGGTCAGCTGGGTCACCGCGCCGTCGGCGAGGTCGACACGGAAGACCGGTGCCCTGCCGTCCTGATCGGCCGTGACGATCACCGCCGAGCCGTCCCGCAGCCATGTCACCGATGCCGGCCACCGGTCCCAATCGTCGGTGAGCACGCGTGGACTGTCACCGAATCGGATGCAGCCCAGCGTTATTCGCGGTGGGGTGTCGGGCGTCGAGAACGTCTCGCGCAGGTAGACGACGGTCGAACCATCCGGGGAGATGGACGGACTCCACACGTCGGCGGCGGCCTCCTCCACCACCACCGTGCGTTCGCCGCTGTCGAGGTCGATTCGCATCAACACCGATTGCCGAGACGCGCCGGGGGCGGGCCGTTGCCACGTGGTGACCAGAAAGCGCCCGTCGGAACTGACGTCGAAGTCGGAGTCGCGCAATGCAGCGCCCGGCGCGGGGGTCAGGTCGCGGACGTCCTCACCGCGGGCGGAATCGTTGGTCAACGCGACGCCGAGCAGGTGCGGCTCGCCCGGCCCGAGATCGGAGTCCCAGTGGCGGATCGGATAACCGGTGTGCAGGATCGCGGTGATCTTGTTGTCCTTGCGCAGGGACCGGAGCCGACGGTCGTCGTCGATGGTCCGTGCCGACGGCATCAGCGGTGAGCGCACCACAACGACGTCCTCCTCGCGGGCGGGGCGCACCGCCTCGACGCCGCCGGGAAGCGCCAACACCCGCGCCGCCTCACCGCCGGTCGACGGCAGCCGCCACAGCGCGGCGGGCGGCTCGTCGTCATCGGGGGTCGGGCGGACGGCGATGAACAGCAGATCGCCGTTGGCCGCGAACGCGGGCGCCGACTCCCCCTTGGTCCCTCGCGTCAGTCGGCGTGCCGGTTGGGCACCGGCGGGATCAAGCTCCCAGACCGCGCTGACGTATTCGGTTCTCTTGTCGTTGAGTTGGGCGACGGTGGTCACCAATCGTGTTCCGTCCGGCGACAGCGCCAGCCCCGAGAGGCGGGGCAACGCGACGTACTCGTCGAGGTCGTGGAAGGGGGCGCGAGACGAGGTGGACAGGACGTCGGGGGCCGTCGCGATCATGCCCCGTTCGTAGCACACCGATCGGACGCCTTCTCTGCACGAACTGCGCGCTCGGCGCGCTACGTTCGACAGATGCCGAAGCGGATCGTAGTTGTCGGGGCAGGCATCGCCGGGCTGGCGAGCGCCGTCGCGCTGCAACAGCGCGGACACGAAGTCACGCTCGTCGAGGAGCGCGCCGACACGTCGTCCGGCGCCGGGATCAGCATCTGGCCCAACGCATTGGCCGCACTCGACGACATCGGCCTCGGCGACCCGGTGCGTCAAGCCGGCGGCCGGGTCACCGCGGGCGCGGCCCGTTGGCGTGACGGCAGCTGGCTGCGGCGACCCGAACGGCAACGCCTCATCAAGGCCCTCGGCGAACCTCTCGTGGTCATCCGCCGCTCGGCGTTGACGTCGATCCTGGCCGGTGCGCTCGCCGACGGCACCCTGAAAGCCGGAGTGGCGGCCGAGGCGCTGGCAACGACCGCCGACGGCGTAAGAATAAGGCTGGCCGACTCCGCGGTGCTGGGGGCCGAGGCCGTCGTGGGCGCCGACGGCACCCATTCGATGGTCGCCCGTCATCTCAACGGACCGCTGCACAACCAATACGTCGGCTACACCGCGTGGCGCGGAGTGGCTGAGTGCACGATCGATCCTGAGCTCGCGGGCGAGACGCTCGGACCCGCGGTCGAGTTCGGCCACGTGCCGCTCGGGGAGGACCACACCTACTGGTTCGCCACCGAACGCGTACCCCAGGGGACGACGGCGCCGCAAGGTGAACTGCCCTACCTCCAGGAACGGTTCGCGTCGTGGGCCGCGCCCATCCCCGAGATCCTGGCCGCCACCGACCCCAAGGCCGTCATGCGCAACGACCTCTATGACCGCGACGAGGCCCGCCAGTGGTCGCGGGGTTCGGTCGTGACGGTCGGTGACGCCGCGCATCCGATGCGCCCGCACCTCGGACAGGGCGGTTGTCAGGGGCTGGAGGACGCCGCGATCCTCGCGAGGTTCCTCGATGGCGACGACGATGTCGCCACCGCCTTCGCGCGGTTCGAGAAGTTCCGCCGCCCGCGGGTCCGCTCGCTGGTCCGCGAATCGCGGTTCATCGGGCGCGTCATGAACCTGCCGCCGGCGATCAGTGCGCTCGTGAGCCGTGCGACGGTGCTGGGACCCGAAGCCCTGGTGGCCCGCCACCTGGCCGATGTGGCGTCGCGGTCGGCGTTCAAGCTGCCGACCGACCGCGACCTGTTCGCGGTGTGACCGTGCGGCTGGGCCCGCTGGTCGTCGACGCGGCCGACCCGCCGGCGATGACCGCCTTCTGGGCCGCGGTCCTCGGCGCCGAGGCCCAGCGCAGGCTGTTGGTCTTCCGACCGCAGAACTACCCGAAGACGGTGAAGAACCGCGTCCACGTCGACCTCTACGTGCGCGATGTCGCGTCGCTCCTCGACCTCGGCGCCCGCGTCCTCGCCGACCACACCGGGTGGACGATGCTGGCGGACATCGAGGGCAACGAATTCTGCGCGTTCCCGCAGGACCCGGGAGGAGGCCCGCCCGCCCGCGTCTTCGCCGTTTGCACGGACAGCGACCGGCCCGAAGAGCTCGCCGCCTGGTGGGCGCCCCGGGTGGGAGCCGAACTGCGGGACGGTCCCGACGGGACACCGCGGTGGCTCTACGGGTCGGCCGGTTGGGAGGACCTCATCTGGAAGTTCGTCCGCGTCGACGACGACCGTGTCGTTCCCAACCGCTGGCAGTGGAGCGTCGACTCGGCTCCCGGGGCGCTGAGCGATCCGCAGGGCAACGAGTTCAGCGTGCTCCGGCGATCGTCCCGATCGGGTTGAGCAGCGCGGTGCACATCTGACGCGGGTTGACGAAGCCGAACAGCCCGCTGGACGGCATCGAAGCGCAGCCGGTCGCCGAGGCAGGCACCGTCCGTGCGGTCGGAGCGGACGGACCCGACGGCGTGGTCCACACGGCGGGCGTCGCGCCGCGGGGTCCGCACTTCGGCCACGCCTTCAGGCCCTGGGTGCGCAGGACATTCTCGGCAACGCGGATCTGCTCGGCGCGCGACGCGGTCGCGGGGTTGCCGACACCGCCGTTGGCCGCCCAGGTGGCCTGCTTGAACTGCAGACCCCCGTAGTGGCCGTTGCCCGTGTTGATCGCCCAGTTGCCACCGGACTCGCATTCGGCGATGGCGTCCCAGTTCACCGAATCGGCGTTGGCTGTGGCCAACGACGACTCGGACAGTGCCATCGGCACCATCGCCAGCGCTCCGGAGATCGCCGCGGCCAAGAGGCTCTTGCTCACTGCATTACGAACGTTCATCTCTGCGGTCCTTCCCCGACCGTTTTCACAAGGCCCGCATCCGAGAACCCCTCGATCTCCGCTGCGGTTATCCGGTGTGTCGGGTGATGAACGTCACGTGTTACGCGAGGGTCAAAAGTTTTATTCGTTACTTAATTGGCGTAAGAGCCTTCTGAGAAAGAAGAGGCGGTGCCGGATACCCGGCACCGCCTCTTGGTCAAGACGAAACGCGTGCTTAGCCGCGACCGCCGCAGGTCGGCCATGCGCCGATGCCCTGCGACTGCAGCACGTTCTCGGCGACGCGGATCTGCTCCTCGCGGCTGGCGTTGTGCGGGGAGCCGCTGCCACCGTTCGATTGCCACGTGCCCATGGTGAACTGCAGGCCGCCGTAGTAGCCGTTACCGGTGTTGATGGACCAGTTACCGCCCGACTCGCACGCCGCGACGGCATCCCAGTCCACACCGCTGTCCGCATTGGCAGTGCCGGTGGCCAGAGCCATGGGCGCCAACGCGAGCGCTCCGGCAAAGGTCGCCAGGCCAAGTGTCTTGCGGATGTTCGTCAACTTCTATCCTTTCGCCACGCGCGCGCCAACACACACCCGCGCCAGAGCGCGCGGAGTGGGCATGCCTGTCAGCCAGGCCAGGGAGTTGGGCCGCACCGTCTCGGTCGGGTGCGACAGCGGGAGGCCGGAATGCCTCGCCGGGCCTCAGCGCCGGCGGCCGCCGGAGACCGTTCGCCTCCTACAGCCCCACTCACACACAGGTTCGTGGTTTCAAATTGTTTGCTCCGGGTAGAGCCATTGGGGACCGTACAAAAAGAGTTCGGCCGCCGTCATATCGAGCAAAGGTGTGTCGCGGCATGATCACGAAACGATTACGGCGCAGATTTCTCAGCATATTCCCAGGTTGCGCTGCGCTTTGACGGACACGGCAAAACTGATGCCAGGACACGATGTCGTGAGCCATCTCACGGTCATTTTGTGAGCTGGAACACGGGTATGTGCGGTCGCGCACTGGTTGGAGCGGCGAAAACCGCAGTGTCGTCGACGAAATGAAACGCAACGAGCATGATCGTTGCCCATGCCTACGGCAACTTCGCTGGCCCTGCGACGGCTTCGATAGTTGAAATACGTTGTGCGTCAGTAACTCACGACGTCACCGACTCGAGGCCGAATGTACCGACCTGCGGCAGCCTCTACCGGATCGTCACGGCATCCGTTACACCCGCGGGGCTTTCGTCGCCAGTGCGACATACATCGGCACACCCCTCGGGCCGTGAACCGCCTTCTGAACCCCAGGCCATGCCGTGCCTCGCTAGTTTCGCCGCGACCGGCCCACCCGCAGCGGCCTACCTTTGGGGCGGGCGCGGGCACCGAATCAGTCCCCAGCGAGCTCGAATTCGCCGACCGCTGCGGGTGATGCTGCCGAAAGGCGCTGAGAGCCAGCCGTATTCGTGCATCTGTTATGCCGATATTGCGCTTTCACGCGGCGAGCCGCTATCAGCACGTTGATGTGCTTATCACGGCAAAACGCGAGCTAATTCACTGGCAGGAATTCAATTCACACAATTGCGAATAGCAGGTATTTCAATCAGTGAATTTGCTAGGCGATTTGCACGTTGCGGATCGCCTCCAGGTCGGCGGCGGTGTTGATGTTGGTCAGCGCACGCTGTTGCGGCATCACGATCCGCTGTGTGTCGACCCGGTCGACCAGCGCGCGCATGCTGCGCTCCCCCGCGTCGATCAGTTCGTCGACGCGCCCAGCCAGCGCGGTGCGGTAGACGCCTGCCAGGTAGTGGTCACGGCCGTCCCAGGGCAACACCACGTCCGCCCCGACGCGCACCGCCGGGGCGACCAATGTGTCGATCAAGTCGACGGTCAACAGCGGCATGTCCACCGCGGAGACGAAAGCGAGTTCCGATCCGGCGTCGGCGGCCGCCCGCAGCCCCCGGCCGGTCGCCAGCAGTGGGCCGACGCCAAGCACCTCGTCGCGCAGAACCTCGGCGTCGAGCGCTGGCATCGCCTGCCCCGGGGCGGCGATGACGAAGATCGGCGCGCAACGCGGCTTGAGGATGTCCACCATCCGCTCGACGAGCGTCGAGCCTTCGTACGGCAACGTGGCCTTGTCGCGGCCCATGCGGCGGGAAGCCCCGCCCGCCAGGATGATTCCGGCCAGCGGAACGGTGGTCGTCATGACCGTGACGTTAGTCGACAGTCCAGGTGTCTTTGCCCCGAAGCAGTGACTGAAGCGCCGCCGTGTCGTGTGCCCTCTCGGTGCGGGCCGCGGTGATCTGCTGACGGGCCGCATCGTCGTAGGTCGGCTTGCTCACCTGGCGGAAGATGCCCATCACCATGTGCTCGAGGCTCTGTTCCGACAGCCGCGACAACGCGAACGCGTAGGCGGGGTCCTCGAGGTTGGCGTCGTGCACGACGATCTCGTCGGCCGACACATCGGCGGTCTTGGCGATCTCGAGCCCGTAGCCGGACTTGACCACGCAGTACTCGCCGTCGGCCCCGAACGTGACCGGCTCACCGTGGGTGAGGTTGATCAGCCGCTCCTCGGCGCCTTCCTTGCGCAGGGCGTCGAACGAGCCGTCGTTGAAGATCGGGCAGTCCTGCAGGATCTCGACCAGGGCCGCACCGCGGTGAGCGGCGGCGGCGCGCAGCACCTCGGACAACCCCTTGCGGTCGGAGTCCAGTGCACGCCCGACGAACGTCGCGTCGGCACCGAGCGCCAACGACACCGGGTTGAACGGGTAGTCCAGCGACCCCATCGGCGTCGACTTGGTGACCTTGCCGACCTCCGACGTCGGGGAGTACTGGCCCTTGGTCAACCCGTAGATCCGGTTGTTGAACAACAGGATCGTGATGTTGATGTTGCGGCGCAGTGCATGAATCAGGTGGTTGCCGCCGATCGACAGCGCGTCACCGTCACCGGTGACAACCCACACCGACAGATCCTCGCGGGCCAGCGCCAAGCCGGTCGCGATCGTCGGGGCGCGGCCGTGGATCGAGTGGAACCCGTAGGTCTCCAGGTAGTACGGGAAGCGACTCGAGCAGCCGATACCGCTGACGAACGCGATGTTCTCGCGGCGCAACCCCAACTCGGGCAGGAAGTTGCGGATGGTGTTGAGGATGACGTAGTCACCGCAACCGGGGCACCAGCGGACCTCCTGGTCGCTGGTGAAGTCCTTGGACTTCTGCGGCTGATCGGTCGTCGGCACCCGACTGGTGCCTGCGGTCAACCCGAGATCTGCTCCGATCAAGTCGGTCATACGTTCGCTCCCACACCGCTCACGCCGACTTCGACGGTCGCCGCCGCCAGTCGTGCGAACTTCACTTTGTCACTTTCCTTCTCGCCCAACGTTCCGTCCAGCGCCGCATCAATGATGCCCTCGACCTCGTCTGCCAGGAAGGCCATGCCTTCCACCTTGGTGACCGACTGGACGTCGACGAGGTACTTGCCCCGCAGCAGCAGAGCGAGTTGGCCGAGGTTCATCTCCGGACACACGACCGTCGGATACCGCCGCAGCACCTCTCCGAGGTTGGCCGGGAACGGGTTGAGGTTGCGCAGGTGCGCCTGGGCGACCTTGATGCCCTTGCGGCGCGCCCGCCGGCACGCCTCACCGATCGGCCCGAAGCTGGAACCCCAACCGAGCATCAGCAGTTCGGCGTCACCTGTCGGGTCGTCGACCTCGAGATCGGACACAGCGATGCCGTCGACCTTGGCCTGCCGCAGCCGGACCATCAGGTCGTGGTTCTTGGGCTCATAAGAGATGTTGCCGGAGCCGTTGGCCGCCTCAAGGCCACCGATCCGGTGCTCGAGACCGGGCGTACCGGGGATCGCGAACTGGCGCGCCAGGGTCTCCGGATCGCGGGCGTACGGCTGGAACGGCTCGCCGGACTTGGCGAACGTGTGCTCGATGGCCGGGTAGCTGCTGACGTCCGGAATCCGCCACGGCTCGGAGCCGTTCGCGATCGCACCGTCGGAGAGGATGACCACCGGCGTGTGGTAGTTGACCGCGATGCGGGCGGCCTCCACGGCCACGTCGAAGCAGTCCGACGGTGAGCGGGGCGCCACCACCGCGACCGGCGACTCGCCGTTGCGGCCGTACATCACCTGCAAGAGGTCGGCCTGCTCGGTCTTGGTCGGAAGACCGGTCGACGGCCCGCCGCGCTGCACGTCGATGATGATCAGCGGCAGTTCTGTCATCACCGCCAGACCGATCGCCTCGGACTTCAGCGAGATGCCCGGGCCCGAGGTGCTGGTGACGCCCAGGGCGCCGCCGTAGGACGCGCCGATAGCCGCGCCGATGCCGGCGATCTCGTCCTCGGCCTGGAAGGTCATCACGTTGAAGTTCTTGTGCTTGGACAGCTCGTGCAGGATGTCCGACGCCGGGGTGATCGGGTAGGTGCCGAGCACGACCTGCAGATCGGCGAGTTGACCGGCGGTGACGATTCCGTAGGCCAGCGCGGTGTTACCGGAAATCTGGCGGTACTCACCGGTTTTGAGCTTGGCGGGTGCGACCTCATAGGTGCTGGCGAAGGCCTCGGTGGTCTCGCCGTAGTTCCAGCCGGCCTTGAGCGCGAGCACGTTGGCCTCGGCGACGTCGGGCTTGCGGGCGAACTTCTCGCGGATGAACGCCTCGCTGTGCTTGAGTTCACGGCCGTACATCCACGACAGCAGACCGAGCGCGAACATGTTCTTCGCCCGCTGGCCGTCTTTCTTGGAGGCGCCGATCGGCTCGACCGCGCCCAGCGTCAGGGTCGTCATCGGCACGGCCTGCACGACGTAGTCGGACAGTTCCTCGGTCTCCAACGGGTTGGCTTCATAGCCGACCTTGGCGAGGTTGCGCTTGGTGAACTCGTCGGAGTTGGCGATGATCAGACCGCCGCGGGGCAGGTCGGAGACGTTGGCCTTCAGCGCCGCCGGGTTCATCGCGACGAGCACATCGGGGCGGTCGCCCGCGGTCAGGATGTCGTAATCGGCGATCTGGATCTGGAACGACGACACACCGGGCAGCGTGCCCTGCGGCGCGCGGATCTCGGCGGGGTAATTCGGTTGGGTGGCAAGGTCGTTGCCGAACAGGGCGGCTTCGGAGGTGAACCGGTCACCGGTGAGCTGCATACCGTCGCCGGAGTCGCCGGCGAATCGAATGACGACCTTCTCGAGCTTCTGTCGAGGACCCGCACTCCCCGGACTGACCGCGTTGTCCTTCGCTGCCACGAGGCCTGCCTTCCACACTGCGTGGGGACGTCCTCCGAGTCACAGTCGAGTCGACGCGCCGTCGGTGGACGTCCACCAAAATTTTTGATGTCACTGCCAGTACCGATTATTGCACTTTTCTTAGGCGGCCCTTCACCGGACTCGCCCGCGGCGTGCCGCACGCGGAGGGTCGAACACACAGCTCAGTCGATGTGCGGATGCCTGCCGTGAGACATAACTGTGTTGTTCGTCACGTCTACGAGACAAAAATTCTAAGGAAATGGTTACCGTCCAGTAGCCGGTAGCTAGCACGCATCGTCGGTGCTGGTCGTCCCGTTGTCAGTGCCGGGTGGACGCCGACTCCCCGCGCCGTTCGTGCCAACGCAGGCGCAGTAACAGCAGGTGACGGTGCGCGCGGAAGCCAGCCGACAGCGGATCACGCCAGACCGGCATGCGGCGGTTCGGTTCGAGTTCGTTGTGCACGCATCCATTGTGCCGTCCGAATGGCTACGACGCCGCCTCGCGCGCTGGCCCCGGCATGAACAGCAAGGAAAACGTTATCGACGTCGAATCGCCCTAGTGTGGAGTCATGGGTCGGGTCACAGCCAGGCGGCGGGTAAAGCATGTGACCATGGACTCCGCGGTGGCGCGGCCGGAAACCCTCGTGGTCGAGGAGCCGATGGAGATCCGCGTCAACGGCGTACCCGTCACGGTGACGATGCGCACTCCGGGCTCCGATGTCGAACTCGCGCAGGGCTTTCTGCTCACCGAGGGTGTCATCGCCGGACGTGACGACGTGCTCACGGCGCGCTACTGCAGAGGCACGGGCGTCGACGACGCGGGCTTTTCGCAGAACACCTACAACGTCCTCGATGTGCGGCTGGCCCCGCATGTCGCGCCGCCCGACGTCGACGTCACGCGCAACTTCTACACCACGTCGTCGTGCGGGGTCTGCGGAAAGGCCTCACTGGAGGCAGTACAGCTGAGCAGCCGCCACGGCCCGGGCGATGACCCAACGACCATCACCGCGCAGACGCTCTCGCAGCTGCCTGCGCGGCTGCGCAAAGCGCAGAAGGTGTTCGCCAGCACGGGCGGCCTGCACGGCGCCGCGCTGTTCGACTCCGGGGGCACAACGCTCGCCGTGCGCGAAGACATCGGCCGGCACAACGCCGTGGACAAGGTCATCGGGTGGGCGGTCGA
Source organism: Mycobacterium lehmannii (assembly GCF_002245535.1). Lineage (GTDB taxonomy): Bacteria > Actinomycetota > Actinomycetes > Mycobacteriales > Mycobacteriaceae > Mycobacterium > Mycobacterium lehmannii. The sequence continues at coordinate 277,265 of NZ_NKCN01000003.1, read as the reverse complement.
GCAGGACCGTGTTCCGCTGACGGGGACCGTCCTGCTGGTCAGCGGACGCGCTTCGTTTGAGCTGACGCAGAAGGCCGTGATGGCGGGGATTCCGGTGCTTGCGGCGGTGTCGGCGCCGTCGTCGCTGGCGGTCGATTTGGCCAGCCAGTCAGGGCTGACCCTGGTGGCCTTCCTGCGGGGCCGGTCGATGAACGTCTACACCCGTCCCGACCGCGTCGTGCACTGACGCGGCTCGTTCCTCGCCGCTTGATCGTCGTCAGGCGGGACTGATTGCCCGACTCCTCAACGCGGCTCGTTCCTCGCCGCTTGATCGTCGTCAGGCGGACTTGTCGCGACGCTCCGGACGCGACGGCTTGCGCGGCACGATCGTCGGCAGCACGTTGTCCTGCACGGTCTCCTTGGTGACGACCACCTTGGCGACGTCGTCACGGCTGGGGATGTCGTACATCACCGGAAGCAGGACCTCTTCCATGATGGCGCGCAGTCCGCGAGCACCGGTGCCGCGGTGGATGGCCTGATCGGCGATCGCCTCGAGCGCCTCGTCGGTGAACTCGAGTTCGACGCCGTCCATCTCGAACAGGCGCGTGTACTGCTTCACCAACGCGTTCTTGGGCTTGGACAGGATCTGCACAAGGGAGTCCTTGTCCAGATTCGTCACCGACGCCACCACCGGCAGGCGGCCGATGAACTCCGGGATCAACCCGAACTTGATCAGATCCTCGGGCATGACCTCGGCGAAGTGGTCGGCGGTGTCGACGTCGGCCTTCGAATGCACCTCGGCGCCGAAGCCCAGGCCGCGCTTGCCGACGCGGTCGGACACGATCTTCTCCAGACCCGCGAACGCTCCCGCCACGATGAACAACACGTTGGTGGTGTCGATCTGGATGAACTCCTGGTGCGGATGCTTGCGGCCGCCCTGTGGAGGCACCGACGCCTGCGTTCCCTCCAGGATCTTCAGCAGAGCCTGCTGGACACCCTCACCGGAGACGTCACGGGTGATCGACGGGTTCTCGCTCTTGCGGGCGATCTTGTCGACCTCGTCGATGTAGATGATGCCGGTCTCGGCGCGCTTGACGTCGTAGTCGGCGGCCTGGATCAGCTTGAGCAGAATGTTCTCGACGTCCTCGCCCACGTATCCGGCTTCGGTCAGCGCGGTGGCGTCGGCGATCGCGAACGGCACGTTGAGCATCTTGGCCAACGTCTGCGCCAGGTAGGTCTTACCGCAGCCGGTCGGACCCAGCATCAAGATGTTGGACTTGGCCAGTTCGACGGGTTCGGAGCGCGAATCGCGGCTCTTCTCCCCCGCTTGGATGCGCTTGTAGTGGTTGTAGACGGCGACCGCGAGCGTGCGCTTGGCGGTGTCTTGTCCGATGACGTAACCCTCGAGGAACTCGCGGATCTCCGCGGGTTTGGGCAACTCGTCGAGCTTTACGTCGTCCGCATCGGCGAGTTCCTCTTCGATGATCTCGTTGCAGAGATCGATGCACTCGTCGCAGATATAGACGCCCGGACCCGCAATGAGCTTCTTAACCTGCTTTTGACTCTTGCCGCAGAACGAGCACTTCAGCAGGTCACCGCCGTCTCCAATGCGCGCCATGGTGGTGGGGTCCTACTTTCCTCGCAGCCGATGAAGCTTCTTTTCGGTGGTTGCCTCGGGTGGTGAACCCGACGCTACCCGTTTGTTCCCGCGCGAGGCGACCGATAAAGCCGAATCGCGCCAGTGGTATTCATCTGTGTTCGCGCCAACATATCGTCTGATTACCCTCGGACCCCAGCGAACGCGCCGCCGTGTCGTTGGCGTGTCGTGGCCGTGACCGGACCGAGAGGGCGTCGGCACCCAAAGTACCCGTTATCGGCGCGGTGCACGCCGGCGCCGATTCGGTGTGACGCTATCGGCGCCCGGGGCCTGCGGGACCCGGCCCGGCCGGTCCCGGCCCGACCGGACCCGGACCAGCGGGGCCCACCACTCCTCCGACACCGACGGGACCTGCGGGCCCGACGACGGGGTTCGGGGGGTTGACATAAACGGTCGCGTCGACGGGCACGCATTGGAGCGAGTAGACGTCCCAATACGTCCCTGCGGGACAGGGCGGTTCCTGAGCCTGACCGACCGCCGGCGAGGCGATCTGGGCCAGGCCGCAAACCGCGGCCGTCGCCGCCAACGCGGTCATCGCGAAACCCGCTCGCATCCCAACTGTCATCGCGGTCCTCCCTGGCCGTCCGCCCGTGCAGACGAACAGCGTGCCACGCCAAAGGCAGACGCGAACCGCATTTCGCGCGGTTGCGGGACAGATCAGGCGGTCTGGGCCGACAGCTTGCGGTACTCCAGAACGGTGTCGATGACGCCGTAGTCCTTAGCCTCTTCGGCGGTCAGGATCTTGTCGCGGTCGGTGTCCTTGCGGATCTGCTCGGGGGTCTTGCCCGTGTGGTTGGCCAGCGTGACTTCCATCAGCGTGCGCATCCGCTCGATCTCCTTGGCCTGGATCTCGAGATCGGAGAACTGGCCCTGGATGACGCCGGCCAGCGCGGGCTGGTGAATCAGCACGCGAGCGTTGGGCAGCGCCATGCGCTTGCCGGGGGTGCCCGCGGCCAGCAACACCGCGGCCGCCGAAGCGGCCTGGCCCAGGCACACCGTCTGGATGTCGGCTCGGACGTACTGCATGGTGTCGTAGATCGCCATCAGCGAGGTGAACGAGCCGCCCGGGGAATTGATGTACATGGTGATGTCGCGGTCAGGGTCGAGCGACTCCAGCACCAGCAACTGGGCCATGATGTCGTTCGCCGACGCGTCGTCGACCTGCACACCGAGGAAGATGATGCGTTCCTCGAACAGCTTGTTGTACGGGTTGGACTCCTTGACGCCGAAGCTCGAGTGCTCGATGAACGACGGCAGGATGTAACGGGCCTGAGGCTGAATCACGGCACCGCCGTGGGGCTGCAGGCGGGCGTCGGCCTGAGGATGCAAGTGATCGGTCATTTGTCTAGTCCTGCTCCTGGTCCTGAGCCGTTGACGCTCGCGCTGGTGATGATGTGGTCGACGAAGCCGTACTCGAGGGCCTCCTGCGCGGTGAACCAGCGGTCGCGGTCGGAGTCGGCTTCGATCCGCTCGATGGGCTGCCCGGTGAACTCGGCGTTCAACCGGAACATCTCCTTCTTGATCACCGCGAACTGCTCGGCCTGGATCGCGATGTCGGCCGCACCGCCGGTGATGCCGCCGAGCGGCTGGTGCATCAGGATCCGGGCGTGTGGCAGGGCGTAGCGCTTACCCTTCGTGCCCGCCGCGAGCAGGAACTCGCCCATCGAGGCGGCCATACCCATGGCGTAGGTGGCGACGTCGCACGGCGCCAGCACCATGGTGTCGTAGACCGCCATGCCGGCGCTGATGGAGCCGCCGGGCGAGTTGATGTAGAGGTGGATGTCCTTGGTGGGATCCTCGGCCGACAGCAGCAGAATCTGCGCGCAGAGCTTGTTGGCGATGTCGTCATCGACCTGCGAGCCCAGGAAGATGATCCGCTCCGCCAGCAAGCGCTCATAGACCGAGTCGACAAGGTTGAGGCCTTGCGAGGCGCCACGCATGTGGGTCACGTCTGGATACCTGCTTTCTTCAAGAGCTTGATACTCACCGACACTAACCAACCCGCGCGGGCGTGCAGTCCCTAGACGGGCCGCGTTCGCTCTCAGCGTCACTTCGCGTCGGCCGACTCCTCGTTCGCTTGTGACTCGGCGGCGTCGGAGGCGTCTTCGGCAGCTTCCTCGGTCTGCTCTTCGGACCGGCCGAAGAACTCGGTGGTGTCGATCACGTTGCCGTCGGAGTCTTTGACGGTGGCGGCCTCGACGACAGCGGCCAGCGCCAGCCCGCGACGCACGTCGGCGAACAGCGCGGGCAGCTGGTTGTTCTGCTGCAGCGACTGGATCAGCTGCTGCGGCTGCAGGCCGTACTGCTGAGACATCAGCATCAGGCGCTCGCTGATGTCGTTCTGGCCGACCTGGACGTCGAGCTTGTCAGCGATTGCATCGACCAGCAGCTGCGTCTTGACCGCCTTCTCCGCGTTGGTGCGATTGTCGGTGTCGAACTGCTCGCGGCTGCTGCCTTGGGCTTCGAGCGCCTCGGCCAGACGCGCCTCGTCGTGGTCGAGCCCGTGGATGGCGTTGTGTAGCGCGTCGTCGACCTGGGCCTGCACCACGTTCTCCGGCAGCGGCACCTCGACCTGCTCGAGCAGCGTCTCGAGCACCTTGTCGCGGATCTTCTCGGCCTGCTGCACCCGCTTGACCCGGCGCACCTGCTCGACAAGTGACTCCTTGAGCTCATCCATGGTGTCGAATTCGCTTGCCAGCTGGGCGAATTCGTCGTCGGGCTCGGGCAGCTCGCGCTCCTTGACCGACTTGACGGTGACGGTCACCTGCGCGTCCTTGCCGGCGTGCTCACCGGCGGCCAGTTTGGTGGTGAAGACGCGGGTCTCCCCCTCCTTGAGCCCGACGATCGCCTCGTCGAGACCGTCGATCAGTTGGCCCGAGCCGACCTCGTGCGACAGCCCCTCGGTGGCAGCCTCGGCCAGCTCCTGGCCGTCCACGGTGGCCGACAAGTCGATGGAGACGAAGTCGCCGTTCTCGGCGGCGCGCTCCACACCCGTGAGCGTGCCGAAGCGTGCCCGCAGCGTCTGCAGTTCGGCGTCGACCTCTTCGTCGGTCACCTCGATCGCGTCGACGGTCAGCGTCAGTTCCGACAACTCGGGAAGCTCGATCTCGGGGCGGACGTCGACCTCGGCCGTGAACGTGAGGTCCTGGCCGTACTCCTTATTGGTGATCTCGATCTCGGGTTGGCCCAGCGGCTGCACCTCGGAGCTGGTGACCGCCTCGCTGTAGCGGCCGGGAAGGGCCTCGCTGACGACCTGGTCGAGCATTGCTTCGCGGCCGACACGGGCCTCGAGCAGCTTGCGCGGCGCCTTGCCGGGACGGAAGCCGGGGAGTCGGACCTGCTTGGCCAACTGCGCGAACGCGCGGTCGAAGTCGGGTTCGAGCTCAGTGAAGGGCACCTCCACGTTGATGCGCACCCGGGTGGGGCTCAACTTCTCGACGGTGCTCTTCACGATCTTGCTCCTCATATTCTGGTTCGGTCGGTGTCGCAGTCGGGGTGACAGGATTTGAACCTGCGGCCTTCCGCTCCCAAAGCGGATGCGCTACCAAGCTGCGCTACACCCCGTGCTCTGCACGTCGCGCCGGCGCTTGAGCGCTGCGCCTGCGCGGGCCGTCCGCAAAACACGGAACGACCACGCGAGATACTACGGGCTGGACACGCGAAGCCCTCAATTGGATTTGATTTGGCTGCCGCCTGTACGATCTGGTCTTGCTGTACATGCGGGCGTAGCTCAATGGTAGAGCCCTAGTCTTCCAAACTAGCTACGCGGGTTCGATTCCCGTCGCCCGCTCTGATGACGTCCCTGCTAGGGCCGTTGTTGCTTTTGAGGGCGGTTTCAGCGCCGCTCTTCTGTCCCGTTCCGCGTCCCGTTCGCGCGTAAGCGTTCCGGCCCTGTGAGCGCGCCACGTGCGTTGATGAGTCGAAGTTCCCAATTAACCGAGCGGCGCAGTGATGCTGCCGCCAAGGTCGTCCTGTAGCTCCTGGCAGGCGGCCCGGCTCCCGCAGTTAACGGTCCAGTTCTTCCCGTCGAGCATGCCGTACTCCATGTTGTTGCCTCCTAAGACTTCGACTATGAAGTCGATCTGCTCATCGATCTTCGATTGGTCCGCGTAAATGGCAAGAACCATCTCCGTGCCGTCGATGTAACAATTCCCTGCGTCGACCGAATTCATCCCCCCGCCGGTCGGCCTCATATTGCACGTGTGTCCGTACTTCGTCAGGTCGTCGGCGAGCGCTTGGGCAGATGGATACTCCTGCAGTCCCGAGAGCTTTGTCGGCTGCGAAGGGCTGGAGCTTTCCGTAACGGTCACCGTGGCCGGTGAAGACGAGTTTGATCCGCAGGACACAAGTGCGGCTGCCGCAAGCACGAGTAACGCAGGGCCGATACGCATGCTTATTCCTCCCCTGTTCGAACATCTGCGAAACCAACCGGTGTATACCCAGCCACGGCAAATTTTTCGCTGTTAGCCGGCAGCCGAATAACGTTGTCGCCCGGAAGCCGTCGCGCCAAGCGCTGCCATCGTCTCGATGTGATCCTCGGTCAAGAGGTGGGCGTACACCGATTCCGCTCCACTCGCTACCAGCGACAGCTCGGTGGCGCGCGCGTTCCGCCCGCGGGGCGCTCCCTTCCGTGCGACACCCGCGCGACCGACCGCGCTCTGGACGAGATCATCGCTATGCTCGCGGCGATGCTCACCGCCGTCGAACCGCAGGTCAACCGAAGTAGGCCATGATGCGCGTTCTGGCGATGTTCCGCGTGCACAACGGCGAGGACGTGCTGCCGCGCGTGCTCGATTCCCTGGCCGGCTGGTGCGACGACGTCTACGCGGTCGACGACCGCAGCACCGACGGGACCGCGCAGATCCTGCACGAGCATCCCGCGGTCACCAACGTGGTCCACGCCCGCTCCGATCTGCCACAGACCCCGTGGCTGATCCCCGAACCACCGGGGCTCGAATTGCTCTACCGCATGGCCGATTTCTGCCGCCCCGATTGGATCTTCATGATCGACTCCGACCAGGTGGTCGAAAGCGACATCGACATCCCGGCGATGCTCGCACAAGTCCCCGACGATGTCGCGGCGCTGATGTGTCCGATGATCCCCAGCTGGGACGATCCGGACTATCCGGACATGATCCCGCTGATGGGCACCGCCGAATCAATGCGCGGACCATTCTGGCGCTGGCGTCCCGGTTTGCACGCCGGCACACGCGCGATCCACAACCCGCACTGGCCGGCCAACATCACCGAACACGGTGGCATCGGCGTCGCCAACGACGTGCGCCTGCTGCACACCGGATGGTCGACGCTGGCCGAGCGGATCGCCAAGGTCGAGCACTACCGCAAGCTCGATCCCCACTCCGAGTTGAACTACGGCGTGCCCTACGACCGCGCCCTGTTGTTCGGGTACGCCTACGACGAGATCGACCTGCTGCGCTCCGATTACCGGCGGCGGGCATCAGGTGACTTCGACCCCGCCGAACCCGGCGCCCGGGTACCCATCGATCGCGACCGGCTCGCGATCGCGTCGGGCTACGGACGCCGCGCATCCGGTTTCCACCCCGGCGTCGACTTCGCGGCGGCGCCGGGAACACCGGTCCACGCCGCGACGTCGGGCACCGTCAGCCGCGTCGTGAACCTTGACGACGGGCTGCAATCGGTGACCATCGCGGGAGCCGACCGTGAGACCGTGTACGTCTTCCGGCCGGGCGATGACCGCCGCATCGACGTCGAAGCCCAAATCGACGCAGGCACAGAAATCGGCGTCCTGCAGGCACACGACGAATCTGCCGATGGCTTCCTGCATTTCGAGGTCCACGTCGACGGCGAGCACGTCAACCCCGTGCGCCACCTGGCGAACATGGGACTAAAGCCGTGGACACCGTCGGGGCGTCCGCGCCCGGTGTCGGGCACGTTCCCCCCGTCGTCGCCCTGCGCGATCATCGTCTGAGCTGATCCTCCAGAGCCCGCGCGGACCGGATGGTCGAACGCACCTCCTGGAGCAGCTTGGCCGGATGCTGCTGGTCCATCGCGCTGAGCCGGTTGTACTCCTGCACCCCGAAACCCGCTGACTCCAAACGGATGTCATATCGCAGTGCCAACGTGCGCAGGGCTTCGAAGTGCAGGTAGGGCACCAACGGCTGACCCGTCACCATCAGACACGACGAGCCGCGCATGCCGGCCGTCTGCGCGGCGAACGTATACGTGTCGGCGGAATTCGCCCGGCGGCGTTCGGGATCCGGTGACGGCGTCTCGAGCAGCATCACGTGAACGCCGAATTCGTTGCTGTCAGGCGGAAAGTGCCAGACCGTCTCGTTGCACTGCACTCGATCGACGCGGCGCCTCACATGCGCGCAGACCTCGTCGACAACGAGGCCGAACACGTCGCGGGCGGCGGCGACCATCAACTCGAACTCGGTACGTGCGCCAGGCGCACACGCGGCGACGGCATCGGCTTCGGAATCCAGCAGGCGTCGGGACGCCGCGGCGAGTACGACATTGCCGACTCGGCGGCTCGCGACCATCTCCCCCGCGTAGCGCGTTCGCAGCAGGTTCGTGTACCGCCCGCCGCCGATGACGATGAGGTGATCGAAGTCGGTTCCGGCGGGCTGTAACTCGGCGATGAGTCCCAGCTGGTCCGCCAATTTCTCGATCCGCTCGAGGTGATCATCAGGCAGCTCGAGACGAGGGATCAGCCACCGGACCGCCCCGCCGGCGTCCTGGTTGCGGAACCGGACCGCACTCTGGCGCCGCGCTTTGCCCCGGTAGTCCCATACCTCGCTGAACTCGTCCAGGAACGCGAGCCGTTCGCTCAATGTCTGGCCTCGCGGAATGCTTCCGCCGAACATGTCGACCAGTTCGGTCAGGGCGGGGTGAGTGCACCACGCCTCGATCTGTCCCCGATATTCCGCGGCGACGTCGCACATTTGATGCATCCTTTTCGCATACCGCCAGCGGCGCCGGGTGGTAATCATAATGCGGCATATGTCTTGAGACGGGAGCACTTTAGGTGAGGATCCTCGTTACCGGCGGCGCCGGCTTCCAAGGGAGCCACCTCTGCGAAGCCCTCCTCGCCGCCGGACACCGCGTGACCGTCCTGAACACCTTCTCGGTGACCGGCAAGCAGAACCTGGCCGACATCGCGAACGATGACCGGGCCGACGTCGTGTTCGGTTCGGTCACCGACTGGGAATTGGTCAGCAAGACGGTGCGCGATCACGAGGTGGTCTTTCACCTGGCGGCAAATGTCAACGTCGACAGGTCGCTCAGCGACCCGAAGAGCTTCATCGAGACCAATGTGGTGGGGACCCAGAACGTTCTGGAGGCCGCCCGCGAATACGGCGCGCGGGTGATCCTCGCGTCGACCTGCGAGGTGTACGGCGACGGACATCGCTTGGGCCCGGGCTCGCTGCTGGACGAAACCGCCGAACTGAAGCCGAACAGTCCGTATGCGGCGTCGAAGGCTGCCGCCGATCGCCTCGCGTACTCCTACTACCGCTCCTACGGCATGGACGTCACGATCGTCCGACCATTCAACATCTTCGGTGAACGCCAGAAGAGCGGCGCGTACGGGGCGCTCATCCCGATCCTCGTCCGCAAGGCGTTGACGGGCGAGGACCTCGTGATCTTCGGGGACGGAAGTGCCACCAGGGATTACCTCCACGTCAGCGACGTGGTGAACGCATACCGCCTCGTGTTGGACACGCCGGAGTTGGCGGGCCGCGCCATCAATGTCGCCAGCGGCGTGAACACGCGTGTACGCGACATCGCCGACTACATCGCGGAAAGATTCGGCACGAGGGTGGTGAACGGGCCCGCGCGGCCCGGGGAGGTGACCCGCTTTCCGGCCTCCATCGAATTCGCGCAGCAGATCGGCTTCGCTCCCGAGGTGAAGATCTGGGAGGGCATCGATCGCTACATCGAGTGGGCGAAACAACAGCCGCTCCCGGCTCGCTGAATCCCAGGACGCTACAGCTGCTTTCGGGCCTCCACGAGAACCCGAGTGGGATGGGTGACGAACCGCCCGTGCGCTTCGATGCGTTCGTGCACCGTGCGCAGGCGCGTCAGGTACGGCTCCGCGGTGAAATCCGGCACCGTCCAAATCAGCTTGCGCAGAAAGTAGACGACCGCGCCGATGTCGTAATACTCCGAAGTGAGCGTCTCAAGGCGTAGGTCGACGACCTGCAGACCCGCTGCCTCCGCCTGCGCGGCCTGGACGGAGGGCTCCATGTGCGCGCCCAGCTCCGGCATCGGGCCCATGACGGCTTCGATGAGCTCGAGCGCAGTCGCCGGCCCCGGATGCTGGGCCAGATAGGTTCCGCCCGGCCGCAGGACCCGGGCGATCTCGGTCCACCAGACGGCGATGGGGTGGCGACTGCTCACCAGGTCGAAAGCGTTGTCGGCGAACGGCAACGGCGGTTCGCCTCGAGTCTGCAGAACCACGACGCCGCGAGGATGAAGCAGACGAGTCGCTTTGGCCGCGTTGGGTGGCCACGACTCGGTAGCCGCCATCGTCGGCGGGAACTTGTCTACCCCCGCGAGCACCTCACCCCCGCCGGTGTAGAGGTCCAGCGCCGCTGACACCTCGCCCAGCCGCCGGCTGAGCAGACGCTGGAAACCCCACGACGGCCGCTCCTCGGTGGCGCGGCCGTCGAGCCAGGAGAAGTCCCACCCGTCGATGGGCTCCGCGACCGCCTCGGCGACGAGTTCCTCGAAAGATCGGCTCATCGACCTCACGCGGCCACCTCTGCGCGGTCGGGTGCGCGGGTCGCCACCACAACGGCCAGTACACACAGCATGAAGACGACGAACACCGGCCAGATTGCGACGACCTGAGCCAGCAGGCCGAAGCCCGCGCCGAGGATCCCGGTGACCACAGCGGTGAGCGTAGCGGCGAAGCTGATCAGAACTGCGCGTTGTTCTTCGGCGGCGAACGCACTGATCCACGACACCATCGCGGCCGCGATCGCGGCGTTCGACAAGACGACGAGAAAAAAGACGCCGCCGTACACCCACAAGCGTGGCTCGTCGAAGATCAGTTCGTTGGCAAGGCAGATCGCCGTCGCGACGCAGCTCACGAACGCGCTCGACACGAGCATTCCGCGTACCCCGGCGCGGCCGAACACGTTGCGCCACAGGAACGAACCGGCGACGAGCCCTGCCGCCGAACCGATCACGATCATGTGCAGGCTGCCGGCGGTGTCGACATGGGCCAGCGACGTCCGCAGCGCGAAGAACGTCTCGTTCACCAGGATCGGGACGAAGACGATCTGCGTGGTCAGGAACACCCGGTACCAGCGGGCGGTACGGAGCACGGCGAGCCCTTCGCGGAAATCGTCGACGAGACGGCGTGGTGCAGCCACCGGGCCCGGCCTCGCCGGTCCGACGATGAGCGCGGCCACGAAGGCGATGCCCATCGCGGCGGCGCCCAACCAGAGCACATCGAGATGTCCGTCTGCGGTGTCGCGGTTGGGCAGCAGCGGGATGAGCAGCAACGTGGCCGCGACGGTCAGGATGGCTCCGAGCGCCTGCTGGTTGAGCACCAGCTCGTTGCGCCGGGCCGCGGTGACCATGCGCGAGATGATCTCGGCGAAGGCGTTGTTCGCCACTCCCATCGCACCGCCGATGAGCACCGACGACGACAGGAACGTGAACACCACCAGCGTGTTGTGCAGCGCGGCTGTGGCGACAATTGCGGTCAGGACGGCGATGGTGCCCGCGGCGGCGGCGATGACGACGTTCGGGCGGTGCCGTGACCGTTTGAGCAGCAGCGATGACATCGCATTCCCGAGCACGAAACCGATACTGAAGCTCGGGACGACGAACCCGGCCGCCATGTCCATGTCCTCGGCCACCAGAAGGAACGGCAGGACCGCCAGAACGCTGCCCAACTGCGCGCCCATGAAATAGAAGGCGCCGAACCCCAGCAGTACCCGATAACGGCTCTGCGCCACGGCCACCGCCGACCCACCTTTCCTGCCGGTGTCGACCGGCCTGTCGATGGTGTCAGTCCGACCAGGATTGCGCTGACGAAAGGCGGTGGATCGGTTCCGGTCTCGCGACTCCTCGGGGAGTCACCCCGCCCACCGGAACACCCACGACGAACTTCACTTCTTCGCTGAAATTGACGCTTCCGGAACAGAAACGGCGCCGCCCCCGGTCGCGCACCACCCTCTTGCACTCGTTTCATCGGCAAGCACGCTACCGAGACCTGCTCGGGTGATACGGCTTGACAATTTGCTGCTTTTGCAGGTTGGCGACACGTTTTCTGACTCTAAAGTCGGCCTATTGACACCGAATGCCATATTTCGGCCATATCTCGTTCAATGGAATGTCATCCTTTTTTTTGTCAATAACTTGACTCATGACTGTCGGTGGCATACCTATCTAGGAAGGAACAATTAAAAGGGGTTTCAATGGGCCCGATCGACTTCTCGCGCGAGACAGCCGCCGCTCGCCGGCGGTGGCCAGAGCCGGGTGGAAGTGCGCCCAGTACGGATCCTCCTTTACCGTCCAAGATCAGGACGGACGATTCCTCCCGCTTGACCCCGCGTGCGGACCCGCCCCAAGGGCCGTCGCGATGAGGCGCGGGCGGGAATGTTTGGATAAGTGGACTTATGGGAATGCAATAAGTACCCTTACTCAGGGCTATAAGTGTGCTTACGGGGGGATAGATTGCGTGTATTGACGGGCTTCGAGCCTGCCCATGTCGGTTTGATACCAGACGGTATGCGTCGATGGGCGAAAAGTCGCGGCATCTCCTTGGCTGAGGCGTATCTACAGGGCGCGGAAAAGGTAGCCGACATCCTTCAGGTGCTGCGCCGTCACAACGTGCGGACCGTCTCGGTGTACAATCTCAGCCGGGCCAATCTCGCCCGCAGTCAGGCCGAACTCGAGCCGGTGTTCAACGCCTCGATCCACTTCCTCACCCACTTGATTCCCGACCGCTTCGAGCCCGACGACTGCAGTGTGCGGTTGCACGGCGACCGCACGGTGCTGCCCTCGGAGTACGTCGCGGCAGCCGAGCGCGCCGAATCGGTTATGCGCGGCGAAGAATTCCGGATCAACATCCTCGCCGCCTACGACGCGAACGACGAGCTACGAACAGCTCTTCAGCAAGCGCAGAAACGGGGCGGCGAAATCCGCGGTGCCTTCGACATCGAGGATGTGGACCTGGTCATCCGCACCTCCCCCGAGCCGCTGCTGAGCGGCTTTCTTCCGCTGCAGACCCAGTACGCACAACTGCGGTTCTTGACGACGCCGCTCAACGAACTCGAGGAGCGACACATCGACGAGTTCATCGACGACTACCGGCGCACGCCGCAGCTCCGGGGACGGTAGACACCGATGCACTCCGATCGGCGCCCCTTGATCATCGGGGCAGGACCCGCCGGCCTCACCGCGAGTCTCGAGCTGGCGAAGAACGGCGTCGCAGCCCAAGTCTTCGAGGCATCGTCGAACGTCGGAGGTCTGGCGCGCACCCCTGGTGAGCACGGTTTCCGGGTCGACCCCGGTGGCCACCGCTTCTTCACCAAGAACGAGCAGATACTCGAACTCTGGAAATCTCTGCTTCCGGCCGAAGAGTGGCACTCGGTGTCGAGGCGCTCCGCCATGCTCGTCGACGGCCATTTCGTGCCTTACCCGCTTCTCGGCCGAAACCTGCTGACTCAGTTGGGTTATGGGCGCGGAGCACGGGGTCTAGGCAGTCTTCTGTGGTCCAGGCTTCGACGTGGAGGGCGTTCGCTCGACGACTCTGCGACCTTCCTCGAGTGGGGCCGGTATCAGTTCGGCAACTATTGGTACCGCATGTTCTTCGACGGGTACGTTCGCAAGACATGGCTCGCCGAGCCCGCTCAGCTCACCAGCGATTGGGCCGAGCAGCGGATCAAGCCGATCGTGTGGGGCGGCCGCGACGCGATGGCCGCCGATGCGTTTCTCTATCCCCGCCGCGGGCCCGGTCAGCTCTGGGACGCCGCAGCAGCAGAGCTGGCGAAATTCGGTGTCGAACCGTCGCTCGACTCACCGGTGGCCAAGCTGGGCTTCGATGGCAGAAGGTGGACGGTCGAACTGCGCGACGGAGGCAGTGCGACCGGCGATGCGGTCTTTTCCAGCATGCCCCTGCAGATGTTGGTCAATGCCCTGGAACCCGCGCCGCCACAGCACATTTGGGAGGCTGCCGCCCAACTGAAGCACCGTGGGCTGATCACGGTCGCGGTTGCCCTCGGACAGCGCCGCGAGCTCCCTTTCAACTGGGTGTACACGCCGGGCATGGACCTGCGGGTGGGACGTATCCAGAACTACCGCCAATGGTCCGACGACCTCACTCCACCCGAGTGGGACGGAACATACCTGGGATTCGAGTACTTCATCGGCGCTGGCTCGGCGCTGTGGGCCGCCGACGACGATTACATGCGGCAGATGGTCGAAAGCGACTTGCACACACTGGGTTTCGATCCGTCCGCGATCGAGCGCGTCATGGTGGTCCGCTCGCAGTTCGCCTATCCGATCTGCAATCCGGCGATGGAGACAAGCGTCGCCCGGATTCGGGATTACCTGCGCAAGCACTACCCGTCCCTGCATCCGATCGGACGCAACGGCATGCACCGCTACGACAACCAGGACCACGCGATGCTCAGTGCCATGCACAGCGTCAAGCGGTACTTCGGCGAGAGTGTCGACCCCTGGCAGGTCAACAAGGAACGCCGCTACCACGAGTCCGGGTTGCTGAAGGTCTAGTACTCCGACCGCCCCGGGTCGCCGAATTGTTCCTACTCTGCGGGTTTCAGCACCGCAAGCACAGTCAGGACCAGGATTTTGAAATCGAGCAGAAGCGACCAGTTCTCGATGTAGTAGTTGTCGAATTCCGCCCGGTCGGCGATCGAGGTCTGGCCCCGAAGTCCGTGCACCTGGGCCCAACCGGTGATGCCCGCCTTCACTCGGTGGCGGTCGCCGTAGCGTCGCACCTGCATCTCGAACAGTTCGACGAACTCCGGTCGCTCGGGGCGCGGGCCCACCAGCGTCATGTCCCCGCGCACCACGTTGACCAGTTGGGGTAATTCGTCGAGGGATGCCTTGCGCATGAACTTGCCGATCGCAGTGCGCCGGTCGTCGCCTTCCACTCCCCCGGGCGCCGAACCGTCCTTCAACGCGAACGCTTTCGTGGCCGCGCCGACGGGTCGCATGCTGCGAAACTTCAGGCAGTCGAAGACCTTGCCGTCGCGTCCGACGCGTTCCTGACGGAAATAGACAGGGCCTGGCGAACTCAGCTTCACCAGGATCGCCAGCGTGAGATACAGGGGCGAGATCACGATCAGCAGGACCGCGGCGATCAGTCGGCCCAAGGCATGCTTGACGGCGAACTGCCACCCCTTCGGGTCCGTGTGGGAGAGCACCAGCAGCGGGATGCCACCGAGGTGCTCGACGTAGGTTGCGCCGCCGATGACGTCCATCAATCGAGGCACGACGCGCACGCGCAGGCCCAGGTTGTGGGCCAACTGGGCGCTGAGGGCCAGCTCGTCGTCGGGAGTCGACGACGGCGCCACGATGAGCTCCTTGGCGCCCGTGGCCTGAGCGGCGACTTCGAGGTTGGCGGTGGATCCGTAGTACGGCACGTCGGCCAATTCCGCGGCGCTCGGACGAGTGTCGTCGAGCACCCCGACGGGGTGCAGACCGTAGTCGGGGATCTGACGCATCCGTGTGATGAGCTGATGGGCGAACGGACCGGAACCGATGATCAGCGCCGACGATCCGAAGCCGTGCCTTCGCCGAAGGTAGCGCTCGGCCAACGATCGGATGAGACGGTTCGCAGGCAGCAGGATGGCCGCACAGACCCAGATGCGGATGGCCAATTCGCTTGGGCGGACGTACTCCACGACCACCGAGCCGGTCGGAAATGGGGGTACGAGCACAAGCATGACGGTGAGTGTCGCCAGCGCAGATACCGCTACCGAGGTTTCGACGGGTTCGAAGTCGTCGAGGAAGCTGTGGCCGAGCTTGCGCTTGTACATCGATCGGGTGTGCATGATCACCAGGAGGATCGGCACGAAGAGCCACGAGATTGCGGAGATGTTCCGTTCATGAATCGGGCCCGGCGTCAGCCAAAGCGCTATCCCGACTGACCACGCCGCGGCCCAGACGTCCAAGCCGACAGTGAGCGCCACATAACCCGACTCGGCACGAAGGGTTTCGATCCAGCCGGACTTCCCACCGCGAGAAGTGGGTGACGGCACGGCCGTGAGCTGCGGGACCGTAGTCCTGAGCCGAGGCTGCGAATCGCGGGTGGGCGATTTCGCGTCAGGCTGCATTCTCCCCCCGATGGAAACCCGACGTGCACAGAAGTGTCTGCGTCCGCAAACGTTGCCAGTCTAAGTCATGACGCCGAAGATCCAGCCAAATCGGGGAGCCGAACGGCCCGCTCATCGCTGTGGCTAGGAGCCCGAGTGGAACATGCGTTCTGCGGCGAGCGCGGCGAGGTCGCTGAGCACCTGAAGATGACCCGTACTCCACAGGCGTGGCTTGGTGTCGTACACGCACAGTGTCCCAACGGCATTGCCCGCTTCGTCCATCAGCGGTATGCCGAGGTAGGCCACCACCGTCCCGTCCCGCACCGCGGGATGCTGCTTGAAAGTCGGATCGGCCCGCGCGTCCTCCAGGATCAGCGGCGCGCCATTGGCCACCGCGTACTGACACACCGAGCGCTCGATCGGTGTCTGCCGATCCTCCGGTGAGGTGCTTTCTTGACCGACGGCACTTTTGAAGAACTGTCGATCGACGTCGACAAGCGACACCATCGCGAAGGGAGTGTCGAGCGCTTCGGCCGCGGCCCGGGTGATCCGGTCGTAGATAACCTCCGGCGGCGAGTCCAGCAAGCCGGTGTCGTGCAGGGCGGCAAGTCGGTCAGGGTCGGCAATGACGGCCGACACGTCTGGCATCGCCTCCTCGTCGAGCACGCCCACCGCGGCAAGATGAGTTTGCAGGTCGGCGATGTTCGGATCGTTGGCGCGCCTCAAATCGGTGGCCATTTGCGCCGCAACCGCACGGGCAACGTACGTGTCGACGCTCTCGCCTGCCTCACGCGCATGCTGTTCGAGCAGGCGGTTAAGGAAGTCGTCGAATCTGCGTACCCACCGCGTCACCCAGTTCACGGTACGCAAATTGACGCCCGAACGAAAATCGGGGGCCCGGTTGACCGGGTTTGCCCGAGACCGCCACGGACCGCCACGGTACAGCGCACCGACGGACAACGCGCGTGACCGCCCGGCCACACCGTCCGCGATCCGGTTTTCGCGTTCACGCTGGGTACGCTGGGCGCTATGAACGGTGTTCTGCTCGTTCTCGTCGTCCTGGTCATCGTCGCTCTCGGCGTCGTGGCCTACGCCGCGATGAGGGCTTCTGACCGGCGCAAGGCCGCCTCGCTCGAGGACGCGAAAGCCGACGCCCGCCGCGTCATCGAACGTCTCGGCGGTCAGGTGATCGGCCTGACCGGTAACGACGACGCGTCGAAGCAGGCGCTGGCCGACGCGTCCGAGCGCTACACCGCTGCCGGGTCGCAGATCGACCAGGCCAACACCGCCAAGCAGGCGTTGCTCGCCAAGGAGAGCGCGCTCGAGGGCCTCTACTACGTACGCGCCGCTCGCGTCGCGATGGGCATGGATCCCGGCCCCGAACTCGAAACGCTCGCCGGCCAGCGGTCAGCGGGCACGGTGACCGAGGAGCGCAAGGTCGAATTCGAGGGCCGCGAGATCGAGGCCTCGCCGACGCCATCCGAGCGCACCCCGAACTACTACCCCGGCGGCCGGGTCGCGGGTCGGCCGGTGCCTGCGGGTTGGTATTCCGAGCCGTGGTGGAAGCCAGCGCTCGTCGCCGGCGCCTGGGGCCTGGGCTCGGTGCTGCTGTTCGACGCGTTGTTCTCCGGCATGCACGGCAGCGGCTATGAACAAGGCTTCGCCCAGGGATACGACCAGGGGCTCGACCAAGGCCAGGATCCCGGAGGCGACTGGGGCGGTGACGGCGGCGGCGACTGGGGCGGCGGCGGTGACATCGGCGGCGGCTTCGGCGATTTCGGCGGCTTCTGACCTTCTGCTACAGCCGGCTCTCCAGACGCGCCGACACCCCGGCCTCCTGTAGGTCGAGCCGTTCGAGCATCGCGCGGACCGCCTCGTCTTCGATGCGGCCCTCGTCGCGTTCGGCGATCAGCGCGGCGCGCTGGTGGGTGAGCACGTCGCGGTACAGCGCGGCGAACACCTCGGAGCGCTTCGTATGCGCCTCGGGGTCCGGCATCTCGTCGGCGTCCTGCGAGTGCCGGGCGATGGTCGCCTCGATCTCGGCGGCCACGCGAGAGCTCAGCCCCGCAGGCGGATTGGCCCGAAAGTCGGCCAGCACCCGATCGGCGGCGTCGTGCACGACGCGTTCGGCCTTGAGTTCCTCCTCGCGATCGACCGCGTGATCGTCGGAGAACCGCGAAATGTGCAGCCGCCGGATCAGGATCGGCAGCGTCGAGCCTTGAAGCAGCAGCGTGCCGACGCTGACCACGAACGCGATGGCCTGAATGGTGGCCCGCTCGGGAAACGGCTCGCCGGTGACCGTCGTCGCCGGAATGGCCGCGGCCGCAGCCAAAGTCACCACCCCGCGCATCCCCGTCCACGACACGACCACGTTCTCCCGCCAGGACAGCGACCGCCGGTCGACGCGTGACCGCCACTTACCCGGCGGGTTGTTGCGCCGCCTGGTTCCCAGCGCACCGCGACCTCCGCCTGCCGGTACGGGAACGCTCAACCGCGTCTCGACGTGCTGGGACAGCTTGTTGCGCCCGAAGATGGCGAACACCGACAGCGGCCGGATCACCAAGACGATGACCAGCACGACCAGCGACGCCACAGCGACCTCGGCCAGCGACTCGTGCGCCTCCTGCAGGTCCTCGAGCACGAAGCGCAGATGCAACCCGATGTAGGCGAACACGAACGCCTCGAGCAACACGTCGACGGAGTTCCACACATACCGTTCCTGCAGCCGGGTCTGGTACCCGGCCGACAGCGTGCCGTTGGCCACCACGAAGCCGGCGACGACGACGGCCAACACCCCCGATGCGTGCAATTCCTCGGCGACGATGAACGCCGCGAACGGCACCACGAGGCCCTGCACCGTCTCCAATCCCGGATTGGCCAGTCGCCTGCGGATCCACAGCGTCACGTACCCGAGCAGCGCGCCCACGATCGGCCCGACGACGGCGCTGTAGCCGAACAACAGCAACGGGTTGTGGATGAAGATGTGTCCGCCGGTGACCTGCACCACCGCGATCGAGAACAGGGTCAGCGCAGCGGCGTCGTTGATCAGGCTCTCTCCGGTCAGGATCGCCATCACCCGCCTCGGCAGGCCCAGCTTGCGTCCGACAGCGACCGCGGTCACCGCGTCCGGCGGCGCCACGATCGCGCCCAGCACCAGGGCCGTGGCGAACGTCAGGGGCACCACCACCAGCCACGCCGAGGCCGCCACCGCGAATGCGGTCACCACGACCAGCCCGACGCCGAGGCCCAGGATCGGCCTGATGTTGCGCAGGAACGTCGGGAACGAGAAGTTCAGCGCCGCCGAGTACAGCAGCGGCGGCAACACCACCGTCAGGAGGATGTGCGAATCCAGTTCGGGTGGCTCGAAATCCGGCAGAAACGACACAGCGGCGCCGATGATGACGATGACCAGGGCCGGTTCGAGGCCGCGCCGGTGTGCGACAGCGGTGACGACGATGGCTCCGACGACGACGAGAATCAACTCCACGCGCCGATTGTCGCGCAGGAGCGCCCGTCACGTTGACCCAGCCGCGGTGCCTACGTCTGGTCGGTGGGGCACCAGAACAGGTTGCGGCCTTCCATCACCTTCGTGCGGATCTCGGTGCCGCACAGCCGGCACGGCTCGCCCGCCCGCCGATAGACGTAGGTGCGGGGCCGTCCGGGCCCGTACGAGGGCAGCCCGTGGTCGTCCTCGGGGCGGATCGTGTGGATCTTGCCGCGCCGCAACCCGATCCGCATCAACGCGACGAGGTCGGTCCACATCGCGTCGAACTCGTCCTCGTCGATGCGGATGCCCGGCCGGTGCGGGTCGATGCCGTGCCGAAAGAGCAACTCGTTGCGATACACGTTGCCGACCCCGGCGATCACCGTTTGGTCCATCAGCAGCGCCCCGATCGGCCTGCGCGACTTCCGGATTCGGGCCCACGCCAGCGATCCGTCGGCGTCACGGCGAAGCGGATCGGGTCCCAGCCGGTCGATGACGTCGGCGATCTCCGGTTCGGCGAGCACCTCACACACCGTCGGCCCCCGAAGGTCGGTGCCGTACTCAGCGCCGATCATCCGCATCCGGACCTGTCCCACCGGCGGCGGTGGTGCCGTCCCCGCAGGCAGCGCCCACTCGGTGAACGTGCCGTACAACCCGAGATGCACATGCACCACCCGGCCACCTTCGTAGTGGTGGAACAGATGCTTGCCGTAGGCGGTGGCCTTCTTGAGCACCCGCCCGTCGACGGCGGCGGCGCCGTCGGCGAACCTGCCCTGCGGGCTGGACACCATCACCGGTGCCCGAGCGAAGCGCCGCTGGTGCAACCGGGCGAGCCTGTGCAGAGTGTGGCCTTCCGGCATCCCTAGGCGCCGGGCACCGGGGGCGCGACGTGGGTGCGTTCGTACTCAGTGAGGATGTCGATACGACGTTGGTGCCGTTCGGCTTCCGACCACGGGGTGCTCACGAACGCGTCGACGATCGCGAGCGCCTCCTCGACGGTGTGCATGCGCCCGCCGATGCCGATCAGCTGGGCGTTGTTGTGCTCGCGTGCGAGTTTGGCGGTCTCGATGCTCCACGCCAGCGCGCAGCGTGCGCCGGGGACCTTGTTGGCCGCGATCTGCTCGCCGTTGCCCGAGCCGCCGAGCACGATGCCGAGGCTGCCCGGATCGCCGACGGTCCGCTGCGCGGCAGCGATACAGAACGCGGGATAGTCATCGTCGGGGTCGTTGACGAACGCCCCGCAATCGATCGGCTCGTGCCCGGAACTGCGCAGGTGCTCGACGATGGCCTGCTTGAGGTCGAAGCCGGCGTGATCGGCTCCCAGGTAGACGCGCATGGCCGTCATTGTGGCAGACGCCGTCGGCCCGACCCGGGCCCCGCTCAGTCGAATTCCGGCGACTCCGTGCGGGTGCGCTTGAGCTCCCAGAAGTGCGGATAGGACGCGAAGGTCACCGAGGCGTCCCACAGCTCGCCCGCCTCTTCGCCGCGCGGGATTCGCGACAGCACGGGTCCGAAGAAGGCGACACCGTTGACATGGATGGTCGGCGTGCCCACGTCCTCGCCGACGGGGTCCATGCCCTCGTGGTGGCTCTTGCGCAGCGCCTCGTCGTACTTGTCGGTGGTGGCGGCCTCGGCCAGTTCGGCGGGTAGTCCGACCTCGGCGAGCGACTCCTTGATCACCACGTCGAAATCCTGGTTGCCCTGGTTGTGGATGCGGGTTCCCATCGCGGTGTACAGCCCGCCGAGGACCTCGCGACCCTTGGCCTGTTCGGCGGCGATGGCGACCCGCACCGGCCCCCACGCCTTCTTCATCGCCTCCTGGTACTCCTCGGGCAGGTCGCGGCCCTCGTTGAGCACCGCGAGGCTCATCACCCGGAAGCTCACGTCGATGTCGCGGACCTTCTCGACCTCGAGGATCCAGCGCGAGGTGATCCAGCACCACGGGCACAGCGGGTCGAACCAGAGTTCTGCGACGGACTTCTCGGACATGGGCGAATCCTTCCGGGCGCGGGGTGGGCAGAGTCCATTCCTGACAACTGCGGTCGCGCTTGGAGTGTTCCCCCGCGGCGGCGCCTATAGCGGCCCACTTCGCAGGCCGCGATATGAGAAACGCCTAAGAGTGCAAACGGTGATCGAACCGTGTTCCTGATGTGACCAATGTGAAGAATCGTTACCGAAGTGAATAAACCTGTTGATCTTCGAGTACGCGCTCTGGCGTTGGGGGTCGGTCTGGCGGCGGTCGCGACGACGTTCGCCGCACCGGCCCAAGCCGACACGACCGACGACGGTTTCCTGGCCGCACTTCGCGGCGCAGGCATGTCCGTCGACAACCCCGTGAACATGGTCGCGCTCGGGGAATCCGTCTGCCCGATGCTCGTCGAACCGGGCAAGAACCTCGCCAAGGTGTACACGCAGGTGTCCGACAACGGCATCCCGCCGGACATCGCGGCCTTCTTCACCGGCATCGCGATCTCGATGTACTGCCCGCAGATGTTGGCGTCAGTGGGCAACGGCACCGTGATGGACTGGCTGCCCGCGGCGCGGGCCATCCCGGGTTTCTGACGCAGCACGTGCGACGCGCCCTCGGGCGACGCGGGCTATAGGTTGGTCGCGTGGCACTTCCCAACCTGACCCGTGACCAAGCCGTCGAACGCGCCGCTCTGGTCACCGTCGACAGCTACCGCGTCGAACTCGACCTGACCGACGGCACCGGCAAGCCCGGCGAGCGCACCTTCCGGTCCACCACGACCGTCGAATTCGACGCCCTTCCCGGCGCCGACACCTACATCGACATCGCGGCCGACACGATCCACAGCGCCACCCTCAACGGTCGCGAGATCGACGTGTCGGGCTATGACGAATCGACCGGCATCCCGCTGACGGGACTGGCCGCTCACAACGTCCTCGTCGTCGATGCCGATTGCCGATACTCCAATACCGGAGAGGGCCTGCACCGCTTCGTCGACCCCGTCGACGACGAGGTGTACCTGTATTCACAATTCGAAACCGCTGACGCCAAGCGGATGTTCGCGTGCTTCGACCAACCGGATCTCAAAGCGGCCTTCGACGTCACGGTGACAGCGCCGTCGCACTGGGAGGTCGTGTCCAACGGCGCCACCGTCAGCGTCGAGGACGCCGGTACAGCCAAGCGACACACCTTCGCCGCGACCCCACGGATGAGCACGTACCTGGTGGCGCTCGTCGCGGGCCCGTATGCGCGCTGGGACGACGTCTACAGCGACGACCACGGCGACATTCCGCTGGGGTTGTTCTGCCGCAAGACCCTGGCCGAGTTCATGGACGCCGAACGGCTGTTCACCGAGACCAAGCAGGGATTCGGCTTCTACCACAACAACTTCGGCATCCCGTATGCGTTCGGTAAGTACGACCAGCTGTTCGTACCGGAGTTCAACGCCGGCGCGATGGAGAATGCCGGGGCGGTGACGTTTCTCGAGGACTACGTCTTCCGCAGCAAGGTGACCCGAGCCTCCTACGAACGGCGCGCCGAGACCGTCCTGCACGAGATGGCGCACATGTGGTTCGGCGACCTGGTCACCATGCAGTGGTGGGATGACCTGTGGCTCAACGAGTCTTTCGCAACGTTCGCCTCGGTGCTGTGCCAGGCAGAAGCCACCGAGTACACCGAGGCGTGGACGACGTTCGCGAACGTGGAGAAGTCGTGGGCGTACCGTCAGGACCAACTGCCCTCCACCCATCCCGTCGCCGCCGACATCCCCGATCTGGCGGCCGTCGAGGTGAACTTCGACGGGATCACCTACGCCAAGGGCGCCAGCGTCCTCAAGCAACTGGTCGCCTACGTCGGCGAGGAGGAGTTTCTCTCCGGCCTGCGCGACTACTTCCGCGACCACGCGTTCGGCAACGCCACATTCGGTGACCTGCTGGGCGCGCTGGAGAAGGCCTCGGGGCGCGACCTGTCGGGATGGGGACAGCAGTGGCTCAAGACGACGGGGCTCAACACGCTGCGACCCGACTTCGACCTCGACGCCGAGGGCCGGTTCACCCGGTTCGCCATCGACCAGAGCGGGGCTGCGCCCGGCGCCGGTGAGACCCGGGTGCATCGCCTCGCGGTCGGAATCTACGACGACGACGGCTCCGGCAAGCTGGTGCGGGTGCATCGCGAGGAACTCGACATCGAGGGTTCGAGCACGGACGTGCCTGCGCTGCACGGTGTTCCACGCGGGAAGATGATCCTGGTCAACGACGACGACCTGACGTACTGCTCGCTGCGGCTGGACCAGGATTCGCTGCAGACGGTGCTGACGCGCATCGCCGACATCGCCGAGCCGCTGCCGCGCACCCTCGCGTGGTCGGCGGCGTGGGAGATGACACGCGAGGCCGAGCTCAAGGCCCGCGACTTCGTGTCGTTGGTATGCGGCGGTGTGCACGCCGAGACCGAAGTCGGTGTGCTGCAACGGCTTCTGCTGCAGGCCCAGACGGCCCTGAACTCCTACGCCGACCCGGAGTGGGCGCGCTCGTCGGGCTGGCCCGAGTTCGCCGACCGGTTGCTCGACCTGGCCCGCGGCGCCGAGGGCGGCTCCGATCACCAACTGGCCTACGTCAACGCGCTGTGCGGATCGGTGCTCAGTCCGCGGCATGTGGAGGTGCTTTCGGCGCTGCTGGACGAAGACCCCGCGCTCAAGGGTCTGCCCGGTCTGGTCGTCGACACCGACTTGCGGTGGCGCATCGTGACCGCACTCGCCGCCGCGGGCGCCGTCGACTCCGAGGGCATGCAGACGCCGTTCATCGACGCCGAGGCCCAACGCGATCCGACCGCGGCGGGACGACGGCACGCCGCCGCAGCGTCGGCCGCGCGACCCGAACTGGCGGTCAAGGAAGCGGCGTGGGAGCAGGTGATCGAGGACGACACGCTGGCCAACATCACCGCGCGCGCGATCATCGGCGGCTTCGTTCAGCCCGGTCAGCAGGCGCTGCTGTCGCCGTTCCGCGAGAGGTACTTCGGCGCGATCGCGGGCGTGTGGCAGCGGCGGTCCAGCGAGGTCGCCCAGACCGTGGTCATCGGGTTGTACCCGGGGTGGGACATCAGCGAGGACGGGCTGGCCGCCGCCGACCAGTTCCTCGCCGACCCCGATGTGCCGCCCCCGCTACGGCGTCTGGTCATCGAGGGCCGAGCCGGCGTAGAGCGGTCCCTACGCGCCCGCGCCTTCGACGTCACCTGAGCACCTCCCCTTTTCGGCGCGAGCGACCGTGTCAGTACGCCGACACGCCGCGTCGGGCCGTACAAGAGCGGTCGCTCGCGGTGCATGCTGAGCGCGTGGCGGTCAGCAGAACTCGCCGGGCCAGGGCGGCCCGCAAGCGTAAGCGTCGACTCGGCGCCGTCGACAACGACCTCACGGCGCAACAGTGGCAAGCGTTGAAAGACGCGTGGAAGGGCTGCGCCTACTGCGGCGCGACGGATCGAGCGCTGCAACGCGACTGCGTCATGGCGATCTCCCGCGGCGGCCGGTACACCATCGACAACGTCGTACCGGCGTGCGCCTCGTGCAACACCAGCAAGTGCAACGACGAGGTCACCGCGTGGCTGCGGCGCAAGCGTCTCGACGAGCAGCGCTTCCTCGAGCGTTACGTCGAAATTCGTGCTGAGCTCGCACTCGATGCACAGTGACGCGCCCGCGAACGTGCGCATAACGCTGCTCTGGCGCGGCGTGTCGTGTTCAGACACGCACTCTCGCGCGACAACGGAGGGTGCGGTCAGGCCGGGGTGACGCCGGCGCTCATCACCCGCACCGCGCTGATCAACCCGTCCATCAGGTTGCCCTCTTTGAACGACGCCGCCGCCGCGGAGACGCCCAGCGGTGCGGCCTCTTCGATACCGCGCCCCTTGACGTCGGCGCCGTAGACCACCTCGATCGCGTGCTGATCGGGCGAGACGGCCAGCAGCACGGCGTTGTTCGGGGTGGGCACCTGAGCGAGGACCTCGCGCGCGGTGGCCGCGGTGTCGTCGCCGAGATCGCCGATGTACACCGCGAACCGGGCCTTCGAAGCCCGCGAGCCGTACTTGAGCGCGTCGTCGAGGAACACCAGGTCTTTGGTCGGGAAGGGGTAGTCCAACGACAGCTCACCAGGCTGCGTGACACCGGAGATCCGGCCGCTGGAGGTGACCACCCAACCCATCGGGAGGTCGGTGTGCTCGAGCGCGGCCCGATGGCCGGTTACCGCAACGTCACCACTTGCCACTGGCGCCGCCTCCAATCGTCACCGCGTTGGACTGGTGTTCACCCACGTTTCCGCCGTGGGCCGCCGAGTCGGCGGCCACACTGCGTCCGGTCGCGTGCCCGTGGTCGGCGGGCTCGTCGGACGCCCACAGGATCGGGGCGTGCTTCCAAGGGTCGGACATCTTGTAGCTCGCCGGGTGTGGGCCCTTCTTGCTCCAGATCATCAGGGCAAGCACAGCCGTCAGCCCGAGCGGCACCAAGGTCAATAGCAGGATTGTCGTTGTGGTGCTCACGTCGCAAACCGTATACCAGCCGCGTTTACGCCGCGCCCTCGCCCAGATATCGGACCCATGACGGGTCGAGTTCCTTGACGCTGGACAACAGCCGCCAGTGCTGGCCCTTCGGCGGAACGGGCACCGTGCGCAGCGACCACCCCAGCTCGGTGAGCAGCCGGTCGGCCTTGCGGTGATTGCACGACGAACAGGCCGC
Organism: Mycobacterium lehmannii; assembly: GCF_002245535.1. Classification (GTDB taxonomy): domain Bacteria; phylum Actinomycetota; class Actinomycetes; order Mycobacteriales; family Mycobacteriaceae; genus Mycobacterium; species Mycobacterium lehmannii. Next base: position 251,180 of record NZ_NKCN01000003.1, on the reverse strand, counting down.
CACGCAGTTCTCCCACGAGTGCACTCCCCCGCGGCTGCGCGGAACCACATGGTCGACGGTGTCGGCCTTGCTCCCGCAGTAGGCGCAGCGAAACCGGTCGCGGTGCATCAACGCCGCGCGCGTCATCGGGATGCGCGCCCGGTACGGCACCCGGACGTAGGAGCGCAACCGGATGACCGAGGGCACCACGATCGATCGCGTCGCCGAGTGGATGACCGGCCCGCCGGGATCGTCATGCACGACGTCGGCCTTACCGCACATCAACATGATGACCGCCCGCCGCATGGGCAGAGCGGTCAACGGTTCGTAGGTGGAGTTCAGCAGCAGCACACGGCGACGACCCCAGATCGACCCCTCGGTGGTACTCGGCGGATGGATGTCGACGCTGTGGAGGACGCGTGCCTGCGCGCCCGGTACCACCGACCCGGCTAGGGCGGTCGCGGCACCGTGACTCCGCTGGCCGGCCCTTTTGGACGGGCCTTTCTTGCGATGCGCCATACGTCCTCCGTCCGACAGTTCACCACGGATTCCTGTGAATCGCACGACAATTCTCGACGTGTTCGCAGGTCAGTCAGGTGAACATCGGGTGGTGCGCCCGCCTGACCTGGTGAATCCAGCAACAAGGAACAATGGTCGGCGTGACACAGCCACAGAGGTCGTTCTATGACGAAGTCGGTGGCCACGAGACGTTCCGCGTGATCGTGGCGCGGTTCTACGAGTTGGTCCGCGAGGACGAGATCCTGCGTCCGCTCTACCCCGAGGAGGACCTCGGACCGGCCGAGGTGCGGCTGCGGATGTTCCTCGAGCAGTACTGGGGCGGCCCCCGCACCTACTCCGACCAGCGTGGGCATCCGCGGTTGAGGATGCGCCACGCCCCGTTCCGGATCGGCTACATCGAACGCGACGCGTGGCTGCGGTGTATGCACACCGCGGTCGCGGAGATCGACTCGGACACCCTCGACGACGAGCACCGCAAAGAGCTGCTGGCCTACCTCGAGATGGCCGCCCATTCGATGGTGAACGCGCCGTTCTGATGACGAATTCTTGGTGGTCTGACGCGCTGTTCTACCAGGTCTATCCGCGCTCGTTCCGCGACAGCAACGGTGACGGGGTCGGCGACCTCGACGGGGTGACATCCGGCCTGGACTATCTCGAGGCGCTCGGCGTCGACGCGATCTGGCTCAACCCGGTGATGGTCTCGCCGATGGCCGACAACGGCTACGACGTGGCCGACCCGCGCGACGTCGACCCTCTGTTCGGCGACCTGGCGGCGTTGGACCGGCTCACCGCCGCCGCCCATGACCTGGGCATGAAGGTGACGATGGACCTGGTGCCCAACCACACCAGCTCCGCGCATCCGTGGTTTCAGGCGGCTCTTGCCGCGAGCCCGGGCAGCCGGCAGCGCGAGCGCTACATCTTCCGCGACGGCACCGGGCCCGGCGGTTCGAAACCTCCCAACAACTGGCTGTCGGTGTTCGGTGGGCCTGCGTGGACCCAGGTGACCGAAGCCGACGGCAACCCCGGCCAGTGGTATCTGCACCTGTTCGACGCCGAGCAGCCCGACCTCAACTGGGAGAACCCCGAGGTCTTCGACGACCTCGAACGGACGCTGCGGTTCTGGCTCGACCGCGGCGTCGACGGCTTCCGCATCGACGTCGCGCACGGGATGGCCAAGCCGCCCGGGCTTCCCGACATGACGATTGTGGGACGCGAGATGCTGCTGGCCGAGATGGACGACGATCCCCGGTTCAACAACGACGGCGTGCACGAGATCCATCGCCGGATCCGGCGAGTGTTCGACGACTATCCGGAATCCGTTGCGATCGGCGAGGTCTGGGTCTACGACAACGAGCAGTTCGCACGCTACGTGCGTCCCGACGAACTGCATCTGGGCTTCAACTTCCGGCTCCTGCGCGCGGCGTTCGACGCCGCCGACATTCGTCACGCGATCGAGAACTCAATGGCCGCAGCCGAATTGGTGGACGCCATCCCGACGTGGACGCTGGCCAACCACGACGTCGACCGCGTGCCCACCCGCTACGGCGGCGGTGCCGTCGGCTTGGCCCGCGCCAAGGCGATGGCGCTGGTCATGCTGGCGCTGCCGGGGCCGGTGTTCATCTACAACGGTGAGGAATTGGGTCTGCCGAACGCCGACCTCCCCGACGAGGCGCTGCGCGACCCGGTGTGGGAGCGTTCCGGGCACACCCGCCGCGGGCGCGACGGCAGCAGGATTCCGATGCCGTGGGAGGGCGATGCGCCGCCGTTCGGGTTCTCCGACAACCCGGACACCTGGTTGCCGATCCCTCCGGAATGGTCGGCGCTGACGGTTGAGAAGCAGTTGGCGGATCCGTCGTCGACGCTGGCGTTATTCCGTCGCGCTTTAGAATTGCGTTCACAGCGTGCCGAATTCGACGGTTTGACGGTCGAGTGGCTGGACTCGCCCGCCGACAGCCTGGTGTTTCACCGCACCGGCGGGTTGGTGTGCGTGCTGAACGCCGGCTCGCGGCCGATACCGCTGCCGGAGGGTCAGGTGCTGCTGGCGAGCGCGGAGGTGTCCGACGGCGCCCTGCCGCCCGACAGCGCGGCGTGGTTGGTCTAGCGATGCGCGCTCGCGGTGGCGCGAGCGACCGGAAAATGTACTCCTGTAGCGGCGTGTCGCTGTGCAAACACGGTCACTGACGGGAAGAAAGGTCAGCGCAGGACGACGGCGGGGTCGCCGCGGCGGCGGTACACCGAACCGAACCGCGCGTCGACGCGCAGCCACGTCGGCGTCACCCGCACCCGTACGATCTCATCAGCTCCTACCGCTGATCCCGACTGCGGCAGGAAACCCATTGCCGTCAAAGCGAATACACACCTCATCGGGATACCGACGCTGTCGTCGCCCGAACTGACCGCGACGACCTCCTGGTCCAGCAGCGACACCGGTGGACCGTGACTGCTGGAGTGCTCTTTGGCCAACTCCCCACCGCGCTGCGCCAAGTCGAGCACGACGCGGGCGGGTACATCGTCGAGGTGGACGAAGCCGGAGTCCGGCGGAAGCGCTCCGCGCCAGGCGGAATCCAGCGCGAAGCCGGGTTCGACGAAGCCGGTACCGTCGATGGTCCGCAGCCCCTCGACCAGAGTGTCGGCGCCCGCGGAAAGATCCGGCGGATTGACCCGACCCTCGACCACCCGGCTGGCCAGCACATCGAATCCCGTTGCGACCCAGGCGACCAGCACATCATCGGACCGTTGACGCAACCTGATCACCGCGGCTTCGTCGAGACGCAAAGCCCGCTCGGCGAATGTCGCCAGGTCTCCGCGATGCGGTAGCTCGGTCAGCCAGAGGCCCCGCTCGGATCGCGTCATCGTGTCCAGCGCTGCAGATACTCTTTTTGCTGCGGCGAAAGCCGGTGCAGCCGCTGTTCTTTGATGTGCACAGCGGCCAACTGGGTGTCCGCGATCACCGCCGGCTTCGAGTCCGGCGGCGCGCCCACCGATCGCACCTCGTAGCCGACGGTGAAATCGACCGAGCGCACGCGCTTCGACCACATGGTCACCTGCAGCGGCGAATCGATCAGCCGCAGCTGGGCCTTGTACGCGATGTTGACCTCGGCGATGAGCAAGCCGATCGTCTCGATCTCCGGGCCAAACGGTTCTCGCAGGAACGGAATCCGGGCTTCCTCGAGGATCGTCACCATGGTGGCGTGGTTGATGTGCTGATACATGTCGATGTCCGACCACCGCACATGGACCGGCGCGACAAACGTCGCCCCACTTGTGGTGCGCGCGAGATCAGCGCCTGTCATCGAGAAGTCCCCGTTCCACTGGTCCGTGTCATGCTGCGAATCTGACGCGCCGCCACCGACAGCGTCGCGAGGTCGTGCTGACCGCTTTCATGAATCTCGTCGAGCGTGCGACGGGCGCGGTCGACCCGGGAACCGTTCGTCGTCTCCCATTCCGCGATCTTCTCCTCACCCGTCTCCTCAGGTTCACCCACCGCCAGCACGTCCAGGCACAGAGCGCGCAGCGACCCGTAGATGTCGTCCCGAATCGCCAACCGCGCCAACGAATGCCAGCGGTCGTCACGCTCGAGCCGCGACACCGCGGTGAGCAGGGTATCGGTGTTGAGGTAGTTCATCAGCGCGAAGTAGGTGTCGGCCACCTCGTCGGGTTCGCGCTCCACGATGTCCCCGATGTCGATGATATCGAGAAGGCTGAACTGGTACAGCCCGGTGGCCAGCTCGTACGCCAGATCCTCGGGGACTCCGCGCGAGGTGAGGTCGTCGGTCTCCTTGGCCACGATGGCCTCGTCCTCACCACGCAGCCACTCGGACATCCGCGGTGTCAATGCCGCGACTTTGGCCGCGAACCGGTTGGTCTCGGCACCTACCGCCAGCGGCTGAGGACGGTAGTTGAGCAGCCAGCGCCCGGCCCGGTCCACCAGCCGCCGCAGATCCAGGGTCATCCGGTCGGTCACCGCAACCGAAACACCGTCGTCCCCCGCTGCGCGGATCTGCCGCCAGATGTCGTTGATCCCGAAGATCGCGTTGGCCGCGGCATAACTGCGCACAGCGTCCAGTGGGCCCACCCCGGCGTCCTCGCTGATGCGGTACACGTAGGTGATTCCGCTGGTGTCGATGACGTCGTTGACCAGCATGGTGGTGACGATCTCGCGGCGCAGTTCGTGCGACCGGATCTCCGCGGCGAACGGCTCACGCAGCTTCTCAGGGAAGTACCACGGCAGCCGGGAGGCGAACGCCTCCTGATCGGGCAGCTCGCTGGCCAGCACGTCGGCCTTCAGCGCAAGTTTGACGTGAGCCATCAGCGTGGCGAGTTCCGGTGAGGTCAAACCGATTCCGGCGTCGGTGCGGCGGTGGATCTCCTTCTCCGACGGCAGCGCCTCGAGTTCACGGTTGAGGCCGCGGTCGGCGACGAAGGCCTTGATCATGCGCGAGTGCACCGGAAGCAGGCTTGCCGCGTTGGCGCGGCTGGTGCCCATCAGATCGTTCTGATCCTCGTTGTCCCTGAGCACCAGCCGGCCGACCTCGTCGGTCATCGACAGCAACAGTTCGGTGCGGTCTTCAGGGCTGACCTTGCCCGCGGTGACCAGCGAGTCGATCAGGATCTTGATGTTGACCTCATGATCGGAGCAGTCCACCCCAGCCGAGTTGTCGAGCGCGTCGGTGTTGATGCGGCCACCGGCGAGGTCGAACTCGATACGCCCAAGCGCGGTCACGCCGAGGTTGCCGCCCTCACCGACCACCTTGGCCCGCAACTGGTTTCCGTTCACCCGGACCGGATCGTTCGCACGGTCGCCGACATCGGCGTCGGATTCGGATTCGGCTTTGATGTAGGTGCCGATACCACCGTTGAACAACAGGTCGGCGGGCGCCTTCAGGATCGCCTTGATCAGGTTGGGAGGGGTCAGCTCATCGACGTTGTCGTCGATGCCCAGAGCGGCGCGGGCCTGCGAGCTGATCTGGATCGACTTGTGCTCCCTGCTGTAGACGCCGCCGCCCTCGCTGATCAGCGAGGAGTCGTAGTCCTCCCAGCTCGACCGCGGCAGCTCGAACAGGCGCTTGCGCTCCTCCCACGAACGCGCCGCGTCGGGATCGGGGTCGATGAAGATGTGGCGGTGGTCGAAGGCGGCCAGCAAGCGAATGTGCTTGGACAGCAACATGCCGTTGCCGAACACGTCGCCGCTCATGTCGCCGACACCGACGACGGTGAAGTCCTCCGACTGGGTGTCGACACCCATTTCGCGGAAGTGCCGCTTGACCGACTCCCACGCGCCTCTGGCGGTGATGCCCATGGCTTTGTGGTCATATCCCACCGAACCGCCCGAGGCGAACGCGTCGCCGAGCCAGAAGCCGTAGGACTTGGCGACCTCGTTGGCGATGTCGGAGAACGTCGCGGTGCCCTTGTCGGCGGCGACAACGAGATAGGCGTCGTCGCCATCGCGGCGCACCACATCCGGCGGCGGGGTGACCTGTCCGGACCCCTTGTCGACGTTGTCAGTCACATCGAGCAGACCGGCGATGAACAGCTTGTAACACGACACACCCTCGGCGCGTTGCGCTTCGCGGTCGTCGGCGGCATCTCCGGTCGGAGTCGGCGGCTGCTTGACGACGAAACCGCCCTTGGCGCCGACAGGCACGATCACCGCGTTCTTGACGGCCTGCGCCTTGACCAGTCCGAGGATTTCAGTGCGGAAGTCCTCGCGGCGGTCCGACCAGCGCAAGCCGCCACGCGCAACGTAACCGAACCGCAGGTGCACACCCTCGACCCGCGGCGAGTACACGAAGATCTCGAACTTCGGTCGCGGCAGCGGTAATTCGTCGATCAGGCCGGGATCGAGCTTGAAAGACAACACGTCCTCGTACCGAGCCGACTCCTGCCGCCTGACAAAGTAATTGGTGCGCAGCGTCGCTTGGATCATCGACGCGAACGCCCGCAGCACGCGGTCGGTGTCCAGGCTGACCAGTGCGTCGATGTCGGCGCTCACCGCCGCCGCGGCCGCCTGGGCGTCACGACGTTTCGGGGCGTCCTCGTGCTCGTCCTCGAACGGACAGAACAGCGCCTCGAACAGTTCGACCAGCGAACGGGCGGTCTTGGCGTGGTCGTTGACGACGGCCTCGATGTGCGACTGACTGTACGGAAAACCCGCCTGCCGCAGGTATTTCGCATAGCTGCGCAGCACCGAGACCTGCTGCCAGTTCAGGCCGGCCCGCATCACCAGCTCGTTGAACCGGTCGGTCTCGGCGCGGCCGTGCCAGATCGCGGTCAGCGCGTCGGCGAAACGCGTGGCGGTTCCGGTTCGTTCGGATTCGGACTCGATCTGCGGGATCGACTTGTGCGGTGAGATTTTGAACTGGTAGATCCAGACCACGAGCCCGTCAGGCCGTTCGACGGTGAACGGTCGCTCTTCGAGAACCACCACGCCCATCGACTGCAGCATCGGCAGCAGATCGCTCAGCGACGCGGAGTGCCCACCCAGATACAACGTGAGCTGCGCGGTGCCTTCCTCGAGATCGGTGAGCACGGGTTGGATCGAACCGTCCTGCAGGTCTTCGATGACCGCGATGTCATCAATCGCGTCGAGTGGCGCGACCGCCTGCTTGTAGGCCTCGGGGAAGGCGGCGGAATAGTGTTGGGCCGTGCGCTGATTGATCGAACCCGTCTTCACCGCGCCGATCAACCGGTCGCCCCAGGTGCGCGCCGCTTCGGTGAGCAGATCCTGGATCCGCGACTCGTTGGCCGGGGATGTGTCGATGTCACGGGCGCCGGCGCCGTCGGGCATGCGTACCGCAAAATGAACTACTGCCCAAGGTGATTCGCTGACTCGAGCGGTGTACTCGATGCTGACCCCGCCGAGTTCGCGCACGAGGATGTCCTGCATCTCCAACCGCACGGCGGTGGTGTAACGGTCGCGCGGCAGGTACACCAGGCACGAGACGAACTGCGCGAGGGAATCGGCACGCATGAACAGCAACGTGCGCCGGCGGGATCCGAGGTCGACGACGGCCTTCACCATGTCCAGCACGTCCTGCGCCGACAGGGCGAACAATTCCGCGCGAGGGATGGTCTGGATGATGTCGAGCAGCAGTTGTCCGGGGTGGCTGGGGTCGTTGCGTGACAGCGACAGCGCCTCGTTCACCCTGCGTGAGATCAACGGAATCTCAAGAACATTGGCGTTCATGGCCGCCACCGTGAACAAGCCGACGAAGCGGTGTTCGATGACGGTCGGTCCGTGTTGTTCGCGGACGACCGCGATGTGAGGGTAGGCGCCGTATCGCAGATAGCTCGGAATGGTGGCCTGCGCCAACACGAGAAGGTCGTCGTCGTCGGTCAGCGGCGGCAGCACGTCGTGGCGCAACCGAAGCGCCCCCAGCCGGCTGGACGGATCGACCGACGACCGACCGTCCTGTATCGAACACCGCTGGTAGCCCAGCAGCACGAAATGCCCGTCGGCCAGCCATCGCAACAGCGCGGCAACGTCCTCGCGGTCGGGTCCGCGGAACCTGCCGCCGGTGTCGGTGGCCACGTCATGTGCCAACCGGCGCAGCGTCGACGATAGCTCGCCGGTGTCGAGCGCGACGTGACGCGCATCGGCGAGCACGCTCGGCAGCATCTGCGCCACCTGAGCGAGCGCCTTAGGGTCGACGGTCGCCGCGAGCTGGACATGGATCCAGGCCTCGAACACCCCGTCGCGGGACCCGCCGGCTTCAGCGGCCGGCGCGACATCGAGCAGTTCGCCTGCGCGCGCACGGTGTACCCGCAGCACCGGGTTCATGATCGCGGTGTAGGCGACGCCGAAGCGGTGCAGCAGCACCGTGACCGAGTCCATCACCATCGCGGAGTTGTCGGTGACGATCTGCAGTGCGGGGCCGAACCCGGCCGGGTCGTCGGCGCGGTACACCTCGACGCGGGTATCGCCGTAGGGGCGGAAGCGACCGAGCCGGTGATGCGCGGCGATGAGGTTCGGCGTGACGACCTGATGCGCCGTCGCTGTCACCGGCATGGTGACCGTGGAATCGGCGGCGGGGGCGTCGGCGTGTGGGCCCCGGTAGGTCTCTAGATAGGCCCGCGCGAGTCGCCCCACGGTCTCGTCGTCGAGTCCAGGAGAGTGGTTGGCCCCGGTGACGCCGACCCCGGCGCCCGCTGATCTCCCGACGTCTCCCGGATTCACCGACATGCGACGCTCCTGAACTGTAGGCGCGGACCTCCGCCGTCGGATGTCACCACCAGCCCCGATGGGCGAAGCGGCTCCGCGGTCCGCAGAAGTCGACCCTAGTAGCCCGCGCGCGGGCTTTGCGGGTACCCCGCCGGATCAGTCGCGGGTGAGCTTTCGGTGCGTCACGCGGTGCGGGCGGGCGGCCTCTGCGCCGAGCCGTTCGACCTTGTTCTCCTCGTAGGCACCGAAGTTGCCCTCGAACCAGAACCACTTGGCCTCGTTGTCCTCGTCGCCCTCCCACGCCAGGATGTGGGTACACGTGCGGTCCAGGAACCACCGGTCGTGGGAGATCACGACCGCGCAGCCGGGGAAGCTCTCGAGCGCGTTCTCCAGCGACGACAGCGTTTCGACGTCCAGGTCGTTGGTCGGCTCGTCGAGCAGGATCAGGTTGCCGCCCTCCTTGAGGGTCAGCGCGAGGTTGAGCCGGTTGCGTTCACCGCCGGACAGCACACCGGCCGGCTTCTGCTGATCCGGGCCCTTGAAGCCGAACGCGGAGACGTAGGCCCGCGAGGGGATTTCGTTCTGGCCGACCTCGATGTAATCCAGCCCGTCGGAGACGACCTCCCACACCGTCTTCTTCGGGTCGATGCCCGCACGGCTCTGGTCGACGTAGCTCAACTTGACCGTCTCGCCGACCTTGACCGTGCCGCTGTCGGGCTGCTCGAGGCCCACGATGGTCTTGAACAGCGTCGTCTTACCGACACCGTTGGGACCGATGACCCCGACGATGCCGTTACGCGGCAGCGTGAACGACAGGTCCTTGATCAGCGTGCGGCCGTTGAAGCCCTTGTCGAGGTTCTTGACCTCGACGACAACGTTGCCCAGCCGTGGCGGCGTGGGAATCTGGATCTCCTCGAAGTCGAGCTTGCGAGTCTTCTCCGCCTCGGCGGCCATCTCCTCGTAGCGCTGCAGGCGTGCCTTGCTCTTGGCTTGGCGCGCCTTGGCGCCCGACCGAACCCAGGCGAGCTCGTCTTGGAGACGCTTCTGCAATTTGGCGTCCTTACGTCCCTGCACGGCGACGCGCTCGGCCTTCTTCTCCAGATACGTCGAGTAGTTGCCCTCGTACGGATAGGCCCGTCCGCGGTCGAGTTCGAGGATCCACTCGGCCACGTTGTCCAGGAAGTACCGGTCGTGCGTGACGGCGAGGATCGCGCCCTTGTACTCGGCGAGGTGCTGTTCGAGCCACTGCACGCTCTCGGCGTCCAGGTGGTTGGTGGGCTCGTCGAGAAGCAGCAGGTCGGGCTTGGACAGCAGAAGCTTGCACAACGCGACCCGTCGCCGCTCGCCTCCGGACAGATGGGTGACCGGCTCGTCGGGCGGCGGGCAGCGCAACGCGTCCATCGCCTGCTCGAGCTGGGAGTCGATGTCCCAGGCGTCGGCGGCGTCGAGCTCCTCCTGCAGCCGGCCCATCTCCTCCATCAGCTCATCGGAGTAGTCGGTGGCCATCAGCTCGGCAACCTCGTTGTAGCGGTTCAGCTTCTCCTTGATCGCCACGCCCTCTTCGACGTTCTCGCGGACGGTCTTGTCCTCATTGAGCGGCGGTTCCTGCTGCAGGATGCCCACTGTCGCTCCGGGCTGCAGGAACGCGTCGCCGTTGTTGGGCTGGTCCAGCCCGGCCATGATCCGCAAGACGCTCGACTTGCCGGCTCCGTTGGGACCGACGACGCCGATCTTCGCGCCCGGAAGGAAGTTCAGGCTGACGTCGTCGAGGATGACCTTGTCGCCGTGCGCCTTGCGGACCTTCCGCATCGAATAGATGAATTCGGCCATGCCGTGGGATGCCTTTCAGAAGTTGCGAGTCTCTCGGTGATGCTCGCGGACCATCGTAGGCGTGGCCCCGCCGGCGCAGGCGAGTGAGCTACTCGAGGCCTGCGCCGGCGGCTTCCCCGCGCTACGCGGTCAGGGGCAGCGCCGTGTCGGGCTGCTCCGTGTCGTCGTCATCACCGGTGTCTTCGGAGTGGTTGTCCGGGTCGGTGAACCGCTGTTCGGACTGCTGCCGGCCCCGGTCGATGCGTGCCGTGCACCGGGCCAGATCCGGCCCGACCGATGTGGCGCGCACTTCGACCGACGAGCGTCGGTTGCCGTCCCGGTCGTCGTATTCGCTTGTGTAAACGTGTCCGACGACGATGACGGGGTCGCCCTTGACCAGCGCCGCGCTGGGCCCGGCAACCACCCTCCCCCAGCAGTTCACCGTCACGAACAACGAGTTTCCGGGCTCCCATGTTCCCTCGGCCGTGCGGCGGCGCGAGTTGCTCGCGACCCGGAACCGGACCATCTCCTGATCCCCCACCCGCCGATGGATCGGGTCGGTGACGATGTTGCCGACGATGGTGAACGGTGTCTCGAACATGACGATCTCCTGTTTCTTTGCGTTTGCTTGCCGATCGCCTTGTGGCGTCTCGGTGACACCGCTATTGAGCGCCGCGGCGCCGACACCGGGACTCGGCGCGCTCCGTCGCCGGGCGGCCCTGTGGATGAATTCGTCGTTGGGGATGGTGCGTTCGTCGTCGCCAGACCGACGTTTTGGCTGGTATACCCACCCGCGATCGCCCATTGCGTAGGTTTCGAGCGGGCGTCCCCGGAACCTACGGGCGCCAGCCCCTCGACAGCAGGGCGTTTCGCGCCTGCTCGACGATGTCGACCCCGCGGTCCTCTTTGATGACGTGGATGACGTGCCAGCCGAGCCGCTGCAGCACGCGGTTGACCTGAACGTCAAGCACGTACTGTCGTCGGCTGGTGAGGTGTTGTTCTCCGTCGTACTCCGCGCCGACTTTGAAGTCCTCCCAACACATGTCGATGCGCCGGACGTAGCGGTCGCACTCGTCACGGACGACGAATTGTGTGGCGGGGCGAGGTAGGCCGGCATCGATGAACAGCAGCCGCAGCCATGTTTCCCTCGGCGACTCGGCGCCACCGTCGACGAGCGGCAGCGCCGACCGTAGCCGGCGCAGGCCACGCACACCGCGATGACGTTTCGCCAGTAGTGCGACGTCCTCGGTGGCGAACGGGCACGCATTCATCAACGCGTCCAGGCGTGCGACCGCCCGGTCACGCGGCTGATGGCGGCCGAGGTCGAAGGCGGTCCGGGCCGGCGTGGTCACCCGGATGCCCGCCACCGACGTGACCTCGTCCCCGTCCAGGGTCTCGTCGCGCACGATCAACCCGCGCTGGCGCCGGACCGCCGCGACCAACTCGATGGGAACGTCGTCCACGACCCATTTCGCCCCGTGCATCGCGGAGGCGGCCACGCCGGCGATCACCGCCGAAGGCGAGGCGAGGGATACGCCGACGATCCTCTCGCGAAGCGACACCTCGTGGCCTCGCGGGATATAGACGCCGCGGTACAGCGGCCGATACTGACTGCGCAGGCGCGCTCTCGTGAGGTGGCCGGCGGCCACGGCGTCACGGCCGACGAACGGAATGTCCACACAGATTGGACGCCCGCGACCCCGTTCTGGCTCCACACACCTCGAAACCGACGCAATGGTCGATTCGCGGGCCGAAAACCAGCCAAAGCGTCGGTCTGGGCGCCGACTCGCCGGATCTCAGCGCGAAGAGGCGTCGCGGCGGGCGAGCTCGGCGAGCATCGCGTTGTAGGCGGCGAGCTCCGCGTCGTCGTCGCGGTCGGCGGCCCGGTCGATTCGTTTGGCCGTGCGCTGGTCGCTGCGCGTCCACTGGATCAGCAGCGCGAGCATCACCAGCACGAGCGGTACCTCACCAGCGGCCCAGGCGATTCCCCCGCCGGTGCGCTGATCGGCGAGCAAGTCGGTGTGCCAATCCAACTGCAGTGACCGGTAGAACGGCTCGCCCAGCACGGTTTTGGTGCCCATCAGCACCACACCGAAGAACGCGTGCAACGGCAGCGACGCGAACACCATCGCGACCTTGCCCAGGTGAGGAATCTGGCGCGGCGCTGGATCGATGCCGATGGTGACCCAGTAGAAGAGGTATCCGCTGAGCAGGAAGTGCAGATTCATCAGCACATGTGCGCCGTGCTTGTCGACCGCCGCATCGAACAGCCCGCCGAAGTAGAGCCCGTAGAAACCGGCGACGAAGATGACCGTCGCGATGATCGGCTGTGTCAGGAACCGTGACACCCGCGAATGCAACGCCGCCAACAGCCACTCCCTCGGACCCGGCGGCTCACCGCGGCCCGCGGTCGGCAGCGCCCGCAGGGCCAGCGTCATCGGCGCGCCGAGCACCAGCAGGATCGGCACCAGCATCGACAGCGTCATGTGGGCGACCATGTGCATCGAGAACATGGCCGGCATGTAGCGGCCCAGCCCCGACGACGTCGCGATCAGCAGCGACGCGCAACCGCACAGCCAGCCCAGCGTCCGGCCGACCGGCCACGCGTCACCCCGACGGCGAAGCCGGCGCACACCGAGCAGGTAGACCACCGCGAGGACGATCGCGGCGGTGCCGAAGATCAGGTCGAAACGCCAGTCGAGCAGGATCCGCTCGACGGTTGGCGGGCCTGCGAGGTCGTATCCGATCGCCACCTCGACGGGGCTGGGCTGTTCGGCCAGCGGCGGTGGAGGAGTACGACCGAGCCCGACCGCGATGCCGAACGTCGCGCCAAACAGCAGCGCCTCGAGCAGCGCCAGACGCACCAGCGGACCGCGCGCGTCCGGGTCTTCCTGCAACGCGGCCACCGCGGAGCGGCGTTGCCACCACCCGATCACCGCAAGCAGGGCCAATGCGCAGATCTTCGCGACGATCAACCAGCCATACTCGGTGCGCACCAGGTCGGCCGGTTCGACGCGCACGAGCGCGTTGATCACGCCGCTGACGGCCATGACGACGAAGCACCAGAACGCGAGCGCCGAGAAGCGGCGGGCGGCGAGGTCGGCGTGCTTACCGCGCCGCATCCCATGCACCAGCAGGGCGAGCAGCCCGCCCGCCCACAGCGCAGCGGCACCCAGGTGAAACAACAGGCTGTTGGTGGCCATGTCGTGGGCGCCGCCGGTGGATGAATGCCCGGCCAGCCCGAGCGGGATCAGCGTCGTCAACGCCCCGCCCAGCAGGACCGGCGTCCAGGACCAGCGCAGCACCGGCAGGCTGGCCACCGTGACGGCGGCGGCCAGGAACGCCGTCCACCGCCACGCGCTGGCCATTTCGACGAGGTCGGCCGCCGACCAGACGGCCACCGGGTCGAGGGTCTGGCTCAGTGGTTGACCGGAGACGTCGGACACCGTCAGCGGAACCATCAGCGCCGCGCATACCGTCCACGCCGCGGACGCGCCGGTGCCCAGGCGCAGCGCGCGGTACCCGCCGGCGTCGAGCACGCCGTTGGTTTGAGGCGGCGTCAGGAACGCGGCGAACAGGAAGGACCCGACGGCGGTGACCGCCGCGATCTCGCCTGCGGCCCGCACGAACGGCAGGCCGTAGGTCGTGATCGGCCCGGGATCCGGCAGTCCGGTCGCACTCAGCGCGTCGGCCAGCGACAGAGCCCCGATACCCGCGGCGATCGTTCCCGCCAGGACTGCCACCCCGACCAGCACCGGCCATACCGCGCTGGTGCGCACGCCCGATGCCGTCGTCGTCATCCCACCAGCGTATGGCGCGGCTCAACCTCTGAGGGAATCGCCGAGCGTACCGTTGCTCACGCCGCTACTCGAGAAACACGTACAACCGTGCACTCGGCGGACTCAGGAGGCTTGGCGCGCCTCACGATGCGCGATCTCACGCGCGATGAACTGCTCGCGGGCGATCTGCTCGACCTTGTCCATATCGCGCAGGATGGCCCGCAGTTCGTCCCGGAACGCGGTGCGGCGCTCGTGCAGGTCGGCGGCGGGTTCGAGCAGGTCCTGGTCGGCGGCGACCTGGCGGGCGGTCGCGAACAGCAACGCCGACACCGCTTCGTTGCTGCGCACCCGGCTCTGCGCGACGTACTGGTTGCCCAGTCCGAGCGCCTTCTTCGTCAGGTCCTTCTCGTCGATCTCGGCAGGGGCGTCGAGCAGCGCATCGGCGACAATCTGGTACGCCTCGAAGAAGGGTCGCAGCATGGCGCCCGCCAACAGCGGCGACTTGGTCCGCAGTAGTTCCTCGACCCGCTGTTCGCCGCCGGTCACCTGCTCCTCCCAGCCGCTCTGCCAGGACAGCTCCTCGGCGACGTGCTCGCGGAACGCCGCCGAATCGGCGAAGTAGAAGTCGAACTTCAACAGATCGCGCAGCCGCATCACCTGCGACCAGAACGCCCCCAGCCGGTCAGACCCCGCGCGGCCGGCGTGCACCAGCGCCAACTCGACCAACGAGGTTTCGAGGAACGCGTCGATGAGGGTGTTGCGGTAGAACGCCGCTTCGTGCTCGTCCTCGGGAGCGATCCGCCAGACGGGCTCGCGCCCGCCCTCGACGCAGGTGACGGGGTGCCGGTTGGACAGCGCGTCGAGCGCGGCTTGCACACCTTCTGGGGTGCGTAACCGCAACGCACTGTTGGTCATCGGGGTCTGCTTGCGCTCGAGATAGTCCAGCGACGGCTGCAGCGTGTGGTGAATCTGGCTCAGCGTCAACGCGATTCCGCGTGTGGTGAGCAACAGCGCCGACACCAGCGCCGAGGCGTTGACCGGCGTGGCCCGCAGGATCCGCCACGACACTTCGAACGCCATCTTCTGCAGGGCAAGGCGTTTGGCGCTCTCATCGGTGGTCATCGGCCCGTGCGGCGCGCCGAGGTACTCGCGCATGGAGACGGCCTCGGGAAAGCGGACGTAGATCTTGCCGTAGTTGCGCTCGCCCTGGGCCTTGATGAAGTTGTACATCCACGACAGGCTTTCGGGCGTCTTCTCGCCGCCGCGGGCGTAGGCGGCGTATTCGGACGTCTCGTGCAGCTGGTCGAAACTGATCGACACGGGCTGCAGCAGGATGTCCTCGCTGCGGCCGTCGAGATAGGCATCGGCCACGTAGGCGAGCAGGCCCAGCTTGGGCGGCAACATCTTTCCTGTGCGCGACCGGGTGCCCTCGATCGACCAGCTGAGGTTGAATCGCTTCTCCACGATGTAGCCGACGAACTGCCGCAGCACGTACTTGTAGAGCGGGTCGTCGAGCTTGCGACGCAAGAAGATGACACCCGAATGGCGCATCAACGGTCCCATGAAGCCGAACGAGAGGTTGATGCCCGCGAAGGTGTGCACCGGCGGTAACCGGTTCTCCTGCATCGCCACCGGCACGATCACGCCGTCGAGGTAGGACCGGTGCGAGAACAACAGCACGGCCGGATGGTTCTCCAGGTTGCGCCGCATCAACTCGACTTCGTCGCGGTTGTAGTCGATGTTGGGGTCGAAGCCGCGGCTGAAGATCGCGCGCCCCAACGACGGAATCAGATCGACGGAGAACCGGCTCCACCCCGTGGAGAGCTCGTCGAGCATCTCCCCTGCGGTCTCCAGGTCCGCACCCGGAATCTTTGACAGGCCTTCGCGGAAGCGCGCCGACGCCAACAACTCCGGCTTGATGAGCCGTGGCGATTTGTACTCGGGTCCCAGCAGCCGCAGTTCGACCCGCTCGATCGCCAGGATCGCGCGGCGGATCACGAAACGCGCGAATTCCCTGGGATTTTCGGCGACGGTGGTGTCGGCCCATTGCTGACGCAGTTCGGAGACCTTCGCCGGTTCACCGGCGACGACGCGGGCTCGAGTCCGGTCGCGGCGCAGGATGCGGCGCTGCAGAATTTCGGGCGGACGGTAGGTGTCGCGGCCCGAGAGCAGCGCCACCACCTTGGATCGGGTGGGCAGGCCGCCGGGCACCCAGAACACCCGTACGGGTACCACGGAGCGGTCTTCTCCGGCTTCGAGTTCGGACACGAGCGAAGCCAGCACACCGGCAGGCGGGTCCTCGTACGGCAACAGCAGGACGTCGATCTTGGCCTCGGGGTTCTCGCGCCGTTGCCGCTCGAGCCAGTCGTCGAGCAGATCACGTTCGGCCGCAGAAGAAGCCGACGCCAGCACCAGCGCGTCACCGGTGGGCGTGAAGGGCGTGTACTGGTCGACGGACGGCTTCACGGACGCCTCCTCCCCGCGGACTTCGGTGCCGACTTCTTGGCGGCCGGCGCGTTGCGCACCGACTTCGTCGCCGACTTGGCCTCGGACTTGGTCGCCTTCTTGGCCGCCTTCTTCGCCGCCGACTTCTTGGCGGACGAGCTCTTCGGCCGGACATTGCGGTCATAGAGCTCGGGAAGAGACGACTCGTCGTGCGGCCAGTCCGCCAACGTGTCGAGGTAGAGCTGGCGCACCTCGGCGATGCGCTCCCCGAGATTGTCGTGCGTCCAGTCGTCGACCGGGATCGGCGGATAGACCACGACGTCGACCGTGCCGGGATTGAAGGTGCTCGAATCGCGCGCCGCGATCACTTCGGCGTTGCGAATGACGATGGGCACCACCGGAATACCGGCCGACATCGCAATCCGGAACGGCCCCTTCTTGAACGGCCCCACCTCGGTCGTGTCCAACCGGGTGCCCTCCGGGGCGATCAGGATCGACAGCCCCTTGCGCGCGAGTTCCTCGACCTTCTTGAGCCCCTCGACCGCCTTCTGCGGGTCCTCGCGATCGATGAACGCGGCGTCCATGATTTTGCCGAGGGTGCCGACGATCGGATCCTTCTCCAATTCCTTCTTGCCCACCGACGTGAAGTTGGTGTCCACCAAGTGGCCCGCGATCAACGGGTCGGCCTGGTTGCGGTGATTGAACAGAAACACCGCGGGACGCTTCTTGGTCAGGTTCTCCTTGCCCAACACGTTGATGTTGATGCCAAGGGTGCTCATCAGCGCCCGGCCGAAAGCCGCGGTGAAGAAGTTGACCCCGTTGCGCTTGCTCCGCGTCAACAGCCCCAGGCCGAGCGCCCCGGCCGCGATGGGTCCCATGGTCGCGATACCCGCCGCCGTGCGCAGTTGCGAAACCGGGCTCGCACCACTGCGACTGCTGAAGCGCAGCACCGGCCAGCCCCGCTTGGCGGCGACCGCGGCGAGCTTGCCTCCCGGATTCGTCGGGCGGGGGTTGCCCACCAGATACATCAACGCGACGTCCTCGTCGCCGTCGGCGTAGAAGTAGCTCTTCGACAGGTCGACACCGTGCTCGGCCGCGAACTTCTGCACCGCCCTGGCCTTGCCCGGCCCCCAGATGATCGGGCGCGTCACCTCCCCGGTGAGCAATCCGTGCTCGTCGATCTCGAACTTGTTGCTCAACACATTCGAGATGCCGAGGAAACGCGCGACGGGCTCGACCTGCACCGTCAGCGCCGACGAGCTGAGGACGACGGTGTGGCCGCGGGCCATGTGCGCGCGCACCAATTCGCGCATCTCGGGATAGATCCGGCCGACGATCTTCTGGACGAACAACCGCTCGGCGAGTTCGTCGACGTCATCGAGCGAATTGCCGCGCAGCATGCGTGCACCCTTGCCGATCAGGTCCTCGAACTCCGACCGTCCCAGTTGGTGGTTGAGGCCGGCCTGAACCATGCCGATGAACTCGCCCATCGACATCTGGCGACGACGAAACCGGTCCTGCGTCATCACGACACCGGTGAAGCCGGCGACCAGGGTGCCGTCGAGATCGAAGAACGCACCGACTTCGGGTCCCTGCGGGCTGGCCTGGATCTCGGCGACCGAACCCGGCAGCCGCATGGTGCGCCGGGCGCTCTGGCCGTCTGGCGAAGTCATTGCGCTGCACTCCCATTCGACGACGAGACAGTGGAAGGGGCCGGGTCGACGGTGAACGAGGCGGGTTCGGCTCGACCGTCGCCGCCCAGGGCGAGGACCTCGTCGAAACCCGACAGCAGGCAGCGCGCCCACAACTCCTGGTCGGTGATCGCCGCGCGGTCGTAGCGGGTGGTGATCGTGCAGTACCCCGAGCGCGAGATCAGCACCACCATCATCGCCACGCCCGGCAGCGGGCCAAGTCCATACTGGCGCAGGACTTTTGCGCCCGCGATGTAGGTGTCCCCCGCGTACACCGGGACATTGCTGGCCTGGACGTCGGAGTTCACGATCGAGCCGGCCATCGTCTCGAGGGCGGTGTCTGGCAGCAGCCCGACCAACGGAGCGATCGCGCTGACCATGTCGATCGCGCGTTCCTCGCGCTTGGTGGTCATCTGCGAGCGGATGTTGCGGATGCGGATCTCGGGGTCCGTCAGGCCGATCGGCGCGGCGAGGTTCAGACCCGCGAACCGGTTTCCGCCCGCCGGGTCCGCATCCGAGCGGAGGTTGACCGGAACCGCCATCGGCAGCGTGTCGAGCGGTACGCCCTTGGCTTCGTGGTAGAGCCGCAGCGCGCCGCACAAACCCGCCAGATACGCGTCGTTGATCGAACCGCCGGCCGCCTTGGCAGCCCGGTGCAGAATGCCGAACTCGATGTCGATGGCCTCGCTGCGCGACGACAGGCTGCGTCGCCGCAGCACCGGCGACGGATCGGCAACCGGACCGATCACGCGCGCACCCGACATGGCGTATCCGACAGCGCCACCGAGCCGGGAGATCGGGTCGCGGATCACCTCCCCTGCGACGTGCGCGGCGCCGAACAACGCTCCGCGCACGCGACCCGCGATGGTGCCGGGCAGCCGGACGAGCCCTTGGCGCATCAGGTCGTTGGGCGACAAGTCCTGCGGGATGGGAAGAGGCGGCAGCGGCTGTGGCGACGGGTCGCGCTCGAGGTCATAGAGATTGGCGAACATCTCGACTCCGCCGACCCCGTCGGTGACCGCATGGCTGAGGTGAACGACCATCGCGGCGCGGTCGTCGGCGAGCCCTTCGACCAGCGTTGCCGTCCACAGCGGCCGGGAGATGTCGAGCGGCGACTGCGCGGCCACCTCGGCGAGGTCGAGCACCTGACGGAACGTGCCGGGTTGCGGGGCGCGCACCCGACGGAGATGGAAGTCGAGGTTGAAGTCGGGGTCCACCACCCACCTCGGCGCCACGGTCGGCAGCGTCGGCATCACGACCTTCTGCCGCAGCCGCAAGACCTTGCGCGAGGCGGCGTCGAACTTGGCGCGGAACGTATCCCAGTCCGGCGCGCAGTCCAGAAGCTCGACGGTCATGATCCCCGAGCGGGTACGCGGATTGGCCTCGCCGCGGTGCAGGATCTGGTCGAGTGGGCTGAGTTCCTCAGGGAGTCCCGCCGCGTCGAGTTCCGGCACGTCGCTCATGGGCCGTCGCGTCCTCCTGCTCGTGATCGTGTGGCCACCACGCTAGTCGGCGGTGCGAGGGCGCGAGGCGGCTTTAATCCGTGAGCCTGCAGGCCTGGCGATAGACTCTCGTGGCGTTGCCCCCGTAGCTCAGCGGATAGAGCAGCCGCCTTCTAAGCGGCTGGTCGCAGGTTCGATCCCTGCCGGGGGCGCTCATCGCCGGATTTCGGCCCGGACATACTTGACCCGATGCCAACCAACGACGTCGAGCACCGGCTGAGCCCGCTGCCGGACACGGGATACGTCTATCGCACAGCGTGGCGGGTGGCCACGGGCGACATCGACGGCGACCTGCACCTGCGCCTCGACGGCGTTGCGCGCTACATCCAGGAGGTCGGAGCGGAGAACCTCGTCGACGCAGGCGAGGCCGACGACCACCCCCATTGGCTCGTCCAACGCACGGTCATCGATGTGATCGAGCCGATCGAGTTCCCCAACGAGATCTCGTTCAGCCGCTGGTGCTCTGCGCTGTCCACCCGGTGGTGCACGATGCGCGTCGACCTGGTCGGCAGCGACGGCGGCCGCATCGAGACCGAGGGCTTCTGGATCGCCATCAACAGCAAGACCCTTACGCCCCAGCGCGCCTCGGACAGCCTGATCGCGCGGTTCGCCACCACCACCGACGAACTCCGCCTCAAGTGGCGGCCCTGGCTGACCAACCTCGACGATGCCGACGAGGTGGTGCCGTTCCCGCTGCGTCGCACCGACATCGACATCTTCGAGCACGTCACCAACACCGCTTACTGGCATGCCATCCACGAGGTGATGGCGTACGTTCCCGACGTCTGCCGCGCCCCGTACCGAGCGGTGGTCGAATACCGCAGGCCGATTCGCTACGGCGAGGACGTCACCATTCGCTGGGCGCGGCGCGGCGACAGCGTGCAGATCGGGCTGACCGTCGACGACGACGTCCGCGCCGCCGCTCTGATCGCCAAGCTGTAACCCTTCGCGTACTATCTGCACCCAAGGCGCAAGTGTTTGCTGCGCATGGGGCGGAAGGGCGCGGGATGGTCGATTCAAGCAAAAGATGGATGCGGCTCGCGACGGGCGCGGCGGCCGTCGGCGTCGCGACCACCGTCGTCGGTCTCGCCGCCACCCAACCGGCGTCCATATCGGCTTCCCTCGTAGATCTGACCGCGCTCATCGTCGTCGGCAGCTCGACGAATCCGACGGGTGCGGGTGTGGCGGACTTCTTCGACGGGAAGTTCAACACCCCGACCTACACGAACTACCACGGCGGCGAGGACATCGTTTACGTCGACTTCCGCACCGGTCCCGCCGGCATCGAACGGGCCCTGTACGACCACCGTGGCGAACAGAACGCGGTGCTCGCGTCCGGCTGGGGAGCGGCGAATGCCAGTTTGCTGCTTCTGCGGAGCCGGTCGGATCTCGACGACACCGTCTTCATCCTCGACAACGACGTCGCGCGCCCCGACGGCGGTTTCGGCACTAGGTACCCGTGGTTCGCGCTGATCGGGGTCAACCCGATCCCCACCCCGAGCGACGTCCCCGCCGCGCAGGTCGTCAACACCGGCTACGAGTACGACTACAACTCCAACGCCCCCGCCGACGTGCTGAACCCGGTGGCCGCGGTCAACTCCCTGGTCGCCTACCTTTACACCCGGCTGAACCAGTCCGAACGCGTGCTGCCGGTCGACGAGGCGGGCGAATCCACCGTCGCGTGCACTGCCAACACCTGCGCGATCATGGCGAGCGGCACGGTGAAGGACTGTCCCGACGCCCGGTGCAGTTTCCCCGGGGACCGCATCACGGCCTACGTCACCACCAGGGACAACACCACCTACGTGACGTACACGGCCGACGAATTGCCCCTGACCCGGCTGACCCGCGACGTCTTCGGAGACCAGATCGCCGACCTGACCGGACCGCTACTGAAGCTGGCCGTCGACTCGGCTTACTACGACGGCAACCCGATCCCCAGGGACCCCAGCGCCTACCGCCCGGCCCGGCTGGCTCCTCCGCCTGACGAGTTGTTGGCCACGGCGGCCAAGGTTCCGGGCGCGATCGTGCAGGGCCTGTCGGCGGTGACGTCGACGCGGCCCCCGGTGCAGCAGCAACGGCAGGAGACGTCGGTGCAGGCCGAGCCGACGGTCACCGAGCAACGGACCGAGCCCGTGAAGACGCACAAGGGGACACCGGACGTCGTGCCCAAACGCGGCCCGCAGCTCAACGTCGTGCGCGACAGCGTGAAGGCCGAGCCGGGCAAGGTCGGCGGCGTCGCCGAGGAGGGCGACACCGACCCGAAAGACGATCAGCGGCAAGTTGATTCCGTCGTGACGGTGAACGGTCCACAGCTTGAGACGCAGACGCCGACCAAGGCGGATCCCGTGGGCGCCGACACCGACGACGCGGCCAAGTCCGCGCACCCGGGGGCAGACGCAGCGGCCTGACAAGTTTCCCGCGTCACAGCCTGCACCGATACCTCCTTCGCCGAACCAACGGATCGATAGACTCGGCGACGTGAAGCCAAGGCGCGGGATGCCCGCCGTCGTGTCCGTCGGCGTGATGGTCCTCGCGCTCGCGGCGCCCGCGCATGCCGCGCCGCCGCCAAGCTACGGCAGCAACGGTGTCTTCAACGTGACCACGAACCCGAGGCCGGGCTGGACCACCGCGTCGATCGAGCCCGGCCGGTACCGAGTGGACCAGGCGCCGAGCATGTTCCCGTACCAGAGCGCACCCGGCTTTTGGTATCGGTGCCACAACTTCCCGTGCAGCCCCAGCTACCCCGGAAACCTGATCGCCTCGGGCGGCGCGGTCCGCGACGTACCGACCTTCGTCGACATCCTGCCCAGCGATGTCGCGGTGGCCCTGCACAACGTCACGCTCACCGTCGCGAACTGACGGCGCACGAGGGTCACTAGGCTGAGCCGGTGACTGATCCGGTACTGATCCACATCGAGGACCGCGTCGCCGTCCTCACCGTCAACGACCCGGAGCGCCGCAACGCGGTCACGTTCGAGATGTCCGCTGCGCTGCGCGAAGCCGTGGACGCGGCTGAGGCCAACCCGGATGTGCACGCAGTCATCGTCACCGGCGCGGGCAAGGCGTTCTGCGCGGGCGCGGACCTCAGCGCGCTCGGTTCGGCGACCGAGGACGGGCTGCGCAAGATCTACGACGGCTTCCTTGCCGTCGCCAACTGCGCGCTGCCCACCATCGCAGCGGTGAACGGCGCCGCCGTCGGCGCCGGGCTGAACCTGGCCCTTGCGGCCGACGTGCGGATCGCCGGGCCGGCCGCCCTGTTCGACCCGCGCTTTCAGAAGTTGGGAATCCATCCCGGCGGAGGTGCGACCTGGATGCTGCAGCGAGCGATCGGTCCGCAGGCCGCCCGCGCGTCTCTGCTGTTCGGCATGCGGTTCGACGCCGAAGCCGCGGTCCGCTACGGCCTGGCGCTCGAGGTCGCCGACGACGCCGTGACCGCCGCGAAGGAGCTGGCCAAAGGACCGGCTGGGGCGCCGCGGGAGGTGGTGCTCGCAACCAAGGCGTCGATGCGGGCGACGGCCAACCCGGGCGTCGTCGACGTCGAGCAGCACCGCATCGCTGTCGACACCGAACTCGGCCCGCAGGCCACCTCGATCCTGTCCCCAGAGTTTCAGCAGCGGCTGGCGGCCGCGCAACGCAAGTGAGTCACACGCGGTCGACGTAGAACCAGCGGCCCGCGCGACGCTCGAACCGGCTGCGTTCACGCATCGCCCCTGGCTGGCCCGAGTGGATGTAGCGGGCCGTGAACTCGACCTGGCCGTGCTGGTCGTCTTCGCTGCCCGCGACCACATCGCTGATCTCGAGCCCGGTCCACGCCATCTCGCGGTCAAGCGTGACGTCGGGTGGCCGTGTCCGCGGATGCCACGTCGTAAAGAGGTAGTCCGCAACACCTTTCGCGAACGCGCTGTAGCGCGAACGCATCAGCTCCTCGGCCGTCGCCGCGACGCGTGCACCGTCGTGCAGCGGTTCACAGCATGCGGAATACGCGTTCCCGCTGCCGCACGGACACCCATCGTCTTGCGCCATGGCAGAGATCATGCCCGCTACAGATCGAGCAGCGCTGTCTCCGGCGCTTCGATCAGATCGCGCAGTTCGCACAGGAACGCCGCCACCTGCGCACCGTCGGCGATCCGGTGGTCGAACGCGCAGGTGAGGTTCATCGTTGTCCGCGCGACGACCGCGTCGTCGACCACGACCGCGCGCGGCTTGAGCGAGCCGACGCCGAGGATGGCGGCCTCGGGATAGTTGATGACGGGCACTCCGTCGTCGAGGCCGAGCGCGCCGAAGTTCGACACGGTGAACGTCGAGCCCTGCAGTTCGGTCGGTTTGAGCGTGCCCGCGCGCGCGTTGCGGATGAGCCGGGCCACCTCAGCCGCGAGTTGGCGGGTGGTCTTGAGGTGGGCATCGCTGACAACGGGCACCAACAGGCCACGCGGCGCGGCGACACCGAACCCGAGGTGTACGGCCGAATGCAGGTGGATCTGAGCACCGTCGGTGGTGTCGACCCACGTGGCGTTCAGATTGGGGTGGTGACGCAGCCCGATGGTCAGCAGTCGCAGCGTGAGCACGAACGGCGTGATCGGCGCGTCCTCGTCGGCACGGTCGCGCAGCCGGTCGCGCAGCCGCAGCAGGTTGGTCCCCTCCACCTGCACCGCGGTGTGCGCGTCGGGAATCTGCCTGCGCGACATGGTCATCCGCCGAGCCATCTCGGCTTGCACACCGCTCACCGTCACCATGTCGGGGCTGGGCGCGGACCGGCCCGCCGCGGCGAGTACGTCTTCGCGGGTGATGACACCGTCGGGGCCGGAACCCGTCAGCGCCGCCAAATCCACGTTCAGCTCCGCGGCCAGCTTGCGCACCGGCGGTTTGGCGCGGACGCGGTGCGGCGGCGCCGTCGCTCGCCTGCTGTCGTCCATCGCGGCGTCGGCGCCGTAGCCGACGAGAACGGGTTTGCGCTTCTCGGCGGGCGGTTCGGCCTCGGTCGCGATGCGCACCAACGTCGCGCCGACCGCCAGCGTCTCGCCTTCGCCGCCGCCGAGTTCGACCACGCGGCCCGCGTACGGGCTGGGGATCTCGACCTCGGCCTTGTTGGTCTCGACGGTGCACAGCGTCTGGTTGAGTTCGACATCGTCGCCGACCGCGACACTCCACGCGGTGATCGTCGCGTCCTCGAGTCCCTCGCCGAGGTCGGGCACCAAGAAGTCCATCACGGTCATGGCTGCTCCAACGTTCGTTCGACGCAGTCGAGGAGACGGTCCACCCCTGGCAGCCACAACTTCTCGAGACGCGCAGGCGGATAGGGGGTGTCGAACCCGGTCGCCCGCAGCACCGGGGACTCCAGGTCGTAGAACAGCTCCTCTGAGATGCGTGCCGCCAGTTCGGCACCGAAGCCCAGCGTGCGGGGGCCCTCGTGCATCACGACAGCCCGACCGGTGCGCCGCACCGACTCCGAAACCGCCTCGAAGTCCAGTGGATTGAGCGTACGCAGGTCGATCACCTCGAGGCTCCAGCCGTGGTGCTCGGCGGCGATGTCCGCCGCGCTCAGCGCCGTGGCTACCAGCGGGCCGTAGGTGAGCACGGTGACGTCGGCGCCGGGGCGCCGTATCGCCGCCCGCCCCAGAGGAAGACCCGGGGTCGAGGTGTCGACGGGTTCGCGTGCCCAGTACCGGCGTTTGGGCTCGAGGTAGATGACCGGGTCGCGGCTGGTGATCGACTGCCGCAGCAGCCAATACGCATCCGATGGTGTCGAGGGTACGACGACCTTCAGGCCCGCGGTGTGCAGCCAGTGGGTCTCGGTCGACTCGGAATGGTGTTCGACCGCGCCGATTCCACCGAACGAGGGGATGCGGATCGTCACCGGCATGTCGACGTCACCGTGTGTACGCGTCCGGTACTTCGCCAAGTGGCTGACGATCTGGTCGAAGGCCGGGGCGGCGAAGCCGTCGAACTGGATCTCGGGCACCGGGATCAGGCCGCGCACGGCCATGCCGATCGCGATTCCGACGATCGCCGACTCAGCCAGCGGCGTGTCGAAACACCGCTGAGCGCCGAACGTTTCGGCCAGGCCCTCGGTGACCCGGAACACGCCGCCGAGGGTGGCGACGTCCTCACCGAAAACCAGCACCCTGTCGTTACAGGCCATCGCGTCGTGCAGCGCGCGGTTGATGGCCTGCGCCAGGGTCAGCGTCGGTACGACCGGCATCGCGGTCATCAGCGGCTCGGGAGGTTCGTCCTCGCCGAACGTCGACGGGCGCTCGATGATCTGCGTCATCTCACGCCTCCTTCGCGAGTTCCGCGGCGAGTTGCTCGCGTTGGGCGGCGAGGTCCGGTGTGATGTCGTGGTAGACCGCGTCGAACACCTCGGTGACGTCAAAGTCCTCGGCCCCGACGACCGCGTCCCGCAGGTCGGCGCGCAGCCGTTTCGATCTGGCCCTGACCCGCTCCTCGAGCCGTTCGGTCCACACCCCGGTCGACTGCAGATACGTTCGGTAGCGCGCGATCGGGTCGCGGGCGGCCCACTGCTGCACCTCTTCGGGGCTGCGGTACCGGTTCGGATCGTCGGAGGTGGTGTGCGGGCCCATCCGATAGGTGACGGCTTCGATCAGCGTCGGACCGCCACCTTCGCGGGCCCGCTGCGCGGCCTCGGCAGTGACGGCGAAGCACGCGAGCACGTCGTTGCCGTCGACGCGGATACCCGGCATTCCGTAGCCGACGGCGCGGTGGGCGATGGACGGCCCCGCCATCTGTTCAGAAACCGGCACCGAGATCGCCCACTGATTGTTCTGCACGAAGAACACGCACGGCGCCCGGTACACGGCGGCGAAGTTCAGCGCTTCGTGTACGTCGCCCGTGCTGGTGGCCCCGTCGCCGATGAACGCGAGTGTCACCGAGTCCTCGCCCAGGCGTTGGGCCGCCATCGCCGCGCCGACCGCGTGCAGACCGTGGGTGCCGATCGGGATCGCGATCGGGGCGACACATTTGTCGGTGAAGCCCAGCCCGCCGTGCCACTTACCCCGCCACACGGCGGCGATCTGCGCCGGCGCGATGCCGCGCACCAGGAACGCGCCGATCTCGCGGTACTGCGGGAACAGCCAGTCGGTCTTGCGCAGGCACGCCGCCGCGCCGATCTGCGCGGCCTCCTGGCCGCGACAGGACGCGAACAGCGCCAGTTCACCTTGGCGCTGCAGGTTGACGAATTCGCCGTCGAGGTCGCGGGTGACGACCATGGTCTCGTAGAGCCAGGCGAGCGTCTCTGGTGGAAGGTCTCGGCGGTATCGAGATTCGGGGGTCGGCGTCCCGTCGGGGGCGACCAGTTGAACCGGCTCCAGCTCGACGTCGAGCGACTCGAGGGGTGCCGAAACGGTCCCTGCCATACCGCCTCCTAGGGTCACTGGCGGCGGATCGCGCCGTCAGGCGACTGAGGTGCTCAGCACGGAGGCGGGTAGAGCAGAACCTCTGGTGTAGAGGCTGTCGGCTAGTCGCCGGGGTGGGGCGCTAGCGCGACGATGCGCTCTGCTCGCCGCAGTACTGGGGCATCCACCATTATGCCCTCGAACTGGAAGACGCCCCGGGCATCGCGGGCAGCCGCCAGCACGTGTCGCGCCCACTGCACCTGCTCGGCCGTCGGTGTGTAGCCCTCGCGGATCACCGCGACCTGGGACGGATGGATCGCGACCTTCACGTCGAAGCCCACCGCGACCGCATCGTCGACCTCACCGCGCAGACCATCGAGGTCTCGGATGTCGAGGTACACCGAATCCAGCGCGAGCCGACCGTAGGCCTTGGCCGACAGCAGCGTCTGCGATCGCACGTGGCGCGCCACCTCGCGGTAGCTTCCGTCGGGATACCGGTTTGCGGTGCCGCCGGTGACCGCGAACAGGTCCTCGGCCCCCCACATCAGCGCGACCGTGTTGTCCATGCGCGCCAGATCCGTCACGGCCAGCGCCCCGAGCGGCGTCTCGATCAGCACCACGACGCTCAGCGGCGCCAGATCGCGCACCTGCTGCGGGTCCTCGGTCTTGGCCAACATGACGGTGGTGTAGTCGGTCTTCGCGAGCGCCTCGAGATCCAGCGGATGATCGGCCGTGGCGGCGGGGTTGACGCGCACCACGGTCCGGTCCGGGTCCAGGCGCGTCTCGACCAGTGCCGCGCGGGCGGCTTCGCGATCCTTGGCGGCGACACCGTCCTCGAGGTCGAGGATCACGACATCGGCTGCAGCTGCGGCCTTCTCGAACCGCTCCGGGCGGTCGGCCGGACAGAACAGCCAGGCGGGTCCCGTCGCGAGCGCCACTACGCGTCACCCTCCGGTCGCTTGCGCACCATGGTCTTGCGCGACGCGGTGGCCACGATGTCGCCGTGCTGGTTGCGGCCGACGTGCGAGAACGTCACGATGCCCTCACCCGGCCTGCTCTTGGACTCGCGCTTCTCGAGCACCTCGGACTCGGCGTAGAGCGTGTCACCGTGGAAAAGCGGTTTCGGGAAAGCGATTTCGCCGAAGCCGAGGTTGCCGACGATGGTGCCCTGCGTCAGCTGGGTGACCGACAGACCCACCAACGTGGACAGCGTGAACATCGAGTTGACGAGCCGCCGGTTGAACGGCGGCAAGGCATCCGAGAACGCGGCGTCCAGATGCAGTGCCTGGGTGTTCATCGTCAACGTGGTGAACAAGACGTTGTCCGCCTCGGTGATGGTGCGTCCGGGCCGGTGCTGGTATAGCACGCCGGTCTCGAACTCCTCGTACCACAGCCCGCGCTGGACGACTATCTTCTTGTCACTGGGCGTCCCGCCGCTCACAGACCCAGCTCCCGCCCGATCAACATCAGCTGCACTTCGGTTGTCCCCTCACCGATTTCGAGGATCTTGCTGTCGCGGTAGTGCCGCGCCACGGAGTATTCGTTCATGAAGCCGTAGCCGCCGAAGATCTGGGTGGCGTCGCGGGCGTTGTCCATCGCGGCCTCGCTGGCCACCATCTTCGCGATCGATGCCGCCTTCTTGAACGGCTTCCCGGCCAGCATCAGAGCGGCGGCGTCGTAGTACGCCGTGCGGGCGACGTGCGCGCGGGCCTCCATGCGGGCGATCTTGAAGGCGATCGCCTGGTAGCTGCCGATCGCGGCGCCGAAGGCCTCGCGTTCCTTGGCGTATTTGACCGATTCGTCGACACACCCCTGAGCGGCGCCCACCGACAGCGCCGCGATGGCGATCCGGCCCTCGTCGAGGATGCGAAGGAAGTTCGCATATCCCCGGCCGCGCTCGCCGAGCAGGTTCTCCTCCGGCACACGCACGTCGTCGAAGCTAAGCGGGTGGGTGTCGCTGGCGTTCCAACCCACCTTGTTGTACGCCGGTTCGGCGGTGAAGCCGTCGATGGGCACCGGCACCAGAATCGACGAGATCTCCTTCTTCCCATCGGGTTTCTCGCCCGTGACAGCGGTGACTGTGACCAGCTTCGTGATGTCGGTGCCCGAGTTGGTGATGAACTGCTTGGAACCGTTGATGACCCAGTGGCCGTCGTCGAGACGGGCGGTGGTCTTGGTGGCGCCCGCATCGCTGCCGCCGCCGGCCTCGGTGAGGCCGAACGCACCGAGCGCCTTACCGCTCGCCAACAGCGGCAGCCACTCCTGCCTCTGCTTCTCGCTGCCGAACCGGTACACCGGCATCGCACCCAGCGATACCCCCGCCTCGAGCGTGATCGCCACACTCTGGTCGACCTTGCCGAGTTCCTCCAACGCCAGGCACAGCGCGAAGTAGTCGCCGCCCATGCCGCCGTAAGCCTCGGGGAACGGCAGGCCGAACAGTCCCATGTCGGCCATGCCGGCGACGACCTCGTACGGGAACGAGTGTTCCTCGTCGTGTTTGGCGGAGACGGGCGCCACCACGCTCTGGGCGAAGTCGCGGACCGTCTTGGCCAGCTGTTCGTAGTGATCGGGAAGTGTCCCGGTGGCTAGAAAATCAGTCATGCTTCTTCCTTCTCGACGGTCGGGTCCGCGATGACCTTCGCCAGCGGCTGCCCCACCTTGACCTGATCGCCTTCGGCGACAAGGAGTTCCACCACGCCGTCGACCGGCGCGCTCAGCGCGTGTTCCATCTTCATGGCCTCGACGGTCACCACGACGGTGCCCGTCGTCACCCGATCGCCGTCGGCCACCCCCACGGCCACCACGGAACCCGGCATCGGGCTGGTCAGCTCGGCGTCGCCGCTGTGCGCGTCGTCGGGTCGCACGGGCGCTTCGCGGACCTCGTCGACAGCAAGCGTGCGGCCCCCACCCGCCAGCCAGGTCCGGTGGTCGTCGGCGACCACCATGTAGTCCGTGACGATCCCGTCGAAGGTGACCGCCAGCCGGTCGCCTGTCAGCGACACCGCCAGCGACCGCGATTGGCCATCCTCGATCGCCGCACTGCCCGTCGGCGGTGTGCCGGTGAGGTGGACGTGGTCGACTCGCTCGCCGGACTGCAGCCGATACGTCGTCGGCGCGTGGCGGCCCATCCGCCAGCCCGAGGGAACCGCCCACAGGTCATCGACGGGTTGCGGCCATGACCGCAGCCACCGATACGCCGCGGCGGCGACCAGGTCGACGTCCTCGGCGGTCGCCGGGTGAAAGTCCGGGCTGCGACGATCCAGCAGGCCGGTGTCGAGGCGGCCGGCCGCGACGTCGGGATCGGCGAGCAGGAACCGCAGGAACTCGACGTTGGTGGTGACCCCCAGAACCGCGGTGTGCGCCAGCGCCCGATCCAGCGCCCGCAGGGCCGCCGGCCGGTCGCCGGCATGCGCGATGACCTTCGACAGCATCGGGTCGTAGTCGCTGCCGATCACCGAACCTTCAGCCAACCCCGAGTCGACCCGGATGCCGGGGCCTTCTGGCTCGGCGAGGCCCAGCACGGTGCCGCCGGTGGGCAGGAACCCGTGTCCGGGATCTTCGGCGTAGACCCGCGCCTCGATCGCGTGCCCGGTCATCGAGATGTCGTCCTGCGCGATCGCCAGCTTCTCCCCCGCGGCGATCCTCACCTGCTGTTCGACGAGGTCGATCCCGGTGACCATCTCGGTGACCGGATGCTCGACCTGAAGGCGGGTGTTCATCTCCATGAAGAAGAACTCGTCGGGCCGGTCGGCGGAGACGATGAACTCGACGGTGCCCGCACCGGTGTAGTCGACGCTGCGCGCGGTGTCGCACGCCGCCGCACCGATTCTCGCCCGCGTCGCCTCGTCCAGTAGCGGTGACGGCGCCTCCTCGACGACCTTCTGATGACGACGCTGCAGGGAGCATTCGCGTTCGCCCAGATGTACGACGTTGCCGTAGCCGTCGGCGAGCACCTGCACCTCGATGTGGCGCGGGTTCAACACGAACCTTTCCAGGAACAGCGTGTCGTCACCGAACGCGGCGGCCGCCTCCCGGCGCGCGCTGGCCAGCGCGGCAGGCAACTCGGCCGGCTCGTGCACGACGCGCATACCTTTGCCGCCGCCGCCCGCCGAGGGTTTCACCAGCACGGGGAAACCGACCTCGCCGGCGCCGGCGACGAGATCGTCGTCGGACAGGCCGGGACGCGAAACTCCGGGCACCACCGGAACTCCGAACGCCGACACCGCCGCCTTGGCCGCGATCTTGTCGCCCATGGTTTGGATGGCGCCGACAGGCGGGCCGATGAATACGATCCCGGCATCCTGCAGGGCAGCGGCGAATTGCGCGTTCTCCGAGAGGAATCCGTAACCGGGATGCACGGCCTGAGCGCCGGTGCGCCGGGCCGCGGAGACCACGGCGTCGATGTCGAGGTAGCTCTGTCTGGCCGGCGGCGGTCCGACGCGGACCGCGACGTCGGCTTCCGCGACATGGCGGGCGCCCGCATCGGCGTCGCTGAACACCGCAACCGATCGGATGCCCATGGCGCGCAGCGTGCGGATGACGCGGACGGCGATCTCGCCTCGGTTGGCGACAAGGACGGTATCGAAGTTCATGTCCTCACATCCGGAACACGCCGTAGGAGATGGACTCGAGCGGCGCCTGACCGACCGCCGAGAGTGCCAGTCCGAGAACGGTTCTGGTGTCGGCGGGGTCGATCACCCCGTCATCCCACAACCGGGCCGTCGAATAGTACGGATTGCCCTGGTGCTCGTACTGCGCGCGGATCGGCGCCTTGAAGTTGTCCTCCTCCTCGGCGGTCATCTCGCCGCGCACGGTCGCCAACACCGATGCGGCCTGCTCGCCGCCCATCACCGAGATGCGGGCGTTGGGCCACATCCACAGGAACCGCGGCGAATACGCGCGCCCGCACATCGAGTAGTTACCCGCCCCATAAGAGCCGCCGATGACCACGGTCAGTTTCGGCACCCGCGCGCAGGCCACCGCGGTGACCATCTTCGCGCCGTGTTTGGCGATACCGCCCGCCTCGTAGTCACGGCCGACCATGAACCCGGAGATGTTCTGCAGGAACACCAGAGGGGTGTTGCGCTTGTCGCAGAGCTCGATGAAATGGGCTCCCTTGAGCGCTGATTCGCCGAACAGCACGCCGTTGTTCGCGATGATGCCGACCGGATGTCCGTGGATCCGGGCGAATCCGGTGACCAGGGTGCTGCCGTATTCGGCCTTGAACTCGGCGAATTCGCCGCCATCGACGATGCGGGTGACGACCTCGTGTACGTCGTAGGGAACGCGCGAGTCCACCGGCACCACGTCATAGAGTTCATGTTGATCAGCCACCGGGTCCACGGTCGGCCGAACATCCCAGGGCAGCGGCTCACGGGGTCCGAGGGTGGCGACGATGCGCCGCACGATGCGCAGGGCGTCGCGGTCGTCGTGCGCCAAATGGTCTGTCACCCCGGAGGTCTTCGAATGCAGGTCGCCCCCGCCCAGTTCCTCGGCGGTGACCACCTCGCCCGTCGCCGCCTTCACCAACGGTGGGCCGCCGAGGAAGATCGTGCCTTGGTTGCGCACGATCACGGCCTCGTCGCTCATCGCGGGCACGTATGCGCCACCGGCGGTGCAGGATCCGAGCACCGCGGCGATCTGCGCAATCCCCTGAGCGCTCAGGTTGGCTTGGTTGTAGAAGATGCGGCCGAAATGATCGCGATCGGGGAACACCTCGTCCTGTCGGGGCAGGAACGCGCCGCCGGAGTCGACGAGATAGATGCACGGCAGCCGGTTCTGGCCCGCGACTTCCTGGGCCCGCAGGTGCTTCTTGACCGTGATCGGGTAGTAGGTGCCACCCTTGACGGTCGCGTCGTTGGCGACGATCACACATTCGCGTCCCGACACGCGACCGATCCCGGTGATCATGCCGGCACCCGGACACTCGTCGTCGTACATGCCGTCGGCGGCAAGTGGCGACAGTTCGAGGAACGGGCTGCCCGGGTCCAGCAGGCCGTCGACGCGGTCGCGCGGCAACAGCTTGCCGCGGCTGACGTGACGCTCGCGGGCGCGCTCGGACCCGCCGAGGGCCGCCGCGGCGAGCTTGGAACGCAATTCGTCGACCAGCGCGAGGTGCTCCTCGCGATGTGAAGGCCGCGATGCCATCGGAAAACCCGTTCGTTGAGTTAATGACGAATAACTGGTGGTATGTTAGTCACGATTAACTCCAGATGTCCACAGGCGGGCGGGAGGCGCGGTGTCTTCAACTCCGATCCCCGACGTGCCCGCGACCACCAGGCGCAGCAAGGCGAAGTCGGATCGGCGATCCCAGTTGATCGCCGCGGCCGAACGCCTGGTTGCGGAACGCGGCTACCTGGCGGTGCGTCTGGAGGACATCGGCGCCGCGGCGGGGGTGAGCGGCCCGGCGATCTACCGGCACTTCCCGAACAAGGAGGCGTTGCTGGTCGAGTTGCTGGTCGGGATCAGCACCCGCCTGCTGGCCGGCGCGACTGAGGTCGTCGCGCGCGCCGACGATCCGGCGTCGGCGCTGGAGGGCCTGATCGACTTCCACCTGGACTTCGCCCTCGGCGAGTCCGACCTGATCCGCATCCAGGATCGCGATCTCGCGAATCTGCCCGCCACAGCCAAACGTCAGGTGCGTCGCGCGCAACGGCAGTACGTCGAGACCTGGGTCGATGTGCTTCGGCGGTTGGACGAGTCGCTGGCGGAGGCCGATGCCCGGTTGATGGCCCACGCGGCATTCGGTCTATTGAACTCCACGCCGCACGCCCTCAAGCCGGGCGCCACGAAAACGGCCGAGGCCAGACCGCGATCCGTCTTGAAAGCGATGACGGTCGCGGCGCTGACCTCGGCCGCGCGGGACGCCTAAGCGCCTAGCCCGTTAGAACCGGGCCCGTTAGTACCAGGCGCGTCTGCCTCCGACGGGACGGCCCATGGACCCCAGAATCCAGAACACCGCTCCGATGACCATGAGGATGATGCCGATGGTCCAGAGGATGTTGATTCCGAAGATCAGTCCGAGGATGAGGAGAATCGCTCCGAGGATGATCATTAGCATTCCTTTCGAATTGGCAAGTGCCAGTTGTCACTGGCTGGGTTCTGGCAGGTTGCAGGCTTCAACCGTGGGGTTGACGCCCGCGTAGTTCAGCGGACCGGCCACCACCGTCAAAGCGATGCTTCCCGCTGTCGCGCAATTGGTTTCACTGGTTTCGAAATAGCCGCGCTGGTAGGCGGCGAAGGCACCGATCAGCAACCAGACGAGCACCAAAACGCCGAGAATTCCGCCACCTCGCATGCTGCGCCTCCTTTGTCGCGCCGCATCGGCGCGTGCGCAGCGTTTACCCGGCAGACAATTTCGGTAAACGTGGCTACGGAGAACGATTCGGTTACGGAATCGGATTCGGGCTGAATGCGGCAATCAGCCACTCGCGCATGGCTTTGACCAGTACGGCGCGATTCTCGCGCCGGTCGATCTCGTGTCCGTCGTCGTCGAACATCAGCAGTTCCACTTTTCGGTTAAGTGCCTGCAGCGCTTCGAACATTTGCTGAGATTCGGTGGGGGGCACATTGGTGTCGTTGGCGCCGTGCACCAACAGCAACGGCGCGGTCATGGCATCGACACGTTGTAACGGCGATAGCTGCTCGAGCAGTTCGCGATCGCCGATCGGGTGGCCGTACTTCGGATATGCCGCGGCGGCGATCCATGGTTCGGTGTTGCGGTACCAGGTGTTCAGATCGCTCATTCCGCAGATGCTGATTCCGGCGGCGAACCGGTCGGGGTGGAAGGTGAGCGCAGCCTGGGTCAGGTAGCCACCATAGGACCACCCGCAACATGCGATCCGGTCGGCCGGCGCGACCTCAC
This sequence comes from Mycobacterium lehmannii, assembly GCF_002245535.1. Lineage (GTDB taxonomy): Bacteria > Actinomycetota > Actinomycetes > Mycobacteriales > Mycobacteriaceae > Mycobacterium > Mycobacterium lehmannii. The sequence goes on along the minus strand of NZ_NKCN01000003.1, from coordinate 216,079 downwards.
GCGCGACCAGGTAGTCGACCGCGTCGGCGACGTCGTCGATCGCGGCGAACCGTCGCTCCTTGTCGTCGGCGTGCATGAAGGTCCTGCCGAACCCGCCCGAGCCGCGGACGTTGGGCAAAAACACGCTGATGCCCTCTTCGAGCAACGCCGGGAAGAACTCGTTGTAGCCGGGCCTCCCCTGCCCCTCCGGCCCGCCGTGCAGGAACAGCATCGCGCCGATCACCGGGACTCCGTCGCGCGGCCGAAAGAGCCACCCGGTGAATTCCATGCCGTCGCGTGCCGTGACCCGTTCCAGCGTCGGGTCCGGCGACACCGGTCCGGAGCTGGGCTCGCGGTCGACGATCTCCCACTCCCGGGTACGCGGGTCGACCAGTTCGACGGTCGGCGGGGTGGACGGGCCTTCGACGGTCATGGCCAGCATGGAGCCACCGGCGCTGATGCTCAATTGGGTGGCCACCATCCCCGGCAGCGGGATCGGCGGCTGCAGCGTGTGGTCGGTGCGTTCCATGATCTGTAACTCGCTGGCGCCGTGGATGTTCCAGAGAACGGCCACGGTCGACAGATCGTCGCTCACGGTGAACTCGTCGAGCTCATAGCCCGGACGTTCGGCGATGACCTGGTAGGCCACGCCGTCGGCGGTGACCGTCACCTCGAGGAGTCGCGCATGTTCGGTGCCGTTCTCGCTGCGGATCAGGGCCCGGACATAACCTTCGGTGCTGTCGGCGTCATAGGTGCTCGCCGGCTGGTAGAGCTTGGTGAGCTCGCCCTCCAGACCTGCGCGCAGTCGGCGCGCGTAGTGGTCGTCGAGGATGATGCCGGTGTCGGTGGTCGAGCCTGGATCGTATGGCAGCAGCGCGGTTTCGGTGCGTCCGCGCAGCATGATCAGATCCCGGTAACCGCGCGGTCCGACGCGCACGAGCGCGGCGCCTGCCCAGGCGTCGACCAGACGGCCGCTCGAGCGGCGGTCCAGTACGGTGGTGCGGCCGGTGGCCGGGTCGATCAGGCAAGAGCTACCGACACCGTCCTCGCCGGTGAGGATCGCCGCCACCAGGGTGCCGTCCCAGGCGATCAGTTCGGCGGTGCCCTCGGGCGCTCCCGGCGGCCACGAGTCGATGCGGCGGGCGTCGCGGTCGTCGGGATCGGTTGTCACGACCCAGATCTGGGTTCGGGTGCTGCCCTCGGGTGCGACCTCACATGCGAGCCAGTGGCCGTCGGCCGAATGCAGTACGTGCGTCACCGGCCCTTCGACCGGCAGCTCGACGTCTCGCGACGAGCTCGCCCGCCAGCCGCGCAGGAAACGCTGCACTGCGCGCGGAAAGCCACCGTCGTCGACCAGATGTGCGAACGCGGTGGCGTCCGGCGACATGGATGCGCCGTAGACTCTGCGAACCTGCTCTCCCACCGGACCAATTGTGCCTACCCAGGCAAGTCCAGTGACGACCTGCGCCTGTTGGGCGGTCGCACAGGTACCCTCGCACGCATGAGGTGGGTATGACCGGTACACCACAGCCCGGCCGCGACGAGCAGTCGGGTTACGGCCGCGGGGAGCAACCGCAGGGCTACGGCTATTCCGGATACAGCGATCCGGCATACGCCAGCCAGGCGTACGGCCCCACCTATCAGGCGCCGCCCGAACCCGCTCCGACTCAGCATCTGCCGACGTACGGCGCATACGGGTACGAAACCTACGGTTCGGGCCCGTACGGGGCGCCCTACCCGTCGGGCGATCCGCCCCCGCCGCCCGAGGACCCGAAGTCACCCCGCTGGTTGTGGGTCGCCGCGGGTCTCGCGGTGCTGACCGTGCTCGGCCTGGTGATCGCGTTGGTCGTCGTCAACAGTTCGCAACAGCAGACGGTCGTCGCGCCGCCCCCGATGCAAGAGCCCGACTTCAACACGCCGAATCCGACACCGGCGCCGCGCCCGACCGTTCCGCGCACGACGCGGCCCACCGTGCCCGCGGTCCCCACGGTGCCCAGTACGCCAGGCGCACCCGGTGCCCCTGGTACGACGACTCCTGGCGTCACCCAGACCGTCGTCTACGTCGTCAGCGGTTCCGGGCGCGCGATCAACATCACCTACGTCGACACCGGCGGTCTGCTGCAGACCGAGTTCAACGTCATGCTGCCCTGGAGCAAGGAAGTGGAATTGTCCGAGTCCGCGGCGGCGACGGCGAGCATCAGCATCATCAACGTCGGCCGCGAGGTGAACTGTTCGATCTCCGTCGACGGTTCGGTGGTGCAGAAGCGCACGGGGGCCGGCCTGACCATCTGCACGGCCAGCGGTTAGGCGGGCGCACGCCGCGGAACCCGCACGGCGAGCATCGCGATCAGGCCGGCGGCGAGGACCACGACCAGCCCGCCCATCCCCGCTCGGTCGGTGCCGAAGACGGCGATGAAGACCGAGAACAGCATGGGCGCAAGGTAGGAAACAGCGCGGCCCGTGGTGGTGTAGAGCCCGAACGCGACGCCCTCCTTGCCCTCGGCGGACATGCGCAGCATCAGCGTCCGCGCCGCGGACAGCGTCGGCCCGATGAACAAACAGAGCAGCAGCCCGCAGATCCAGAACGCCAGTACCCCGTTGAGCGACATCAAGATGAGGCCGACCGCGATCATCCCGCTCAGCGCGACGACGATGACGGGTTTGGCGCCGAACCGGTCGTCGAGAAATCCGCCGCCGACCGCGCCGAGGGCGGCGACCGTGCTGGCGCACACCCCGAACAGCAGCACATCGGCCTCGGACACGCCGTAGACCCGCACGCCCAGTACCGCCCCGAACGCGAAGATCCCGGTCAGCCCGTCGCGGAACACCGCGCTGGCCAGCAGGTAGTACACCACGTTGTGGTCACGCCGCCATTCGCTGCGAATGTCGGCCCACAACTTGCGGTACCCACCGATGAACCCGACGGCCTGCCGTTGATCCAGCGGGTCGGGTTCGGCGCTGGGTCCGGCGATCAGCACCGGCAGAGCGAACAGCCCGAACCAGATGGCCGTGAAAACCATGGCGGCCCTGACGTTTCCGCCGTCCTCGACCGGCAGACCGAACAAACCGCCGTCGCCGGTGATGAACCCGAAGTACACGACCAACAGCAGGGTGACACTGCCGAAATAGCCCAGGCCGAGCCCGAATCCGGAGATCTGGCCGGAGGTCTGCGGAGTCGACAGTTGGCGCAGCATCGCGTTGTAGGGCACGGTGGCGAGCTCGTTGCACGCCGACGCGCAACCCAGGAGCACCAGACCCAGCGCCAGGTAGCGGTAGTCGTCGCGAACTGCGCTCATCGAGGCGATCAGGACGACCGCCAGCGCGCTGAGAACGGCCAGCACGCGGCGCCGCCGCCACGGCGCGTCGACCCACACGCCCGTCACCGGAGCCAGCAGCGCGACGACCACGCCGGCCGCGCCCAGCGACCAGCCCAGCCAGCTGGTGGCGCTGATGCCGCCGGGCAGGTCGTCGCCGACGGTATTGGTCAGGTAGATCGAGAACACGAAGGTCACGACCACCGCGTTCAATCCGGTCGCACCGAAATCCCACAGCGCCCACGAGATGATCTGACGGCGAGCCGCTGGGGCGCCGGAATCGGGTGGGTGGCTCATGGTCCGCCCACGATATAGTCCGGCGCATGCCAGTACCCGCACCCAGCGCCGACGCCCGCGCCGTGGTCACCGGCGCGTCCCAGAACATCGGCGAATCGCTGGCCACCGAACTCGCGGCCCGCGGACATCACCTGATCATCACCGCGCGCCGCGAGGAGGTGCTGCGGGCGCTTGCCGACCGCCTGGTGCAGCAGTACGGCGTGACGGTGGAGGTGCGACCCGTCGATCTGGCCGACCCCACGGAGCGCACGAAGCTGTGCGACGAGTTGGCGACTCGCAACATCTCGATCCTGTGCGCGAACGCGGGCACCGCGACGTTCGGTCCGGTGTCGTCGCTGGATCCGGCGGACGAGAAGGCGCAGGTCCAACTCAACGTGTTGGGTGTGCACGACCTCGTGCTCGCCGTCCTGCCAGGAATGGTGCAGCGCAAGGCCGGCGGGATCCTCATTTCCGGCTCGGCGGCGGGCAATTCACCGATTCCCAACAACGCGACCTACGCCGCCAGCAAGGCGTTCGTCAACACGTTCAGCGAGTCGCTGCGCGGCGAGCTCAAGAAGGACGGCGTGCACGTGACGTTGCTAGCACCGGGACCCGTGCGCGAGGCGCTGCCGGACCCCGACGAGCAGTCGTTGGTGGAGAAGGTGATTCCGGACTTCCTGTGGATCTCCACGCAGTACACCGCCAAGCAGTCGTTGGATGCATTGGAGCGCAACAAGATGCGCGTCGTCCCCGGTGTGACCTCGAAGGCGATGTCGGTTGCGGCGGGGTACACGCCGCGCGCGATCGTGACACCGATCGTCGGCGCCGTCTACAAGAAGCTCGGCGGTAGCTGAGCGTTTCTCCTGGCGCCGCGAAATTGCATTCCGGCAGTGCCCTTCTCGCACTTTCGCTGCGGGAATGCAGTTTCGGCGCCACTAGCGACGACGACGGCTGCGCCTGCGCCCGGTGCCGAAGATGCTGCGGGTGATCTCGCGGCCGATCACCGTGCCCGCCGAACGCATCGCGCTCTTGAACGCCGGGCTGTTGACCACCTTGTCAACCATCGACGGCTCGGCGGTGTCACGTGAGCTCATGTCGCCGGCGACTGGAGGCAGCGGAGGTGGCAGCGTGTCGTACTGCGGAACGGGCTCGGGTGGCGGGGCCAGTTTCGCGTTGAGCCGTTCGTAGGCCGACTCGCGGTCGATGGTCCGACCGTATTCAGCTTGCAGCACACTGGCTTTCGCGGCGGCGGTGATTGCTTCTGGACCGATGGTGTCCATCAGCGACCGCGGGGCTCGCATCCGGGTCCATGCCACTGGTGTCGGCGCGCCCTTCTCTGACAACACGGTGACGATCGCCTCGCCGATACCGAGCGATGTCAAGGCCGACTTCATGTCGTACACATCGGTTTTCGGGTACGTTCGCACGGTCTTGGACAGCGCCTTGTCATCGTCGGGCGTGAACGCGCGCAACGCGTGCTGGATTCGCGCACCGAGTTGGGACAGCACATCGTTGGGGATATCGGTCGGCAGTTGCGTGCAGAAGAACACGCCGACTCCCTTGGACCGAATCAGCTTCACCGTCTCCTCGACCTGTTCGAGGAACGCCTTGGACGCGTCGGCGAAAAGCAGGTGAGCTTCGTCGAAGAAGAACACCAGCTTCGGTTTGTCGAGGTCGCCGACCTCCGGAAGCGTCGCGAACAGGTCGGCTAGCACCCACATCAGGAATGTCGAGAACATCACCGGACGGGCGGCCTGGCTGCCGAGCTCGAGCAGCGTGATGATGCCGCGGCCCTGCTCGTCGACCCGCAGCAGGTCCTCGGGCTCGAGTTCGGGCTCGCCGAAGAACGTGTCGCCGCCGTCTGCCTCGAGATTAATCAGCGCCCGCAGGATCACACCAGCGGTCGTGGTGGACACCGCGCCGAGCGCCTTGAGTTCGGGCTTGCCCTCGTCGCTGGTGAGGTACTGGATCACCGCGCGCAGGTCCTTGAGGTCGAGCAGCGACAACCCCTGCTGGTCTGCCCAGTGGAAAATAAGGCCAAGCGTCGACTCCTGCGTAGCGTTCAGCCCGAGCACCTTCGACAGCAGAATGGGCCCGAAGCTGGAGATCGTCGCCCGCACCGGCACCCCGATACCCGCGGTGCCCAGCGACAGGAACTCGACCGGATAGGCCGTCGGCGCCCAGTCGTCGCCGGTGTCGGCGGCCCGCGCGGTGATGTTGTCGTTGGCCTCGGCGGGCCGCGACAGCCCCGAGAGGTCTCCCTTGACGTCGGCCATCACGCATGGCACGCCCGCGGCCGAGAGCTGTTCGGCCAGCAGCTGAAGAGATTTCGTCTTGCCGGTCCCCGTGGCGCCGGCGACCAGCCCGTGGCGGTTGACGGTGGCCAGCGGAATTCGCACCTGCGCGGCCGGGTGACACATCCCGTCGACGACGACCGCGCCGAGCTCCATAGCGGCCCCTTCGGCGGCGTAACCTGCGGCGATCTGCTGTGCGGGGGTGGGCGTGGACTCACTGGCCATGGCTGGCACCCTAACGCCCGCGACGCACCCTACGGACGGGGTGCAACGGGCCGCATGCAGCGGCAAGGCTTAATGTGAGCGTCGTGCGTGACGAACTGGTGTGGATCGACTGCGAGATGACGGGCCTGGATCTCAAGACCGACCGGCTCATCGAAATCGCGGTGCTGGTGACAGACGCTGACCTCAACATTCTCGGCGACGGCATCGACGTCGTCATCCACACCGACGACGAAGCGTTGGCGTCGATGATCCCGGTGGTCACCGAGATGCACACCCGCTCAGGGTTGATCGACGAGGTCAAGGCGTCGACCCTAACGGTGCCCGAAGCCGAGGAGCTGGTCCTCGACTACATCCGCACCCACGTCAAACAGGCCAAGACGGCGCCGCTGGCCGGCAACTCGATCGCCACCGACCGCGGCTTCATAGCCCGCGACATGCCCAAGCTCGACGACTACCTGCACTACCGGATGATCGATGTGAGCTCGATCAAGGAGCTGTGCAGGCGCTGGTATCCCCGCATCTACTTCGGCCAGCCCGAGAAGGGCCTCGCGCACCGTGCCCTCGCCGACATCCACGAGTCGATTCGCGAGCTGCAGTACTACCGCCGCACCGCCTTCGTGGCCCCACCCGGTCCGTCGACCAGCGATATCGCGGCCATCGCCCAAGAACTGGGGCCGCCGAACGAGAGCGCCACGGACATCGATTCGGCCGCCGAGCGCTCGAGCGGTTAGTATCGACGTCGCCGCTGTGCCCACCAGGGTTCGCGGCGATGGTGGCTGTAGTTCAGTTGGTAGAGCACCAGGTTGTGATCCTGGCTGTCGCGGGTTCGAGTCCCGTCAGCCACCCCGATATGGGTCAGGGAGCGAATCTTCGCTCCCTGACCCTTTTTCGGACCGTCGGTAGCTTCGAAGCGCTATTAATGTGCTCATGGCGAGGCTTTGGGCGTATCTCCGCCCAGGTTTCACTTTCGGGTGGCGCTGAAGGGCCTTTCGGCGCTGAAGCCCATGGGCCCCTCAGCCGCTCACATCAGAGGTTGGCGTTGCCGGCCTTCCACTGATCCCACGGGATGTTCCAGTCCCCGAGACCGTCGGTGCCCGGCAGCGTCGACCCGACGGTGTTGACGATCTCGACGACGTCTCCGCGCTTGGAGTTGTCGTGGAACCACCGCCCATTGCTCGTGCTGACGTTGATGCACCCGTGGCTGACGTTGCTGTAGCCTTGGCTGCCCACCGACCACGGCGCGGCGTGGACGTAGATGCCGCTGTAGGAGATCTGGGTGGCCCAATCCACCTCGGTGCGATACCCGTTGGCGGAGTTGACCGGAACGCCGTAGGTCGAGGAGTCCATCACCATGTGCGAGCGCCGGTCCCCGACGATGTAGACGCCGTTGTTGGTGGGCGTGCTGTTCTTGCCCATCGACACCGGCATGGTCTTGATCACCTCGCCGTTGCGCTTGACCGTCAGCGTCTTCGTGCTGTCGTCGATGCTGGTGATGACTTCATCGCCGATCGTGAAGCTCGTGCTGACGTTCTCCTGACCGAAGAGGCCGTCTCCGAGGTCGACGCCGTAGGTGTTCACCGCGACGTCGACCTTCGTGCCGGGCTTCCAGTAGCTCGCGGGCCGCCACCGCACCTCTTGGTTGTTCAGCCAGTAGAACGCGCCCTCGACCGGAGGATCGGTCTTGATCTTGATGGCTTTCTGCGCGGCCACCCGGTTGGTGATGCTCTCGTCGAACCGGACGGCGACCGGTTGTCCGACGCCGACCACCTCACCGTTGTTGGGCAGCACATACGGCATGGTCAGGTTCTCGGGCGAATGGGTCTCGAAGGCCATCCGCCGGGTGGTGGCGCCGCCGAGCCCAAGCGATTCGGCGGTGAGCGTGTAGCGCTTGTTGTAGCCGAGTGGTTCGGTGGTCGACCAGGTCAGTCCGTCCGGGCTCAGGACGCCCGCGACCGACTTGCCGGACTCGTTAACCATGGTGACCGATTCGAGCACGCCGTCCTCCGCGCTGACGGTCACCGGTGAGTCCACACTGACGCCCACGGCGCCGTCGGTCACCGACGCGGTCAGCTTCGGGACGAGCAGGTCTCCGAACGGAGTTCCCTTGTCGTCGATCACCTGGGGTTGCGGCGGCGCTGAGTTACCGCCGCATGCGGACAACGCGAGCGCCATGGCGGGGATCAGCGCAACGGTCACCAACCATGCACGTCGACGCGGACGGGCCACTGAACGGACTCGCCACATTGCTACTCCACCTCACAACCAGGGACTACGGGATCGATGATTCTTGGCAACAGTCTAAGGGCAAAATCGGGTCCGGGTTGCGACGCGGACAACGTCGAAGCGAGGTCCGGGCCGGAGATTTCGTCCTGCACAGCAAGTCCTGTTATTGTCGCACCCGCGCGCCGTTAGCTCAGTTGGTAGAGCAGCTGACTCTTAATCAGCGGGTCCGGGGTTCGAAACCCTGACGGCGCACAAGCTTCGTTTGAGTGCGACCGTGACAGTGCGTCACGGTCGCGTTCTTTTTTCCCACGCGGTGACGCGCGCAAACGTCCACGGCGACGTTGCCGGATTACGGTTGCGTAAATTCTGGACATCAATTTGCTGTCGTGTGCGGAATGTGTGCTGTGGACTACATAACGCAGCTTATGGAGACAAAGATCTCACCTTCACCACCGTTGCGGAGACGCTGGTCCACTAGACCTTCTATGGTTCAAGCTGCGATAAAAGAAGCCGGTCTGCTACAGTCACGTTAGCTGATCTACGAGAAGCACCAAAACAGCAAAAAGCCGGAAGGAAAAAGGGACTTAGCTGATGGCGCAGCCTAGCGGTTCATTTGCGGCAGACGGAGCGGGCGCGGGCGCGTCAGCCGAAGTAACTGCCCAGATTCCGGTCGCTGTGCACAGCTGCAACCGGCTCGGCCGGGTCGCCAATCCTCCTGGTTTCTCGTTCTCCGACCTGTTCCGCACGCCGCGACGGCGCTGAGAGCATTCGCTCAGTTCTGCCGGATCCGGCGCACGACGAGCACGAGCGCAACGACTCCGACGCCGGCAAGCGACACCGCCACTGCGGGTTTCGTCACAAATCGGATTGCCGCCGACTTGGCGTCGTCGAGCAACCGACTGGGGTTGGCACGCTCGGCGAGGGTGTCCACCGTCGCCGCGAGTTGCTCCCGAGCCTGGTCGATGTCCTGCTTGATGGTCTCGGGATCGCGGTCTGCCACGTGCGCCTCCAAGCCGTCCAAGTCGGTGCTCCCAGATGGAGCCTGCCGATCTACCCTAGAGCAGCCCGCGCTCGCTGTAGCGCACCGGTCGACAGAAGGGATGCCCGCGCATGCCACAGACTCCGCGACTCGAGGTCGGCGATAAAGCCCCTGCGTTCAGCCTGCCGGACGCCGACGGCAACACCGTCAAGTTGTCCGACTTCAAGGGCCGCAAGGTCATCGTGTACTTCTATCCGGCGGCCTCGACCCCCGGCTGCACCAAACAGGCCTGCGATTTCCGCGACAACCTGCATGAACTCAACGACGCCGGCCTCGACGTCATCGGCATCTCGCCGGACAAGCCGGAGAAGCTGGCCAAGTTCCGCGACAAGGAGAAGCTGACCTTCCCGTTGCTGTCGGACCCGGATCGCGAAGTGCTCACCGCCTGGGGCGCTTTCGGCGAAAAGACGATGTACGGCAAAACCGTTCAGGGCGTGATCCGGTCGACGTTCGTCGTCGACGAGAAGGGCAAGATCGAGGTCGCCCAGTACAACGTGCGGGCCACCGGGCACGTCGCCAAGCTACGACGCGACCTGTCCGTTTGAGCGCTTGTCGCTCAACGCCTCACAGCGCGAACAGCTGATTCATTCTGGGAACTGTTGCCTGCCAACCGAACTCACGGTCCAGGCGCCGGCGCAGGTTGTCGGCTGCCTGCGGCTCGCCGTGAACGACGAACACCTGCCGCGGCGGAGTCGTGAACCCGGAGGCCCACCGGATGAGCTCATCGGCATCGGCATGCGCGGACAGCATCTGTAGGTTCGCCACCTGCGCTTTGATCGGGATCCACTCGCCGAAGATCTTTACGAACCGTTCGCCGGCGGCGATCGATCGGCCGCGGGTGCCCGGCACCTGATAACCGGTCACCATGATCGTGTTGCGGGGATCGGGAGCAAATGCCTTGAGATGGTGCAGGATCCGACCGCCGGTGGCCATGCCGCTGGCCGAGATCACGATCTTGGCCTCCCGGTTGGCCGAGATCCTCATGGACTGCTCGGCCTCTCGCGTGTAGGTGGCCATGGCGCACATGCCCTCGTAGACCTCCGGAGGCAGCCGGTGGTCGCGTTGATAGGTGCCGAGCAGATTGCTGGCGTCGATCGCCATCGGACTGTCCAGGTAGACCGCGACATCGGGCAGTCTGCCCACCGAGCGCAGCTGCCACAGGTGGTAGAGCAGGGTCTGAGCGCGCCCCACCGCGAAGGCCGGTATCAACAGGGTGCCTCCGCGATTCACCGTGGCGTCGACGACCTCGGCGAGAGCTGCGGTGGGATCGCCACGTTCATGCACGCGGTCCCCGTAGGTCGACTCCATCACCAGGTAGTCGGCGGCCGACACTGGGTCCGGGTCAAGCATGACCGGATCGTCGTAGCGGCCCAGATCGCCGGTGAAGACGATCCGGCGGCCGTGCCACGCCAAGTCCACGGTGGCAGCCCCCAGGATGTGGCCGGCGCGGCGGAAGGTCACTGCCGGCCCGCCACCGGGCAGGCCGAACTCGACCCCTAACGGGCGGGTGGTGAACAAGTCGAGAGCGCGCTGGGCATCCTTGCTGTCGTACAGCGGGAGGGCGGGATGGTGTTTGGTGGCCTTGTGCTTGTTCAGGAACACCGCTTCGCGCTCCTGAAGCATGGCGCTGTCCTTCAGGATGATGTCGGCGACGGCGGCGGTCGCTTCAGTGGACACGATCGGCCCGCGAAATCCCTCGCGAACCAACCGAGGCAGGTATCCGGTGTGATCGAGATGGGCATGCGTCACGACGACCGCGTCGATACTGGAGGGGTCTACGGCGAACCGCGTCCAGTTGAGTTCACGTAGATTCTTCACCCCTTGGAACAGCCCGCAGTCCACGAGGATCCGCCCACTGTCGCTTTCAACGAGGTGCTTGGAGCCGGTCACCGTGCTCGCGGCGCCCAGACTGCGCAACGTGAGATCGGGCTCCGACACTTGGTTGTCACTGCGGGCCATAACACCAGTCTCACAGCGGAGCGTGGGCGGTGGTGAGAGTTGTCGGACCCGGCTCGCGGTGACCTAGTGCTCTACCCCGACCTCGGCCATGTGGTCAATCCTGATCATGATGTGTCGCTGACCGGAAGGGGACCTGACATGAACCGCGACATCTTCGAATTCATGGGCGGGGTCATGGCGGCCGCCGGGTTCGGACACGCCGTCTACGCCGCCGAAACGGCCAGAGGCATCGTCTCCGTGCCGATCTGGCGGGGACGCGAGTGGGGCGTGGGGAAGACGCTGGTGGAAGCCGCGATCCACGGCGCCTTCAGTGCTGCCTTCGGCTATCTCGGTTCGGTTCAGCACACTCCGGCTCAGGGGAGGCAGCCGTGAGGAAGCGTGAGGTCTTCAAGTTCTTGTGCGGATTTCTCGCCGGTGCCGGGGTGGTGCACGCGAGTATGGGCTTTGCGATAGCGGCCGGAATGCTCAACGAACCCCACTATTTCGGGACAACATGGAGCGCAGCTTCACCGTGGATAGGAGCAGCGATTTATCTCATTGTCAGCGTGCTGTTCGGTTACCTCGGCTGGCGAACGTCGGGACGCGAAATCCGATAGCTGCCGCTCACCTCGGCGACGCGAGGTTCGCCAGCAGCAGGGCCTCGGACACCGCGGCGCGTTCCAGCACCCCGAGGTGCAGGCTCTCGTTGACGCTGTGCGCCTGTGTCGCAGGGTCTTCCACGCCGGTCACCAAGATCTTCGCCGACGGGAATGCATCGGCGAACTCGGCGATGAACGGGATCGAACCGCCGACGCCGGTGTGGACGGGCTCGGCGCCCCACGCCTCCCGGAAGGCCGCTCGGGCAGCGTCGTAGACCGGGCCGGTGGCGTCGATGGCGTACGGCTGCCCGTGGTCGCCCCGGGTGACGGTCACCTGGGCACCCCACGGGGTGTGCTGCTCGAGATGGCGGGTCAACGCCTCCATGTGCTGTTCCACGTCTGCACCCGGCGCGATGCGCATGCTGACCTTGGCGCGCGCTCGCGGGATCAAGGTGTTGGACGACTTGTCGATCGGCGTCGTGTCGATCCCGATGATGGTGATCGCCGGTTTGGCCCACAACCGTTGCGGTACTGAGCCCGAACCGATTTCGGACACGCCCGCCAGCAGGCCGGTCTCTTCGCGGACACGCTCGGGCGGGAAGTCGACGTCGGCGGCCACACCTTCGTGCAGGCCGGCCACCGCGACGTTGCCGTCGTCGTCGTGCAGGCTGGCCAACAACCGCACCAGCACGCTGACCGCGTCGGGTACGACGCCACCCCACAGCCCGGAGTGAAGGCCGTGATCGAGGGTGGCCACCTCGACGACGCAGTCGACGAGGCCGCGCAGCGACACCGTCAGTGAGGGCACGTCGGTGCTCCAGTTGTCGGAGTCGGCGATGACGATCACGTCGGAGGCCAGGGTGTCGTGGTGCGCGGCCAGCAGTCGCGACAGTGACGGGGACCCCGACTCCTCCTCCCCTTCGACGAACACGGTGACGCCGACAGGCGGATTGCCACCGTGTGCGCGGAAGGCCGCCAAATGTGTTGCGATGCCCGCTTTGTCGTCGGCGGTGCCTCGACCGTAGAGGCGTCCGTCCCGCTCGGTCGGTTCGAACGGCGGCGAAAGCCACTGCGCTGGATCGCCTTCGGGTTGCACGTCGTGGTGGGCGTACAACAACACCGTCGGCGCTCCCGCCGGTGCGGGATGGCGCGCGATGACCGCGGGCGCACCGCCCTCGCTGACGATCTGCACATCACCGAAACCGGCGTCGACCAACAGCTTCGCCACCGCGTCGGCGCTGTGTTGCACCTCGCCGCGCCGCGCCGGGTCCGCCCACACCGATTCGATGCGCACCAAATCTTCCAGATCGCGCCGAACCGCCGGCAACACCTCCCGCACCCGCTGGACCAGATTGCTCATGGCGACGACACTAGCGGGTCAGTCATTCACCGCGAGCGACCGCGAAGTGCCGCAATTCCGCGGCGTGTCGCGTGCCGACACGGTCGCTCGCGGAAGTTCGACGCTAGCGCTCTTCGAGGATGGCGACCGCGGCGGCGGTACCCGCCTCGTGGGTCAACGACAGGTGAATCGTCACGTCCTTCAGGTGCTCAGCGATCGCGCCGGACAGCCGAACCTTCGGCCTGCCCCACATGTCGGTGATGACCTCGATGTCGCGGTGGATGCCTTCGGGCAGCACCGGCCGCTTGGAGAACCGCGACCCCGACCACGCCTTGATGACGGCCTCCTTGGCCGCCCAGCGCGCTGCCAGATGGCGGGCCGCCGACGAACTCTTGTCGGCGGCGTCGCGCCGCTCACCGGGGGTGAACGTCTCGGCGAACACCGTCCCTGGCTGGTCGACCTGTTCGGCGAACTCGGGAATGGAGACCAGGTCGATCCCCACCCCGACTATCGCCATGGGCCGAACGTTATCTCATACCCTTCGCTCGTCGCGCAAGCGCTCATCGCCCGCTTCCGCCGGGGACATACACGTCGTCGTCGCCGAGCCGCGATGCCGGATCGAGAAGCATGTCGGCTTCCTGCCGCTTCTCGGGGGCGTCGTGGCCGAACCGGCGGTCGGCCGGCTTCTCGTACAGCGACTTGCCGCCGGCGATCGCCGATGCCAGCCGGTGCTGGCCTGCCAGCACCCGGGCATCCGCACGCTGCTTGTAGTCCGCGCGCTGCTCGGGGGTCAGCGCGGCCAGGAACGCCTGCGGATGCACCAGCGCGATCAGACCGGACACGTGGCCGAAGCCCAGGCTGGTGATCAGCCCCGCCTTCAGCGGGAACGAGCCGCCGAAGTGCAGGGTCTCCCGCAGCCACACCATGTGCGCGGAGCCGGCGAGCTCGTCGTCGACACAGTCCAGGCTGCGGTTGGGCGGGATGACGCCGTCGCGCAGGATCTGGCACAGCCCCATCATCTGGAACGCTGCGGCGCCGCCCTTCGAGTGACCGGTCAGGCTCTTCTGCGACACCACGAACAGCGGTGCGCCGTCGGAGCGGCCCAGCGCGTCGGCGAGCCGCTCGTGCAGCTCGGTCTCGTTGGGATCGTTGGCCAACGTCGACGTGTCGTGCTTGGACACCACCGCGATGTCGTCGGGTCCGACGCCGAGCTCGGCCAGCGAGTTCGCCAGCTGCGACTTGCGACCGCCGCGGCCGGCGGCCAACGCACCGAGGCCGGGCGCCGGGATCGAGGTGTGCACACCGTCGCCGAAGGACGACACGTAGCCCACCACCGCGAGCACGGGCAGCCCCATCTTGAGCGCGAGGTCACCGCGCGCCAGCAGGATGGTCCCGCCGCCCTGCCCCTCGACGAACCCCAGCCGACGACGGTCGTTGGCGCGGGAGAACTTCGAGTCGCTGATGCCCCTGGCGCGCATCATCTCGGTGTCCGCGGTGGCGGCCATGTCGCCGAAGCCGATGACCGCCTCGAGAGTCGTATCGTCGTACCCGCCCGCGACCACGAACTCGGCCTTGCCCAGTTTGATCTTGTCGACGCCCTCCTCGACGGAGATGGCCGCTGTCGCACACGCCCCCACCGGATGGATCATCGCCCCGTAACTGCCGATGTAGCTTTGGACGACGTGTCCGGCGACGACGTTGGGTAGCACCTCCTGCAGGATGTCATTCGGCTTGTTCCGGCCCAGCAGGTTGCCGTGATACATGGTCTGCATCGACGTCATGCCGCCCATGCCGGTGCCCTGAGTGCTGGCCACCAGGCTCGGATGCACCCAGCGCATCAGCTCGCTCGGGCTGAAGCCAGCCGACAGGAACGCGTCGACAGTGGTGACGAGGTTCCAGATCGCCAGCCGGTCAATGGAGTTCATCATCTCCTGGCTGACGCCGTAGACCATCGGGTCGAATCCGGTCGGAATCTGCGCGCCCACCGTGCGGGACAGCTTGACCTTCCGCGGAACCCGAACCTCGGTGCCGGCCTTACGGGTCACCTGCCAGTCGCCGCTGTCGGGCACAGGGGCGATCACGGTGTGCTCCGGATCAAACCTCAGGAATCCGCGGGCTTCGGACTCCGACGACACGACGAACGTGAAGTCCTTGTCGAGGAAGACCGAAACCAGAAGCGGTGAGGAGTGATCCGGGTCGATCGCTCCGTCGTCGACCCACTCGCGGATGCCGACCCGCTCGACCACGGCGTCGTGGTAGCGCTCCACCAGCTCGCCCTCGTCGACCAGGTCACCGGTTTCGGTGTCGTACCAGCCCGGCGTGGGATCGTCCTCCCACTTGACCAGCCCGGTCGTCCACGCCAGCTCGAGAACGCCGGCGGCCGATAACTCGTTCTCGACCTCCATCTCGAAACGGGTTCGCGAGGAGCCGTACGGCCCGAGTTCGGCGCCGCCGACGATCACCACCATGTCGGCGGGATCGATGTCGAGGTCGGCCCACTCGGGCGCCGGGGCGGACTTGAAACCGCGTGGCGGCGACGGCAGGGCGCGCACGGTGCCCTCGGGATCGGTGTCCTCGGTGAGGCTTTCGGACACCATCTCTTCGCGGGCCTTGGCGGCCAGCTCGGCCATGTCGATGTCCACATCGGCCAGCCCGCCGGTGAAGTCGGCCTGTAGCGGCTCACGCGCCGCGGCGACCTTGGCCTCGATGTCGCACAGCCCGAGCAGCATGTCCGCCATCTCGTCGGTGGTGAACGTGCGCACTCCGGCCTCTTCGACCGCACCGACGATCGCGTCGTTGTGGCCCATCAGACCCGTGCCCTTGGTCCAGCCGATCAGCGCATGCGCAAGCGAAACCCGCTGCGCCCACGACGATTCGGCCTTCCACCGCGAGACCAGAGCGTCGAGCGAGGACTTCGCCTCGCCGTAGGCGCCGTCACCGCCGAACATGCCGCGGTTCGGCGAACCGGGCAGCACGACGTGCAGGCGTGCGGCGATATCGCGCTCGGCGCCGATGTGGGACAGGCCGGCGATCAGCCGCTGCACCGCCCACAACAGCACCTTCATCTCCATCTCGGCGCGCGACCCGGCATCGGACAGGTCGCCCGCCACCCGTGGAGCGGCGAACGGAAACAGCAACGTCGGGGTCTGGGCGTCCTTGATGTGGATCGACTGCGGCCCAAGGCTTTCGGTCTGCTCGGTGCCGACCCACTGAACCAGCGCGTCGATGTCGGTGTAGGACGCCATGTTGGCGGGCACCACCCACAGCTTCGCATTCCAGCGGGCGTGGTCGCGGTAGAGCGTCCGATAGAACGCCAGCCGGTCGTCGTCGAGCTTGGACGTCGTCGCGATGACGGTGGCACCGCCGTCGAGCAACTGCGCGACCACCGACGCCGCGATCGAGCCCTTGGACGCGCCGGTGACGACGGCGACCTCGTGGTGGTAGCGGCCGGTGCCCGGATTCTCGGCACCCGCGGCAGCGCGACCGTACAGCGAGGCGTGGATGTTGCGACCCGCCGCCAGCGCCTTGCCCTGCCACCAGGTGGCCTGTGTTCCGACCACGTGGCCTGCGCCCTCGAAGCGTTCCGAGAGTCGCTGCCAGTCCCTGTCGATCTCGTCCTCGTCGTACAACCACAGGCGAGCCAGGTCCTCGCGGGCGCTGGCCCAGCGGTCGTCGAAGAGCACCGCCTTGCGGCCGTCGAACACCGGCGCCACCAGACGCGGCCAGTCCGAACCCAGTTCGGCGGTGACCAGATCGATGAGCTCGGCGTCGGTGGCCTCCGGCACCGGGACCGGGGTGTCCAGGCCGAGCTGACCCAAAATCATCCGCGCCGCCGAGGCGAGCACGCCGTCGCGGCCGGTGACCCGTTCGGCGAACTCGGTCAGCGCGGCGGAATCCACCACGCCCCCACTGCTTCCCGCGGCCGACGGCAGAGACACGGCCACACCGCGGCGAGCCGCTACCGAGGCGACCGCGCTGTCGATCACCTTGTCCACGGTCGCGGCGTCGGCCAGCGCGCCCTCGTGCAGACCACCCAACTCGCCGCCGCGCACGCTGGTCCCCTCGCGGGTTCCCAGCGCCACCTCGACGGTGACGTGCTTGATCCAGCCCGGGCCCAGCTCCCAGGTCTTGGTGACCCGCTCGCCGATGTAGGCCGGACGCTTACCGGACGGCCCGAAGACCGTGCGTAGCTGGTCGTTGACCGCGTCGGACAGCACGGGCCCGAACGGCTTGTAAGTCCTGGCCAACTTGGTGACCTGCCCCTTCAACGCGGCCAGGTCGGCTTCGCCCGCCCCGTCGATGGCGCCGAGGTTGAGCTCGGAGCCGAGGTCGACCAACAGCTGGTTACGACGCGACGACGCACCGTCGGTGATCGACTCGATGGAGTCCAGCGGCTCGATCTGGTCGATGCGCATCTTGGCCGACAGCGCGATCAGCGCCATGGTGGCATCGGCGGCGTCGAACGTCAGGTCGTCCGGGCGGGGTCCGCCGGCGGGCGCTGCCGGTGCGGGGGCGGCCGGTGCGGCCATCTCGACGGGCGCGGCGGCTTCGGCCGCGGGAGTTGGGGCCGGTGTGTCCTCGAGTTCGGGCTCGGGGTCGGTGTCGGTGGCGAACAGCACCGCGGCATCGCGCTCGGAGTTCAGCACTTCGGTTGTGCTGTGCGAATACTCGGGAAGCTTGAGCGTGTTGGCGGCCAGACCGGCGACCGTCGGCGCGGACTTCACACCGATCTCGACAAAGCGCTCGATCCCCAGACCGCCCGCGGCTTCCTCGATGAACAACAGGTCCTGCGTCTCGATCCACCGCACCGGGCTGGCGAACTGCCACGCCAGCAACTCGATGACGATCTTGCGGCATAGCTCGCGCGGCTTCTCGTTACGCCAGGTGTCGTAGTCGGCGAGGATCTCATCGAGCGGCTCGGCAGGCACCAGATCCCGGATCTCCTCGATGAAGTCGCGATCCAGCGTGAACGGCCGCGGCACCAGGTTCGGGATGTACTTGCCGACAATGAGATCCGGATCCTGATCGCGCGGCATCACCCGCTCCAGGGAGCGGCGGAAGTCGGCCACGCCGACCCGCAGCACCGAGGAGTGGAACGGCACGTCGATACCGGGCACCAGAATGAACGACCGCTTGCCGCCGCTGATCTCGCGGCGCCGCTCGACCTCCTCCTCCAGCGCCTCCAAGCCGCGCACCGTGCCGGCGATCGCGTACTGCGAACCACGCAGGTTGAAGTTCACGATCTCAAGAAATTCACCGGTGCTGCGCGAGACGTCGGCGACAAACTCCTTGACGTCGGCGTCGTCCAGGTCGATTTGGGACGGGCGGATCGCGGCCAGCCGGTAGTTCGACCGGCCGAGGTGATCGCGCGGCACGATGTCGTGCATCTTGCTGCCGCGGTGGAACACCACCTCCAGCAGCGCCTCGAGTTCGTAGACACCGCTGACGCAGGCGAGTGCGGTGTACTCGCCGACGGAGTGACCGCAGGCGATCGCACCCTCGACGAACGCGCCCTGCTCACGCATCTCGGCGACCTGGGCCGCGGCCACCGTGGCCATCGCGACCTGGGTGAACTGCGTCAGGAACAGCACGCCGTCGGGATGGTGGTAGTGCACACCGCTGGCGATCAGGCTGGTCGGGTTGTCCCGCACCACGTGCAGCACCGAGAAGCCCAACGTCTCGCGGGTGAACTTGTCGGCGGTGTCCCACACCTTGCGGGCGGCCTTCGACCGCGCCCGCACCTCCATGCCCATGCCCTTGTGCTGAATCCCCTGCCCGGGGAACGCATACACGGTCTTCGGCGCGGCCAACTGCGCCGTCGCCGACATCACGAGTTCACCGCCGACCTTGGCGCTCACCTCGAGAATCTCTGCACCGCGGTCGATTCCGACGCGGTCGACGCGAAAGTCGATGTCGTCGCCCGGCAGCACCATGCCCAGGAACCGGGACGTCCAGCCGACCACCCGGGCCGGCGGGGCGGCCCTGCCGTCGGTCGCGGCCACCACGTGCTGTGCGGCGGCCGAGAGCCACATACCGTGCACGATAGGCGATTTCAAACCCGCGAGCAGGGCCGCGGCGCGGTCGGTGTGAATCGGGTTGTGATCTCCCGACACGACGGCGAACGCGCTCATGTCGGTGGGTGCGGTGACGGTGACGTCGCGACGGCGGCGACGCTCGGTGTCGGTGGCGTTGTCGGTGACAGCGCCGCCCGCACGCGGCGGATCGGCCAGTTCGGCGGCGCCGGTGCGGCCGCGGATCGCGAAGCGCTCCTCGAGCTTGGCCAGCAGCGTGCCGTCGGCGTCGCGAATCTGCACCGACACGGGCACGACCCGGCCGTACTCGGTGTCGGTCGCCTCGGAAGCCGTTGCGGTGACGGTCAATTCGGCACGCGTCTTGGGCATCTGCGTCAGCAGGTGCGCGGCGTGGTCGAGGTGCACCAGGCTCAGCAGGCCTTCGACGACGGGGAAGCCGTCGTCGGTGACGGCGGCGCCGATCGCCGAGAACACCGCGGGCCAGCAGTGTCCGACGAGCGCATCGGGCACCAGCGTCAGGCCGGGTGCGAGCGGGGCGCCGAACGTCGCGGTAACACCGGTGTGGTCGGCGACCCGCTCCGGGTCCCAATCGGCGGTCACCGTCGCGGTGTTGTCCTGTACCGGCGGCATCGCGTCGGGTCCGTCCACGCCCGCCGCGATGGCGAGCACGGAACGCATTGCGGCCGAGGCATCTTCGACCGTGACGACGGGCATGCCACCGTTGACGGTGCACGACGGCAGGGTGAACGGGATGTCGATCCAGATGTCGGACAGCGGTACGCTCAGGGTCACACGGTCGCCGCTGAGCTCGAGGCGGGCACCGGTCGACGGATGTGTCGCGTTGCGATTCTCGTTGGCTTGCCACTCGCCGGGAGCGCCGATCCGGTGCACCGGGTTGATCGCGACCCGACCCGCCCACAGCACGTCGGGCGAGTCGAGCACCACCGCGAGCGGACCGGTGACGTCGGCGCGCGCCTGCCGGCGCGACACCACCGGCACGGGGTCACCGTCGACGGCCAGCGCCTCGTCGATCGCGGCTTGTTCGAAGCGGTCCAGCAGTTCACCGACCGGCTCGTCGACACGGGTGATACCCGCCACCGCCTGGGTGCCGGGGATGATGCACACCTGGTCGGCGCTGTAGCGAGCGTCGTGGGCCTGCCACAGTGAATCGCTGCGCCACCACCGCCGCACGTCCTTGTCGATCACCGGCACGAAGTTGACGGGCTTGCCCGGCGTCTTGCACAGCGTGACGAACCACGGCACGTCGGCCGGATGCAGCCGCAGCGTCTCGGCCTCGGGATAGCGCGACACCAGCGTGGCGATGGCGCGGTCCGGATCGTCCAGCAGCGCGGCGTCACCGAACAGCGTCGGGATCGGACCCGAATCCTGCGGGTGCAGACGGGCTTCTGCACGGTGCAGCATGTCGGCGAACCGGTCACGCCAGGTGTCGGCCAGCCACTCGCTGTTGGGCAGCTTGGTGTCGGCGGTGCTGTCACCGTCGCCGATGGCCAACTCGACATAGCGCTGCAGCCACTGCAGGTAGGTCATCTCGCCGATGTCGCCGTAGTACGGCTTGCAGGTGGCGGCCATCGCGGTGATGATCTCGTCGCGGCGCGCGGCCACGGCCTCGGCGTCGCCGGCGACCTCGTCGAGCAGCCGACCGCAACGCGATGCGGCGTTGTCGATCTCGTGGATGTCGGCTCCGAGTTGGCTGCGGCTGGAAGCCATGCCGCCCGTTGCTTTTCCGGCGCTGATCCAGTGGTCGGTTCCGGTGGTCTCGACCAGCATCTGCTTGACGGCCGGGGAGGTGGTCGCCTCCAGTGTCGCCATCGCCGCGGTGCCGACCAGGATCCCGTCGACCGGCATCGCGGGGAAGCCGTACTCGCTGACCCAACGCCCGGACAGGTACTGCGCCGCGCGCTCGGGGGTGCCGATGCCGCCGCCGACGCACACTGTGATGTTCGGCAGCTTGCGCAGTTCGCCGTAGGTGCTCAGCAGGAGGTCGTCGAGGTCCTCCCAGGAGTGGTGCCCGCCGGCGCGGCCGCCCTCGATGTGGACGATGACGTCCTTGTTCGGCACCTCGGCGGCGATCTTGATCACGGACTTGATCTGGTCGACGGTGCCCGGCTTGAACACGACATGGCTGATGCCGACGGTGTTGAGCTCGTCGATCAGCTCGACGGCCTCCTCGAGTTCGGGGATGCCGGCCGACACGACGACGCCGTCGATCGGCGCTCCCGACTGACGGGCCCGCTGCACCAGGCGCTTGCCGCCCAACTGCAACTTCCACAGGTAGGGGTCGAGGAACAACGAGTTGAACTGCACCGCGCGGCCCGGCTCGAGCAGGGTGGTCAGCTCGGCGATGCGGTCGGAGAAGATCTCCTCGGTTACCTGACCGCCGCCGGCGAGCTCGGCCCAGTGACCCGCGTTTGCGGCGGCCGCGACGATCTTGGCGTCGACGGTCGTCGGGGTCATACCCGCGAGCAGGATCGGAGAACGCCCGGTCAGCCGGGTGAACTTCGTCGAGAGCTTCACCGAACCGTCTGGCAACTGCACGGTGGCGGGCGCGTAGCTCGACCACGCAGGCGGCACATCGGGTTCGGCCCCGACCGTGAACAGGTTGCGCTGCCCGACCCGGGTGGCGGCGGGCACGATGCCCACGCCCAGCCCGCGGATGATCGGGGCGGTCAGCCGGGTCACGGTGTCACTTGGCCCCAGGTCGACGATCCACTTCGCGCCGGCCTCGTGCAGCCGCTCCACCTCGGCCACCCAGTCGATCGGGCGCACGAAGATCGCTTCGGTCATCTCGTGGGCGAGGTCGGGGTCGATGCCGCACTTGGCAGCCCAGCGCTCGACCACCTCGACGCCGTCGGCCAGCCGCGGCGTGTGGAATCCGACCTCGACCTGCACGCCGTGGAAGACCGGGCTGAAGATCGCGCCGCCGCGGATCTTGTTCTTGCGCTCGGCCTCTTCCTTCTCGGTGATCTTGGAGCAGTACAGCTCGAAGCGGCCCAGCTGCTCGGGGGTGCCGGTGATGACGACTGAGCGCCTGCCGTTGCGGATCGAGAGCACCGGCGGCAGCACGGTGCGCACGTCGGAGGAGAACTCCTCGAGCAGTTCGGCGATGCGGTCCGGATCGACGTTCGTCACCGAGACCATCGGGGACTTGTCTCCGCGGCCGACCATGCCGCGACGGCGGGACACCAACGACCCGGCCGCGCCGATCAGCTGCAGCAGCGCCAGAAGTTCGGCGTCCTTAACACCTCGCGACCGCAGCGACTCGCAGGCGATGACGCCCTGAGAGTGCCCGGCCATCGCGACCGGCGGCGCGTCGTACAGGTCGAGACCCTGGCGGATGGCGGCGCGGATCGCGGCCATCTGCGCCAGCAGGATGCCAGGTCCCGAGATGGCCGCGGTGATGAGTTGTTTCGTCGCGGGCAGGGGCTCGTCGGCGGCGAGCGCACGCACCCACTGCAGCGGCTCGAAGCCGATCGGGCGCACCACGACCAGTTCGCGTGCCACCGGCTCGAGGAGGAGCGCGGCCTCCCCGACGATCTCGCTGAGCTCCGACTCGATGCCGGCCGAGCTGACCAGCTCCTCGAGGTTCTCCAACCACGAGCCGCCCTGGCCGCCGAAGGCCACGGCATAGGGCTCACCGGAGTTCAGTCGATCGACGAGGGCCTGATTACCGGCGGGGGCGGCTCCTGCGGTGCGGTCGGTAGACACCCTGTGCTGCTCGTTGATCGTCACGTCTTGTTCTCTCCTCTGTCCCGCGTCATGCTCGTCGTCGGTTGTCGTCTCAGAAGCTCCGATGGCTCCCGGCTGCCCGCCGCGGCGCCACGCGATTCGGCGTCGAATCCCACTGGTTCGGTCGGGCGGTTCTGAGTCGTTCCGCGACTTCCTGCGAACCGCCTTCCGTGCACTCCAGCCGCACTAAGCGTGTCATAAGAACACGCCTCGATTTCGCGCCCGAAATGGTTACTGAAGAGTTCTACGCTCGGGTAACCACCCGTTGCATAACGCGCAGTTCGGCACGGGCCGAAGGCTTTCGGGACAAACGTCCTGCATGCAGGTGGTTACGGTCGAGTAGGCAGAAGTGCGCTGATCACGGCAGTTTTGTTATCAAATCGTTATAGAGAAATTTTCGATGCGTCTCACCAGCGATGCCACCGCGCCCCGACGAGACAAACGCGCGTGATTTGTCTTCTCGAGGGCCCCGGCCACCCGAAAAAGTTTGCTGTGGTTACTTACTGATCGGTAAGGTTTAATCCCACTGCCCAAATTGAGGCTTGAGGATGTGGTTGACGTCCACGCCGATCCCGGCCACCGACCGTTCGTCGATCTCGACCTGGTGCAGGTGCGCGGCGGGATGCGCGAGCTTCCCCGGCGATCCCCAGTTGTGCTGCCAGAAGTACGTGCCGATGCCGTCCTGGATCGCCCACTCGATCGTCTTCGAATTCGCGTAGACGCCGACGCGCTGCCTGCCCAGCACCGACTCCCAGCCGCGCAAATACGGCGCCACCAGCTGCTTGTACTGCTCGTAGGACGGGTTGTCGTCGATCGACGCATAGATCGGCGCGCCCTGCGACCCGCCGGCGGCGACATGCAATTCCCAGCCTCGCTTCGCGTGCGCGACCCCGGCGTTCTGCCCGCCGAGCCAGTCGGCGGTGTCCTTCTTGCCGTACTGATAGCAGGACACGATCTTCAGACCGCTCTGGTACAGGTCGCGCGCCTCGGCCAGCTGGATCGGCTTCCCCAGCATCCAAGCCCCGCCGGGCCGGCGGTCGGAGACGTAGCGAATGGCGCCCAGGGCGCCCGCCGCACGAATGTCGCTGGCCTTGAGCACTCCGGCCGCGTAGTCGAGAAGTATGCCCAGCGGCGCCGCTGCAGCGGGCGCGGTGGCGGCCGATTGCACACCGGCCCCGACGGTCAGCGCCGCGGGCGCGGCCAACGCGGCCCTCAGAACGGTGCGCCGAGATATTGACACGTGGCACAGGATACGACAGCTGTCACACGATTCCCCTCAATTCCACTGGTCACGGCCGTATCACCGGCGTCGCACCGGCGCGGCGTTGCCGAGCTAAGCCGAAACGGGGAATCATCGCAGGAGCACGGTTCGACGATCCGCCGATCGAACGAGGAGTTGGAATCCATGGCGCGCTGGCCGTCCACCGTCGTGCGAACCGGTTGGGCCGTCATCAGCTGTGCCGTGCTGATCCTATCGCTGACTTCCGGTTGCGCGGCTGAGCGAAGCTCCCCTGACGGCAATCCGCCGGAGATCGAGCCGCTCGGCGCGGTCGGCGAGGGTGAGGGGCAACTCAACCTGATCGCCTGGGCCGGCTATGCCGAGGACGGCACCAATGACGCCAAAGCCGACTGGGTGACGCCGTTCGAACGGCAGACCGGTTGCCAGACCGAGGTGACGCTGGGCAACACCTCCGACGAGATGGTCCAGTTGATGCGCAGCGGTCGGTACGACGGGGTCTCTGCGTCCGGCGACGCGACGCTTCGGCTCATCTACGCCGGCGACGTCGCGCCCGTGAACACCGCACTGGTCCCGAACTACGAATCGATCTCACCCTTCCTCAAGGATCAGCCGTGGAACTCGGTCGACGGCCAGATGTACGGCATCCCGCACGGATGGGGAGCCAACCTGCTGATGTACAACATCGAGGTCGTGCGCGACGCGCCCAATTCCTGGGCAGCGGTCTTCGACGACGCCGCCAAGTACCGCGGCAAGGTCACCGCATACGACTCGCCCATCTACATCGCCGACGCGGCGCTGTATCTGTCCAAGAAGGACCCCGCGCTGGGCATCGACGACCCGTATTCGCTGACAACCGAACAGCTCGACGCCGTGGTGCGACTTCTCGACAAGCAACGCGAGAACATCGGCCAGTACTGGTCGAACTATCTCAAGGAGGTGGAGGCGTTCGAGTCCGGCGCCTCCGTCATCGGCACCACCTGGCAGTTGATCGCCAACACAATCGGCGCGCGCAACAGGGTTCCGGTCAACACCGTGGTGCCCAAAGAGGGCTCCACCGGCTGGTCGGACACCTGGATGATCTCGTCGAAGGCGGCGCACCCGAACTGCATGTACAAGTGGATGAACTGGATCTCCTCACCGGAGGTCAACGCCCAGGCCGCCGAGTTCTTCGGTGAGGCGCCCGCCAACGTGAAGGCCTGCGAGCACACCAGCGAGCGCGATTTCTGCGACATCTACCACGCCACCGACGCGACATTCGCCGCGAAGATCCACTACTGGACCACGCCGCAGAAGAAGTGCGTCGACGGCGGCGGAGACGACTGCACCGATTACGACGAGTGGGCCGCCAAGTGGCGACAGGTCACCGGGTGAGCGGCGGGGTCCGTTCGGAGTCCGTCGCAGGCATGTGACGCTGGAGCGCCTCCTCCAGGCGCCCGGACACCACCCTGGTCCACAGGTCGCGGTGCTCGCGTGCCGCTTGCGTGAGTTCGTCGACGTTGTCCGGCGTCGGCGCGTGGTCCGCGCCGAATTGTGCCGCCATGCACTCGCCGAGGCTCTGGACGAACTGCGCCGCCAGCGCGTCGACCGCGCCGCGGGTGCCCTCGACGATGTGCAGCAGCGCGCGGACGGCGACGAGGTGGTCGGACGCGCGCGCCACCACCTGCCGCACCGCGGGATCGGTCAGCACCACGCCGGCGTCGACCACCTCGGCCAGCCCGTACTCGACCAGCCGCCGTGTCTCGTCACTGTCGGCGCCGATCCCCGACGCGTCGGCCGTGGGCTCCGCCCCGGCGACCGCTTCGGTTCTCGGGCTCAGCACCGCGCGCTGGATGCCGAGGATGTCGGCGAGGTCGGTGCCCTCACGCAGGCTGGTGAAGAACTCGGCGATATGAACGGTGTTGAAGCCGCGGCGATGCAACTGGTTGATGGTGCGCAGCTGCGACAGGTGGTAGTCGTCGTAGAACGCCGAGCGGCCGACCCGTCGCGGTGGGTCCAGCAGCCCGCGCTCCCGGTAGGCGCGGATGTTGCGGGCGCTGACACCGGAGATCTCCGCCAACTCGTCGAGGCGATACTCAGCCACCGCCGCGACCCCCAACGGCGTCACGGGCCGAGGGCAGAGCGCGACGCTTCATTCAATCACTGTAACTGCCGCGAAGCTTGCGAGCGAATTTCTGCCCCACTGACTTTAGTCGGCTAACAAGCCGCTAGTACCCGCATTTATCAGGGATAATCAAGAACAGGTCCTGGACAACCATGCACCACGCGTCGATTACAGCCAACTCCGCGGTCCCGCCGGATCGCCGCGGTGAGCGAACTCACCGACGTGGGATTGGCGCCGCCGCACCCGCGTGCGGAACCATGGAAAAGTCAGACTTATTACTCGTCAGCGGGAAAGGCTCGGTGTGCGTCCCTGGATCGTCTGGGCCACCGGACTGTTCGCATACATCGTCGCCGTTCTCGACCGCACCACGTTGGGGGTCTCCGGCCTCGATGCGGCAGACCGGTTCCAAGCCAGCCCGAGCGTGCTCTCGACGTTCGTCGTGCTGCAGGTCATCGTCTACGCCGCGGCTCAGGTACCCGCGGGCGTCCTGCTCGACCGTTTCGGTTCCAAGACGCTGATCCTCGCCGGCGCCGCGCTCATGTCCGGCGGCCAACTCACGCTCGCGTTCACAGAGTCACTGCCCATCGCCATCGGTGCGCGCGCGGTGTTGGGTCTCGGCGACGCCTTCACCTTCATCTCGGTGCTGCGGGTCGTGCCGCACTGGTTCACCCCGCGTCAGGTTCCCCTGGTCACCCAGCTGACCGGCATCTGCGGGCAGCTCGGCCAAGTGCTTTCGGCCGTTCCTTTCTTCGCCGTCCTCGACGCGATGGGATGGACGACGGCCTATGTGTCCGTGGCGGCCATCGGTGTGTTGTCGATGGTCCTGACCGCGGCGCTGGTGAAGAACACCCCGCACGGCGACGCGGTGGAGGTTCAGACCGTCTCGGTGCGCGAGACGCTGGCCAGCGTCAAGACCGTCTGGTTAAGACCGGGCACCAGGCTCGGGTTCTTCACCCACATGGGCACCCAGTTCTCCGTCACGGCGTTTGCGCTGATGTGGGGCGTGCCCTACCTGACCAATGCTCAGGGCCTCTCGGCGGGCGTGGCGGGGTTGATGTTGACGGTGTCGGTGCTGGCGGCCATCTCGGTGGGTGTGTTGATCGGTATCTTCACCGGGCGCCGCCCGCACCGGCGCTCGCGGCTCGTGCTGGGAATCATCGCGAGCAGTGCGTTGATGTGGACGGTGGTGCTGGCACTACCTGGCAGGGCGCCGCTGTGGCTGCTCGTGACGCTGATCGTGGTGATCTCGGTGGGCGGCCCCGGCTCGATGGTGGGCTTCGACTTCGCCAGGACCTTCAATCCGAGTGCCACGCTGGGCACCGCATCCGGCCTGGTCAACATGGGTGGCTTCATCGCCTCGCTGCTGGTGATGCAGTCGATGGGCGCCATCCTCGACGCGGCCGGCGGATTCTCCTTCGACTCGTTCCGGGTGGCCTGGACCGTGCAGTACGCGATCTGGACACTCGCCGTCGTCGGCATCCTGATCACCCGCCGCAAGGCCCGCAGGCTGATGCGGATCGCCGCGCTGAACCCCGAGGTGGCAGCGAGCACCTGCTCATGGAGGGTGTGGAGCCCCAGCCCGCGGGCCGTGCCTGAGGGGCCGTCGGTCAGCGGTCGCGGGCGGACTGCCTGCGATTGGCTTTCTTGATCGCGGAAACCAGCTCATCCTTGTTCATCGTCGACCGCCCCGAGATGTCCAGGCGCCGGGCCACCTCGACCAGATGCTTCTTCGAGGCATTGGCGTCGACACCCTCGGCGGTTTCGCCCTTGGCGTTCGGGCCGCCGCTGCGGGCGCGCTGATCGGACGGGCCCTTCTCGGACTTGGCTTCCCAGTGGTCGCCGACCTTCTCGTAGCTGTGTTTGAGCGCGCTGTAGGCCACGCGGTGGGCACGCTCTCCTTCGCCGTACTCCTCCTTGGCCGCCGCGTCGTGGGCCTTCGCGAACGTGCGCTGGGCCTTGGCGGAGGATTTCTGCAGTGTGCTCGGCAACTCGCTCTTGCGTGCGCTTCCGCTCTTGGTCGTCTTCGGCATCGTCGACCTCCTCGTTTGCACCGCTGAGACGTAAACATCCGCCGAGGCGACATCGGCGAGTTCGCCGACGGGTAACGGGCGAACCGGGGCCGCTTCTTGACCGCTCGGTTCGGGTTTGCTCGCGGCTTGGCGGGCGATGGCGCGGTGAATCGTCCGCTGCCACCTCGAACGGCTGACGGTGAGATACCCGGACGGCGTTTGGCCAAACCGGCTCAGCAACTCATTCCGGCGTCCGGCCCGACCGCACGGCCTTTGGCAGGGCATCGCCATCGGTTCGCGGTGCGTCTCGCTCATCGCTCCATTCCCACCCGCGCCGCGCCGCCGCGCGCCGCCGGTCGGTATCGGGTAGCTCGGTGTGCTGTCGCGACAATTGAAGTAGTGGACTATGCATGTCAGCGCGCGTACGCCGACCGACGATCGGATCGTGAACCAGTTGTCGCTGCACCTCCTCGGTGGATTCGCCGTCCACCGCGATGGCCGGCCCGTCGAGCTGCCGCCCGCGTGTCAGCGGCTGATCGCGCTCGCCGCGCTTAAACGCAAGCCCGTACACCGACTCTGGGTGTGTGCCACGCTGTGGCCCCACGCGCAGACGCGACGGGCGGTCGCGAGCCTGCGCTCGGCGATGTGGCGGCTGCGCCCACTGGGCGTCGAGGAACTGCTGACCGTCGACCCGCAGTACCTCCGGCTGAACCACGACGTCTCGGTCGACTGGCACGACTCGGTCGACCTGATCGAGAAATTGCTAGTGGGAGGGATCAACCGTCGGCTCGTCAGCGACCTGCTGCCGTTGCTGCGCGCCGGGGAACTGCTCGACAGGTGGACCGAGCCGTGGGTGAACGGCGAGCGCGGCCGCTACCACGGAATCCGGATGTCGGCCTTCGAGATGCTTGGTCACGGAGTCGACAGCCGTGCGCCGAACACGTCGTGTGCGGTGCGACGGACCGCGCACTCCCGGCGTGCGCAGGTGTCATCGCGCCACGACGCCGACGAATCGAGAGAGCGATGACGGCGCTACTGGTGGTCGTCTGCATGACCGTGGAGGCACCGCTTGCGGCGCTGTGCATCCACGACCTGCAGGCCCGCCTCGAGCGCTGGGACCAGAACCGCCACGCCGAAGACTGATCTCGAACGCGGACGTCCCGCCAACTCGACGCGCACCGTAGGCGACTGACACGTTTCAGAGTGAGTGCGCTCGGATATCATTACTCTGGCTGGGATCGGCGTCGCGTGTCGGTTCGACTGAGGAGTCTTCAACATGATCGTTCGCCTCATCATCAAATGCGTCGGCACGGCAATAGCGCTTGTCAGCCTGGGTGTCACTATCCCCGGACACGCCGCAGCGGACGCGACCGACGACGCATTCAGTCGCAAGCTCTTCGACGACGGGATCAATTTCGGGGGGCAGGAGCGTACGATCAATAGGGCCAAAGAGACATGCGCGCATTTCGACGCCGGCATGTCGCCTGCGGAGGTTCACGACGCCATTCTGAACGGCACCTTGCAGCACGAAGGGTCGGCCTTCTCGCCGAGGCAGACCGCGATCTTCATTGCGGACGCCGTGCAGTTCTATTGCCCCGAGTACGCGAGCCAGTTCATCATCTAGCGGCGGGCGACCGCCGGGTGCGCCCCGTAGCGGTTCAGCCCTTCGACCGGTGCCAAGATACAGAGGTGAATGCGACGCCGGATCCCTCCGCCGTGGCTGTGGTGCTGGCCGCGGGAATCGGCACGCGGGTGGGCGCCGACGGCAACAAGGCCTACCTCCCGATCGCCGACCGCCCCATGGTGTTCTGGTCATTGAACACCTTGACTGAGCTTGCCGAGGTCGGGCGAATCGTTCTGGTTCACCGGCGAGGGGAGCGAGGCCTCGCCGAGGACCTGACCGAGCGGGAGTTGGCTGGCGCTGTAATCGAACTGGTTGAGGGTGGCGACACCCGCCACCGCTCGGAACTGAATGTGCTGAGCTATCTGGCCGACGACATCGAAACGGGTTCAACCGACGTGGTCCTGATCCACGACGCTGCCCGGCCCGTCGCGGGCCCCGACATGTTTCTTTCCGCGTTGCAGGTGGCCCGCGAGTTCGGCGGCGCCGTTCCGGCCCTGCCTCTGCCAGACGTGCTCACCGACGGGCGCGAGGCGGTCGAGGCGCCCGCGCTGGTCCGAGTCCAGACGCCACAAGCGTTCCGCGCTGCGCCGCTGCTCGAGGCGTATCGAGCAGCGGAGAGGGAACAGTTCGAGGGCACCGACACATCCTCGTGCATCGAGAGATTCACCGACATCGAGGTCCGCACTTTTCGCGGCGAACACCGCAACATCAAGGTGACGTACCGCCGTGACATCGCCCTTGCCGGGCACTTACTTCGATGCAGATTCAACTGAGGCGGTGCGTCGCGATGAGCGTCTCCAAGAACGGCGCGTCGCGAGGCAGTTCGCCGACAAACGCCTCGCTGTCGCCGTCAACCAGGGTGATCGGCCCGCGCGCCAGAACTGTCGCGTCGAGGTCCTCTACTTCCGGTTCGACGGTCGAGCGTAGCAGCTGGGCGAGCCGGGAGACCGCGAAACCTCGCGGATACTGCACCGCATGCAGCGTCGACCTGTCCAGC
Source organism: Mycobacterium lehmannii (assembly GCF_002245535.1). Taxonomy (GTDB): domain Bacteria; phylum Actinomycetota; class Actinomycetes; order Mycobacteriales; family Mycobacteriaceae; genus Mycobacterium; species Mycobacterium lehmannii. Next base: position 185,103 of record NZ_NKCN01000003.1, on the reverse strand, counting down.
GTCGCAATCACGATGCCGCGTTCGTCGACGGCCTTGACGCTGTCAGTCACCGGCTGGGCGGGCAGCACGACGGGATCACCTTGCCGCAACCGGGCAAGCACCCGATCGACCACCTGAACAGACGCAAGCGGCTGGCGGAGATCGTGCACGAGCACCCACCGGCCGGCTGGGTGCTCCCGCACAACCTTTTCGAGCCCGGCGGCTAGAAACCGCATCGGTGTGGCCGGCTCCGGGACAGCCACCAGTTGCAACGCCGCGTCGTGTTCTGTGAGCACGCCGCGGACCGCATCGGCGATGGCTTCACCGGTCACCACCACGATCCGCTCGACCGCAAGCTCGAGCATCGTGTCGATGACGCGCAGCAATGGGGCCTGCCCCGCCAGCGACTCCAAGCCGGCCGCGGCACTGTCCTCGGCTTTGGTCGGCAGCTGCACAATCGCCGACGGCTGTTGGTCGGGCGGCGTCACCACCGCGCTACGCTACACGGGTTCGAAGGCGTTGATCAGCCAACGGTCATCGACCTTCGTTAAACCGACCTTGACGGCGCTCGCGGCGAAGGCGCCGTCCGGATTCTCTTTGCTAGTGGTGTTCTGGTTGACGAAGACCAACACCTCCGCAGAACTCGGCTCCATTTTCGAAACGGCGGCCTGCACCACGGCTGCGCTTGTCTTGACCTGTTTCTGTTTCGCGGCGGGCGTGACGATCTCTTGGGTGAACTGCGTGTAGTAGTTCAAGAAGTCGCCGGTGAGATTCGACTTGGCTGCCGCGAAGTCCTTTTCCAGGGTGTCCGGCGAGTAGGACAGCAACGCGTTGGTCCCCGATGTCGCCGCATCCAGCACCACTTGCCGCGACTGGGCGTCCGTCTGCTGGTCGGTCCGATATTCGCCGAAGTAGAGCCATGCCGCGATACCGGCTGACGCCAGCAGCAGGACGGTCAGGACAATGGCGCCCACGCGTTTGCGCGCCGCCTGCACCGTTCTGCGACCGGCACCGGGAGGCCTTCCGGTCATCGTCTCGTCCGCGGCGGCCGAGTCCGACCCTTCAGCGGTCGAGTCAGCCCCTTCGGAAATCGACATGTTCTCCCTTGTCGCGGCCTCGGTCAAGGTGTCTTCGGCATTTGTCTTCGCGTCGGCGGTCACGGCACGAACTCGACTTTCGACATCTTGATCTGATCATCCTCGCGGACCAGATCCACCAATAAACGCCACGCGCGCGGCTCCTGGTTGGCCCCCGCGCTATTGGTGACGCGCGAGGTGGCCGACACGATCGCGGTGGCGCCGGTGTCTGTCATCGACTTCACCGCCGCCACATTGACCGTGACCTCAGTGACGACCTTGGATTCCTGCGCCACCTTCGCGAAATCCTCCGCCTGGTCCTGGAAGTCCTGTTTGAATTCCCCGGTCGAATTGTCGATGATGCGCTGCACGTCTTCCTTCGCCTTGTTGAAGTCCAATGACATCAACGTGACGACACTCTGACGCGCCGCGGCGACGTACTCGGCGGTGCGCTGCTGTACCTGTTGTGCCTGCCGGTGCTGCCACACCATGTAACCGCTCGCGGCGCCGAACCACAGGATCAGCAGGACAGCGACGACCGCGGCGACGATCTTCCATCGAATCCGCGGCATCCGCAGGCGGCGCTTCGACATCTCGGCTGCCTCGGTCGCGGCAACTTCGTCGCCGACCGCTTCGTCGCGGGCCGCATCGTCGTCGGACGCAGCATCGGTATCGCCCGCCGCCTCCGCTTCGGTGTCCGTCGCGACGTCCGGGGTCTCCCCGGCCGTGGTCTTCGAGTCGGCCGACTCAACAGTCTCTTCGGCTGCTGGGGAACCTTTCGCCTCGGCAGCCTGCCGGCGCAACCGGATGGCCTTGGCTCGAGCACGGGCGGCGGCGGCGATCGCCTCCGCCTCGGCCGCTTCGGCCTCCGCCTCCTCCGCGAGAGCGAGCGCCTCGTCCGCACCTGCCGACCGCTCATGATCTTGCTGAGGCGGTTCGGTGACGCGATCCGCGTCGATCACCGACGCGCGGCGCCTGAATGACGGCACAGCAACCTCCTTGTCTATGACGTGTCCACTCTGCGAGAATGCCGTTATCAATTTTTGACTACGGCGGCGACGATACCTGCCGCCGCACCTCTACGGCAAAGCCGTCTTTCCTGCGGAAATGTTATTCACACGCTGTGCGCTTGCTCAGCCGTGATTGTGGTGAAGGCGGTCTTTCATGACCTTGCCGGTGGCGTTCAACGGCAACTCGTCGAGAAACTCTACATATCGTGGCACCTTGAAACCGGCCATTTGCTCGCGGCTCCACGATATGAGGTCGTTATCCGTGACAGAGTCGTGATCCTGCTGGCGGACGACGAACGCCATACCGACCTCTCCCAATCGGTCGTCGGGCACGCCGATGACCGCCGCTTGGGCGACCGCCGGATGCTTCAAGAGGAGTCCCTCGATCTCCGCAGGGTAAGCGTTGAAGCCGCCCACGATGAACATGTCCTTCTTGCGCCCGACGATCCGCAGCCGGCCCGTGTCGGTGAATTCACCGAGATCGCCGGTGTGCAGCCACCCGTCAGCGTCGATCGCCTTGGCCGTCGCGTCGGGGTCGTCGAGGTAGCCCTGCATGACGTTGTATCCGCGCACCAGCACCTCGCCGTCGTCGGCGATGCGGACCTCCACGTCCTCGCACGGCACGCCCGCCGTGGTCGCGACGTCGGCGAACGAATCACCGGGCCGTGACAGCGTGACATTGCCCGCCTCGGTGAGCCCGTAACCCGTCATCAGCGTCTGGAACGGCAGTTCGTCGTGGATGCGCCGGATCAGCTCGACCGGGATGTCGGCCGCTCCTGTCACGCCCGCCCGCAGGCTCACGAGCCGGTCCTTGTCGGCGACTGTGAGCAGTGAGTGGTAGAGCGTCGGTGGGCCGGGCAGCACCGTGATGCGTTCGCGATCGATCAGGTCCACGACGAGGTCGACGTCGAAGGCCGGCACCGGCAGCATGGTCGCGCCGCGCAGGAACGACGCGATGAGCCCGGCCTTGAGCCCGAACGTGTGGAAGTACGGGTTGATCATCAGGTAGCGGTCGCCCTCGCGCAGGTCTGCGAGCGTCGCCCACTCCTCGTACGCGCGCAGGGTCTGCCGATGGTTCATCATCGCGCCCTTGGGTTTTCCCGTGGTTCCCGACGTGAAGATCACGTCGGCGATGTCGGCGCCGTCGACCTCCCGCTCGAACGGTGCGCCGCTGGACAGGAAGCCGGATTTGAGGTCGATGACGGGCGGGCGTCGGGCCGGCTCCGGGAATGGCAGCGAGTAGTCCAGACCGAGGAAGTTCTTCTGGACCAGCACGGCCTTGGCCCCGCTGCGGCCGATGATGTCGGCGGCCTCCTCGGACTTGAACCGGGTGTTGACCGGCACCAACACGCCACCGGCCGTCAGCAGCCCGAAGGCGGCGACGATCCAGTCCGCGGAGTTCGGTGCCCAGAGGGCGACGCGCTCGCCCTTGGCGATGCCGAACTCGTTGAACGCGCCTGCGGCGCATCGGATTCGATGCACCAGTTCGGTGAAGGTGAGGCGCAGCGGACCGTCGACGACCGCTTCCGCGTCGCCGAAGCGGTCCGCCGCGCTCAAGACCATCTCGGGGATGGTCCGGTAGATCTCCCGGTAGGTCACACCGTGACGAGGCGGCCCAGGTTGCCGCCCATGATCTTCGCTTGATCCTCGACAGACAGATGCTCGAGCGCGGTCACGTAGTGGGTCGGCTCCGCGAGACCCTCAGGATGCGGCCAGTCCGAACCGTAGAGCACCTGGTCGACGCCGATCAGGTTGATCAGATCGTCGATGCCCTCCTCGTAGAACGGGCTGACGAAGATGCGGTTCTTGATCTCTTCGATCGGGTTACCGAGGAACGCCTCGGGTGCTTTCTTGTACACCTCGGCCATCGAGTCCAGCAGCGGGAACATCCACTTGGAGCCGGCCTCGACGATGCCGACCTTGAGCTTCGGGTGTCGGAACAACGCGCCGTGAATCACCCACGAGGCCACCGCATCCTGGATCGGGCGCCACTCGTTGAGGATCGACATCGCGTTGGTCTGGAACGGCAGCATCTCCTGCGCGGCGCCGTCCCACTCCGACGTGTAGCGCGAGTAACCGCTGTCCGAGGAGTGCATGCCGACGAACACGTCGTACTCGACGCACTTCTCCCAGAACGGGTCGAACTCCGGCAGCGCGAACGACCGCGGTCCGCGGAATCCGGGCACCGGAGCGGGGCGGACCAGGATCGCGCGAGCACCGCGCTTGACGGCCCAGTCCAACTCCTCGATTGCCTTCTCGACAATCGGCAGTGTGATGACCGGGGTGGTGAAGATGCGGTTCTGGTAGTTGAAGCCCCAGACCTCGTCGAGCCATTGGTTCAGCGAGTGGATGATCACGTGGATGGCGACCGGGTCGTCGCGCAGTCGCTCCTCGATCAGGCTGGCCAGGGTCGGGAACATCAGCGAGCGGTCAACGCCCAGCTGGTCCATCAGCTCGAGGCGGGGGGCGGGCTCGAAGAACGCCGGGATGGACCGCATCGGCTCGCCGAACAGCTCGCGCTTGCTCTTGCCGTCGGGGTTGCCGAACTTGAAGTACTCCTCCCAGGCCCCCGGCTTGGCGACCACCGAGAACGTCGGATTGGGGATGTAGTTGCTGATCTGGCCCTTGATCGCGATCTTGGTGCGGCCGTTGACCTCGACGTACTGGACGACGTCGGCGTACTCCTTCGGGAGGTACTTGGTCATCGCCTCGGGCGGCTCGTAGAGATGGTTGTCCGCATCGAACAGCGGAAACGGGATGTCGACCCGGTGTGAAAGTTGCCCCATGGAACGCTCCTTATCCTCTCGGGAGAATCCTATTCTCACAAACGTCGGGTTCGCAACGTCCCTCGGCCCGCACGGCGCGCCAATCCAGCTCGCAAGTGGTGCCCCAGGCCTGTGGGCCACCCTCGAATCACGACCCTGGTGTACGGGCGGCCGCGCTGTTCGCTCGGACCTCTTCCCGCACGCGGAACTTCTGGACCTTGCCGCTGGCCGTGCGGGGGTAGTCCTGCCCGGCCGGTACCTGGTGCAAATCTTCGGGCCACTTCTGGACCGCGATGCCGGCGGCCTTGAAGTGCGCACGGACATCGTCGAGCGTGGGTATCGCGTGCCCGTCACGGATGCGCAGCACCGCCGCGGTGCGCTCACCGAGCCGGGTGTCGGGCGCGGCCACCACCACCGCCTCGGCCACGGCCGGCATGCTCAGCAGCACCTCCTCGACCTCGAGCGCGGAGATGTTCTCGCCACCGCGGATGATGACGTCGGCCTTGCGGTCGGTGATCGTCAGGTAACCGTCCTCGTCGAGCACGCCGATGTCGCCGGTGTGATACCAGCCGTCGTCGTCAAACGCGCGCCTGGTCAGCTCGTCGTCGGTGTAGCCCAGGCATAGGTCCGGGCCGCGGGAGAGGATTTCGCCTTCCTCGGTGAGCTTGATCTCCACGCCCGGACGAGGGTCCCCGTCGGTGTAGAGCCGCTTGTCCTCCGGCGCCGTGGGCCGCGATCCGGTGATCGACGGATGCTCGGTGCTGCCATAGGAGCGGAATACGAAGAAGCCCAGGTCGGCGAGCCGGCGGGTGACCGCTGCCGGGACGGTCGAACCGCCGAGTCCGACGGTGGTGAACTTTGACCGGTGCGCGTCGGTGCAGTCGGGGTGGTCGAGCAGGCTGGTGACGAAGTACGGCGGGCCGCCGCCGATCGACAGCCCCTCGGTCTCGATGAGTTTGAGGACCTTGCCCGGATCCCACACATCGCAGAGGTCGATCGGGGCACCCTCGAGCACCGGGATGAGGAAGGCACCCAGCATGCCGATGAAGTGGCCGATCGGCGTCGCGGTCAGCTGCCGGCCCCGGTTCTCGGGATAGTTCGCGAGCAACTGGCGCGTCTCGAAACCCAGCGTCTGGTGGCTGTGGATGACGCCCTTGGGGTTGCTCGTGGTGCCCGAGGTGAACGCGATCAGCGCCGGGCTGGCCGGATCGGCGGGCAGCGTGCCCGCGAGCGGCTCGTCGTCGAGGAGCTCGGCGAAGTTGTCACCGACCAGGCCGACGATCGGGACATCGGCAGCCAGGTCGGGCTGGAATTTCATCCGGCCGAACTCCTCGGCGGTGATGAACACCTTCGGCCGCGACGTCGACAGGATGTGGCCGAGTTCCCTGCGGCCGTAGAAGTGCACGATCGGCACGACGACCGCGCCGAGGAACGCCGCCGCCCAGAACGCGACGGCCGCTTCCATCCAGTTCGGCAGCTGCAGGGCGACCACGTCGCCGGGGCCGACGCCGCGCCGGTGCAGCCCCGCCGCGAGGCGACGGGCCTGCAGTTCGACATCGGCGAACGTGCCCGCGAACGGGCGCACATCCGAGTGCACCCAGAAGCCGGTGTCGGGATTGGCCGTCAGGTGCCGGGCGAGCAGTTCACCGAGCGTGTCGCGGGTCCACCAGCCCTCTTCTTCGTAGCGTTTCCTCAGCTCGACCGGGATGTTTCGCATGGGCTCCCAACACCTCCGGGGGACGGCTCCAACACGGAGGCGATGCTATTCTCTGTTTCCGAGAATGCCAATATCGCATACGGAGAATGTTTGATGGTGGACCTCGAGTGGGACGACGGCCTCGCCGTCATCACCATCGACCGGCCGCAGGCGCGCAATGCGATTGCGCCCGAGACCATGGAGCAGTTGCACACCGCGCTCGACGGTGCCCGGGGTGCCACCGCGCTCGTCGTCAAGGGCGCCGGCGACCGGGCCTTCGTCTCCGGCGGTGACCTCAAACAACTCGCCGCGTTGCGCACCGAAGAGGACGCCGCCGCGATGGCGCGGCAGATGCGCTCGGTGTGCGACCGGATCGTGCAGTTCCCGGCGCCGACGGTCGCGGTGCTCAACGGGCATGCGCTCGGCGGCGGTGCCGAGTTCGCAACCGCCGCCGACATCCGACTGGCCGCCGCCGACATCAAGATCGGCTTCAACCAGGTGGCGCTCGAGATCATGCCGGCGTGGGGCGGCGCGGAGCGACTGGTGGGGCTCGTCGGCTACAGCCAGGCGCTCTTGTTGGCGGGCACCGGCACCATCCTCGAGGCCCCCGAGGCCCATCGCCTCGGCCTGGTCGACCGCGTGCTGCCGCGCGAGTCGTTCGACGACGATTGGCGCGCGATCGCCCGCAAGCTGGCCCACCGCGCGGCCGGCGAGATCAAGCGGGTGATGAAAGGCGCCTCGACCGACGAGGCCGTCGCCGCGTTCGCGCGGCTATGGGTGTCCGACGAGCACTGGGCCGCCGCCGACAAGGCCATGAACCGCGCCAAATAGTTTTCCGCGTGCGTCGCCCACGCTCCCGCGAAACTGTATTCCAGCAGCGGAAGTTCGAGAAGACGCCTGCTGGAATACAGTTTCGCGAAACCATTAACCGCCGAGGACGCGGATCGGGTCGCTGCCGTCCCAGTTCGCCGCGCTGTCGCGGACGTAGTGCGCCATCCCGGTGGTCGTTTCGGTCAGCTCCATCACCTCGATGATCGTCGCCGGACTGTCCGGCGCCTCGAGGTAGGCGAAGCGCGCCCCGACGTCCTCACCACCCGACCAGACGACTGGCCAGCCCGCCTCACGTGCCGACGCCATCGCGGCGTCGAATCCTCGGCCCAGTAAGCCAACTGGTGATAGCCCGGGCCTTTCGCGGCCAGGAACTCGGTGTAGATGCTCGGGGTGTCGTCGTCTTGCTGGATCAGCTCGACCTGCAGCTCACCGCTGTTGGCCAGCCCGAGCGTCATCGAGATCTCGCACGGCGCGCCGCGGTAGACCCCGCGAAGCGGCAGGTTGCGCATCACGAACCAAGGTCCGACGCCGAGGTCGAGCCAACTCGCCATCGCCCGGTCGATGTCGGTGACGATGTATCCGATCTGACGAATCGGCCCAGGCACGACGCTCATCTACTGCTCCCTCTTGGCGGCGAAATCGGTTGAGGCCGCGCTGATCATCTCGACCAACACGCGCCGGTCGACGGTCCACACCTGCGATGCCATTGCGCGATCCGTCTCGCCGACGACGAAACTAGGCCCGTTGCCGATGTTTTCGACGATCTCGGCCGCCACGTCCTCCGAGCGCATCTGAGTCTGGGGTCGTAGGCCACACCCATCCGCGCCAACGCCGGTGTGTAGGTCATACCGCGCGGCGTGCAGCACACGTCCACGCCGTGTGGCCGCAGCTCGGCCCACAGGCCCTCGGCGAAGGTGTGCTGGAAGGCCTTGACCGCCGAGTAGACGGCCAGTGTCGCCGAACCCGCCAGGCAGGCCAGCGATGCGACGATCACGATGCCGCCGCGGACCCGTTCGGTCATCGCGGGTGCGAAGTGGTGCGTCAACGCCATCGGCCCGACGCAGTCCAACGCCACCTGTATGAGCGAATAGTCGAACTCGTTGTCGAGAAACGTCGAGGTGCGGTCGGAGGCACCCGCGTTGTAGATCAGCAGCCCGACCTCGAGGCCGTCGGTGGCCGCGGCGATCTTGACCACCACATCGGGGTCGGTCAGGTCCTGCACGACGGCACGCGCCTGCACGCCGTGCGTATCGCGTGCACGGGCGGCGACCTCCTCGAGCAGTGGACCATTGCGTGCGATCAGCACGAGATCGATTCCGCACGAGGCCAGTTCATCGGCCAGCGCGGCCCCGATTCCCTCGGATGCACCCGCGATCACCGCCCACGGTCCGTATCGCGCGGCGAACCCCTGGCCGTCGGTCACTGCGCGACGCCCGACGCGCTCATCACGCGGCTGATGTGCGTCGACCGCTTGCCGATCCGCCACCCCTGCGGGGTGCGGACGAGTTCGTCGTCGTAGCGGCCGACGGCGTCGATCCAACTGTTGGAGTCTCCCGGCACGGCCAGAAGCACGGCGTGGACGTACGACCGCGCCGTCGCCCGATCCCCGTCCACGTCGATCACCACGTTGGAGATGCGGTGGAACGTGTCGCCCATCGAGTCGTGAATCTGGTTCATCAGCGAGGTGAACGCGTCGGCATCGGTGAACGTGCCGAGGTCGCCGTAGTCGATGTCGACGACATCGGTCCAGCAGGTGCGAAACAACGCCCAGTCCTTGGCGTCGATGCCGGTGGCGTAACGGATGAGTACCTCGGAAATCTGCGCCTTGTCGTCGTCCACATCCGGAGGCTAGCTGATGCCGATCGGCCTCCGGACGCGTTCCCGGAAGCATCCGACCACTCTTGTTCTCTCTAGACGAGAACGCTATTTCCGATTAATGTCAGCGGCGTGTCGACACAACAGATTGCCCTCGCGCCTGAAATCTCGACCTGGCCCGCCGACAATCCCGAGCTGATCGGGAGCCGGTGCGGCGCATGCGGCGCGACCACCTTCCCGATCCAGCAACGGTGCCCCAAGTGCAGCGCGGACGCGATGTCCGAGGTCAAACTGCCTCGGCGCGGCACGCTGGTGGCCTGGACGACGCAGGGGTTCCCGCCGGGCCCGCCGTACAAGGGGCCGACCGGTAAGGATTTCGTCCCGTTCGGCGTCGGCCTGGTCCAGCTCGAGGACGTCATCCGGGTCGAGGGCCGGCTCACCGAGAACGACCCGGCCAAACTCCAGTTCGGTCAGGAAGTCGAGCTGACGATGATCCCGTTCACCACTGACGACGAGGGCAACGAGGTCGTCACGTTCGCGTTCAAGCCGGTCTAGAGGAGAAACCGACCATGACTAATGACGTCGCGATCATCGGGGTGGGGCTGCACCCGTTCGGCCGGTTCGACAAGACCGCGATGGAGATGGGCGCCGAAGCCATCCAGTCCGCACTGACCGATGCGAAGGTGGACTGGAAGGACATCCAGTTCGGGTTCGGCGGCAGCTATGAGGTGTCCAACCCGGACGCGGTGACCCGGTTGGTCGGGCTGACCGGTATCACCTTCACCAACGTCTTCAACGCGTGCGCCACCGCGGCCAGCGCCATCCAGCAGACCGCCGACACCATCCGGCTCGGCAAATACGACATCGGCATTGCGATCGGATTGGACAAGCACCCGCGCGGGGCGTTCACCGACGATCCCGCCAAGCTCGCGCTGCCGCAGTGGTACGCCGAGAACGGTCAGTTCGTCACCACCAAGTTCTTCGGGATGAAGGCCAACCACTACATCCACAAGCACGGCATCTCGCAGGAGACGCTGGCGCGGGTGGCCAACAAGAACTTCCGCAACGGCGCGCTGAACCCGAACGCCTTCCGCCGCAAGGAGATTCCGGTCGAGGAGATCCTCAACTCGACCGTGCTGAACTATCCGCTGACGCAGTACATGTTCTGTGCACCCGACGAAGGTGCGGCCGCGGTGATCATGTGCCGGGGTGACATCGCGCACCGCTTCACCGACAAGCCGGTGTACGTGAAGGCCACCGAGATCCGGACCCGAACCTTCGGCGCCTACGAGGTGCACGCCACGTCGGCGCCGCTCGACGAGGACGCCTCGCCCACGGTGTACGCGGCGAGGGCCGCCTACGAGGTGGCGGGCATCGGCCCCGAGGACGTCGACGTCGCACAGCTGCAGGACACTGACGCCGGCGCGGAGGTCATCCACATGGCCGAGACCGGTTTGTGCGCCGACGGGGAGCAGGAGAAGCTGCTCGCTGACGGAGCCACCGAGATTCACGGATCCATGCCGATCAACACCGACGGCGGTTTGATCGCCAACGGTGAACCGATCGGGGCGTCGGGCCTGCGCCAGGTGCACGAACTCGTCCGCCAGTTGCGCGGCGAGGCCGGTGACCGCCAGGTACCCGGGGAGCCGAAGGTCGGGCTGGCCCAGGTCTACGGGGCGCCGGGGACGGCGTCGGCGACCATTCTGACGGTCTGAGGCGAATCGGGACCCGGCCGTGAAACATCGTTCTAAGATTCGGAAATGAAATTTTCGCGGGCACGCGGGCGAGCGCTGAAATCGCCGTTGCTGTCACTCGCGTCGGCAACGGCCGTCACGGCTGGCGGCGTACTAATCTCGGTGGCGCCGGTGGCGGCACAGCCACCTCCACCGCCGCCCGCACCCCTGCACAACGTCAAGTACACGGTGTGGGCCGAACAACCGTTCTTCGTCGACGTTTACTACCGGGACGTCGATCCGCCGAACTGGGCGGCCTACAGCCACAACCCGTACCAGTTCAGCCCGAAGGTCGAGGCCCAGGTCGGGCCGGATCAGCAGTGGAACCTCGACGTGCAGTTGGCCAACCCGGAGAGCTGGGCAATGGTCACGGCGACCAGCGGACCGGGCGTACAGAACCCGAACATCCATTGCGCGCTCGCCGTCGACGGGGTGGTCGTCAAGACCCATCAGGGTCCGAAGGGTGCGCTCTGCTCGATCCGGAGTTACTGAACGTCGGGCGACATCGCCTCGTCGGCTGGAATCGGTTCGCCCTCCAGCCGACGAATCCATCTCTCGCAGAACGCGAATGTCTCCGCGTGGCCGGTCGTCATGCCCAACGCACGTTCGACGGTCAGCGCTTGAGAAACGCTCGTCGCGAACACAGTCCACACCACCGGCGGCACGTCGGCCGTCTCGAAACCGTAGCGCCGCAGAGCCGTGGCGATCGCCTTGTTCTGTTCAGCTCTGAACCGTTCGGCCATGTGGACGATCTCGGCTCGCAGCGCCTTGCGGTGATTAGCCAGCCCCATGAACTCCATCGTCAGCCTGGTGGCCTCCGGCTGCGTGCTGAAGTGCCACAAGGCCCACAGTGGCTGCTGCGAAGCCAGCGCCTTCGCCAGCACATCGAATCCGGTTTCAGCCATCCGGCGAAAGACTGCCAGGTACAGGTCTTCCATGGTGCGGAAGTAGTAGTGCACAAGTTGCGGTTTGAGGCCGGCGGCCTCAGCCACGCGCCGCGACGTCACCGCGGCGTAGCCGTCTTCGAGCAGCAGCTTCTCGGCGGCGTCGAGCAGCACCCCGCGGTTCTTCGCGTCTGGCGCTCCGATGCGCCGCGCCTGGCCGGCGCGCGTAGTCATGCGATCACTTCACTTTCCCGACATGAACCGTTCCGACACGCCGATCGTAGTGGCGGCCCGTCCCGAATCCTTGACCCTGACCTTAGCCCCATGCTAAGCAGGTGCTCAGCATATTCGATCAACAGATTTCCGCGAGCGGCACCGTCTGCTCATCACCACCATCAGCACGCGCCAGCGTCGACCTTGGAGGGTTCCCGCACATGACCACAGATTTCGATTCGGTCGACTACTTCACCGATCCCTCCCTGGTCCCCGACCCGCATCCGTACTACGACCACATCCGCGGCAAGGACCCCGTGTGCTGCCCCATCAACAACGGTGTGCTCGCGGTGACGGGCTGGGAGGCGGCCAACACCGTCTACAAGGACTCGGAGAACTACTCGTCGTGCGTCGCGGTGATGGGCCCGTTCACGCCCATCCCGTTCACACCTGAAGGCGACGACATCTGCAAACAGCTCGAAGAGCACCGCACCGAGATCCCGATGTACGAGCACATGGTCACCATGGACCCGCCGCAGCACACCGACGCCCGCTCGATCCTGGCGCGGCTGCTGACCCCCAAGCGGCTCAAGGAGAACGAAGACTTCATGTGGCGGCTGGCAGACCGCCACATCGACGAGTTCATCGCCGACGGCAAGTGCGAGTTCCTCGCCGCGTACGCCAAGCCGTTCTCGCTCCTGGTCGTCGCCGACCTGCTCGGTGTTCCCGAGGAGGACCACGAGGCGTTCCGTGAGTCGTTCGGCGCCCAGCGTCCCGGATCCAACATCGGCGGGCTCGACCACGAGGTGATCGCCGCCAACCCGCTGGAGTGGGCCGATGAGAAGTTCTCCCGCTACATCGAGGAGCGTCGCGAGAACCCACGCGACGATGTGCTGACCTCGATCGCCACGGCGAAGTACCCGGATGGTTCGACGCCCGAGGTGGTCGACGTGGTCCGCACCGCGACGTTCCTGTTCGCGGCGGGTCAGGAGACGACGGCCAAACTGCTCGGCGCGGCGATGCGGGTGCTCAGCGACCGCCCGGACATCCAACAGCGGCTCCGCAACGACCGCAGCCTCATCCCGGTCTTCATCGAGGAGTGCTTGCGCATGGACAGTCCGGTGAAGAGCGTGTTCCGGATGGCGCGGAAGACAACCAGTTTGGGTGAGACCCCGGTGCCCGCGGGCACCACGGTGATGGTGAGCCCGGGCGCCGCCAACCGCGACCCCAAGCGGTTCGACAACCCTCACGAGTTCTCGCTCGACCGCAAGAACGTCCGCGAGCACATCGCGTTCAGCCGGGGTATCCACTCGTGCCCTGGCGCCCCCCTGGCGCGGGTGGAGGGCCGCGTCTCGGTCGAGCGCCTACTGGACCGACTGAGTGACATCAGGGTCAGCGAGGATAAGCACGGCCCGATCGAGGCCCGCCGGTATGTGTACGAGCCGACGTTCATTCTGCGCGGGCTGACCGAGATCAACATCGAGTTCACTCCCACGGGGTAGCCAGCCCGGCGGGTCGCCGTCGTACGGTTCATCGACTCAGAACATGGCCCGAAGCTTTGGTGACAGCGCTAGGCTGGACATCCGAGGAGCGACTCGATTTCCAAAGGGGGCCAAAGGTGCTTAAGATCCTCGCGGCACCGGTCATCGCTTGTGGATTGATGGCCGCCACAACGATTCTCGCCGATGAGGTGTCGGCAGCTTGTGACTCGGCGGACTGCGTCCCGAACGTCGCTCATAACGTCGTCGAGGGCACGCCCTGTCAACCTCGCCCTTCCTTCGTCTTCGGCTTGGACGCCAACCGCGGGACTCTCATCTGCGCCGCGCATGGCGCGTGGGTCCGTGTCGGACCGTTGATCGGCACACGCGAATTGGCGCTGCCCTGCGAAAGGCCGGGTGATACCGCGCAGGAACCCCTAGCCGGCAATGACTTGCAGCCGCGTACCCCCGGTGTCCCGCTCAAATGCGCGCACATCAACGGTGCGACGCGGTGGGTGCACTTCCCCTGAGATCTACAGGTCGCCGCGAACCCAGCGACTGGCGCCATTGTTGCCCACGCACGTCAAGAACAGCCCATCCGGCGCCTGAGCCACCTCGCCGTCCAAGGCGGGGCACAAGTCGCCCTCATTCTTGACGCCGTGCATCTCAGGCGAGCGGAACCAGCGGGGTTCGTAACGCCTAGGTGAACCACAGAAGACCAGTCGGCCCCACGACGTCACACCGAACGCGTAGTAGGTGGGATTACTGCAATAGGAACCCAGCACGATGTTGGGGACGATGCCTGGGGTGCAGCTGGAATAGTTGCACTCGGGTTGTCCCGCGGCGGGCGGGGCGGCCGCCACCGAACCTGCGGTCACGATGGCGGCAAGCACTGCGACGACGGATCGCACGCCCCCATTTTCGCACACGGGGAAACCAAATTCTCACTTTCGCAGAGGATGGCTGCCGGCAGCGATAGTCTAGGAAGCATGCGCGGAGTTGAGTTGGCCGCTGGCGCCGTAGCGTCAATCGTCGTGATCGGAGGTTTGGTATCCGCGCCGTCGGCGCATGCCACCGATTACGGAGTTGCACTCAATGGCACGTATCGAGCTTTTTCGAACGGCGACTGGGCGCAAACCAGCGCGGGTCCGCACGGCGCGGGTGGAGCCATGGTCTACATAGACCAGCCGTCGAAGCTGGAGACCTGGACTGTGACCTCGGACTGCGTCAGTCCGATCGAATGCTACGGCGAGGTCAGAAGCGACGCCGGCTGGACCGGCGTGCTCAACTGGAACGGCGACTCCTGGAGGATGGACCGCGACATCCCGAACTGGCAGCCGTGCCCCGACGGCACCGCAGCCCCCGGTCACCAGCACTTCGCCTTATGGGGGTGGACTCCCGACACAAGTGAGAAGAATAAAAACCGCGATCTGATCGTGGGTTATGAAAGGACGCAGAGTCCGAGCGGCGCCTGCGGTTACAACAAGTCGGTTGTCACCCAATTGCCGGTGCGGCTGGAACGGATGTCATAGTCGCGCCTCAGGTCCGATCAGATCGTCAGCTGCTCAGATCGGTAATAAGTCCTTCCACGTCTTGAGGTGTGGCCCGGCAGCCTCCGTCGTAACCCGCTGTACCTGACCATTGGGTGCGAGATAGCGCCCCGTGCGTGGGTCATACTCCGCGACGGCGACCGACGGTCCGCCGGCGCGTCCAGAACCGTTGCTGCCGAACGCACTTGGTGCTGCCGGAACCGCGCCGCCGTCCGGCGGCACCACGGGAACGGGTCCTGGCGGCGGCCCCTGCGGTAGCTGGCCGGCGGCCGGGGCGACCGGCGCTGCCTCCGGCGGTATCGGCACACCGTTGAGGGAATTGCCGACCGGCGGCGGCGGTGACGAGGGCGTCGGCGGTAGCGGAGCCGTCAGAGGGTTCGGCGGCCCGGGCTGGGTCCCGACCGGTGGCCCCCCTGGCGGCAGGGGTGTTCCCTCTAGCGGCGCATGGATCCGGTCGTTGAAGTCGACGCGGTCGTCGACCGGCACACCTTGGGCGATCAGATTAGGGTCGAACGGAGACGGCCCAAGTGTGTGTTGGCGCACGGCCAAGGGCACGAACCCCTTGGGGTCGTTGCAGAGTTCCACTGTGGGAGCACGCTTTCCAGGATGTCCCATGCAAGGGTAATTGCGAGCGCCCCGCACTGCGAGGGGCGAATCCTGCGGGAGTTTGCAGTACAACCCGTTCGGCGTGTCAACGCTGGTGAGGTCTGCGGGGTTGCGCCACTGTGACGGTGGCAGGTAGCCGACCGTGCACGAGTTCGGATCAGCGATGGTCAACGTGAAGTCGCTGAGGGGCAGGCCCGTCGGGTTGTTTTTCGGTAGCCCGAATTCCGATTGGGCTGCGATTACTCCCGGCAGAAGCACGAGAATTTGTTCGAGCGACGGATTGTAGGTGACGAGAATCTGACCCAGTGTGGTCAGGTTCGCCAACAGAACCGGCAACGTGGGCTTCACTTGGGCGAGAAGCTGTGACACTTCCTGCGCGAAGGCCGGTCCGCGCTGCAGTATGGTCCGCAGTTTCGGGTCATCCTGCTCGACCTGCTCGGTGATACCCGCTAAACTGCGCGCCCACGTCCGGATCGCCTCCGCACTTTCGGCCTGCGACTCGAGAAGTGGCCCACTGTCGTCGATAAGCGCTCGACTCTGGTCGGATACGTCATTGAGGTACTCGGTGATGTTCGACGACGAGTCGAGCAGCGATTGAAAGTCCTCACCGGCGCCGTTCAACCCCTTGAACGACTCATCGAGCAAGTCACTGAGCCTGTCTCCGGGAAGGCTCTCTACCAGTTTGCTGACCTGATCCAACATCGGACCCACCTGCTGCGGCACAGTGGAATTCGCCATCGGGATAACCGACCCATCCTCCAGGAACGGGCCGGAATCGGTTCGTGGACGCAGATCGACGTACTGCTCACCCACAGCCGATACGCTACGGACCTCGGCCTGCAGGTCTGCGGGAATCTTCGGCGAGGTGCCCAGCGTCAGCGTCGCTTCCGCTCCGTTCTCGGTGAGCTTCACCTCCCGCACCTCACCGACCTGCACACCCCGGTAAGTGACATTGGAGAAGCGGTACAGACCACCGGCGGCCGGCAATTCCAGCGTCACCTGGATGTGGCCGATTCCGAGCAGGGCCGGCAGTTGCATGTAGGTGAACACCATTACCGTCACACCGACGATCGACGCGATGGTGAAGATGATCAACTGATTTCGGACGAACCGCGTGAGGAGCATCAGCCGCCGCCTCCCGGCATCGGTGGCACGGGCATAGCGGGCGCCGTCCCTGCGGGTTCATATGGTCCGGCGAATACTTGCACGGACGTGCTCACCTCGGCAGTGTTCGCCGGTGGCACCACCGGAACCACCGGCCCGCTCACCGGCGGCATCGGCCCGCTCGGCCCAGCTTGTGCTGGCGGCAGCCCCTGCGTGACGGCCTCATCCTCCGGCGGAGGCGGCGTGACACCGATACCGAGCGGGTTATATGAGTAATTCAGATAGTAGGGATCTCCGGGCGCTGGAATGAGTTTGGCGTCCTGGTCGCCCCACCGAGTACCGAGGAACAACGTCCGCTTCAGCCGCGGATAGGTGATGTCGAACACGGCGAACAGGTTTATGTAATCGCCCTTGGCGACTCGGTCGGCGAAGGTCGGACCGTACGGGAAGGAGGTGGCAAACCGAAGTCCGATCGTGAGGTCCGGTCCGACGTCGGCGAGCGCCTTGATAGTCGGCTCGAGGTTCTTGAGATCGGTGACCAGGTCGTCCCCGGCGTCGTTGACCAAACGGGTCGCGGTATCGCTCAACTGCCCCAGCTTCTGCAGGGCGGTGGTCAGCCGGGGCCGCTCCCTGACCAGCACATCCAGCGCCGGCGGAATGTCGGTTAGCGCGCGGTCGATCACATCGCGTTGAGCTGCGAATGTGCCGGCAACTCGCCTCAATTGCTGGATGGTGGTGACGATGTTGTCACGCTGCTGGTCGAGCACGCCGACGACGTTGTCGAGGCGGGTGAGTAGCTCGCGAATCTGCGGCTCACGTCCGGACAGCGCGATTCTGGAGTTGTGGATGATGTCACCGATTTGTCCCAGACCGCCTCCGTTGGCGATCACGGACAGCGATGAAAGTGTCTGTTCGGTAGTCGGATAGGTGGACGAGCGGTTCAAGCCGATAGTGGCGCCCGGCCGCAGTCTGCCGCTCGGCTCTTGGCCCAGCGGCGGGTCGAGAGCCAGGTGCATCGACCCCAGCAGGCTGGTCTGCCCAACCCTGGCCACCGCATTGGCGGGCACGACAACGTCCTCTTTGACCGAGATCTCCACATTCGCATGCCAGTTGTCGACGGTCATCTTGCCAACGCTGCCGACGACCACGTCGTTGATCATGACCGGCGAATTCGACTCCATCGTCGAAACATTGGGAATCTCGACGTGGTAGGTAACGGCATTTGGCCCACGCCCCACCGCTCCCGGCAACGGCAGCGAGTTCAACCCCTGAAAGGAGCAGCCCGTCATCGCCACCACCAGACATGCGCCGCCGATGGCCAACGACTTGACCTTCCTCATACCAGTCATGGTTGTGTCCCCCCTTCTGCGGGCAGCAGCGGCGTACCAGGTGGCACGGGCGGCGGCGCCTGATCCGCGGGCACCGCAGGGGACTGCGGGAGGAGCATCCCATCCACCGTGGGAGGCGGTCCCGGAAGAACGGTGGGCGGCCCTGGAATCGGGGCACCCGGATACAACGCCGGGGACGGAATCGCGGGTACTTCTCCGCCCGGAGAATACAACCCCGGTGGGCCGGGCGGCTGACCCCAACCCGGGGGCGGTGGGATATCGCCGGCGCCGAGGTAGGCCGACACCGATGGGAAGGGCTCGGGCGGGTCGCCCGGCCCGGCGCCTCCCGGCGCAAGCTTCGGGTCGGTGTAGATGATGTTTTCTGGTTTGGGGGCAGGCCTGAGGTAGGCGTTTATGGGGAAAGGCAGGTTGTTGAAGTTGAGCAATCGCAGAACCGGCCCAAGATATTGCGCGCAGAGTTTCGCTGTTTCGGGGGCACTGGTGTTCTCGATGGCGCCGATGAGGCCGCAAATGAAGTACACCGGATTCGCGAAGTTGGACAAATTGAACGCGCCACTCACCCCCCCGGAGGGGGGGTAGTAGATGTTCCCGTAATTGGCGATCGCGTTCGGCGTGATATGGAGGACGTTTTCGATAGACATGTGATTGTCGACCAAGACCTGGGTAACATCGGCCAAGCTCTTGACTTGTTCCGACACCTGCTCGCGGCTGCCCGCGACGAAGCGCTGCACCTCGCCGAGTGCAACCGACAGGTCGGACAACGCCGCGTCGAGATCCGATCGGCTGTCGTTCACGACGCTGGTCAGACTGGCGAGACGGTCCTCGAACATCACGATCTGGTCTTTGCTGTCGCGAAGCGCGGTGACGAAGGTCTGCAGGTTCTTGATGATATCGACGATGTTGCCGCCACCTTCGGCGAAAATGCGTGCCGCGCCGGACAATTGAGCTAGCGTCTGCCGGAGCTTGTCGCCGTTGCCGTCCAGTGCGTTGGCGGCGCTGTCGATTGCCCTGGAGATGGACGTACCCGACACTCCAGTCTGCGGGCCCAACTCGGTCGCCAGGCGCATCAATTGATCTTTCACCTCATCCCACTCGACGGGGACTGCGGTTCGGTCGCTGGGGATCACCGCGCCGTCGTCCATGACCGGTCCGTCGCCCTTCCGGTACGCCGGCGTGAGCTGGACGTAACGCGCCGCGACCAGATTCTGGGCGACGATCACCGCCTTGGCGTCGGCTGGAACGGGCACGTCGTGATCGACCTTCAAGATCAGCTTGGTCTGCGTGCCTTCGGCCTGGATGGAGTCGATCTTGCCAACCTTGACACCCGATACGCGAACCTCATCGCCAGGGTAGATCGCTGTGGCAGTCGGGAAGTACGCGGTGATCGTGTTGGGCCCGAAGAAGATCTGACGGACCAGCACTACCGCGCCGACAACCAGCACGACGGCCAGCAGCACAGCGGTGGTGACCGCGAGTCGCTTACGGGTTGCCATCATTGGGCAGATCTCCTGGTTGCGGGATGCCGTTCACCGGGAAAGGCAGCTCGGCGCGTGGCCCGGCATTGTCTGGCGGCTGGCCCGCATCGACTCCGCGGCGGAACCCGAAGGCGTAGTCCAGGAACGGCTGCAGGATTTGTGCCGGTGAGATGTTGGGTATGAATGCGTTGTAATAAGCGCCGCTAGCCACAAGTTCGCCCTGCGTCAATTCGTACTTGGCCAGGCCGGGCAGAGCCTTCGAAATGTTGTCCCGGTTCTTGACCAACATCGCGTTGACCCTGTTGAGCTTCTCCAGCGTCGGCGCCAGCTCCTGCTCGTTGTCGGCTACCACACCGGTCAGCTGCTGCGACACCGCTGACGTGTTCGCGAGCAAGCTGACGATGGCCTGTCGCCGCTCGTTGAGTACTGCGAGCAGATCGTTGGCATTGAGGATGAGCGTGTTGACCTGCTGGCTGCGTTCGGACAGGATGCCGGTCACGTCGCCGGCGGTTCTCAGCAACTCGGCCAGACTCTCGTTGCGGTCATTGAGCGAGCGCGACAGCCGGGACAGGCCGTCGAATGTCGGGCCCAGCTCCGGTGAAATCTGGTCGAGCGTCGTCGCCAGAGTATCCAGTGACTGGTTCAGTGTGTCGGTATCGGTCGCAGCGGTATTCGCGGTGAGTTCACTGACGGCGTCGGTCAGGGAGTACGGCGACGACGTGCGCGTTACCGGAATCACCTGATGATGGTCCAGCGTGCCACTTCCCGAAGACTCCAGGGCCAGCACACGCTCGCCGAGCAGCGTCCCCGTGCGAATGTGCGCGGTGGTTTCCGAGCCGAGCGCCGCCGTGCCCGCGATGGTGAAACCGACGAGTGCGTCCCCGTTTTCGAGTTCGACCGAGGACACCGAGCCGACCTTGATACCCGACACCGTGACGTCGTTGCCCACGGCGAGACCGCCCGCCTCAAGGAACAGGGCCTGATACTTGATGGCGGTCGCGTACTGCAGCAGTCGTTCCGGCTGAAGGCCTGCGACGATGACCAGAATCATCAGGGTGACGCCGATGACGCCCGCTTTGATGAGTTGCGAACCGCGGTATCTGTCCATGAGTGCCATTAGTTCTCCGCACACCTCCCCGTCTCTTGCTTGACCCAGGGGAACACCACGGTGCGGCCGGTCAGGTCGGTGGCTCGGAAGGTGATACCGCAGATGTAGTAGGGGAAGAACGAACCGTAGGCACCGATCCGCGCCAGTTTTCGGTAGAGCTCGGGCAGGCGCTGCAGGGTAGCGTCGAAATAATCCCTATACTTGCCGTCCAGCAGTGGCGCCAGCCTCGTCAACTGGTCGACGGAGCCGGCCAGCGGTGGGCGCGCCCGACCGAGCAAGTCGGCCAGCGAGGCGGTGCCGTTGTCGAGGGATGTGATGGCCTCCCCGATCGGATCGCGGTCGGCCGACAGGCCACTGACAAGTCGCTCGAGGCGGTCGATCGCACCGGAGAATTCATCGCCGTCTTTGGACAGCGTATCCAGCAGCGTACGCAGGTCATCGATCAACTCCTCGATGACCTGGCTGTTGTCGGCCAACGAGTTTGAGAAGGACGATGTCTTCGAGAACAGCGATTCGAGGGTTCCTCCCTGGCCCTGCAGGATCTGGATCAGCGAAGAGGTGAGAGCGTTCACGTCTTGCGGATTGAGGCCTTGAATCACAGGTTTGAGCCCGCCGAGTAGGAGATCGAGGTCCAAGGCGGGTGCCGTGCGATCCGCGGGTATCTGCGAGCCGGCAGCCAGTATTTTCGTCGATCCCGGGCTGTCGGCGAGTTCGAGGAAGCGATCGCCGGTCAGGTTGAGGTAGCGAATTTGAGCCTTGGTCGCCGTGGTCAGCACGATGTCGCGATCTGCGTCGAATTCGACGAGCACATTGCGGTCCGACTGCAGCGACACCGCTTTCACCGTCCCGACCCGGATGCCCGCAACACGCACGGTGTCACCAGTCTTGAGTCGCGAAGCGTCCGTGAAGATCGCCGAGTATCCGTTCGTCGACCCGGTCCTCATATTGCTGAAGATCAGGAACAGGAAAGCAGTCAGGACGGCCATCACGAGCGCGAACGCGGTGAATTTGATGAGTGTGCCTGTCGGGCGGGTCATCCTGGCATTCCGATCTGTGCAGAGTTCCGCGGTGGGCCAGGAATCGGCCCGAAGAGCCAGTCCTTGAGTCCCGCGGAGTTTAGCAGGATGCCCTGATTGCCGTACTGGAATGGGTTAGCGCCGACATCAGCGACGACCGCAGGCACCCGGAACTCAGGGGGAACATTTGGCAGACCCAATTCCTTGCAGTAAGGCCGGCCCTTGGCGGCGACTTTCGGCAGGTCCTGCGGATAACGGTATCGTTCGGTACCGAGCGTAAGGCCGGCAGATACCACCACGGCGCTGTTGTTACCCGGAAGTGGCGGCGAATTCGCCTGCACGGCAAGCCCGCCGATAGAGCACGTCAGCGACTCGTGATACCGGTTCAACACGTCGGTGGTGGGCACGAGCAGACGCAATGTTTCGGCCAGCGCCGGTTCGTTGCCGCCGATCACCTCGTTTCCGATGTCCGCCAGACCGATGGAGCTGACCAGGAACTGGTCGAGTTCCTGCTGCTGGTCGACGATGGTATTGCTGATCTGCGTGGCGCTGCGGACGGTGCTGACGAGGTCGGGCGCCGCGTCGGCATACGCACTGAACATCGGTGCCGCGACTTCGAGGTCTCGGCTGAGATTCGGCAGGCTCGGTTCGATCTTGGCGAGAAATGCGTTGAAGTCGGTCAGCGTCTTGCCGAATTTATCACCCCTGCCGTTGAACGCCTTGGCGATCGCTCCCAGGGTCTGATTGAGCTTGGCGGGGTCAATCTTGTCCAGCACCTGCACCAACTGCTGGAACACGGTGTTGATCTCGACCATGACGTGCTCGCTCTGAATCACCTGTCCCGGACGCAGCGGCTGCGGTGAAGGGTTGTCCGGGGAAACCATGTCGACAGACTTGGCGCCGAACACGGTTGACGATGCGATGTCGACCTTTACGTTCGACGGGATGAGATGCAGCTGCGACGGATCCATCGCGAGGTGGAGCGCTGCCGTGCCGTCGGACCGGTACTCGATCGATTCGACCTTGCCGACCTGCACGCCACGCATCTTGACCTTGGCATCGTTGTTCATCACCAAACCGGCCCGATTCGAGATGACCGTCAGGGGTTCGGTCTTGGTGAAGCTGCCCTGAAAAAGACCGATGGCCAGGGCGATGATCAAACCGAGGGCGACTATCAGCGCCAGGCCTGTAAGCGGGCGAACCGCACTACTCTTCATCAGCGCCACCTATCCCGACAAGTTGAAGTTGCCGTTGGAACCATAAATGGACAGCGACACCAACAGGGTGACCGAGACGACCACGACCAAGGAGGTGCGCACCGCGTTGCCAACAGCGACGCCCACGCCTGACGGTCCCCCGGATGCGAAGTATCCGAAATACGTATGCACCAACAAGATCGTGATCGCCATCAGGATCGCCTGGAGGAACGACCAGAGTAGGTCTATCGGATTGAGAAAGGTGTCGAAATAGTGGTCGTATAGGCCGCCCGACTGTCCGAACAACACCACCGTCGTGAATTGGGAAGCCAGGAACGACAACACCACGGCGATCGAGTACAGCGGGGTGATTGCGATCATGCCGGCGACGATCCGGGTGGAAACTAGGTATTCCACCGGACGGATCGCCATGGACTCGAGCGCGTCGATTTCCTCGTTGATGCGCATCGCGCCCAGCTGCGCTGTCACACCGGCCCCGAAGGTGGCGGCCAACCCGATGCCGGCCACCACCGGGGCAGAGATGCGGACGTTGATGAACGCCGCCAAAAATCCGGTCAGGGCTTCTATGCCGATGTCCCCCAGAGAGCTGTACCCCTGAACAGCGAGCGTTCCACCGGCCGCCAGGGTCAAGAATCCGACGATGGCCACCGTGCCGCCGATCATTGCCAATGTCCCTGCGCCCATAGAGATCTCGGCGATCAGCCGGACGATCTCCCGGCGGAAGTGCACGGTCGCATGGGGCACACCGGCTAGGGCCCGCAGATAGAACAACAAGTGATCGCCGATGTTGCCCAGCACGTCGATCGGCTTCTGGATCGCCCGGGTCAGCCGCGGGAAGTTATTCTGAAGTGCTGTTCGTGTCCCCATCGCTCAGTCCTGCGTCATCTGGATACCAATGGCCGTCACGACCACATTGATCACGAACAGTGCCATGAACGCATACACCACAGTCTCGTTGACGGCGTTGCCCACCGCTTTCGCGCCACCACCGGAAACGTTGAGTCCGCGGTAGCAGGCCACCAATCCCGCTATCAACCCGAACAGCAAGGCCTTCACACAGGAGATGATCACCTCGGGCACACCGGTCAGCAGGGTGATGCCCGCAGCGAACGCGCCCGGATTCACGTCCTGAATGAACACCGAAAACGTATAGCCGCCGAGAATCCCGATGATGACTACCAGACTGTTCAGCAGGAGCGCCACCAGTCCCGAGGCGAGCATCCGAGGAGTCACGAGACGTTGCACTGGGTCTATGCCCAGCACTTCCATGGCATCGATCTCTTCACGGATTGTGCGCGAACCCAGATCCGCACACATGGCCGTGGCACCCGCGCCTGCCACGATGAGCACGGTCACCAGCGGACCGACCTGGGTCACGGCGCCGAATGCCGCACCGGCACCGCTCAAGTCGGCTGCACCCAATTCGCGAAGCAAGATATTGAGGGTGAAAGACACAAGAACGGTGAACGGTATCGCCACCAACAACGTCGGTGCCAACGATACCTTCACCACAAACCACGACTGCTCCAGGAACTCGCGCCACTGAAACGGCCGCCGAAAGACGTTTCGTACCGCGTCCTTCGCCATTGCGAACAATCCGCCGACGGCCTCCATCGGCTTGGAACCCCGCCCTAGCGATATGCCGGTCGACCATCGTTCCGCTCCGCTACCGCGCGCCATTGACTGATCCCTCCAGGATCGTGACGGCGGAAACCGCCGTCGGTCCACCGATATTGTGGGCTAGTCCGATCCGAGCACCGTCAACCTGATTGACGGCTTCACCGCGAAGCTGGTCGAACAGTTCCACACACTGTGCCACACCCGTTGCGCCGGGCGGGTGACCCTTGGCCTTGAGCCCCCCACTGGGGTTCACCGGCAAACCTCCGCCGATAGTCGTAACCTCCGCTTCGACGAGTTTGTGGCCCCCGCGCCGTTCGGCGAATCCTAGATCTTCATAGCTGATCAGCTCGATTCCCGTGAAGAAATCGTGAACTTCAGCAACATCCACATCGCTAGAAACAAGACCGGCCATCCCAAAAGCCTGTTTGGCGGCACGCGTCGTCGCGGGGAATGTTGTCATGTCGCCCTTGTGTTGGTGCATCACTGAGTCGAGGCCGAGGCCGACGCCGCGGACCCAGACCGGACGGTTCGTGAACCGGTCGACGACGTCTTCTGCCGCGAGTACGAGGGCGGCCGCGCCATCACTCTGCGGCGCACAGTCGTAGACACCGAATGGCGTGACAACGATCGGCGCTTCCAGTGCCTGCTCCATCGTGATCTCGAACCGCAGTCGAGCCTTGGGGTTTTTGACGCCGTGGCGGTGATTTTTCACCGCCACCATCGCCAGGTGTTCGCGGGTCGCGGGCGACTCGTGCAGGTACCGACGGACGTGCAGCGCGAACCCGGCGGGCGAGACCACCCCGAGCGGGTAATCCCACGCCATGTCGCGGGCCATCGCCTCCCATTTCCACAGCATGTCGCGCGACGTGGTGTCGCGCAGCTTGTCGGCGCCCATCACCAACGCGACGTCGAAGGCCCCCGAGGCGATGCCAAACAACGCGTTGCGTATCGCATCGTTGCCTGTGGCACAGGAGTTCTCGATGCGAGTGACGGGCAGGTCCGGCAGCCCGAGGCTGTCGGCCAGGATGCCCGCCGGGAACCCGTCGGCGGTACCCATCGCGCCGAACCAGGCACCCTGCAGATCCGACTTCTTCAACCCCTTGTCCACGCTGGCCGCGCACTCGGAGAACGCCATCGGCAGCAGGTCTTTCAACCCCAGCGCGAAATGTTCGCCGAACGCGGTCATTCCGGCGCCGACGATGGCCACACGTCTCATGCCGCCACCGCTTCCGGCTCGAACATGTAGCCGTAGTCCGGGACACCGGACCGCACCGCGACCCTGCGCAGCGCCAGCCGCCCGCGGGTGCCGATGTCCACCGATCCCGGCTCGGCACCGGTGACCTTCACCAGTGCGCGCACCCCGACGCCGTCGAGCTCGACGATCACCAGCGAGTACGGCGAACGCAGGCCCGGCACCGGAATGTTCACCGTCGTCTCGGTGTACACCGTTGCGGTGCGCGGCAACGGAATGAGTTCATATCCGGTCGACAGCGTGCCGTCCTCGGCCACCCGGTATCGGGGCGGGAAGTCCAGTTCGTCGGAATCGGTGAAACGGCCTGCCTCCCAACGCACTTTGGCTTCGAAGGCACGTTCGTAGGCCGCCAGGGAGA
Source organism: Mycobacterium lehmannii (assembly GCF_002245535.1). Lineage (GTDB taxonomy): Bacteria > Actinomycetota > Actinomycetes > Mycobacteriales > Mycobacteriaceae > Mycobacterium > Mycobacterium lehmannii. The sequence goes on along the minus strand of NZ_NKCN01000003.1, from coordinate 158,968 downwards.
TGGGAATCTCGGCATCGCCGACGACCGTCCCCTCGGGTAGTGGACGGGGCGCCGGCTCGCGCCGGTGCAGCTCGGCGACACCGCCGATGACCGTGATACCCGACAGGCTGGCCTGCTCGACGGCTACCAGGGGTCCGGTGGTTGCCCGCCCGGCCATCCCGGCCAGTGCGAACAACCCCGAGCTTGCGCCGATGGTCGGCAACGGGAGCGGGTCGCCGAGGGTGAGTTCGCTTGCGCGAGCGTGATCCACCCCGGCCACGGCGGCCGGGGTATCGAGCCACGCCGCTTCCAACGAGGCGATCAGTCCTCGCTCGTGCAGCAGCCGGGGATCGCCGTAGTCGTGCACGTCGCCGGTGGCCTTGCGCGTGCGCACCGGCAGGCTCCGCGCCACCCGCGCCGCCGTCCGGACCTGCAGTCCACGTTCGGCGGTCAGGATCGCGGCCGCGCCCGCGGGTTCCAGATCGGTCCCGATGATCAGCGTTCGCGGCCTGGCCGAGCTGACCGCGTCGAGTGTCGCGGGTGCCCCGCCGAGCCGCTCGTCGACCTCGAGTTCCGGATCGAGCCCGAGACCGGCGAGCAGCACCGCGGCGTTACTACTGTCGAGCAGCGGCAGGTCCCGACTGACCAGCACGACGCGTTCCACCGCGCCGCTGGCGATCAGTGCCGCGCGGCCCGCCTCCACGGCAAGGGTGACGGCGTCCTCGTCATCGCCGGGCACGCGGTGCTGGGGGTCCCCCCAGCACGGCAGGTACGTACCGATGGACGCGACGTAGGGCATCGGGACTCTCTTCCGAACCTAGGTGGCGGCGCCGGCCGTCTTGAGCTCGATGATGCGGTCCCAATCCAAGCCGATTTCCAGCAATATCTCGTCAGTTTGCTCAGCGAAGCCCGGAGCGGGACCGGTTTGGGGTGCCGTGACATCGAATTGCACCGGGTTCGCGACCAACTCGAGTTCCCCGGCCTGCACCATGTACTCGTTGGCGCGGATCTGCGCGTCCTCAGCGGCCTGAAGGGTGTCCTGCACCGGCGCCCATGGACCCAACAGCGTCGAGAACCGCTCATTCCATTCGGCGAGCGGTCGCTTGGACATCGCTTCCTTGAGAATTTCCGCGGCGGCCTCGGTGTTCTCGGCGATCGACTCCACGGTCGCGAACCGGGGATCGTCGGCGAGGTCGTCAAGGTCCATGTGCTTGCAGACGTCCGCCCAGAACTTGGTCGGTTGCATCATCACGAACGAGATGTAGCGATCGTCGGCCGTCGGATACAGCCCGACGAGCGGATTGATCGGTGAGCCGTGCACGCCGGGCGGAAACGCCTCCATCCGCTGGCCGAGGTGTCTGGTCAGCGCGACGGTGTGGCCCAACGACCACAGACCACTGCCGAGCAGCGACACGTCGACCACCGGTGCCTCGCCGGTGCGCTCGCGCTTGAGCAGCGCCGCGGCGATCCCGCCTGCCAGGTTCGTGCCGGAGATGGTGTCGCCGTAGGCCGGCCCGGGCGGTCCGACCATCCCGGGCGTACCGGGCGGGGTGATGGTGGCTGCGGTCCCCGCGCGGCACCAGAACGCGGTCATGTCATAGCCGCCCTTGACCGACTCCTCGCCCCGCGGCCCCAACGCACTGCCCCGGGCGTAGACGATGTTCGGGTTCACCGCACGGATGTCGTCGACATCGATGCCGAATTTCTGGCGGTGGCCCGGCAGGAAACTGGTCAGGAAGACGTCGGCGCGGCGGGCCAGTTCCAGCAGCACCTCTTTGCCCTCGGGGACCGACATGTCCAGGCCGATGCTGCGTTTGCCGCGGTTCGCGTGCTCGATGTTCGGGTTGGGGTCGCCCTCGACGCGCAACAAGCCCGTTTGACGCAGCCCACGCTGCGGATCACCGGTGACCGCGTGCTCGACCTTGATCACATCGGCGCCCCACTCGCGCAGCACGGCACCCGCCGAGGGAACGAACCCGTACATCGCGACCTCGAGGACCCGGATACCGTCCAGCGGCCTGCTCATGCTGACTCCTCCGTGACAACCGTCGCGTAGGTCTTCGACTCGAGGAACTCCTCGAGACCGGCGGTGCCCATCTCACGACCGATGCCCGACTGCTTGTATCCGCCGAACGGGCTGTCCGGGCTGAAGTAGTTGCCGCCGTTGATGGAGAACGTGCCCGTGCGGATTCGCCGGGCGACGGCCAGGGCGCGCTCCTGGCTTCCGAACACCGCCCCGGAGAGCCCGTAGATGGAGTTGTTGGCGATCCTCACCGCATCGTCATCGTCGTCGTAGGCGATCACCACGAGCACCGGGCCGAACACCTCCTCCTGGGCGATCTCGCTGTCTGGGTCAACGCCGGTCAACAGCGTCGGCGTATAGAAGTAGCCGGGGTCTACCTTCTCGCCGCCGGTGACCAGCGTGGCGCCGGCCTCAACGGCGCGCTTCACCATGCCGTCGACCTTGTCGCGCTGCCTCTCGCTGATCAGCGGTCCCATGTACGTGCCGGGATCGGCGGGGTCGCCGTACCGCACCAGGCCGAAGTTGTTCTTGACCATCTCGACGATCTCGTCGTGGTGTGCGCGGGGCACCAGCAGCCGCGACGTCAGCGCACACCCCTGGCCGGCGTGCGTGACCATGCTGAACGCACTGAACAGTGCCGCGGTACCGAAGTCGGCGTCGTCGACGACGATCGCCGCCGACTTACCGCCCAACTCTAGGAAAACCTTCTTCAACGTGTCGCTGGCGGCAGCCATGATCCGCCGTCCCGTGGGGGTCGAACCGGTGAAGGTCACCATGTCGACGTCGGAACTGGTGGTCATCGCGGCGCCAACCTCGGGATCGGCTCCGCTGAGCACGTTGACGACCCCGGCCGGGATATCGGTGTGCAGCGCGATCAACTCACCGAGTGCGAGCGTGACCAGCGGGGTGTCCGGTGCCGACTTGAGGACCACCGTGCACCCGGCGGCCAGCGCCGGCGCGAGCTTCGCCAGCGCCAACTGGTTCGGGTAGTTGTAGGCGATGATGGCCGCGACCACCCCGCCGGCCTCCTTCTCCACCCAGCGGTGGTGCTGCTTCCCCCGGGCCTCGATGTTCCCGAGATCCTCGGTCATCGGATAGGTCTTCAGCAGCTCGGCGTAATAACGGACGATCTCGATCGGCTGGTCGAGCTGCGCCCCTTGGCACAAGGCCTCGGTGGCGCCGACCTCGGCGATGGTCAGCGCGGCCAGCTCATCGCGGTGGTCGACCAGTGCGCGGTGGAATTGTTCGAGGCAGCGGATGCGCAACTCGGTGTTGGTCGACCAGGTGGTCTGGTCGAACGCCCGGCGCGCGGCCGCGACCGCCGCTTCGGCATCGGCGACCGTGGCATCCGGCGCATAACCGAGCACGTCGCCGGTCGCTGGATTGACGGAAGGAAACGAACGAGAGGTCTCGAGCAGCTCGCCGCCGATCAGCAACCGCCGCTGCACACCGTGTGTCGGAGTTTCGGTTGCGGCTGGCTCCGAGATGGTGGTCGCTTCCTGCATCATCCTCCTCAGCAATGGTTGCCGTGGTCGCTAGTGATGGAAACTTCATTCTCATCACCGGCGAATCATACATTCGCCAAGGGAGAACTCAAGAAAATGGTGAGGACTTCGACTGCCTGGGGATTGCGGTGCGACACTCATCCGTCGAACGTCTCACCACTGCGAACAGCGGAGCCTTTGCGTCTTGCTAGAGTGCAGTACGCGAGAGTACGGTTCTCATAATCGGAAGGACGATTCTTGATAGCGCCGCGCCAGCGAGGAGCGACATGACGAAGGCCAACGCGAGGGCATGAAGAACGCCGTCGTGACCGGGGGTGGTTCCGGCATCGGATTGGCCGTCGCGCACCGCTTGCGCGCCGACGGCATTCATGTGGCCACACTCGACATCAACCCGTCGGACGCCGAGTTCGCCTTCACCGCCGACGTGACCGACCGGGCTCAGGTCGAGGATGCGCTGAACGCGATCCGCGCTCAACTCGGTCCGGTGACGGTTCTGGTGAACGCGGCCGGTCTGGAGAAGTTCAAGCGGTTCACCGACTTGAAGTTCGAGGACTGGCAGCGCGTCATCGACGTCAACCTCAACGGCGTCTTCCACTGCGTTCAGGCGGTGCTGCCTGACATGGTCGAGGCGGGTTGGGGCCGCATCGTGAACATCTCGTCGTCGAGTACGCATTCCGGCCAGCCGTTCATGTCGGCGTACGTCGCCGCGAAGTCGGCTGTCAACGGGCTGACCAAGTCCCTTGCTCTGGAGTACGGCCCGAGCGGTATCACCGTCAACGCCGTTCCTCCGGGGTTCATCGACACCCCGATGCTGCGTAAATCCGAGGAGCGCGGCTATCTGGTGGTGCAGAAGAACATCGACTCGACACCGGTGCGCAGGATCGGCAGGCCCGAGGACATCGCGGCCGCGTGCGCGTTCTTGGTGTCCGAGGAGGCCGGTTACATCACCGGACAGATCTTGGGCGTCAACGGCGGCCGGAACACGTAACAGAGCCAGGTATAGAGGAAAGGGATCTCCAGTGGGACGCGTACAGGGAAAGGTCGCATTCGTCACAGGCGCGGCACGGGGGCAGGGTCGCAGCCACGCGGTTCGGCTGGCCGAAGAAGGCGCCGACGTCATCGCCGTCGACTTTTGCGAGGACATCTCGACGATCGGCTACCCGATGGCCACTCCGGAGGACCTCGAGGAAACCGCCGCACTGATCGAGAAGACCGGTCGGCGGGCCGTAACCGCGAAGGCGGATGTGCGGGAAGCGACCCAGCTCAAGACCGCGTTGGAGGACGGTATCGCCCAGCTCGGCGGACTGGACATCGTCGTTGCGCAGGCGGGGGTGGCCGGTATGAAAGGCCAGCCGCCGCTGCAGGCCTGGATCGACGTCATCAACACCAACCTGATCGGGACCATCAACGCCATCCAGGTCTCGCTGCTGCACCTCAAGGAGGGCGCCTCAATCATCGCGACGGGCTCCACCGCGGCGCTGATGGACACCCACCAAAAGAACGACCCCGGCAACGATCCCGGCGGCATGGCCTATGTGCACTCCAAGCGCGCGCTGTCGGCCTACGTCCACGACCTTGCCACCGAGCTTGCGCCACGCGGGATCCGGGCCAACGTGGTGCATCCCACCAACTGCAACACCAACATGCTGCAGAGCGAGCCGATGTACAAGTCGTTCCGGCCCGATCTGGAGAAGCCCGAACTCAAGGACGCCGAGCCGGTGTTCTACGTCCAGCAGGCCATGAAGGTGCCGTGGGTCGAACCCGAGGACATCAGCAACGCGGTGCTGTGGCTGGCCTCCGACGAGGCGCGCTTCGTCACCGGTGCGCAGCTGCGCGTCGACGCCGGCGGCTACCTCAAGTGGTACGACTACCACAACTGAGCCGAAAGGAGACTTGCCAGTGAGGGTTTCAGTAGATGGCACACGCTGCCAGGGCCACACCCTGTGCTCGATGATCGCGCCCGACATGTTCGTGCTCGACGACGTCGACGGCCATGCCTCACCGGTCACCGAAGAGGTGCCGGCCGACCAGGAGGAGCTGGTCAAAGAAGCCGCCCACTCGTGTCCGGAACAGGCCATCGTCATCGAATGACGTCGGCACCCAGGCCGACAAGGAAGCAATAGGAGACATGCGTTGCCTATCGAAAGCGATGAGCCGCTCGCGCGAAGAGCCGATGAGAGTGTCGCGACCGACGACGACCGCAAGAAGAACAGGTACCACTTCGACCGGCACACACCGGAATACCGGCTGCAGTTCGAGAAGATCACCGAGGAGATGCAGTCCCGGTGCCCGATAGCGTGGACGGACACCTACAACGGGCACTGGGTGGCCGCCGACAGCAAGCACGTGTTCGAACTCGCGCGCTGTCCGGCGGTCTCCAATCATCACGACCTGACCGGCGAGACACCATATCAGGGCATCACAATCCCGAAGGCGCAAAGGGCCACGGTGGTCCGCGGCGGCATCTTGGAGATGGACGAGCCTGAACACAGCATTTACCGCGGAGTGCTGAACCCCTATCTCTCCCCCGCGGCGGTCAAGCGCTGGAAACCGTTCGTCGACGAGATCGTACGCGCGGCGCTCGATGAGAAGATCGAGTCGGGCCGCATCGACTTCGTCGACGACCTGGCCAACATCGTGCCCGCGGTCCTCACGCTGGCGATGATGGGCATAGAGCTCAAGAAGTGGCCGGTCTACAGCGAGCCGGCGCACCTGTCGGTGTCCACCCCGGAGCACTCACCCGACGCCGCCCGCGTCGCCGAGATGAACCGGCAGATGGGTATCGACATGATCAACACCATGATGGAGGTGCGGGAGAGCCCGCGGCCGGGACTGGTGAACGCGCTGCTGCAACTTCGCATCGACGGCGAACCGGCACCCGATCTGGAGATCCTGGGCAACCTCGGGCTGATCATCGGCGGCGGGTTCGACACCACGACGGCGCTGACCGCGCACTCGCTCGAGTGGCTCTCCGACCATCCCGACCAGCGCGAACTGCTCAGCCGCGAGCGGGCCACCCTGCTCGATGCCGCCACCGAAGAGTTCCTGCGCTACTTCACTCCGGCTCCCGGAGACGGTCGCACCTTCTCAGACGACGTAGTGGTCGAGGGCATCCGGTTCAAGGAGGGCGAGCGGCTCTGGATCTCCTGGGCCATGGCCAACCGCGACCCGTCGGTGTTCGAGAAGCCCAACGAGGTGGTGCTCGATCGAAAAGGCAACCGGCACTTCAGCTTCGGTATCGGCGTGCATCGCTGCGTGGGTTCAAACGTCGCGCGCACCGTTTTCAAGTCGATGGTCACCGCCGTTCTCGACCGGATGCCCGACTACGTCTGCGATCCCGAAGGCACCGAACACTACGAGACCATCGGGGTCATCCAGGGCATGAAACACCTGCCGGCGACCTTCACCCCGAGCAAGCCGCTCGGTCCGGGACTGGACCAGACGCTGGAGAAGTTGCAGCGAATCTGCGACGAGCAGGAGCTAGCGAGGCCGATCACCGAGCGCAAAGAGGCTGCCGTCATCGACTGATTAGCATATCCGACGACCGCAGAGGTGATTGGATGTGCAGCGGGTACGGGGTACTGGGAGGACCGACGTTGAAGCGCTTCAATCTTCTAATTGCTGCCGCCGGCCTGATGGTCGTCGCGAGTTTCGTCGCACCGCCGCCGGCCCAAGCCAAAATGCTCGTCGGGAACTATGACGTGCTGTCTAACAGGTACGAGCGGGCCTCGTGGGTGTGGTTCATTTCGAATTGCCAACCTCCGGACGACAACTGTCTGGACATCAGCGCCATACCGCGGCTGAAGTTCTATGCCTATTACGACGGTGATGCACACCTCAACAACGGTCGGTATACGTTGACGGTCGACGTTCCAGACGGACTGCAGTGCCTGCCCGGTTACGCCATGCCGACGCATGAGACGTGGACTTGGGACGAGGTGTCGCTAGCCGGCACCATCGAGTCACGCTACGACGTGGGGTGTTTCAACGGCCCGCCGGGCGTTCAGTTCTGGACGTTCGCGCTGCAGCGACTCTGACTTTCTGCGCGAGTAGACGCAAAAGCCCCTCTTTCAAGGCGTGTCGGGGCCATATGCGTCTGCTGACTGAGTGATTCGCCCCGGCGCCTCGCGGTTAACGCAGCCCCAGGATCCGGCAGGAATCCATCCCGCAATACCGCTACCGAGTTCGAGGCCGTGAGGCCGCCAGCCAGGGCAGCGGCCGCCCCACCCGGCGACCCCGGTCGACCGCGAAGTGTCGACGGGTTGTTGATGAGCCGAAGATCGGATTGTCAATCTGCCAATCGGTCGCCATGCCTTACCAATAATGATTGCGCCCGCGGCGCATAGGCCGCCGACCGCGTCGGCGGCGAGTTCTGCACCCCCGCGGGGCGGCACGCCGCAGGTCGTGGATACCTGCTGTCTCGAATGAATCCTTGACCGTCACAGGGATTCGTGCAGCGGCCCGACCGCCTCGTCGCAGGCGACTGCCGCATCTGCGGCGTCGGCCGAGTGGCGGGCACCGTCGACGTCGAGCGTCACGACGGCCTTCAGCGGTGGGTTCAGCCGCGCGATGCGGTCCAGATACAGGTCCAGCAGTTCGCGATTGGAGAAGTCACGACGACGGATAGCCCCGCCAGCCGATGTGCCAGCCACAGCGCGCCGTCAGCCGTCGTATTCCAACGGTAGTGGCTTCAGCAGCCGTAGCGCTGTCGTACTCCCCGGAAACGCTCCCACATCCGCGCGGTGCGCTCGGCCGGCGTGACCGTCGCGGTGTCCGGCGGCAGCACCGTCGCGAGCTCGGTGCGCTTGACCAATCGGGTGTGCAGTTGCACCGGTGCACCCTCTAGCATGTGCCGGTACGTCACGTTGCCGCGCTCGAACCCCTGGGTGTCCATCCAGTTGTGGTAGCCCGGATCGTCATGGCACAGCACGATGCGGATCTTGCCGTCGGCGTCGACGGCCGTTCGACTCGGCGTGTAGCTCACCGGCCGGTACAGGAAATCCATGCTGGTGAAAAAGGCGCCCATGTTGGTCAGCATCCACAGCCCCTCATGCGCGTCGAACTCGAGGATCAGCGCATCGTCGGCAGCCAGCTCCCAATGCATGTTGACTGCGGCACGGCCGCGTTTCGCGTCGGCGCCCGTCGCGTCGATGTCCGGGAACCGGTTCGACCGATCGGCATCGACACCGCCATGGGCGAACGGGAACTCGGGCCAGTCGTCCATCATCGCGGTGAGGAATTGACCCGCCCAGTCGATCGCTGCGGTCATCACCGCAGTGCCCGGCAGTGGCTTGGGCGCGTTCATGTCGACGCGTTCGATCCACATCCGCGCCGGCCTCTCATCCCACGAGTCGAAGCCTTGACGGATGAACAGTTTGCGCGAACCGGGTGTGGTGGGCAGCCAGTTGCGGTCGCGTGGCGGGCCGCCGATGTGGATTTCGAAGGTGCCGTCGGAGGCCGTCTCCAGTTGATGGTCAAGCAGATTCACCTCCGGTACATCACCGAAGGGTTCGTGTAACACCCCAGGACGGTCCGGCCGCGGCCCCTGCACCGTGATGTTGAAGAACCGGGCCGTGCCGCGCTCTCCGGTGATCCGGTACGTCGATTGCCCGTCGATCCAGGCTTGCTGATAGGTGAAGTCCGCGCAGTCACCACCCAGCTTCCGCGTCGGGTGACAGAAGGTGTGCAGCAGCGGGTAACGCGTGTCGCGGGTTTCCAGCGCGAGATCGAAGGCCTGCCCGAGGTTTTGGGTGAGGAACCGGAACCCGTCGACACGATGTGCCGCCGACGCGGGGTTGTGGTCCTTGAAGACGCGCTCGCCGGCCGTCTTCAGCCGATCGCAGAACTCGTCCCACGCCGCCTTCAGCGTGGCGTCGTCCGCGCCATCTCCGAACGCCATCGCCCCTCCTAGGACTCGAGTCGGTCCAGCATCGTCGAGATCGCGTCGCAGGCCCGGTTCGCGGCGGCAAGCGGACCTTCCTGTTGGATGCGTGGCCCGATAAGTTCGAGGTCGAAGCCGTGCGGATAGCCCGCCGCGAGAGCCTGCGCGAGGAACGGCTCGATCGGAATGGCGCCGTCGCCGGGGACGGCGCGTGCCGGCAGCGCTCGGTCCCCCAAGACGTAATCGCTGACCTGGATCTGTTGGGTGCGCGGCAGCGCGCGCTCGACGAGCTCGGGAAAGCCGGCCTCGGCCCAGCAGTGGAAGAGATCGATGCACACGTCGAGACCCGCCATCTCCGCCAGCGTGACGGTGTCGCGCAACGTGTGTGCGATGTGAATGTCTGCGTACAGCGCGGACGCGTTCTCGACGGCCAACCCGACCCCGGCCCGGGCGGCCTGTTCGACGCCGGGAGCGACAGCGGAGCAGAAGCGTTCGGCTGCTTGATCCCACGTCAGCGCGCCTCGTCCACCGGTCAGCATGTAGACGACGCGGGTGCCGACCGCGGCCGCGGCGTCGATGACGCGACACAACTCCTCTGGCGTGGTGAACAGGTGGTAGACGGTGTCCACCGAATACCCCTGTCGCTCAATAAGTTCAGGAAGGCCGTCTTCGCTCAGCTGAGAGTCGATCAGGCTGAGCCGGGTGACCCCGAGCGCCTGCCAGTGATCGTCCAGCTGCGGCAGCGGCGCGCCGTAGAACGTCACACTGTGGACCGACAGCCGCTCGCGCACCTTTAGTTCCGATTCTCGATCTGGACGCCGAAACGCTCACGGAAGGGCCGGAACTCGTCGTGCAGTGCACCGATGTCCTCACCGATGTCGGTGAGCAGGCTCGTTGAATAGCGGAACTTGCCGTGCCGGTCGCCGGGGTTGTCGGCGAGGTAAGCGCGCATCGCGGCCTCGGCCTCCCCGCTGAGCGTCGAGCCGCGGAACTCGTAGTACCGGCGCACGGTGCCCACCTGGTCGGCGATGAAGGCGGTGTAGCGCACGTGCAGGATTCGCGGGTCGTCCACCAGCGGGTTGCTCATCGTGTTCGCGATGCTCTCGCGGGTCAGCTGCAAATGCATCTTGGCCGCGGCGCGCAGGTCGACCGGTCCGACGATGCCCTCGAGAATGTCGGCCATCATCATCGTGCGCGACGCCGCGACCTGTACCGGATCGCGGTGCAGCCACATCAGCGTGGCATCGGGATAGGCGTTGAAGAGCTCCTTGAGGCGAAACCCGTGAAAACCCTTGAGCACCCACTGTTTTTTGGGCCGCCGGAACTGGAACTGCTGCAGCATCGCCTTGTGGATCGCGTACTGGGCAGCGGCATCGGTGGGCAGTCCCCCGACCACGGTCTGCATCGGCACCCGCCACCACGCCGTCGGTGTCAGCACCCGGAAGTCGAACGCCCACGTCCGCTCGTCCTCGGGCAGGCCGTCACCCAACATGTCGTTGTAGGGGTGGCTGTGCAACCACTTCGGCAACTTGGCGTTGATCTCCCGCCAGTCGGCATCGGCGCGTGCGCGGCGGGCATCGTCTCCGGCTGCAGTGCCCGGCGGCGGCGACGGATACATCACCTCCCAGAACCGCAGTGCGCGCGCGGCCGGGTCGACCGACATCAGCGCGTGCATCAGCGTGGTGCCCGACCGGGGTTCACCGGTGACGAACATCGGCCGCTCGATCACCTCGTCGGCGACCGGGAACCGGCGGCGGTCCTCGAAGAACTCCAGCCGCGACGCCAGCAGCCAGTGACACACCTCCGCGGCGCGCCGCCTGCCGTCGGCGTCCATGCCGACCTCGTTCAGATGCTGCACCACCAGAGCGAACCGCTCCGGCAGCGTCGGGTCCCCGTAATCGTGCAGGCCGGTCGCGGCCTCGGCATGCGCCAGCAATTCCGCGGCGTTCAACAGGCCGGTCACTCGACGTCTCCACACAAGCGCATCAGTTCGTCCTCCGCGTCGCGCACATTCTGCGCCGACGTGGCGGCGTATTGAATGCCGGCCATTCCCCCATAGTCGAGGATCTTTGGCACCCGCAGCCCGGCGTCGACGTAGTCCTTGATGGTGCGGGCGACCTGTGCCGGGGTGCCGTGCGGGATGACGGCCAGGATCATCTCCGGCCGTACCGCGTCGAGGAACTCGACGATCCGCTCGCGCGTCAGCACGGCGGGGTCGATGTCCTGATAGCCGCGCCAGTCCCGGCCCATCGGGTGCTCGAAACCCAAGCCGCGCAAGAACTCCGCCGACACCTGCAGCAGGAAGGACTTCACCAGAGGCGCAGCGAGGATCTCCTCGACTGCGGCCTCGTCGCGACCCATCACGCAGATCTGGATGTAGCACGGCGTGATCGCCGCCGGGTCGCGGCCCGCCCGTTCGGCCGAACGCCGTACGGCGGTGAGCTTGTCGGCATAGTCCTCGGGAGTCCACGCGCCCGTCGGCCACCAGCCGTCGGCGTAGCGACCGACGATGTCCAGCGTCCGCGGGCCGCTGCCGCCGATCCAGATCCGCGGCGGCCAACCCTCGAATGGCTCGGTGTCGAGCCGCGCGTGGTGCAGCCGGTAGAACCGGCCGTCGTAATCGACGGGCCCCTCGCTGTCCCACAGCAACCGGATTACCTCCAGCGCCTCCTCGAAACGGCTGACGGGCCGGTCGAAGTCGAACCCGTAGGGCACGGTGTTCTCGGTCTCACCGCTGCCGAGACCCAGGATGAAGCGGCCATTGGCGAGGTGGTCGATGGTGAGCGCACTCTGCGCCAGCATCACCGGATGCCTGCGCACGGTGTCGATCACGCTGGTCACCAGCGGGACGCTATCGGTCAACACTGCGGCGGCCGCCGCGACCGCCATCGCGTCCAGGTGGCGGTGCGGGGACGGCGAAACGGTTGCCAGATCGGTGAATTCGGGGGTCCAGATCGAGTCGGGCCAGAAGCTGACCATGTGATCCGGCATCCAGATCGAGTGGTAGCGACCGCTGTCGAGAGTGTCGAGCACCGACAGATCCAGCGGCAACGTGGTGCGCAGATACGCTGCGGGCTGGACCTTCACTTTTCTGGCCCGAGTGTGGGCTTAACGCACGCTTCCTGGCGAAAAGCGTCGATCAATCCCACACTCGCGGGGCAGGTCCGGTGCGTCACGGCAGCTTCCCCACCTCGCGCAGGAAGGTCTGCGTGTGCGCGATGTGGCCGGTCAACGTTCTCGGCTCGCCTGTGCACAACAGGTACGCGGTCTCGGTGATCAGCGAGATGTCCTCGGTGTCGGTCTTGGCGAGGTCGAGGGTCCCCGCGCCGGGCGTGGCGACGGGATTCGTCGGCGCCGCGGCGTTGACCGCGATGCCGTCGTCGTACAATTCGGCCGCAAGGCTTTTCGTCAACCTGTTCAGCGCTGCCTTCACGGTCCCGTACACGCCGAACCCCGCGCTGCGGTCGAAGTCGGAGAACGGCGGCCCCTCCGGCAGGTCACCGCACACCGACGTCACGTTGAGCACCCACCCGCGACCACGCTCGCGCATGGCGGGAATGGCCAACTGAGTCAGATGCAACGGCGCCATCACATGCATCTCGATCATCAGCTTCACCCGACGCTCGGGAAACTGGTCGAGTGGACGCAGGAACGTGACGGCCGCGTTGTTGACCAGAATGTCTGGGGCGCCGACGTGGTCGACGACCTCGGCGAAGAGACTCTCCCGCTCTGCGCTGTCGGACAGGTCGGCGGGCACCGCGATCGCCGTGCAACCGCCGGCCTGGATCTCCTTGAGCGTCTCACGCAGCGAGCCTTGGTACTTCGGGTCGGGCTCCATGGTGCGCGCGGTCAGCGCGACGGTCGCCCCCTCCTGCGCCAGGCGCTGCGCGATCGCCTTGCCCAGCCCCCGGCTGCAGCCGGTCACCAACGCGACCTTGCCGTCACACGACATCGATCGACCTCCTCAGGTGCGCGGTATGCCCGCGAGTTTGTCGGCGAACTTGGCTTCCGCTGCGGCCCGCTTGCGCAGCAGGTGCTCGGATGGGAACACGTCCGGCGCCGGCTCGACGTTTTTGAGCAGAAGCCGCGCCAGCGTTACCTTGTGCACCTCGGTCGGCCCGTCGGCCAGACCCAGGACGAAGGACTCGGTCAGGTACTGCACGAACGGCATCTCGTGCGACGTGCCCAGCGAGCCGTGGAGTTGCAGTGCCCGCGCCGACACGTCGTGCAGCACCTTCTGCATCATCGCCTTGACCGCTGAGATGTCGGCCCGGACGGCCTTGTAGTCGTTGAACTTGTCGATCTTCCACGCGGTCTGAAGTGTCAGAAGCCGGAACGCCTCAATCTCCATCCACGAGTCGGCGACCATCTCCTGCACCATCTGCTTGTTGGCCAGCACCTCGCCCTGGCTGTAGCGCGAGACCGCCCGCTCGGTGAGCATGTCGAAGATCCGCCGGACCAGGCCGACGGTGCGCATGGCGTGGTGGATGCGACCGCCACCGAGGCGCGTCTGAGCCACCACGAACGCCCCGCCCCGGGGGCCGAGCATGTGGTCGGCGGGCACCCGGACGTTCTCGTAGCGGACGTAGCCCTCACGTCCCCCGCCGCCGAGCGGCTGGTATCCCAGCCCGACGTCACGCAGCACGTTGATGCCCGGCGTGTCGCCCGGCACCACGAACATCGAATACCGTTGGTAGGGCGGGGCATCCGGGTCGGTCATCGCCATGACGATGATGAACGACGCCATCGAGGCGAAGGAGGAGTACCACTTCTCGCCGTTGATCACCCAGTGGTCACCGTCCTGCGTCGCGGTGGTGGTGAACACCTTCGGGTCCGCGCCGCCGTGCGGTTCGGTCATCGAGAAGCAGGACACGATCCGGTTGTCCAGCAAGGGCTCGAGATAGCGCTCCTTGAGTTCGGGTGTGCCGTAATGGGCGAGGATCTCGCTGTTACCGGAATCCGGTGCCTGCGAACCGAAGACGATCGGCGCGCTTTCCGACCGGCCGAGTATCTCGTTGAGCAACGCGAGCTTGACCTGGCCGTAGCCGGGGCCGCCGAGATGGGGGCCGAGGTGAGTCGCCCACAGTCCGCGTTCCTTGACGATTTCCTGCAATGGCGGGATCAGCGCCTGGCGCACCGGATCGCGCAGGTCGTGCGACTCCTTGACGATATAGTCGATCGGCTCGCACTCGTTGCGCACGAAATCTTCGACCCACTCGAGTTGGTCGGCCCAGTCCGGGTCGGTCGAGAAATCCCAGGCCACTGCTCGTCCTTCCGTGTGAGGCTCAGCCGCCGGACCACTTGCGGCGGCGCTGCGCCGCGTCGTCGGTGGCATGGCTGAGCACCTGGTTGCGGTTTTCCAATTCCATCGCGGCGGCCGGTCCGGGCGCATCGGTGTTGGCCTGCAGCGCCCGCTTGGTCAGTTGGACCCCCAGGGGTGCGTGTTCGGCGATGGTCGAGGCGATCTGCACCGCACGGTCGACCAGGCCGTCGGCTTCGACGATCTCGCTGACCAGGCCGCGGCGGTCGGCCTCCTCGGCCGATACGGTACGGCCGGTCAGCATCCAGTCGGCCGCGACGCTGGTTCCGACGATCCGCGGCAGGTGGTAGCTCATGCCCATCTCCGCACCGGACAGTCCCAGCAGGATCGCGGCGTTGCCGAATGTGGCGACATCCGAACAGATCCGGATGTCGGAGGCCAACAGCAGCGCGAGTCCCGCACCCACGCACGGCCCGTTGACCGCGGCTACCACGGGCTGTGGCAGGTCCCAGATCGCCTGTGGCAGAGCAGCCATGGCCTCTTGGAATCGCAGCCGCTCGATCGCGGGCGCGGACTCGTCCACGGCGTCGGGACCGAAGTTGCGCATGTCGATGCCCGAGCAGAACCCCCGGCCCGCGCCGGTGAGCACGACGGCGTTGACCGTCGTGTCTGCGGCGATCTCGGCGAAGGTCCGCCTCAACTCGTCGCGCATGACCGCGTTGATCGCGTTGAGCTGCGGGGGCCGGCTCAATTGCAGCACAACGATTCCGGGGTGGCCCCGGTCGATGTCGAGCGTCTCGGGCACGATGGTCAGCGCCGCGGCAAGCCGAGCACCTGGGTGGCGATGATGTTGCGCTGGATCTCCGAGGTGCCCCCGGCGATCGTCCCGCCGAAGCTTCGGGCGTAGCGCTCGAACCAGCTGGCGAAGTAGTGGTCGAGGTTCATGTGGGCATACGGCCCGCTCAGCGAGGGATGGGTGAGCCCGTCGGCCCCGGCGGCCGTCAGCGCGTTCTCCATCGCCTGCCGCTCGGCCTCCGACCCGAACAGTTTCAGCACCGACACCGACGCGGTGTCCGCCTCTCCGCGTGATGCGCGGGCCAGCGCCGCCGAACCCATCGCCCGCAGCGCCTGGTAGTCCATGATCGTCGTGGCGTACTGGTCGCGTTCGAGCGCGGTACGGGGCCGGAAGTCGGCGATCATGTTGTCGATCCGGTCGGCGAAGCCTAGCCACATCATCGTGCGCTCGTGTCCGAGTGAGCCGTTGGCCACGCCCCAGCCGCCGTTGAGCGGGCCGACGAGATTCTCGGCCGGGACGCGGGCGTCGGTGAAGAAGACCTCGTTGAAGTCGAGGTTCTCCTGGCCGGTCATGTCGGCGAAGGGCCGGCACACCACACCGGGGGTGTCCGTCGGGATGATCAGCGCGCTGATGCCCTTGTGCTTGGGCGCATCCGGGTCGGTGCGCACGAAGGCCAGCAGGAAGTCGGCGTCATGCGCACCCGAGGTCCACACCTTCTGGCCGTTGACGACGAAGTAGGGCCCGTCCGGGCCGTCGACAAACTCAGCGCGAGTCCGTAGCGACGCCAGGTCCGAACCCGCGCTCGGCTCGCTCATCCCCAGCGACGCCGTCTTCTCGGCGCGCAGCACCGGCACCGCCCAGCGGTGCTTCTGCTCGTCGGACCCGAACGAAATCAGCGACGCGGCAATGATGTTGACGCCCTGCGGGTTGAAGCTGTGGTAGATCCGTCGCCGGCACAGCTCGTCGAGATGCACGAACTGTTGCAGCACGGTCGCGTTGCGGCCACCGAACTCCGGCGGCTGAGCGGGCAGCAGCCAGCCGTTGTCGAACAGCAGCCGCTGCCAGTCGCGCGCCCACTGCGGCATGTGCGACACCGACTTCGGCCGATCCAGCGTCTGCGCCTCCGAGGGCAGAAGCTCGTCGAGGAAGGCGGCGAACTCGGCGCGGAACTCCTCGACGTCCGTGTCAAAGGACAGCTGCACTGTTACTCCTGTATTCCTCCGCGATCATCGCGCGATGCTCGGCGGCGCCACCGAGGAGCAGCTCGCCGGCCTTCGCCCGCTTCAGCGCGAATTGAAGGTCGTTCTCCCACGTGAATCCCATGGCGCCGAACAGTTGCAGCCCGTGCCGGAACACGATCGCCTGCGCCTCCCCCGCCGACGCCTTGGCCATGGCGGCCGCCAACCGTCGGCGCGGATCGTCTTCGGCGATGGTCAGCGCGGCGAAATAGGCCAGCGCCCTGGCGCGTTCGATGGCGACATGCATGTCGACGGCCTTGTGCTGCACGGCCTGGAAGGAACCGATCGCGACCCCGAACTGCTGGCGCTGCTTGACGTGCTCGAGCACCAGATCCAGGATGCGCTGGCAGGCGCCGACGGTGCTGACGGCCATACCGGTCAGCGCGACATGGCGGGCGCGTTCGGAGTCGGCGCGGACCCGCACCGTGTCGGGCACCCGAACATCGTCGAACGACACCTCGGCGACGTGCAGGACCGGATCGAAGACCGGGCTGCGCCGCGACGTGACCTGGTCGGCGTCGACAATGAAGACGCCGGCATCGGTGACCACGGCGAAGCGCTCGGCACGGTCACCGTCGAGCACGTGGTGAGCGGTGCCGTCGAGTACCCACCCGTCGGCGACCCGGTGGGCGGACACGCCGTCGTACACCGCCGTGCCGGCCTGTTGCGCATCGAAACGGTCGCCGGCCAACGGCGCGAACTGGGTCAGCGTCGCCAGAAACGGCGTGGGGTCGGTGGCCCGGCCCAGCTCCTCGAGCACGATCGCGAGTTCGACCGCGTTCTCAGCGTCGGCCAACTCGGTCCACCCGGCGTCGACGTAGGTCTTCCAGAGTGGCGCCGGGTCCACCCCGTTCTCGGCGATGCCGCGGATCAGCGAGGCCGGGCACTGCTTGCTCACCGCGTCGCGCACGGTCCCCTGCCAGAGCCGCTGATCGGCGTCGAACTCCAGTAACACCAAGCCTCCCGGGGCCTCGAAGATGGGCAACGCGTCGCAGCGAGAATAACATTCTCCAATCGCGGCGTAACCGTTCTCACGACGTGACTACCACGTTTCGCATAACGTGTGTCATGCAGCTGACCAGCAGACACCCTGACCTGCGCAAAAGTAAGCGTTTTGTCGAGAACTAGATTCTTGCGATTGAAGAACAACGCTTTACACTGGGAGGTGTTCGGCGCTCGCGCAGCGCTCTTCTGCGCCTGCCGACGGCCGGATGACATCGGAGGACAGCCTTGGTGATGCATATTCAGGACGGGACCCCGCCTGGTTACGAAACCCCCGTCATCGATGCCAGCGTGCACATCTTCAGCAAGTCGAACAAGGACTTCCGCAGCTTCCTTCGCGAGCCCTTCAAGAG
This sequence comes from Mycobacterium lehmannii, assembly GCF_002245535.1. Lineage (GTDB taxonomy): Bacteria > Actinomycetota > Actinomycetes > Mycobacteriales > Mycobacteriaceae > Mycobacterium > Mycobacterium lehmannii. The sequence continues at coordinate 140,931 of NZ_NKCN01000003.1, read as the reverse complement.
CCGCGGGTTCCCCGACTACGAGATGGACTGGTACGGCGCTCCCGGCGGCGAGTACGCCCCCGGCACCGAGGATGACCGCCGCTACCCCGGCTCGGACCCCGAGTTCGTCGGCGGGCATCTGTTCGACGAGCGCGGCGTCGACGTCGCAATCCTGCATCCGATGACCCGCGGCATCATGCCGGACCGGCATCTGGGCACCGCGATCGCGGCGGGCCACAACGAGATGCTGGTCAGCCGCTGGCTCGAGGACAACCCGTACGCCGAGAAGTTCCGCGGCACCATCCGGGTCAACCCCGACGACATCTCCGGTTCGCTGCGAGAGATCGCCAAATACGCCGACCATCCCCGGGTCGTGCAGATCGGTGTGCCCCTGCAGTCCCGCGAGTTGTACGGCAAGCCGCAGTACTGGCCGCTGTGGGAGGCCGCCAACGAGGCCAACCTGCCGGTCGCGGTGCACATCGAAGTGGGGGCGGGTGTCCAGTACGCGCCGACGCCGTCGGGCGTGCCGAGGACCTACGAGAACTACGTCAGCTTCATGGCGCTGAACTACCTGTACCACCTGATGAATCTCATCGTCGAAGGGGTATTCGAAAGGATGCCGACGCTGAAGTTCGTCTGGGCCGATGGGGCGGCGGACCTGTTGACGCCGTTCATCTGGCGGATGGACTGTTTCGGGCGCCCACATCTGGAGCAGACCCCGTGGGCGCCGCGGATGCCCAGCGACTACCTGCCCGGCCACACCTACTTCGTGCAGGGCGCGATGGACGGGCCCGGCGATGTGGACTACGCCGGCGAGTGGTTGAGCTTCACCGGCAAGGACGACATGGTGATGTACGGGTCGAGCTATCCACACTGGCAGCTCAACGAGCTGACGGTGCCCTCCGCTTACACCGACGAGCAGCGCGACAAGCTGTGCTGGCGCAATGCCGCCGAGCTCTACGGCATAGACGTCGGTGCCGCAGTGGGCGCACAGTGATAGGGCGTGAGACGCAGTTGAAAGGCAGGGAGCCACGATGACGGTGACAGTGACAGAGCGCAAGCCCGCCGCGGAGCGCGTCGCGGTGCGCTGCGTCGACTCCGACGTTCACCCCACGCCGAGGGCGGGTGAGCTGACGCCGTACATCCCGGAGCCGTGGCGCAGCAAGTACTTCCTGACGCGGCGGATCGGCGACCAGATCTACTACGACGCACCCGACTACGCCCACGCGTACGCGATGCGGGTCGACACCTTCCCCTCGGACGGGAACTTCGCGGGCAGCGACCCCGAACTGGCGTTCAAGCAGCTGATCATGGAGGCGGGCGCCGACATCGCGATCCTGGAACCCGCCGCCTACCCGGCGCGCTTCCCCGAGGTCAACCACGCGATGAGCGTCGCGCTCAACGACTGGCAGGCCAATCACTGGCTCGACAGCAAGAACAACTGGCACGAGCGGTGGCGCGGATCGATCTGTGTGGCGATCGAGGCGCCCGAGGATTCGGCCCGCGAGATCGAGCGCTGGGCCGGCCACCCGTACATGGGCCAGATCCTGATCAAGGCCGAACCCCGCCCGGCGTGGGGTGATCCCAAGTACAACCCGATCTGGGAGGCCGCGACCCGCAACGACATCACGGTGAGCTGCCACCTGTCCCGCAGCCATCACGAGGAGCTGCCGATCCCGCCGGTCGGATTCCCCAGCTACAACCACGATTTCATGGTCACCTACTCGCTGCTGGCCGCGAACCAGGTGATGAGCATGGTCTTCGACGGGCTCTTCGACCGGTTCCCGACGCTGCGAATCGTGTTGGTGGAACACGCTTTCACCTGGATTCTGCCGCTGATGTGGCGGATGGACGCCATCTACGAGGCCCGTAAGTCGTGGTTGGACATCAAGCGCAAACCGTCCGAATACGTCAAGGACCACATCAAGTTCACCACCCAGCCGCTGGACTACCCCGAGGACAAGACCGAGCTGTCGCGCGCGTTCGAGTGGATGGAGTGCGAGAAGATCCTGCTCTACTCGTCGGACTACCCGCACTGGACGTTCGACGACCCACGCTGGCTGGTCAAGCACCTGCCCGAGCATGCCCGGGAAGCGGTGATGTTCAAGAACGGCATCGCGACGTATCACCTTCCCGACACGGTTCCGGCCCTCGAGGGCCAGGTGCGGGTGTTCTGAGTTGAGCGAACAAGAGAAGACGCCCCGGCTGGCCCAGGGGCGTGAGCACGTCGTCGCCACGGTCGACGAGATCCCGCCGGGCAAGCACAAACTGGTGCCGATCGGACGCCACGGCGTGGGCGTCTACAACGTCAACGGCACGTTCTACGCGATCGCCAACTACTGCCCGCATGAGGGTGGACCGCTGTGTTCCGGACGTGCCCGCGGCCGCACCGTGGTCGACGACAGCGTGCCCGGCGATGCGGTGATGGTGCGCGATCTGGAGTACATCTACTGCCCGTGGCACCAGTGGGGTTTCGAACTGGCCACCGGCACCACGGCGGTCAAGCCGGAGTGGAGCATCCGGACCTACCCCGTGCGGGTGGTCGGCAACGAGGTGTTGGTCCAGGCATGATCACAGGTCCCCTTGTTGGCGTGAGCGTGCGTGTTTGCACACGACACGCCGCGAAAATTCAGCAGTTTGCGCACGTTCGCGGAGGCTCAGCATGACCACCACGGAGGCCGCGGGCCCCACTCTCAAACCGGGCGAAGAGACCGTCGAGATCAACGGCGGCCACGTCGTCTACGAAATCCTAGGCAACGAAGGCGAATTCATCGCACTGACGCCGGGCGGCCGATTCAGCAAGGAGATTCCCGGCCTACGGCCACTGGCGGAGGCGCTGGCATCGGGCGGTTACCGCGTGCTGCTGTGGGATCGGCCGAACTGTGGCAAGTCGGACGTGCAGTTCTACGGTAAGAGCGAATCTCATATGCGCGCCGAAACGCTGCACGCGCTGATCACCGGTCTCGGCATCGAGCAGTGCATCATCGCGGGCGGTTCCGGTGGGGCGCGGGACTCGATGCTGACGACGATGCTCTACCCCGAAATCGTCCGAAAGCTGGTGGTCTGGAACATCGTCGGCGGCGTATACGGGTCCTTCGTACTGGGCGGACACTACGTGGTGCCGAGCATCCTGGCCGCCCGCGGTGCGGGCATCGACGGACTGCTGCACGTCGCCGAGTGGAAGGAGCGCATCGGCGAGAATCCTCGCAACGAGGAGCGGTTCAGAGCCCTCGACGTCGACGAGTTTCTGAAGGTGATGTTGCGTTGGCTCAACGCCTTCGTGCCCAAGCCCGGTCAAACGATCCCCGGTGTCGAAGACGAGATGTTCGACAACATCACGGTGCCGACATTGATCGTCCGCGGCGGCGAGAACGACTGGGATCATCCGAAGCGCACGTCGCTCGAGGTCAGCTGCCTGATCAAGGGCTCAACGCTGATCGACCCGCCCTGGCCCGAGGATGCCTGGGAGCGTGCCGGTGAGAAGTTCGCGGCCAGCGGCGGAAAGGACTTCTGCCTGTTCGACACGTGGGTGCAGGCGGCGCCGGCAATTCTGAAGTTCCTGGACAGTTGATGAGCGGATCCACCACAACCGTGAGGGCACATCCTCGTACGCCGGCTACGGCGCTTCGTGTTCGAGACTGCGCGCTCGCCCGGAAGCACTACGTCGTACGGATGTGGACCTCGCAGTTGAGTGAGGCCTCCAGCGCGGTGTGCACCCGACTCTCCGGAACGCGTTCGAGGTCGGCCCTGCGCAACGTCACATATATGACGTCCCAGCCGTCGTCGCCGGGTACCCGTTCGATCTCCCCGGACAGCCCGAGCCCGGCAAGGACGCCGTGCGCATCGTCGTCGGTGCCGCGGCTGATGAACGTCACCACGCCGGGCACCGGTGTGGTGCCGAATGCCTTGTCGCACAGGTCGACCGCGAGCCGACGGAGTTCGTCCTGGTCGTCGCCGGCGATCAACAACTCGACCTCACGGCGTTTCGGCGGCAACCCGGCCAGATCGTTGGCCACCACCTCGATACCGTGCGCAGCCGCCGAATCCCTCAGCCGAGCAAGGCCGTCGTCGAGTTGGGCCGGGCCGAGTTCGCCCGCCGTGTCGACACCGACGCGCACGACCGCAGTCCTCATGTCCGTCAGCCTATCCGCGGGCCGGAAGGACCAGCCATGACCTCTACTGCCACCGATCTCGCCGTCGCCGCCTGGCCGGATTGCGCGCCGCGGCTGTTGCGCCCGTCGGAGGCGGGCACGGAGGACTACGCCGAGTACACCCGGGCGGGCGGATACCGGCCGCTGATCGATGCCGATGCGCTGCTGACGCAGGTCGACCTGTCGGGGCTGCTGGGCCGCGGCGGCGCCGCGTTCCCGATCGGCACCAAACTGCGCACGGTGCACAATGCCCACCAGCGCGGCTCGGAGACCGTCGTCGTGGCCAACGGCGAAGAAGGTGAACCCGCGTCGGTCAAAGACCGCTGGCTCCTGCGTAACCGGCCCCATCTCGTGCTCGACGGTCTGCGCTTGGCGACGGCCGTCGCAGGCGCCCGCCGGGCATACGTCTACGTCTCCGACTCCCCCGCCGCGAACGCCGTCACCGCCGCGCTCAGCGAAGTGCCACCAGAAACGTTCGGCGCGACCGAGATCACCGTCGTCACAGTCGAACCCGGGTACGTGGCCGGAGAAGAGACCGCCGCGGTCCGGCGCATCAACGGCGGACCCGCCAAGCCGACCGACAAACCGCCACGGCCCTTCGAGGAAGGCGTGGCCGGCGTCCCCACCATGGTCAGCAATGTCGAGACGCTGGCCAACCTGCCCTACATCCATGAGCACGGCGCCGAGAAGTTCCGTTCGGTCGGCACGCCGATGTCTCCCGGGACGTTTCTCGCGACCATCACCGGCGGCGGACGACCAGCCGCGCTGTACGAAATCCCGCACGGTGCATCGTTCTCCGATCTGCTGCACCTGCACGGGGTCACCAGCGACGCGGTCACCGGCGTCTTGATGGGCGGCTACTTCGCCGGCCTGGTCAACACCGACATCCTCGACGCGACGCTCGACCACGAGTCGGTTCGCCGGCTCGGCAGCGGTCTGGGATGCGGGGCCATCTCGATCCTCACCGACGACTGCCCCGTCGCCGTCGCGGCCGCGGTGATGTCGTACTTCGACCGGGAGAACGCGGGCCAGTGCGGATCCTGCTTCAACGGCACCGCCGCCATGGCCGCGGTCACGTCGGCGCTGCGCGACGGCGTAGCCACCCAGGAGGACGTCACCCGCCTGGAGCGTTGGTCGGTGGTGCTTCGCGGGCGTGGCGCCTGTGGCACTCTCGACGGCGCCACCAACGTCGCCGCGAGCCTGCTGCGACAGTTCCCACAAGTGGTGGCTCGCCACCTCACCGACGACTGCACGGCCTGTCGCGCCGACGCGTTCGCCGCCGTGCGGCCTTACGAAGTGGAGGCGGTGGCTCAATCATGAGTGAGGGCTTGCGGATTCGGCTCGACCGGACGCTGTGCGACGGCTTCGGGATATGCGCCAAGCACGCCCCGGGGTACTTCTCCCTGGACGACTGGGGGTACGCCTCCCTCATCGGCGACGGCACGGTGCCGGAGAAGGACAGGGACGCGGTGATGCGCGCACTATTGGACTGCCCGGTGCACGCGATCATCTACATGGGCGAACACCGGCCGTCCGACGACACCGCCGTGCATCAGGAGGCACACGAGGTGCCCGAACCCGAACCCAAAACCGATGACAACGAGGCGATCTCGGGATTCGTGCGGTGACAAGACCACTACCCGAGCTGACGGTACTCAACGAGTTTTTCTGGACCGCCGGCGCCGACGGTGTCCTGCGTATCCAGGAGTGTCGTGACTGCACGGCGCTGATCCATCCGCCGCAACCCGTGTGCCGGTACTGCCGGAGCCACAACATGGGCATTCGCGACGTCTCCGGCAAGGCCACGCTGTCGGCGTTCACCGTCAACCACCGGTTCGGCTTCCCGGACCTGCCGCCGCCCTACGTGGTGGCCCAGGTGGCGATCGTCGAGGATCCGCGAGTTCGACTGACCACCAACATCGTCGACTGCGACCCCGACGACCTGAAACTCGGTCAAGTCGTCGAGGTGACGTTTCAACAGCTCGGCGATGGGGCCGGAACTGTCTGGCTGCCCGTCTTCACACCCGGCGCCGACGAACAGAGTGGCCCGGTCGCCGAGGACGAGATCGCACCACAGGACTTCGCCCGTCACGTGAGCCAGCCGCTGACTCGCCAACGGTTCGAAGAGCATTCGGCGATCACCGGAATCGGTGCGTCGCGGCTCGGTCGGCGATTGATGGTGCCGCCGCTGTCGCTGACGATCGAAGCGTGCGAGGCCGCCGTCGCCGACGCGGGTCTGACGTTCGACGACATCGACGGCCTGTCGACCTATCCCGGGTTGGACATCGCGGGCATGGGCGAAGGCGGCGTCGCCGCGCTGGAGGGCGCTCTCGGTCTACGCCCGGCGTGGATCAACGGCGGCATGGATACCTTCGGACCCGGCGGCTCGGTCATCGCGGCGATGATGGCGGTGGCCACGGGTATGGCCCGGCACGTGCTGTGCTTCCGCACATTGTGGGAGGCGACGTTCCAGCAGTTGATGAAGGAGGGCAAGGCGTCACCGCCGGGCGGCGCCCGAACCTCGAGCTGGCAGATGCCCTTCGGTGCGATGTCGGCCGCGCACACGCTGGCGCTCAACGCCCAGCGCCACTTCGAGCGCTACGGCACCACGCGCGAGACGCTCGGTTGGATCGCGCTCAACCAGCGCGCGAACGCGGCGCTGAAACCGACCGCCATCTACCGCGACCCCATGACGATGGACGACTACCTCAACGCGCGGATGATCACGACCCCGTTCGGGTTGTACGACTGCGACGTTCCCTGTGACGGCGCCGTCGCGGTCATCGTCTCGGCCGTCGAAACCGCAGAAGACATGCCCCACAAGCCGGTGTTGTTCGAGGCGGTCGGCACGCAGATCGTCGAACGCACCGACTGGGACCAGAGCACGCTGACCCACGAACCTCAGGTACTCGGTCAGGCCGCCCATCTGTGGACTCGAACCTCGTTGCGGCCCAAGGATGTCGACGTCGCAGAGCTGTATGACGGCTTCTCGTTCAACTGCCTGTCGTGGCTGGAGGCTCTCGGCTTCTGCGGTATCGGCGAGGCCAAGGACTTCCTCGACGGCGGCAAGGCCATCGCCCGCGACGGGGTGATCCCGTTGAACACCCACGGCGGTCAGCTGTCGCACGGCCGGACACACGGAATGGGCCTGATCCACGAAGCCGTCACGCAACTTCGCGGCGACGCGGGCGAGCGCCAGGTGAAGGACGCCAAGGTCGCGGTGGTCAGCAGTGGCGGGCTCACGCCAAGCGGGGCGATCCTGATGCGGACCGACGGGTGAGCCCGCGCCCCCGCGTCGTCCTCGTCGACGGCGTTCCCATGTCGGGCCTTGTCGCACATGCCGACAACCCGGCCGCCGTCATCGTCGCCCTCCACGGAGGTGCCAGCACCGCAGCGTATTTCGACTGTCCCGGCCATCCTCAGCTGTCGCTGCTGCGCGCCGGTCCGGCCCGAGGAATCACGGTGGTGGCGTTGGACCGACCCGGCTACGGCAGCTCGGCGCCCTATCCCGAGGCGATGCACCAACCCGACCAGCGGGTCGCGCTCGCCTATGGTGCCGTCGACAAGGTGTTGGGCCAGAACCCGCGCGGCGAAGGCCTGTTCCTGCTCGGCCACTCGGCAGGCTGTGAACTGGCGGTGCGCATGGCCGCCGACGACCGTGCCGCTCAGGCGGGGGTGCTCGGACTCGGCCTGGCCGGTACCGGGTTGCGGTATGCGGACTCCGCGGCCCAGATCCTGAAGACGACGACGGCCACCCGGCGGCCGGTGGGGCTTCGCGACCTGCTGTGGGAACCCGCCGACCTGTATCCGCCCGAGGTGCTCTCGGGTATCACGAACTCGTCGACGGGCGCGCCGTACGAGGCGGACATGACGAAAAACTGGCCGCGGCGGGACTTTCCGGCGATGGCTGCGCGGGTCGAGGTGCCCGTGCAGTTCACCGTCGCCGAACACGAGCGGGTGTGGCGCACCGACCCCGAGTCGCTGGCCGACATCGCCGCGGTGTTCACCGCCGCGCCCCGCTTCGTCCTCAACGAACAGGCCGGCGCAGGTCACAACATTTCGCTGTCCTACGCGGCCGCGGACTACCACGACAAAGTGTTGTCGTTCGTCGAGGAATGCGTCGCGGCCCGAAGAGGCGCCGAGGACAAGGCCGAGCAGAAAGTGGAGGCGGATTGATGCGCGTCGGATTCATCGGACTGGGCAGCCAGGGCGGCCCCATGGCCCGCAAGATCGTCGAGGGCGGGTTCGAGACGACGCTGTGGGCGCGTCGGGCGGCCAGCCTCGAACCGTATGCCGGCACGGCAGCCAAGTCCGCGAGCACGCCTGCGGAGTTGGCCGCGGCCAGCGATCTGGTCTGCCTGTGCGTGGTCGGCGACGACGACGTGCGCGAAGTCCTCAACGGTGAGAGCGGTGTGCTCGCCGGCCTGGCCTCCGGCGCAACCATTGCCATCCACAGCACCGTACATCCCGACACCTGCAGGGAGATCGCCGAAGCCGCTGCCAAACAGGGTGTTTCGGTCATCGACGCGCCGGTGAGCGGCGGTGGGCCCGCCGTCGAAGAGGGCAAGCTGCTGGTGATGGTCGGCGGCGAGGAGGACGTCGTCGAACGCTGCCGCCCGGTGTTCGCGACCTATGCCGACCCAATCGTGCATCTCGGCCCGCTGGGCAGTGGACAGGTCACCAAGATCCTGAACAACCTGCTGTTCACCGCCAATCTCGGCAGCGCGCTGAGCACTCTCGATCTCGGTGAGTCCCTGGGTATTCCGCGCGTGCGCCTTGCCGAGGTGCTCAACGGTGGATCGGCAACCAGCAAGGCGTTGGGCAGCATCGCGATGTTCGGCGGCACGGTCGAGGCACTGGCGCCCATCGCAGGCGCGTTGCTGCAGAAGGACGTTCGGCACGCGGCCAGCATCGCGGCCACCGCATCGGCACCGGAGGGATCGGTGTTCACCGTGGCCGACACGGCGCTGCAGAACATGGACCACCCGCGGTGACGCGGGTCGGTTTCGTCGGGGCGGGGCGCATGGGCGCGCCGATGGTGCGCCGCCTTATCGAAGCCGGTCACGAGGTCCGCGCACTCGGCAGGACCGACGAGAAATGCGCCGCGCTACGCGATATCGGCGCGCAGCCCGTGACCCGTGCGGCCGACGTCGCCGACGGGGCCGACGCCGTGGCGATCTGCGTGTTCACCGACGAGCAGGTCAGCCAGGTGTGCCTGGACGACGGCCTGGCCGCGGCCATGCAACCGGGCGGTGCGCTGATCATTCACACGACGGGCAGCCCGGCCACCACGCGAAGGCTGGCGGCCGAGTTCACCGACATCGACGTCGTCGACGCGCCGGTCAGCGGCGGCCCGCACAACATCGCGGCCGGCGAGGTGACCCTGTTCGTCGGCGGCGCGCACGCCGCGGTCAACAAGGTCCGACCGGTGCTGGCCAGCTACGGCGACCCGATCCTGCACGTCGGCGAGATCGGCGCGGGCCAGGCCGTCAAGCTCGTCAACAACAGCCTGTTCGCCGCCCAGATCGGTCTGCTGCGCACCGCCGTCGACCTCGGCGCCCGCCTCGGCGTCCAGGAGGCCGAGCTGCTCACCTCGCTCACCCACGGCAGCGGGACCAGCCGGGTCGGCGAGTTCATCGCCGCGCGGGGCTCGGTTCAGGGCTTCGTCACCGACGTCGGCGAGTTCATCGGCAAGGACGTCGCGGTGGTTCGCCAGACGGCGGGCGAGCTGGGCAGTGACCTTGGCCTGCTCGACGAGGTCATCGATGCCGGGATCCTGGCCATAAACAGCGGCGATTCCCCTTACCAGGAGGCATCCGGTGAGGCATACTAGAGGCGTTACATTATTGCGGCCTCGCGTAACGGAAGCGGTCGACAGCCCGCCGCGAAAGAGGAGACCATGACCAAGCCCAAACTCGTGTTCGACCCGGTGTCGCAGGAGTTCTTCGACAACCCGTACGAGATCTACCAACGGATGCGCGACGAAGCGCCCCTCTACTACGACGAGGAGCAGGACTTCTACGCGCTGACGCGGCACGCCGACGTGGCCGCAGCGCTCAAGGACCACGAGTCGTTCTCCTCATCTCGTGGTTGCGACCTGGCGATGGTGCGCTCGGAGGAAGGCCCGCACAAGTCGATCATCTTCATGGACCCGCCCGAGCACCGGCACATGCGCAGCCTGCTCAACAAGGCCTTCACCCCCCGGGCCATCCAATCGCAGCGCGAGAACATCACCGAACTCGTCGAGCAGTACCTCTCGAAGGTCGATCCCGACAACTTCGATGTGGTGCAGGATTTCTCGGGTCCGTTCCCGGTAGAAGTGATCACCCGGATGGCGGGGGTGCCTGAGGAGTTTCGTCAACAAGTCCGGCGCTGGATCGACATCAGCCTCCAGCGCAAGCCCGGCCAGCTCGAGCTGTCCGAAGAGAACATGCAGGCCAACATCGACTCGGGCATGTACTACTACGGCCTCGTTCAGGAGCGGCGGCAGAACCCTCTGGACGACATGATCGGCCGGCTCATCCGCGCGGAGATTCCCGGTGAGAACGGTGAGATGCGCCAGCTCGACGATCTCGAGATCACCGGATTCCTAGCACTTCTCGGTGGCGCCGGCGCGGAGACGGTCACCAAGCTCGTCGGCAGCGCGGTGGTCGAGTTCGCCCGCCATCCCGAACAGTGGCAGATGCTGCTCGACGACCGCAGCCTGGTGCCGGCCGCCGTCGAAGAATTGCTGCGCTACGTCGGGCCGGTGCAGTACAACGTGCGCTACACGCTGAAGGAAGCCGAGGTGCCCAGCGGCACCATTCCCGCGCACAAGCCGGTGTTCCTGATGAAGGCGGCGGCCAACCGCGATTCCCGCGCATTCGACAACGCCGAGACGTTCGACATCACCCGGGATCGCACGCAGTCACCGAACCTCGGACTGGGCTACGGCATTCACAGCTGCCTTGGCGCTGCGCTGGCCCGCCTGGAAACCACGATCGCGCTCGAGCACCTGCTCGATTTCATGCCGCGTTACGAGGTGAACTTCGACGGCCTCGAACGCGTGCACATGCAGAATGTGGCCGGATACCACCACGTCCCGGTGAAGGTGTTGAAGTGACTCAAAAGATCATCGTCGACTTCGGGCTCTGTGAGAGCAACGGAGTGTGCATGGGCATCATCCCCGAGGTGTTCGATCTCGACGAGGAAGACTACCTACACGTGCTTCAGGAAGAAGTGACGCCCGAGAACGAGGAGCAAGTCAGGGAAGCGGTGCGACAGTGCCCGCGCCAGGCGATCTCGATCGAAGACGCATGACCACGTCGAAAATCGTCTTCGACCCGTTCTCGCAGGAGTACTTCGACGGACCGTGGGAGATCTACCGGCGCCTGCGCGAAGAAGCACCGGTCTACTACAACGAGGAACTCGACTTCTACGCCTTGTCGCGGCATGAAGACGTATCCGCGGCTTACAAGGACTTCGCCACCTACTCGTCGGCATACGGTCTGGATCTGGCGACCATTCGCTCTGACGAGCCGATGCCGGCCAAGATGATCATCCTGATGGATCCGCCCGAACATCGCCACATGCGCAGCCTGGTGAACAAGGTGTTCACCCCCCGGGCGATCGAGGCGATGCGGCCGATGGTGACCGAGACCATCGACAGGTACATCGCCAAGGCCGATCCCTCCCACTTCGACGTCGTCAGCGACTTCTCCGCATTCTTCCCGGTCGAAGTCATCACCCAGATGCTGGGCGTGCCAGAGGAACATCGGCAGCAGGTCCGAGAATGGGTCGACGCGTCGCTGCATCGCGAGCCCGGCCAGGTCGACATGTCCGAAGAGGGTATGCAGGCCATCGGCGAAGCCATGGGGCTGTACTTCCAACTGATCCAGGAGCGGCGCGCTGACCCGAAGGACGACATGTTCAGCCGCCTGGTGGCCGCCGAGATCACCCGCGAGGATGGTGAGAAGGAATCACTCGACGACTTCGAGATCGCCGGATTCGCAACGCTTCTCGGTGGTGCTGGCGCCGAGACCGTCACCAAGCTGGTCGGCAACGCGGCGGTCACGTTCGCCCGTCACCCCGACCAGTGGCAGAAGCTTCTCGATGACCGCAGCAAGATTCCCGCCGCAGTCGAGGAACTGCTGCGCTACGAGCCGCCGGTGCACTACAACGTGCGGCGCTCGATGCGCGATGTGGAACTGCACGGCGTGACGATCCCCGAGGGCAAGCCGGTGTTCCTCCTGCAGGCCTCGGCACACCGCGATCCCGAGGCATTCACCGACGCCGACACTTTCGACATCGACCGCAACCGCACCGAGGCGCAAAACCTGGGCTTCGGCTACGGCATTCACAGCTGCCTCGGTGCGGCGTTGGCCCGGATGGAGACGGCGATCGCACTCGAGCGGCTGCTCGACCTGATCCCCAAATATGAAGTGCTGTGGGATGACTGCCGTCGGGTGGCGATGCAGAACGTCGCGGGCTGGTCGCATGTTCCGGTGCGCGCCCTGAGTTGATGCGATTCGTCTTCGTCCACGGGGGCTTTCACGCCGCCTGGTGCTGGGAGCGCGTGATCGACGAGCTGACGGCGATGGGCCACGACGCGGTCGCGGTGGACCTCCCGGGACACGGTGCACGCGCCGACGAGGAGTCGACACTGGCCAACCGGCGCGACGCGATCGTGGAAGCGTTGCGGGCAGCCGGTTCGGCTAGCAGCGTTCTCGTCGGACATTCGGGCGGCGGCTTCGACGCTACGCTGGCGGCCGACGCCGCGCCCGAATTGGTCAGCCACATCACCTACCTCGCGGCGGCGCTGCCCCGTGAAGGTCGCACCTACCCCGAAGCGATGGCGATGCGCGACGACGGCGACGAACTAGGCGAGGATTTCGACGCCGACGTCGGAGAGATGTTGGGCTACCTGAAGTTCGACGACGATGGCGCGATGTGGTTCGCCGACTTCGAAGGCGCGTGGCGGTACTTTTACCACGATTGCGACGAGGCCACCGCGCGCTGGGCGTTCGAGCGCCTCGGTCCCGAACGCTTCGGCGACACGACGGTGACGCCGGTATCCGTGCCGCGGTTCTGGGAGGCCGATCTCCCCCGCAGCTTCATCCGTTGTCTGCAGGACCGGTCGATGCCGCGCTGGCTGGCCGACACGGTGAGCCGTCGCCTCGGCGTTGAACAGTTGACCATCGACGCCTCGCACTCGCCGTTCCTGAGCCGACCGCGAGAACTCGCCGAGTTACTGGTACACGCCACCACGACGACGCCGACCGGCCCGCTGGTTTCCGCCTGAAGTCGCGCCGAGACCAACGATTTGGCGGCTTTTGCTCGAATTCTCCCGCCAAAACGTCGGTTTGGGCGACAGCGAATCAGCCCAGCCCGTGCAGGATGACGCCGTTGCAGTCGGCGGCGGCCTGACGCAGCTTCGCGGCGGCCTGGTACTCATCGGAGTAGTACCACGCCTTGGCCGCTTCCTCGGACTCGAACTCGAGCAGCACGGTCTGCGTGCCGTGCCAGGTGCCCTCGATCACCTCGGCCTTCTGATCGAATGCCAGCAGCGTCGCGCTGGCCATCGTCTGGCTGGCCACCTTGCCGTACTCCGCCATACCGTCGGGATCCTTGACGTCCTCGGTAATGAGGATGTACGCCTTCGCCATTCGAGCTCCTTCGTGTTGGATGCCGGCACCGCGCCGACGTCGCTTGTCAGTCGATCTCGCGGATCGCGCGTTCCGGGCAGTTGTCGATCGCTTCGCGCGCCGCGGATTCCAGTTCGGCCGGAACCTCTTCCGGGTTCGCGACCGCCCAACCGTCGTCGTTGAGCTCGAACACCTCGGGGCACAACGTCAGGCACATGCCGTGTCCTGCGCAGCGATCCTCGTCGACGGTGACCTTCATTCGGCATCACCCGAGACCACGTCGAACTCCAGATGAAGTTCGGTCAGCCCGCGCAGGATGTACGTCGGGATGTAGTTGTAACGACGCTCCCCCGCGGGGCCGTGATGGGCTTCGCTGATCCGAATGTCGGTGGTGCGGTCCAACAGTCGCTCGAGCCCGACACGGGTCTCGGCCCGGGCCAGCGGCGCGCCCGGGCAGCTGTGGATGCCGCGGCCGAACGCCAGATGCTGGCGGGCGTTCTTGCGCTCGGGATCGAAGTTGTCCGGATCCTCGAAGCGGCGCGGATCGCGGTTGGCCGCACCGTTGATCACCATCACGGTGCATCCGGCGCCGAGGGCCTGGTCGCCCACCGTCGTCGGCACTCGCGACAACCGGAAGTCGCCCTTGACCGGACTCTCGATGCGCAGGCACTCCTCGATGAAGTTCGGCAGCAGGCTGCGATCGTCGCGCAGCTTGCGCTGGATGTCGGGCCGGTCGCCGAGCACCTTCAGCGCGGTCGACAGCAGCCGCACCGTCGTCTCCTGGCCTGCGGAGAACACGTTGGTGGCGACGCGGACCACGTCGGCCACCTCCGGCACCGTGCCGTCAGGGAACGTCGCGGTCGCCAGCCCCGTCAGCACGTCGTCGCGCGGTTCGCGACGACGGTCTTCGATGTACTCGGCGAACACCTCGTAGAGGTACTCCAGCGGTGTCTTCGTCAGGGTCTTGTCAGCGTTGCCCAGCCCGCCGCCGTGCGTGCCGCGGGCCAACCGCTCGAGCAACTCCGGCCGGTCCTCGTCGGGCACCCCGAGTAGATCGGCGATCACCCGCAGGGTGAACGGAGCGGCGAAACCGCTGATGAACTCGCCTTCACAGGATGCGAGGAAATCGTCGAGGATGTCGTCGGCGAGCTGCCACATCGCGTCCTCATTCTCCTTGAGGCGCTTCGGCGTGATCAGCCGCATCAGCAGGGCGCGGTGGTTGGTGTGCGTCGGCGGGTCGAGCGTGGGCAGCTGGTCGCTGAACGGGATCTCGTCGCGGTGTTCGACGATCAGGTCGGTGACGTCGTCCCCTTCGAGCGGAACGGGGAAGCCCGGGAACGGACCGGTCACGGAGATGCACGACGAGAACGTCTCGGCGTCGTTGTAGACATCCACGGCCTCTTGCCAGCCGGTCACCATCGTCACGCCGTAGTGGTCCTCACGGGCGACCGGGCACTTGTTGCGCAGCGCCTCGTAGAACGGGTACGGGTCGTCCGTCAGGCGCCCGTCCCGGAAGAAGTCGACCGTGGTGAGGTCCTCGGTCATGCGCCCTCCATTTCGACGATCTCAACGTACGAGAACGTGATTCTCATATCTGGGTATCAGATTTCCATAGCGGCACGCCCTGCGTCAACGCGCGGGCGCGCGAGTCCGGTGCTCAGCGCCTATGCGCCGACGCGATTCACTGGATCGGCTCGTCACCCAGCACCGTCGTGCGCAGCATCTCGCGGGGTGAGTTCGGGTCATAAGGCGCGGCGCGGTGCAGAACTCCGTTGTTGTCCCAGATCACCGTGTCGCCGACGGTCCAGCGGTGGCTGTACACCAGCTGCGGCTGGGTGGCGCGGTCGAGGAGTTCGGCGAGAAGCGCCCGACCCTCGTCGACGTCCATACCGACGACGTAATCCGCCGACGCACCCAGCACCAGCGACTTGCGGCCGCTGCGGTGAGTCCACACCAACGGGTGCTCATGGGTGGGTCGCGACCGCCATTTGGCGACCAGCTCGGGCGACGGGTCCGGCGTGACCCGGCGTTGGGAGGCCTCCAGCGAATGCACCACCCGCAACGCCCCGAAACGCTCCTTTTCTTCGTCGGTGAACGCCTCGTAGGCCGCATATGAGTTCGCGAACTCGGTCTCGCCGCCGGTCTCGGCGACCTGCTTGGCCGAGAGCACGGTGGCCTTCTGCGGGCACTCGTCGTTGGTGGGCGTGCATCCGTCGATGTGCCAGTCGAACGTGGCCCGCAGATAGTCCGCCGAAGCGTTCTTCGACTTGTCGAGCGTCACGGGGTAGATGCCGGCGACCGGATGGTGGCCGTCCGACGAGTGGTCGATCTCGCCGAGCCGCCGGCAGAACGCCACCTGCGCCTCCGGCGTCAGCCCGAGCCCGGGAAACACCAGTACGCCGTTGTCCTCCAACGCATCCAGAATCGCTGCGCCCAGCGCGTCGTCGTGGGCCAGCGCGTCGGAATCGACGTCGGTCACCTCCGCGCCGACCGATGCGGTCAGCTTGGTGATGGTGAGCAGGCTCATGGTGTCTCCTTCGTCATGGCACCGGCGCGCTGACGCGGTTCATCACCGCGTCGGCGGAGTCGGCGGGTTTCTGGGTACCGAACACCTCGACGGCCATCGACACCATGATCATCGAGTAGATGAGATGCAGCAGGTTCAGCACGTCTTCGGGCAGGTCGTCGAGCGGGAACTTGTCGCAGTAGTCGATCGCTTCCTCGAAGCGCGGCGTGAACGCGTCGTAGAACTCCCGGATCTGCGGCATCGGGGTGGCCATCCGGGTGGCCCACCTCTCGGCTTCGGTTGGCAGGCACCACGTCTCGGCGAACGACTCGAACTCCGCGAACGCACTGGGCAGACGCGTCATGGTCACACCCCCACCGGCGAGCGCTCGGCCTTGTACTCCTCGACCCACTTGACGGCCTCGTGGTGCAGGTGGCGCACCAGGATCTCCTGGTCGCTGAGCGGATAGTCGTCGACGATCGGCTCCCCCAGGCCGTACTCCAGCGCCGCCTGCGTGCCGCCGAGCATTCCCGCGTCCTGCAGCGCGAACTCCTTGAGCACCACCGAAGCGACCTCGTGTTCGATGCGCTCGCGCACGGTGCGGGCGGGATGGAATGCGTTGTAGGCCTCGAACTTATGGGTGTTGTGCGACGTCGGCCAGTACCGATACAGCAGATACCAGCCGTGATAGATGAGGATCTCCAGGTTCGGGAAAATCTGGAAGTTGGTGATGCCCCAGGGTTCGATGCCACCGGGGTTCAGGCCGGCCGACTGATGCGTCTCGGGGGTGCGCCACGGCCCCACGAGCCCAGAGCGCGTGACCCGTTCGACCGGGTACATGTATTCCGGGTCGAGCAGCCAGCGCCGGGTGCCCGCCGTCGACACCAGGCGGTGTGGTCCGTCGATCTGGAAATGACCGCATTCGAACGTCGCGTTCGGCTGGCGCACCGCGCTGGGCACCTGCTGCGAGTGCAGCGAGGGCACGTGGTAGTACTCCTGGAACGCGTCGGCGAAGATCTTCCAGTTGCTGTTGTTGCGCGCCTCGAATTCGTAACGCTCGGTCATCAATTCGAACGGATAGTCGTCGAGCGCGGTGATCATCGGGCCGAGGAACTCGCGCAGCGTCCACCGCGGCTCGGGATCGAAGTTGATGAAGATGAACCCATTCCAGACATCGCACTGCACCGGCTTCAACCCGTGCCGCTGGTGGTCCAAACCGAAGAACTCGCCCTCCTGCTGCACGAAGGTCAGATCGCCCTTGAGGTCGTAGCGCCACCCGTGATACTTGCAGGTGAACTGTCGGCAGGTGCCCTTGACCTCTTCGTGAGGAAAGTCGTTCCACACCAATTTGTTTCCGCGGTGACGGCAGATGTTGTAGAACGCGCGGATCTGCTGATCCTTACCCCGCACCACGATCACCGACGTCTTGGCGGCGTCGATCTCCTTGGTCAGGTAGCTTCCGACGCGCGGCAGCTCCTCGACACGCGCGACGTTGAGCCAGGCGCGTTTGAAGACCGCTTCGCGTTCGAGCTCGTAGAACTCCGGCGAGATCGAGTCACGGAACGAGATCGGTCCGGTCCCCAGCTGCGGATAATGCTCAGTCCAGCTACCCTCGGCGGGCTTTGGCCACTTAGCCATGGAAACCTCCGTGTCGTGTTCGGTATGCGGAAAACGGGGCGGCCATCACAGCACCGACCCGCCGTTGACGCCGAGAATCTGACCGGTGATGAAACCGGCCTCCTCAGAGCACAGGAAGCCCACGGCCGCGGCGATGTCCTCGCCGGTGCCGAGGTGGCCGAGCGGGACCGTCGCGGCCATCTGCTCGTTCGACGGCAGGTGTCCGGACTGCTGACCGGCATGCTGCATCGGTGTCTCGATGGCCGACGGCGGGATGTTGTTGACCGTGATCCCGGCCGGTCCGTACTCGCGCGCAAGCGATTTGGTCAGCGAGAGCAATGCACCCTTGGACGCGGCATAGTGCGCCATCCGGGGAGAGCCGCGCTGCGCACTGGACGACGAGATCATCACGATGCGACCCCAGCCCGCGTCGAGCATGTCGGGCACGGCCACCTGACAGCAGTGGAATGTTCCGGTGAGGTTGACGTCGATGAGCCGCTGCCACGCCTCCGGCGTGATGTCGGTGAAAGCCGCCCAGTCCACGGCACCGGCGCTGGTGACCAGGATGTGCACCGGCCCCAGCTCGCTCCGCACTTTCGCGAACGCCTCCTCGACCGCCGGACGATTGCTCACGTCGGCGGCCACTCCCAGAGCCGTCACGCCGTCCGCCCGCAGCTTCTCGGCGACCCGTTGGGCCGCTTCGCCGTTGACGTCGAGTACGGCCACCTTGTGCCCACGACGGCCGAGCTCGTGGCACGTCGCCTCCCCCATGCCCGAAGCACCGCCAGTCACCACCGCGACCCGAGTCATCGCGTCCGTCCCATCAGCCGACCTCGTCTTCTACTCATAGATCATGTGGACCGTTCGGCTCGTCGGCAGCGACTGGCATGTCAGCACCCAACCTTCGGCCACTTCGTCGTCATCGAGCGCATCGTTGTTGAGCATGCGAGCGCTTCCGGACACGATGCGCGCCATACACGTTCCGCATGAACCCGTCTCACATGACGAGGGCGCACGCAACCCCGCCATGCGCGCGGTCTGCAGCAGCGTGTTACCCGACCGGTAGGGCGCGATGGTGGACTTGCGATCGAGTTCGATGACCACCTCCTCGGTTTGCTCCGAGGTGGCGGCGACCTCGTCGGAAACCGGTGCCACCGTGAACCGTTCGAGGTGAAGCCGCTCGCGCGGCACGCCCATGCTCAACAGCGTGTTCTCCACCGTGTCCATGAACGGCCCCGGACCGCAGATGTAGTAGTCGACGTCACCGCTCGCCGATGCGAATGCCTCGACCGCCGCGGCCTGCACGACGCCGGCTTCGTCGTCGAAGTGGTTGGTCACCGACAGGCGCTCGGCGTTGGCGGCGGCCAGCGCTGTGAGCGGCTCGCCGAAGATCACCGAATCGCGGCTTCTGTTGGCGTAGAACAGCCTGACCCGCCTGCGGGTGCTCACCAACGCCGAGCCGATCAGCGAGAAGATCGGGGTGATACCGCTGCCGCCGGCGAACGCGACGATGTCGCGCTCGGTGTCGCCGAGCAGGAATCGACCGTCGGGTGGCGAAGCGTGAATCTCGACACCCACCTGCGCGGTGTCGTTGAGCCAGTTCGAGACCAGCCCACCCGGGTCGCGCTTGACGGTGATCTGCAGGTCGTTGCCGTTGTGCGGGCACGATGACATCGAGTAACACCGGCGGTGGTCGTCTCCGTCAACCCTGACCTGCAGCGTCAGGAACTGACCCGCCTTGTAGACGAAGCGATCAGAGCAGTCCGCCGGAACATCGAGAACCAGCGACACGGCGTCGCTGGTTTCGTGCACCACGCGTTTGATGCGCAGTCGGGCGAACTCGTCATCGGACATCGTCACCACAGTATCAAGTACTTGCGATTGATCTCAAGCACTTGATGCGGCCCCGTGTGCCGATGACGTAGCGTGACCGAATGCAACGGCATCGCGTCATCGCATGGGGCACCGGCGCCGTGGGCGTCGAGATGATCACCGCGGTGCTCGACAACCGGTCGGCGTTCGATCTGGTCGGGGCGCGTGTGTATTCCGCGGATAAGGACGGTGTCGATGTCGGGACCCTGGCCGGCCGCGACCCGATCGGCGTCGCCGCCACCACGGACGTGGATCGGATACTCGCCCTCGACGCCGATTGCGTGCTGTACACGCCCCGTAACACCGAAGTCGACGAGGTGTGCGCGATCCTGGCCAACTGCAAGAACGTGGCCACGACCGCATTCTTGTTCCACCCGCGTCGCATCCGGCCTGCGGACCGCGATCGGTTGCTCGACGCGTGCAAGACCGGCAACAGCACCGTGCACGGAAGCGGTCTGAATCCGGGCAACCTGTCCGGCGTGCTGCCGTTGGCGTTGTCGGGGATGAGCCGCACCATCGACAGGGTGACTCTGCAGGAGCGCGCCGACTGGTCGGTCTACGACAGCACGGCGATCACGTTCGACAACATGTGCTTCGGAGAACCCGTCGAGACCATCAGCCCCACGGGCACCGACTTCCTCGCGTTCAACAGCGCGATCTTCAGCGAGCAGGTCTGGCTCATCGCCGATGCGCTCAACGCGGGCATCGACGAGGTGACCGCCTCGGTCGACGCCGTCGCGGCCACGTCCGACCATCAGATCTTCGACCGCGTCCTGGCCGCGGGAACGACGGCGGGCCAACGGTGGACGTGGTCGGGCCGACGCAACGGTGAGACACTGGTCGAGATCGAGACGCTGTGGACGGTCGGCAACGAGTACCCCACGCATTGGCCGAAGCCACAACACGGCTGGACGCTGACCATCGAGGGTGATCCGTCGATGCGCACCCACTTCTTCTCCCTCGCCAGCTTCAGCCGCGATGCGAGCATGGCCGAGCACGTGCGCTCGGCGAACGTGGCGACGGCGATGCAGGTGCTCAACGCGGTGCCCGCGATCGTCGCCGCGCCCGCGGGATTCGCGACCATGGCGGATCTTCCGTTGATTCGCAGCCACATCGGCTTCGGCAACGGCTGAGTCGATCAGTCGCCGATGTGGTCGTCGGCCATCGTGTGCCCGGTACCCTTCACGACCACCCGGGCCAGCAGGTCACGCAGCGTCTGCTGCTCTTCTTGAGTGAGGACGCCGAAGACGGCCTCGTGGGCGGCGATGGCATCGCTGACGACCGCGCCTGCGACCTTGCGTCCCTCAGAGGTCAGGTACGCCTTCAGGATTCGCGCGTGGTGCGGATCGGGTTTACGTTCGACCAGCCCCCGCTGCTCCAGAGACTTGACCGCCAGTTGCACCCCCTGCGGGGTGATCAGCAATCGGCGCGCGAGTTCGGCTCCGGACAGGCCCGGCTCGTTGGCCAGTTGCCGCAGCACACCGATCTGGGCGGTGCTGACGCCGTGCTGGCCGACCGCGTCGTTGACGGCGGTCAGCGCGAAGTACCAGGCCTGCTTCAGATGCCACAGGATGTTGTCGCCGAGTTCCATGCCCAGTTCTGCGTCTGTTTCCCCAGCCACCACCGTCACCCCTCTTCGTGCTTGTAGACGTGACCGTCCTTCATCACGAAGCACACATCGAGGGTGGCGGCGATGTCGGTCAGATCCCCGGGCACCGCGATGATGTCGGCGAGGTAGCCGGGCGCCAGGCGGCCCAGCTCGTCGTCGGCCTCGATCAGCTCGGCACTGGTCACGGTGGCGGCGCGGATCGCCTGAATCGGCGTCATGCCCCGTTCGACGAGCGCACACAGTTCTTTGGCGTTCTGGCCGTGCGGAATCGCCGGGGCGTCGGTACCGCAGGCGATGCGCACACCGGCCGCAATGGCCTTGGGCAGCATGGCCTGTGCGCGGGGAAACACCTCCTCTGCCTTCTTCCGAAGCTCGGGCGCGATGCGGTCGATCGCCATCGCCTGGGTCAAGTAGGTGGTCGAGACGAGGAAGGTGCCGGTGTCGGCCATCTGTTGGATCGTCTCATCGCTGGCGAGGAATCCGTGCTCGATGCAATCGATGCCTGCCTTGATGCACGCACGGATCGCGCTGTCCCCGATCGCATGTGCGGCGACGCGGACGCCCGCACGGTGCGCCTCGTCGGCGATGGCGGCGAGTTCCGCGTCGGAGTACTGCTGCGCGCCGGGAGCGGTGCTGTGCGACATCACCCCACCGGAGGCCGATACCTTGATCAGCTTGGCGCCGTGGCGGACCTGGTAGCGCACGCACGCGCGCACGTCGTCGACGCCGTTGGCGATGCCCTCGGCCACCGACAACGGCATGATGCCCGGAGCCAGCCGCTGGAACACCGTCGGATCGAGATGGCCGCCGTACGGAGTGACCGCGTGCCCGGCGGGGTAGATCCGTGGGCCGACGTGCCAACCCTGGTCTATCGCCCGCTGCAACGCGACGTCGAGCAGGTAGCCGCCCGTCTTGACCATGAGGCCGAGGTTGCGCACGGTGGTGAAGCCGGCCTCCAGCGTCCTGCGGGCGTTGACCGCCCCGCGCAGCGTGCGATAGACGGGATCGTCCTGCACACCGTGCATGGGGCTGGGCAAGCCCTCCGGCCCGCCGGGCCCTCCGATGAGGAGGTTGAGCTCCATGTCCATCAGGCCCGGCAACAGCGTGACATCTCCGAGGTCGATCTCGGTCACCGAATCGTCTTGCGGTTCCGCTGGATTGACCGCGACTATGCGGTTGCCTTCGACGACCACCACGGCCGGCGAGCGCACCTCACCGGCCACGACGTCGGCCCAGCGCGCAGCGCGCAGGACGATTCGATCGGTCACGGAACCGGTTCGGAAACGCAGTCGAGCGTTGTGGCACCCGAATCGGGCACCTTCGGCTGCTTCCAGCACTCGACCGGGAAGGACACCTGAATCATCGAGTACAGCAGATGCATCAGGTTGAGCACGTCCTCGGGCAGCTCGTCCAGGGAGAACTTGTCGCAGTAGGCGATGGCCTCCTCGGCGCGCGCGGTGATCGCATCGTAGAAGGCCTGCATCTCGGTCATCGTCGAGGACAGCCGCTTGGCATAGCGTTCGGCCTCAGACCCCAGGCACCAGTCCGAAAACTGTTCCAAGTCGGCGAATTCCGGTGGCAACTTGGCCGTCGTGGTCGTCATCTCACACACCCGCCGTCTTGCGTTCGTAGTTCTCTACCCACGCCGCGGTCTCCTTGTGCAGGTGGCGGATCAGCACCTCCTGATCGCAGAGCAGGAAGTCGTCGAGCACCCGCGACTCGATCATCGACTGGGTGGCCTCCAGCGTGTTGGCGTCCTGCAGCCCGTATTCCTTGAACGACACCGCGGCCAGTTCCTGCGCGATGCGTTCTCGGGGAGTGCGCGGCTGCGGGAAATACACGGTGCCCTCGAACAGGTGCGTGTTGTACGACGTCGGCCAATAGTGGTAGGTCAGGTACCAGCCCTGCCCCCAGAACAAGATCACGAAGTTCGGGAACAACTGGAACGAATCAAGGCCCCACGGATCGCATTTCGCCGGGTTCAGGCCGGCGGGCATCTCCCCCAGATCCGGCTTGTCCCATGGCCCGAACAATCCACTTTGGCAGATGTCCTCGATCGGCTTGCGCATCTCGTCGGCCATCTCCCAGGCGCGCACACCCGAGGTGCTGACCAGTCGGTGCGGACCCTCGATGCGGTAGTGCGGCGCCTCGAAGCCGGCCTCGGCGGCGGCCTTCGAGTAGGCGGTCGGCGACTGGTTCGCGTGCAGTACCGGCGCGTGGTAGAACTCCTGGAACGCGTCCATGTAGAGCTTCCAGTTCGCCTTGACCTCTGACCGGTAGTGGAACCGCGACGTCATCTTGTCGAACGGGTAGCCCTCCAGGTTGGTGATCATCGGACCGAGGAACTCACGCAGCGACTGTTCGGGTTCCTTGGCGAAGTTGACGAAGATGAACCCTTCCCAGACCTCGCAGTGCACCGGCACCAGCCCGTAGCGGCTCTTGTCGAGGTTGAAGAACTCCTCCTCCTGCTGCACGAAGGTGAGGTTGCCGTCGAGGTCGTAGCGCCAGGCGTGGTACTTGCAGGTGAACTGCCTGCATACCCCGCTGGTCTCTTCGAGCGGCATGTCGTTCCACACCAGTTTGTTGCCGCGGTGCCGACAGATGTTGTGATACGCCTTGACCTCACCGGAGGTGGTCCGCACCACGATGATCGACGTGCCTGCGACCTTCAACTCCTTGGTGAAGTAGCTGCCTTTGCGCGGAACCTGTTCGGTCCGGCCGACATTCAGCCACGCGCGCTTGAAGATCGCGTGGCGTTCCTTCTCGTAGAACTCCGGACTGATGGAGTCCTCGTAGGAGACCGGATCGGTTCCCAGTTCGGGGTAGTGCTCCGTCCAACTTCCTTCTGGCGGTTTGGGAAAGCGAGCCATTGCCTTACTCCTGTCCGCCCGGCCTGGACCGTGCCGGGAGCTGCAGCGCCGACGGTATATGCTCCATGTCACAATCGCAAGTAGTTGATATAGACCGGCCGGGGCCGGGCAGCGACACCGATTACGCACCGCGGTCGGACCTCCATTCGGACCACAACCGTGGTGCAGACATCGGCGCGGAAAGGTGAGCAGACAATGCGATCGGACGAGTTGTTCATCGGCGGCCAATGGTCGCCAGCGAGCGCCGGGGACCACATCGAGGTCATTTCTCCTCACACCGAGGAACCCGTCGCGCGCGTCGCCGCCGCCGGACCCGCGGACATCGACAGGGCCGTCGCCGCCGCGCGCTCCGCGTTCGACTCCGGTCCGTGGCCGCGTCTGGCCCCCGCCGAACGCATCGCCGCCGTGCGCCGGCTGGCCGAGCGGTACGGCGAACGGCGCGGCGAGATGGCCGAGACCATCACCGCCGAGATCGGGGCGCCCATCAGCTTCGCCCAGCGCGCGCAGGTCGGACTGCCCACGATGATGATGTCGGCGTTCTGCGATCTGGCCGATACGTACCCGTGGGAGGAATCCCGCCCGGGAATGTATGGAACCGATATCCGTATCCGCCGCGAGCCGGTGGGTGTCGTCGCCGCCATCGTGCCGTGGAACATGCCGCAGTTCCTGATCGTCACCAAGCTGATTCCCGCGCTGCTCGCCGGCTGCACGGTCGTGCTCAAGCCTGCGGCCGAGTCACCGCTGGACGCACTGCTGCTCGCCGACATGATCGCCGAGGCCGGGCTCCCCGACGGCGTGGTCAGCGTGCTGCCGGGTGACCGCTCCGCGGGCGAGTACCTCGTGAAACATCGCGGGGTCGACAAGGTCTCGTTCACCGGGTCGACCGCGGCGGGCAAGGCGGTGGCCGCCGCGTGCGCCGTCGATCTGCGCCGCGTCAGCCTCGAACTCGGCGGCAAGTCGGCCGCCATCGTCCTCGCCGACGCCGATCCCGCCGCCGTCGCCGCCGGCGTCCGCTCGGCAAGCCTGTCCAACAGCGGTCAGATCTGCAACGCGCTCACCAGGATTCTGGTGCCTGCGGCACGTTCGGCTGAGTTCACCGATGCCCTGGCCGCCGAGATGACGTCGCTCGTCGTCGGGGATCCGACAGATCCGGCCACACAGGTCGGACCGCTCGTCGCACAACGTCAGCAGCAGCGAGTGCGCGACTATATCGAGAAGGGCCAGTCCGAGGGCGCCCGCCTCGTCGTCGGGGGCGCCGACATGCCCGACGGGCTCGACCGTGGCTGGTATGTGAAGCCGACGTTGTTCGCCGACGCCGACAACGACATGACCATCGCGCGCGAGGAGATCTTCGGGCCCGTCCTGACCGTCATCGCCTATGCCGACGAGGACGAAGCGGTGGCGATCGCCAACGATTCCGACTATGGCTTGGCTGGATCGGTGTGGACGACTGACACCGAGCGCGGAGTCGCCGTCGCCGAGCGCATCCGCACCGGGACATTCGGCGTCAACCAGGGCTACACGATGGATCCGTTCGCACCGTTCGGCGGCGTCAAGGACAGCGGCTACGGCCGCGAACTCGGACGCGAAGGCATCGACGGGTACACCGACACCAAATCCATATCGATTGCCACGGCCTAGGTTTCGGTCCGTTCCAGTGGCTCACGTCATGGGAATTTGATCGCCGAGACGTACATGTCGATGATCGGCCGGTACAGATCGACGTCGTCGAGTTCACTGCCGAGCACGACGGCGTCGCTGGTGGCGATCAGCACCTGGGCGAACGTCAACGGCGGGATCACCAGGGTTGCGCCGAGCCGATCGATGCCGTCGACGATGAATTTAGCCAACGCCTCGACCACCTCCGCGCGCTTGCCGACCACCCGTTCTCGCGCATCCGGATTGCGCAGCAGGTACAGCGTGAACTCGTGGCCGAGGGCAGCATGCTCGGCACCGCGGTCCTGGCTCAGCTGGCGCCACCGTTGCGCGATGTCGTCGCGCTCGCGGGCGCCCACCTGTTTCGACGACGACATCACCTCGGCGAAGTTGTCGAAGTAGCGCCGCCAGTAGCGGTCGCTGACGGCCAAAAACAGCTCTTCTTTGGTGGCGAAGTGCTTGTATATCGCGCCCTTCGTGTAACCGGCCTCGTAGGCGATGTCGTCGACAGTGGCTGCCGTGAAACCCTTTTCGGCGAACACGTTCTCGGCCGCGTCCAGCAGCAGGGACCGGGTGTGCTCGAGCCGCCGCTCCCGGGTCCACCGCTCCGCCATGCCGGAAGTCTGCCATAAGAATCTGAGATCCCATTGAGTTCTCCAGATACCGACCGGTATATTTTCTCGAGATCGCGATGACGAGGCGCGATCGAGGAGGCGTCGTGAGCGAACTGTCGAACAAGCCATCCACTGAGTCGCTCAGCACAGTGGGACGACTCGAAGAGGCGTCGCCTCGGCCGTCGAACCGGGTCAAGATCTGGGCGACCTTGGGCGGCGTGATCCTGGTCTTCCAGATCTACGTCTGGATCCGGTGGATCACCGGCCCGTACTTCACGCCGGTCGATCCCGGTCCGACCGAGCCGCCGACCTTCATGAAGGTCGCGCTGATGATGTGGCAGATCGGTTCACCGGTGCTCTTCCCGGTCGCGATCTGGTGGTTCATCGTCCGGCCCTGGCGTCGCGAACGTCGCATCACGTTGGACGGCATGATCATGGTGTCCACGGGCCTGTTCTTCTTCCAGGACCCGCTGCTGAACTACATCAACACGTGGTGCACCTACAACGCGTGGGCGTTCAACATGGGGTCGTGGGCTCCGCACGTCCCGGGATGGCTCTCACCCGAGAGGCCTGGCGCCCAGGTGGCAGAACCGTTGGGCATCAACGTTTCCGGATACGCATACGGCGTGCTGCTGTGCACGATCCTGGGCTGCTGGGTCATGCGAAAGGCCCAGCAGCGGTGGCCGAATCTCGGCACCAAGGGTCTGATCGGCGTCGCCTTCGCGTGGGGTTTCGTGTTCGACTTCGTCATGGAGGGCCTGGTCCTGATGCCGCTCGGGATGTACACGTTCCCCGGTGCCATCCAGGCGCTGTCGATCAACGCGGGCACCTACTACCAGTGGCCGATCTACGAGGGCCTGATGTGGGGCGGCGTGCAAGCCGCGCTGTGCTGTCTGCGGTTCTTCACCGACGACCGCGGCCGCACGGTCGTCGAGCGCGGCCTGGACAACGTCCGGGGCGGATTCGCCAAACAGCAGTTCGTGCGTTTCCTCGCGATCTTCGCCGCAATCAGCGCATCGTTCTTCGTCTTCTACATCATCCCCGCGCAGTTCATGGCGACCCATGCCGATCCGTGGCCCGAGGATGTGCAGAAGCGTTCGTACTTCACCTCGGGTTTGTGCGGCGAAGGTACCGACCGGCCGTGCCCCGACCCGTCGCTGCCGATTCCGACCAGACACTCGGGTTACATCAACACCGACGGCGAATTCGTGCTGCCGGAGGGCGTGGAGATGCCCGCCGTCATACCGCACGAACGGAGCGAATGACGTGTCGGCGAACAACCACGCGGCGACACTCGAAAGCCGGTCGCGAGCACCGTTTTACCGGCCCATCGGCGATGAGGTCGAGGTGTTTCGTGCCGCGGCGCGGCGAGGTTCGCCGGTGCTGCTCAAGGGTCCCACCGGATGCGGTAAGACCCGGTTCGTCGAGGCGATGGCGCACGATCTGGGCCGCGAGTTGATCACCGTCGCCGGCCACGAGGACATGACGTCGGCCGATCTGGTGGGCCGGTTCCTGCTCAAGGGCGGCGAGACGGTCTGGGTCGACGGACCGTTGACCAGAGCAGTTCGGACAGGGGCGATCTGCTACCTCGACGAGATCGTCGAGGCACGCCAGGACACCACCGTCGTGATCCACCCACTGGCCGACCACCGCCGCGAACTGCCGGTCGACCGGCTCGGTACCACCCTGTCCGCGGCGCCCGGGTTTCAACTGGTGATCTCGTACAACCCCGGCTACCAGAGCGTGCTGAAGAACATCAAGGAGTCGACGCGCCAACGGTTCATCGCGATCGAACTCGACTTCCCTCCGCCCGAGGTGGAAACCGAGATCGTCGCGCACGAGGCCGGAATCGACGCCGAGATGGCACGGACCCTGGTGGCGATCGGCAATGCGATCCGCGGCATCGACGGCTCACCGCTACGCGAGGCGTCCTCGACGCGGATGCTCATCCTGGCCGGCGGCCTGGCTGCCGAGGGGCTCGGTCTGCGGCGCGCCGTGCAGGCCGCGATCGTGGAGGCGCTGTCCGACGACAGAGACGTCGTGCGCGCGCTCGGCGAACTCGTCGATGCGCTGCTACCGAGCCCGTGAGTGCCTCGGGCGCAGCCGAACTCGATCGGTTCCGGTTTCTGGCGACGTTCGTCGCCGGTCGGTCGATCGACATCGCGGCTGCGCCGGAGGGCCAACCCGCCCACACCAACGGCACGGCCATCTTCGTCACCGGCAGCGGTTCGGACGAGCAGATTCGGCGGGAAGTGGTGTTGCACAGCGCGCTCATCGGAGCGGGTAGCCTGCAGGAGCCGCTGGTCCGGCCGTTGCGTGCGCGTCCGGCCCTCGCGCGTCGCTACCTGGCGGTCGAGGGACGCCGGGTGCTCGTCGACCTGGCCCAGCGGCTGCCGCTGGCCGCGACGCTGCACCCCGAGGATCCGCATGGCTCCACATCGGCCGCCCAGTCCCTCGAAATCGCGCGTAGCCGAACACGAGTCAGCGATGCGCCCGACTTTTTCGGCATCCTCAAACCGTCGGCACTGCTGAGCACGGTCCCCGAACCGGGCACCCGCGCCTCCGACGCCGACCTGAGATTCACACCCGATCCTGCCGCCATGCCGGTGGAGGACGGAGACGATGACGATGACGAGGGGCCGTCGGAGGAAAGCAAGATCCTCAAGATGTTCGACAACCCGCTGTTCAACTCGAAAACGGTCGGGGACTTCCTGCGCAAACTGCTCGGCACATCGGGGTCGTCCGGCAACAGTGCAGGCGGGGATCCGCAGGCCGAAGCCGTGCGGCGGGTCCGCGCGGGCGGCCCGCACGCCAGGCCGCTGCCCCACCGGATCCACTTCACCGACGACGAACGCCCAGGTGCCGCCGTCGGGGTGGGCGGAGCGCTGCATCCCGAGTGGGACGTCTTCCGCCGCCGGTACCGGCCGGACTGGTGCCGGGTGATCGACTACCCGCTGACCACGCCCGCCGACGTCAACGCTGCCGCCGTCGCCCGCGACGACGTCCTGCGCCGCCGGCTTTCCCGGATCGGGTTGGGCCCCAGGGTGTTGCGGCGCCGGCCCGACGGCGACGAACTCGACATCGAAGCCCTCGTCGATCTGTCCGTCGACCTGCGTTCCGGATTCTCCCCGCCCGAGCACATCTTCACCGAACACCGCAAGGTCGCCAGGAACCTCGGGGTGCTGATCCTGCTCGACGCGTCCGGCTCGGTGACCGACGCCGACCCGGACGGCCTGGCCGTACACGAGCACCAGCGGCGAGCGGCCGCCACACTGGCGGCCACGCTCGAGGACCTCGGCGATCGGGTCGCGGTCTACGCGTTCCGGTCCCGGGGCCGCCATGCTGTCCACCTTCCGGCGATCAAGAAGTTCGATCAGCGCTTCGGGGCGGTCGGACGCGCTCGTCTCAACCAGCTGCAACCGTCGAGCTACACCCGCCTCGGCGCGGCGATCCGCGGCGCGGCCGAGATCCTCAAGGAAGAGGCGGGCACCCCCAACAAGCTGTTGCTCGTCTTGTCCGACGGACACCCCTACGACGACGGTTACGAAGGC
Organism: Mycobacterium lehmannii; assembly: GCF_002245535.1. Classification (GTDB taxonomy): domain Bacteria; phylum Actinomycetota; class Actinomycetes; order Mycobacteriales; family Mycobacteriaceae; genus Mycobacterium; species Mycobacterium lehmannii. Next base: position 110,883 of record NZ_NKCN01000003.1, on the reverse strand, counting down.
CGCTATGCGGAGGCCGACGCGCATAAGGCCCTCGAGGAACTCCGCGCCGACGGCGTTGCATGCCTGTGCCTTTCGATCGGTTCTTCAGCTAGTGCCGATGCGCTGGACCGCGTCTTCGGTTCCGTCGGCCATGCCGGTGCCGCCTCGTTGGCGGAGCTCAGCCCACGGATGGACGAGTTGTTCATGGCGTCACTACGGGAACTGGCGGCCCCGGCGCCGCGCTGAGCGCCGGTTTTTCTTCCGGGACTCGTCAGCGGGCGGGCAACCCCAGCACCCGCTGGGCAATAATGTTGCGCTGTATTTCCGACGCCCCGCCCGAAATCGTCCCGGCATAGGTGCTGATGTAGCGGGTGAACCAGTCGGCGGTGAAAAGGCCTGGGCTGTAGGGATTGTACGGCGCGGTGAGCCCCGGACTGCGTAAGCCTCCTGCGCCGGCGGCGTCGAGCGCATACCCGAGCGCCTTCTGCTCGGCCTCCGATCCGAACAGCTTCAACACCGATACGCCGGGGATGTCGCGTTCACCCCGCGCCGCCTGCCCCAGCGCGACGGAACCGAGCAGGCGCAGCGCCTGATAGTCCATCGCGATGGTCGCGTAGCGGTCTTGGTTCACCGCTCCCACCGGGCGGAAGTCCTGCAGTAGTTGATCCAGCCGGTTGGCGAACGCCATCCACATCATGGTGCGTTCATGGCCTAGCGATCCGTTGGCCACGCGCCAACCCTCGTGCAAAGGACCGACGAGATTCTCGGCGGGCACCCGCACGCCGGAGAAGAACACCTCGTTGAAATCCAGGTCCTCGCGGCTGTAGACCGAAGCGAACGGTCTGCGCTCGACTCCGGGTAGGTCGGTGGGGATCAACAGCGCGCTGATCCCCTTGTGCTTGGGCGCATCCGGGTCGGTGCGCACAAACGCCAGGATGACATCGGCGTCGTGTGCGCCCGAAGTCCAGACCTTCTGCCCGTCGACGACGAAATCGTCACCGTCGCGCACCGCTCGCGTCGCCAGGCCCGCCAGGTCCGAACCGGCCCCGGGTTCGCTCATGCCCAGCGATGCGGTCATGTCGGCCCGCAGAATCGGCACCGCCCACCGCTGCTTCTGCTCGTCGGTGCCAAAGGTCAGCAGCGACGCGGCGATGATCCCGACGCCCTGCGGATTGAAGGCCGGATAGATCCGGCGCCGCGCCAGCTCTTCGCGGTGGACGAACTGCTCGAGCACGCCCGCGTTGCGGCCACCGAAGTCCGGCGGATTTCCCGGCAGCAACCATCCGTGGTCGAACAGCAGCCGCTGCCAACGGCGTGCCCACTGCGGCACATGGGCCGTCGATCGGGACCGCTCCGCCGCCTCGGCCTGCGGCGGCAGGTGCTCGTCGAGGAAGGCGACGAACTCGGTGCGGAACGCCTCCACCTCGGCATCGAAGGTGAGCTGCATCCCGCCAACATATCAAGTACTTAACATTTGAGGCGTGGTGCGCTAAGACTTAAGGGATGCTCGACGGCGAGAAGATCCTCATCACCGGCGCCACCGGCAAGATCGCGTTCCCCTTGGCGCGGGAGCTGGCAGGCAATAACGAGGTGTGGGGCGCAGCCCGGCTGCGCGAGCCGGCCAGCCGCGACAGGCTGAGCGCCGCCGGTGTCATTCCGGTCGCCCTCGATATCGGCGACGGCGACTTCTCCGCGCTCCCCGACGATTTCACCTACGTGTTTCACGCCGCGGTCGATCCCGGAGCCGGAGACTGGACGCGCTGCCTGGAGACGAACGCTCAGCGTTCGGGCGGCCTGCTGCACCGGTACCGCGCCGCAAAAGGCTTCGTACTCTGTTCGACCGGCTCGATCTACGCGTACCAGGGTCAGCGGCCGCTGACCGAATCCGATCCGCCCGGGGTGCCGTTGCGGGCGAACTACAGCTTCTCCAAGGTCGCCGCCGAGGCGGTCTGCACGTGGGTCGCCAGACAGTACGAGATTCCGTTGACCATCATCAGAATCTGTTCCACCTACGGGCCCGAAGGCGGCGCCCCCGCCGACCGTCTCGACGCGATCCTGGCTCGTAGGCCGATAAGGCTGCACCCGGACCGGCCGAACAACTACAACCCCATCTACGAGGACGACTATGTCGCACTGGCAATCAGGGCGATGGAGGCAGCGGACACGCCGCCGGTCGTGGTGAACTGGGCGGGCAGTGAGACGGTCAGCGTCGAGGAGTACTGCACCTACATGGGTGAACTGGTCGGCGTCGAACCGATTTTCGAGTACACACCCGAAGCCCACACACCGCTGTGGCCCGACGTCACCCGCATGCACGAGGTGCTGGGCCGCACGACAATCGGATGGCGTGACGGCTTTCGCCGCATGGTCGAGGCCCGCCATCCCGAAATCCCGTTGGCACAGCCGGATTCGGTGTAGAGGAGACGAGGATGCAACTACCGGGCAGACCGTCGGACGAGGTTCCCGAGGTGCTCGCCAACGGAGACGGGGACATCACCACCATGTTCGTCTCGATGGCGCGACGCCACCCCGACGGCGCGGACGCGGACTATCTGCGCTGGCACACCCTCGACCACCGCCCCGAACAGCACCGGATGCGGGCGGTGCGCGCATCCCTGCGCCTGGTGTCCACGCCGCAGTGCCGGGCCGCACGAGGGACGGGTGAAACTCCCTACGACGAAATCGATCACGTGATGACGTACTTCTTCACCGGGGTCGAGGGCATGGAACCGTTCCTCGCGCTATCCAAGGCGCTCGGTGATGCGGGCCGCAAACTGCCACTGCTGCCGCCCGTCGAACGCGGTGTGTACGACGTGCGGCAGCGCGCCGCAGCGCCACGGATCAAGGTGGGCGCCGACGTGCTGCCGTGGTGGCCGAATCGAGGCGTGTACCTACTGCTGGAACGAGGCACAGGTTTTCCGGACGAACTGGTGGACGTCGACGGGGTGGCAGGCGCGTGGGCGGCGATGTCGCTGCCCGTCGAGGGCCGATTGGCCAGTGCCCCTGCAGGGCAGACGATTACGTACTGCTTCCTCGACGACGACCCTGTGGCGGTCGCGGAGCGGCTCCGGCCGCTTCTGCGGTCCCGATGGCAGCAGGACGGCGTCGAACCGCTTTTCGCCGCACCGTTTCACACCGTCGTCCCCTACGAATGGGACCGCTATGTACCGTGACCGGAGGTATGAATGCGCATCGGTCTGATGGTCGGCTCCGACAAGGAGCGCCCGCGAGCTGAGCGACTGAGTGGGCTGATCGACGACGGAAGAGCCGCCGAGGAGCAGGGTTTCGCGACCTTCTGGATACCGCAGGTGCCTGGATATCTCGATGCGATGACGGCCGTGGCGTTACTCGGAAACGCCACCGACCGCATCGAGATCGGAACGGCCGTGGTGCCGATCCAGACCCGCCATCCGCTCATCATGGCTCAGCAGGCGCTGACCACCCAGATCGCCTGCGAGGGACGGTTCACCCTGGGCATCGGCCCGTCGCACCACTGGATCATCACCGACCAGCTCGGCCTGCCGTACGACAAACCCGCGCGGCTGGTGCGCGACTATCTCGAGGTGCTCGACGCGGCGTTCAGCGGACCGGGCGCGATCGCCGTCGACAACGACACGTATCACGTGAGGTCCCCTGTCGACGTCACTGAGGACTTCACCGTGCCGGTGTTGGTGGCGGCGCTCGGCCCGACGATGCTCCGGATCGCCGGCGAACGCACCGGCGGAACCATCCTGTGGATGGCCGACGAACGTGCGATCGGCGACTACGTGGCGCCGCGGATCTCGACGGCGGCCAAAGAGGCGGGCCGAGAAGACATCCGCATCGTCGCCGGTGTCCCCGTCGCGCTCTGCGCCGACGATGAGGTCGACGATGCCCGGGCGTACGCCAGCGAGGTGCTGGGGCATGCCGACTTCTCCCCCAACTACGTGCGCCTGCTCGAACACGGCGACGCCGAGGACGTCGGCGACACCATGGCCGTCGGCGACGAAGCAACCGTCGCGGCGCGGTTGCGCCGCTACCGCGACGCCGGCGTCACCGATCTGGCAGCGCGCGTGGTTCCGCTCGGGCAGGATGCCGCCCAGCGTCAGGCGTCGCGCAGCCGCACTGAGGCGTTCGTCGCGTCGCTGGTATCGGAGCTCGCCTCGGGGACATAGCTTCCCATGAACTCGATGGGTACCCCGCCCATCGTGCAGAAGAACAGGTCCACGCCAGGCACACCGGTGTCGAGCATCGTGACGTCGTTGGCGAAAGCGCTGGCCTTCGCGCGTGTTTCGGCGAAGTGGGGTGCCATGAACGACAGCGCTGCCAACCCCTCGGGCACGACGTCACGAAGGTGCTCGGGAACGTCGAGCACCTCGATGAGCCCCGTGTCGCCGGTGCCGAGCATGGTGACCTCCGCCCCGTCCGACGTTGGCCATCCGAGCGTTCTCTCCAGCACCTCACCGGGCACGTGCATCTGGAACTGCACCGCCATCCCCATCACCTCGGTCAGAAACGCCGTGAAGATGTGCGCGGAATGGCTGCGCATGACAACGTGGTGCAAGTTGGGCATGTCTCGCCTTTCGTGGGCCTATCCGAGCATGATCAGGCCGCCGTCGACGGCGACGAGTTGTCCTGTCATGAAATGTGATCCCTCGCTGCAGAAGAACACCAGTGCGGGGCCTAGATCGCCGACGGGATCACCGAGTGTTCCCCCGAGCGGAATCGAGGTTTTGAGCTGTTCGTCCAGGAACTCCGCTGCCGGCCCGAGGAATTGCCGCAGCCGGTCGGCACCTGGCGTCTGTACCGCGGGCGCCAACGCGATCACCGACACCTTCTCGGCGGCCCAAGCCCTGGCCGCCGAGCGTGTCCACGCGGCCACCGCTCCCTTCGTCGCCGCGTACACCGCCGAGAGAGGGCTGCCCATGACCGCCTCGGCGGACCCGAAGTTGATGATGCGTCCGCCGCCGTTGTCGCGCATCACCGCGTACGCCGACTGGTTGGTCAGGATCGTGGCTTTCACGTTGGTGTCGAACAGGATCTCGATGTCATCGGAGGTGATCTGACCGGGGATGCCCGGCTGCCACAGTCCGGCCGCATTGAGCAGTACGTCGAGCCCACCCATCTCCTCGGCCGCGGCCCGCACGGTGTGGTCGACCGCTTCGGCGTCACGCACGTCGCAGTGCACCCAGGACACGCCCGCCACGTTGGGTGGCGCCGTGGTGTGACGGGTGGCCACGACGTGGGCGCCCGCCTCGGTGAGCACGTGCACCGCCGCCGCGCCGATGCCCGTGGCCCCACCGGTCACCAAGATGCGCCTACCGTCCAGTGTCGTGCCCATCCCTAGATAGTTGGACAAACGTCAACTATTTGCAAGCCTCAATTGCCCTGTTACAGTGCCGGAGTGTCCAAGGCCAACGGCGAAGCGATTGCTGACGGTGGTCAACGACGCGCTTCGTTTCAGCGGGCTCGTTCGCATGAGACGAAGCGCGCGCTCGTGCAGGCGGCCATGGCGTTGTGGCGCACGAACGGGTATGCGAAGACGACCGTAGCCGACATCTGCCGGGCCGCCGGCGTGTCGAGGGGCCTGTTCTACTTCTACTTCCCCGCCAAAGAGGACATCCTCTTCGAGGTCGGTCTGCTGTCGACCCGGGCGGCGCAGAATAAGGTGCGCGCGCTGTTGCGGGCCGACTACGACGTCGAGGCGGTCATCGGTGAGGCGCTGCGCAGCCTCGAACGGTCGATGGCCCGCAATCCGCGCGAGCTGATCATCCAGACGATCCTCGAGGGCTACCGGCATGAACACCGGATCCTCGCGGGTGAGGCCGTCGACGACACGGCCGACGCCGACATGTTCGGCGAACTGTTCACCCGCGCGCAGCGGGACCGGAAGATCGGTGCGCACGTCGACGTCGAACACCTCTCCCGCTTGGCCGGCATGCACGTCAGCGAAGGCGTCCGGCATTGGGCGAGCGGCACTTTCGGTGACCGGTCGTTCGCCGACGTCGTCACCGACGACATCGCGGCGCTGATCGTCGGGTTCAACACGAGGAAGACCGACGCCGCACTCAGCTGAAGATTGAACCAGCGCGAAAGGAGACCACGATGGCGTGGGATTTCGAGACCGACCCCGAATATCAGAAGGTGCTCGACTGGGCCGACGAATTCGTCAGGGAGGAGGTCGAACCGCTCGACTTGGCGTTCCCCGATCAGCAGTTCGTTCCTTTGGACGCCAACCGCCGCAAGGTTATCGACCCACTCAAGGATGAAGTGCGTCGACGAGGGCTGTGGGCCACCCACCTCGGCCGCGAACTCGGCGGACAGGGTTACGGCCAACTCAAGCTCGCTCTGCTCAACGAAATCCTCGGCCGTTCCCAGTGGGCACCGATCGTGTTCGGCTGTCAGGCGCCCGATACCGGCAACGCCGAGATCATCGCCCACTACGGCACCGACGCCCAGAAGGAGCGCTATCTGCGCCCGCTGCTGAAGGGCGAGATCTTCTCGTGTTACTCGATGACCGAACCACACGCCGGTGCAGACCCGACACTGTTCAACACCACCGCGGTCCGTGACGGCGACGACTGGGTGATCAACGGCCAGAAGTTCTTCTCCTCCAACGCCAGAACCGCGTCGTTCCTGATCGTCATGGTCGTCACCAACCCCGACGTGAGTGCCTATCAGGGCATGTCGATGTTCCTGGTGCCGACGGACACGCCCGGCGTCAACATCGTCCGCAATGTCGGACTGCACGGCGAGCGTGACGACGAAGGCTCGCACGCTCTCATCCACTACGACAACGTGCGGGTGCCGGCCGATGCGCTGCTGGGCGGCGAGGGCCAGGCATTCGTCATCGCTCAGACCCGTCTCGGTGGCGGCCGTATCCATCACGCGATGCGCACGATCGGGCTGTCCCGCAAAGCGCTGGACATGATGTGCGAACGCGCGCTGAGCCGCGAAACCCAGGGCAGCAGACTGTCGGAGAAGCAGTTCGTCCAGGGCTATATCGCCGACTCGTACGCGCAGCTGCTGCAGTTCCGGCTGATGGTGCTCTACACCGCGTGGGAGATCGACAAGTACAACGACTACAAGAAGGTCCGTAAGGACATCGCCGCGGTCAAGGTGGTGATGCCGACGGTGCTGCACGACATCGCCTGGCGTGCAATGCAGGTCCACGGTGCGCTGGGTGTCACCAACGAGATGCCCTTCCTGGGCATGGTCACCGGCGCCGCGGTGATGGGGCTGGCCGACGGGCCCACCGAGGTGCACAAGACGACGGTGGCCAAGCAGGTGCTGCGCGACTATGCGCCCAGCACCGGCACGTGGCCGAGCGAGTGGATTCCGGCCAAGCGGGAGAAGGCCAGGGCCAAATTCGCCAGATACCTGGGCGCCACCATAGAGAATGAAGTGGGGAATCTGTGAGCGATAACGCGATAGACGTTGCGCGCCTGACTGATTGGATGGACGCAGCCGAGCTGCCCGGTAAGGGTGAGCCGCTGCAGACCCGGTTCCTGTCGGGCGGTACCCAGAACGTCATCTACGAGTTGCGGCGCGGGGAACACAGCTGTGTGCTTCGGATGCCGCCGCCCGACGCCCCGCCCGATCGCGACAAGGGAATTTTGCGGGAGTGGCGCATCATCGAGGCGCTCGACGGCACCGACGTTCCCCATACCGAGGCCGTCGCCGTCTGTGAGGATGCCGCGGTGCTCGGCCGCCCGTTCTATTTGATGGGTTTCGTTGACGGCTGGTCGCCGATGGATCTTGAGGATCGGAAGTGGCCCGAACCGTTCGATTCCGACTTGTCTGCGCGCGGGGACCTGGCCTATCAACTCGCCGAGGGCATCGCGCTTCTGTCCCAAGTCGACTGGAAAGCAAAGGGGCTAGACGATTTGGGTCGGCCCGATGGCTTCCACGAACGCCAGGTCGATCGCTGGACGGCGTTCTTCGAGCGGATCAAGGGCCGCGAGATCGAGGGCTTGGAGGTCGCCACCGACTGGCTGCGCACGCATCGCCCGCTGGATTACGTTCCCGGCCTGATGCATGGCGACTACCAGTTCGCCAATGTGATGTATCGGCACGGGGCTCCCGCCCGGCTCGCGGCGATCGTCGACTGGGAGATGGGCACCGTCGGGGACCCGAAGCTGGACTTGGGCTGGATGGTGCAGAGCTGGCCGGAGGACACCGCGGCGCCGGCGGACTCGGAGATGGGTTACGTCGACATGCGGGGAATGCCTTCGCGCGCGGCCGTCGTCGAGCACTACGCGAAGGTGTCCGGGCGTCAGGTCGACGACCTCGACTACTACCTGGTGCTGGCGAAGTGGAAGCTTGCCATCGTGCTCGAGCAGGGTTTCCAGCGCGCGGGCGACAACCCGAAGCTGCTCGCCTACGGCCCGATCATCGTCGAGCTGATGCGCTCGGCCGCCGACTTGGCCGAATCCAGCGACTACCGCTGACGCCGCCGGCGCCCGCCGAAATCAGCTGGCGGGCACCAGATCCGCGGCGACGGAGACCGTCATCCCGCAGCGGAACATCTCGCAGCCGCCGACCTCGGCGGCTCCGGGATCGCCGGCCGCGGCCAGCGCCTTGGCCTTGAACGCCCTGGCCGCCGCGCTCAGGCGGTGCTCGACGGAATCGACGCTGCTGTCGAGCTCGGCGGGCATCCGCTCACCCCACAGCGTCACCTCGGTCGCCCCCTGATCGAGCGCGTTGCGCACATGCTGGAGAACCCGCGCGTCGCGGTCGATCATGTTGGCCGCGACAGCGACGGTGGCCGGATGCGGCCGTTCCTCCCACTCGGCGAGAACCGTTTCCAGGTCGAGGGTCTCGGCTCCGAGGATCGTCAACGGGCGAACGTCTTCGTCACCACCGACGAGCACGGTGACGTCCCACCCGGCCATCACCCGGTCGTAGATCCAGCCGCCGGCATACTTCACCGCGTCCGTCACCGTCGGGGCGACGATGTCGAGCCGGTACCTCATGTCGAGCTCCGCGGCGCCAATTCGCGTCCCAGCGACTCGGCGTACCCCTTGAACACCTCGGCCAATTGAATCGATGGGTCGAGTAACCATAGGGTCTCCATTCCATAGGTGAAGGCGAGGATTTCCACGGCCTTAGTGGCCGCGTCGAGGTCTTGGCGATACTTGCCGCTGCGCTGACCGCGCTCGATGATCGCGGTGATGATGTCGACCGCGTCGCGGTAACGCTTGACAAGGCGGTCGTGCAGCGGCGCGTCGGGCGCGATGTTCTCCACCAGCAGCACGGTGAATGTCCCGACGAGTTCGGGCGCGCGGTCGAAGCGTTCGGGGACCCGGCCGAGCTCGGTGACGAGGTCGCCGGAGCGGTAGTCGGCGTGGATGGCGTCGTCGGCGTCACGGGCGTCGAGCACCGCGTTGAGGAGCTGCTCCTTGGACTCGAAGTGGTGCAGCAGACCGGCGGGCGTGACCCCGGCTTCCTTGGCGATCTGGGCCAGCGAGGTGTTGCGCCACCCATTGCGTGCGAGCAGGCGTTCGGCCACCGCGAGGATGCGCTGACGACGATCCTCGCCCTTGGCGAGGAGCGTGGCATACGGCCGCGCGGACTCCGTGGCGGACACCGAACTCCTTCGTTCAACCAACCTAGTGAACACACAGTAGGTAGGTTTGAGCGCTGTGACAAGCGTCTCAGCCAAATTGGGTTTAGACCGCTGTCACATCGCCAGGTCAGCGGCCATTTCGGGCACGGCCGGGCGCTGGGCGCGCCGGAGTTTCTATCGCCGTGTGAACTCGATGTGCAGCTCGGTCAGCCCGCGCAGCAAAAAGGTCGGCTCGTAGGCGTAGCGGCGCTCACCTTCCGGACCGTGGGCCGACTCGCTGATCCGGATGTCGCGCATGCGTTCGAGCAACCTCTGCACGGTGATGCGGCCCTCCACTCGCGCCAGCGGCGCGCCCGCACACGAGTGGATCCCCCTCCCGAACGCGATGTGCTCGCGCACGTTCTTGCGGTCCGGTCGGAACTCGTGCGGATCGTCGAACTTGCGCGGGTCTCGGTTGGCCGCGCCGAGGCACAGCATCACGATCGTGCCGGCCTTCAGCGGCACCCCGCCCAGCGTGGTGCTCCTGCGGACGAGCCGGAAGTCGACCTTTGTCGGTGAGTGCATGCGCAGCGCCTCTTCGATGAACGCCGGTATCCGCTCGGGGTGCTCGCGCAGCATCTGCTGGAAGTCCGGCCGGTCCCCGAGGGTCTGCACCGCCGCGCTGAGCAGCTTGGTGACGGTCTCCTGCCCCGCGGCGAACAGGAACGTCGCCGGCTTGACCACCTCGATCAGCTCCGGCGTCGAACCGTCGGGGTACACCGCCGTCGCCATCCCGGACAGCACATCGCCGCGCGGTTCGCGGCGACGCGCGGCGAGATAGCCGGCGAACTTGTCGTCGAGATACTGGAGTGGGTCGCGCCCCACCGGGGCGCCGTCGAGTGCACCGACGCGCGTGCCGTAGCGCTCCTCGACGCCGAGCGCGGCCAGAAACTCCGGACGGTCCTCCTCGGGCACGCCGAGCAGGTCGATGATCGCCGACGTGGCGAAGGGCTTGGCGTATTCGGAGAGGAACTCGCAGCGCCCCTGTTCGGACTCCGGGCCGATGATCTGGTCGATCTGCCTGTCGACCAGCTGCCACATGTAGTCCTCGTTCTCCTTGAGCCGCCGTGGTGTCAAGAGTTTGGTCAGCAGCGACCGGGCCCGCTCGTGGGCCGGCGGGTCCATCACGACCATGTGTTCGTAGATCGGAAACAGGTGGCGGTGCGCCTCGATCTGCTCGGTGATGTCGTCACCCTCGGGGACGAACGGCAGCGGCGGGAACGGCCCGCCGATCGCGTTCACCGCCGAGAACGAATCGTGATCCTTGAAGGCGGCCACCACTTCGGCGTAACCGGTGACGGCGACGACGCCGTAGTTCGGTTCCCGAAACACCGCGCCCTGCTCGCGAAGGCGGTCCCAGTAGTCGTAGGGATCCTGACTGATCGCATGGTCGGAGAAGTAGTCCACCGAGGCGAGATCGGTCATCAGCGGCCGTCCTTTCGGTCCTGGCGTCCACAAGCTTATCTGATCGATCGATCAAACTGTTAGGATGCGCCATGCCTATCACGGGCCGCGACAGAGGGTCAAGCATTCGGGCGGAGGGTCGTTGATGCCGCGCGCCGAGAAGGTGAAACCAGCCGAAGCGGGAGCACGGCAACGCCTCATCGAGGCCACGGCGAAGGTCATGCGCGACGAGGGTTACGCCGCGGCGACGTCGCGACGCGTGGCCGCCGAAGCCGGGGTCAAACAGGCGCTGGTCTACTACTACTTCCCGACGATGGACGATCTGTTCGTCGAGGTGTTGCGGGCCGGCGCGGAGGCGTCCCTGGAGAACATGCGCGCGGCGCTGACCGACGACGACCCGTTGCACACGCTGTGGCTGATCAACAGCGATCTGCGTCGGACCGGCCTGAACACCGAGTTCATGGCGTTGGCGAACCACCGCAAGGTGATTCGTGCCGAACTGAAGACGTATGCGGAGCGCGTCCGCGACATCGAGACCGCCGCGGTCACCGTGGCCCTGCGTGCTCACGGCGTCGATCTCGACGACTATCCGCCGGTCGCCGTTTCGATGCTGATCGTGCAGATCGCGCGCAGCCTGTGCAACGAGGACGCGGTCGGCGTCACGCTCGGACACGACGAGATGCGCGACTTCATGCGGCGCTGGATGCAATCGCTGAAGGAATCGTTGACCACCGGCGGGTCGCGGCCTCCGCCTGGCTGACGCGGCACCCACAGGGCACAACACCGCTCGATGTGCCATCTCATGGGGGCCGAATGTTGACACGTGGGCCGATCGGTGCCACCCTCCTGATCGATCGACCAATCAATTCGAGCGGCCAGAAGGTGGACACATGGGTGGTGGACGAGTCGAGGGCAAAGTCGCGTTCGTGACCGGCGCGGCACGGGGTCAGGGCCGCAGCCACGCGGTGCGCCTCGCCGCAGAAGGCGCCGACATCATCGCCGTGGATGTTTGCAAGCAGATCTCCAGCAACGACGACATCCCCTGGGCGACACCGGACGACCTCGCCGAGACGGCCGACCTCGTCAAGAACCTCAACCGCCGGATCGTCACCGCCGAGGTCGACGTACGTGACTACGACGCACTCAAGGCGGTCGTGGACGGCGGCGTCGAACAGTTGGGCCGACTCGACATCGTCGTCGCCAACGCCGGCATCGGCAACGGCGGCGCAACGCTGGACAAGACCAGCGAAGACGACTGGCGCGACATGATCGACGTCAACCTCTCCGGCGTGTGGAAAACCGTGAAAGCCGCGGTCCCCCACATGCTTTCCGCCCGGCGTGGCGGTTCGATCATCCTCACCAGCTCGGTCGGCGGACTCAAGCCCTACCCCCATACCGGCCACTACATCGCCGCCAAACATGGCGTGATCGGCTTGATGCGCACATTCGCCGTCGAACTTGGTCAGCACTCGATCCGAGTCAACGCCGTCTGTCCCACGAACGTGAACACGCCGCTGTTCATGAACGAAGGGACCATGAAGCTGTTCCGCCCCGACCTCGAGAACCCCGGACCCGAGGATCTCGCCGTCGCCGCACAGTTCATGCACGTGCTACCGGTCGGCTGGGTGGAGCCCGAGGATGTCAGCAACGCCGTTTTGTTCCTCGCATCGGACGAGTCGCGCTACATCACGGGCCTTCCCGTGACGATCGATGCCGGCAGCATGCTCAAGTAGCCCGGGGCGATTTCGGTGCACTACGTATCGCTCAGCGACTCGAAGTGCACCCAAATCCCGTAATAGGAGTCCGTGTGAAGCTTGTGTTCAACCTCCCGCACATGCTGCGGCTCAAGGCCATGATGCAGCCGTGGGAAGCATCGGTGACGGGTGCCGACCAGACGCGGATGGCCAAGTGCGCCGACGAGTGGGGCTACGACATGATCGCGGTGCCCGAGCATTTCGCGATCCCCAACGACCACGTCGAACTGTCCGGTCCGCACTATCTGCAGTCGACTGTCGCGCAGGCATATCTGGCCGGTGCCACCCAGCGCATCATGCTCAATTCGTGCATCACCCTACTGCCGCTGCAGCATCCGATCGTGCTGGCGAAGTCGCTGGCCACCGCCGACTGGATGAGCAGCGGCCGCATGATGGTGACGTTCGGAGTGGGCTGGCTGGAACGCGAATTCGACCTGCTCGGTGTGCCGTTCCGCGAACGCGGCCGCATCGCCGACGACTATCTGGCTGCGATTGTCGAATTGTGGACCAGTGACTCGCCCAGCTTCGACGGCACGTATGTGTCCTTCGATGACATCGCCTTCGAGCCCAAGCCGATTCAGAAGCCGCATCTGCCGATCTGGATCGGTGGCGATGCCGACGCGGCCCTGCGCAGGGCGGCGAAGTACGCGTCGGGTTGGTGGTCGTTTCTCACCCCGCCCGACAAGATCGCCGAGCGCCTCGACTTCATCAAGTCCCAGCCGGGCTACGACGGACGCCCGTTCGACGTGGTGCACGGGCTGGGAACGAACCGGGTGGGCGAAGGCCACACCGTGCAGGACGACCCCGATGGCCGGCCGGGCATGAGCGCCGCCGAGATCGTCGACCGCTTGGGCTGGCTCGCGCAACAAGGCGTCACCGTCAGTGCGGTTCCCCTGCCACCCGTGAGCGGCGTCGACGAGTACCTCGACTACGCGCAGTGGGTCATCGAAGAGATCAAACCGCAGCTTCCCCAGTGATTTCGGTGCACTACGTATTTCGGTGCACTACGTGTCGCTCAGCGACCGGTAGTGCACCGAAATCGCTAAAGGCCGAGCGACTTGGCGATGATCACCTTCATCACCTCACTGGTGCCGGCGTAGATGCGGGCCACGCGGGCATCGGTGTACAACCGCGCAATCGGATACTCCATCATGTAGCCGTAGCCGCCGAACAACTGCAGACAGCGGTCCACCACCCGCTGCTGCATCTCGGTGCAGAACAGCTTCACGCGGGCCGCATCCGCGCCCGACAACTCGCCGTCGACGTGCAGGGCCACCGCGCGGTCCAGCATCGCCTGTGCGGCTTCCACCTCCGCCGAGCAGGCCGCCAGCTCGAACTTCGTGTTCTGAAATGACGCCACCGGAGTCCCGAACGCCTTGCGGCTCTTGGTGTACTCGATGGCAGCCGCGATCGCCGAGCGCGCCTGCGCGACCGATCCGACCGCGACGGTGAGCCGCTCCTGGGGAAGATTGTGGCCGAGGTAGCTGAAGGCCTCGCCTTCTGCGCCCAGCATGTTGGCCGCGGGCACGCGGACGTCGACGAACGAGAGTTCGGCGGTGTCCTGGACCTTGCAGCCCATCTTCTCCAGCTCGCGGCCTCGGGTGAAGCCCTGCATTCCGTCCTCGACGACGAACAGCGTGAGCCCCTTGCGCCGGTTGTCCGGGTCGGTCGAGGTCCGCGCGACGACGATCACGAGGTCGGCCTGCATACCACCGGTGATGAACGTCTTGGCGCCGTTGAGAATCCAGTCCCCGTTCTCGGAGCCGTCGCGCACCGCGGTGGTACGCACACCGGCGAGGTCAGATCCGGTGCCCGGTTCCGTCATCGCGACGGCGGTGAGAAGCTCACCGGCGGCGAGCCCGGGAAACCACCGCTTCCGTTGCTCCTCGTTGGCGTAGTGAAGGAAGTACGGGAGGATCACCTCGAGTTGGGTGCGCACGGTCGACAGCGTGACCAGTGCGCGAGCCGCCTCCTCTTGCAGCACAACGTTGTAGCGGTAGTCGGAGGTACCGCCTCCCCCGTACTCCTCAGGGATGGCCATGCCGAGCATGCCCAGCGACCCCATCTGTTTGAACACCTCGCGAGGCATGCGCCCGCCCTTCTCCCACTCGGGATAGTGCGGGACCACTTCCTTTTCGACGAAGTCACGGGCGAGTTCGCGAAACGCCTCATGGTCGTCGGTGAACAGGCTTCTCTGCACGCGGGTCCTCCCGTGAAGTCAGGCGACGTGTTGGGTCACCATCGCCAGCGATGGGTTCATCAAGCCGCTAGGCGATGGTCGCTAGGCGATGAGTTCGACCAACGTCGCGTTGGCGGTTCCGCCGCCCTCACACATGGTCTGCAGGCCGAACCGAAGCCCGTTGTCGCGCATGTGGTTCAGCATCCGCGTCATCAGCACCGCGCCCGAAGCCCCGAGTGGATGTCCCAATGCGATCGCCCCGCCGAGCGGGTTGAGTTTGTTTTCGTCGGCGCCGGTCTCGGCCAGCCAAGCCAGCGGCACCGGCGCGAACGCCTCATTCACCTCGAACACACCGACCTCGTCGAGGGCCACTCCGGCCTTGTGCAGAACCTTCTCCGTCGCCGGGATCGGACCGGTCAGCATCAGCACCGGGTCGGCGCCGGTGACCGCACCAGCGCGGTAGCGCGCGATCGGGTTCAGGCCCAGCGCCACTGCGTTGTCGGCGGCCATCACCAGCAGTGCTGCGGCACCGTCGGAGATCTGCGACGAGTTGCCCGCATGGATGACGCCGTCGTCCTTGAACGCCGGCTTGAGCCCCGCGAGCTTCTCGACCGTGCTACCCCGCCGCACACCTTCGTCTGCCACTACGGGCTCACCGTCGGTGAACACCGGCATCAGCTGCGATTCGAACGCGCCCTTGTCCTGCGCGGCGGCGGCCAATTCGTGTGAGCGCACCGAGTACTCGTCGAGCCGAGTGCGCGAGAAGCCCCACTTCTGGGCGATCAACTCCGCCGAGATGCCCTGGTTGAAGGTGAAGTCGCCGTAGCGCTCGAGGACCTTGGGCCCGTAAGGCATTCCGGTGGCGCGCGCCGAACCGAGTGGCACCCGGCTCATCACCTCGACCCCGCCGGCGACGACGACATCCTGCTGACCCGACATCACCGCGTGGACGGCGAAATCCAGCGCCTGCTGGCTCGACCCGCAGGCGCGGTTGACTGTGGTGCCGGGGATCGTCTCGGGCCAACCCGCCGCCAGCACCGCATAGCGGCCGATGTTGCTGGACTGGTCGCCGACCTGAGACACGCAACCCCACACCACGTCGTCGACGATCTCGGGGTCGATACCCGCACGCTCCACCAGTGCGGTGAGCACAATCGCCGACAGGTCGGCGGCATGCATCTCCGACAATCCGCCGTTGCGCTTGCCGACCGGCGTGCGCACGGCCTCCACGATCACGGTTTCACGCATTGTTCTTCTCCGATCCGGGCCCCAGCGCCCATCGACCAGTAAATACGGCCTCACGTTTGGCGGCGAACGCGGCATAGGCCTCCGTCGAATCCGCGGTGGCGAAGTTGGCCGGTTGGGCGCGGGCCTCGTTGGCCAGCGCCTCCCGCAGTGTCGCGTTGGCTCCGTCGTTGAGCAGCGCCTTGCTCTGCGCCAACGCGACCGGTGGGCCCGCTGCGAGCCGTGCCGCCAGATCCGCGACGAAGCCGTCGATCTCGTCCGTGGGTCTCACCCAGGTGACCAAGCCCAGCACGCGGGCCTCCTCGGCGTCGATCATGTCGGCCAACAGCACCAGGCGCTTCGCTTGTTGCAGACCCACCAGCTTCGGCAGCAGCCATGATCCGCCGAGGTCCACCGACAGGCCGCGCTTCGAAAAGATCTGGCAGAAGCGCGCTTCCGGTGTCGCCACCACGAAGTCACAACCCAGCGCCAGGTTCCAGCCGGCCCCGACCGCGACCCCGGTCACCTTGGCGATGGTGGGCACGGACAGTTCGTGCAGCGCGAGCGCGACGTCGGTGAGCCGACGCAGCTTGTGCCGCGGGTGGATGTCCTCGGGTACGCCGATGTCGGCGCCCGAGCAGAACGCCCCACCAGCACCGGTGATGACCAATGCGCGCAGTGCGGTGTCACGGGCGGCCACCCGCAGCGCATCGGCCAGTTCCTCCCACAGCTGCGCGTTGATCGCGTTCTTACGGTCCGGCCGGTTCAGCGTCAGGGTGCGCACCCCGTCGCTGTCGGAGGTCAACAGCACATCGCTCACGAGTACGCGGGCCCGATCACTCCGTCCGCGCGTAACCGCGCGAGATCCTCCGCCGTGAGGCCCAATTCGCCGAGGACGGCGTCGGTGTGCTGACCCAGACCGGGCACCGCCCCCATCGGTTGTTCGAAGCCGGTGATCACCGGCGGTGGGCGCAGCGCGCGGATGTCGCCCTTGGGGGTCACGACCGTGCGCCACCGGTCTCGAGCGGTGAGGTGGGGATGCGCGACGACCTCGCTGGGCACGTTGTACCGCGAGTTACCGATTCCGGCGTCGTCGGCGATCTTCTGAATTTCGGCGAGATCACGTTGAGCGCACCAGGTTCCAATGGCCTCCTCGAGGATCTCGCGGTGGGCGCACCGGTCGGGGTTGGTGGCGAAGCGGGGATCGTCGGCGAGGTCGGGGCGGTCGATGATCTCGCGGGCCACCCGCTGCCATTCCCGGTCGTTGGTGGTGCCGAGCACCACCGTCTGACCGTCCCGCGTCGGGAACGCCCCGTAGGGCGCGACCGCGGGTGAGCCGACGCCGAGCGGTTCCTGGTCGATGCCCGAATGCTGGGTGTAGGTCAACTGATAACCCATCACGTCGGTCATCACGTCGAACAGGCTCAGCGCCACCGACGGACTCGTGGCCGCGTCGTTACCCCTGCCTCGTCCGACCAGCAGCGCCAGGATGGAGATCGCCGCGTACAGGCCCGTCGAGAAGTCGGCCATCGCCGGTCCCGGTTTGGCCGGCATTCCCGGGTAGCCGGTGACCGCGCAGGATCCCGACTCCGCTTGTACGAGAAGGTCGTACGCCCGCTTGTGGGAGATCGGCCCACCGGGTCCGTACCCGTCGATCTCGACCGGAATCACGTTGGGATGACGGGTGGCCAGGTCGGCGGGGGCCAGGCCCATCCGCGCGGTGGCGCCCGGCGCGAGGTTGGACACGAACGCGTCCGCCCGATCCAACAGGCGGTGCAGAAGGTCCATGCCCTCGGGCGCCTTGGTGTTCAGCGTCACCGACTCCTTGCCGCGGTTGCACCAGACGAAGTGCGCGGCCAACCCACCGGGGCCATTGACGACGTCGTCGTAGTCGCGGGCGAAGTCACCACCGTTGGGGTTCTCCACCTTGATCACCCGGGCGCCGAAGTCGGCGAGCACCCGGGTACACATCGGCGCCGCCACGGCTTGCTCCATCGCGACGACCGTGACGCCGCTCAGTGGCGCTGCGGCGTTCACATCACCATTCCGCCGTCGACCGGCAGCACCTGTCCGGTGATGTAGGACGCGGCGTCGGACGCCATGAACACGAACGCGCCGGCGACCTCCTCGGGATCCGCCCACCGCTTCATCGGGATGCGGTTCATCATGTTCGCCGAGAACTTCTCGTTGGTGCGGATGGTCTCGGTCATCGGTGTCGCGGCCAGCGGAGCCAGCGCGTTGACCATGATCTTCTTGGTCGCCAATTCGCGCGCAAGGGATTTGGTGAATCCGATGATGCCCGCCTTGGCCGCCGAGTAGTTGACCTGGCCGAGCGTGCCCGTCAGGCCGGCCGCCGAGGTGACGTTGACGATGCGGCCGGTGCCGTCGGTCGGGATGTGCGGCAGCGCGGCCTGCGTGACGTTGAACGCGCCCATCACATGGATGTCGAACAACAGGCGGAACGACTCCTGCGTCGTCTTCTCGAACATCGCCGGCTTGGTCACGCCCGCGTTGTTGATCACGATGTGCAGGGCACCGTCGGCCAGAGCGGCCGCCTGTGCGGCAGCCGCGTCGGCGGACTCCCGGTCGGCGACGTCAAGGGCGGCGGCCTCGGCGCGCCCACCGCCGGCTGAAATGCGTTGCGCCACCGCAGCTGCGGCGTCCTTGTCGATGTCGGTGACGAGCACCGCGGCGCCCGCGTCGGCCAGGGCCTGCGCGACGGCCGAGCCGATACCGCCGGCGGCGCCGGTCACCAGGGCCGACCTGCCCGACAAGTCGAAATAGTTGACCATCAGTCAGGACTCCATCGTCAGTAGCTGCGCGGCAGCCCGAGAACGTGCTCGCCGAGGAAGTTGAGGATCATCTCCTGGCTCACGGGTGCGATCTTCATCAGCCGCGACTCGCGGAAGTAGCGGGAAACGTGGTACTCCTCCGAGTAACCCATGCCGCCGTGCAATTGCAGGGCCCGGTCGGCCGCGCCGAAACCGGCGTCAGCACACAGGTACTTGGCCGTATTGGCTTCGCGCCCACACGCTTTGCCGTTGTCGTAGAGCCAGGTGGCCTTGCGCAACACCAACTCGGCCGCATCGAGGCGGGCCAGCGAGTCGGCCAGCGGGAACTGCAGGCCCTGGTTCATGCCGATCGGCCGGTTGAACACATGCCGCTCGTTGCCGTACTTCACGGCCTTCTCCAGCGCGACCCGACCAATGCCCAGCGCCTCGGCCGCGATCAGCATCCTCTCGGGGTTGAGGCCGTCCAGGATGTACTTGAAGCCCTTGCCTTCTTCGCCGACCCGGTGCTCGACGGGCACCATCAGGTCGTCGATGAACACCTCGTTGGAGCTGACCGCGTTGCGCCCCATCTTCTTGATGGGCCGGATGTCGACGTGGTCGGGATCGAGGTCGGTGAGGAACAGGGTCATCCCGTCGGTCTTCTTGGCGCCGCGTTTTTCTAGGTCGGCCGGCGTCTCGGTCCGAGTCAGCAGCAGAATCTTCTCCGACTCCAGCGCTTTGGAGATCCACACCTTGCGCCCGTTGACCCGGTACTTGTCACCTTCGCGCTTGGCGAAGGTGGTGATGCGCGAGGTGTCCAGCCCCGCACCCGGTTCGGTGACGCCGAAGCACACATGCAGATCACCGTTGACGATCCGCGGCAGCGTCTCGGCTTTGAGCTCGTCGGAGCCGTGCTTGACGACGGGTTGCATCCCGAAGATCGACAGATGGATGGCGCTGGCGCCGTTCATCGCGGCCCCGGAGCGCGACACCTCCTCGAGCAACAACGTCGCCTCGGTGATACCCAGGCCGTGCCCGCCGTACTCCTCGGGGATCGTCATCCCGAGCCAGCCGCCCTTGGCGATCGCATCGTAGAACTCCCGCGGGAATTCGTGCGCGAGGTCCTTTTCCATCCAGTAGTGGTCATCGAACTTGCTCGCCAACTCACGGACGGACTTGCGGATCAGCTCCTGGTCCTCGGTCAGCTCGAAACTCATCCCGCCGGGCACGGTGGTTCTCCTCTTGTCATCGTCTCGCAGAGCAGTGCGCCGGCGCGTGAACGCAGCTTCCGCACCGGCGCACTGATAGACGCTCCTTCCGGCCCCGCGGCCGGAACTTCCGATACTTGCAGACCTCTTTAGTCCTTGTTGCCCGTCACCTGCTTGGCGCTGGCCGCGAAGTCCGCGAACGACGCGCCGGTCTTTTCCTTCTTCGACAGGGCCTGGATCGAGACGTCGTGGCCCTCGGCGGCTTTGCGCAGGGCACCCACGGTGGCTTGTTCGCGGGTGATGTGGGTGAACGGATCCCAGTGATACCAGCGCATCGCGTTCTCGAACGTCATCTTGTTGATCTCGTCGTCGGGCACGTTGTTGGCGGTGAGCACCTCGTCGAGCTGCTCGGGCGCGCCGGGCCACATCGAGTCGCTGTGCGGGTAGTCGGCCTCCCAGCAGATGTTGTCGATCCCGATCGCGTTGCGGGTGGCCACCCCGACCGGATCGGCGATGAAACAGGTCAGGAAGTGCTCGCGGAACACCTCACTGGGCAGCTTGCCCCCGAAGTCCTGCCCCGTCCACGTCGAGTGCATCTCATAGGTGCGATCGACCCGCTCCAGGAAGTATGGGATCCAACCCGTCCCGCCCTCGCTCAACGCGATCTTGAGCGTCGGGTACTCCTTGATCGGGCGCGACCACAACAGATCTGCGGCGGCTTGGACGATGTTCATCGGCTGCAGCGTGATCATCACATCCATCGGCGCATCCGGAGCGGTGATCGCCAACCGCCCCGAAGAACCGATGTGCACGTTGAGCACGGTCTCGGTGTCGACCAACGCGTCCCACATCGGCTTCCAATGGTCGAAATCGTGGAAGCTCGGATACCCCATGGCCGAGGGGTTCTCGGTGAACGTCAACGAATGCACACCGCGCTCAGCGTTGCGCCGGATCTCGTTGGCGCACTCCACCGGATCCCAGATCACCGGCAGCGTCATCGGGATGAACCGCGCCGGGTAGGCCCCGCACCACTCCTCGACGTGCCAGTCGTTGTAGGCCTTCACCAGCGCCAGCGAGAACTCCTGATCCTCGGTGGCGAACAACCGGCCCGCGAAGCCGGGGAACGAGGGGAAGCACATCGAGCCAAGGATGCCGCCGGCGTTCATGTCCTTGACTCGCTCGTCGACCTGCCAGCAGCCGGGCCGGATCTCGTCGAGACCCTGCGGTTCCAGGCCGTACTCCTCTTTCGGACGGCCCGCTACCGCGTTGAGCGCAACGTTCGGGATCACCGTGTCGCGGAACTGCCAGGTGTCCGAACCGTCGGGGTTGTGCACCAACCGCGGGGCCTCGTCGATGTACTTCTTGGGCAGGTGGTTCTTGAACATGTCGGGCGGTTCGACGATGTGATCATCAACGCTGATCAAGATCATGTCGTCCTTGTTCATGCCCGTTCCTTTCGTCGCGTCCCCCGAGGCTAGCTATCCGGACTGTGCCCGATGTGAGGAAACTATCTTCTCACCCTACGAGAATCAATGTCCGAAAACCACCCTATGGCCTCCTGTCAGGGCAGTTAGGTTCGGAGAGGCAGCCTCGTGACCACCGTCGATGACCTCCGGCGTTGACCGTCGGCGCGAAAGGTGGAAATCTATTGGCGAAATATGAGAACCTGATTCTCATCGCCGAGAGCACACAGGAAGGAGGCGCCTTGCGCGTGCCGCCGCTACCCGCACAGGAGTGGGACGATGCCGTCGAGCAGGCACTGTCGAGCATGTCTCCCGAACGGCGCAATCCCGAACGGGCGGGCAATCTGCTGGCGACGATGGTCCGCCATCCGAAGCTGACCCGCGCCTTCCTGCGTTTCAACTTCCACCTGCTGTACGGGTCGACACTGCCGCCGCGGCTGCGCGAGTTGGCGGTCCTACGCGTCGCGCATCTGACCGAGTGCGAGTACGAGTGGCGACACCACGTCGAAATGGGGCGCGACGAGGGCCTGACGGACGACGTCATCGACGCCGTCCAACGGGGTGAGGCATCAGATGAGCTCGACCGGGCCGTACTGCGTGCGGTCGACGAACTTCAGGACAGCGCCAATGTCTCCGACGCGACGTGGGCCGCCCTGTCCGAACACCTCGAGGAACGTCAGCTGATGGACCTCGTCTTCACCATCGGCTGCTATGGCGCACTGGCCATGGCCATCAACACTTTCGGCGTAGAACCAGACGCCGAAAATCTCGCAGAGAGGTAGACATCGTGGCATTTTTCCCGAAACCAGAAGAGGGTAGCTGGACCGAGCACTGGCCCGAACTGGGCACCGCACCGGTCGACTACACCGATTCGATCGACCCGGAGCAGTGGAAGCTCGAGCAGCAGGCCATCTTCCGCAAGTGCTGGCTCAACGTGGGACGAGTGGAGCGGCTTCCCAAGAAGGGCAGCTACTTCACGCGCGAGATGCCGTCGGCGGGCGCGGGCACCTCGGTGATCATCGTCAAGGACGGCGACGAGGTGCGCGCATTCCACAACATGTGCCGCCATCGCGGAAACAAGCTGGTGTGGAACGACTACCCCGGCGAAGAGGTCTCGGGCACGTGCCGCCAGTTCACCTGCAAGTACCACGCCTGGCGCTACAACCTCAAGGGTGATCTGACCTTCATCCAGCAGGAGGGCGAGTTCTTCGACGTCGACAAGGCCGACTACGGGTTGGTGCCGGTGCGTTGCGAAGTGTGGGAAGGCTTCATCTTCATCAACTTCGACAACGACGCCGAACCCCTCACCGAATACCTGGGCGACTTCGCCAAGGGGCTGGAGGGTTATCCCTTCCACGAGATGACCGAGACGTATTCCTATCGGGCCGAGGTCAACTCGAACTGGAAGCTGTTCATCGACGCGTTCGTCGAGTTCTATCACGCTCCGATCCTGCACATGAAGCAGGCGGTCAAGGAGGAGGCCGAGAAGCTCGCCAGCTACGGCTTCGAGGCACTGGCCTACGACATCAAGGGCAGGCACTCCATGGTGTCCTCGTGGGGCGGGATGAGCCCGCCGAAGGACATAAACATGGTCAAGCCCATCGAACGGATCCTGCACAGCGGCCTGTTCGGACCGTGGGACCGGCCGAAGATCAAGGGCATTCTGCCCGAAGAACTTCCGCCTGCGGTCAACCCATCGCGGCACCACGCCTGGGGTCAGGACTCCTTCGAGTTCTTCCCGAACTTCACGCTGCTGCTGTGGGCGCCGGGTTGGTACCTGACCTACCACTACTGGCCCACCGACGTGGACAAGCACATCTTCGAGTGCACCCTGTACTTTGTCCCCGCGACGAACACGCGCGAGCGGCTCGCCCACGAGCTTGCGGCCGTGACGTTCAAGGAGTACGCGTTCCAGGACGCCAACACCCTCGAAGCCACCCAGACGATGATCAACACCCGTGTCGTCAAGGACTTCCCGTTGTGTGACCAGGAGGTGCTGTTGCGTCACCTGCACAAGACCGCGTGGGACCACGTCAACGCCTACAAGAAGGAAAAGGGCCTCACCAATGGACAGGCCGCCGCAACCGCGAGCGAGAAGGACGCGATCAATGCCTAAGCTGCCGGAAGAATTCGCCGACCTGGAGCGGTTCACCGACTGGTGCCTGCCCACCGAAGAGGAGCGCTACCAGAAGCGCCTGTCCTCGACGATGGAGGAGATGCAGGAGTTCTACGACGCCGGCATGGAGCGACTCGAGGCCGTCATGGAGTACTGCGACGCCCGCTTCCCGCTGGACGGAATGCCCGATGACGCAAAGGCTCTCATCCACATGATGCAGTCGCTGGTCAACGTGTCGTTCCCGATCGAGGTGTGGAAGCAGCCGCGCGTGCTCGACAGCGGAGCCACCTACATCACCTGCATCCGGGAGCCGGTGGTCTAGGAGTGCTGACCCTCAAAGCCGCGGGTCTGCTCGACGTCGACGCCGGCGAGATCGTCCGGCCGGGAATCGTCCGGATCGACGACGACCGCATTGTGGGCGTCGGTGGCTCAGCCGAGGGCGACGTCATCGATCTCGGTGACGCCATCCTGCTGCCCGGTCTGATGGACATGGAGGTCAACCTCCTGATGGGCGGCCGGGGCGAGAACCCCGGCCTGTCCCAGGTCCAGGACGACCCCGCGACGCGGGTGCTGCGGGCCGTCGGCAATGCGCGACGCACCTTGCGAGCGGGTTTCACCACGGTTCGCAACCTCGGGTTGTTCGTCAAGACCGGCGGGTACCTGCTCGACGTCGCGCTGGGCAAGGCGATCGACGCGGGCTGGATCGATGGTCCGCGGGTGATCCCGGCGGGCCACGCGATCACCCCGACCGGGGGGCACCTCGATCCGACGATGTTCGCCGCGTTCATGCCCGGCGCGCTGGAACTGACGGTCGAGGAGGGCATCGCCAACGGCGTCGACGAGATCCGCAAGGCGGTGCGCTACCAGATCAAGCACGGCGCGCAGCTGATCAAGGTCTGCGTATCCGGCGGTGTGATGTCGCTGACCGGAGAGGCTGGCGCACAACACTATTCGGACGAGGAACTGCGGGCCATCGTCGACGAGGCACACCGGCGTGGGCTGAAGGTGGCCGCGCACACCCACGGAGCCGAGGCGGTCAAGCACGCCGTCGCATGCGGTATCGACTGTATCGAGCACGGCTTCCTGATGGACGATGAAGCCATCCAGATGCTCGTCGACAACGACCGATGGCTGGTGACCACGCGCCGCCTCGCCGAGGCCATGGATGTGTCCCGGGCTCCGAAAGCGCTGCAGGACAAGGCCGCCGAAATGTTCCCCAAGGCGCGTACGTCAATCAAGGCCGCATACGAAGCGGGCGTGAAGATCGCGGTCGGCACCGACGCCCCGGCCATTCCGCACGGCAAGAACGCCGACGAGCTCGTCACGTTGGTGGACTGGGGTATGCCACCCGCCGCCGTGCTACGCGCGGCGACCGTCGTCGCCGCCGATCTGATTGGCGGAACCGACCTGGGTCGCATTGCCGAGGGGTACCTCGCGGACATCATCGCGGTCCCCGGTGATCCCCTGACCGACATAGGGGTTACACAGGATGTCAACTTTGTAATGAAGGGCGGTAAGGTCTTCCGACATGACTCGAACTGACGATCTCGTCGAGATCCAGCAGCTGCTGGCCAAGTACGCCGTCACCATCACCCAAGGCGATATCGAGGGCCTGACGTCGGTGTTCACCCCCGACGGGACGTACAGCGCGTTCGGCTCCACCTACACGCTCAACCGGTTCCCCGAGCTCGTCGAGGCCGCACCCAAGGGCCTGTTCATGACCGGCACGTCGCTGGTGCATCTCGACCCCGACGACGCCGACAAGGCGTCGGGCACTCAGCCGCTGTGCTTCATCGAGCATTCCAAGCACGACATGCGCATCGGCTATTACAACGACACTTACGTCCGCACCGACGAGGGATGGCGGCTGAAAACCCGTGCCATGACGTTCATTCGGCGCAGCGGCGACCACGACTCCGGCCGACCTCACGCGATCGGAAGGCCGGAAGCAGGATGACAGAGCTCTTCGAGCCGGCCGCGTTCCGTACCGCACTGCGGGAATGGCTCGACGCCAACGACCTGACCCCTTCCGACGACGACTCGCTCGACGCGCATCAAGCCCAGCACCTGCGAGTGCTCAAGGCGTTGTACGACGCGGACTGGATGCGCTACGGCTGGCCGGAGTCGGCCGGCGGGCTGGGCGGCCCCGACATCCTGCGCGCCATCGTCGGCGAGGAGGTCGTCGGACGCGGTCTCGACCATCCGGGCCCGTACTCGATGCTCGACGTGCTGACACCGACCATGATCGATTACGCGCGGCCCGAACTGGCCGCCGAGATGGTGCCGCGGTTGCTGTCGGGTCAAGAGTCATGGTGCCAAGGCTTTTCCGAACCCGGTTCGGGCAGTGACCTGGCGTCGTTGACGACCCGCGCTGTGCCCCAAGGTGACAACTGGGTGATCAACGGCCAGAAGGTGTGGACCAGTTTCGCG
Source organism: Mycobacterium lehmannii (assembly GCF_002245535.1). Taxonomy (GTDB): domain Bacteria; phylum Actinomycetota; class Actinomycetes; order Mycobacteriales; family Mycobacteriaceae; genus Mycobacterium; species Mycobacterium lehmannii. Next base: position 84,769 of record NZ_NKCN01000003.1, on the reverse strand, counting down.
CAGTACGCGACGCGGTGCATCCTGCTCACCCGCACCGGCGACACGAACACGCCCAATCACGAGGCGATCACCGCGTTCTTCGTCGACCTCGATTCCCCGGGTGTCTCGGTGCGCCCGTTGCGCACCATGCACGACGTCGACGAGTTCTGCGAGGTGTACTTCGACGACGTCGTGGTGCCTGCGGATCGCATGCTGGGTAATCCCGGGGACGGTTGGAAGCTGGCGATGGACCTGCTCCCCTACGAGCGTTCCACCTGCTTCTGGCAGCGCATCGCCTACCTGTACTCGCGCTTCGACGATCTCGTCAACGAAGTCAAAGGCCTTGGCACCGCGTCGGATTCCGACCTCGGCGAGGTGTACCTCGCGCTGCACACAGTGCGTTGCCGTTCGCGCGCCACCCAGCACCGGCTGGGCGAGGGACAGAAACTTGGCGCGGACACCTCGATCGACAAGGTACTGCTGGCAGGCGCCGAACAGCGGCTCTACGACACCGTGCGCGATCTGCTGCCCGGGCGCATCGAACTCGACGACAACACCTGGCGGACCGAGTACCTGTATTCGCGAGCGGCAAGCATCTACGGCGGAACCGCCGAGGTGCAACGCAACATCATCGCCCGTCGCCTGCTCGATCTCGGTAAGGAGTGAGGAGTGGAATCCGGTTTGGACGCCGAATCACTGGCGATGCTCGAGGACACCCTGCGCAAGACGATGCTGTCGGTCTCCGGGGCGGAGTTGGACGCGGCACTCGCGGAACTCGGTTGGGCCGAGATGCTGGCCGACACGCCCGACCAGGCGATTCCGCTGGTGTTCCGGCTGCTGGGCGAAACCGGTTCGCACGCTTCCGTTCTCAACGATGTGCTGCTGGAGACCATCGGCGGACTGCCCGGCGGCACACCGCCGATGCCGTACACCGGCGGTGGCTGGGTGGTGTGGGAGCGCACGGCCAACACCGAGCCGACGCTGGGTGACCTGCCGCTTCGCCGCGTGCCCGACGGCGAGTTGATGCGGATGGGCGAGGCGCGTCGCGCGGTGGGCTGGTGGCTGGTCGGTTCGGCACGCGGAATGCTCGCACTGGCCCGTCAGCACGCACTGGATCGCGTCCAGTTCGGTAAGCCGATCGCGTCGTTCCAGGCGATCCGGCACCGGTTGGCCGAGACGCTCGTGGCGATCGAAGGCGCCGAGGCGACGCTGGGCCTGCCGGGAACGGAGAGTGCGGACCTCACGGCGATGCTGGCCAAGGCGGCGGCGGGTAAGGCGGCGATGACGGCGGCCAAGCACTGCCAGCAGGTGCTCGGCGGCATCGGCTTCACCGCCGAACACGATCTGCACCGGCACATCAAGCGGGCCCTCGTGCTCGACGGATTGCTCGGTAGCTCACGCGAACTCACCAAGAGGGCCGGAGCCGGCCTGCGGGCCAGAGGCTCAGTCCCGAGACTCGCCCACCTGTAGCCCGCCGGTCTCCTCGTTCCGCGAGCGTGCGTGTCTGCACACGACACGCCACGGAATTTCGACGCTTCGCGCACGCTCGCGAACCACCGACCGTGCACAACACCAGATTCATCCACAACCGTGTTCTTCGCGGCCGAGGTGTTGATGCGTCGGCGCGACGATTGCGGTCATGGATACCGCCCTGAGGCAGTTGTTCGATGAGCAAGGTGGCGTGGCGACCACCGGCCAGATTCTGGCGATCATTCCCAGGTACACGTTCGAATCGATACTGAAAGCCAAGTATCTGGAGCGACTCTGTCACGGTATCTACTGTCTCGGCGAGCCGACGGACGACCTGCGGCTGCGCGGCCTGGACCTCTCGTGCGGCACAACCGTTCCGGTATGCCTGTCGACTGCGGCCGCGCTGTTCGGCTTCGACACCGAGGAACCCGACGAACTTCACGTCCTCAATCCGCCCGGTCACCATTTGCGCAAGGCAGACGGTCTGGTCGTGCACCGCCGCGACGGCGCGCCGCTGGTGCAGGCCGCCGGGCGGCTCGCCACGTCCCCGGCGTGGACCGCGATCGAAGTGGCCCGCGCCTTGCGACGGCCGCGTGCGCTAGCAACACTCGACGCCGCGCTCCGCTCAGGCACCTGCAACCGGGCGGAGTTGTGGCGCGCGGCAATTCGACAGGCCGGTCGGCGCGGCATCGTCGCGGTGCGCGACCTTCTGCCTCTCGCCGACGCGCGCGCCGAGTCGCCGATGGAAAGTGAAGCGCGACTTGCGATGATCGACGGTGGCTTGCCGATGCCCGAACTGCAGTACGAGGTTGTCGACGGCAACGGACAGCTACGGCGTCTTGACTTCGCCTGGCCCGACTTCGGCGTCGCGGTCGAGTATGACGGCATCGATTGGCACACCGAACCCGACGTTTTGCGCAACGACCGTCGGCGTCAACTCGCCTTGCAGGACGTCGGCTGGACCGTCATCGCGATCGTCTTCGACGATGTGCGACACCGGGCGTCGGAATTTGTAGCGAGGATCGACCGACAACTTCGTCACGCTCGCGCCGCGTGAGCGCGCGCAAAGTGTCGAAAATCCGCGGCGTGTCGTGCGCAAACACGCACGCTCGCGGCACAAAGGTAACGCGCGCTCCGCGTCACAAAGGGTTACTGGATGCTGGCTTTCATCTCGTCGAGGTTCACCAGCACCGGCCATCCACCGACACTCAGCGCGTTTCCGTGGCCGGTCTGGTGGATGTCGAACACCGACTGGATGGCGGCGTAGAACCCCTGCACGTCAAGCGTCTGGTTCACCGCACGCTTGGCTTGGCGCAGCGCGAACGGTGACATCTTGGCGATCTGCTCGGCCATCGCCCTGGTCTCCGAGTCGAGCTGGTCGCGAGGCACCACCTTGTTCACCATGCCGGTGGCCGCGACCTCCTCGGCCGTCATAGCGCGGCCGGTGAACAGGATCTCCTTGGCCTTGCGCGGTCCGAGTTCCCAAGTGTGTCCGTGGTATTCGACGCCGCCGATGCCCATCAGCACCACCGGGTCCGAGAACTGGGCGTCGTCGGCGGCGATGATCAGATCGCACGGCCAGCACAACAGCAGGCCACCGGAGATGCAGCGGCCCTGAACGGCGGCGATCGACGGCTTGGGCACATTGCGCCAGCGCAGCGTGTACTCCAGATAGCGCTTGGCCTCGTGCTGGATGATGAACTCCAGCGTGATCTTGTCCGGGACCGGTCCCCCGCCGCGTAAATCGTGCCCGGCCGAGAAGTGCTTCCCATTGGCGCGCAACACGATCACCGACACCTCGGGATCCTCGGCCGCGCGGGTCCACGCCCCGTCGAGTTCGTCGAGCAGTTCCGGGTTCTGCGCGTTGGCGGCCTCTGGCCGGTTCAGGGTGATGGTCGCGATGCGGTCGGCGACCTCGTATTCGATGTACACGGTGCAGTCCTTTTAGTTTCGAGGCAGTCCCAGCAAGCGCTGGGCGATGATGTTGCGTTGAATCTCTGAGGTGCCGCCGGCGATCGTGCCGCCGAAGGTGCGAACGTAGCGTTCGAACCACCCGCACCGGTACAGCTCCAGATGCTGTGCGCTGTATGGGCCGGAAAAGTTCGGCGCGGGCAGCGCGTCGGTCCCCGCGGCGGCCAGCGCGTACTCGGCCGCCGACTGCGACGCCTCCGAGCCGAGCAGTTTGAGCACCGACAGGGCGGGCACATCCTCATCGCCGCGCGCGGCACGGGCGAGTGCCACCGAGCCGAGCAGGCGCAACGCCTGGTTGTCCATCACCAGCTCGGCATACCGGTCGCGATCGAGTGCGGAGATGGGACGGAAATCTTCGACCAGTTCCTGCAGGCGGTCCGCATAGCTGAGCCACAGCATGTTTCGCTCGTGCCCGAGCGAGCCGTTGGCGACCCGCCAACCCTCGTTCAACGGTCCCACCAGGTTCTCGGCGGGCACCCGGACGTCGTTGAAGAAGACCTCGTTGAAATCCAGGTCGTCGTTGCCGCACAGCGACGCGAATGGACGTCGCACCACCCCCGGCAGGTTCGTCGGGATCATCAGCACGCTGATGCCCTTGTGCTTGGCCGCTTTCGGATCGGTACGAACGAATGTCAGCAGGACGTCGGCGTCGTGTGCCCCCGAGGTCCACACCTTCTGCCCGTTGACGACGAAATGGTCCCCGTCGCGCACCGCGGTGGTGCGCAGCGACGCCAGGTCCGATCCCGCGCCCGGTTCACTCATCCCCAGCGACGCGGTGATCTCCGCGCGAAGGATCGGCACCGCCCAGCGCTGCTGCTGTTCGGGTGTCCCGAACGAGATCAGCGATGCCGAGATGATCCCGACGCCCTGCACGTTGTAGGTCAGATACACCCGCCTGCGCGCCAGTTCCTCTTGATGGACGTACTGCTGCAGGATCGTCGCGTTGCGCCCGCCGAACTCCGGCGGGTAGCCGGGCAGCAGCCATCCGTTGTCGAACATCAGCCGTTGCCAGTCCCGGGCCCAGCCCGGCACGTCGCTGCTGGACCGCGACCGCTCCAGGGCGACGGCATCGGGGGGAAGATGTTGGTCGAGGAAGGCGTTGAATTCGGCGCGGAACGCCTCGACATCAGCATCGAAGGTGAGCTGCACGGGACTCCCGCCGGATCAAATCTTTGGTAGGACTATTGTTATCTCCAAAATGAGAATACTATTCTCATCGTGAGAAAGTTACAATCTCTGACACGTTGGCCGCGAGGGGGTCGAGGACCGCAATGGCGAGACGTTCTCCGGTACAGTCAGTTCATGTTCTCCCCACCCGGCCGGCGTCTGAGCCGCCGGTGACAAGCCCCAGCGAGGAGCCTGCCTGGAAGCAGCGCGCGGTCGAACGGTCGATCAAAACCGCGAAGCTACGGGCCGCGCAACGCGTACAGCGCTTCCTGGACGCCGCGCAGGCGATCATCATCGAAAAGGGCAGTACCGACTTCACCGTCCAAGAGGTCGTCGATCGCTCGCGGCAATCGCTACGCAGCTTCTACCTGCAGTTCGACGGTAAGCACGAGTTGCTGTTGGCCCTTTTCGAGGACGCACTGAGCCGGTCGGCGGACCAAATCCGCGCAGCCACCACCACCGAGGACGAGCCGATCGAGCGGCTGAAGGTCGCCGTGCAGTTGCTCTTCGAATCCTCGCGTCCGGACCCGACGGCCAAACGCCCGCTGTTCACCGACTTCGCCCCTCGGCTCCTGCTCTCGCACCCCGCCGAGGTCAAGATCGCACACGCGCCGCTGCTCGCGCTGCTGACCGAGCTGATGGAAGAGGCCGGTGAGGCAGGCCAGCTGCGGGAGGGCATCAACCCGAAGCGGATGGCGGCCATGACCATGCAGACGGTCATGTTCGTGGCCCAGTCCAACGGTGCCGAGGACGGCACCACGCACCCGATCACCGCCGACGAGGTCTGGGACTTCGTCTCGCACGGATTTGCCGCCAAGTAGGCGGAGAACTCCGTTCTCACCTCTGGCGCGAGAATCGCGTTCTCGTTCCCACCGCGCCCCGAAACCGAGCCTGACAACTCGTGCGGAGAATCGTATTCTTCTGAGCGAAGAGCTTAAATATTCCGTTTTGAATCCCGTATTGACACTCCTTCGGAGCGAATGCCAGAGTTGTGAGACAAATGCCAGCCCACTGTCTTATGCGACCTGACCGGCGAGAGGCGATCCGGTGACGATCAGCGCTGAAAATCCCGACGTACACGATGCGGAACAGGACGAGTTGTACTACGACCCGTACAGCGTCGAGCTCAACATGAACCCGTACGCGGTCTTCGCGCGCCTGCGCGAAGAGGCCCCGCTGTACTACAACGCCAAACACGACTTCTACGCGTTGAGCCGGTTCGAGGATGTCAACAAGGCCGTCATCGACCACCAGACCTTCATCTCGGGTCGCGGCGCATTGCTCGAGATCATCAAATCGGGGATGGAGATCCCCCCGGGCACACTGATTTTCGAAGATCCCCCGATCCACAACATCCACCGCAACCTGCTGTCCCGGGTGTTCACCCCGCGGAAGGTGCAGGCGCTGGAACCCCAGATCCGCGAGTTCACCGCCGGTTGCCTGGACCCGTTGACCGGCACGGACAAATTCGACTTCGTCAACGATCTCGGCGCGCAGATGCCGATGCGCGTCATCGGAATGCTCTTGGGCATACCGGAAGCCGACCAGCGCCGCGTCACCGAGCACGGTGAGGCGACGTTGCAGAGCGACTCAGTCGATCTGATGGCCAGCGGTGAGGTGTTCGCCGAATTCATCGACTACCGCACCGAGCATCCCTCCGACGACATCATGACCGACCTGCTCAACGCCGAGTTCGAAGACGAAACCGGCACCCGTCGCAGACTGCGCCGGGAAGAACTGCTGATGTACCTGACGGTCATCGCCACCGCGGGCAGCGAGACGACCACGCGCTTGATCGGTTGGGCCGGCAAGACACTCGCCGACTACCCCGACCAGCGCGCCGAATTGGTCGCCGACCCAGCGCTCATCCCGCAAGCGATCGAGGAGATCCTGCGCTGGGAACCGCCGGCGCTGCAGATCGCCCGGTACGTGACCCGCGATGTGGAGTACTACGGCCAAACGGTCCCCGAGGGATCGGCGATGCTGATGCTGGTGGGCGCGGCCAATCGCGACCATCGCCGCTTCCCGCCGAACGGCGACGTCTTTGATATCCACCGAGAACTGCACTCGCACATGACGTTCGGTGCCGGAACCCACTTCTGCATGGGTAACGCGCTGGCACGCCTGGAGGGCCGGATCGCGCTCGAGGAAATCCTCAAGAGGTTCCCGACCTGGGAGGTCGATTGGCCCAACGCGCGCCCATCGCCGACCACCGCGGTCCGCGGCTGGGAAACCATGCCCACCTTTGTCAACTCGAAGTAGAACCCAAACCCCCTGTTACGACAACGAATTGAGGTAACCGATGACCGGACGCGTTGAAGGCAAGGTCGCTTTCATCACCGGCGCCGCCCGCGGCCAGGGCCGCGCCCATGCCGTACGGCTGGCGCAGGAAGGCGCCGATATCATCGCCGTCGACATCTGCAAGCAGATCGACAGCGTGCAGATCCCACTGTCCACGCCCGAAGACCTCGCCGAGACCGCCGATCTGGTGAAGGGCCTCAACCGCCGCATCTACACCGCCGAGGTCGACGTCCGCGACTTCGATGCGCTCAAGTCCGCCGTCGACACAGGTGTTGAGCAGCTCGGCCGGCTGGACATCATCGTCGCCAATGCCGGCATCGGCAACGGCGGAGCCACGCTGGACAAGACCAGTGAAGGCGACTGGACGGACATGATCGACGTCAACCTCTCCGGCGTCTGGAAGAGCGTCAAGGCGGGCGTGCCACACATCCTGGCCGGCGGCCGCGGCGGTTCGATCATCCTGACCAGCTCGGTCGGCGGCCTGAAGGCCTACCCGCACACGGGCCATTACGTTGCCGCGAAACACGGTGTGGTGGGCCTGATGCGGACGTTCGCGGTCGAGCTCGGCGCACAGAACATCCGCGTCAACTCCGTGCATCCGACCAATGTCAACACGCCGCTGTACATGAACGAGGGGACGATGAAGCTGTTCCGTCCCGACCTGGAGAACCCGGGCCCCGACGACATGAAGGTCGTCGCGCAGATGATGCACACGCTGCCGATCGGCTGGGTGGAGCCCGAGGACATCGCCAACGCCGTGCTGTTCCTGGCCTCCGACGAGAGCCGCTACATCACCGGGGTGACGCTGCCGGTCGACGGCGGCAGCTGCCTCAAGTAGGCACCCAGATGACCGCTGCCGAGCTGTCGCTTCCGCGCAGTTGGGAGGAGATCACACCGGGGTGGATGACGGCCGCGCTCGGGAAGCACTTCCCGGGCGCCACCGTCGAGGACGTCAGCGTCGCGCTGCGCGACGACGGCACCAATCGCCGGGCGCGGCTGGCACTGAAGTATTCGACGGGGTCGGGCCCGAAGACGGTGTTCGCCAAGGCCGTCGACCCCGACCACGCCGAGCTGGTCGCTCTCACCAGCGGCTTGTTCCACGAACCGCGGCTGTTCAGCTCGGGTGTGTTGCTGCCGCTTGACCATCCGACCGTCTACGCCGCGTTGATCGACGAGCCCGGCTCGAACTTCGTGATGATCATGGAGGACGTCGTCGCGCGCGGCGCCGATCCACGCGACTCCACCCGGCCGATGTCGGTCGAGCAGGTCGCCAACGGCGTCCGTGGGTTGGCACGTATGCACAGCCAGTTCTGGGGTGAGCGGCTGACCGCGAACCCGGCGCTGGACTGGCTCGAGCCGTTCGTGGCGTTCGAAGGACTCGAGCATGCGCCGCTCGACATCGCCCGCGATCGACTGGGCGACACCGTCTCCTCTCAGATACTCGGCCTCAGCGGCACCGATTTGTTCGTCGACATCTGGGCCCGCTACATCGGCACCCTGACTGGATCCTCGACGTCCGCCCCGACCCTGCTGCACGGCGATCCGCACATCGGCAACACCTACGTGCTGCCCGATGACGAGGTGGGGTTCCTGGACTGGCAGATGGCGCGGCGCGGCAACTGGTCCCTGGATCTCGGCTACTTCCTGCAGGGGGCGCTGACGATCGAGGACCGCAGGCGGGCCGAGCGCGACCTGCTCGACGAGTACCGCGCAGCGCTCACCCTGCCCGCCGCCGAGCTCCCATCGGCCGAGGAAGTGTGGCTGCGGTACCGCGCGTCGGTCGCACACGGGCTGGCCATCTGGATGGCGACGCTCTCCGGCGGCGACGCATGGCAAGGCGCCGACATCTGTCTGGCGCTGGCGCAACGGTATTCGGCGGCGTTCATCGACCTCGACACCCGCGCCGCGCTGGCTGCTCTGGACTAGGCGCACGACCTAGATGTCGATGACGACCTTGCCCAATGCCCTGCGCTCGGCGACGTGACGCAACGCGGCCGCGGCGTCCTCGAGCGCAAACCGGGCGCCGATGTGGGGACGGAGCTTGCCCTCGGCGTACAGGGCGTGTAGTTCCTCGTCGTCGCGTACCACCTCTTCCGGGTAGTCCGACGCAAAGGTTCGGATCTCCATGCCGCGGACTGTAATACCTTTCAGTAGAACCAGATTGAGCGGAACAGATGGGATCTCGCCGGCCGCGTAGCCGAGCGTGACGAAGGTTCCGCCCCGCCCGAGGCCGCGCAGCGCGGGCAGGGAGTACGGTCCGCCGACGGGGTCGACGACGATCTGGGCGCGGGCCCCGCCGGTGATCTCCTTGATTCGATCACGCAGACTTTCGCGGTCGTAGTCCACACACGCTTCGGCGCCGCGCTCGCGGCACAGATCGAGCTTCTCTTGACCCGAAGCCGCCGCCAGCACCCTGCCGCCGAGCAGTCGCGCGATGTCGACCGCGGCGAGTCCGACGCCCCCCGCGGCACCGAGCACGACGACCCAGTCACCCGGTTGCACCGGCGCGACGGTACGCAGGGTGTAGAACGCGGTCTTATAAGTGACGCCGAACGCGGCGGCTACGGCGTACTCGACGCCGTCCGGAATCGGCGACACCGCGCGTGCGTCCACCACCGCCTGCTCGGCGAAGGCCCCGACGAATGTCGTCGCCGTCACTCGGGAACCGACGCGGCAGTCGACGCCGTCACCGACGGCGATCACCTCTCCTGCCATCTCGCTGCCGGGGCTGAACGGTGGCGGCACCTTGACCTGGTAATTGCCGCCGATCAACAACACGTCGGGATAGTTGACCGCGGCCGCGCGCACCCTGATCACAACCTGGCCGGGTTCCGGTGTCGGATCGGGAAGTTCGTCGAGCACCAGATCTTCGGGCTGGCAGTACTCCCGGCACACGATCGCCCTCATCGGCCCACTCCAATCGTTCGACCTACTAACAATAGCCAGGGACAGGCGCTGGCTGCCCGCTTACCGAAACCCCCCGATCATGACCTTCGGAGTGGTTCGATGGACACTTGGGCTCCGAGGCTGCAGGGGGTGGGGATATGAAGCGACTCAACGGTATGGACGCCATGCTGCTCTACAGCGAGACGCCCAACCTGCACACGCACACGTTGAAGGTCGCCATCATCAACGCCGCCGACTTCGACGGCGAATTCACCTTCGACTTGTTCCACCGCACCATCGCCCGGCGGCTGCACCTGCTCGACCCGCTGCGCTACCGGCTCGTCGACATTCCGTGGAAGTTGCATCACCCGATGTGGCTCGAGGACTGCCCGGTCGACCTCGACTACCACCTGCGCCGCGTACACGTGCCGAGCCCAGGTGGCCGCCGCGAGCTCGACGAGGTGATCGGCAAGATCGCCAGCACACCGCTCGACCGCAGCCGCCCGCTGTGGGAGTTCCACTTCGCTGAGGGTATGGCCGACGACCGGTTCGCACTCATCGGGAAGGTGCACCACACCCTGGCCGACGGTGTGGCGTCGGCGAATCTACTTGCGCGGCTGATGGATCTCGCGGACGGTACGCAGAACGAGCACGAGGACTACGCCCTCTGTGACGCCCCGGGGCGATCCGATCTGGTGAAGGTCGCGATGCGCGACCACGCGTCGAACGTGGCCGCCCTTCCTACGCTCGCTCGCGACGCGGTGCGCGGGTTCACCAAGTTGCGGCGCCGCGCCAAGGAGCGCGCCGATCAACCGGAGCTTGCCAAGATGTTCCGCACACCGCCGACGTTCCTCAACCACGTGGTCTCGCCGGGACGCACATTCGCCACGGCGTCGCTGTCGCTGGCCGAGGTCAAGGAGACGGCCAAACAACTAAAGGTGACGTTCAACGACATAGTGCTGGCCACCGCGGCGGGCGGGCTGCGCGAACTGCTGTTGCGATACGACGGGCGCGCCGACCGGCCTCTGATGGCGTCGGTCCCGGTGAGCACCGATCTGTCCCCGGACCGGATCACCGGCAACAAAATCGGTGGCCTGTCGGTATCGCTCCCCGTCCATATCGACGACCCGCTCGAACGAGTGCGACTGACGTCCGTGGCGACGGCGCGAGCCAAGGAGAACTACGAACTGCTCGGCCCCAAGTTGCAGGGCCAGTTGATGGAGTACCTCCCTCCCCCACTGACACCGACGCTCCTCCGCTGGCAGAGCCAACGAGCCAAGCACAACCCGCTGATGAATGTCGCGGTGTCGAGCGTGCCCGGACCACGCCGCCGCGGCCACATCGGCGGCGCCCCGGTGAGCGAGATCTACTCGATCGGCGTGCTGTCGGCCGGCAGCGCGTTCAACATGACGGTGTGGAGTTACGTCGACCAGGTGGACATCTCGATCCTGTCCGACGACAGAACGTTCGACGACATCCACGAGGCCACCGACGCCATGGTGCACGGCCTCGACGAGATCCGCTCCGCGGCAGGGCTTCCCGCGTTGTCCGTGGTGGGCACGGCGATGGCACCGGCCCCTGCGGCCCGCTAGTCGACCAGGTCGAGCAGGTCCTTCCGAGCCACCTTGCCGGTGTTGCCGCGTGGGAGTTCGTCGAGGACGGTGATCTGCCGCGGCACCTTGTAGTTGGCGAGGTTGTCACGGACGTGCTGCTTGAGGTCGTCGGGGCCGGCGCTTCCGCCGTGGTTCAGCACGACGAAGGCGACGAGGCGCTGACCGTACTGCTCGTCGTCGACGCCCAGCACCACCGCCTCCTTGACATCGGAGTGCTGGGCCAGCGTCTTCTCGACCTCGATCGGGTAGACGTTCTCGCCGCCGGAGACGATCATCTCGTCGTCGCGGCCGACCACGAACAACCGCCCGGCTTCGTCGAGGTAACCGACGTCTCCCGACGCCATGAAACCGTCGTGAAAGTCCTTCGTCTGGCCGGAGGTGTACCCGTCGAATAGCGTGCCGCTGCGGACGAAGATCTGACCCGTCTCGCCAGCGGGGAGTTCGTTGAAATCAGCGTCGTAGATGCGGATCTCGGTGCCGTCGGCGGGGGTCCCGGCCGTGTCGGGAGCCGCGCGCAGGTCGGACGGCGTCGCGGTGGCGATCATGCCCGCTTCGGTGGCGTTGTAGTTGTTGTAGATCACGTCGCCGAACCGGTCCATGAACTTGATGACCACGTCGGGCCGCATCCGCGAACCTGACGCCGTCGCGAAGCGAAGTGACTTGCCGCTGTAGCGGTTCAACACCTCGTCGGGAAGGTCCATGATCCGGTCGAACATCACCGGCACGACCGCCAGACCGGTTGCCTTGTACCGGTCGACCAGCTCCAGCGTGGCCTCGGGGTCGAACTTGCGGCGGGTGACGATGGTGCAGGCGAGCAGCGCGGCGAACAGCAGCTGCGAGAAGCCCCACGCGTGGAACATCGGCGCGACGATGACGGTGGCCTCCTCGGCGCGCCACGGTGTTCGGTCCAGCACCGCCTTGAGATCGCCTGCGCCCCCACTGCCTTGACCGCGTTTGGCGCCTTTCGGGGTTCCCGTGGTGCCCGAAGTCAGCAGGATGATGTCGCTGTTGCGTTCGGTGGCGGCGGGTCGCTTGCCGAGATTGGACTCGATGAGCTGATCGAGGGTCAGGCCGTCGGTAGCTTCGTCGGTCCAGGCGAGGATCCGCGTCGCGTCGGGTTTGTCGGCCATGGCACGGTCGACGATCTCGGCGAACTCCTCGTCGAAGATGACGACGTCGGCGCCTTCTCGATCAACCACCTCGGCCATGGCCGGACCCGCGAACGAGGTGTTGAGGAGTAGCACGTCGGCGCCGATTCGGTTCGAGGCCACCAGGGACTCGATGAAGCCGCGATGGTTGCGGCACATCACGGCAACGGTTTTCGGTGTGCCGCCGGGAAGGGCTTGCAGCCCGGTGGCCACCGCGTCGCAGCGATCGTCGATCTGCTTCCAGGTCAGGGTGCCGCGCTCGTCGACGAGTCCTGGGCGGTCCGGGCAGCGCTGCGCGGCCGCGGCGAAGCCGACCGTCGCGGTCATGCCCACGCGACGCATAGCCGCGCCCATCCGTAGGTACTTATCGGGCCGCAGCGGCGCGATCAAGCCGGCCCGCCACAGCGTCTGCACGAGTCCGAGAACGTCAGCCATCGGTCAGCCCAGAACCGGGAATCGGCGTTCGGCGGCCAGTTCGTCGAGCGCGGCTTGCATCACGGAGCGCACGTGCGCATCAACCTCCTTCACGTCGGGGTCCTTTCCGAACTGCTCGACCACATTGATCGGCGGCAACACCCGCGTGGTGATCTTGGCGGGCAGCGGGAGGTTCGGCGGGAAGAACACCGACACCCCGAACGGGAATCCGACACTGATGGGCAGGATCTCGGCGCGTAGGCGCTTGAGTCCGATGCGTCGGGCGATCGAGTCGCCACGCGCGAGGAACAGCTGTGTCTCCTGAGCGCCGATCGACACCATGGGCACGATCGGCACGTCAGACTCGACAGCGGTCCGGACGTATCCCGTGCGGCCCGCGAAGTCGATGACGTTCTCGTTGAACGTCGGCCGGTAGGAGTCGTAATCCCCGCCGGGGAAGACCAATACGACGGCGCCCTCGCGCAACGCTTTGGCGGCGTTCTCCCGATTCGCCCCAATGACACCCGCGCGCCGCAACAATGTGCCGACCGGCCCGACGAAGATCGCGTCGTGTCCGAGCGTGTAGACGGGCCGGTCGAAGCCGAACGTCTCATAGAAGGCCGGAGCGAAGACCAGCACGTCGGGCGTCAGCATGCCGCCAGAGTGGTTCGACACCAGCAGAGCGCCGCCGGCAGCGGGCATGACGTCCACGTCGCGCACCTCGGCGCGGAAGTAGCGTTTGATAAGCGGGCCGACCGTGTTGACGATGCCCCGGGTGAACGCGGGATCCCACTTGGCGACTTCCGGCTTCTGCGCCCCGTTGCTGTTCATGGCGTACCTGTCATACCCCGCGCCGCCCCTCCCCTAGACCTGAACATGCTACTTTCGTAAAAAGAGAATGTCATATTCGCAGGTGGGAGGCGCAATGACCGGGGCGATATTGGTGACCGGCGGCTTCGGCCTGGTGGGTTCGGCGACCGTACGCAGGCTGGCCGAACTCGAACGCTCCGTCGTGGTGGCCGACCTGGACACCCCTGCGAACAGGAAGGCACAGGCGAAGCTGCCACGGGGCGCCACCGTACGGTGGGCCGACCTGACCGACGAGGCTTCGGTGCAGCGGCTGGTCGCCGACGTCTCGCCCGACGCGATCATCCATCTGGCCGCGGTGATCCCGCCGGCGATCTACAAGAACCCCGGGCTCGCGCGGCGCGTCAACGTCGAGGCCACCGCGACGCTGGTGCGCATCGCCGAACAACAACCCACGCCCCCGCGCTTCGTCCAGGCGTCGAGCAACGCGGTCTACGGTGCGCGCAACCCGCACAGGTCGACCGCTCCCGTGCGGGCCGACGATCCGATGCGGCCGTGCGATCTGTACAGCGGCACCAAAGCGGAGGCCGAGGCGATCGTGCGCGCCTCGAGCCTGCCCTGGGTGGTGCTGCGCCTGGGTGGTGTGCTGAGCACCGACCCCAACGCGATGCCGTTGAGCGCCGACGCCCTGTACTTAGAGAGTTTGCTTCCCACCGACGGCCGCCTGCACAGTGTCGACGTCCGTGACGTCGCGTGGGCCTTCGCCGCCGCCACCACGGCCGACGTCGTCGGGGAGATCCTACTGATCGCCGGCGACGACTCGCACCGCATCCGCCAGGGCGACGTGGGCACGGCGCTGGCTGCGGCCCGCGGCCTTCCCGGGGTGCTGCCGCCCGGCAGGCCCGGAGACCCCGACCGCGACGACACCTGGTTCGTCACCGATTGGATGGACACCACCCGCGCGCAGGAAGCGTTGCGGTTCCAGCATTACTCGTGGCCGGACATGCAAGCCGAGACCGCCGCCAACGCAGGCTGGACGCGTTACGCGGCGCGATTGCTGACACCGCTTGCGCCGCTTGCGCGTGCGCTCCTCGAGCGTCGGGGCGCGTACCGCGATACGCCCGGCCGGTATGCGGACCCGTGGGCGGCGATCCGGGCCCGGCTGGGCGAGCCGGCATGGGATCGCCCTCGCGATCTGAGCTGACCGCCTAGTCTTCGGCGGGTGGATACGTTCAACGGACGCACGGCGGTCATTACCGGCGGCGCAAGCGGAATCGGTTTGGCCGCCGCACGCGAATTCGCCGGGCGCGGAGCCCGCATCATGCTCAGCGACATCGACTCGGCCGCACTCGACCGTGCGGTGGCCGATCTGCGCGCCGACGGCGTCGACGCCCGCGGCGTGGTGTGCGATGTGCGCAAGTTCGACGATGTCAACCGGTTGGCCGACGAGGCGTTCGACGTGTTCGGCGACGTGCACCTGGTCTTCAACAATGCCGGGATCGCCTACGCCGGCCCCATCGCCGAGACCAGCCATGACGACTGGCGGTTCGTCATCGACGTGGACCTGTGGGGACCGATCCACGGCGTCGAGGCGTTCCTGCCGCGGCTGATCGCGCAGGAAGCCGACAGCCACATCGCGTTCACGTCGTCGTTCGCCGGACTGATTCCGAATGTCGGCCTGGGCCCCTACTGCGTCGCCAAGTACGGCGTCGTCGCGCTCGCGGAGACGTTGTCGCGCGAGGTGCGCGCCAACGGCATCGGTGTGACGGTGTTGTGCCCGATGATCGTCGACACCAACCTGCTGGCCAACACCGAACGCGTGCGCAGCGAGGATTACGGTCCGGCCACCGCGTCGGGGGCGGACTCGGTTCAGCAGTTGGCGTCGGATCCGAGCGACGACTCCGTGCTCAACGTCGACGAGGTGGCCCGCCTGACCGCCGACGCGATCGAAGCCAACCGGCTCTACGTGCTACCGCACCGCGCGGCACGCGGCTCGATTCGACGCCGCTTCGAGCGCATCGACCGCACCTTCGACGACCAGTCCGCCGCGGGCTGGACCCACTGACGGGAACTCCGCCGAGACGGCGGTTTCTGACGAAAACCGTGCGAATTTCGTCAGAAACCGTAGTCTCGCGACGCGACCGGGCTAGACCGGACCCAGCGTCGGCCTTCCCGTCTGCGGGTGGTGATACCAGCCGCCCGCCGCGTGGGTCCCGCCGTCGACGTGGATCGTCTGACCGGTGATGTAGCTCGCCATGTCGGAGGCCAGAAACACTGCCGCCGAGGCGATTTCGTCGACATGTCCCGGTCTGCCCATCGGTATGCCAGGAGCGACGTCGTGGTTCAGCGTGCCGCCGGAGATCTGCATGAGCCCCTCGGTCAGGGTGAGGTCCGGCGCGAGGGCGTTGACGCGGATGCCGTGTGGGGACAGTTCGAACGCCGCGGTCTGGGTGTAGTTGATGACGCCGGCCTTGGCCGCGGCGTATGCGGCGTATCCCGGTGCGGCGCGCACACCCTCGATCGACGTCACGTTGATGACGCTGCCGGGCCTGCCGGCCTCCACGAGACGGCGCGCCACCCGCTGGGTGCACAGCAGCACGTGGCGCAGGTTGGCCTTGTACAGCGCATCCCAGCCGTTCTCCGTGGTTTCGAGCATCGGCGAGAAGAAGGTGCCGCCGGCGTTGTTGACCAGGATCGACACCTCGCCTAGCGCATCGGCGGTCTGCTGAAGCGCCGCGTCGACCTGCGCGCTGTCCCGTACGTCGACCACAATCCCCAGCGCACCGAGACTTTCGGCGGTCGCGGCACAGGTTTCCGGGTCGCGCTCCCAGATCGCGACGGACGCCCCGAAGGCGGTGAGCCCTTCAGCGATTCCCTTGCCGATGCCCGCGCCACCGCCGGTGACGACCGCAACGCGGCCGGTGAGCAGAATGTTCGACGGATCGATGGCCATCGGTCGAGGCTAGCGACTCGCTGCGCGCCTAGCACCGACATTGCGGTGAGGGTCGTTCACCGGCCCACAGCCCTGGTTGCAATCTCGGTGATAGGCGCCCGTTGCGGTCATTCCTGCGCCCGTCAACCGGTCTTCGTCGTGCGAATGGTGAGACCCGCGGGCGCGTTTCCGATGACCCCCTCCTCCTCGAGCGCCGTGATCTCGTCGCCGCTGAGCCCGAGCGCGGTCAGCACCTCGTGGTTGTGCTGTCCCAGCAGCGGTGCGGGACTGCGATGGTAACTCCGGACGGACGCGATGCGCATGGGCAGCGTGCTGTGTCGGGCCGGAGGGTTGACGGGATGGTCGACCTTCTCGTAGAAGCCGCGGTGCACCAGCTGCTCGAGGTCGCCGACGCGGTGCGGTTGCATCACCTTGGCCACCGGAACCCCGGCCGCCCAGAGTGTTTCGACGATATCGTCACCGGTGCGGTCGGCGCACCACGCGCCCAGGTGCTCATCGATGGTGTCCTGGTTGCGCCGACGGCCGTCGGCCGTGGCGAGCTCGTCGGTCGCCCATGCCGGCCGCCCGAGGGCATCGACCAGGCCCGCCCACTGCTCGTCACTGGCCACCGCGATCGCGACCCAATCGTCCGGGCGGCCGAACTCGTCGAGCTCGCCGGTGCGGTAGAGGTTCTGCGGCGCCGCGGTCGGCCCGCGGTTGCCCTGCCGCTGCAGCAGATTTCCGTAGGCCGAGTATTCGATGACCTGCTCGGCGGCGACGTTGAGCGCGGCGTCGACCATCGCGGCCTCGATCCGGACCCCCTGTCCCGTCCGTCGCCGGTGCGCCAGCGCGAGCAACAGCGCGTTGAGACCGTGCACCCCGGCGTTGGGATCGCCGACCGAATAGGGCTCGACCGGGTTCTGATCCGGATGCCCCGTCAGCCAGGTGATTCCGGAGCAGTCCTCGATCACGTAGGCGAACGCGGGCTTGTCGCGCCACGGCCCGTCGAGCCCGAATCCCGGCATGCGCATCATGATCGCGTCGGGTCGCAGCCGGTGCAGGGCATCGAAGTCCAGACCGATCTGGTCGAGCACCCGCGGGGTGTAATTCTCGACGATGACGTCGCAGGTCGTGATGAGCCGGCGCAGCAGCTCCACGCCGCGCTCGGAACGGATGTCGAGCGTGACGCTCTTCTTGTTGGTGTTCAAGCCGGAGAAGATCGGCGAGCGCTCCCACCACTGCTCCTCGGTGATCGGCACCCCGGCGATGAGCCGCGTGCCGTCGGGTCGCGCGGTGGACTCGATGTGGATCACCTCGGCGCCCAGCAAGGCCAGCATGTGGGTGCACGACGGGCCAGCCCAGAAGCTCGTCATGTCGAGCACCCGTAGCCCCTCGAACATTGTTCGCGAAACCCCACCCAGGGTCGTGATCTCGGCGGAATCGCGACCCTGGTGTACCGTTCGCGAACGGTACAGGGCGGTGTGCTCGCCGAGCCGGGGCGCGGGTAGCGGCGCGCGCAGCAGCGACGGCGTGGTGCGGTACGGCGGCCCGGGCTGGGTGAAGCCGTCGCGCGGATTGGTGACGAACGTGCCGCGTTCGACGAACTGGTCGAAATCCGTGACAGTGGCGCCGTTTCCGACCGGTGCGTTCGGAATCCGAAAGGCGCTGGACAGCTCGAGGATGTCCTCGACGCGGTTCTCTTTCACCCACTCGTAGATCTGCTCGGCGTGGATGTTGGCCTGTTCGGTGATGGACAGGTCACCGCCCTCATCGATCCATTCGTCGTGGCCGACCATCGCGCACAGGTCGAACCACTGTTGCGCGGTGCCGCACCCCAACGCCACCAGCCCGTCGGCCGCGGACGCGACACCTGGCACGGTCAACCGGCGGCGGTCGCGGAACGGGCGCCCGAGAGCGTCGTTGAACGACACCGAATAGTAAGTCAGGCAGAGGATCTGGGCCTCGAGGATCGAGACGTCGACCAGACCCGACGCCGCCGTCGTACCCGCCGCCGCGTATGCGCCCGCCAGCCACTCCCCGATCTGGCCCCCGACGAACAGCGGCGCGCGATACTGTGCGCCCCGGCCCAGCCCGATCACGCCACCCGACCACGCCTGCAGGGTGAACTCCGTGGCGGGCTTGTCCGCCCACGGCCCCTCGAGCCCGAAAGGGGTGATCGCTGTGACGGTCAGATGACCGTATGCATCGGCGAGTGCGGCGGGGGTGAACTCGTCGACTTCGGCGACCGCCGATCCGCGCGACCACACCACCGCATCGGCGGCTGACAGCAACCCGCGCAACATGTCCAGGTCGGCGGCGACGTCCGGGTCGACGACGACGCTGTGTTTCGAGCAGGCCAGGAAGCTGAATAGCGCACCGTCCCTTTCCGGCTCGATGCGTGCACCCGACGCGGACCAGGTTCGCAGCGGATCACCGTGCGGCGACTCCACTTTGACCACCGTGGCGCCACCGTCGGCGAGTAGTTTGGTGGCGTAGCCGCCCGCGATTCCGCTCGACAGGTCAACGACGGTGTACTCGTCCAGCGCCGGCACTAATCCTTCTTTCTGCGGTTGGCCTTGCTCAACCGGAACTCGGGCGGAAACCTGTCGTCGTTGTCGTTGACGGCGTCCGCAAGGCCCACATCGATCGCGTCGGCAAGCATGAAGTCGTCGCCGTCGGGTCGCGCCGCGCCGCCCATCGACTCGAACATCGCCGACAGCAGGCTGCCGAGGTATTCGCCCTGGAACTGCTTGACCACCTCGAAGAACATCTTTTGCTGAAACACACTGTCCACCGGTCGGTTCCGTGCACACGCGTGGGCGTACTTCGCGACCTCGGCCTCGAGCTGGTCGCGCGGAACCACCTTGTTGAGGAAGTTGCACTCCTTCATCTCGTCTGCGGTGAACGGGCGACCGGTATAAACCATCTCCTGGAACGGTCGCAGCCCCATGGTCATCACCCAGGTCCACATCCGCGGGCCCCAGCCGAAGTACCGGAACGACGGATGGCCGAACAGCGCGTCGTCGCTGGAGATCACCAGGTCCGCGTCCGCGCACTGGTAGAAGTGCCAGCCGTAGCAGTACCCCTTGGCCTCGACGATGCTGATCTTCTTGAGTTCCTGCAACGCCCGGTTGCCCGCCGCGACGTTGGCGTACCACTGCCCCATCGTTGCGCCGTGCCGGAACGATCCCTTTGGTGGATAGGTGACGTTCGGATCGTCCACCCGCAGCTCGGCCAGCCGCGCGTCGTCGTCACCCGCCATGAACTCCGGCAGATCCGCGCCGCTGCCGAGATTCTCGCCGACACCGCGGATCACGACAACCTTCACGTCGTCATCGACGGTGGCGCCACGCAGAAGGTCGGCGTACCGCAACCGTGCAGCCGACGTCGGTGCGTTCAGGTATTCGGGCCGGTTGAACGTGATCGTCGCGATCTTGGTCGCCGGGTCCTTCTCGTAGAGGACGATTTCCTCAGGGGCGGGCCGACTCCCGGGTTCCGACATGTCGCGTCAACCGATTCCGACGCCCGCACCACTCCAGAGCGGGCTGGAGGTCAGCACCTCGGCCCCGTCGGCGGTGACGTGCACGGCGTCGCGGGTGAAGACCGCGCCCACGCCCTGCTGCCAGACGTAGCCGCTGACCGCGAGCACCATGCCGGGTTCGAGCAGTTCGTCGGCGATGGTGGCCCGCAGGGCCGGGGTGACGACGGGCGAGTCGTAGCCCAGACCGAGGCCGTGGGCGACGGGCATCGCGGGCAGCGGCTCACCGGCCGCCTCGTAGGCGGCGAGCAGGCCACTCGCGGGACGACCCGGCTGACAGGCGTCCAAAAGACTGTCCCACAGACGGTTCCAGCGATCGTAAAGCTGTGGGACCGCAGACCCCTCGACCTCTCCGACCGGCCATGTGCGGCCGACTTCGCCGACGTAGCCGTCGGCCAGCGCACCGGCAGAGAACGCCACCAGGTCGCCGTCCTCGATACGGCCGTCGGTGCGAGCGCGCCGCCACGGGTGTTCCTTGCTGGTCACCCAGGCTCCGTCCTGAGTGGCGGGCGTGGTGACCCCACCGGCGGCCATCGCCTCCATCAGCGCACCGGTCAGCGACTTCTCGGTCGTCCCGGCCGCCAACTCGGCGCGCGCGGCGTCGAGCGCCGCCTCGGCCACACTCAGCGCACCGCGGAGCACCGCGATCTCGTCGGCGGTCTTGATCCGGCGCGCGGCCCGCAGCGCCGGTTCGGCGTCGACGATTTCGGCGTCGGGGAACGCCATCGGCAGCAGCTGCGCGAATGTCGGTGTCAGCGAATCGGTTCCCACCCGTTTGGCGGTGGCGGCCCCGGGCAGCGCCTTGAGCACGTCAACGAGCGTCATCGGGTTCCACGCCAGCCCGTACAGGTGGTCGTGGGGAATCTCGTCGGGGATGCCCTCGTCCCAGGTGCTGTTGAGGTGGATCTCACCGGTCGAGCGGACGACCTCGCAGATTGGTCCGAACGGCCGGGTACCCGCCACCCACAGCTGCGGGGCGCCGGTCACGTAGCGCACGTTGGCCTGCCGCCCCAGCACCAGGATGTCGATGTCGCGTTCCTCCATCTGGGCCAGCGCGCGCTCGCGGCGGCCCCGTCGCAGATCGGCTGCGTCAGGGAGAATCTGGAGTGCCATTCAGTTCCGTCCGTAGGGGGCGTAGGGGTAATCGGTGATGGACTGGTATCCGTCGTCGGTGATGACCACGATCTCCTCGCTCCGGTAGCCACCGGTGCCGTCCTCCCACACCACGGGTTCGAGCACCAGCAACATCCCGGCAGGGAACACGAAATTGTCGTCGAACTCCTCGCCCAGATCCGTTCCGATCATGGGCATTTCGGCGGCGTTGGTGCCGATGCCGTGCCCGAGGTAGAAGTGTGGCAGCCACGGCTTGGTGCCACCGTTGGCGGCGATGCCCGCGCGGGCCAGGTCACCACTCGTCGCGCCGGCCTTGGTGACCGACAGCACGGCAGACAGGATCTCCCGCCACTTCTCGAACTGCGCGTGCTGGCGGTCATTCGGCTCGTCGCCGACCAGCCAGGTGCGCCCGAAGTCCGAGCAGTACCCGTTGTAGGTGATGCTGACGTCGGTCCACAACACGTCACCGCGTTCGAGTTCGCGTTCGGTGGTCAACAGCGGCAGCGCCAGGTCTCCGGTGGTGGTCCACACCGAACCGCTGGTCTTCGTCGTCGGCATCACCTGCCAGATGGCCTCGAGCATGTTGGCGGTCGCGCCGAGTTCGAACGCACGGCGCACGAACGCCGCCGAGAGGTCGACCTGCCGCACACCGGGGGCCAGCGCCTTCTGCACGTCGACCATCGCCTCTTCGGTGATACGGCAGGCATGGCGGACGCATGAGATCTGGTCGGGCGTCTTGACCAGCTTGGCAGGCCCTACGACCTGCGCGGCGTCCGACGGCGGACCCGAAGGGAACAGCGCTGCGGATGCGCGGCGCATGGCGCCGGTCAGCTCGTCGACCGCGATCTTGCCGCCAGCGGGAACCAGGTCGGCCAGCACCTTCGCGAATTGTTCGACGCCCTCGTCGAATTCGAGGTAGAGCGGGCCGTGCACATGGTCGTCGGGCACTTCGCACTGCGACGAGGACCCCTCCCGCAGCGGCATGAACAGGTGCGGGTGTGGGTCGTCGGCGAGCACGATCGCCACCGGACGTTCCACGTGTGAGAGCCCGGCGTCGAGCAGCGGCCAGCTGATACCGGTCGCATACACGACGTTGCCGTTGCCGAGCAGGACCAGTGCGTCGACACCCTTGTCCATCATCGAATCACGCAGTCGCGCCCCGCATTCCCGGTACATCCGGGCGAGGTCGGGAAGGTCCGGAATGTCGATCGACGCTGACTGTGGTGCGAATGTGGTCACGAAATCCCCAGGAAGTTCTTGATGTTGGTGCTGACGATCTTCACGGCGTTCTCGGGTCCGACCGCATCGACGACCGTCTTCAGCGATTTCTCCGAGTATCCGAACGTGGACTCGTTGTGCGGATAGTCCGACGACCACATCACGTTGTCGACGCCGATCTTGTCGATGAGCTCCAAGCCGAGCGGGTCGACCATGAACGACGCGCACATGTGGTTGTCCCAGTAGTGGCGCACGGGATGCTCGAGCTGGTGGTTGAACATGTGTCGGTACGACGCAAGCATGTGCTCGGCGTCCTGCAGAGCCGTTGGCACCCAGGCGATACCACCTTCGAACCACCCGATCTTCAATGCCGGGTGGCGGTCGAGGATGCCGGAGAACACGTACTTGGCGAACTGCTCGCGGAACGAGTCGACGTTGACCATCATGCCGACGACGACGCTGTTGTGCTGGCACGGCGTCTTGGGTGGCGTCTCACCGATGTGGTGACTGACCGGCACGCCGGCGGCCTCGATCTCGTCCCACACCGCGTCCATATCGGTGCTGCCGTAGTCGTAGATGTTGCCGTCGTCGTCCTTGCCGGGGTTGAGGGGCAGCAGGAACGTCCGCAGGCCCAGTGACTTCAGCTCCTCCAACGTGCTCCTGGTGCCCTTCGGGTCCCACCAGTTGATCAGGCCGACACCGTAGAAGTGTCCGTTGCTGCGCTCCTGCAGATCGGCGATGTGCTCGTTGTAGATCCGGAAGACACGCTCGCGCAGCGCCTTGTCCGGATAGTGGAACAACGCCAGCACCGCGTTGGGGAAGGCCAGTTCCTTGTCGATGCCGTCCTCTTTGAGCTCACGGACGCGGGCCTCGATGTTGTTCGACGCCGCTCCGGCGAGGTCGTCGTACTGCATCAGCACCCGCCCGAAGTCGCCGCCGGTCCAGGCCTTGCCCTTCATGCCGACCATGTAGGCGCCGTCCTCGTACCAGATGCGCGGCGCGGCGCCCTTGAGCTCCTCGGGGAAGCGGTCGTAGAAGATGTCCTCGGCCACCGAGATGTGGTTGTCCGCCGAGAAGATCTCGGTGCCCTGGGGAAGACCGAAGTCGCCGGTGGCATGGCCCTTGCGGTGCTTGGGCGCGCCGAAACCCTCAGGCGGATAAAGGGCGGGAGTTGTTGGTGCTGACATCGTTGACACTCCAATCGGGCTGAAGAATGGACCTGACTACCAGGTCACCGGAAGTTCGTAGACGCCGTACGCGAGTCGGTCGTGCTTGAAGGGCACGTCCTCGAACGGCACGGCCAGCTTCAGCGTCGGTATGCGCCGCAGCAACGTGTGGAACACGATCTGCAGCTCGGCACGAGCGAGCTGCTGGCCGACGCACTGATGCCTGCCGTAGCCGAAGCCGAGTTGCTGGCCGGCATCGCGGCCGAGGTCGAGCTTGTCGGGTTCGGGATAAGCGGCGGCATCCCAGTTGGCGGGTGCCAGGTCGAGGATGATGCCCTCGCCGGCACGGATGGTCTCACCGGCGATCTCGATGTCTTCGATCGCGACCCGACGCTGGCCGTTCTGGATGATCGACAGGTAGCGCATCAGCTCTTCGACCGCGTTGGCGATGAACTTCGGATCGTCCGAATCCCGTAGCAGCGCGGCTTGTTCGGGGTTTTCGAGCAGCGCCAGCACCCCGATGCCGATCATGTTGGCGGTGGTCTCGTGACCGGCGATGAGCAGGCCGGTGCCCAGCTGTGCGGCCTCTTTGACGGTGATCTCCCCGGCGTTCACCCGCTCGGCGAGGTCGGAAACGGCGTCTTCCGACGGGTTCTCCATTTTGGCCTTGACCAGATCGCTGAGGTACTTGGCCAGGCTCATGGCGCCCTTCTGGCCGTCCTCGGCGGAGGCGTAGCGCGCGAGGCCGACATTGGCGTGGTGCTGGAAGAACTCATGGTCTTCGTATGGCACACCGAGCATTTCGCTGATGACCCGGGTGGGCACCGGCAGCGCCAGTTGGGCGACGATGTCGGCGGGTTGCGGACCGGCGAGGATGTTGTCGATGCACTCGTCGGTCACCTCTTGAATGGCGGGCCGCAGCCCCTCGACCCGTTTGAAGGTGAAGGGCTTGGACAGCATCCGGCGAAACCGGGTGTGCTCCTCGGCGTCGGAGGTGAACACCGAACGCGGCCGCTTGTACACCGTGGACAGCATGTGCTCGTTCCAGTGCGGAAAGCCCTCGATGCGGTCGTCGACACTGACCCGGGAATCGGCGAACAGCTCGCGCGCCACCGCGTGCCCGGTGATCAGCCACGGCGTGGTGCCGTTCCAGATCCGCACCCGCGAAAGCGGTTTGGCCTCACCCATTTCGAGCATCTGCGGCGGTGGGGCGAACGGGCACCGAGCGTCGCGCTCCATCGGGTATTCGGGGACATCCGAGGACACGTCGGGCGTTCCGGTCAAGGTTTCAGACATATGGTGGATCTCATTCCTCGATGTGGATGGCGAGTGCGGGGCATGCCGCCGCCGCCTTGCGGGCGTCGTCGGCCTGGTCGTCCGCCGGGCTGTCGTTCAGCAGGACCACGACGCCGTCGTCGTCGCGCTGGTCGAAGATGTCGCTTGCGTTGAGCACGCACTGACCCGATGACACACACTTGTCTTGGTCGACAGTCAGTTTCATGATGCCGGGCGCTCCGTGATCGGTGCCTGCCACAGCCCGACGATCGCGTCGATGAGCCCGGACGCCGCGGAACTCCAGGTCGTCCGCGGCATGTCGGCCCCCTCGGCGAAGGCACGTTCGAAATCGGCGCAGGTGTGCATCATCAGATTGCGAGCCATGATGTTTCGCTCGGTGACCACCGCAGGCGGTAGGTCCGGCAGGCAGCGGGTGATGCCGTCGACGACGCGTTTCACCGACGGCGACTCCAGAGCACCCTTGACAACGATCTTGTGGTACTCGGGGTCGGCCAGCGCCTGCGCGGCGAAGCGCGCGTACCACGTCGGGGTCCCGATCTGTGCCAGGTGCTCGGTCAGCGAGCGCACCAGGCAGGCAACCCAGTCACGAAGTTCGGTCGAGTCGCCGATCTCGGCGACCATCCGCGACAGCAGACGCTCGGTCGAGACGCGGTGCTTCTGCTCGATGGCCCGCACCAGGTCGGCCTTCGTGCCGAAGTGGTAGCCGACCGCGGCGTTGTTGCCCTGGCCTGCTGCCTCGCTGACCTGCCGGTTGGATACCGCATAGACACCGTGCTCGGCGAACAGCCGCTCGGCGGCGGCCAGGATCGCTTCGCGTGTGGTGCTCGCCCGTTCGGTGCGCACGCTTCTGGCAGTGGTCACCGTCACAGTCAACCGCTCCCAAGCGCTTAAGTCAAGCGACTGATTTAAAGTCGTCATGGCTTCGACTTGCGGACGATCACCTTCCCCGCACTGGTGCCGCCGTCGATGGGAAGGATCGTTCCGGTGACATACCGGGAACGGTCCCCGGCGAGGTACAGCGCGGCCTCGGCGACGTCGTCGACGGTGCCCTCCCGCTTCAACGGGCGGTCGTTGCGCATCTGTTCGCGGATTTTGGCCTCGAACGCCTCGAGGCGCTCGAGGTCCTCTCCCGTCGCCGATTTGCGCACGATCGCGGTCCGGATGTTGCCCGGGGCGAGCGCGTTGAC
This sequence comes from Mycobacterium lehmannii, assembly GCF_002245535.1. Taxonomy (GTDB): domain Bacteria; phylum Actinomycetota; class Actinomycetes; order Mycobacteriales; family Mycobacteriaceae; genus Mycobacterium; species Mycobacterium lehmannii. The sequence continues at coordinate 58,563 of NZ_NKCN01000003.1, read as the reverse complement.
GCGAACCTCGTAGTGGGCCAGATCGATGGCCGCAGACTTGGTGAACTGGATGACGGCGGCTTTCGACGCCCGGTACGTCATCACGCCACCGCCGGCCTGGATGCCGCCGATCGACGTCAGGTTGATGATCGACCCGCCGCCGTGTTTGGACATGTGTCGGGCGGCGTCGCGCGTACCGGCCATGACGGCCAGCACGTTGATGGCCATCACCTGATGAAAGTCGGCCAGGTCGTCGTCGAGGAACTTGGGGAACATCTTTCCCGACACGCCCGCGTTGTTGACCATCACGTGCAGGCCACCGAACTCCTCGACCGCCGTGGAAACCAATCGGGTCACCTGCTCGACCTGGGCCACGTCGGTCTCGACGAAGCGGACGGCGTCACCGAGGTCGGCGACGAGTTGAGCGCCGCCCTCGCGGTCGACGTCGCCGACGACGACCTTGGCCCCCTCGGCGCAGAACCGCCGCACCAACCCTTCACCAAGTCCGGAAGATCCGCCGGTGACGACCGCGACCTTGCCCTCGAGTTCGCCGGTCATGCCGCCCCTTCGTGTGAGTCGGCCAGGAAGCCGAGCAATAGTTCATTGACCGCGTCGGGTTGTTCGATCTGCGGGCAGTGCCCGGCCGCATCGATCACCGCGGACCGGCCACCGCGGATCTGGCCCGCGATCTCGCCCGCCCACCCGCGGGGTAGCAGTTTGTCACCGCCGCCCTCGACCACAAGTGTCGGCACGGTGATGCGCTCGTAGGCGCGGACACTCGACGGCAGCGGTGGGGCCTCAAGGCCCGGACGCCGAAACCGCGCCGCCGCCAACGCCTCCCACGCGCCCGGCGCGATGCTGGCTTCGTAGCGGCGCTGGACGTATTCCTCGTCGGCGGGGTAGGAGGCGTCGTAGAAGAGCGCCGTGACGATCCGGCGCATCCCCGCGAACGTGGCGTCATAGTCGTACAACGCGGCCGAATGCTCGTTGCGCTGGATCTCGCCGCCTCCGCAGATGGTCACCAGGCTGCGGGCAGGCAGCACCGGCGCTTCGGAGGTGGCGTCGACGAACATGTTCACGGCCCCCATCGAGTTGCCGATGAAATGCGCGGATTCCACCCCGAGGACTTCGCAGAACCGTGCGATGTGCCGAATCCGCATACCGCGGCCGTCGTTGAAGTCGATGACCTTCGCCGATTCGCCGAACCCGAGCATGTCGAGCGCGAGCACGCGATAGCGCGTGGCGAGCGCGGCGATGTTGTGCTCCCAGCCGATCTCGGCGCCGGCGCCGAACTCCCCACCGTGCAGCAGGACGACCGGATCGCCTTGTCCTGCTTCGAGATAACCGGTCACCAGCCCGTCGACCAGAACCGATTTGCGTTGGAGCTCGGTCACGCGGTCTCCCGGGCGGCCTTGGCGAAGAACAGCACTTGGGTGGCGAGCATGTCCAGTTGGTTCTGGGTGGCGTCGTGGATCAACTCCCCTGCCTCGTCCCAGATCTGGTCGGCGGAGTTGATCGCCACGCCCAGCGGAGTCGGCCACGCGCGCAGCGCGTGCCCGATGGACCTCAACTGCCCGAGTGTATTGACCGCAGCCTGCCAGCCGTAGGCGCAACTGATGCAGCCCCACGGCGTGTTGTCCAGATAGACGCGCGGGTCCTCCCGCAGATCCTCGATGTAGTCGAGCGCGTTCTTGACCAATCCAGAGATCGCCCCGTGGTAACCGGGTGAGCCGACGACCACGGCGTCCGCATCGCGCAGCGCACTGACCAGTTCGAGAGCCTGGGGCGTGCGTTCCAGCGAGTGCGGGGCATACATCGGCAAATCCAGGTCGGGTCCCGCGAACAGCCGCGTCCGCCCACCCTGCTGCTCGACCGCCGCGAGGCAGTAACGCAACGCGCGCTCGGTCGACGAATTCGCCCGAAGCGTGCCGCCGAGTCCCACGACGAACGGCGCACCGCCGGTTCTGGTGCTTGCAGTCATATCCTCACCCACTACTTGATTGCGATCGGGCTGACGGGTGCGCCCACCGCGCCAACGACTTTCAAAGGCGGTGCGATCAACTGGAACTCGTAGACACCGTCGGCGGCGCAGTCGGCCGCCAGGCCGGTGAGATCCCAGTACTCGCCGAACATGAGGCCCATGTCGCGCAGGCAGACCATGTGCATGGGCAGAAACGTGCCCTCGACTCCGTTGGCCGGATCGGGGTCCTCGACCATGAGGTTGTCGGCGGCGACCGCGGCGACGTCATGGTCGTGCAGCCACGATGCGCAGGTCCAGTCCAGACCGGATCCTGGTTCGGAGCCGTCACCGGTAGACAGGAACCTCGTCCACCACCCGGTGTGTACGACGACGATGTCCCCCGGCGTGATCGTCACGTTCTGGGCCTTGGCGATATCATCGAGTTCTGCTGGTGTGACAGGGTTTCCGGGTTCGAGGAAGACGTCGGCGCCGCGGTGCCGGACCGCGTCGAGCAGCACTCCTCGGGAGGTGATGCCCTTGACGTCGACCTTCTCAATGCCCAGATGGACGGCCCCGAAGCTGGTCACCGAGTCCGCGGGAAAGCCGTTGTAGAGCTTGTCATCGTAGTAGACGTGGGAGATGGCGTCCCACTGCGTGGCCGCCTGCAGCGGCATCACGATCATGTCGTCGTTGAAGCGAAACGGGTTGTCCACGAAGAACTCGCTGACCTGGTGAGCCACTGAGTTCCGCAGCCACTGGGGACCGTACCGCGCCAGGGTGTTCGCGTCGCCGCCGTCCACCGTCATCACATGGGTGGGGTTCGGCCGGAATTGGAACGCGCCCTGCGGGCCGTTCGAGCCGAAGTCGCCTCCGAGCGGGATCACGGTCCCTTTCTTTACGAGCGCGGCCGCTTCGGCCACCTTCTCGGGCGTGATGAGGTTCAGCGTGCCCAGCTCGTCGTCGTCGCCCCAGCGGCCCCAATTGCGCACGTCGTCGGCGACGCGGCGGAACTCGCTCATGCTGGCCATGGATTACCTTTCACTGTGCCGACTTTCACGTCAACGCCGCCGTACCGATCCCGCGAGGTCCGTCTCCCCCGTGGTGCCTCCGTCCACCCAGATCACCTGGCCGGTGAGATAACTGGCCGCCCTGCTGTTGAGGAAGGTCAGCACGCTGGCCTGCTCCTGCGGTTCGGCGGCCCGGCCCAGCGGGGTCCGGAAGGAGTCGAGAAACTCCTGCCCGTACGCGCTGCGCAACTGGTCGAGGATCGGCGTGTCGGTCACCCCGGGCGCGGTGCAGTTGATGCGAATCCCCCTGGCGCCCAACGCGCTCACCTGTGCCATGCCGTAGAGGATGATGGCCTCCTTGGACAACCGGTAACCGCCGCCGTCGGCCAGCGCCTCGGGATGGCGTCGACACCACTCGATGCCCGCCTCGACCGAGTCCGTGTCGACCAGGCCGGCGGTGACCGGCGCGTTGTCCCGGTACGCCGACGCCGCCAGCGACGACACGTTCGCGATCGCCGATCCAGCGCGCATCCGGGGCACCAGCGCCTCGGTAAACCGCCGGGTGCCCAGGAAATTGATCGTCACGACCCGCAGTGGGTCCTTGATCCCCGACGACACCCCGGCGACGTTGAACAGCGCGTCGACCGAGTCGCCGACGGCGTCGGCCGCCCGGTCGATCGAGCCCTGATCCGACAGATCGAGTTCGACGAACTCGCCGACACGCTCGGTCGGCGGTTTGATGTCGAGTCCGATCACCTCGGCGCCGAGGTCGGCGACCTGACGGGCGACGTGGGCACCGATGCCCGAGGCGCATCCGGTGACGACCACACGACGCCCGTCATAGCGCCACAGTTCGTCAGTTCGGCCCATGGCTCATCTCTGGCCGGCGTTCGTCACTGCGCGCTCTTGGCGTCCGCTTCTGGGTTGCGGCTCGCCCACCCTTCTCCTGACTTGAGTTTGGCCGCCGCCGCCTCGATGCCGGCGTTCATCTCGTCCATCGCCAGCGACACCTCGTTGGCCGTGTAGTTCTGGCGGCCGGTGGGCAGTCCGCCGAACGCATAGCTCTCGTCGAAGACGGGTGCCTGCGACGGTTGCCGCCGCGCTTCGACCTTCTCGATGATCGGCTCGAGTCGTTTGGCCTTCTCCGCCTGCGCCTTCTCGTCGCGTTCGATGAACTCGGGCAGCACCTCCTTGCCCATCAACTCGATGGACTCCATCGTCTCTTCGTGCCTGCGCGGGGTGAGCAAAAGGATCAGTTCGTCGACACCGCTTTCCTCGTAGCCGCGCAGGAAGTTGCGCACCGTGTCCGGGCTTCCGATCGGACCGCGGTCGGGTCCATAGACGATGCTGGGGTCCTTCTCGATCTCCTCGAGGTGCCGCTTCCACACCCCGGTCCGGCCCGGTGTGTGCATCCCGGTCATGTAGTAGTGCATGATGCCGAACGCGAAGAAGCCGCCGCCCTTGCCGAGTCGTTCGATCGCCTGTTCGTCGGTGGGGGCCACCATCATCGACAAGTCACCGCCGATGGCGAGGATGTTCGGGTTCATCTGCGGGGTGACCGGCGCGCCGTTCTCCTCGAACTCCTTGTAGTAGCCGTTCACCCGCTCGGTCAGCGGTCCCGGGCCCGTGTAGGCGAAACTCAGTGCACCGAGGCCTTTCTGGGCCGCCATGGCCACCGACGCGGGCCTCGTGCACGCCACCCAGACGGGCGGATGCGGCTTCTGCAGCGGTTTGGGCACGACGTTGCGCGGGGGCATCTCGATGTGCTCTCCCTTGAAACCGGTGAACGGCTCCTCGGTCATACAGCGGATCGAAACCTCCAGCGCCTCTTCCCACATCGCGCGCTTGTCGGCGGGGTCGACACCGAACCCGCCCAGTTCACCGACCGACGACGACTCGCCGGTGCCGAACTCCACGCGCCCGTTGGAGATCAGGTCGAGTGTCGCGACCCGTTCGGCGACACGTGCGGGGTGGTTGACGACCGGCGGCAGGTGCATGATGCCGAAGCCCAGGCGGATGTTCTGGGTTCGCTGGCTCGCTGCGGACAGAAAGATCTCGGGCGCGGTGGAGTGGCAGTACTCCTCCAGGAAGTGGTGCTCGGTCAGCCACACTGTGGAGAAGCCGGCCTTGTCGGCGAGTTCCACCTCGTCGAGACCGTCCTGAAAAAGCTTGTGCTCGTCGTCTTCGCTCCACGGCCGCGGCAGTGGAAACTCGTAGAACAGCGAGATCTTCATTTCGTTACCTTCCGATGTGTATCGAGTGTCGAATCGGTACTAGTTCCGGTCTGAACTCCAGAGCCGGACAGCTGCTCGGCGATGTGCTTGGCCGCGACATAGCCGAAGGTCATCGCCGGGCCGATGGTGGCACCGGCGCCCGCGTAACTGCGGCCCATCACCGCGGCCGACGTGTTGCCGACCGCGTAGAGGCCCTCGATGACGCGGTCGTCGGCGCGCAGCACCCTGGCGAACTCGTCGGTGCGCAGACCTCCGGAGGTGCCCAGGTCGCCCAGGATGATTTGGAACGCGTAGTAGGGCGGCTTGCCCAGCGGGTGCAGGTTCGGGTTCGGCAGGGTGGGGTCACCGTAGTAGTTGTCGTAGGCCGAGTCCCCGCGGTTGAAGTCGTCGTCGTGGCCGTTGCGCGCCAGTTCGTTGAACCGCTCGGCGGTCTGGCGCAGTTGTGCCGGCGGAACACCGATCTTGGCCGCGAGTTCCTCGAAGCTGCTTCCCTCATGCACCACACCGGATTCCAGCCACGCCTTGGGCACCTTCCAGCCGGTCGGCACCGGCGCGAATGGAATCTTGGGGATCGGCAGGTGCCCGGCGACCACGTACCGGTGAAACGACCGGATGTCGGTGATCAGCCAGCACGGAATGTGTGTGACCCCGCTGTTCTGTCCCTCGATCATCGCGTGCGCGAAGTCCATGTAGGGGGCGGCCTCGTTGATGAATCGCTTACCCTCGCCGTTGACCACGAACTGCGACGGCATCATGCGCTCATTGAGCATGAACTGCAGCCGTCCGTCGGGCCAGCAGATCGCGGGAAACCACCAAGCCTCGTCGAGCAGATCGGTCGAGCCGCCCACCTTCTCCCCCGCCCGGATGGCGTCGCCCATGGACGCCGGATTGCCGAAGCTCCAATCCTTTTCGAGCAGCGGCAGGTGCTGGCGGCGCCACTCCATGTCGTGGTCGAATCCACCCGCGGCCAGGATCACGCCGTGCCGGGCTCCGATGCGCTGCTGACGACCGTCACGCTCCACCACCGCCCCGATCACCGCTCCGTCGACGTCGGTGATCAGTTCGCTCATCGGCGCGTTCAGCCACAGCGGGACGTCGTGCTGCTTGAGCGCCAGCCGCATGCGGGCGGCCAGCGACTGGCCGATGGCCGCCATCCGGTCACCGAGAACCCGGGCCCGGAACATCCGCCAGATCAACTTGACGAGAACGGCCTTGCCGCGCCAGTTCTGGCGAACCTGGTAGAACAACCGAAGGTCCTTGGGCGCGAACCAGATTCCCTTCGGCGCCAGCGCGAGTGGCTGCAGCAGATGCTGCTCCGCGTCGCCCAGCTTGCGCAGGTCGATGGCGGGCACATTGATCGTGCTGCCCTGTGCCGACCCGCCCGGCAGCTCCGGGTAGTAGTCCGCGTAGCCCGGCTTCCACACGAATTCGAACCACGGGCTGCGCTTTTCGAGGAACTCCATCATCTCCGGAGCGGCATCGACGTACTGGCGCAGACGCGCGTCGCTGACCAGTCCTCCGGTGATCTGGCGTAGGTACTCCACGACGCCGTCGGGATCCGGCACGTAACCCGCCTTGCGCTGTGACGGTGCGCCGGGCACCCAGATGCCGCCGCCGGACAACGCGGTGGACCCGCCGAAGTGCGCCGACTTCTCGACGATGAGCGTGTCAAGACCGAACGCGTCAGCGGCCAGCGCCGCGGTCATTCCGCCGCCACCTGACCCGACGACAAGCACGTCGACGGTGTGGTCGAACTTGTTGTCAGACATCCAGAACCGCCGTCCTGATCGCGAACCCTGCGATCAACTCCGGTGCCGCCCGGTAGAACCGCTGTTCGGTGCGGTACGGGCCGTGGGCGGCAAGAGCGGCGAAAGCCGCGATCCACGTGCGTACTTCGTGTGCCGAATGGCCGGCCTCGCGCTCGATCGACTCGTTGGACCAGCCGTCCACCTCGGCGAGCCGGTTGTTGTCGATCAGCTCGAGGAAAGCCGCGTCCCACTCCGGGTTGAGCGGCTGCAACGGGCTCTCGCCGTGCGCGAACGCCTGCGCGGCGTCCATCACCGCGACCTGGCGGGCCTGCCGCTGCTCCGCTGTCATGGGCGCACCGTGCACGATCCGTTCCAGTGCGGTGGGCGGCGCGGTCGCCAACGTGGGCACCGGCGGATCGTGCGACAGCCCACCGGAGCCCACGACGAGGACACGTTGGTCGAGGGTCGCGAGGAAGGTGCCGAGCGCCGCGCCGAGCGCCCGCACCCGGCGCACCGGCCCGAGCGGGGTGGCCACCGAGTTGATGAACACGGGGATCGTCGGCACCGACGTCGCATCTCCGAACAGGTTCTGCAACGGTTGGACCGTTCCGTGATCGACGTCCATGCTCGCCGAGATGGCGACGTCGATTCCCGACTCCAGAACCGCTCGGGCACAGTCGGTCGCGACGTCTTCGGGCACGTTCAACGGGCCTGCGTGCGAGCCGTAGTCACCGACACCCTGGGCGGCCGTGCCGATGCAGAACGGCGGCATCGTCCGGTAGAAGAACCCGTTGTAGTGGTCCGGGGAGAATATGACGACGAGCTCGGGGTCGTAGTCGGCGACGAACCGGCGTGCACCCGATATCGCCGTCTCGATGTCGTCAAGGAGATCCCGTGACGGTCCCGGAAGGTTCAGTAGCGGGCTGTGCGACATGCAGCACAGGGCCAGTGTGCCCATGAGAACCGGTGCCTCCTCCCTGGGTCAGACACAGAACGTCGAAAAGAGATTCGCTCAGTTCGGCGGCGCGCTGGGCGATGCAGGCGCCGGCGATGCAGCGGTCGGGCCGCAGGAACAACACCGAGTCGGTGTAGGTGTCGAACCACGCCTTGAGCGCACCGGTCCTGTCACCGATCACCACCACATCGTCGTCGTCGTGACCCGGCCAGTGCAGCTGAGTCATCGGACGCGCCTCGATGAACTCCGCACCCAACGCCTTCCATCGGTTGAACGCGTTGTCGCCCAGGATCGCTCGCAGGTTGTTACTCCAGCACAGCACCGCGAATCCCGGCCCGAGCACGTCGTCAAGCAACGCGTTCTGCTCAGTGCGGGTGTCGACGCGCGGCTGGATGAACAGCGTGCCCGTCGGCGAGACCGCCCCTGCCGCACCGGCACCCGGTGCGGAATGGAACACGGCGCCCTGTTGATAGCGCGGCATCGGCTTGAAACGCATCTCGAGGATGTAGCGCTTCAGCGAGGGAACCACGGAAGCGGCGTGAATGATCCGGTCCCGCAACGCGGCGACCCTGCGGTTGGTCGGCGATATCACGCGGCCGACCATGGTGGACAGGTCGATCATCGCGCGGGCGTGTTTGCGACGCTCGACGTCGTAGGTGTCCAGCAGGGCGTCGTCGGCCTGCCCGGTCACCACCGTAGCGAGTTTCCAGCCGAGGTTGGCCGCGTCCCGGATACCGCTGTTGTATCCCTGCCCCTGCCAGACCGGCATCAAGTGCGCGGCATCACCGGCCAGAAGCATCCGGCCCTTGCGGAATGAACCGGCGATGCGGGAATGGTGCGTGTAGACCCGGTGCCGGATCATGTCGACCTGCTCGGGATACGGGACTCGTTGCGCCAGCATTCTTCTGACGAACGCCGGATCGTCGGCTTCTGCGTCGGTCTCGTGAGGATGGATCAGGAATTCGAAGCGGCGGATGCCGTGGGCGATCGAGATCGACACATAGGGGCGCGCCGGGTCGGCGCCGACCTCACTATTGGGATGGCCGAGTGGGTCGTTGGCGACGTCGACCACCAGCCAGCGGGTCGACGACGTGGTGCCGTCGAACGACACGCCCATCAGCCGGCGAGTGGCGCTGCGGCCGCCGTCGCAGCCGACCACGTAACGAGCCGTGACCGACGGCTTGTCGCCGCCGAACTGTACCGTCACCGCGTCGTCGGTCTCGACGCAGGACTCCATCCGACACCCGAACCGGACCTCCACATTGTCGAATCGGTCCAGGCCGCCGAACAATTCGGCATCGACCTTCGGTTGCACGAAGCCGTTGCGTTTGGGCCAGCCGAACCGGGCGTCGGGCGGTGCCATCTCGGCGAGCAGCCTTCGGTTGGCGTCGAAGAACCGCAGGATCTGGTTCGGCACGGTGTGCGGCAGAACCCGGTCGACCAGGCCGATCGACTGGAACGTCCGCAGCGCCTCGTCGTCGAGACCGACGCCGCGGGGGTAATCGATGAGCGTGTCGCGTTCCTCGACCACCAGCGTCCGGACCCGGTGCAGCCCAAGGATGTTGGCCAGCGTCAGACCCGACGGGCCTGCCCCGACGATGACGACGTCGACGTCGGTCGTCGTCATAGCCGCCCCAAAAGGAAGTCCAGGTGCAGGCGGTTGAACGTCTTGGGATCCTCGTACTGGGGCCAGTGGCCGCATCCGGGCATCACCTCGAAGCGGGCGCCCGGGATCATCGAGGCGATGCGTCGCCCCTCGGTCACGTCGGCCGTGGGGTCGTCACTGGTCCACACCACCAGGGTCGGCGCAGTGATCGATCCGTACTCGTCGGGCCCGAGGAGGTTGCGTGCGCGGATCTCCGGGTCCTGCAGCGCCATGATGTCGCGCATCGCCGCGACGAACCCCGGCTGCCGGTACACCCGCTGCCTGCTCGCGACGATGTCGTCGTAATCCTTGGTCTTGTCGGCCATCAGCCACTTGATGCGGGCCTGCACCGTCTCCCACGTCGGGTTCTCGGCGGCGGCCATGGACAGCGTGATGATCCGCTTCATCACCTCGGGATCGGCCTGCGAGCCGCCCGCGGTGTTGAGCACCAGTCGGTCCAATCGGTCGGGGTGGTCGACCGCGAATCGCGCCGCGACCCAACCACCGAGCGACTCACCGCTGATGTGGGCGCGGTCGGTCCCGACGGCGTCGAGGAACGCCATCAGATGGTCGACGTAGTGGCCCACTTCCAGCGGATGGCCGGGTTTGTCGGTGTAGCCGTGGCCGAGCATGTCGATCGACCAGACCGAGAAGTGCTCGGCGTGCGCCTGCAGGTTGCGCACGTAGGCCTCCGCATGCCCACCGGAGCCGTGCAGGAAAACGAGCACCGGCTTGTCGGTGTCACCGGCGTGCAGATAGCGGGTACGGGTCCCAGCGGCGTCGAGGTAGCCCTGAGCGAACGAGACGCCCTGCAGATCGCTCCAGACGCTCTCGAATTCGATTGCCTCCGAACGCCCATCGGCCGCCGCGGACGCCACCAGCGAATCCGATTCAGACACGCTTACCCTCTCTTGACCGCGAGAATCGAATTCTCGTATTTTGTAAGCACTCTGCTCATTTATCGCACACCCACGTGCACTATAGTCAGAGCATCACTCTCACGGCAGCTAGATGTCAAGGGAAGTCGAGGAAGGGACGCCATGCCTTCGGAGGGCGGAGCCCGACATCGGGTGGAGCAGGGCGGAGCCCGACATCGGGTGGAGCAGGGCGGAGCCCGACATCGGGTGGAGCAGGGCGGAGCCCGACATCGGGTGGAGCAGGGCGGAGCCCGACATCGGGTGGAGCAGGGCGGAGCCCGCCCGGGGCCGGAGCCGATCGGCGCCGTGCCGAACGGGGCGCCCGGCTCGCAGACGCTGGCCAGAGGGTTGGCCGCCTTGCAGCTGGTGGCCAGCTCCCCCACCGGCCTGACCGCCCAGCAGGTCGCCGACGACATCGGTGTGCACCGGACCATTGCCTACCGGTTGTTGTCGACGCTGTCGCAGTTCCGGTTGGTGGCCAAGGGCGAGGACGGCCGCTACCGCTCGGCCGCGGCGCTGGCGGTGCTCGGGGCGTCCTTCGACAACAACGTTCGCCAGCTGAGCCTGCCGACCCTGCGGGGTCTGGCCGACGAACTCTCGAGCACGGTGTCGCTTCTCGTCGCCGAGGGCGATCAGCAAGTCGCGATCGCCGTTGTCGTGCCGACCAACGTCTTCTATCAACTGTCCTTCCATGAGGGCAGCCGCTATGGGCTGGACCGCGGCGCCGCCGGAATCGCGTTGCTGGCGAGCATGCCGCCGCGCCCCGGCGAGCGTGATCTGGTGCCGCAGACGCGGGAGCAGGGGTGGGTGATCACCCACGGCGAGATCGAGCCGGACACCTACGGCCTCGCGGTCCCGGTGCGCCGACGGCCACCCGCGCCGCCGACATGTATCAACCTCATCTCGCACCGCGAGGACGTCCTGACGCGCGGCAGAGACGCAGTCATCAGGGCGGCCGACGAGTTGTCCACGATCCTCAACTAGAGGGTCACTCCAGCCGGAAGGAGCAGCACGTGACGGATTGGGATCATGACGTCGACGTGGTCGTACTCGGTAGCGGCGGGGCCGGTCTGACCTCGGCGCTCGCCGCGGCGGCCAATGGCGCTTCGGTGGAAATCTACGAGAAGGCCGGGACCGTGGGTGGCACGACGGCGGTGTCGGGTGGGATCATCTGGATACCCGCGCACAACCGGGCCGCCGCGGGTGAGCTGAGCGTCGATGACGCGATGGCCTACCTGCGCGCCCAATCGCTGGGATACATGGACGACGACCTCGTCGAGACATTCGTGCGCACCGGCCCCGAGATGCTCGATTTCGTTGAGGCACACAGTGATCTGCGTTTCGAGGTTGCCGAGGGGTTCCCCGACTACAAGCCCGAGCTGCCCGGTGGGCGGCCCTCCGGTGGGCGTTCGCTCAACGCGAAGCCTTTCGACTTGAGCCTGCTCGGTGAGTGGCGCGACCGCATCACGTCGTTTCCGGCGGATTTCAGCAACGTCGGCATCGACGCCGAGACCCGTGCGCGCATCCACGCCTCGGTCGACGACGAATCCGGCGACTACTGCGTGGCGGGCACGGCGCTGGTCGCCGGGCTGTTGAAGGGGCTGCTGAACCTCGGTGTGACGCCGCGGACCAACACGCGCGCGGTCGAACTGCTCTCCGACCCCCTCGGCATCACCGGCGCTCGAATCTCGCAGGACGGCAACGAGTTCACCGTGCGGGCACGTCGAGGCGTGATCCTGGGAACCGGCGGGTTCGAGTGGGACCGCAAGCTGGTCGAGGCGTACCTGCGGGGGCCGATGCGCGGACCCGTCTCACCGCCCAACAACACCGGAGACGGCCTGCGGATGGCGATGGCGCACGGCGCCGACCTGGCCAACATGGGCGAGGCGTGGTGGGTGCCGATCGTGCAACTTCCCGGAGACACGTTCGGAGGTCAGCCGCGCAGCCGCAGCGTCCGTCTGGAAAGGACCCGTCCGCGCAGCATCATCGTCAACCGGGCGGGTAAGCGCTTCCTGAACGAGGCCGGCGAGTACAACTCGATGGCGGGGCCGTTCCACTATCTCGATCCCAAGCTCGGGTATGCCAACGATCCGGCGTGGATCGTCTTCGACTCGCTGCACCTCAAGAAGTACGGATTCCTCGGCATCGAACCCGATGGCCCTGCCCCCGACTGGTTCTCACCGTCGAAGGACCTGGTGGAGCTCGGCGAGAAGACCGGCATCGACCCCGACGGGTTGGCACGCACGCTGCAATCCTGGAACGACGGCGTCGCCCACGATCGCGATCCGGATTTCGCGCGGGGCTCGAGCGCTTACGACGGGTACTGGGGCGACGACAAGGCGGCGACACCCGCCGGCCGCACCCTCGGCCCGATCGACACGCCGCCCTACTATGCGGTGCCGGTGTCGATCGGCGCGATGGGCACCAAGGGCGGCCCTCGCACCGACAGCGACGGCCGGGTGCTGCACGTCAACGGGTCGGCGATCCCGGGTTTGTTCGCTGCGGGCAATGCGATGGCCGGGGCAACCGGCAAGGCGTACGGCGGTGCCGGTGGAACGATCGGCCCCGCAATGGTGTTCGGCTACCGTGCGGGCCTTGCCGCCTCCGCGCGCGTGTAGCTCATGGTTCGAACGCCCGCCGGTGCTCGACTGTGCGACCCGATACGCTCATCGCGGCGTGTTGCGTATCGAACCGCACACTCAGCGTCGAGTGCCGCTCAGGCTACCGCCATTCCGATGAAGTAGCTGCTCAACAGGCAGGTGGCGACCAGAACCACCCAGCCGTCGGTGAGGCGGCGCAGCCAGTCCGGGGCGTGGCGTACCTCCATGAACTCCCGAAAGATGATGCGCACCTTGATCAGAGCGATCACGATCGCGCTGACGGTGACCACGGTGCTGGCCTTCAGGGTGCCGTTCTGATCGACCGCCCCATCCATCCAGACGTAGACGAGCGTCAGCAAGGTCAGGATCGCCCAGGCGATGACGAGTCTCTTGTTCATGGTGTTGCTCACCGGTCACCTCACGATGTAGAGCATTGCGAAAATCAGCACCCACAGGAAATCGACCGTGTGCCAGTACGTTGCCCCCGTTTCGACGAGTTCCTGCGAGCGTCGCGCCGGGCTGCGCAACTGGTAGAGGACCACACCCAACACGATGAAGCCGATCAACACGTGGATGCAGTGCAGCGACGTGAGGAAGAAGTAGTGCTGGAAGAACTCGGCGCTGGTGAACGTGTTCCCCATGCGGATCTCCAGAATCCACTCGAACACCTTCGACACCACGAACGTCACCCCGAGACCCACGGTCACATAGGCGTACGTCGTCGCCGAACGGTACGAACCGCCGCGCGCGGCTTGCACGCACCGGGCGATCGCCCACGAACTCGTCAACAGGACAATGGTGTTGAAGACTCCGATCCGCAGGTCGAGATCGGCTTGGGACTGTAGGAAGAGATCCTCGTTCTGCGTGCGCAGAGCCAGGTAGACCGAGAAGTAGCCGGTGAACAGCAGCGCCTCGAACAACACGAACAGCCACATGTCGGGCTGGCCGGGCACTCGCCGTTGCGGCTGATCCTCGAGCGGTTTCGGCGCGGCGCCAACGACGTCAGTCATCGAGCCGCCTCCACCGCTTCGGTGGCTTCGGTTGAGTCTTTCGGCGGCAGATCGGGCAGCGGTCCCGTGCCGAAATCCTCCCGCTCGATCATTTTGCGCAGCAGCATGATGAACGCCGCGGTGTAGGTGATGAAGACGACCATGTTGATCCACCACGCGATCGCACCGTTCCACGCGAATGCGCCGCGTTGGAAGATCCAGGCCGGTGCGACGACGACTTCGGTCAGCGCATTGCACAGCCCCAGATACGCGAACCATTTCGGGAACACGTTGTTCTTGTCGAGCAGGATCGCCACCAGCCAGACCACCGAGCCGACCAGGAAGACACCCATCGTTCCGCTGAACGACAGGAACGCGAAGTCATACATCCACACGATCAGTTCGGGGTCACGGTCCGGCCGGAGCGCGCCGACGGTCATCGCGATCGCCATCACGAGCATGCCGGGCAGCGCAGCGAGCGAGTACATGATCAGGTACGAGTAGGCGAAGACACGACTTACCGACATCCGCCACATCGAGTATGCGAGAAGCGCATTCATCGGCGCACACATGCCCGAGATCAGGAACACGACGCCGAACCCGCTGAGCAGACCGAGATGGCGATCGGCGAACCACTGCACGATCAACGGCGTGTCCCAGTCGGGGCTCGGCGGCGGTTGCACCCTTGTGACGAGGAAGAACAGCACGCCGTACAACTGGTAGAAGACCACCATCACCCACCACGCGAACCACAGCTCACGCTTGGGGTGATAGCGGAAGTTCCAGACCAGCCTGCCCCACCGTGAATCGTTGGGCGGGTCGGGCGCCGTCACCGGTTCTGCGCCCAACGCGCTCATGCGGCGACCGCGGCTTCGGCACGTTGGCGGCGGATGTTCTGGGCGAGAACGACTCCCATCACCACGATCCAGACGGCGATCGCGATATTCTTGAGCCAGAACGACAGCACGCCGTCCCACGCGAACGGGCCCTCGAACGTCACCGCCCCGAATGCCGCGGGCACCAATGCGGCGGCGATGAGCAGGTTGAAGTGCGCCACCCATGGCCGGAAGACCGGTTGGTCTCGACGATCCCAGTAGATCGCCAGGGCGAGCACCAGGCACTGGGCGATGAGATAGGGCACCAGCACGGTGAAGGTGACCCAGGCGAGGTCGTTGAGCAGTTGAGTCAGATCGGGGGAACGCTCGGGCCGGAACGATCCCAACAGCCAGAACATGTTGGCGATCAGGAACAGCGTCGGTGGACCGCCTGCGCACGCGATCAGGCAGTAGGACAGGATCGGCGTGCGGTGCGCCATCTTGCGAACCTGCATCGCGATCAGGATCACCGTCGGGATCAAACCGACCCCGAACCAGTTGAACAGGATCATGCTGTAGCGGATTCGGGCTGTCTCGTCGCGGTAGAAGTCTGCGACCTCCTCCGCGGACATCGTCGGAGACATCGGATGCAGGAAGCCGGGAAACAAGAAGAACGCGGACGCCCAGATGATCACCATCGCGGGCAGCGCCCACAGCATGATCAACTCGCCATCAGTTCGTCTCATGTGCTCTCCAAGTTAGTTGCCGATCGGCTACTCGAACGGTAGCCGATCGGCAACCAGGCGGTCAATGCTGGGCTACCCTCGACGACATGGCCGTGGCAGAGCAGAAATTCAGTGCGATCACCCGCACCGCTGCCCAGACCAGGGTCTTGGACGCCGCGCTGGCCTTGATCGCCGAACACGGGGTCAGCGGCACCTCGCTACAGATGATCGCCGATGAAATCGGGGTCACCAAGGCGGCGGTGTACCGCCAGTTCAAGACGAAGGAAGAGATCGTCATCGCGATCACCGAACGAGAGATGGGCTATCTCGAGGACGCGCTCGAAGCTGCCGAGGCGGCCGACCACGGCCTCAAGTCACGCGAGATCCTGCTCGACCGGATGATCGACCAGGCCGTCGAACGACGCGGAGTCGTCAGCGTGCTGCAGTTCGATCCGGTGATCATCCGGCTTCAGGCCGAACATGAGCCGTTCCAACGGTTCATCGAACGCCTGTATGCCGCGCTGCTGGGCACCCAGGCCGGACCGGAGGCCCGGCTGCACGCGGCGGTGCTGTCTAGCGCGATCAGCGTGGCCGTGATGCACCCCCTGGTTTCCGATCTCGACGCCGAAATGCTTCGCGCTCAGTTGATTCGGATGTCCCGCCGGCTACTCGACCTACCGGAGCAGGCTCAGCGCCGCTCCCGCTCGACGACGAAGAGGCGCTCGGCGGCGGTGTAGGGGTCGTCGGTGCCGTCGGCGACGGCCGCCGCCAGCCGGTCCAGCTCCGGATGCGTGCGCAGCAGCGTCTGCGCGAGCGACAAGATCTGCGTCCTGGCGCGCGCTGCGCGCCGTTGCGGGCTGTCGGAGCGGTGATGCGCATCGATCGCGTCGACGAGTTCAGGAAGGCCGTCACCTTGTGCGGCAATCAGTTTCAGGACAGGGGCGCTGCTCTCGGCGCGAAGGTCGCGCACGGTCTGGTCGGCCCCCTCACGGTCGGCCTTGTTCACCACCACGATGTCGGCGACTTCCAGCAGGCCGGCCTTGGCCGCTTGTACGGCGTCACCGGCGCCGGGATTGAGGATGACGACGGTGGGGTCGGCGACCGCGGCGATTTCAATCTCGGACTGTCCGACCCCGACGGTCTCCAGCACCACCAGCCCGTAGGACAGCGCCGCGAGAACGCGGATCGCCGCGGGCACCGCCGCGGCCAGCCCACCGAGATGCCCACGGGCGGCGACGGATCGGATCAGCACGTCGGGATCGTTGATGTGGGCGGCCATGCGGATCCGGTCGCCGAGCAGCGCTCCCCCGCTGTATGGCGACGACGGGTCGACCGCGAGCACCGCGACGCGCACGCCTCGCTCACGGTACGCGCCGACGAGCGCACCGACCGTCGTCGATTTTCCCGCACCCGGCGGCCCGGTCACTCCCACCACTCGCGGCACCTCGACGGACCCCAGCGCGTCGAGAAGTTCGCTGCGCCGGGGACTCTCGACAATGCTGAGCAATCGGCCGGTCGCGCGGGCCGATCCGTTGCGTGCCGTCTCGATGAGCTCCGCAATATCGTTTGAGGTGGTCATCGTCTGGGAGTCTACGGAGCGCCTGCTTGATGTCGCCGCCGGGCGGCTCAGGCCACCTCGATGACCGTGGCCGATCCCATACCGCCGCCCGCGCACATCGCGGCGACCCCGATCCCGCCGCCGCGCCTGCGTAATTCGTGAACGAGCGTGACGAGCATGCGCGCGCCGGTGGCTGCGACCGGATGGCCGAGTGAGCAGCCGCTTCCGCTGACGTTGACGCGGTCGGGGTCGATGTCGAGCAGTTTGACGGTGGCCACGCACATCGCCGCGAACGCTTCGTTGATCTCGAACAGATCGACGTCGGCGAGCGAAATGCCCGCGCGCTTGAGAGCTTTCGGGATCGCCTCGACGGGCGCCAGCCCGGTGAAGGCGGGATCGACGCCGACCGATGCCCAGGCCTTGACGGTGCCGAGCGAGGGAAGCCCGAGCCGCTCGCTGGCCAGGGTCAGCACGGCGGCTCCGTCGTTGGCGCCGCAGGCGTTGCCTGCGGTGATGGAGAAGCCCTCGATCTCGGGATGCAGCGGCTTGAGCGCAGCAAGCTTCTCGATGCTGGTGTCGCGACGCGGATGCTCGTCGGTGTCGAACTGTCCGTAGGGCGTCTCGATCGGGACGATCTCGTCCTTGAAACGACCCTCGTCGATCGCCTGGATCGCCTTGCGGTGTGAGCCGAGCGCCCACTCGTCCATCTCCTCGCGGCTGACGCCCGCGCGCACGGCGGCGTTCCAGCCGACCGTGATCGACATGTCCATGTTCGGCGCGTCCGCGCGGTCGGGGTGCGTCGGGGGGAACCAGTCGAGCATCGCGGCGTCTTTCGCGCTGCTGGCGCGGCGGGTGAAGCGCGGCGTGGTGGAGGCGGAGTTCACCCCACCGGCGATCACCACCTGATCCATGCCGGCGCGGATGCTGGCGGCGGCGCTTTGGACCGCGGCCTGCCCGGCGGCGCAATGCCGGTTGTTCGACAGGCCGGGTACCGAGGTGAGACCCGCGGTGATCGCGGCGTGGCGCGCGATCACGCCGCCGCCGTAGAGTCCCTCGCCGAGGATGACGTCGTCGATGGCCAGCCCGTCGACCTCACCGGCTGCCGCGCCGACCACGTGCTCGGCCAGCTCGTAAGCGTCGGTGTCTCGCAACGTGCCCTTCATCGCGGTGCCGATGGGGGTGCGCAGGGCAGAAACGATCACGGCTTCAGGCATAGGTATCTCCGTCTCGACGTATGAGAATGTTATTCTCTCAAGCCGAGAGTGCCAGTTGCAAGAAGGGGAACCATATGCAAATCGCGGGTAGCTCGGCAATCGTGGTCGGTGGCGCCGGCGGCCTCGGCGAGGCGACGGTGCGGCGGCTGCACGGCGCGGGAGCCAAGGTCGTGGTCGCGGACATGGCCGACGACAAGGGCAAGAAGCTGGAGAGCGAACTCGGTGTGCGCTACGTCCGTACCGATGCGACGTCGGAGGACTCCGTCAACGCGGCGATCGCCGAGGCCACGGCGCTGGCTCCCCTGCGGATCTCGGTGGACACCCACGGCGGTCCGGCCAGCGGCGGCCGGCTCATCGGCAAGGACGGCTCGCCGCTGGACCTCGACGGCTTCAAGACGACGATCGAGTTCTACCTGACCGCGGTCTTCAACGTGATGCGGCTGGCGGCTGCCGCGATCGCGAAGTCCGAGCCGCTCGAGGAGGGCGCCCGCGGCGTGATCGTCAACACCGCGTCGATCGCCGGTTACGAGGGTCAGATCGGTCAGCTGCCGTACGCCGCGGCCAAGGGCGGCGTGATCGGCATGACGCTGAATGCGGCCCGCGATCTCTCGCCGCTCGGTATCCGCGTGGTCACCATCGCGCCGGGCACCATCAACACCCCCGCGTACGGACAGGCAGCCGACCAACTCGAGCAGTACTGGGGTCCGCAGGTGCCGTTCCCCAAGAGGATGGGCCGATCGACGGAGTACGCGCAACTGGCACAGAGCATCATCGAGAACGACTATCTCAACGGCGAGATCATCCGCCTCGACGGAGCGTTGCGGTTCCCACCTAAGTAGCCTCTCCCCCCTGTGCCGCGAGCGTGCGTGTCTGCACACGACACGTCGCGTTTTTACAGCAGTTTGCGCACCGTCGCGCCAGCGTGACGGTGCGCGTTTGCACATGAAATCGCGTGCCGCTGTGCTATTCCCGCTTCGAGGCACCATTGTGTGCACGCTCGCGCGTCACGAGCGTGCCCAGAATGCCGACAAAGAGCGGCGTGTCGTGTGCAGACACGCACGTTCGCGCGGCTAGTGGGGTGCGCTCGTGCCTACTTCTTCTTGGCGTTCAGGCGCGTGACGATCTCGCGGAAGTCGTCCGTCTTGAACGACTGCTCCTCGGCGGTGTTGGCGTAGTCGAGCACCGCGAGGACGGACCGCTCGAGATGAATGTTCAACAGCCGCTTGGTGCTTTCGACCGCTTGACGCGGCAGTTCCATGATTTTCTTCGCGCAGGCGATCGCCTCGCTCAGCGGGTCCTCGACGACGTGATTGGCCAGGCCCAGTTCGGCGGCGCGCTGTGCCGAGATCCGCGCACCGGTCAGCGCGTACTCCTTGGCGTGCAGCAGGCTCATCTCCAGCGGCCACACCAACGGTCCACCGTCGGCGGCCACCAATCCGACCTGAACGTGTGGATCGGCAAGGTAGGCATCGTCTTTGATGTAGACGATGTCGGACAACGCCACCAGGCTGCAGCCCAGGCCCATCGCGGGTCCGTTGACGGCCGCGACCACCGGGATCCGGCAGCGCGCCATACCCAGCACGATCTCGCGGCCGTGCAGGATCGTCTTTGCGCGCAGGTCGGCGTCCTGGCGCAGCTCCTCGAGATAACCGAAGTCACCGCCGGCCGAAAACGCTCTTCCCGCGCCGGTGATCACCGCCGCGCGAGCTTCGCGGTCCTCGGCCAGCCGCGGCCACAACCACGCGAGCCCGCTGTGCAGGTCGTCGTTGACCGAATTCAAGGAGTCCGGCCGGTTCAGCGTGATGATACGCAACGCGCCGTCGGCCTGAACGTCGATCTCCGGTGGTAGGTCGTACAACTTAGACTCCTAATCCGAGAATGCGCGAGGCGATGATGTTCTTCTGAATCTGCGATGTACCGCCCATCACGCTCTGCGCGCGGCTGTACATGTAGGCGCCGAACAACTCGGGATCACCGGTGCCGACGGTCGCCAGCGCGGCGTGTCCGACCGACTGCTCGGTCCAGGTCATCAACAACTTGTCCAGCGAGCCCTGCGGCCCGTGTGTCATCCCGTCGAGCTGTTCGGACAGCCGCCTGCGCACGTGCAGCCGCAGCATCTCGGTCTGCACCCACGCCCACGCCAGCTCCTCGGGAGCCGGTCCCTCGACACGGGAGGCCAACTGGCGCACCAGCTTTCCGTAGCGGGCCGAGAACCCCAGCGTCGACGGCTCGCGCTCGTGGCTGACCACGGTCATGGCCAACTTCCAGCCCTCACCGGGCGAGCCGACCATGTTCTCCGCCGGCACCCGGGCCCCGTCGAACAGCACCTGGCCGAACTCCTTGGTGACGCCGCTGATCATCTTCAACGGCCGCTGTTCTATGCCCGCCTGGTGCATCGACACGATGAACGCCGAAATGCCCTTGTGCTTGGGGACGTCCTTGTCCGTGCGGGCCAGCAGCAGACACCAGTCGGCCACGTCGGAATAGCTGGTCCAGATCTTGTGACCGTGAATGACGTACTCGTCGCCCTCGCGCACGGCGGTGGTGGTCAGCGACGCCAGATCGGAACCCGCGCCGGGCTCGGAGAAGCCCTGGCACCACCGCTCCGTGCCGTTGATCATCCCCGGCAGGAAGCGTTGCCGAAGCTCCTCGCTGCCGTGGTGTGACATTCCGACGACCAGATAGCCCAGGCTGGGCCGCGCCGGCGCCCCCGCCTTGGCGATCTCCTCGTCGACGATCACGTCGTAGACCGGCGGCAGGTCCTGTCCGCCATACTCTTTCGGCCACGACGTGCCGAAGAAGCCGGCCTCGTAGAGCGCCTGGTGCCAAGCTCCCTGGGCGGCCCAGTACTCGTCGCCCGACGTCGGGAACCTGCCCTTCTGTTCGGTCAGCCAGCCGCGTAGACGCTCGCGGAACGCGGCTTCCTCGGGTGAGTCACGAAAGTCCAATGGACAGCTCCTCCAACTTCACGGGCCACGTCTCGGTGGCGGCCAGCACCCGGCGCAGATAGACGTGGGCCAGGCACTCCCAGGTGTTACCGATGCCGCCGTGCACCTGAATCGAGGTCTCGCAGACGCTCAAAGCCGAGCGCGCACAGTAAATCTTGGCGACCCGCGCCGCCTCGATCGCTTCGGTGGGCGGCAATTCGTCGACCGCCCACGCGGCGTGCCGCAGCACGCTGACCGAGCCCTCGATCAAGGCGAGGCTCTCGGCCAGGAGATGACCGACCGCCTGATAGGAGCCGATCGTCGAACCGTACTGTTCGCGCACCTTGGCGTATTCGACGGCGAGATCCTGCGCTCCCCTGGCCGCGCCGACCAGGTCGGCGCACGTCACCGTCAACGCCAGCGCGCGCCACCGGCCCGCGTCTTCCTCGGACAGACCGTCGAGTTCGGCAGGCGACTCGACCACGCCGTCAAGGCTTTTCGTCAGGTCCACCGACTCCGCCGCCTCCCCGACAACCGGCACACGACCGCTGCGCATCTTGAGGTCGTCGGCGAGCACGGGCCCGATGAACGGCACGTCGACAAGCTTTCGGGCGAACTCCTCGGCTACGATCGCGACTTCGACACCCGATGCGCCGTCCGAGCGAAGCGTACGAAAGCCCGTGGCGTCCACGGCCTTCTCCAGCCTGGCGACCCGATTCGCATCGTCGAGGTCGGCCACCGATCCGGGACCGAGATCGTCGGCCAGGCTCGCGGCGGCGGCCCTCAACTGTTGTTGTTCACTGGTCAGACGGACGTCCACAGACGCTCCTTCAGCACTCGACGCAAGACCTTGCCCGACGGCAGGCGCGGGACCTCGGGCACGACGAAGACCCGGCTGGGTCGCTTGTACGACGCCAACCGCTCCCCGACCCACGACACCAGATCATCTTCCAACACCGGTGTATTCACCTTCACGGCGGCGATGATCGCTTCGCCGTTGACGGTGTCGGGCACACCGAACACCGCACAGTCCTCGACGGCGGCGTGCCCGTGCAGAATCGCCTCCACCTCCGCGGGTGCGACCTGAAAACCGCGCACCTTGATCATCTCCTTCGACCGGTCGGTGATGCGCAGCCACCCGTCGTCGTCGAGGAAACCCACGTCACCCGTGCGATACCAGCCGTCGTGGAATGCTCCGGCGGTCGCGGACGAGGGCAGATAACCCGCCATCACCGAATCCGATTGCACCTCGATCTCGCCGGCTTCACCCACCCCGAGGACCGCACCGGTGTCCAGCGACACCACCCGCACGCGCACGCCAGATACGGGCCGGCCCACGGTGTCCAGGTGTTTGCCGTCGATGTCGTTGCACGAGATCACCGGCAACTCGCTGGCGCCGTATGCGGTCACCCACTTCACCCCGGTCCTGGCGGTGACGGCTTCGGCGACGCTGGCCGTGACAGGGGTCGCGCACCACATGATGTAGCGCAGCGACGAAAGGTCGTAGGACTCCAGATCGGGATGTGCAGCAAGCGCCAAAGCGATTGGGGCCACGGCCATCTCGATGGTGATCCCGTCGCTCTCGATATGTCGCAGCATGAGCTCGATGTCGAAGCGCCGATGCAGTCGGATCCACGTACCGGTGTCGAGCGCCATCACGATGTTGAGCAGGCCCAGAATGTGCGAGGGCGGTGTCATGATCTGCATGCGATCCGACGCAGACAGCTGCAGCGCGTCACGCCAGTGCCGCACCGCGACATCGAACGCCGCATGGGTATGACGTACCGCCTTCGGCATGCCGGTGGTGCCCGAGCTGAACACGAACAGCGCGTCGCTCTGCGGATCGGGTGGGTGGATCTCGCGCCGCCCCGGCTCGATCGGGTCGTCGAGCGACAGCATCGGCATGAGTTCGGCGAGCACGGGGTGGTCGCCGACCGCGTGCGTCGGTCGGGTCAGCGCGAGGGCGTGCTCGATCTCTGCGCGCCGCCACGCCGGGCTGAGCAGTACTGCCGAAGCGCCCAGCTGCCAGACGGCGCGCAGCGCGACGACGAACTCCGGGCGATTGGACGACATGAGCGCAACTCGGTCCCCGGCGTGCACACCGCGCCGCTCCAGGTTGGCCGCCATGCCCGCGGCCAGCGCATCCAGCTGCGACAGCGTGTACTCACGCTGCTCGAAGGCGAGCGCGATCGCCTCACTCACACTCTGTCCTCACTAGTGTCAACCGAGCCGGATTTCGCTTTGAGAATAGCGTATCATTTAACGAGAATGGTATTCTCGCCCAGTTAGAACCGATATGCCAGGAGAGCTATAGATGAGGGCGGATCCGATGCCTGACCAGCCAGCACAGGGTGGCGGACAGGTGACGATCGTGCTCGACCGCAAGAAGGTATCGGTATCGCGCGTCGCCAACGAGACGCTACTGGAAAGCGCCAGGCGAGCCGGATTGTCGCCGCCCTTCTCGTGCGAAGCCGGCAACTGCGGCACCTGCATGGGCAAGCTGACCGAGGGCCGCGCCACGATGCGTATCAACGACGCTCTCGACGAGGACGAGGTCGAAGAGGGATACATCCTGACCTGCCAAGCGATCCCGGAAACCGACACGATCAGCGTGACCTACGACGACTGAGCCGCGACATCGCCGTGTTCGTCGACGCGGGGTGCCGGTCGGTATTCGGGGTCGTAGCCGACAATCTGAATCGGGCTGCGCACCAACCGGAAATCCCCCGCGGTGACAACCACCTCGGGCGTCTGTTCCAACGCTTCGGGCAGTGTGCGCACCGCGGCGACGGGAATTCCCAGCGGACGTAACCGCGACTCCCAACTCGCGGCGGTGTCGGTGGCCAACGCCTCGGCCACCACCGCCAGCACCTCGTCGCGCTGGGCTGCCCGTTCGGCCATGGTCGGAAAGCCCTCGATACCCGCTTCGGCCGAGAACGCCCGCCAGAACCCGTCATGGGTGATGAACAGCGCCAGATAACCGTCCGCCGTCGCGAACAGTTGCGCCGGAACGTAATACGAGTGCGCCCCGAACGGATAGCGCAGCGGTTCCGCGCCGTCATTGAGGTACGCCGACGCGCGGTAGTTCAACTGGGAGAACATCACGTCCCGCAGCGACACGTCGACCTGACCACCACGGCCCGACACGATCTGCGCCAGCAGCCCCAGTGCGGCGGCCAGCCCGGTCGAGTTGTCGGCCGACGAGTATCCCGGCAAGGTCGGCGGTTCGTCCGGATGTCCGGTCATCGCCGCGACGCCGGTTGCGGCCTGGATGACGTAGTCGAACGCCGGATCGTCGCCGCCCTCGAGCCCGAAGCCCGTCATCGCCACACAGACGATGCGTTCGTTGAAGCGCTTGAGCGAGTCATATGTCAGGCCGAGCTTCTTGATCGCCGACGGCTTCATATTCACCAGCAGCGCATGGGAATCCGCGACGAGCTCGCCCAGGCGCTGTCGCCCGGCGTCCGACCGCAGGTCAAGCACGACGCTCTTCTTGTTGCGGTTGAGACTGGCGAAGTAGCTGTCGCCGACCTGCCGCGAGATCTCGCCACCCGGCGGCTCGACCTTGATGACCTCGGCGCCGAGGTCCGCCAACAGCATGGTGGCGTACGGCCCGGCCAGCATGACGCCGACCTCGATAATGCGAATACCGGCCAGCGGGCCGTTCACCGCACAGCCTTGGCCAGTTCGCCGATCACCTCGCGCGTCCTGTATTTCGACGCGATGAGTTCGTCGCGGTTCTCGCCGATCGGCAGCAGGCGCACCGACAGGTCGGTGACTCCCGCGTCGGCGAACCGCTTGAACCGCGCCAGGATGGCTTCCTCGTCGCCGGCCGCACACAAGTCACCCACGTCACGCGCGTCACCACGGTCCAGCAGTCGCTGGTAGTTCGGCGACGTCTCGGCCTCGGCGAGAATACGGTTCGCCCGCTCTTTGGCCGTCTCGATCTCCGAATTCGCGCACAGGCACACCGGAATTCCGGCGACGATGCGCGGAGCGGGCCTGCCCGCCTCGGCGGCAGCCTTGTTGATCTTGGGCGCGATGTGCTCGCCGATGGCCTTCTCGTCGGCCATCCACAGCACGGTGCCGTCGGCGCGCTCCCCGGCGATCTGCAGCATCACCGGGCCCAACGCGGCCACCAGCACCGGCAGCGGGCGCTCCGCGCCGAGGACGGTGGGGTTGTGCACCGTGAAGGTGTCGTTCTCGACGTCGACGTCGCCGGGGCCTGCGAGCGCGGCGTTGAGCACCTCGAGATAGTCGCGGGTGTAGGCGGCCGGCTTCTCATAGGGGATCCCGAGCATGTCGCGCACGATCCAGTGGTGCGACGGTCCCACCCCGAGCGCCAGGCGCCCGCCCGCCATCGCATGCACCGACAGGGCCTGACGCGCAAGTGCGATCGGGTGCTGCGCCTGCAGCGGCACCACCGCGGTACCCAGCTCGATCTTCGAGGTGTGGGCGGCCATCAGCGCCACCATGGTCAGGCAGTCGAAGTCGTTGGGCACCTGCGGCATCCACGCGGTGTCCATTCCCGCCGATTCGGCCCACTCGATATCGGAGACCAGCTTGTTGACCTTGCGCGCCATATCGCCGCGTTCGGCCCCGATCATCACACCAAGCCGCATGTCAGTCCATCCTCCGAAAGTTCAGCGCCGAATGTGAATCCTTGGCGAAAAACGCCCGGAAAAATCGCCGACGTTTCACATTCGGCGACACCCTCATCCGTCCACCTGCGACCCAGCGGTCAGCTTGCGGACCTCGTCGACAAGGGTGTCGAGCGAGGTCCCCGTTGGGAACACCGCAGCCGCGCCGGCGGACAGGAGCTTGGGCACGTCGCCCTGCGGGATGGTGCCACCGACGACGACCGCGATGTCGCCGGCGTCGGCCGCGCGCAGGGCCTCTACCGTGCGCGTGGTCAGCGCCACGTGCGCACCGGAGAGGATCGAAAGTCCCACCAGCGCAACGTCTTCCTGTAGAGCGATCGACACGATGTCCTCGATGCGCTGACGGATTCCGGTGTAGATCACCTCGAAACCCGCATCCCGCAGTGTCCGTGCGACGATCTTGGCGCCGCGGTCGTGCCCGTCCAGCCCGGGTTTGGCGACCAGGACCCGCACCGGGCCGGCCGTCGAAGAGTCCGCCATCAGAACACCACCGGCTGCTGGAACTCGCCCCACACCGACTTGAGCGTCGAAACCATCTCTCCCACAGTGCAGTAGGCGTTGGCGCAGTCGACCAGCTTGTGCATCAGGTTGTCGTCGCCTTCCGCCGAACGCGCCAGCGCCGCCAGCGCCTCCTTGACCGCGGTGGCGTCGCGCTCGGCCTTGACTTTCGCAAGTCGCTTGAGTTGCAGATCGCGGCCCTCGGCGTCGAGTTCGTAGGTCGCGATCTCGGGCGGCGGCTCATCGGAGACGAACTTGTTGACCCCCACCACCGGTCGCGTACCGGACTCGATCTCCTGGTGGATCTTGAACGCCTCGTCGGCGATCAGCCCCTGCAGGTAGCCGTCCTCGATCGCACGGACCATGCCGCCGTGGGTCTCGAGATCGTGCATGATCTCGATGATCTTCTCCTCCGTTGCGTCGGTGAGCGCCTCGACGAAGTACGACCCGCCGAGCGGATCGGCGACCTTGGTCACGCCGGTCTCGTAGGCGAGGATCTGCTGCGTGCGCAACGCCAGCGTGGCCGACTCCTCGCTGGGCAGGGCGAACGGTTCGTCCCACGCCGCGGTGAACATCGATTGCACGCCACCGAGTACCGCGGCCATCGCCTCATAGGCGACGCGGACGAGGTTGTTCTGGGCCTGCGGCGCGAACAGCGATGCGCCGCCGGCCACACAGCCGAACCGGAACATCGACGCCTTGTCCGACGACGCCCCGTAGCGCTCGCGCACGATCGTCGCCCAGCGCCGCCGGCCGGCGCGGTACTTGGCGATCTCCTCGAAGAAGTCCCCGTGGGTGTAGAAGAAGAACGAGATCTGCGGCGCGAACTGGTCGATGGTCATGCGCCCGCGCTCGACGACGGTGTCGCAGTACGTGACGCCGTCGGCGAGGGTGAACGCCATCTCCTGCACCGCGTTGGCGCCCGCGTCGCGGAAGTGCGCCCCGGCCACCGAGATCGCGTTGAACTTGGGCACCTCGGCCGCGCAGAACTCGATGGTGTCGGCGATCAGGCGAAGCGACGGCTCCGGCGGCCAGATCCAGGTGCCGCGCGACGCGTACTCCTTGAGGATGTCGTTCTGGATGGTGCCGGTGAGCTTGGCCCGCGGCACCCCCTTCTTCTCCGCGGCGGCGACGTAGAACGCCAGCAGGATGGCGGCCGTACCGTTGATCGTGAAGCTGGTGCTGATCTTGTCCAGCGGAATGCCGTCGAAGAGGATCTCCGCGTCGGCGAGGGTATCGACCGCGACACCGACGCGGCCCACCTCCTCGCCGTATTCGGGGTCGTCGGAGTCGTAGCCGCACTGCGTGGGCAGATCAAGCGCCACCGACAGCCCGGTGCCGCCCTGGTCCAGCAGGTATCGGTAGCGCCGATTGGACTCCTCAGGCGTACCGAACCCCGAGTACTGGCGGAACGTCCACGTCTTCCCGCGGTACCCCGTGGCGAAGTTCCCGCGCGTGAACGGATAGGAACCGGGCGGAGGCGGCTCGGTCTGCCTGTCCGCAGGCCCGTAAACCGGCTCGAGCGGGATCCCCGACGGGGTCTGTACTGGCTCGCTCATCACGGATAACGTACTTGCAAAAAATGAGAATGCCAATACCGCAGGCCGGAAATGTGCACCGAGGACGGGGCGTCACCCGGCAGTAAAAGATGCCGAAGGCGCGGTACACAGCGAATATGGCACTTGCGTAAAATGAGAACGCTAATACCGGTCACATCCGGTGTCGGCTAGCATCGTGGGGCGACGCTGGTCGCAGACAAAGGAGGTCCATGTCCGCCTTCACTGACCGCACACTCGTCGTCTCCGGCGGCAGTCGCGGCATCGGTCTCGCGATCGGCCTCGCCGCGGCCAGGCGCGGCGCCAACGTCGTCCTGCTGGCCAAGACCGCCGAACCGCATCCGAAGCTGCCGGGCACCGTGCACACCGCGGTCGCCGAGGTGGAGGCCGCCGGCGGCAAGGGCGTGGCGGTGGTCGGCGACGTCCGCAAAGAAGAGGATGTGCAGCGCGCGGTCGACGCGGCGGTCGAGCATTTCGGCGGGGTAGACGTCGTCGTCAACAACGCCAGCGCCATCGCCACCGAGCCCACCGAGCAGCTGGCGGCCAAGAAGTTCGACCTGATGATGGACATCAACGTGCGCGGCACGTTCCTGCTCACCAAGGCAGCGCTGCCGTATCTGCGCAAGTCTGCGGCGCGCGCCGAAGGGGCGGAGCCGGCGGGAGCGCACGTGATAACGCTGGCGCCGCCGCTGAACATGAATCCGCACTGGCTGGGCGCCCACCCCTCCTACACCCTGTCGAAGTATGGGATGACCCTGCTGTCGCTGGGGTGGGCCGCCGAGTACGCGGAAGCAGGCATCGGATTCAGCTGCCTGTGGCCCGAGACCTACATCGCGACCTCCGCAGTCGCCAACGCTCCCGGCTTCCAAGAGATGCTGGAGCGGTCCCGCGACCCTCAGATCATGGGCGACGCAGCCGCGCTGATCCTGTCCCGACCTGCGGCCGACGTGAACGGCAAGTGCTTCATCGACTCCGAACTGCTCGCTGAATCCGGCGTGACGGACCTGTCGCGCTACGGCGGTGGGGACCACCCCATACTTGATATCTTCGTCGACAAATCATGAGCATCTCACTGCTGCTCGAGATGGCCTCGAGCAATCCGGACCGCACCGCCGTGGTGTCGGGCGAATTGCGGCTGACCACAGGTGAGTTGAGCGCCCTGGCCGACGGCGGCGCAGGCGTCATCGCCGCGTCGGGCGCGTCCCACGTCGCATACGTCGGCATGGGTGGGGCGATGCTGCCCCTGCTGCTGTTCTCGTCCGCGCGCGCCGGGGTGCCGGTGACGCCGCTGAACTACCGGCTGTCCGCCGACGGGCTTCGTGAGCTCATCGATCGCCTCCCCCAGCCCCTCGTCGTCGCCGACGCCGAATACCGCGAGATGGTGGCCGGCGCGGGCAAGCAGGTGATCGGGTCCGACGAGTTCCTCCACGCCGCGCGGAATAGCGAGCCCGGCCCCGATGTCCCTGTGTTCCCCGACCCCGAGGACGTGGGGGTCGTGCTGTTCACGTCGGGAACCACGTCGCGGCCGAAAGCCGTTGAGCTGACGCACAGCAACCTCACCAGCTATATCACCGGCACGGTGGAGTTCGACTCCGCCGAAGCCGGCGACGCCGCGTTGATCTGTGTCCCGCCGTATCACATCGCCGGTGTCAGTGCGGCGCTGTCCAACCTGTACGCCGGCCGAAAGATGGTGTACCTGCCGCAGTTCGACGCCCGCGAATGGATCCGGTTGGTGCGTGATGAGGGCGTGACGTCGGCGACGGTCGTGCCGACGATGCTGGACCGCATCGTGGCTGCCCTGGAGTCGGACAACGTATCGCTGCCGACCCTGCGCAGCCTGGCCTACGGCGGCTCGAAGGTGCCGCTTCCATTGGTGCGCAAGGCGCTTTCGCTGCTGCCGGAGGTCGGCTTCGTCAACGCCTACGGCTTGACCGAGACCAGCTCGACCATCGCCGTGCTCGGACCCGATGACCACCGCGAGGCGCTCGCCTCGTCCGTCGAGTCCGTGCTGCGCAGGCTGGGCTCGGTCGGCCAGCCGGTGCCGGGGATCGAGGTTCAGATCCGCGACGCCGACGGCGAAGTGCTGGGCCCCGGCCAGACCGGCGAACTCTTCGTCCGCGGCGACCAGGTGTCCGGCCGCTACACCGAGATCGGATCGGTGCTCGACGCCGACGGGTGGTTCCCGACCAAGGACATCGCGATGCTCGACGAGGACGGCTACCTCTTCATCGGCGGGCGTTCCGACGACACGATCATCCGCGGTGGCGAGAACATCGCACCGGCCGAGATCGAGGACGTCCTGGTCGAGCATCCGGCGGTGCGCGACTGTGCCGTGGTGGGGCCGGAGGACCCGCAGTGGGGACAGATCATCGTCGCGGTCGTGGTCCCGGCCGACACTCCGGACGGCCCGGCCACCCCGGACGCCGACGAACTACGTGAGCATGTTCGCCGCCAGTTGCGTGGATCGCGAACGCCCGACCGCGTCGTGTTCCGCGACGAGTTGCCGACCAATGCGACCGGCAAGGTGCTGCGTCGAGAACTGATCGCCGAGTTGACAGCCACCAAATAGCAAGGAGCCCAGCATGATCAAGAACGGCACGCGACTGCAGAGCCAGGTGTGTGACACCCAGGTCATCGTCGTGCGCAGCTCGGACAGCCTCGACGACCTGCGTGCGGGCGGCGTTCCGATGGTGCCCCTGGACACCGAGAAGTCCGCCGACGCCCAGATGGACCCGGAACTTTCCGGCGGCAATGCGATGGGTAAGCGCTACGTCGACGAGAACGGCGCCGAGGTCCTGGTGACCAAAGCCGGGGCCGGAACACTGAGCGTGGGCACCACGCCGCTGTCTCTCAAGGAAGCCAAGCCGCTACCCGCGAGCGACTGATACCTTCCACGGGGTGAGGCCACGCCGCCTGCTCACCCGGTACGTGGCCGGCCTTGCGTCCGCCTACCTGCTGACGGCAATCGAGGTCATCGCGATCGTCGGCCTGCTGGCCGGGCGCAGCGTGGTCACCCTCGGCAATGTGATCACCGCGGCGGCACTGCTCGCGGTCGGCACCGCCACGGTCGGGCTCAGTGCCGCCTATATCCTGCTCCCGGCGCTGCGGTATCTGCGCTCGGGGCGCCCTCCCACCACCGACGAACGCCGCTGGACGCTGACGATGATGCGCCGGCAGGCCGCGGCCACGGTGACGCCGTGGATCCTCACCGCCGCGGTTTTGGTACCGCTGAACCTCGACGCCGGATCCGAGGTGCTGGCGGTGATCGGATCGGCCATGCTCTTCGGGGCGATCGCCACGGTGTGCACCGGTTTCCTGTTCACACTGCGGACACTGCGGCCGGTGTTGGCCAGCGTGGCAATGGATTCCAGCACGCAGCGGTTAACGGCGCCCGGAGTCCGGGCCCGGCTGCTGCTGATGTGGATGGTGTGCACCGCGCTGCCGGGCGTGGCGATCGCCACCCTATTGGTCATGCGGAACAACGGATGGCTGATCGAGGAGACCGCCGCGATCGAGTTGGCGTTGATCGTGCTCGCCTTGGTCGCGGTTGTGCTCGGTCTGCGCTCGCTGATCCTGACCTCGATGTCGATTTCGGACCCCGTACAAGAGGTCGTGCAGGCGATGGGAGAGGTCGAGCGCGGTCACATCGAGCGGTCCGTCGAGGTCTATGAGTGGTCCGAGATCGGCCGCCTGCAACGCGGTTTCAACAGCATGGTGGCCGGGCTGCGCGAGCGTGACAGGCTGCGCGACCTGTTCGGCCGCCACGTCGGTGAGGACGTGGTCCGGCGAGCCGTCGAGGAGAATGAATCGTTGTCAGGCGACGAACGTGACGTCGCGGTGCTGTTCATCGATCTGGTCGGGTCGACCCGGTTGGCGGTCACTCACGAGCCCGCCGAGGTCGCCGAGCTGCTCAACGAGTTCTTCCGTATCGTCGTTGCGGCCGTGGATCAGCGGCACGGCTTGATCAACAAGTTCCAAGGCGATGCGGCGCTGGCCGTGTTCGGCGCTCCCCTGCGCGTCGATGATCCGGCGTCGGCGGCGCTGGCGACCGCACGCGAACTGGTCGCCGACCTGCAGCGCCTGCAGCTCGACTTCGGGATCGGGGTCTCGGCCGGCCCGGTGTTCGCAGGCAACATCGGCGCGGAGAACCGTTACGAATACACCGTTGTCGGGGACGCGGTCAACGAGGCGGCCCGGCTGGCCGACCGCGCCAAGGAGTTTCCCGCGCGAGCGCTGTGCTCGGGCCGCGCGCTCGAGCGTGCCGGCGGACCGGAACGACGGTGCTGGGAGGCGCACGGGTCGGAAACACTGCGCGGTCGATCTGCTCCCACCGACCTGTGGACACCGACCGCGGGCCCTGGTTGAAGACGCAGGCGGTCGGGGAATACAGCGGCATGGCTGTGCGCACCGCGGAACCCCGAGCCGTTCGCAAAGCGGTTACCGGCGCGTCGATCGGCAACGCCGTGGAGTGGTTCGACTTCGCCATCTACGGGTTGTTGGCGACTTACATCGCCGAGAAGTTCTTCCCGCCGGGCGATGAGACCGCCGCGCTGCTCAGCACTTTCGCCGTCTTCGCCGCCGCGTTCTTCATGCGGCCGTTGGGCGGCTTCTTCTTCGGTCCGCTCGGCGACCGGATCGGCCGTCAACGCGTTCTCGCGCTGGTCATTCTGCTGATGTCGGCCTCGACTCTGGTCATCGGCCTGGTCCCCAGCTTCGACTCCATCGGCGTCGCGGCACCGCTGATCTTGCTGTTTCTGCGGTGTCTGCAAGGGTTCTCGGCGGGCGGCGAATACGGCAGCGGGGCTTGCTTCCTCGCCGAGTACGCCACCGACAAACACCGCGGCTTCATTGTGTCGTTCCTGGTGTGGTCGGTGGTCGTCGGTTTCCTTCTGGGGGCGCTGACGGTCACCGGTCTCGAAACCGTCCTGTCCGAGCCGGCGATGGATTCCTACGGTTGGCGGATCCCCTTCCTGATCGCCGGTGTGCTCGGTGTCGTCGGCCTCTACATCCGGCTGCAGTTGAGCGACACACCCGAGTTCGAAAACCTGCGCGAAAAAGGCGAGGTTGCCACGTCGCCGCTGCGCGAGGCGCTGCGCACCTCGTGGCGCCCCATCCTGCAGATCGCCGGCCTGGTCGTCATCCACAACGTCGGCTTCTACATCGTGTTCACCTATCTGCCAACGTATTTCACCGAGTCCCTCGAGTTCACCAAGGTCGACGCCTTCATCTCGATAGCCGTCGCCAGCATCGTGGCGATCCTCTTGATCCCGCCACTCGGCGCGCTGTCCGACCGGATCGGACGCAAACCGCTGCTGTACTCGGGTGCAATCGGTTTCGCCGTCTTCGCCTATCCGCTGTTCCTGCTGTTGAATTCGGGCGCGCTGGCCGCTGCCGTCATCGCCCACGCCGCCCTGGCGGCGCTGGAGTCGGTGTTCGTGTCGGCATCCCTGGCCGCCGGTGCCGAGTTGTTCGCCACCAGGGTCCGCTCCAGCGGCTACTCCATCGGATACAACGTGTCCGTGGCCATCTTCGGCGGGACCGCGCCGTACGTGGCGACATGGCTCGTCGACCGCACCGGCAACCAGATCGCCCCGGCTTACTACGTGATCGCCGCGGCCGTGATCAGCATCGCGACACTCTCGACGATGCGGGAAACCGCCCGACAGCCGTTGCGGGCGACGGTGCACACATAACGCACACAGGCGGGGTGATTTCGGCGTATTTGATCGCGCTCATCGCAACCGGGTGCACCGAAATCGGGCATGGCACACAATCGATGCATGTCGACGGTGTCTTCACCGGTCTCGCCGATGCGCGTTGGACTGGCCAGTTTCATCGGAACAACGGTCGAGTTCTACGACTTCCTCATCTACGGCACCGCCGCCGCGCTGGTGTTCCCGAAACTGTTCTTTCCCGCAGTGTCACCTGCCACGGGATTGCTGTTGTCGTTCGCCACCTTTGGCGTCGGGTTCGTCGCGCGCCCCCTCGGCGGGGTGGTGTTCGGCCACTTCGGCGACCGCGTCGGGCGCAAGAAGATGCTCGTCTACTCGCTGCTCGTGATGGGGATCGCGACGGTGCTGATGGGGCTTCTGCCCACCTATGCCCAGATCGGCCTCGCCGCCCCGATCCTGTTGACCGTGTTGCGGCTCGCGCAGGGTTTCGCGGTCGGAGGAGAGTGGGGCGGTGCGACGCTGATGGCCGTCGAGCACGCCTCGGACCGACGCAAAGGGCTCTACGGGGCGTTCCCTCAGATGGGTGCGCCCGCCGGGACGGCATGCGCGACGCTGGCCTTCTGGGCGGTGTCACGGCTCCCCGACGACCAGTTTCTGGCGTGGGGGTGGCGCATCCCGTTCGTGGCCAGCGCCCTGCTCATCGTCATCGGCCTGGTGATCCGGCTGTCCATATCGGAAAGTCCGGACTTCGCGGCTCTGCGGCGGCGCGAACAGGTGGTGCGCATGCCGATCGCCGACGCGTTCCGCAGGCACTGGAAGCAGATACTGCTGGTCGCCGGGGCGTACCTGTCTCAAGGGGTGTTCGCATACATCTGCGTCGCCTACCTGGTGTCGTACGGCACGACCGTCGCCGGGATCGACCGCACGCAAGCGCTTTTCGGGGTGGCCGTGGCGGCGGTGGTAGCGGTCGCGACCTACCCGATGTTCGGGGCGCTTTCTGACCGGCTGGGCCGAAAGCCCGTCTTCCTGGCAGGCGTGATCCTGATGGGCATCTCGATCGGCCCGGCGTTCGCTCTGATCAACACGGGCAGCGCGCTACTCTTCGGTGCCGCGCTCCTGCTGGTCTTCGGCCTCGCGATGGCGCCGGCCGCGGGCGTGACCGGCTCGCTGTTCAGCCTCGCGTTCGACCCCGACGTCCGCTACAGCGGCGTGTCGATCGGTTACACCCTGTCTCAGGTGGTGGGCTCGGCGTTCGCTCCGACAATCGCCACCGCCCTGTACACGGCGACCAGAACGAGCAACTCGATTGTGGCCTACCTCGTTGCGGTTTCGGTGATCTCGGCGATATCGGCCTGCTTCCTACCGGGCGCGTGGACGCGGCCGGCGACGGATCAACCGCGAGAACTCGACCGTCGAACGGCGGACCGAGTCCAGTTCGAGTGACACCAGCAGCGTGTCGACCATCGCGAACGGCAGAGTCGTCGCCACTGCACCGCGCCCGTATTCGAGGTGCCACGACCCGGGATGGATGGTCAGGCCCCGCGCCTGCCCCTTCTCCAAGCATGTTCGCTCACCCGGAAGCAATGCCATTGCGGTGTTGTCGTCGGATTCGAGGTCGTAGGAGTCGATGCGGCCCGCCATCAAGAACTTATGGATCTGCACCCGCTTGTAACGACCGGAGAAACCCTGCGTGCCCGTCGGGGAACCGAAGATCACGATGTACTCACGCGGGCTGAAGTACACGAACCGCACCTTGCCGAGGATGCCGCCTGCTTTGCTCGCCACCCACCGTCCCGGTGCCGCATCGATGAGGTCGGGGTACGCGTCGGCGAGCAGTTCGACGGCGCGCGTGGTGAGTTCGCCGCTGTCGACGGGCAATCCGACCACTTGCTGCGCGACCCCGTGCAGCACATCGGGGTCGATCCTGTACCGCATCAACCGAACTCTATCGGCAGGCTCGTCGGTCCGCTCATACCCAGCAGCGGCTTCCATGGTGCCGGTCCGGCAACGCGCGGATTCGGCATGCGTCGCGCGATGATGACCAGGGCCTCGCAGAGCTCGCGCCGGGCGAGGTTGGCCCCCAGGCAGTAGTGCGCGCCGCCACCGAAGGTGAGGATCGGCGGCGGATCGCTACGGGTGATGTCGAAGCGGGCCGGGTCGTCGTAGACGCTCTGATCGCGGTTGGCGGCGTAGGTGTTGACGATGATGAACGTTCCGGCGGGAAACGTGACTCCACCGACCGTGACGTCGTCGAGCGCACTTCGGACGGTGCTGCACATCGACGGTGAATGTCGCATCGTTTCTTCGACGGCGCGCATCGCCAGGCCGGGGTCGTCGCGTAGCAGTTCCCACTGCTCGGGGTGCTCACACAACACCTGCATGGACGCCGCGAGCTGGCTTCGGGTGGTGTCGGTTCCGGCGATCAGCACGCTGAAGGCCAGCATGCGCAGCTCGCTGGCGTCGAGCCGGTCGCCGTCGTCCTCGGTGCGGATGAGCTCGGAGAGCAGATCATCGGTGAGGTCCTCGCGCCGGTCGGCGATCATCTGGTCGATGTAGCCGTCGAACTCGTCCCAGGCCCGCAGAATCATCGGTTCCTCTTCGACGAGATCGCAGTCGAAGCTGACGATTTTGAAGATGTCCTCGGCCCAACGCGAAAACCGTTGCCAGTCCTGCCTGGGCGCACCCAGCAGGGCGCAGATGACCGGGATCGGGTAGGGCCTCGCGATGTCGTCGACGAACTCGCACCGGCCGAGGTCCGCGACGCGGTCGATGAGCTCGTTGACGACGGTGTGGATCGTGGGGTCCATGCGAGCGGTCGCCCGCGGTGTGAAGGCCTTCGAAACCAGACCGCGCAACCGGCGGTGTTCATCGCCGTCCATATTCAGGATGCTGCGAGTCACCCTGTCCCACAGCTCCCCTGAGGTGATGCCGTGCGCCGACAGGTGAATGCCCCGCGGAATCCCGAACCGCGGGTCGCGCAGAACGGTCCTGGCCAGTTCGTAGGACAGCACCTCCGGTCCGATCGGGCCGAGCGCGACCGGCGCTTGCTTCTGCGCTGCCTGGAACTGCGGGTAGATCTCCTGAGGTGTCGCGGTGATGTCGTAGGTCAACGTCGGCAGCCCGGCATCGAAGACGCTCGGCTTGGCCGCCTCGACAATCATGGTGTCCTCTCGATCCTCAGCGGCAGTTCGCGCAGTGCGCACGTCGCCGAAGGCCACGCGATCTCGGGAACGTAGCCGGGGACGAGGTCGAACCGGGGTATGCGCGACAGCCATTCGGTCACGACGAGTCGCAGCTCCATCCTGGCCAGGTGGGCGCCCAGACACCGGTGCGGGCCACCGCCGAAGCCCCAGTGCTTGTGCAGTTTTCCGTCCATGACCAGATCGTCACCGGAGAGCGGATCGCTTCCGTCGCGGTTGATGGCGCCGACGCAAAGCCGCACCTGCGCCCCGGCGGGCAACGTGACCCCCGCGACCGTCACCGGTCGGGTGGTCACCCGCCCGAGCACCGGCGCGGCGGGTTCCAGCCGGATCACCTCCTCGACGAAGGCGCCGACGTCGTCGGGGCTGTCCCGCAGGTGCCGGCGCAGATCGGGGCGGCAGGCCAGCTCCAGCATCGCGGCGCCGATCGAGGCGGTGACGGTGTCGAGGCCCGCGAGGACGAAAACCAGCGACATCCCCGTCGCTTCGGCATCCGACAGCGCATCCTCGGCGTGCAGAACGTCAGACAGTATGCCGTTGCGTGGCGACTCCCGCTGTGTCTGAACGGCTTCGGTGAGATAGCCGAAGAGCTCGGCCGCCGGGGTCAGAACCACACTGGTCGGATCCGTGGCCAGGCTGACCGCGATGATCGCATCCTTCCAGGCGATCAGGCGTTCGCGGTCCTCGAGCGGAAGGCCGAACAACGTGAGGAACACCTGCGACGGGTACGGGACTGCAAGATCGGCCATCACTTCACACTCGGTGCGCCCGGCGATCTCGTCGATGATGTCAATCACCTGTGCCTGCAGCGTCGGCAGCAGCGCGCTCAGTGTCTGCGGGCTGAGATACGGATGCAGGAGCCGGCGGTAACGGGTGTGCTCGGGGGGATCGAACCCGAGCGGTACCAGGGGCACCGGGCTGATCATGTCGTCGTAGTCGGTTCTCGACGAGAACGTCTCCGGATCACGCAGTGCCGTGAGCACATCGTCGCGCCGCGTGAAGTAATACCAGCCCTCGCCGTGGAGCACCGGGCCGAGGCCCCGCAGCTTGGCCCAACCCTCACCGCGGTCGCGCGCCATCGGCAGATCCTCGTAGAGGACCTGCGTCAACCCCGGTACCTCGGTCATGACACGTTGGTGGCCAGAAGCGTCACTGGGAGCCCCAGAACCGACAGATCGATCTCGTCGAGATATGAGCCCTCTCCCGAGAATCCCTGTCGAAAACGGATACTCGATCCGTAGCGCTGCGCGACGGATTCGGCGGCCGCGGCATCCGGCACCCGCAGCACGACGGTGTACACCCCGTCGCCGTGTCGCTCGAGGAAATCGTTGACGTGCGCTGCCACCGAAGCGGTCGATCCGGGTACCGGGCTGATCAATTCGATGCCGCGATCCCAGTCCAGATGTACGCGCACACCGAGTTCGGTCAGTTCGGCCTCCTGAAGGGCGAACCCGAGCTCGGTGAACAACGCGGCCGCCTCGCCGCGACGTTCCGGCGCCACCGCGAACACGACGTGGTGCAAGCGCGGCTCCGCACTGGCCGTCATCTGCGCACCAGCCCGCGCGGTTGGATCAGGCCCAGGTCCAAATGGGTCAGCCAGCCCGGCGCCGCATCGCAGACATCGGGGATGGCGTTGATCGCGCCCATCGCCGTCCAGGTGTATCCGGGGTGGGTCATGGTGCCGTCCGCGGCCACCCGCCCGTGCATCGTCAGCTCGGTCGGCGGATCTCCCTCGATGACGATGCGGTACCGCGTCCGTCCCCAGTCCCACGGCGGATCGAGTTCGTCGGGTCCGCCGGTCAGGTAGATGGCGTGGAACACGATCAGCGGCGCGCCGTCAACCATCGCGGTCCACGTATGGTGTTGTGCGGCCACGGTTCCGCGCGGGATGGCGCCCTCGTCGTGCGGGATATCGCGGGTGGCTGTCGCGGCCTTGACGTCTGCGGTCACGTCGTCGATGGTCACGCCGAGACCGTCGGCGATCATGTGCATCGACTGGGCGAAGAAGGGGACGCCGAGCCCGAGGATCGTCGGCTCCGAGAGGAACTTGTCCTTGTCCTTGCCGAAGCCCATCCAGTCGATGTGATCCATCGGGGCGTCGGTGAGCACGTTGACGACCTCCCACACTTCGACCCTGTCGACGCGGGAGGCGACCCGAGCGAGCGTGAGTGGCAGGATGTCACCGGCGTAGCCGGGGTGGATGCCGCCAGCGTGAAACGACGTGCCGCCGTCCACGCACGCGGCGCGGATCTTGTCGCCAGCTTCGCGGAAATGTTCTGTGGGATGGAAGAATCCGCTTGTGGTGACGATGTTCTTGCCCGACCGCAGCAGTCGGCACACGGTGTCGACGTCCATGATCACCGGGGTGTAGAAGACACAGTCTGCGTCGAGCGCCATGACCGCCTCGACGTCGTCGGTGGCGATGACCCCGGTCGCCCCGATGCCGGCGATCTCCCCCGCGTCCTTGCCGACCTTGTCCGTGCTGTGCACCAGTACACCGACAAGCTCGAACACCGGGCACTGGGCGAAGTGTCGAACTCCGACCTGGCCGACGTCGCCGGTCATCCACTGGATGACGCGATACTTCCGTTCAGACATTGAGGACTCCTCTCGGGAGCAGCAGCGGCAGATCGGTGTAGGTCGCGATGCCCGGGGGAGCGGCCACGACGGCCGGGATCGCGGTGATCGCGGGCATCGCGACGATCGACAGGCCCAGCATGATGTAGTCGTCGATGGTCTCACCGACGAAGCCTTCCGGGGGAAGGAAACTCAGGGTGGTCTTGATCGTGGGTGTGCCTTGAACCTCCACGGTGTAGCCCATGTCGAGTTCCCAATCCGGTTCGAGTGTCTGCCCCTTGCGCCACCGGCCGCGGATTTCGATGACCTCCTTGCCGCCGACGATTCCTTTCCAGCCGACATCGACTCCGGCGACACAGCCTTTGGCGATCAACCAGTCGCCGGGCAGTTGGAGGTCAGCGGTGGTCTGGGCGTATGCGACGTCGCATCGGACCTCGTCGAGTTGGACGCCGAGTGCGTCAGCGACGAGCAGGACACCGTCGCGGAAGATGGCCGAACCCTTCTCGGTGATCGACTTGAGGTCGGGATGGTCGATCGGATACCCGAAGCCCATCGGCTTCTCGGTGTCCGGCGAGTTGTAGATGGTGGTGTCGATGGCCTCCACGACCGAAACCTTGTCCACGCGTTCGGACAGCCCGGCCGAAACGACGGCGAAGAGTTGGATGAACCCGGGGTTGATCCCGCTGCCGAAGATGGTCGAGCCGCCGTCCCGACAGGCTTCGACGATGCGGTCGCGGTCGTCGCCGAAGAAGTGTCCGGTGATGAACTCGGACGTGGAGACGATGTCGACGCCCGCGCGCAGAATCCGGACCATCTCGTCCACATCGGCGAACATCGGGTTGTAGACAACGCAATCCGGCTCCAGCGCCAGCAGGGCATCGACGTCATCGGTCGCGGACACGCCGAGCGCGTCGATGCCGCACAGCTCCCCCACGTCGCGACCGACCTTGTCCTTCGACCACGCGTAGCACCCGACCAGTTCCAGGTGCGGGTTGACTGCGACCGCGCGGACGGATCGCTTGCCGACGTTGCCGGTGGTCCACTGGACGATGCGATAGGTCATGCGGCCGAGGTTTCGGCCGGGTCGAACATGACGGGAAGTGAGCGGAAGCCGCGGGTGATGGAATTGCCGGTGAACACAGGTGATGTCGCCTGGTCCAGCGTGAAGTTCGGCATTCGCGTCAGCACCTGCTCCAAGCCCACCTGCAATTCCAGCCGGGCCAGGTTGGAGCCCAGGCACCGATGCACACCGGCGCCGAAGCCCAGATGGCGGTTGTCCCGGCGGTCCAGGATGCAACGGTGTGCATCGACGAACGCCTCTTCGTCGCGGTTGGCCGAGGCGTAGTTGACGATCACCGAGTCGCCGGGGCGGAAGGTCCGCCCGCCCAACTCGACTTCTTCGGCCACGGTGCGGGGTATGCCGTGGATCGATCCGCCGAAACGGATGAACTCCTCCACCGCGCGCGGCAGTAGCTCCGGCTCGCCGATCAGCCGGTCCCGCTCGGCGGGGTGGGTCGCCAGATAGTGGAACGACCACGACATCGCGCTGGCAGTCGTCTCCAGACCGGCCTGGACAAGCAGCATGGCGTTGGCCACCACGTCGTTGAACGGCAGTCGCTCCCCGTCGATCTCGGCGCTGCGCAGCACGTCGATCATGTCGTCGCGGGGCGGTGCGTCGGTGCGCGCGGTCACCGCGTCGTGGATGTGTTGATACAGCCCGCCCCAGGCGGGTGCCCGTTCCTCCTCGGTGGCGCCGTTGAGCGCGGTATCGGTGAGTTCGATGCACAACGGCACGTCCTCGACCGGCATGCCGAGCACATACTTGAAGAACACGATGCCCGGCTGACGCCACGCCACCTGCGCGAGATCGCCGCGCCCGGTGGTGATGAAGTTGTCAATCAGCCGATCGGTCTCATCGCGAATCTGGGGCCGTAGAGCCTTCATCCGCGCCGGCGAGAAGTAGGGGTTGAGCACCTTGCGGAACTTCTGCTGCCGGGGCGGATCAAGCGTGATCACCAGATCACCGCCGAACGCCTCGGTCGCATCCGGAGTCGGATTACTCGAGAAATGCTGCCAGTCCTGCAGGATTCGGTAACACTCGGTGTACCGCGCCGCCACCCACGCGCTGTCCGGCATGGTGGTGAGAAAAGGGGTGTCGGTGTGGGTGAAAGGGGCTTTCCGCCGCATCACCGTGTACACGTCATAGAGGAGATCGTCGTCGTTGAAGTCCTCGTGGCGCAAATCCCAGTTCTCCGCGTGTTCTGCCGCCGACTTACCGCTCACGGAGCCGAATCTTCCTGCTGCTGTTGGGCGGCCTTGCGGGCTTCGCTCTCTTCGTGAATACGCACCAGTTCGCGGAACCCGATCCGGTCGTACTTCGGCACCGGCTGGATCCCCCATTCGTCGCGTGCGGTGTCTTTGCCTTCGGCACCCTCCGGGGGGCCTAGCGGCGGATACGGAACCTTGCACTCGAGCGTGTCGTCGGAGTAGCGGACCTTGAGCAGGCCGCTGCAGATCTCGGTCAGGCTCAGGGTCGGGTAGCCGTACCACACCGCCATGAAGGGCAGCGTGAACGCCCCCTCGATGACAAGGGCGATGAGGCAGACGAGCACCGCGCGCTTGATGTACTTGTGCATGCGCGCGTAGTACGGCGTGGTGCCCGGGGGAAGGTCTTCGGCCGGGTCTTTCTCATCGGTTGTCGATGAGCCCGCAGGTGGTGTCATGACGTGCTCCTTTTGTTCAGTCCGAGAAGATTTCGCGGTTGACCGTGTGCAGATACGGGATCGCGAGGAACGGGGTTATGTAGAAGATGTCGTAGAGCCACCACCCGATGACCGGGAACAGCACACCGGCGTACCGGGCGTCGGCATACATCGTCATGTTGAACACGTAGGCACACCAGATCACCACGCCCATCCAGCAGGTGATGATCATCCACTGGTGGCCCCAGCGTTTCATCTGCAGGAAGCCGATCGCCGCGGCGCAGCGCATCGCGAAGACGGTCAGGATCAGCCCGGCGACATACGCCTTCTCGCCCGGCACCGCGGAACCGCCGACCCACGGCTCGTTGTAGTGCCAGAAGTAGGCGGCGTCGAACATGTGGCCCCAGCCGATCATCAGCACCCGGTTGATCAGCGTGTGGTTGGCCACCAGATCCAGCGCCCAGCCGAGGCTGTTGAGCATGCCGTCGATCAGCACCAGGTAGCCGATGAGCGTGACAATCATCGGCCGCACCGACAGGCCCGCGCGTGCAGCCTGCCGTTGCAGCCAAACCCCGCGCATGAAGATGGGGAATCCGATCAGCCCGGGCGCCCACATGCCCATCAGCGCGGCGCCGATGATCATCCACTTGTCGGCTCGGCGTTGCGCGACCCGAGATTCTTCGTGGTGGTCTTCGAGACTGACTGTGGCGGTCGCGGTCACAGTGACCACCAGCCACGCTCGATCGACATGTAGAGCTGAATGAGGAACATCGCCAGCAGATAGCCGTAGATGACGATCTGCAGGATGATCAGCGCTTTCTTGCGCTGCTTCTCCTTGGGGTCCATCTAAACTCCCTTTCTCACTGGGGGTTGCTCGAGTTGTTGGCGGCGGCCAGGCTGGCTACGGCCACTTCGCGCAGGCCGTCGGTGACCGCACCGTCGCTGGACAGCGGCGCAAGGATGCAGGCTTCGGCGGCATCCAATTCGGTTGCGCCCGCGGCGATCAAGTGTGCGGCGGTGACCAGCACGCGGGTGGAC
This sequence comes from Mycobacterium lehmannii, assembly GCF_002245535.1. Lineage (GTDB taxonomy): Bacteria > Actinomycetota > Actinomycetes > Mycobacteriales > Mycobacteriaceae > Mycobacterium > Mycobacterium lehmannii. Next base: position 15,386 of record NZ_NKCN01000003.1, on the reverse strand, counting down.
GGCGGCTCGAAGTGAAACGCTTCGTCGGCGGTACGGATCGCGGTGGCGCATGCGACGAGCCGGCTCGCCGCCGGAAGCGGTATGCCCGTTTCGGCGACGATCACCTCGGCCTCGCGGTCGGGCGGCAGATATCTCATCGGCAGGGTGACGAACCGCTGCCGAAACGACGGCTTGAGTTCCTTGAGCGAGCTTCGGTAGGCGGGGTTGTACGAGCACACCAGCATGAAGGACTCCGGCGCCTGGACGATTTCGTCGGCCCGGTCGAGGTAGAGCGTGCGGCGGTGGTCGGTCAACGAGTGCAGCACGGCAAGTGAGTCGTGGCGCGCCTCGACGACCTCGTCGAGATAGCAGATCGCGCCGGCCTTGACCGCCCGGGTCAGCGGTCCGTCGGTCCACACCACGTCACCTCCGGTGACCATGAACCGGCCGACGAGATCCGAACTGGTCAGGTCGTCGTGGCAGCTGATCGTGACGACTGGGCGGCGCAGCAGCGCCCCCATGTGCTCGACCAACCGCGTCTTACCACAACCCGTCGGCCCGGTGAGCATGACGGGCAGGCGCTGGTGGTAAGCCTGCTCGAACAACTGGACCTCGTTGTTGTTCGAGTAGTAGGTGTCGTTGGTCATCCGTGCTCGAGCTCCTTCGGTTGGTTTGTGCGCTCAGGCGGCGACAAGTTCGCGGTGGACATGGGCGAGCACCCGCGGCAGGTCTTCGACGCGCCGGATGCGTTGGGAGCGGCGAGGTCCGAAGACCTCGGGCAGCGGGTCGACCCGGGTGGGTCCGACACCGACGTAATACATCGAGACGCCGGCGTCGTTGGCTTCCTCGACCGCGTGGGCGGCGTCGGCCCATGCGTAACGGCCTTCGTAACCCTCGTCGGAGATCAGCCCGTCCCCGATGACGATCAGCAGGCGACGTTCCGAGGGCTGCGCCAGGAGGCGGCTCGTCAGGTGCCGCAGCGGTGCACCGAGCCTGGTGTAGCCACCGGTCGACAACCCGAGGCGGCTGGGCGGCACGAAACGCCGGTCCTCGAAGTCCTTGAGGCAGTTGACCTCGACCCGGTGTCGGGTGTTGCCGGTGAAGACGAAGATGCCGTGTCGTTCACGGGCGAGCGTCATCGCGCGTGACAGTGCGTCCGCGCAGGCCAGTTCGAGTTTGAAGATCCGGCCGCCGTGCACCCCCAGCGACGAACTGCCGTCCAACAGCAGCGCGGTGGTGACGTCGCGGCTGCTGGGGAGCAGTTCGCGGAAGATGCGCGGTTCGATGGCCTCCCCAGTGGTGAGGTCGATGTAATGGTTCACATACTGCTCGACATCCAGATCGGACCCGTCTTCGAGTCGGTTCTTCATCGAACGGTGGGTGTGTTCGCTGAACCACTTGCGCAGATCGGCCGACACTGTTCCGGGTTGCCGGTTGCGGCTGGACTGAGCGCGTTCCAGCACCGCGACGTGGTCGCGCATGAAACTCTTTGTCCATTCGTTCCATTCCGGATACGGAATGCCGGGCCGGTGATCCGGGGTTAGATCGAGGTCGTTGTCCTGGGGGCGGCTGGGCGGCGGCAGGTTGGGGTTGCGGACTCCCCCGTCGCCGCCGACGGGAACGGAGTACGGACGCGGCAGCCTCTTTTGCGTCGTGGTCCACGGCATCCGGCCGAAGCTGCGCCGTAGTTTGTCCGACAGGCCCTGCGGCACCGTGTACGCCAGCGGCAGCCTGCCCACCACACCCGGGACGTCGCCGACCGGCTGTCCGTTGCGCGACAACGAGATCGCGTGTTCGAGCATCGCGTCGGCTGTCATGTCATCGGGCAGCATTTCGAGATCGGGTAGCAATCGCCGCGCTTCGACCACCAGCCCGGGCCAGTTGGCCGCGACCCAGCCCAACGCGACGCCGGCTTCGACCAGCGTGAGCGCACGAAGCTCGCGCGCGGTGAGTTCGTTGAGCCGGTAGTGGGCCAGGCGCTCCTTGGAAGGTGAACATTGAAGCGCGACACCGCATGTCAGCGTTCTGCGGGTCCAGTCGCGGCCCAAAGACGGGTACGGCACGAGCACGTAGTCCAGTCCCGGGTTCAGACTGAATCGGCGATGCTCACCGGTCACCAGGCGCACCCCTTCGCGGCGTTGGCCGCTCAGAGCGACAGCGGTGACGGCGCAACTGCGTTCGACCGCCAGTGCGTGAGCGTCGGACAGATCAGTCATCGCTGCCCTAGAACGTGCCGAGGCTGGAGAACATCCAGTACCAGAACCAGATGACCAGCGCGGCGCCGCCCCATGCCCCTACATAGCGCAAGATCTCCCATATCCAAGCCCACACGTCGAACTCCTCGGTTGTTGTGTCGTTGCCTGTACGAACCCGTCATCGCACTTCCAAGCCGCGCATGGCGGTCGAGACCAACTTGGCCAGCATGATCTCTCGGGTCTTCGGGTTGTCGGTGGTGGTCAGCACGCCGTAGATGCCGAGCAGAAAGAAGGTCGCGCTGTAGAAGGCGTCGACCTCCGGATGGACCTCGCCGTCGCCGCGGGCGCGTTCCAGTTCGCGCACCAGCAGGACGACCACCGGATGGTCGGTCCAGTCGTCTTTGTGCGGCCTCGTCGGCGAGAAGTGCAGCGCCAGCAGTTCCTTGAAAAGCACAGGGCCGAAGCGGTGTTCCAGATCGGTCACCAGGTCGACCACCGCGGTCAACGTGGTCACCAGATCGTGGCGGCACTCAAGGAAGTCGGCGAACTCCGCGGCGATGCGCGCCTCCTGGCGGCTCTCCAACTCGAGCAGTACATGTTCCTTGCTGGGGAAGTGGAAGAAGAACGTGCCGTGTGCGACACCGGCCGACGCCGCAATCACATTGACGTCGGCACCGGCCATACCGGACTTCGTGAACTCGGTGATCGCCGCGGCGAGGATGCGTTCGCGCGTCTGCAGCCGTTGAGCTTGACGCGCCGACACCTTCACCTGTGACGTCATGGTCCGCTCTTTGTAACGCACATGCTGACTGAAGTCAATGAGTTCAGTCAGTCGTGAAGTTAGTCGGAGAAGATTTCCCTGTTCACCGAATGCAGGTACGGAATCGCCAGGAACGGGGTGATGTAGAAGATGTCGTAGATCCACCAGCCGACGACCGGCAGGATAACCCCGGCGTAGCGAACATCGGCATACATCGTCATGTTGAACACGTACACACACCAGATCACCACGCCCATCCAGCAGGTGATGATCATCCACTGGTGACCCCAGCGCTTCATCTGCAAAAAACCGATGCCGGCGGCGATGCGCATACAGAAAACGGTGAGGATCAGGCCGACTTCGAGCGCCTTCTCCCCCGGTCCGGCCGCACCGCCGATCCACAGTTCGTTGTAGTGCCAGAAATATCCGGCATCGAACATCGCGCCCCAGCCGTTCAACAACACTCGGGCCAGTATCGTGTGGTGGGCGACCAGGTCCAGCGCCCAGCCGAACACGTTGATCGCGGCATCGACGATCACGCAGTATCCCAGCAGCGTCACCAACATCGGCCGCACGGACAGCCCGCTACGGGCAGCCTTGCGCAGCAACCACACACCGCGGAGAAACAAGGGGAGCCCGAAGATCCCCAGCGCTGCGGTGCCAATGAGCACGCTGCCCGAGATGAGCCACTTGTCGGCCTGACGTTGCGCCAGTCGCGAGGCCTCTTCATGTTCGTCGAGCCCGCTTGCGGTTGCGGTCATCGCGGGCGGATTCACAGGCACCTCCTGTAGCCGGTAAGTGCCATGAGCTTGTCAGTGGAATTGACTCAAGTCAACCGATCAGCGCACCTCGATGCCTCGCAACGTCCTGGCGATGTAGTCGTCGAGCATCGCGCTCTGGGTCGGCCACTGGGTCGTGGTGGTCAGCAGGGCGTACAGGCCGAGTAGGAAGAACACCGCGCTGTTCGTCGGATTGACGTCAGGGGCCACCCGGCCGGCTTTCTGGGCGCGTTCGATCTCGTGGGCCACCCTGACGATGACCGGGTGTTCCTGGCTCTCGTCAGCGGGTCGGCTCTGCGAAAAGTGCAGTGCGAGGAAGTCTTTGAACAGCTCCGCGCCGAGACGACGTTCCAGCCCCAGCACCAACCGGACCGCCTCTTTGAGAATCGCGGGCAGGGTGCGTTTGGAATCCGCGTACCGGCCGAGTTGTTTGGCGATGCGCTCCTCCTCGCGGCGCTCCAACTCGAGTAGCACATGTTGCTTGGTCGGGAAGTGGAAGAAGAAGGTGCCGTGGGCAACTCCGGCAGCAGCGACGATCGCTCCCACGTCGGCATCCGCCATTCCCGCTCGCTTGAACTCGGCGATGGCCGCGCCCATCAGTCGCTCTCGCGTCTGTAGTCGCTTGGCCTCGCGTGCCGATGGCTTGTCTACCACTGCCATACGTCGACGATATCAATACTTTCGTTGGCTTCACATTTGTGATTGACTGCGGTCAGTTTGACGGAGGAGGCTCAATGGCGTTGGAGCAGTTCAATCTCGACGGTCAGGTGGCGATCGTCACCGGAGCCGGCAAGGGTGTCGGACAGGGCATCGCGAGAGTCCTCGCCGAAGCGGGCGCCACCGTCGTCGGCACGGCTCGCACCGAATCCGACATCGTCGCGACGATCAAAGGCATCGAGGATTCCGGCGGTAAAGGACTGGCCCTGGTGGCCGACGCGATCAGCCGTCCAGACGGCGAACGTGTGGTGAACACGGCGATGAATGAGTTCGGGCGCATCGACATCCTCATCAATAATGTGGGTGGTTCGACATTCGGCTCGTTTCTCGACATCACCGACGAGGACTTCCGGCACACCTTCGACTGGTGTGTCACGTCAGCGTTCATCATGAGTCAACTCGCCGCCCGTCACATGATCGAGGCCGGACATGGCAACATTGTCAACATCTCCTCGGGATCAGCACGTTTCGGCATCCGCGCGCTTACCGCGTACTGCGTCGCGAAGGGTGGGCTCGAAGCGCTCACCCGGGCGATGGCCCAGGAGTTGGCGCCGAAGATCCGCGTCAACGCCATCGCACTCGGCTCATTCGCAACCGAGGGACTGCAAAGCGGCCTCGATATGATGCCAGGGGCACTGGACACGATGCTCTCGCTCACTCCGCTGCATCGGCTCGGCGACGTCGAGGATCTCGGTCGGCTCTGCGTCTACCTCTCGACCAAGGACTGCTATGCGACCAACGCCATCTTCCACGTCGACGGCGGAATAGACTCGAACAACCTGCCGCTGCCCATCCCCGACTACTGACCGAGAACGGATACCAGATGCGCAGAGTAGTCCAGTTTTCCACCGGCAACGTCGGACAGCACTCGTTGCCCACGCTCATCGGCCGGCCCGACATCGAACTCGTCGGTGTGCACGCCGCCAGCCCCGACAAGATCGGCAAAGACGCGGCCGAGCTATGCGGCCTGACCGAACCAACCGGGGTGATCGCGACCGACGATATCGACGCGCTCATCGCGCTGAAGCCCGATTGCGTGGTCTACACCGCGCTGGGCGAGCCGCGCCCGATGGAGGCCATCGCCGAGATGTCGAAGTTCCTGGCCGCGGGCATCAACGTCGTCGGGACGTCGATGGTGTGGTTGGTGACACCGAATCAGGCCGACGACTGGCTGCGCAAGCCATTGGAAGAGGCCTGCGCGGCGGGCAATTCGTCGCTCTACATCAACGGCATCGACCCCGGCTATTCCGGTGATACCGCGCCACTGGCCGCGTTGAGCCTGGTGACCCGCGCGGAATCGGTCACCGTGGCCGAGGTCTTCGACTACGCGAACTACGACGACTACGAGTACACCGGCACCGCAATGGGTTTCGGTGCATTTCCAGGCGACGAGTTGCCGATGGCGTTTCAGCCCGGCGTCATCACGTCTATCTTCGGCGGCCTGGTGCGCAACCTCGCCCGCCATCTCGGTGTCGAACTCGACGAGGTCCGCGACCGCTACGAGCCGTGGTACACCGACAAACAGATCATCTGCAAACTGATGACCGTCGAACCCGGGGGGTTGGCCGGGATTCGTTTCGCCGCAGAAGGTGTGCGCGGCGGAGTTCCCGTGATTACCGTGGAGCACACCACCCGCCTCACCCCCGCAGCCGCTCCGGACTGGGAGTATCCGCCCGACGGCCACTCCGGCGTACACAAGGTGATCGTGGAGGGGGAGCCTCGCGTCGAGGTGAACACGCTGCTGTCGCACCCGACGTTGGACGTCACTGAAGCCGGTTGCGTCTCCACCGCGGCACGGGCGGTGAACGTGATCGACTGGGTCTGCCGTGCGCCGCAGGGCATCATCGCCGTGGAGGACATTCCGCCGCCCGAGATGGTTCGCGGACTGATGTGGTGAACAGCCTGGTACCGCCCACTGTGCGCCAGGCGCGGTGGCTGATCCTCGGCGGGATATTTGCCCTCGTGCTCGGTGTGCTGCGCGGATACGCGTTCTTCGCGCACGGTGGCCTGATATTTCTGATGCTGAGCGTACTTTTCGTCGGCATCGGGGCGGCGTCGATAATCGCCTCGGTGCTGAGGCTGCGGCTGGGCGACCCGCCGCGTGACGGTGACGCACGCCGCTGACCGAACGCCAGCGGTGTGCGTGCACGCCCGGTCTCACGCCTTGGCGAGTTGTTTCTGCTCGTAGAGCCGAGCCCACTCCTTGCGCGGCCGGATCGACACGTCGACATCGGTTGCCTTGGCGCGCAACGCACCCGCGGTCGCCTGCTCCTTCGGTGTGAGCTTGAACGGATCCCAGCTGAAGAACCGGCAGGAGTTCTCCCACGTGATCTTGTTGATGTCGGAGTCCGATGCGCCTGCCCCGTTGAGTTCGGCGAGCACCTGCTCGGGCGCGTCGGGCCAGAAGCAGTCCGAGTGCGGGTAGTCGCATTCCCACGCGATGATGTCGATGCCGATCTCGTGACGCAGCTTCAGTGACGTCTTGTCGGTCACGTAGCAGGCCAGCGAGTGTTCGCGGAACACGTCGGACGGCAGCTTGTCGCCGAAGTCGCGCCGCAGCCACTTCTGGTTCGTGTAGTGCCGATCAGAGCGGTCCAGATAGAACGGTATCCAGCCGATACCGCCTTCGGAGAAGGCGAATTTCAGGTCCGGGTAGTTGCGCATCGCCGGCCCCCAGAGCAGGTCCTGCGCGCACATCGCCGACACCTGGGTGGCCAGGATGATCAGGTTGTCGATCGGGGCGTTGGGCGCCATGCTGATCGCACCGAAGCCGGTCCCGATGTGCAGGCACATCACCACGTTCTCTTCGGAGAGGGTGCGGAACACCGGGCCCCAGTACTCCTCGTCGTGATAGCTCGGAAGGCCCTCGAGGTGCGGCAGTTCCGGCATCGTCACCGCACGGCAGCCCTTGGCCGCGACACGACGAATCTCGTCGCACATGGCTTGCGGGTTCCACGTCGGCATGATCGCGATCGGGATGAACCGGTCCGGATACGAACCCGCCCACTCGTCGATGTGCCAGTCGTTGTAGGCCGAAACCATCACCAGCGTGGTCTCTTCGCGGTGCATGTTCAGATGCCGGGCCGAGAAGCCGGTGAATGTCGGGAAGCACATCGACGCGAGGATGCCGTTGCGGTTCATGTCGCGCACGCGCTCGTGCACGTCGTACACGCCGGGACGCATCTCGGCGAAGCCCGCGGGGTCCCGTCCCCACTCCTCGGCCGGCCAGGACACCACGGCGTTCAGCCCGCTGACGCCCTGTGGGCGGCCCTGATACATCCACTGGTCGACACCCTTGTCGTCAGTCACCACGATCGGCGCCTCGTCCTTGTACTTGGCCGGAACATGCCGAAGGAACATGTCGGGCGGTTCCACAACGTGGTCGTCGATGCTCACCAGGATCAAGTCGTCAACGTTCATACCCCAGTAGTACCGTCTAGCCCTGTGACCGTCTCTGCGCTATCGGACAGAGGGTTTGCCCGACCGGCCAACCTGGCAGCCGGCGCGAACCGACGCGTCATCGACCTACGGCGCGGTGGTCGGGCGTTGGGCGGCAGCTACTTGTACGAGGGCGATGCGCTGATCACCGGTTGGCACTCACACGATGTGCACCAGATCGAGTACGCGCTCGGCGGAGTCGTCGAGGTGGAAACCGACTCGGCGCACTACCTGCTGCCGCCCCAGCAGGCCGCGTGGATTCCGGTGGGTCTCGAACATCAGGCCACCATGAATCCCGACGTCCGGACCGTGGCGGTGATGTTCGATCCGCAATTGATCGCGCACGCGGGCGATCGCGCGCGCATCCTCGCAGTGTCCCCGCTGATCCGCGAAATGATGATCTACGCGTTGCGTTGGCCGATCGACCGGCGGCCGGGGCCTGCCGAGGACGAGGAGGTCTCCGAGGCGTTCTTCCGCACATTGGCCAACCTCGTGGCCGAGGCGCTCGACCACGAGGCACCGTTGAGCCTGCCCACGTCCGAGCATCCGATCGTCGCCGCCGCCATGGCCTACACCAAGGAGCATCTCGACGGAGTGACCGCCGAAGAGGTGGGCAGGGCGGTTTCGGTGTCGGAACGCACGCTGCGGCGGTTGTTCCAGAATTCGGTCGGATTACCTTGGCGCACATACCTTCTACACGCTCGCATGCTGAAAGCGATGGCGTTGCTGGCCGCACCGGGTCAGTCGGTGCAGGAGACGTCGTCGGCGGTCGGCTTCGACAGCCTCAGCTCCTTCACCCGGGCGTTCGCCCAGTTCTGTGGGGAGACGCCGACGAGCTATCGAAAGCGGGTCGGCGGCACCTCGCTGTAAGGAGGGAGCGTCACGACTCGTCGCGCATCTGGCCACCGCGAAGCAGCGCGTTCACCGCGCTGCTCCATCGCTCAAGTTGTGCGGGGGTGTCGAACGGTTCGGGGAGGTGACGCTCGATGTGTTCGCGCAGGATCCAGGCACCCAGCGCCAACACCAGCGGGTTCAGTGCGCCCCATGTCCGGTCGAGGTCGGGTCGGGTCAGCCCGGCGTTCCGGCGCGCCTCCCACCGCTCGGCGCCGAGGTCGGCCAACGAGTCGAAGACCTGGGTGCCGAGCGAGCTGCCATCGGTCAGCGCGCGTACGACATATGCGACCACGTCGGGTTCGTCGGCGACCAGGGACGTCACCCGGTCGCCGACGTCGGTGATCGAGTCGACTGCCGCTTCGGGCATGCGCTGCACGAGGGCGGTGTTCATCACGCCGAGCACGTGATCGTCGACGGCCTTGATCAGGTTGGCCTTGGTCTCGAAGTGGTGCTGTACCAACCCGAGCGATACGCCGGCTTCGGCCGCTACCGCGCGCAGCGACGTCGCCGACGTGCCCCGGGCCGCGAAGCATTGCAGAGCCGCATCGCGGATCCGTTCGACACTCGAACGCTGATAGTCGCCGGAGCTGCGTTGCTCCGTCGGCGCCGCCGTCATCGATACCCGCAGGTCTGAAAGCTCACCCCCACACAGTAGCCAATACGCCTGTATCGTAGATAACCGATACACGTGTATTGTCGCCCGCGTGGCGCAGAACCGTCCCGACCGAAAGGAAACGCAGATGCCCGTCGATGAGCGGCCGAACGGCCGGACGGCGCGCCCCGTTCCGGTCAACGCAACCCAGGACACGGCACTCGGCGCATGCATTCAGGACCCCGACCGGTGGGCCCTCGGAGCCGACGAGGGCGCCAAGGAACTGTGCCGGACCTGTCCTCGCCGGTGGCTCTGCGCCCAGGAGGCGTGCCAGACGCCCGGAGCGGTCGGGGTGTGGGCCGGCATCTACATTCCCGACACCGGCCGAGCACGCCAGTTCGCACTGCGGCAACTGCAGTCGCTGGCCGAGCGCAACGGGTTCACCGTCCGAAAGGCGGGCTGAGCCGCATCTTCGAAGCCGCGGGTTTCACCGGCGTTGCCAGCGGGCAACCTCTGCGCAACCGATTCCGCGAGCCACCAGGAGACCTCGATGCGCGAGCGCGCTCTCGCCCCCGCCGACGACCCGACCGCCGAGGCGATCGCCACCACAGGCCTCTTCCTCATCTTCATCGCGATCATCGCGGTGGCCGTGAGCTTGTCGAGTTGGGGCGCCTCCGACGCACCGCTGGCCGCCGCCGCCGGACTGGTCGCCGCAATCAGCTTCACCGCCAGCTTGGTCTGCTTCGGCAAGCAGAGCGCAGACGACTGACGCGCGCCGTTACAAGCCTGCGATGATTGCCACTTATGGCCCGCTGGTTTCCGCTGCTGTCCGCCGACGCTGACTTTCTGGCTTCGGCGCCCCACGTCTTCCGCTACGAGAAGCGCTACGCCGCCACCCCGGAGCAGGTGTGGGAGTCGCTGACTTCGGACGAGTCGCTGGCGGCGTGGGGACCGGCAGTAAAGAACGTCACGTGGACCTCACCGCGACCGTTCGGAGTCGGGACCACCCGCGACGTGACCGCCCTCGGCGGCGCCGTCCTGCGTGAGCGCTTCTTCGGTTGGAACGAGGGCCATCAGAAGTCCTTCTACGTCTATGAGTCGACGATGCCGCTGTTCAAACGCTTCGCCGAGGATTACATCGTCGACGCCGACGGCGGTCAGACACGGTTCACGTGGGTGGTCGCCATTGAGCCGAAGAACGCGATGAGCCTGCCGGTCAAAGTGTTGGCGCCGCTACTCAAGGCAGGCTTCGGGCGGATCCCCAGCGGCGGGCAGCGCTACTTCGCTAGCAAGTGAGTTTGTGCGGGCGGTGGGACTCGAACCCACACGTTCTTTCGAACACCGGCACCTAAAGCCGGCGCGTCAGCCGATTGCGCCACGCCCGCGACGCGTATCGATGCTACCTGCCGCCGGTCGGCCCGCCGCGATGAGTTCGTCGGGCCGAAGGACGTCGCGGTACCGTTGGAAGGTGTCCACTACGCAACGTAGGAGGCCGGCGCTCATCGCTTTGGTGATCGTCGGCGCCGTCGGCTGCCTTGCGCTGGCCTGGTGGCAGTGGACCCGCTTCGAGTCGGCCTCGGGCAGCTTCCAGAATCTCGGCTACGCGATGCAGTGGCCGCTGTTCGCCGGCTTCGTGGTGTACGCCTACTACAAGTTCGTGCGCTACGAGGAAGCACCACCCGAGCCGGTCAGAAGCGACATCACCGAGATCCCCGAGGACCTGCTTCCGCAAAAGCCCTCAGCCGCAACCCCATCCGACGATGACGTCGACGACCCCGCACTGCGCGAGTACAACGCCTACCTGGCCGAACTCGCCGAGAAGGACAAGGAACACCCGGCCACATGACCGAACCGCCGATCACCTCCGCCGACAACGTCCGCAAGGCACTTCTGGGCTACCGGGTGCTGGCCTGGACGACGGGCATCTGGCTCATCGCGCTCTGCTACGAGATGGTGATGAAGTACGTCTACCACGTCGAGGGTCTGAACTGGATCGCGGTCGTCCACGGCTGGGTGTATTTCGTGTACCTGCTCTTCACCGCCAACCTCGCGGTCAAGGTGCGCTGGCCGATCGGAAAGACCATCGGCGTACTGCTCGCAGGGACCATCCCGCTCGTCGGCATCATCGTCGAGCAGGTCCAGACCAGGGAGATCAAGGACCGCTACGGTCTGTAGCCAGCACCAGATCGGGTGCTGACTCATTCACCGCACCGGCCTTCGGAATGGCCAGCGCGGTGAGCGCGGCGACGACGGCCGCACCTGCGGCAATCAACAACGCGACCCGCAAACCGGCTAACGACGGCACGTCGTGTCCAGCCACCGTCGTCGTCATCACCGTGAGCACCGCACCGATCACCGCGCTGGAAATCGATGTGCCCAGCGAGCGCGCGAGCGCGTTGATTCCGTTGGCAGCGGCCGTTTCCGAGACCGGGACGGCCGCGTTGATCAACGCGGGCAACGACGAGAACGCGAAACCGACGCCGATGCTGACCATCACGTTGAACACGCACAGCTGCCACGCGCTGTTCATCAGCACCAGACCCGACAAATAGCCGGCGGCTACCACCGTCGACCCGACGAACAGGGTGAACCGCGGACCGCGCACATCGGCGATCCGCGCCGCCACCGGAGACGTCAGCATCATCGCCAACCCGCCGGGCGCCATCCACAGACCCGTCTGCAACAGCGACTGGCCGAGGCCGTAACCCGAGCCCGCCGGTAGCTCGAGAATCTGCGGCGCGATCAACGACATCGCGAACAGCGAGAAGCCCACCGCGATCGAGGCCAGATTCGTCGTCAGCACCGGCCGTTTCAGCGTCGTGCGCAGATCGACGATGGGGGCGACGGTCCGGAACTGCCATAGCGCGAACAACCCGAAGACCACCACCGAAGACGCGAACATCGTCACGGTGATCGCGCTGGTCCAGCCCCAGCTTCCGCCCTTGGAGATGCCCAGCAGCAGCGTGATGAGCCCGCCCGCCAGACCGATCGCGCCCAGCGCGTCGAAGCGGTCGGCCGACACCGAGGGCAGCCGCGGTACCAGTGCGGCGAACGACACCGCCGACAGCACCCCGAGTGCGGCGCCGAACCAGAACAACGCGTGCCAGTCGAAGCGATCGGCAATGATCGCCGACAGTGGAAGGCCAAGCGCCCCACCGACACCCAGCGATGCGCTCATCAGTCCCATCGCGGTGCCGACCCGATGAGCCGGCACCGATGCGCGCATCACGCTGATGCCCAGCGGGATGATCGGCATCCCGAAGCCCTGCAGCCCGCGGCCCACGATCACCGGGACCAGCGATGTCGTCGTCGCCGCGATCAGCGATCCCACCGTGAGCAGTACGGCGCAGATGATCAGGATGGGCTTGGGCCCGTACATGTCGCCGAGCCTGCCGAACATCGGGGTGGCGACGGCTGCCGTCAGCAACGTCGCGGTGATCACCCACGACGCGTTCGATGCGCTGGTGTTCAGCAGTGTCGGCAGTTCGGGGATGAGCGGGATCACCAGCGTCTGCATCAGGGACACGCTGATGCCCGCCGCCGCGAGCACCGCCACGACAATCGCCGGGTGTCGCGTCCTGCCGACGTCGGCTTGGGCGGAGGGGCGGCGCACCCCGGGGATGCTACCGCTTAGTTGAGCTATACAAAATCGGCGTGAGCCGCCTGAGGTGGAGTGGCCATCTCGGATTCGCGCTCAGGTTCGGGCGGCCAACTCGCGCAGTGCGGGCAGCAGCGCCGTCAGGGCGCGGCCGCGATGCGAGGCCGCATCCTTCTCGGCGGCGTCGAGTTCGGCCGCGGTCCGCGTCGACCCGGCGGGCAGGAACACCGGGTCGTAGCCGAACCCGCCGTCCCCGCGCGGCGAGCGCACGATGCTGCCCGGCCACTCCCCGCGCACCACGACCTCGCCGGCCGAGTGCACCAGCGCGCAGGCCGATACGAACGCCGCGCTGCGCCGCTCGTCGGGTACGTCCGAAAGCTGCGCCAGCAGCAGCGCCGTGTTCGCGGCGTCGTCCCCGTGCCGGCCCGCCCACCGCGCCGAGAGCACCCCGGGCATTGCGTTCAACGCCGCGACCTCCAGCCCGGAATCATCGGCGATCGTCGCCAGGCCCGTCGCGCGATGAGCATCACGCGCCTTGGCCAACGCGTTCTCTTCGAACGTCGTACCGGTTTCTGGCGCCTCGTCGAAGGCGGGCACGTCGTCGAGCGAGAGCAGCGTCAGCCCCGACACCCCCGCCGCCGCGAGCACCCGGTGCAACTCGGCCAGCTTCTTCGGGTTGCGGCTGGCCACCAGCAGCTCGGTCAGCTTCCGAACGCCTTCTTGGGCGGGTCCTTCGGTTCGGGCAGCACCCCGGGATAGGGCAACTCCAACGCCTCGCGCTGGATCTCGAAGATCTGCTCACACGCCGTCATCGCTGCGTCGAGCATCTTGTCCAGCGTCGAGCGCGGGAACGTCGCGCCCTCGCCGGTGCCCTGGATCTCGACGAGGGTACCGGTGTCGGTGGCCACGACGTTCATATCGACCTCGGCGCGCGAGTCCTCGGTGTACGGCAGGTCGACGCGGATGCGCCCGTCGACAACGCCGACGCTGACCGCGGCGATCGCGCACGACAGCGGTCGCGGATCGGAGAGCTTGCCCGCCGCCGACAGATAGGTCACCGCGTCGGCAAGCGCGACGTAGGCCCCGGTGATCGCGGCCGTTCGCGTACCCCCGTCGGCCTGCAGCACGTCGCAGTCGATTGCGACCGTGTTCTCGCCCAGCGCGGCGAGGTCGATGCACGCCCGCAACGACCGGCCGACCAGCCTGCTGATCTCCTGGGTGCGGCCACCGACACGGCCCTTGACCGACTCGCGATCGGACCGATCGTGCGTTGCGGCGGGCAGCATCGCGTATTCGGCTGTCAGCCAGCCTTTTCCGGAGCCCTTGCGCCAGCGCGGCACACCCTCGGTGACGCTTGCCGTGCACATGACGCGCGTCTCGCCGAATTCCACCAGCACAGAACCGGCGGGATGGGTGGTGAAACCGCGGGTGATGCGGACCGGCCTCAGCTCGTCGTCAAGCCGGCCGTCTTCTCTTCGGGACACGAGCCAACCCTATCGGCTGACTCCGACCCCATCGCTTGAGACCATCAGGCCGTCGCGCGCACGATGTCGAACGTCTCGTTGCAGACGACCGCGTGCACCGGACCGTCGAACTCGGCCTTGGCCTCGCTGATGACGTCCTCGCGCGACGTCCACGGCGGAATGTGGGTCAGCAGCAACTCGCCGACGCCGGCCTCGGCGGCGGCACGGCCCGCTTCCGTGCCCGACAGATGCAGTCTCGGCGGCCGGTCGGGCGAGTGCGTCCAGGACGCCTCGCACAGGAAGACGTCGGCGCCGCGGGCGAGCTCGATGAGTTGCTCGCAGTAGCCGGTGTCGCCGCTGTAGACGAGCGTGGCACCGTCCTGGTTGGTGATGCGCATGCCGTACGACTCGGTCGGGTGGCAAACCAATTTCGGTGTCACGCTCAGCGAGCCGATGGTGACCGCTTCGTTGTCGACCCAGTGGCGGATCTCGAAGACATCGGAGAAATCGTCGATCTCCCCACCCTCGGGCGACGACGCCGCACCGAGCCGGGCCCAGGTGTTGGCCGGGCCGTACATGATTCCGCGTTCCTGCGCCGGCGACGGGTGGTAGCGCCGCCACACGAACAGGCCCGGCAGATCGAGGCAGTGGTCGGCATGCAGATGCGACAGCAGCACGTGAACGTCGTTGGGATCGGCGTGGCGTTGCAGCGCACCGAGCACGCCACCGCCGAAGTCGAGCACCAACGGCGGGGTGTCGGGTGCGGTGACGAGATATCCGGACGCCGGCGAATCTGGCCCGACAACACTGCCGGAGCAACCGAGTACGGTGATTCGCACAGTCACTAGCTGTACTGACCACGGACGTTAGGTACGGCGTGGCGTGGTGACATAACGAAGACCTCCGAGTGAAGTGCGAGCTGCTGAAGAACGCACAACTCACTCTGGAGGTCTTCGTGTCCCACCGTAATG
>NZ_NKCN01000029.1 GCF_002245535.1 Mycobacterium lehmannii | reverse complement strand
TGGGGCGGCTGTGCCTTTCGTCGGAGGGAGGGGAGGGGCCGACAACTTCCGAGTCGCCGCTCGGGGCGGTGCCGGATCGCCACGGGTGACGATCAGGAATCGTCGAGCATCTCCTCGAGATCCTCGGCGGTGGGAATGTCGGCCGCAGGCAACACGAGTGAGGCGTCCGGTGTCCAGCAGACGTGAACCTCGTCGCCGGGGCGCAGCAGCGGCAGATCCTCCTCGGGCCCGATGTGGGCGATCATCGCCGAGTCATCCGGAGCGGCCAACGACAGCCGCACCAGCGGACCCTGGAATGTCAGGTCGGTGACCGTCGCGCGCACGCCGACGAGGTCACCGGTGGGAGCATCCATGCATACGCGGATCCGTTCGGGCCGCACCATCAGCGTCGCGTGGCCTCCGGGTTCGATCGTCGTCTCGCCCGGCCGCGCTTTCAGCGTCGAGCCCAGCACCTCGATCTCGACGTAATCCCGGTTGGCCCTTCCGGTCTGCCGACCCGCCCACAGGTTGGCCTGTCCGATGAAGCTCGCGACGAACACGGTGGCGGGTCGGTCGTAGATCTCGGTCGGCGTACCGATCTGGTCGACGTTGCCGGCATTCATGACGGCGATGCGGTCGCTCATGGTCAGCGCTTCCTCCTGGTCGTGGGTCACGTAGATGAACGTGATCCCCACTTCGCGCTGAATACGCTTGAGTTCGAACTGCATCACCTGACGCAGCTTGAGATCCAGCGCGCCGAGCGGTTCGTCGAGCAGCAGCGCGCTCGGATAGTTCACCAGAGCCCGCGCCAGCGCGACGCGCTGTTGCTGCCCGCCCGAGAGTTGGCCAGGACGGCGATCGGCGAAGTCGGTCAACCGGACGATCTCGAGGAGTTCGTCGACCCGCTTGCGGATCTCACCCTTGGCCAGCTTCTTGCTCCGGGGACCGTAGGCGACGTTGTCCCACACCGACATGTGCGGAAACAGCGCATAGTGCTGAAACACCGTGTTGACGTTGCGCTTGTGAGGCGGAACCTTCGAAACGTCGACTCCTTCGAGCCGGATCGCGCCGTCGGTGGGGCTTTCGAACCCGGCGATCATGCGCAACGTGGTGGTCTTGCCGCAGCCCGACGGTCCCAGCATCGAAAAGAATTCACCGGAGGCGATGGAGAAGTCCGCGTCCGCCACGGCGACGTAGTCGCCGAAGCGCTTGGTGACGTTGTCGATCTCGATGACCGGGGCGCCCGACGGGCGCGTCGCCCCGTTGTGTCCCGACGATCGGTCGACGGCTCTGGTGTGTGTGCCGGTCAGTGCGGATCCTCCTCAGGACAGCCCCCCGAGCTGTGGGTAAACGATCGCGGATCGAGCGGTCGTTCGCAAGCGATTCCGCAGGGAATTTACATACTTACAATGGAATCCTTCGTATCGTGTGATCACGGGCACCCGATTCGCGTCCCCGGGGCAGTCGCGGGCTTGGCCGGCGGACCGCAGGCCGCGCCGACGCTGAACCGGTGTCTGGATCAGTTTCGCAGTCGGCGCCGCGATGATCGGGCGAAACGCCGTTTACCTGCCCCGCTTCGAGGGGTACGGCACTAGTCATGGCAGCAGTGGACGTTTCGGTTTCGTCGGACCTCAGCCCGCACAAGGCGTGGGAATTGGCCTCCGACCTGAGCCGGTTCGACGAGTGGCTGACGATCTTCGGCGGGTGGCGCAGCGAGGTGCCCGCCAACATCGAGGTCGGGACATGCGTCTCGTCGCTGATCAAGGTCAAGGGATTCCGCAACACCATCCATTGGCAAGTCACGCGCTACGACGAGCCCAAGGTCGTCGAGATGGTCGGCCGGGGCCGCCCGGGCATTCGCATCGGGCTGACGCTGTGCGTCCGCGCCGACAATCCGGGGTCGACGTTTCAGGTGGTCGCCGACCTGTCGGGGGGGCTGTTGAACACCCGCATCGGCAATCTGGTCGCCAAGGTGATCGAATCCGACGTGCGCAAGTCGGTCAGCAATCTGGCCGCGCTGCACTGACCAACGGACGTCGCTGGCTTGGCGGCGTCAGCCCCATTCGTGGTTCATGGCACGCGTTTCGTAGCGGGCCTCCACGGAATCCATCGGCCGTGACGACGGACGCGACATGGCGATCAGCACCAGCGCGAGCATCGATGTGATCGCGCCGCCCAGGAAGATCGCGAAGAAGCTGTTCTCCATCGGCACGCCCGTTCCCGGCACCGACCGACTGAGCAACATGGCGACGACCGCGGCCGCGATCGAACTGCCGATGGTGCGGGCTATCGCGTTCATGCTCGTAGCCACGCCCGTCTCACCGGCGTCCACCTCGCTGACGACCAACGCGGGCAGCGCGCCGTAGCCGAGGCTGATGTAGGCGTTGGCGAGGATGCTCGCGACGATGATCTGCCACGTGTGCGAGTGCACCAACGCGACGAACAGGAAGCCGGCGATACCGGCGACCGCCGCCACGAGGAGCACCGGCCGAGCGCCGAAGCGGTCGATGAACCTACCGCTGACCAACGCGACGACGAAGCCGGTGAACGCGCCCGGAAGCAGATAGACGACGCTGGCCTCCAACACCGTCGCACCGAATCCGTAACCCGCTGCCTCGCGGGGTATCTGGACGAAGAGCGTCAACCCGAGAAACGCGAAGTACAACCCCATGCCCACGAAGATCGTGGCGACGTTGGTGAGCAGGATCGGTCGTCGAGTGAGCATCGACGTCGATACCAGCGGTCGGCTGATGTGACGCTCCCACCACCACCAGCCGGCAAGGACCGCCACCGCGCCGACAACGCAACCGAGGGTGGCAGGCGATGCCCAGCCCCACGTCTGGCCCTGGCTGATCGCCAGCAGCAGCGCCGACAGTCCCACCGCCAATCCGACCGCGCCCAGCCAGTCGATCGATCCGGCGACGTGGCGCGGGCGTCGTGGCACCACCAGCAGCACGATCGCGATCACCGCGACCGTGAACGCGGTCGTCAACCAGAACACCCGGTGATAGCCGGCGTCGCCGGTCATCAACAGGCCCACGACGACGAGGCCGGTTCCGCCGCCGAAGCCCAACGTCCCGGACAACACCGCCATCGCCGACATCAGACGATCGGGGGGCAGTTCCTCGCGCAGGATCGCGATGCTGATCGGGTAGAGGGCGAAGGAGGCGGCCTGGAGCACGCGGGCGACGATGAGCAGTGCGAGGGAAGACGTGACGGCCGCGAGCAGTGATCCGGCCAGCACGACGACAAGCACGCCGAGCAGGACGCGGTGCTTGCTGTGAAGGTCCGCAAGCCGGCCGAGCAGCGGCGTGGCCGCGACGGCGGCCAGCAGGTTCGCGGTGACCGCCCAGCTGACGCCGACGATGGATGCGTCGAGTTGGTCGGCGATGATGCCCAATACCGGGACGACGGCCGTCTGCAGCACCGCGACGGTCAAGACGACGATGGACAGCCCGGCGACCAGTAGGCGAGGGGAGCGTTCGCGACCGATCGAGGGCGAGTGCGCCGCGCCGGTCTCGACCACAGCCGCTCCGATCCTTAGATGACCTTCCGTTCGGTCGATTATGTCTGCGCGTTCCGGAGGTACCTGTACCGGGCGGTGCAGGGGACGCGGCTACGACTCGCTGTAAATGACGGGTTGTCCGGCCGACTGCGCGGTCGTGGTGATGAAATCGTCGAGCAGGTCCACCACCTCACCGGGGCGTTCCACATGCGCAAAATGCCCGACGCCTTCGAGCACTTCCAGCCGGCATTCGGGCCGTGCCTCTTGCGCCACGTACGCGTGACCGACCGGAATGATGCGATCCTGGTCACCCCAGATGGCCATGATGGGCATCTCCGATGCGACGTGCAGCCGGTTCAGGGCGCTGACGGCTTGGCCGCGATAGTCGACGACCGAGCGCAGTGTCCGAAGGAAGGCGTGGCGTGTCTGCGCGTCGGCCAGTGAGGAATAGGCACTCCACATCTCCGCGCCGCGTGGCGATTGGATGCCCGCGGTGGAGAACCAGTTGCGCAGCCGGTTGCCCGCGGCCAAGACGGCCCGGGGCGCGATGAGCGGTAGCAGGAATTCCGAACCTGGCGCCGAGAGCAGGCGAAGCGTCCAGCCGACGTCGGGTCCCAGCCCGCCGCTGCTGATCAGCACGAGGCGTTGACAGTAGTCGGGATGCTGGTAGACGAACTGCATGGCCACCCCGCCGCCCAGCGATTGGCCGACGATGGTGGCCTTGGACACCCCGAGTTCATCGAGCAGGTCGCGCAGCCACACCGCGAACGCGCCCAGCGAGTAGTCGCCGCGGGGCTTGTCCGATTGACCGTGCCCCAACAGGTCGGGCGCGATGACGCGATATCGCCGCGACAGCTGGGGGATCACCGCCCGCCACGTTTCGGAGCTTCCGGCCATGCCGTGGATCAGCAGCAGCGCTTCTTCACCGCTGCCGACGTCTCGGTACGCGACGCGGTCGCCGTGCAACTCCAGATAGTTCATCTCAGTCATGAGCGTGGTCCCTCCCCGGTTCGGCCTCATATACCCGGATCGAGCCCTACGTATTGCTCGGACGGTCAGGATCGGCGTGTTCGGCGGCGAGCTGCTCGACCGATGCGCCGTCGACCAGCCGGTCCAACGCCCCGGTCATCGTCGGGCATTGGCGGGCGGGGTGGTCGGTGAGGCAGTGCATCGCATGCGTAAGGAACTGCTGGGCGCCGCGCGCCTGCGCGATCACCTCGTCGAGTTGGCCGATCTGCTGGCGCACGAGTTCGCGCCACTGCGGGCTGGGCGCGTCGAGGACGGCCGCAGCGGTGTCCAGCGGCAGCCCCAGTTTGTTGAAGATCTTCAGCAGCGCCAAGCGGCGCAGTTCGTCGATGCCATACATGCGCCGACCGGCCAGCCGCTTCTGAGGACGAACCAGACCGCGCTCGTCGTAGTAGCGCAACGTCGACGAGGCCATCTGCAACCGGGCGGCCGCTTCGCCGATGGGAATCGCGTCCATACCGCCATTTGACTTCAGGCCGACTTGAAGCGGCAAGCTTGTGGTCGTGAGCGCCGCCGATAATCTGCCCGTCAACCATCACGCCGACCATCCCGGCTTCGCAGGCCCGATGGGCGCGCTGGTCGGGCTCGTCTTGATGCTCATGGGGCGGCCGAGTGCCCGCCTGGCCGCGGACCTCACTGGTGTGTCGGCCGCGGACACCGTCGTCGACATCGGGTGTGGGCCCGGGTCCGCGGTCCGCGAGGCCGTCCGCCGTGGGGCGGCCGCGACCGGCGTTGACCCGGCGCCCGTGATGCTCCGGCTCGCCCGCATGTTCACCCCCGACGGTTCCGTCGCGTGGACGACGGGCACCGCCGAGGACGTGCCGCTCTCGGACCAGTCGGCGACCGTGGTGTGGTCGCTGGCGACCGTGCACCACTGGCAAGACGTGGATTCAGGTCTGAATGAGGCGGCTCGACTGCTCGTTCCCGGTGGCCGCCTGCTCGCTATTGAACGACAGACGAAACCGGGTGCGACGGGCCTGGCCAGCCACGGGTGGACGCGCCAGCAGGCTGACGCGTTCGCGGAGCGGTGTCGCTCCTGGGGTTTCGCGGACGTGACGGTCGGCGGGCACAAGGCCGGGCGGCGCGACGTGTGGGCGGTCTTGGCCGTTCGCCGGTAACTTTCGGTGCCGATCTCCGGCCTCGAGTGTGCGATCTGCTACACCTGAAGGACGCGCGTCAGCACTCCTTGGTTTGCGGATGCTTCACTGATCGGCATACGCGTTCTCTGACAAGGGATCACGAAAGGACAAGTGAATGAAGACAGCGGTCGTCACCGGCGGCGGCTCGGGGATCGGACGCGCGGTCGTGGATCGGTTGCGTGCCGACGGCTACCGCGTCGCGAGCGTCGACTTGGCGCCGAGCGACGAGGAGTTCACCTTCACCGCCGACGTCACTGATCGCGGTCAGGTCGACGCCGCGCTTTCGGCCGTACGTAGCCAGCTCGGGCCGGTGGCGATTCTAGTCAATGCTGCGGGCCTGGACGGCTTCTCGCGGTTCGGCGACATCACGTTCGAGCAGTGGCAGCGCGTGGTCGATGTCAACCTCAACGGCGTCTTTCACTGCGTGCAGGCGGTACTGCACGACATGGTGGACGCGGGTTGGGGTCGGATCGTCAACATCTCGTCGTCGAGCACGCATTCCGGTGCGCCGTATATGTCGCACTACGTGGCGGCGAAATCCGCGGTGAACGGGCTGACGAAGACGCTGGCGCTCGAATACGGTCCGGCAGGCATCACCGTGAACGCCGTGCCGCCGGGCTTCATCGACACGCCGATGCTGCGAGCGGCAGAGGCGCGGGGCTACCTCGGCGACATTCAGGCCACCATCGACGCGACTCCTGTGCGCCGCATGGGTAAGCCCGAGGACATCGCGGCCACGTGCGCATTTCTCGTCTCAGAGGAAGCCGGCTACATCACCGGTCAGATCATCGGCGTCAACGGCGGTCGCAACACCTAGCAGAAGCGCGTTTGGCTCCCTGTGCGAAGATCCGCAGATGAGCACTGACCCCGCGTATTTCACGCCGACGGCGGACGGCGCATACATGCCGTCGATCTTTGCCCAGAGCCACTGGGGTGATGATCACCTCAACGGACCGGCCATCGTCGGGTTGGCCGCGCAGGCGCTCGAGAAGGATTGCGGTTCGCCGGAGTTCATGCCGACGCGGATAACTGTCGACCTGTTCCGGGCGGCGCGCAACCTGCCGACGACCGTTGAGGTGCGGGTGATCCGTGACGGTCGGCGCGTACGCAACGCGGAATGCGAAGTGGTGCAGGATGGTCGGCCGGTCGCACGTGCCACGCTGGTGCAGTACCGACGATCGGCTGCGCCGCCCGGTGAGGAGTGGGTCGCGCCTGGCGGCGTCCCGCAACTGCCGACTCCAGACGAGGAACTCGTACCGTTCATCGGTAGCGACGATGCGGGTTGGACGCGTTCGCCGGCAGCGCACCAGAACACGTCGCGCAAGCGGTTCTACTTTTCCTGCGCGGACATCGTTGCGGGAGAGCCAGTCTCACCGTTTGTCAGGGCGGTAACAGTGGCGGAGTCGACGAGCCTGGTGAGCAATCTGGGCACCGAGGGGATCGGTTACATCAACGGGGACCTCACGGTTGCGTTGACGCGGATGCCATTTGACGACTGGGTTCTGGTGCAGGGCGACTCACATTGGGTGGCTGACGGAATCTCGGTCGGCACGGCGACGCTGTTCGACCGGCAGGGCGCCTTCGGGTCGGGCATGGTGACCGCGGTGGCGAACCCGGCGGCCCAGATCGACTTCCGCGGCCGGCCGTTCCCGCGCGGTGAAGTCAACTACGAATGATCGCTCGGCGGCTTGCCGTCAGGGTTTCTTGCGGGTGCGCCCACCGGGGGGCTTCTTTTCTGCCGGCGGGCTCGAGGTCCGAGATGCAAACCGGCCCACCGTGGCAACGCCGGGGATCCGGCCAACGGCGTTGTAGACATCGTTGCCGGTGGCAATCAGCGCCTCGAGCTGCGGCACGATCGCGTCCATGGTCCGGATCATCGGATCGGCCAGTGCGAGATAGCGTTCCGCGCGGTCGATCGCCGCATTGAGACGCTCCGTCGCCGCGGCCATGTTCTCGATGAGGTCCGGCACCTGGGCCATCATCTGTAGCGATGCGGGTGGGATGCGCATCGCCTCACTGGCGACCGTCTGGGCGGTCTCGGCGGCCGCCTGCGCCGCTTCTCTGATTTCTTTAGGGGTGGGAACCTTGGGGCTCATGTGACAACGATCCCGCACGGTGACCGCATTGTCCGGTATTTGCCGCGAACGATTCGCGCGATGGACAGGCGGGGAGTGCGCAAATCGTCACGTGACATAACGATGGGCGTCTGGGGCGGGAAGAGCCGAGGGGTGAGGTCGCTGCTTTGGTGGTGCCGGCGACGGCACGAGCCCGATGACGCGCGCCCTTCTCGATATGCGGGGTGGCCGAGCTTTTGGTTGCTATCAGTCTGGCGGGTCGCATGCTCGAAATAGCCTCGGGGCGAGCGCTTTCCAGGTCCGGCTAGGTGGCATCAAATCGTCACAGTGACAAAATGACATCGCATAGCGGGGAAGTCGGGAGGTACCGATCGAGGCGTCCGAGCCGGCCTGGTTGTCCGTTCTCATTGATTCTGGGGCATTCTCATTGAATCTGGGGTAAGTGCGTGTCTTTCTCATTGAATCTGGGGCACGAGGCTTAGCGTTTATGTGTGCTGACGTCGGCTGTTTCGGCTGGGCCAGGTGTAGCGAGTGCAGTGGACTTGGAGTTCAACACCCGCGAGGGATGCACGCGGCAATCGCTGGACCGATGTGCTGCAACCCGGTTTGAGTTGGACTGTTCACCAGTGCGGAATTTCCCCTCGTTTCGAGGTCAGCGTAACTTTCCCGGGCTGTGGTGGTTCGCCACAACCGGCGCACATGTAGGTCACGAGTCCTGGGTAGAACGTGACCAGTTGATGGCGTTGGATGCCGATCCGGATGTTGTTGGTGTTCTGTCGCAACCATTTTGGATTCATTGGCGTGACGGCACGCGGCATGCTCCTGACTACTTCGTGCGGCGCCGCGATGGATCTGTCGTCGTAGTCGACGTTCGTGAGGACGACCGGATCTCTGACGCTGATCGGGACGTGTTCGATCGGTCTGCCGCCACGTGCGCGATGGTCGGTTGGGATTACCTGCGTGTCGGTTCCCTCGATCCAGTGCTGCGGGCGAATCTACGTTGGTTGTCGGGTTATCGGCATCCGCGAGTATTGAAGATCGGTTTGGCTGATCAACTGGCGGAGGTCTTCGCTCGGGTCCGTCCGTTGATGGCTGGTGTGCACGCGGTCGGGACTCCTTTGGTGGTGCTGCCCGTACTGTTTCATCTGCTCTGGCACGGCCGTTTAGTTGCCGATCTGCAAGGAGCGGCACTTGGCGACGACACGGCGATTGGCCTCGGGACCGGGTGGTGACCTGACGTGCGAACGGGTGTCGTCCGAGAGGGAGACGAAATCCGTTTATCAGCAGGTGTTTTCACCGTCGTAACCCTGTCGGGCGGATCAGCTCGACTGGTTGACGCTGTCGGCGAGCAGATTGTGGTGCCGCTCTCGCAGCTGATGGTTGATCCGGCATTGGAATTGGTGTCGGGGTCGCGACCGCCACTGTGTTCTGAGGAAATGCTGGCTGGCATTCCCGAGGCAGCCGTCGAGCAAGCACGGTGGTGGGAGCGCCACATCGTGGAGATCCTCAGCGGCCGCCCGCCTGGGACGGCCGCGGGCATTCGTCCCCGCCCAGAGTTCGACACGGCGAAACGATCTCTGCGGCAGCGTGAGCTGGCCAAGTTGGACGAGCTGCGTGCCGCCGGCCACGACGTGAGTCGGAATGCGTTGCAGCGTCGCCGATTTGCCTACGAACGGGACGGGCTCCTGGGAGTGGTTGACGGGCGCCATAATCGGCGGCGCGCGGTATTCGGCCGTGTGGACGACCGTGTCGTCGCCGCGGTGCGGGATGCGATCGAGGGCGAGACCGACCTGTCAACGGGAACGGTGCAGCGTCTGCAACGGCGGGTCGCCAAGACGCTGGTGGCCACCTATGGTGCCGACGACGCGCCCGCGATGCCGTCGCAGCCCACCTTCTACCGGCTGGTCAAGCGCCTCGCGGAAGGACGGCACACGTTCGGGTCAGCACGGACGCGGCGATCGCTGTCCAAGCAGCCCGATGGCCCATTCGGGTCGATCACCGTGGTGCGCCCCGGCGAGATGGTGGAAATCGATTCAACCCTTCTGGATGTACGGGTAGTGCTCGATGACGGCATGGTAGACCGAGTCGAGCTGACTGCGATGGTCGACAACGCTACGCGGTCCATCCCGGCCGCGGTGCTGCGACCGACGACCAAAGCAGTGGACGCGTCACTGCTCTTGGCGCGGGCATTGACGCCCGAACCGATGCGCCCGGGATGGGCCGATGCGCTGCGGATGTCCCGGTCGGTACTTCCGCACCACAGCCTGACCAGTGTCGATCAGCGCCTGGCCGATGCTGCGGCCAGGCCGGTGATCGCTCCCGAGACGATCGTCTGCGATCACGGGAAAGCGTATCTGTCCCAAACATTTCGGCAAGCGTGCTGCACATTGGGGATCAATCTGCAGCCGGCTCATCCCGACTGCCCGACCGATAAGCCGAAGATCGAGCGGACATTGCAGTCGGTGGGCACCCTGTTCGCACAGTACGTGGCCGGTTACGTCGGTTCATCGGTGGAGCGGCGTGGGAAAAACGCCGAGGACGACGCGGTGTGGTCGATGATTGAGCTGCAGGCGCTGCTGGACGAGTGGATCATCGCGGTGTGGCAGAACCGCCCCCACGATGGCCTGCGGGATCCGGTGACGCCGGGGAAAGCGTTGTCTCCCAACGAGAAATACACTGCCCTCGTTGAGGTGGCTGGCTATGTACCGGTCCCACTGGACGCCGACGACTATATCGAATTGCTTCCCGTGCAGTGGCGCACAATCAACAGTTACGGGGTCCGGATCAACCATCGCACCTATGACGCCAAGGCGCTCAACCCATACCGGCGCCAGCATTCCGGGGTCGATGCCCGTAACGGACAGTGGGAAGTGCACTACGACCCGTATGACGTGTCGAGGATTTGGGTGCGCAATCACCACGAAGACGGATGGCTGGCCGCGACGTGGACGCACCTTCGGTCCTCGCCGGTGCCGTTCGGCGAGACACTGTGGCGCCACGCCCGCTCCGTAGCCGACCGCAGAGGGGCCCAGAAGACCCAGGAAGCGGAGATTGCGGCCATCGCGGAGGACTTGCTGGACCGCGCCGCCGCTGGGCCGCAGCAGCAGACGAAAGCCGAGCGCCGAGTGACTGGACGGACCAGCGCCGCGAGCGCCGGCCGGGACTGGCCGGACCCGACGGAATCATCCGAACATCATGGCCCGTCACCGTCGGAACGGGCCGCCGACAACGAGACTTTCGACGATGACGGCGAGATGGCGGAGGTCATACCCCTGCCGGTGTTTGATGCACGCAAGGAGGCCCAAACGTGGCGACTGTGACCGAGATTGCGGCGGTGGGTCAGTTAGAGGATCGCCGCCAGCCGACCACGACGCTGGAGGGCTGGCGGCGTTTTGTTGATGCCGATCCGCCGGAGTTCACGTTGCTCGCCGACGACGAGTGGGCCAGCCTCGGTGAGGACGAGCGGACGGCCTACAACGAGGCCCGGGTTGCGCATCATTCGGAGCTGGTGGTGGTCACCACGTCGGCGATCGAAGCGATCACCCATCAGGGCCGGCTGTTGACATTGCTCAACCAGCGCGAGATCGGGGCCCGGCGCGGGCTGATCATCTCCGGCGGGGCAGCGACGGGGAAAACTACGGCGATCAAGCAACTGGGTCGGTTTCACGAATTGCGCACCCGTGCACGGTTTCCCGGCGATGAGAGCCGGATTCCGGTGGTGTATGTGACGGCCCCGCCGAAAGGGTCGCCCCGCAAGTTGGCGATGGAGTTCGCACGGTTTCTGGGGCTTCCCACGCTCAATCAGCGGATGAACGTGACCGATATTTCCGATGCCGTGTGCCAGGTGCTCATCGATGCCCGTACCGACATCGTGGTGGTCGATGAAATCCACAACCTCAACCTCGACACCCGCGCCGGCGAAGAACTGTCCGACCACCTCAAATACTTCACCGAGCATCTGCCTGCGACATTCGTTTACGCCGGGATCGAAGTGGAACGCTCGGGGCTGTTCACCGGCACGCGGGGACGGCAGTTGGCCGGCCGTTGCGGGGTGATCCACACCAGCGCATTCCCCGACGCCAAGGAGTGGCGACAACTCGTCGCCGCCATGGAAGGTACCTTGCGTCTGCATCGACACGAACCGGGAAGCCTTGTCGCCCAGGCCCGTTACCTGCACCGCCGCACCGGCGGGATGATCGGCAGCCTGGCCCACTTGATCCGGGCTTCAGCAATCCAAGCGATGCTCGACGGCACCGAGCACATCACCCGCGAGGCCATGGACGATATTTTGATCGACTACGCCGCCCACACGGCCGCGGCCCGCACGGCCAGCTGACGTGGCAACTGTCAGGCCGTGGCCGCGCGGACCACGCCAGCGGCTCCCGCGAACGATCGCACCGTTCCGTTGGGAAGCCGTATCGTCCTACATCGACAGGCTGGCCCGCGCCAACCATATCGGCGTCTCCACACTGCGCGGCCATGTCGCCGAATCATGCGCAGCCCGGCCGCGACCGGACTGGTTGGCCGTCGTCAGCGGCCAACCTGAGCAGGTAATCCGGTCCCGTCTCTGCGGGCTTGCTGGCGACCCCACCGCGCTCAAGCAATATCTCCGCCGCCCTTTGTGTCAAAGATGTATGGCACGCAAGGGAATACACGAACCCGTCTACTGCTACCTGCCTGCACATGTCTCCGTATGCCACCGTCACCGACGCTGGATCGGTTCACCAACGCGCGTTCTTGACGACCAGGTGGATCTTCGTGACCGGCCCACGGTGCTCAGTGCCGGGCGCACGCATCGGCGCTTGGCCCGTCAGTATTCAGAGGTCGACCTTCATGACGCCTTGGGCGACGCCCGCCACATCCTGGTCTTCTGGGCTCACGCAGAGCGTCACGTGGCGGCGGGGATTCTGCAGAATGGCCTAGAAGCGCACGTGGTGGCCTACCCCGATGTGATCGCCGTAGCCGCAACATTGCTCACAGCTCGCCCTCGGGTTGAACAGCCCAGGACGCCAACGGAACCCGCCTGGCCGACGCTACTGCTCGACCGCATCAACGAACGCACCGGCGCCCACCATGCCGACGCCACCCCCGTCGAGCAATGGGCGCAGTACCGACGCCTATTCGCCACTGCCGTATTGACGACACGCTCAGACGGCGCAGAACTGGCGTGTCGCGCTTAGGGGTCGGCAGTCTTGAATGTGCCTTATCAGTAAGGCACTTGTGGTGTGCATCTGACTGTGTCCGACGGTTGTATCTATCGGCTTTCTAATCGTTAGGGACAGTGGTATCTGGCTGGGTGTATCGGCCGGTGAATCATCACCGGCGGCGCTGCTTGCCGGTGATTGGCCGGCGGTGGGTGGTCCAGCACGCGGCCACCGCGCTGACCACCACAGCGAAGGCGGCAATGACGCTGGCCGGGAGGGCGTGGTCCTGCAGCCATCCGGTCGCGGTGGCCGACCAGCCGGTGAGCAGGTTGCCGCCGCTGGCGGTGTGCCCGGTGGCCGCGGGCAGCCAGTACCACGCGAGGTAGGCGCCGGTGGCGATGAGGACAACGGCGGTGACGCGGGTCCCGTGGCGGGCGAGGATACCCAGATGCCGGGTCAGGGCCGTGCCGGCGATGGCGGTGCCGACGCTGACCAGCATCAAGATGGTGGCGGCACCGGCTGTGTATGCGGTGAACACTGCCAGCAGACCGCCCCATCCGCTGGTGGCCTGGGCCTGGGCGATCACCGCGAGCAGTACCCCGAAGGTGCAGGACAGTGACGCCAGGGCGTAGCCGATTCCGGCCGCGAGCACACCACCGGCTGTTGGGGAGTCCGGCCGATGACGCGTCCGGGCAGGCATACGCAGACCGATGGTGCGGCCGGTGAGCATGAAGCCGCCCAAGATGGCCAGGGTGAGCCCGATCGTGATCCCGAGCCAGGGAGCAGCCGTCACCAGGGTCCGGGCACCGGCACTGATCGCGATACCGGCGAGGGTGAGGGTGCCGGTGAACCCGATGGTCAGGACGGCCCCGGTGCGCAGTGCCCGGGCCAGCCGCACGAGCACCGCATCGGTGCCGCCGGTGGCGATGGTGCCGGTGATCCACGCCGGTAGCAGCGCGAACCCGCAGGGGTTGACCGGGGCGAGCATGCCAGCGGTAAACGCGAGCGCGAGCAGGTTCACCGTGCGGCGCTGCTGCCGAGGGCGGCCAGGATCTGATCCTGGGACGGGGCGTGGCCGCGGTAGCTGATCTGCCCGGACGGGTCGATGACGAGGGCGGTGGTCGGCGCGGTCACCTGGTAGCGGCTGGTCAGGGCCCCGTTAGTATCGACGACCGCGGGCAGGCTGGTGCCGCCGATCTGGTCCAGGAAGTGGCGAACATCGGCGGGTTTCTCGGTGGGGACGATGTCGACGGCTAGGAACTTGGCGCTGCCTCCGGCTTTCTCCACGGCCGCCCGAGCAGCGGCCAGGGATTTACCGCCGCCGACGCATTCGCCGCACCCGTAGGAGAAGAACAGGATCGCGGTCGGGGCGGCAGCGGGCAGTTCGACGGTTTTGCCGTCCACCGTGGTCAGTGTCGCCGCCGTCGCCTGGGTTGTGGCGTTGGCGTGTGGCGGTGAGGTCGGATTGCTGGTTGTGGCCGATTGGCCGCACGCGGTCAGCGCGCCCGCTGCCAGCATCACAGCCGTAACGCCCGCCCACCTGTGGGGTGTAAACGAACGCGTTTCAGACATTGTCGATGCTTCCTTTCGTCAGGTCGTCGAGCGTGTGCGTCGCGGGTGAATGGCTGTCGGCGGGACAGCAGTGATCGCCGCGTTGACCGCGGCGGGCGAAGGCGACCACAGCCGCCAGCAGCAGCGCGACGGCTGCCCCGATGACCCATGGATTCTCGAGCAGTCCACACACGGCGGCGAGCGCGCCGCCGGCGATCAGGACTGGCGCGGCGCAACACAGGGCCGTCACCAGCACCGCTGCCGCACCCAGCAGCACGGGATTTCTTCGTGGACGTTGATTCATTGATTTCTCCTCATCAGGTTGGGTGCGGCTGGTCAGCTGCAGCAGCCGGGGTGGGCAGTTGGCGGGGTATGGAGCTGGGTAAGGATTTGTGTGGTCAGGGCTGCGCCGAGTTGGTGGGCCTCAGCGACGCTGACGATCTGACCTTCGGGGTGCTCGGCGAGCCACGGCGCGGCGTCCTGCGCGCAGGTGAAGTAGTGCACCTGGTTGCAGAATGAGGACCGGATCGAGGTGAGGTCGTCGGGGTTGACCAGCGAGACCACCGCGGTCTCGGGCTGCACGCTGGTGACACCGTTTTCGCCGACCGAGACCCTGATCGGGTGCCCGCTGACGGGTGATTCGGATTCGATGCTGGCGGGCCGGTCCAGGATGGTGGGAAAGATGAGGGTGTCCAGGGCGCACCAGGTGTAGAGCTCTTGGCCGGCCACGGTGAATCGGTGGCGGGTCGGGCGCAGGGTCAGGCCCTGGCCGACGATGCGGCCCTGCTCGTCGTATTCGGTGTCGGGTACCGCGGCCAGACGCCGGGTCACCTCGTCAACCGGGAGGCCGACGGCCGCGGCGAGCGCCTCCACGGTGACCGGCTCGCCGGCGGCGAGCAGCCGCAGCAACGGCACCAGCATCGTCGGGTCGAGCCCGGACTCTTCCGGAATGGTCAGGCGGTCAAGGAAATTGGGCATCAGGAACCTTTCGAGTGAGCCATGCGTCAGGATGCGCAGCAGGACAGTCGGGACATATCGGCGCTGAAGGACTGGGCGGCGATTTTGATGCCTTCGGCCATGGTCAGATACGGGGCCCAGGACCCGGCGACCTGGTCGACGGTCATCGCGGCGTCGAGGATGTAGACCGCGGCGGCGGCGATCTCGCCAGCATCCTTGGCGACGGCGGTGATGCCGTGGATGCGGCCGGTGCCGGCGTCGGCGACGAGTTTGATGAAACCGCGGGTGTCTCGGTTGACCACCGCACGCGGCACATGTTTTAGCGGCAGCACCCGGCAGTCGCACCGTGTCCCGGCGGCGAGGAGCTCGGCCTCGGTCGTCCCGGCCGCACCGACCGCGGGGCTGGTGAACGTCACGCGGGGCAGATGGCGGTAGTCGACCCTGCGGCCGGCGTCGGTGAAGATGTTGTCGGCGACCATCGCGCCGTGATGGGCGGCGACGTAGACGAACTCGCGGTGCCCGGTCACGTCGCCGGCCGCCCAGATCCGTGGGTTCGACGACTGCAGCCCGTCGCTCACCACGACCTCGTTGTTCTCGCCGGTTTTGACCTGCACCGCTTCGAGATTCAGGCCGTCGGTGTTCGGACGGCGGCCGGTGGCGACGAGGACTTTCGCGGCACGGAACTGCTGCGTTCCGCCGGTGATGGTCGCGGTGACCGTGACCTGATCGTCGGCCTGCTCGACCTCGCTCACCGTGGCGCGGCGCACCACCCGGATGCCGTCGTCGGCGAACACCTCCAGCAGCGCCATGCCGACTTCCGGCTCTTCCTTCGATGCCAGCGTGGAGCGGACCAGCACCGTCACCGTTGACCCGAGCCGGGCGAACAGTTGCGCCTGCTCCAACGCGACGTAGCCGCCGCCGATCACCAGCAGCGACTCCGGGACCTCGGTGACTTCCATCGCGGTGGTCGAGGTCAGGTAGGCGACGCCCTCGAATGCGGGCGGGATGACTGGGTTCGCGCCGGTGGCGATCAGGTAGTGCTCGGCCTCGATGGTGGCATCGCCGACCTCGATGACGGGCGCGTCCGGGGTTCCGGCGAACCGCGCTTGGCCCTGAATGCGCTGCCAGCCATACGATTCGGCCACGTTGAGGTACTTCTCTGAGCGCAGCGACTCCACCAGATCGTGCGTGCCGGCGATCAGGGCCGCCATGTCCACCGGGCCGGCCGTGGTGGCGATCCCCGGGAACCGGGCAGTGTCGGCTGCGGTATGCCGGGCCTCGGCCGCTGCGATCAGGGCCTTTGACGGCACGCAGCCGGTGTTGACACACGTGCCACCGAAGATGCCGCGCTCGATCATGACGACGGACTTGCCGAGCGCGGTAGCGCGGATCGCCGCGGCCATCGCCGCGCCGCCGGAACCGATGACCGCGAGGTCCAATCCCTGACTCATGCACCCATCCTTGACCTTCAAGTAGGCTTGAAGGTCAAGTGTTCTGAGGAGACATCGTGAGAATCGGGAAGCTCGCCGAGGCGACCGGGGCCACCACCGCGACGCTGCGCTACTACGAAGACGAAGGCCTGCTCCCGCCCGCCGAACGTTCCCCGGCGGGGTATCGCGACTATGCCGCCGACACGATCGCCCGGGTCGGCTTCATCCGACGGGGACAGGCCGCCGGGTTCAGCCTCGCCCAGATTCGGCAGATCCTCGACATCCGTGACAGCGGCCACGCGCCGTGCACGCACGTGCGCGACCTGCTCGACATCCGACTGACCGACCTCGACGAGCAGATCAGCGCACTGGTGGCACTGCGCGAGACCATCGCCCGGCTGCGGCAGGGCGCCGAAAGCGTCGACCCGGAATCATGCAGCGCCGATGACGTATGTCGATACCTCTAGGAGCCACCTCCGTGGCACCGGAGGCATGTATTTCGTCAAGTCCGTTGACCCCGGCAGTCGTCATGAATTTCCGCCCCACTGGAGGTCGTTGGTGCGCGGGAGCGCGGGGCCTGCTGAGCAGTAGGCTCACCCGATGCGGTGGGATTTCACTCGAAGCTGGTCGCATTGGCCGTGCTGAGCCCAGCCACACTCGTTCAGGCGATCGCCACCTTCGCCATCACCAATATCGACGACATCGTGGTCCTCGCGGTGATGTTCGGCCAGGCGCCCGGTCATCGTGGCGCAGCCATCCGAGTGACCGCCGGTCAGTACCTCGGCTTCACCGCCATCTTGGCAGTTTCGGTCGGCGGCGCACTCCTGGGTGCCACGCTGCTTCCTCCAGCCGCACTGCCGTACTTCGGGCTGCTGCCCATCGTGTTGGGGCTGCGGGCGGCATGGCTGGCCTGGCGGGATCGCCGCACCCAACCGGCGCCGACCGATGATCCCGCAACACTGTTGACGCCTGGCACCTGGCAGGTCGCAGTCATCACCTTCGCCAACGGCGGCGACAACATCGGCGTGTACGTTCCGATCTTCGCCGTCTCAACGATCGCCACCATCGGTGTTTACATCATCGTGTTCCTCATCGGTGTGGCCATCTGGTGCGCGGCCGGCCGATATTTCGCCTCCCACCCGATCATCGCCAAAGCACTCTCACGCTGGGGCCACATCGTTCTGCCCGTTGCACTGATCACAATCGGGGCCCTCATCCTCATCAAAGGCGGAGCGTTCGCCCTCTAGCTCGGAGCAACTTCACCACTCAGGGCCAGGAGGCGCTCCTGCATCGGCATGTGTTGGCGTTCAACCACTTTGGTGATGTCCCGGCCCGTATCCGCTATGACAATCTAAAACGGGCGGTGGCCAAGGTGCTCAAAGGCCGCAGCCGGCACCCGAACTACCAACACGAGCGAGCGCACCACAGAATCATGATCGTGTGTCACGAGAGACACGATCACAGTAGTTATACCGAAGACGTACCCGAGCCAACGGAATCGACAGGAGACCATTCCGGCTACCCTGCTGCGCTCGCAGCCGGGCGCGGAAGCAGGGTAGCCCCAGATTCAATGAGAAACGTCGCGATCGAAATTCTCATCCAATCTGGGGCAATGCAGGTCAGACTAGTAAATGTGCCCCAGATTCAATGAGAACGGACACTGGTTGACGACGCCACGAAGCGACCACGGTTCACCGGGCCTGATGTGGACATCGCTAACCGGTTGATCGCGCGCACGTGGTGCGTGGAATCAACCAGTTAAGGGTCGCCGGACGGCGTGTTGGCCGGAACGGAGCGGTCCGCCGGCAGGCGCTCCGGGACGCCGGCCGTAACGAACAACCGGCCCGGCAACACATCCGCCAGGTCAGCCAAGTGCCGATAAGCCACATTATGTCAAGTAGGGTCCGCCTGATTGCGCTGCGACCCAAGGGTTCTCGCTTATCGAGCAAGGCCGAGGAATGCCATCATCGGTCGCTCACTCGACGACTTGTCGATCATCAAGTCACTGCACTGAATCAGTGATCCGGGTGGGTGACCACACGTAGGTCTAGCTGGGGTATCCCAGAGAAGTCACTGGGATTGCATGTGTATAACGGCACACCGTGCGCGACGGCACTGGCCGCAATGAGCGCGTCGTAGGCTCGCGCAACTGGTTTGCGGCCCGACGTACGCAGCGCGGCAGCGATGCCTCCAAACGCGCGCGCACTTTCGGCGTCGAATGGAAGGACTTCGAAATCCGCCTCCGCCTGCTGCAGGTGTTGCTGGCGTGCGCTGCGTTCGACGTCAGCTTGGGCGACATGCGGACCCACGGACAGCTCAGCGAGTGTTATCGCGCTTATTACAGACTCGTTTGGCAACTCGTCGGGATCTGCCAGCCGGCCGAGCAGAATTACCGTCGACGTGTCGAGCATGCCTCTCGACCGGCCGGCCGATCCCCTCACAGTGACGGATCCACCACGCTGTCCACGTCCGAACGCAACTTCTCCACGTTCACAGGTGGCAGGTTCCGGCGCCGGCGAATCAGCTCCCTGGGACTCACGCTGGGCCGCGGCAACGGGGTCAGCTCGGCTACCGCCGCACCATCACGCGTCACCACTATCCGCTCACCACGCTCCACTCTGCGCAGCACTTCCCCACCGTGGTTGCGAAGGTCGCGAACAGTCACCACCTCAGTCATACGCACCAGAGTATCACCGGTGAGACATATCCGCACGGCCCGATGCCCGTGAACCCTGGCGAGCCCACCACCCTCCATCCGCGCGTCGTCGAGGTGGCCGCACGCCTTAGGGATACGGCGGAATCGAAAATGGCGGACACAGCCGGTGCTGTCTCGCGTTGATACCTCCAGCGCAGGGTGTCGAGGTGGCCCTCACGAAGTCCTGGACTCTGCATCGCGGTGGTCCTCATGGTGCAGACCCTTCTGCTAGTCACTCGTGATCGCAATCTCGGCGGGCAGGGCGGTGAGAAAGAGGAGCACGCCAGCGATACCAACGATCCAGCTCACGGTGGTGCGCGAGTTGGCGGTAAGCCTGCGCTGCCAGCGTTCGAACCGTTCACTCATCCGCTCGCGCAGAAGTGTCCACGCCAGAAACAGCACGATGCCGGGCAGGATCATGATGAGTACGTAGGCCCCTAGTAGGACGAGCCACTGAGGCGGTTCGAGGCTGGCGGAGGTCATGATGCCGATCGCCGCGAAATACGGTATTGCCGTGTAGAACTCGAACAGCCATGTCCCCAGCCCCAACAGCACGATCGACTGCACGGTGAACGTCTCGACACGGGGCTGGCTCGTCTCCCTGGCGGGGATGAACCAACTGCCGATGAACAACGCGACCCCGATCCCACCTTGCACCCACGCCCACACCCCCGGGTCGATCACCGGAAGCAGTGCGCCGAGCCCGAGCTTGAGTAGGACGCCAAGAACGAAGTACGCGCCGGCAACGGTCGTCAGGTAGACCGCCAGCAACATTCCGACCCTCCGCGGGCGGGCGAGAAGGAGATAGAGCGTCACGCCAATGAGCGCAGGGCTGAGCATGTCGAGCGCCGCAAGCGCCAGCACCGCCCCCACGGTGACTATTGGCATTCAACTCCCCCCTTGCTCTATCGGTGAGCGGCGAGCATCGGAAATAACACGCCCGTGTTACCATACCGCAGTGCCTCGGCTCGTGGATCACGATCAGCGGCGCGCCGAGATCGCTAGCGCTGCCCTTCGGGTCGTGCTCCGTGAAGGGCTTGACGGTGTCACCGTGCGCGGCATCGCTGCCGAAGCGGGTTGGTCGACGGGCTCTTTGCGGCACTACTTCGCCAACCAGCACGATCTGCAGGCATACGTCATGCAAACTGCCACTGACACTCTCCGCACACGAGTGCTCCCCCGCGTGCAACGACTGCGCACCAGCGGCTCGGTGGTTGAACGCGTCGCCTCTATTGTGGAGGAACTCCTTCCTCTGGATACCGAACGCCGAGAGGAGTACGCGCTGTGGGATGCGGTGACTGAATGGGAGCGCCGTCATCCGCCGGCAGGCGGGTCCCGCACGTGGCAGGACCAACGCGCCCTGTACCGCCAGTGCATCGCCGCACTGCGAGACCAGGAGACCACGAGCGATCCCGAACTGGCCACAGTTCCCCACGCGGACAACGAGATCGAGGAGTGGAGCGCTCTGCTCCATACCTTCGTCGACGGACTGGCCTCGCAACTCACCAATACACCCGGAGAAGTGACACCAGCGTCGGCCAGAAACCTCCTCCTCTCGCTACTGCGGATCGCGCATTCGGAATCGACGAAGACATGACGCCAGTTCTTTCGGCAGCCTGGGTGGACCGCCGCCGTTAGGACGGCTCATACCCGCCACTGGAGATAATCGCGTCTAGCAATCCTCGCTTCCGCAGCTCATCCGCCCAGCGCCCGGCGGCCGTGCTGATTTTGCGGCTGAAGATCGACCAACGGTCTTGATGCCCGAAGCAATCGTGCAGCCTCGTCACGTATTCCGTCAGCGTATCGATGTCATCAATTGCAGCCAGGTACCGGCAGGTCTTGTCATATTCGATGAGCAGGTTGTTGTCGACTGCGTATCGCACCAATTGCTCTGTGGTGCTTATCCGTTCCATCTCAACCAGTACCAAGTCAAAGCCGTCGCAGAGCGCGCCGGCGAACTGCCGCATGTCGGTGCGACGGTCGAACCGCACCTCGTATGGCAGATCGGGTACCAAGTCCTCCCACCGACGTTGCAGCAGCGAACCTTTGAGGGGATGTCTCACTCGCTCGTATCCAGGACATGCGGCGTCGACCTCGACTGATCCGATACCGACGTTGACGAAGAACCCGTGCCACGACATCGTGCCGTTGTGCCAGTCGGGCTGAAGGTGGATCACGTCGTAGAGCGGCCCCCGCTCCCGCTTGAAACTGCAGTCCGATATGCCAAATCCGCGCGCACGTAGAAACGGGCCGACATCGGCGGAGACGACCGCCTCGTAAGCCCGTTGCAATGAACCGTTGACTGCCCCCTCGCCCATGACTCAAGGCTAAGGCGGCGGCGCCATCCTTCAGCGCACCAATTTGAAGCTACTCAAGGGCGACGCAGCCGTGCCCGACCATGAGGGCGAAAACTACCTTGCCCATTAATGTGGTAGCGGTGAGATCCCGGGGCCATCAGGGAGTTCGACCTGACGCCGAATTCGATTTCATCATCGTGGGAGCGGGCAGTGCCGGCTGCCTGCTCGCCAATCGCCTCAGCGCCAACCCCGACCACCGGGTACTCCTGATCGAGGCCGGCGGCACGGACAACTGGTTCTGGATCAAGGTGCCGGTCGGCTACCTGTACACCATTGCCAACCCCCGTACTGACTGGTGCTTCACGACGGAGCCCGACCCAGGCTTGGCCGGCCGAAGCATCATCTACGCGCGGGGTCGCGTGATCGGCGGATGTTCGTCGATCAACGCCATGATCCATATGCGCGGGCAGGCAAGCGATTACGAGGTGTGGGCGCAAGCCACAGGAGACGAGCGGTGGCTTTGGGGCGGCCCAGACGGTCCAGGCGAAACACTCGCAATCTACAAAGAGTTGGAAGACTACTTTGGCGGAGCCGACGACTGGCATGGCGCCGGTGGTGAGATCCGCGTTGAGCGACCGCGGGTGCGCTGGAAGATTCTGGACGCCTGGCAGGCCGCCGCGGCCGAACTGGGTATCGCGCCGATCGAAGAGTTCAACCGGGGCGACAACTCCGGGAGCGCCTACTTTCATGTCAATCAACGACGCGGACGGCGCTGGTCGATGGCCGATGCCTTCCTGCACCCCGTCACCCACCGCTCCAACCTCACCGTCTACACGCAGACTCAGGCTCTCCAGTTGCTCATGGACGACCAGGTCAGCGACGATCAGCGTCGCGGCGCCTGGACCACGGCGCGGCACCGCGTCACCGGCTTACGGCTGCTCAAAGACGGAAAGATCGTCGACGTCCGAGGCTGTCGGGAGGTGATCCTGAGCGCCGGCGCCATTGGCTCGCCTCATCTGATGCAGGTCTCGGGGTTGGGCCCGGCGGAGTTGCTCTCCCAGCACCACGTGCCGGTGGTCGTTGATCTGCCAGGTGTCGGCGGAAACCTCCAGGACCATTTGCAACTTCGAACGGTCTACCGCATTCGGGGCGCGCGAACCGTCAACACGCTGTACCGGAATTGGATCACCCGGGCGGGCATGGGAATTCAGTACCTGCTGATGCGATCGGGACCCATGACGATGCCGCCGTCCACACTGGGGGCTTTCGCCAAGAGTGAGCCCGCGCTGGCCAGCCCGGATATGGAGTGGCACGTGCAACCCCTGTCGTTGGCCAAGTTCGGCGAGCCGTTGCACCGCTTCGGCGCGATCACACCTTCGGTCTGCAATCTAAGACCCACTTCGCGCGGGCACGTGCGCCTGGCCGACGCGGATCCGCTGACCTACCCGAAGATCATCTGCAACTACCTGTCCACTGATGCCGACCGTGAAGTCGCCGTGCGCGGCCTTCGGATGACCAGGCAGATCATGGCTGCCCCTCCTCTAGCCCGTTACTGTCCGGAAGAAATGCTCCCCGGGTCGCAAGTGGTGAGCGACGAAGACCTACTGGCGGCGGCGCGTGAATTGGGGACCACCATCTTCCATCCGGTGGGCACCTGCGCGATGGGTGCCTTTGATACACGCGGTATGCCACGGTCGGCCGCCACGGTGCTCGACACCGACTGCCGCGTGTTTGGTGTCGCGGGTTTGCGGGTGGCCGATGCTTCGGCGATGCCCACCATCACGTCCGGGAACACCAACGCGCCGGTCATGCTGATCGCAGAGCGCGCGGCGCGGACGATCCTAGAATAAGTCGGTCACACGGCTCGTACCGCGGCGTTTCACGCAGGTCTCGGATAGCCCCATCGATTTGCTTGAGTCGTGACCGTCAGTCCTCTTCGTCGTCGTCACGGTGCGCGGCTTCGATCACCTCCGGTGGTGCGGGCTTCTGCAACCAGGCGCGGATCCGCAGTAACCCGCCGGCGACAGCCCCGCCGGCGAATACCGCAACCACAATCCAAAGCGCAGTGGACATGGATCAATTCTCCGCCCGCGGCCGAGTATCGAAGCTACTTCCGCACGTTGCCGACAAGCCTGTCGAGCCAACGGCAGCAAACACCTTCTAGAGCGGCGCCGTCGTAGCCAAAAACGAGTCACCACCCCACTGCGGTGACCGGCGTGAGGGCAGTTGGAGCCGGGTGCCGCGACGACATGTTAAGACGCTTAGGCGCTATTCGTATGATCTATCTCGCCTGAAGCTCGCATCTGCCTCGTAAAACGCTCCCTACATTGACACCGATCCGGTGATGGTCATACGCTTCGAAACAAAACGTCTAACTCGTGAAAGTCGCTTCTGATGACCGTGACCAGCGCCGCTTCCAATGTCTTCGATGCGGGCCTCCCTTCCTTCGACTACGGCCTCACCGCGACACCGCACGACATCCTCGAGGATGTCCGAGCGGCGCAGGCACGTGCACCCATCGCCATCGGCCCCTTCGGGCCGGAAATCCTGTCATATGAACTTTCCCGCGAGATCCTGCGCGACAGCAGATTTCGGCTTCCGCCCGGCATTACTCTGGCCTCGCAGGGCATCACGTCGGGTCCCTTGTTCGACAAGATGGCGAACAGCCTCCTGGGGCTGGAAGGCGCACCTCATATGCGCCTACGCAAACTCGTGTCCAAGGCGTTCACGCCGCGGGCGACATCGCGTCTTCAAGTCACCATCCAGGAAGTGGTGAACGGGCTGATCGATCGAGTGGCGGACGCCGGACGGTGCGACGTCGTGACCGACATCGCGCGCCCCTACCCCACTCCGATCATGTGCGCGCTCATCGGTGCGCCCCGGGAGGATTGGCGCCTGTTCGCAGATTGGACTGAGGAGGTCTTCAAGGCCCTCAACTTCCAGCCCGACGCCAACTTCGACGAGTCCGCGATTATGCGGGCGTGGGGCGAACTGGACGCTTACGTCGACGACATGGTCGCCGCCCGTCGAAGCAGCCTCACCGATGATCTGCTCTCCGAACTCATCCGCGCCGAAAGCGACGGCGACCGCCTGAATCTCGACGAACTCCGCATGCTGGTGGCCGGCTTCCTGATGGCCGGAACGGACACCACGCGGAATCAACTGGCCGCGTCGGTCCAGGTGCTCTGCGAGCACCCCGATCAATGGATGATGCTGCGCGACCGACCGGAGCTTGCGATGCAGGCTGTCGAGGAGAGCATGCGACACTCACCGGCGGCCAGTATCGTGCCACGGGCCGCGACCGAGGATGCCGAGTTCGGTGGCTACCTGTTCCCGGCAGGCACCTTCATACTGGTGAACACCTTTGCGGCCAACCGTGATCCAGCGATCTATCGCGATGCCGAGCGGTTTGACATCACCCGCAAAGACGTACCCCCGATTCTGACTTTCGGCGGTGGTGCCCACTACTGTCTGGGAGCCAACCTCGCGCGCCGCGAGCTGGCGGAGGCACTTGTGGTCCTCACCCGCCGTCTCGATGCACCCCGCCGCGTCGGTCCGGCGCCGTGGAAATCCCTGTTGGGAATGACTGGTCCGCTCACACTTCCGATCGAATTCACCAGCGCAGCGATTGCGACAGCGCATGCGTAGCCGCGGCTGGGCAGGCGCCACACCCAGCTCAGACGAGGAAGCGATTACCCGCATCCTGGACGCGGTGGACGAAGTAGTCGCTGAGCACGGACCAGCGTTACGCCTTGCTGACGTCGCCCGCAGACTCGGGGTCACACGGCAAACGGTGTACCGCTACTTCCCCAATGCTGACGCGTTACTGATCGCCAGCGCGATGCGGGCCGTGGATGGTTTCATCGATCAGGTCGTCGACCACGTCAGGGGTGTCAACGACCCGGTCACTGCGGTCGTCGAATGCGTGTCGTTCGCACTCGAGACCCTCACCGGCGATCCTCAGCTGGAGGGCCTACTGGCCCGGCGACAGGACGGCGAAGCGGTCACCTCGTTGACCTCCGACACGGCGAAGTCATTCTGCCTGACGTTTTTCCATCGGCTGGATGTCGATTGGCAGCTTCACGGCTTCGACAGCACCGCTCTCGAAGAGCTGGCCGAAATGACCTTGCGCACAGTGCAGTCCATGCTGACTGATCCTGGGCAGGCGATTCGCAAAGATGCCGCACTGCGTGGGTTCGTGACTCGATGGCTCGGCCCAGCGATCCTCTATCCACGAATGACCTCGTTGTCGATGGACGACAGGCGACAACCGCGCGGCACCGCGTGATGATTTCCACCCGTCCGGCGAGGAACGCCCGGATCTATGAGGTCGTTGCAGTTAGCGGATGGTTACCTCGAGGTTCGCGACAGGCGCGTCAATAATGCCCAGAGAACACACAGGCGTCTGCTAACTTCGCGAGGTGCCACTTTGCCAGCGAAGCGAAAGAAGCCGGAAGGCCTTCGCCGCAACCGTAATCGCCAGCCTGATCGTCGTTGCCGGGGCCGCCTGCGGTGGTGGTAGTGGCACAGAGCCCGACGAGACCCCGGCGGCAACAGCCGACCAATCCACGGCGGCTCAACAAGCTGAGGCGAATCCAGAAGATCAACAGGCTCAACCGATCGTCAAAGACGAGGACGGCGATGGCCAGCCCGAGATCACGGGCGGCGTCTACGGAGATCCTGCGGCCGCCCTTCACTTTTGGGAGCAACAGACCGAAAGCGACTGCGGGTTGATGGCCACCCGCATGGTGGTCGGCGAGATCACCGGAGCACCGCCCACTGAACGGGAGATCATCGATCTCGCGGCCAAAACTCCGAGCGAGTGCGACCCGGGTGAGCCGGTGTATGACGAGAGCGTCGATCCCAGTGACGGCGGTGTCGGCCATGGCACCTGCACGACCGATCTTCTGCTTCTGCTCAAGCATTACGGAATCAAAGCCGACTACACGAATGACGACACGGCCGCCAAGGGTGGACTCGCCACCGGAATGGACGCGTTGGCGGACTATCTGGGTGATGGACGGCAAGCGATTGTGTGCGTGAACTCCGACACCATCTGGGATGGCGACGGCGACCGGACGGGATGCGGTCACCTGGTCACCGTCGCCGCCATCGATTACGACAACGACGCCGTCTATCTCGGCGACAGCGGCGGCGACGACACCAAGGGCGAGCACGTGACCACCGACGTGTTCGAATCCGCTTGGGCCGCCGGAGACCACGAACTGGTCGTCACTGCGCCACGCTGACATCGCCTGTGACTCAACCGATCACGAAACACTGGGGCAAGTCGCCCCCAGCAACCCGGCGGCCATCACCATGACCGCGGTGGTCAAGGTGGTCCGCCACCCGAAGGTGCGCGTGACCATGGCGATCCCTGTTCGACGCCATAACTCCTACATGTAACCGTCACTCCGGCAGTCGAACCTTTTTGGGGCACGACGAAAGTTCCTCGGTCCCGGATGGATAAATCGCGTCATCTGAGGGCGTTCTCCAGAAATGACAGGTGATATTCGGTAACGCCCTCAGGAGGACAGCCATGAGCGTGGAGAGCATCTCGGATTTGGGTACGACGAACGTCGACGAGTTGGTTCCGTCGAGGTACGCGGTGCAGGTCGGCGACATCGAGGTGCTGGTGATCAGCGATGGCGTGTTACCGATCACGGCCAGGACCATGGCGACCAATGCCGACCCGACCGAGTTCGGGAGCTGGCTCGACGACCGGTTCCTTCCCAGAGACGTGCTCGCCTGGCCACTCAACGTTGTCGTCGTACGCACCGGGGGTCGGACCATCCTGGTCGACGCCGGGCTCGGCGTGGAGTTCCCGGACTTTCCGCGGGCCGGGCAGACCGTCCGTCGTCTGGAAGCAGCCGGTATCGATCCCTCGGCGGTGACCGACGTGGTGCTCACCCACCTGCATATGGACCACGTGGGCGGACTGCTCACGAAGGGCCTGAAGGAACGGCTGCGTCCTGACCTGCAAGTCCACGTTGCGGCCGCTGAGGCCGAGTTCTGGGAGGCGCCCGACTTCTCCCACACCGACATGCCCGCTCCCGTTCCGGACGCGCTCCGGTCGATAGCCTCACGTTTCCTGGACGAGTACCGCGGTCACATGCGCACCTTCGAGACGGAGTACGAACTGGCGCCCGGAGTGCTCGTCGTCCGCACCGGAGGTCACACCCCGGGTCATGCCATCGTCCGCCTCGACTCCGGCGGTGACCGG
Source organism: Mycobacterium lehmannii (assembly GCF_002245535.1). GTDB lineage: Bacteria > Actinomycetota > Actinomycetes > Mycobacteriales > Mycobacteriaceae > Mycobacterium > Mycobacterium lehmannii. The sequence goes on along the minus strand of NZ_NKCN01000029.1, from coordinate 30,112 downwards.
CTGACGTTCGCCGGTGATGCCGTGTTCGCCCCTGGATTCGATAATCCGGAGTGGCACAACGGATTCGAACATGATCCAGAGGAGTCAACACGCGTGCGGATCGAACTTCTGCGGGAGCTGGCGGCGACCGGTGAGTCCTTGGTGGCCACTCATCTGCCGTTCCCATCGGTCTGTCGAGTCGCGACCGCCGGCGACGTCTTCCGTTGCGTGCCGACCGTCTGGGACTACTGACGAGAGCGCTGCCGTGCGTGACCGATGACCCGCGCGACATGCCTAGGGCGCATAAGGCTCGTCCCGGGGTCCACGCCTTGCAGCGTGCGGAGGAACGTCTCGGCGAGCGCCATGTCTGTCGACGCGGCGGCCATATAGGCGGTGGTGTAGCCGTTGAACGCCCGCTGCGGCCACGATCTCCATCCACTCGCCGGGGTGAAACCGAAGTCGTTGAGCCGGTTGGCCCACCAAAGAGGAGCCAGCCGCCGTGCAACATCGCGAAAGTACGCCTGACTCGACGGTTCACCGTTGGAGGCAAGGGTCTGTCGAAGGCTGCGAGCCTGCATCAGCGCCGATGTCATGCCCTGGCCGTACATCGGGTTCAAGCTACACACCGCGTCCCCAATCACCAACAGCCCGTGAGGAAATGGGGACATCCTGTCGTAGCGACGCCACATGCTGGTCGGGAACTGGCGATGATGCGTCTCCCCCAGCGGTTCGGCGTCGTGAAGCGCTGCGCCGATATGCGGGGGCACGCATTCGGCCACGGCGGCCAACACCCCCGGCAGTTCGGTGGGCAGCCTGTGTCCAGCGACACCGATCAGCGTCACGATCATGGTGTCGTTCTCGTAGGCGAGCATTCCGACGCCAGTTGGACGTTGCAGCGTCGGACTGACGAACACCACCTTGTCGTCCAGCGCCCCCGGCGTCATGCGAAACAGCTGACTGGCGTAGCTGAGCTGTACCCGATACGACCGCTCGACGGGGCGTGTGAAGCCATGCGCCGCAAGGAAGGCCGGTGTACGCGCCGAGCGTCCCGTCGCGTCGACCACGAGATCGGCGGGCAACGTCTGCCGCCGTGAACCAGCGCCGTCGCTGATACGAACACCGCGTACCGCACGATCGCTCACCACGGGCTCGACAACGTCGTGGCCGTCGAGCACCGTGACGTTGGACAGTGCGTGAACCCGTTCGCGAACAACGGATTCCAGCAGCGGCCTACTCGCCGGTTGCACAGGCATCGCGTCAGGGTCGGCCAATGCTGCCGTCCGACACAGCGCATGCCCACGGACCTCGATGTACACCGCCGACAGGGTGTTCGTGTCGATGATCGGTGCGCCCGCCGCTTTCAACTCCTTCGTGGCGCCGGGGAACATCTCCTCGAGGATCTTCAAACCCGCACTGGTCATCATGTGCAGGTGGTGACTCTGAGGCACGCCGGTGCGATGCGACACGTCGACGGGCAGCCTGTCGCGTTCCACGACGGTCACCGAGTCGTACGCGTCTGCCAGCACTCTCGCAGCGAGCAGCCCCCCGATGCTCGCTCCACACACGACCGCTGCTCGCGTCGCCATCGCGCCCCTCTTCGGCAGGCTGTATCCCGCTACCGTCGCACAGAGAGCGGCCGAGAGTGCGGTTTCATCCGCGACGCGCAGTGCCAGCCGTATCAGAACGCACATCCGCGGTCAGACCCCCACGGACCACCGGAGCGCCGTCAGCGCCGCTGTCTGTAGCGTGGCGACCGTGAATTCCTCGCGTGTGTCTCTTCCTGTCGGACTGATCGCCTGCACCGCATCGATGGTTCTGGCTCTTGCCGCGTGCGGCTCGGACACGGAAGCGTCATCGACTACCACGACCTCCTCGACGAGCACGTCCTCTCTGGCCGACGAGTTCATTCCCCCACCCGCCGAGACGGGCGATCCCGCCAGCGCGATGTGCCCGACGGCTCCGCCGCAGTTCGGTGGCACCCCCGAGTGGACCCTCAACGGCGACACCGGAAGCGTCGCCGTCACCGGATCCACCGACGCGACGGCACCGCTGATCAACGTGCAGCCGCCGTTCAGCGTGTCCGAAACCCAGGTGCACACGCTGAAGCCCGGTGACGGACCGGTCGTCTCCGAGACGGCCACCGTTTTCGTCTGCTACATGGGCGTCAACGGACGCGACGGGTCCGTTTTCGACAACAGCTACGAGCGCGGCATGCCGGTCGACTTCCCGCTCGACGGGGTCGTGCCCGGCTTCCAGAAGGCCATCGCCGGACAAAAGGTGGGGTCGACGGTCGCCGTGGCGATGACGTCTGCCGACGGCTACCCGGAAGGTCAGCCCGCCGCGGGGATCCAGCCCGGCGACTCACTGATCTTCGCGATCAAGATCCTCGACGCCTCGAGCTGACCCGTAGCGGTCAGCCGCCGGCGGTGACCGGGTTCTTCGACAGGTGGATGAAGGCGCCGTTCTTCCACACGCCCCAGCGTCCGCCCCAGCCGGAGTGCCATACGACGGGCTCGCCGAGCCAGAACTCAGCGGGCTTCCGCGGTGCCCACGACGGAACCGGTTCCCCGGCCATCGGCCGCGCCGGCGGCGGAGCCACACCAGGCGGAGGCGGTGCATAAGGATTGGGGGCCTCCGCGGCCAGCATCGGCGGTGGGGGCGGCGGTGGAGACGGCTGGGCGCTTGCCGGAGCGCTCAGCCCTAGAGTCGTCGCTGTCAGTCCGCCTGCAATGGCAGCCAGCGTGGTCTTGGAAAACCTCATGAGCATGCCTCCAGCGGTAGTCGCGAATCCGATGCTTCGAATTTATAGCCTGCATTTGCTACGGCCAAACCAGGGCGCGTCTGTATTTACGATTGCTCGGTGCTCTCATCGCGTTCGGACGCGTCGCTGTCCTCGGTTTCTTCCTGGGCGTCGCCTGTCGGCTTCGGTTGCAGCGCGACACTGCGCGTGCGCGGGATGATCTCCGACGGTTGATCCTCGGCCGGAGCGAGGTGCACGACGCGGCCCACCGCACGACGTAACCCCGGTGGTCCTTCCTTGCGAATGAAGTCGCCGATCCGGCCGGCCCGGTAGCGCAGCGGCGAGCCGATGAACTCACCCAGGACCACGCCACTGCCCAGGGCGAGCGCGATCGCGATCGCCGACATCATCTGGCGGATTCCGTTGTCGAAGTTGCCGTCCACGGCAAAGGAGAACACCGCGCGAAACACCGCCAGGCCCGGCAGCATCGGCATGATGCCCGCCGTGGCCGTCACCAAGGCAGGCGCTTGTCGACGGATCGAGATCAGCGTGGCGACGAGACCGACACCGACCGCGGCGGCACCACTCGCGAACACCTGACCGAACCCGGCGTTGCCCAGGGCGATCAGAACCGCCTCGGCGAGTCCGGCTGCCAGCCCTGCGGTGAGGATCGCCCGCAACGGCGCATAGCTCGCCACGGTCAGGCAGGCGCCCGCCAGCGCCGCGCCGAACACCGCGACCGCGATCCGTACCGCCCCGCTCGGCGCGATGAACGATTCGGTCGCATCGACATGCAGCGAGATGGTCACTCCGGCGATCTCGGCGATCTGCAGGCCGGCGAGGATGCCCACCACGATCCCCGACGTCAGCAGCACCGCTTCCCCCAACCGGGCGACCGAAGTGAGCATGTAGCCGGTCACCGCGTCCTGCATCGCGCCGACGAACGTCAAACCAGACAGCAGCACCACGATGCCGGTGGCCACCATGACCGTCGGTCCTATGTCGGCATACAGAAAAGCCGCCACGGCGACCGAGGTCGCGATCGCCGCGCCCGCGACGTGTTGGAAGAAGAACGGTGTGCCCCAGCGATTCAGCCGCCGCCCCACCTGGTCGATGACCCCCGACGTGACTGCGGCCAGGATGCAGGTCAACCAGCCACCGCCGAGAAGCATGGCGATGCCCAGCGCAAAACCCGCCCAGCCCGCGGTCGCGAGCCACCGTGGGTAGGGGTGCGGCCGTTCGGTCAACTCGTCCATCGCGTCGTGCGCTTGATCGACCGTCACACCGCCGGAGGTGATCCGCTGAACCAGACGGTCGAGTTCGCCCAGTCGCGTGTAGTCCGTCGACCGAGCGTGCACTGCTCGAACGATGGTAACGGGCGGGCTGTCCGCGGTCGGCAGAGCGGACACGATGACGGTGGTGACGAAGATGTCGACGACACAGTCGGTCAGTCGGTATGCCTGGGCGACGTCCTGGGCGGTCGCGACGACGTCGGCGGTGCCCGAGCCCGAAGACAGCATCACCTCGGCGAGGCGGATCGTCAGATCGAGCACCTTGCGGGTGTGCAGGTCGCCCATCCCGTCGGAACGGCGGCGCCGCTGACCCGCGACGGGCGCCGGATCGCGCGGGCCGCGCAGCGCATTGCGTAAGCCGCGGCGGACGCGGCCACGCGGTGTTCGGTCTAACGGCATCGACGTGAACGATACTGACGCGCGGGCATCATGGCCCAGGCGGCTAATCCCGCTGCGGCGCCCGACAACACATGCCAGAGGCCGTGGTACTGCCACAGGCTGTCGGGCCGGCACAGCGGCGAGCCCGTGCGCCCGGCGGCATAGGCGGCCAGGCCGAGCGCGAAGACCGCTGCAGCCGCGACCCACACCGAGCGCCGCCCTCGCGCGCTGCCGATCACCCCGATCACACACACCCCCGCAAGCGCGACAATCGGCCAGTCGTGTACCGGTCCCGCCCAGGGCGGCTGGGGTCCGTGGAAGACGAAGCTGCCGAAGCCGACGGCGACCAGCGCCACTCCTGCGGCTCCCGCCAGCACCGCTCTGCCCCGTATGGCCCAGCACAGGACGGCTATCCCCACGGCGACGTACGCCAGGCTGGTGAGGGCGAGGACGGGTTGGCCAAGCATGGCGTCGCCGATGCGTTCGCAGTCCGAGCGTCCGAAGGCCGCCGGGGCGGTCCAGGCCTGCATCCAACTCACGATAGCCGCCGATGGTGTTGGGCAAGCGAACCGAACGTATTCGTCTGTGCCACAGCCGCATTCTGCGGGCATCCACCGCCCATCGCACGACGCCAAGAGTGGCCAGATTCCGTTGAATCTTGGCTACTTTGCCACTAGTCGGGCATGCCGGAACCGGGCACTGTCAAGGCATGCGTACCGAAGACATGGCCACGCTCGCCGACGCGAAAGCCGACGTGGACAGCTGGGCTCTACCCGATACCGAAATCTGCTCGGAAGCACTGCGATACGTCATCGACGTCTCCCCGGATTTCCTCATCAACCACTGTGTCCGCAGTTATCTGTTCGCGCGCGAGATCGCCTCGGGCCAGGGTATGCGCAGCGGTACCGACTACGACGACGAACTTGTCTTCCTCGCCTGTCTCCTGCACGACCTGGGGGTCACGGATGCCGGCAGGGGTGATCAGCGGTTCGAGGTCGAGGGGGCCGATGCGGCGGCGGACTTCCTTCGCCGACAAGGGCTTTCGGCCGATCGGATCACGACGGTGTGGCAGGCGATCGCACTTCACACCAGCGCCGGGTTGGCGAACCGGTTCGGGCCCGACCAGTCGGTGGTCTTCAACGGAATCGCCCTCGACATCAACGGCATGGACAAGCACCTGCTCTCCCCCGGCTTCGCCGACCGGGTTCACGCCGCGTGGCCACGTCACGACCTCGGGTACGCGATCGCCGACGCCGTGGCCCGCGATGTGCGCCTCAACCCGATGAAGGCTCCCCCGTTCTCGTTTCCCGCGCACCTGCACGAACTGATCAACGGGTCGACGTTCTCGTTCTTCGATTTCGTGCGCGCTTCCGGGTGGGGCGACCAGCCTTTACGCGGCGACTCGAGTGCCCCATGACGCCGATGCATGCACAGATCGTGTTGTTCGACGGCTTCGACCCGCTCGACGCCGTCGCCCCGTACGAAGTGCTCGTCGCGGGCAGCGACTTCGTCGGAGGCGAACTGGAAGTCGAGTTCGTCTCGGCCGAGGGGCCGCGGCCGGTAGTCAGCGGTTCGCGGGGACTGACGTTGGAAGCGACCGCCCGACTCGACCCCGCCAAGCCGGGTTTCGTGATCGTGCCCGGCGCGGCAGGCCCTGTCGACGGCGACCCCGATGAGGGCGTCGCGACCATTCCTGTCCTGCTCGCGCGCTTCGGCGATACCGCCGCGGTGCCGATGATGCGTGAAGCCTTCGCAAATCCGGACATCACGGTCGCGACCGTATGCGGTGGGTCGCTCGCGCTGGCGATGGCGGGCCTGCTCGACGGCCGCCACGCCAACACCCACCATCTCGGTGTGGACGTGCTCGACGCGACAGGCGTATTTCCGGTGTCGGCCAGGGTCGTCGACGACGGTGACCTGGTCACCGCAGGCGGCGTCACGTCGGGGCTGGACCTCGCGCTCCATCTGCTCGACCGAAGCTACGGTCCGCGCATCGCATTGGCCGTCGAGGAGTTGTTCGCCTACGAGCGGCGGGGCACCGTCTGGACCGACACCGGCCGCGCGCCGAAAGCCTCGGCATGACGAGCGTCGTGGGCGACTGGGATGTGCGCATCAAGACACCGGTCGGAGCCTTGGAAGTGGTTTACAGCTTCGTCGAACAAGACGGTGCGATCACCGGCACTGCGCAGAGTAAATCCGAAAACGTGTTGCTGAGCGACATCACCGTCGTCGAAGATGTTGACGGACAACGGGTCACATGGCGGCAGACGGTGACCAAACCGATGAGCCTCAAACTCGAGTTCGATGTGCAGGTGCGTGGTGATCATCTGGCTGGTCACTCGCGTGCCGGACGCCTGACGCGCTCGGCAGTCGCCGGGGTGCGACGCACCTGACGGCCGACCGTGTCAGCCGTCTTCCGGCGGTGCTACGTTCGCCTGCCATCGCCTGCGTCGCTGTTCGTCGGTCTGCTCCCACCACGGCGGTGAGCCCCGCTCGCCCAATGCGACCTTGACCGCGTGCACACCGGCCCGCGCGGTCTTCTCGTCTGCAGTTCCCTTGGTGCGGCGCACTTCTCGGCGCCATGCCATGAGTATCCGGGTCAACTCCGCGCGCCGATTCTCGGGTATGGCCGGATCGGTGGCGCGCCACCGGCGACCGTTGATGACGAGGAAGTGGCCGTCATCGGTCAGCTGGGGCTCACCCATCGGCCGATACTAGCTCCGACTAATCCTGCTTTACGGGCACGGCCCGGGGATGAACAGTGACCAGCACCAGCCCGGCGGAAGGGGTGGGGTGAAGCCGGGCGGTGGCGGTGGCGGCGGTGGTGGCGCCTCGCCTTCGAAGATGTTCTGCGCCACGTTGCCCTGCCCGTGGTAGACGTACCAATACGTGTGGCACACGTTGTTGTCCCATACCACCGGATTCACCCGCAGATTCCCGGTCTGCACCGGCGGATCACCCGGGCACCACCGGCAGGGCCCTGACGGATTCTCGTCCGGACATCCGGGCCAGGCTTGCTGCGGCGTCGGCCCACCGGGCAGCGCTTGGGCCGTGCCCGCCAGCGACCCGAAGCCGGCGCTCGTGATCGCGAATGACATCAATGCCGCGCCGAGGATTCGCTTCGATGTGTGAGGTGTGGTCATGTTTCGCCCTTGCTCGGTTCGGCGCTCGATGGCCGTCGTCGAGGCAAGTACACGAGATCCGGTCGGCTACCGATCCCAACTCCGCGGTTTCCGTGACAAGGGGTTCGGGTATCGCTCGGCGAGACCATCGCCGACTAGGAGAGAACTGATGAGCTCACCCGAACAAGCCTCCGACGACGCGAGCCAGGGTGAGGGCGCGGACCAAGGCGTCCCGCCGACGGCTCCCGCGTATTCGTCGCCGCCGCCCGAGGGAATCCCTTCGGCCGACGACAAGGACGGAGCCGACTAGCAGGGGCGGTGCCGGATCACGACCCCCTGCGCAGATCAGCAAGCGAGTTCTGCACACCGCCGTCCATGCGGATCTGGATACCGGCCACCGCCAGCATCACCGCCGAGGTCACCAGATGCACGATCGCGTCGGTGATGTTGTTGGGGAACGTGAACACGTACGCCACCTGGTGCGAGAAGAACGCCCAGATGCCCGGCAACGCCCCCGCCACCGCCGCCACGAGCAGATACAAGACCGACCACGACTTGCGAAACGCGAACACCAGTCCCGGTCCGAACAGGGCGAGACCGGCGACGGCGTGCCAGCCGTTGTAGTCCATCCCGAGTACCTGCGCAGTCGGTGCGCCCGGGCCTGTCGCGAAGCTCGGCTCCACAATGAAGCCGATCACCGCCTGGATGACGTGGAACGCGGCGATGACCAGCAGGCCGACCTGGGCGAAACTCCACTTCACGGCGACACCCTTCTGGTTGTCGATACCCCGGTGAATACTACGCTCGGTAGTAGTGCCTTGTTAAGGGGTCGAGTGCAAAATCCCGCCAGGCGGCTCGCTCGCTCCGTCGCTAACCTGTCCGGGTGGCAGAAGTGCTGTCGGTGAACGTTGCGCGAGTGCGGGTCAATCCCGATGCGCCGTCGAGGTCGACGGGTATCGACAAGGTCGCCGTGCTGGACCGGGTCGCGGTGCGCGCGCCGGGGCCGATGCGCGGCGGCCTGGGCAGCGGACTCGTCGGCGACACCATCGGCCATAAGAAGCTGCACGGCGGCGACGATCGAGCCGTCTACGCATACGCGCGAGAAGACCTCGACGACTGGGAAAGTCGACTGGACCGCCGGTTGACCAACGGCATGTTCGGCGAGAACCTCACCACCACGAACGTCGACGTGACACAGGCGCGCATCGGTGAACGTTGGCGCGTCGGCACCGACGGTCTCCTGCTCGAGGTTTCGGCGCCGCGCACACCGTGCCGCACCTTCGCCGCCTTCCTGCAGATCGACCGCTGGATGAAAACCTTCACCACAGCCGCCAAACCCGGTGCGTACCTGCGCGTTATCTCACCCGGAACGGTGGGCTTAGGCGACGAGATCTCCGTCGAGTACCGCCCCGACCACCAGGTGACCGTCGAGTTGGCGTTCCGCGCAAGGATGTCCGACGCGTCGTTGCTTCCACAGCTGCTCGCCGCCGACGCGTTGTCTGCCGAACTCAAGACCTACGTCCGCAAGCGCCTGTCGACCAACGGCAAATAGGCATCACCGCGGTCCGCCGGCGGAACCGTGACGCACCCCACGCTTCGGTAACGGGGCCGCTGCCGGTGCCGACATAACCGTCAGCAGCGGCTACGCGCGGCGGGTGTCCCGTATCGCGGCAGGTGTGAAGCAGCAGCGCCTGAACCGGCAGCCCCGACCCGGCTCCGGTCCGCCCATCCGCGATGACCGCTCGGCGGTATCCCTCGACCAGGAAGTTCACAGCGATGACATTGCGACACAGTTGGGCGCGCCGCATGATGGCCGGCGCGCTGGCGGCCCTGCTCATACCGGGCCTGGTCGCGGCGGTGGGTGGCACGTCCACCGCAGCGGCATACTCACGACCGGGCCTTCCCGTCGAGACCCTGATGGTCCCGTCGGCCGCCATGGGCCGCGACATCCCGGTCAAGTTCCAGGGCGGTGGCCCGCACGCGGTCTATCTGCTCGACGGTTTGCGGGCGCGCGATGACAACAGCGGCTGGGACATCGAAACCGCCGCGTTCGAGAACTACTTCGAATCCGGTTTGTCGGTCGTGATGCCGGTCGGTGGCATGTCGAGCTTCTACACCAACTGGCAAGGACCCGCGGTCGGCAACGGCGGGCGCTACTCCTACCAGTGGGAGACCTTCCTGACGTCTGAACTTCCGGCGTATCTGTCCGCCAACAAGGGCGTCTCGCGCAGCGGCAACGCGGTGGTCGGCCTGTCCATGTCGGGCAGCGCGGCGCTGATCCTGGCGGCCTACCACCCCGGCCAGTTCCGCTACGCGGCATCGTTGTCGGGCTTCCTCAACCTCTCCGAGGGCATCTGGCCGCTGCTGGTCGGCGTCGCGATGCGCGATGCGGGCGGATTCAGCGCCACGGCGATGTGGGGCCCGCCGGGAAGCTCGGCCTGGAAGCGCAACGACCCGACGGTCAACGTCGGCAAGTTGGTGGCCAACGGCACCCGCATCTGGGTTTACTGCGGCAATGGCGTCCCTTCCGAACTCGGTGGCGGCGGCGACATCGCCGGCCAGTTCCTCGAAACCATCACGCTGGACAGCAACAAGAGCTTCCAGCAGGCCTACGAGGCAGCCGGTGGAGGCAACGGCACGTTCAACTTCCCCGCCAACGGCACCCACGGATGGGGCTACTGGGGTTCGCAGCTGGCCGCGATGAAGGGCGACATCCAGGCCACGCTGGGCGCCTGAGCTCGCTGACGCCACTGGGCGACCGCCTCGTGCGGTCGCCCAGTGCGCGTTGGAGACAATCACGGGGTGACGCAGCAGCCGCGACCGACCATTCCCGCGCTCTTGGCGCATGCTTGCCACGACTTTGGAGACCACACCTATCTGGTCACCCCGACGGACCGACTCACCTACCGCGAGGCGCACGAGCGCTCGGCGCTCATCGCGCGGTGGCTCCTAGGGCAAGGCGTCGGCAAAGGAACCCGCGTCGGCCTGTTCTTCCCCAACGGAGTGGACTGGGTGCTCTGGTGGTTGGCGGCCTCCCGCATCGGCGCGCTGGTCGTGCCGCTGAGCACGCTATACGCCCCGGTCGAGATCGCCAAAGTCGCTCGGCTGGCCGACGTCGCGCTGATCGTCGCTCCCAGCCGCGTGCTGAGCATCGATGTCGCCGACCGGTTCGAAGCGGCCTGGCCGGAGTTGACGACCCAGCGGGGCGGAGGGTTGGCCATGACGGGCGCCCCGTACCTGCGTCGAATCGTGTTCGTCGACGGCCCGGTTCCCCCTTGGGCCACACGGTGGGGCGGCGACGCCGACGGCCTACCTGGCGAGCTACTGGCCGCCGCGGAGGCCGAGGTGAGCCCCGCCGATCTGGCCGTTGTCATCCACACGTCGGGCTCGACAGCGGACCCCAAGGGCGTCATGCACACGCACGGCACCCTCGTGCGACAGACGTCGACATGGCCGGATGCGATCCGCGCGGTGTCCAAAAGCGAAGGCGCAGTGCGGATTCTGTGTGCGATGCCGTTCTTCTGGGTCGGCGGGTTGCTCGCGGCGACCGGTGCGCTGCACGAACCCGTCACGGTGCTCGCCATGCCGAAACTGGACGCCGAGGGTGCGCTCGATCTGATCGAACGCGAACGGGCAGCTGGAGTCGTCGGATGGCCCGCGTTCACCCAGCGGCTCCGTGAACATCCGAGCTTTCCCGGCCGCGATCTGGCCTGCGCGCCGATGTTGCGCGACGGACCGCTCGACATCGCGATGGTCGACGTACCCGACGGATATCCGGTCCACCGCACCATGTCCGAGACCGCGGGCGGGTTCGCATACACCGACATGTGCATCGTCGACGACGACGGCGCACTGGTTCCCGACGGACAGGTCGGCGAACTGCTGATCCGCGGCATCGGCGTGATGGCCGGCTACAACAAACGCGAACGGTCGGAGACCTTCGACGAAAACGGTTGGTACCACACGGGCGATCGCGTCTACCGAAGACCGGGCGATCCGCGGCTCTTCTACGTGGGCCGGACCACCGACATGATCAAGGCCGCCGGGGCCAACGTCTCACCGCTCGAGGTCCAGGCGGTCATCGAGGAATCCCCTGCCGTGGCACAGTGTCTCGTGCTCGGAATCGACGACCCGCAGCGCGGGGAGCAGGTGTGCGCAGTCGTCGTCCCCACCGCTGCAGGTGTCGACATCGACGCGTTGGCCGCCCACGCCCGCGCGCACTTGTCGACATACAAGGTGCCGACCCGCTGGGTGCTGGCCTCCAGCGACCAGATCCCGATCCTGCCCAGCGGGAAGTTCGATCGCAAGACGCTGGCCATCATGATCGTCGACGGCGTCCTTGAATCGGTTGTTCGGTGACCGAGATGGGTGATCGCCGAATTCATCGCCCGCACAGGGTGATCAGAGCCCGAACTGGTCATCGATGATGCCGAGCCACACCTGAGCCGCGTCGATCGCCACCTTCTCGCTGATGAACGCGTGCTGGGTGCCGGTGTACATGTCGCGGAAGGCACGTTCCAGGCGGCTGCCCTCGCGGATCGCACTGGTGCCCGCGGCCAGATGTGCCCACTCCGCGCACTGACGAGCCACGTCGGTGGCGTACACCGCGGCCACCCTCATGTCCGCGCGCAGGGTCGGCGTGAGGTCCTCACCGGCCGCCACACTGGCTTCTGCCGTTGCGAACGCATCGAGCACCAGCAGCCGCGCCGCCCGCCACGCCGCGACGTGATGGGCCAGCCCTTTCTGGAAGGTCGGCCGGCTCGCCAGCGACGCCATGTCGCTCATCCGGAACTTCGTGGCGGCCAGCTCTTCGACGTCGTCGAGCATGCTCTTGGCGACGCCCAGCGCCCACGACGCATGCCCGGCGGCGGTGACGGGCATCATCCCCATCCGCGTCGCGGGCGACGATCCGCGCAACGGCTCTCGGGTGAACAATGCGAACGTGCGCTCGGCGGGAACGAACACGTCCTCGACGCTGTAGTCGTAGGAACCCGTCCCCTTGAGCCCTTGCACATGCCAACCGTCGTTGAAGCTGACCTGCTCACGCGGCAGGATGGCGATCTGCATGTCCGGCACACCTTCGCTGACCCAGCGCATTTCGGTCCCGTCCATCGGCAGGAACCCCGCGGCGACATACTGCGCATGCCCGATCCCTGAACCGAAGCTCCACGACCCGGTCAGCCGGTAACCACCGGGCACGGCGGTGCCTTGACCGTTCGGGAAGAACTGCCCGCCCATCGTGACCTGATTGTCGTGGGTCGTGAACACCTCGGCGAATCCCGCGTCCGGCAAGTACGCGGCGGCAGCGAACGACGACGGCAGGTTGGCGATGCCGATCCAGCCGAAAGACCCGTCCTGCCAAGCCATCTCAATCCAGGTCTCGATCATCTCGGCGAACGATGGTTCGCTGCCGCCGGCGGGAGCGGGGTTGAACGCCGTCATCAGCCCGGTGTCCCACATCGCCTCGACCACGGTCGGGCTCAGCGTGCGCAACCGCTCCGACTCGCCGGCCTCTTTCTGCACGATCTCGCGCAGCGTGCGCACCCGTCCGGCGATTCCCTCGGCGGCTTCCAATGTCGACGTCATCAGTCCTCTTTATCAGCGATCGTCGCGGCGCACATACACTTCGGCCGTGCACGTCACCGCGCTCAACATCGCCCCGGGTCGCCGGCTGCCGATGCGCTCCGTCGGTGAGGTGGTCGCCGAGGCGGGAACCGGCCTGGTCGGCGACCGCTACCACGGCACCCGGCATCGTCACGTCACCGTCCAGTCACAGGAGCTGCTGGATCGTGCGGCGGTCGATCTGGGTTACGCGTTCGACCAGGCCCAGACCCGACGCAACGTGACGGTGGACGCCGGTGAGATCCCGACCAGACCGGGCACGCGGCTGCTCATCGGCGATGTGCTGGTGGAGGTCGTGCGGGTGTCGGCCCCGTGCCGCCTGCTCGACGACTGGATCGGTGCCGGCGCCGCCGCAGCGCTGCGCAGGCGCGGCGGCTCGGCCTGTCGCCTCCTGACCTCGGGGACGATCCGGCTCGGGGATCGGGTCGAGGTGCTGACCGACTCAGAGTCCGAGTGACGTCGCTCCGCTCACGTTCACTTGATGATCCGAACCAGGTAGGGCGCCATGTTGGTGGTCCGCACCGGTGACACGGCGACGCCCGAGTCGGTGGCCTCCAGCATCTGCCCGTTGCCCAGGAACAGCGCGACGCTCTGATTTCCGTTGGGGCCGTAGAAGATCATGTCACCGGGCAGCGCCTCGGAGGGCAACACCTTCTGCCCGACGTTGTACTGCGCGCCCGAGGACCGCGGCAGCTTGACCCCGATACCGGCGAACGAATAGACCATCAGGCCCGACGCGTCGAAACCGACGGTGCTGAGCGCGGGATCCAGGCCGACGATGTGGCCTTCGCGGTCGAGTCCGGCGACGTTCTCGGGCGTGCCGCTGCCCTTCGTCGGCCCGTTGGCGTCTCCCCCGCCGTAGGAGAAGGGGACGCCTCGCTGCGCGAGACCGCGCGCGATGACGAGGTCAACCGCCTGCTGGTTCGCCGCGGAGCGGGAGGATGGTGCGGCGACCGCCACCCCAGGGATGGCCACCAAAAGGGTGACACCGATCACCAAGGCGTAGATGCGTCTCATGGTTCGTTTGCTCTTTCTTCGTCTGCGCGCATACCGATGGCGCTGTAATCACTTGTACGCGTGGTTTGCTCGTGACGCCAATTCGCGCCTGGCTCAGCGTCAATGAGATGCAGTACCGTAACCGAACAGTGATTACCTCCCTTTGTTGCGGCGTCCGGCGATGATCGAACGGATCGCAGTGGTCGGCGGCGGCATCCTCGGCGTTGCGGTGGCCCGCGAGATCGTGCGGCGTCGTCCCGATTCCGATGTCATGCTCTTCGAGAAGGAAAACCGTCTCGCTTCGCACCAGACCGGCCGCAACAGCGGGGTGGTGCACGCGGGTCTGTACTACCAACCCGGGTCGCAGAAGGCCGTGCTCTGTCGTCGCGGGGTGAGCCTGCTCGAAGAGTTTTGCGCCGAGCGCGGGATCCGCCGGATCGCTTGCGGCAAGGTCCTGGTCGCGCTCACCGACGAGGAGAAGGACAGGCTCGCCGACATCGAACGGCGGGCGTCGGCGAACGGTGTCCCCGGGGTGCGGATCATCGGACCTGAGGAACTGCTTGAGCTCGAACCCAATGTGCGTGGCATCGCCGCGCTGCACTCCCCGTCGACCTCGATCGTCGACTACGCGGAGGTGACCAGGGAGCTTGCCGCCGACGCCACGAAGGCCGGTGCGAAAGTCCTTCTCGGACACGAAGTGACCGGCCTACGGGTGGGCGACTCCGACGTGGTGGTCAGCACCCGTACGGAGGGAATCGGCGACCAGGCCCGGTTCGACCGGGCCGTCGTGTGCGGTGGCCTGCAGAGCGACCGGCTCGCCGAAATGGCCGGGGACGGCCCGAATCCAGTGATCATGCCGTTCCGGGGCGAGTACTACGCGCTGAAACCCCATCGGCGCGATCTCGTCAACGGTCTGGTCTATCCCGTGCCCGACCCGCGCTATCCGTTTCTGGGTGTGCACCTAACCCCGCGCGTGGACGGTCAGGTGCTCATCGGACCCAACGCGGTGCTCGCGCTGGCACGTGAGGGGTACACCTGGGGCACGGTGTCGCTGCGCGATCTGGGCGCGATCGCCTCGACGCCCGCTTTTTGGCGGTTCGCCAGGCGGCATTGGCGCACGGGTGTCCGCGAGGTGTCCGGTTCGCTGTCCAAGCGGCGATTCATCACCGCCGCCAGGGCCTACGTCCCGGCGTTGCGTGACGAGGACGTGGTGCCCGGTACCGCCGGCGTGCGGGCCCAGGCCCTCGACCCCGACGGCGGTCTGGTCGACGACTTCCGGATCAGCGTGCGCGGCCGCGTCGTGGTGCTCCGAAATGCGCCGTCACCGGCGGCGACCTCCGCGCTGGCGATCGCCGAGCGCATCGTGGACACCTTCGAGGCGTCGACGTGACGCCTCCCTGCTGATAACGCCATCCCCGGCAAAGGCCGGGTCGTACTGTGGGGGCATGGCCATCATCGAAACGGACGCCGCGCCTCAGACCCCGTTCGACCAGGAGGTCGCTGCCACGCAGCGGTACTTCGACAGCCCGAGATTTGACGGCATCATCCGCCTCTACTCGGCCCGCCAGGTCGCCGAGCAGCGCGGCACGATCCCCTCCGACTACATCGTGGCGCGCGAGGCCGCCACGGCCTTCTACGAGCGCCTGCGCGAACTGTTCGCACAGAAGAAGAGCATCACCACGTTCGGCCCGTACTCGCCGGGCCAAGCCGTGACGATGAAGCGGATGGGCATCGAGGGCATCTACCTCGGCGGCTGGGCGACGTCGGCGAAGGGGTCGACCACCGAAGACCCCGGCCCCGACCTGGCCAGCTACCCCCTCAGCCAGGTTCCCGAGGAGGCCGCGGGACTGGTCCGGGCGCTGCTCACCGCCGACCGCAACCAGCAGTACCTGCGGCTGCAGATGACCAGCGAACAACTTGCGGCAGCGCCCCCTCCCGTCGACTTCCGCCCGTTCATCATCGCCGACGCCGACACCGGCCACGGCGGAGATCCGCACGTGCGCAACCTGATTCGCCGGTTCGTGGAGGCGGGGGTCCCTGGCTACCACATCGAGGACCAGCGGCCGGGCACCAAGAAGTGCGGCCATCAGGGCGGCAAGGTGCTGGTGCCCTCCGACGAGCAGATCAAACGGCTCAACACCGCCCGCTTCCAGCTCGACATCATGCGGGTGCCGGGCATCATCGTGGCCCGCACGGACGCCGAGGCGGCCAACCTGATCGACAGCCGAGCCGACGAGCGCGACCAACCGTTCCTGCTCGGCGTGACGAACCTCAAGGTGCCGTCGTACAAGTCGTGCTACCTGGCGATGATGCGGCGCTTCTACGAGGCGGGCGTCACCGAACTCAACGGCCATCTGCTCTACGCGCTGCCCGAAGGCGAGTACACCACTGCAAACGCCTGGCTGGACCACCACGGCATCGGCGAGGCGGTCGCCGAGGCCGCCTCGGAGTACCGGGACCGCCCCGACGGCGAGATCGACGCGATCTTCGACCGGGTCGAATCCAAGGCCGTCGACGCCTGGCAGCTCGACGCCGGCTTGATGACCTACGGCGAGGCGGTCGCCGAGCTGCTCGAGTTCCGCGAGAGCGAGGGCGAGCAACTCGACATGAGCGTCGCGGAGTGGCGGGCGTTCGCCGAGCGCGCGCCCCTCTACACCGCGCGCGAGAAGGCCAGAGAGATCGGAGCGGCGGTCGGCTGGGACTGCGAGCTGGCCAAGACGCCGGAAGGCTACTACCAGGTTCGCGGGGGAATCCCCTACGCGATCACGAAATCGCTTGCCGCCGCGCCGTTCGCCGACATCCTGTGGATGGAGACCAAGACCGCCGACCTCGCCGACGCACGCGAGTTCGCCGAGGCGATTCACGCCGAGTTCCCGGAAAAGATGTTGGCCTACAACCTGTCCCCCTCGTTCAACTGGGACACGACCGGTATGACCGACGACGAGATGCGGACCTTCCCCGAGGAACTCGGAAAGATGGGCTTCGTCTTCAACTTCATCACCTACGGCGGTCATCAGGTCGACGGTGTCGCGTCAGAGGAGTTCGCCACCGCGCTACGCCAGGACGGCATGCTCGCGCTGGCGCGGTTGCAGCGCAAGATGCGCCTGGTCGAATCGCCTTACCGCACACCGCAGACGCTTGTCGGCGGTCCCCGCAGCGATGCCGCGCTGGCGGCGTCGTCGGGCCGCCTGGCGACCACCAAGGCGATGGGCAAGGGTTCGACCCAGCATCAGCATCTGGTGCAGACCGAGGTGCCCAAGAAGCTTCTCGAAGAGTGGCTGGCGATGTGGGGTGAGCACTACAAACTCGACGAGCGGCTGCGGGTGCAGCTGCGCCCGACCCGGCCCGGGTCAGACGTGCTGGAACTGGGCATCTTCGGCGAGCGTGACGGTGAGGACGAGAAACTCGCCAACGTGATCGTCGACCCGATCAAGGACCGCCACGGCCGCAGCATCCTGACGGTGCGTGACCAGAACACGTTCGCCGAGAAGCTGCGCCAGAAGCGGTTGATGAGCGTCGTGCACCTGTGGCTGATCCACAGGTTCAAGCCCGAGATCATGTACTACGTCACGCCGACCGAGGACAACATCTATCAAACCGAGAAGATGAAGTCGCACGGCATCTTCACCGACGTGTACCAGGAGGTCGGCGAGATCATCGTGGCTGACATCAACCAGGCGAGGATCGAGGAGTTGCTGGCCCCCGATCGCGAGGCGCTGGGCCGGTTGATCCGCAAGGAGGATTAGGGCGCGCTGACTTCCCGCGCGGGCCTGCGGCGGACCCGTGCCCTCTCGTGCGGGCCTGCGGCGGACCCGTGCCCTCTCGCGGACTTGGTGGGCGCAGCGCCCACCTATCAGCGAAAAAGTCGCTGGGAGCGAATTTTTCGCTGTGAGGTGGGCATCGAAGGTGGTGCTGACCGCTCGACGCTGGGAGCGAAAATTTCGCTGTGAGATGGAACGCGCGAGAGTGCCTCAGCCGCCCGGCGGCGACCAGTGCACGACTTTCATGCGGTCATCTCGTCGAGCAGTTCCGGGCCGAAGCCGAAGCCGTTACCGCTTGCGCGGCGCGGTTGCGACGCCCCGCCGAACACATCGTTGATCTTCACGGTGCCCACCGGTAGAGCTCGCCACGCCTCTTGAGCGTGCCCCATGTCGGCGGTCAGCACGGTCGCGGCCAGGCCGTAGCGGTCGTCGGCCGCTTCACGCAACGCGGTGTCGAAGTCCGGAACCACTCGCACCGGGGCCACCGGACCGAAGGTCTCCTCACAGAACACCAACATCTTCGCCGTGCAGTCGGCGAGCACCGTCGGCGGGTAGAACGAACCGGGCCCCGGCCGCGGCGCACCACCGGCCAGGACGCACGCGCCGTTGGCCACCGCGTCGTCGATCTGGTCCTGCACCGCCTCGCGCTGACGCTCGTCGACCAGCGGCCCGATCCGGTCCGCCCAGCCACGCGCTTGCGTTGCCAACTCCTCGAGAAAGGCCTCGGCCAGCGACTCCACCACGAAGACCCGCTCCACCGAAACGCAGATCTGCCCCGCGTTGGCGAACGCGCCGAGCGCGGCCTGCTCGGCCGCCCACCGCGGGTCCACGCCCGCGTCGACGACCAACGCGTCGTTGCCGCCGTTCTCCAGCACCGTCTTGGCCCCGCGTTCCGCGCACACTCGAGCGATCGCCCGGCCGGTCGCGCTGCTGCCCACGTGCGCGACCACGTCGACGTCCGCTGCTGAGGCGAGCTGGGCGCCGACCGATCCGTCACCGTCGAGGATCTCCAGCACACCGTCGGGAAGTCGCTCGGCCAACAGTTCGGCGAATCGCCGACCAGTGGCCGGACACCGCTCACTTGGCTTGTGCACCACCGTATTTCCCGTCACCAGCGCCGCGCCCAGCAGGCCGGCCGCGACAGCGACCGGATCGTTCCACGGGGTGAGTACCGCAACGACGCCGCGCGGCTCGGGGACCATCAGATCGGTTGCGGACCAGGAGCCGTGCAGGCTGCGGCCGCGATGCACCGGGCCGAGTTCGGCGTACTGCACCAGCGTGCCCGCGCCCGCGTCGACTCCGCCCAACGCGTCGTCGCGGGTCTTGCCGGTCTCACGTTCGTTGAGCTCGGCCAGCTCGTCGGCGGCGGCGCGAACCGCTGCGGCCGCCTTGGTCAGCGCGGCCGCGCGTTCGGCGGCGGGGGTGCGCGCCCACCCCGGCGCGGCTGCGCGGGCTCGTCTCACGGCTTGGGCGCAGCTGGAGGGATCGGTGATCGGAATCCTGCTGACTTCGTCGCCAGTGCGGGGGTCCAGAACGGTCATTTCCATGGTCTGCGACACGCGGTGGGTGGTACCCGCTGCGATCGTGATCAACCGCGCCGCGCGCCGCGTCTTGGCGGCCCGGAGTGGTCAGCCGTAGAGCTCTTCGAACTTGCGGATCGAACGTTCGATGTCGCCTTTCACCGCGCGTACCGCCGTCGCGCCGATGGGCCCGAACAGCGGCGCTCCCCCGAGATTCATGGTGAGAGTGAACGCCGAACCGGCTTCGACCTCGGCGACCGTCATCGTGAGCCCGTACCTGGTGCCGCCGACACCTTTTCCGGTGACCTCGATCAGCTTGGGCGGGTCGAATTGCTTGATGGTCCACGTGACGCGGTTGCGCAACCCCTTGGCTGCCGCGACGCCGACAATCGTGGTGCCGACCGTCAGCTCGTCGGGCAGTTCGCTGCGCCAGCCTTCGTGCATGACCATCCAGTCCCCCAACGAGTTGAGATCCGATACGTGCTCCCATGCCTCCTGCGGAGTCAACGTGAGCTGACGCGACAACTCGAGTTTGGCCATCTTCGGATCGTAGTCAGGTCAGCTCGGCGCGGGCAGGCGTAACACCAACCGGGCCCCGCCGAGTGGGCTGGCCTCCATCGCGGCGGTGCCCCCGTGCAGCTCGGCCTGCTGGGCGACCAGCGCCAGCCCCAGCCCCGACCCGGATCGCGCCGCCGTCGAACCGCGGGAGAACCGCTCGAACACCGCGGCGCGCTCCTCCTCGGGTATCCCCGAACCGTTGTCGTCGACGGTGATCTGCACGCCTTCACCGGAAGCGACTGCGCCGAGCTGGATTTCGGTGGCGTCGCCGTGCTTGATCGCATTGGTGATCGCGTTGTCGACGACGAGCCGCAGCCCGGCAGGCAGGCCGACCATGAGCACCGTCGTCGACGACGACAGCGACACCTTCAGCCCGGGATAGTTGCGCATCGCGTCGTGTGCGGCCCGGTCCAGCAGTTCGG
This sequence comes from Mycobacterium lehmannii, assembly GCF_002245535.1. Classification (GTDB taxonomy): domain Bacteria; phylum Actinomycetota; class Actinomycetes; order Mycobacteriales; family Mycobacteriaceae; genus Mycobacterium; species Mycobacterium lehmannii. The sequence goes on along the minus strand of NZ_NKCN01000029.1, from coordinate 9,722 downwards.
TGATGTCGACGGGGACGAAGTCGTCAACGGTGGTCAGTTCGCCCTGCGCGAGTCGCTCCAACGCGGTCAGCGTCGCCTCGATCCGGCTCTGGGTGCGCATGACGTCGGCGATCACCTCCTGGCGCTGCTCGTCACGCATCTGAAGCGTGGAGAGCACCTCGAGATTGGTGCGCATCGCGGTCAGGGGTGTGCGGAGTTCGTGCGAGGCCACCGCGGCGAAATCCCTCGCTGACTCCAGCGCCGCTCGCGTGCGCTGCTGTTCATCGCCGATCCGGGCGAGCATCCCCTCGACGGCTTCAGCGATCTCGACGGCCTCCTGCACGCCGCGCACCTGAACCTCTTCCGGTTTGGACTGGGCGTTGATTGCGCGCGCCTGCTGGGCCAGCAAGCGGAACGGGTTGATCATGATCGACCACATGACCCAGCCGACCAGCACGGTGCCGACAATCACGCCGCCGCAGATCAGCAGCACCCGTCGATGCAGTTCGTCGATGCGGCGTTGCGTCTCGGCCAGCGGCGCGCCGATCGCGATCAACGCGTCGCCGGCGGTGAACGTCCGGACGCGGTATTCGACACCGTCGATGGTGGTGTCGGCGTAACCGACGTCGAACCGCGGCAACACGATGTTCTCCGGTATGGAGACCGTGATCTCGTCGACGCGGGCCGTGCGGACCAGGCCGCCGTCGGGGATGGGCGGGTTGACGTCGGCCTGTTGCGCGGTGCGCAGCAGTTCGCTGATGTCGCCGAGGCTGCTCACTGAGTCGAGGCGACGGTCCAGCTGGCTGTACTGGTCGTTGGTGACGCCGAACCACACCCATGCGCCCAGCGTGATCACCAACGCGACCACCGACAGCGCCGCGACGATCACGATGATGCGCAGCGACATCACGCGGGTCAGCAGCTGGTACAGGCGTCCACCGAGTCGCACGATCAGCAACGATAGGACGGATCAGACCCGTCGCGGCAGTTGCGCGCCGATCAATGGCGCAATCTTTTCCGCCATGTAGGTATGACCCGCGTCGGTGGGGTGCACGCCGTCGGGGCCGATGAGCTCGGGCCGGTCCACGAACCACCTGGCGGCGATCGGGTCGACGAACGTCGCGCCCGCCAGTTCGGCCTGATATTTGAGGGTGTCACGGATGCGCATGACCGCGGCGGGAACGTCGGCCGTCGGCCACGGCGGCCCGATCACGAGGAAGAGCGCGGACGGCGCGATCCGCCGGGCCAACAGAAACGTGCCGTAGACCAGCACCGACAACTGTGTCGGGTCGACGTTCTGATCGTTGCGCGAACCGAAGAACACCACCAGCGTGTCGTCGGGCTTGACCGTCGCGGCGGTCAGATCCTCGAAGAGGCTGCCCCGGTTGCCACGGGTGCCGTAGCCGGCTCCCCCTTCGGCGCCGACGACCGCTGTGGTCGACAATCCCTGCTCGGCCAGGATCTGCCAGGCCTGGGTGGTCCAGGATTTCTCGCCGAGCCCGCCTTCCGGACCGCCGGTCGTGTACGAGTCGCCGATCACCGCGATGCGGTTGAGCGCGAAGCTGAGCACGTCGATTTCCTTGTGCTCCATCGGCTTCGGATGCTGACAACCGGTGACCACGAGAATGGCGATCGCCACCGCGACGGTCAGTGCGCTGCTCACCGCGCCGGCGTACGACCGTGAGAACACGGGCGCGAGAAGCGTCGTCACCCGGCGCGGGCCGTCATCACCTCGGACCTTTCGCGCGGGCGCGACACGGTGTGCAACCTGCCTGTCGCATCCGGGATCGACGCGGTGGGGCCGTTCAGCATGCTGCGCATCCATTTCCGGGCGGGCTCCTCGACAAAGTGGTACAGCATGACCGCGCCGATCAGCGCGGTGCCAAGCAAGGCAACCATTATGAGCTTGCTCGTGAAGTCCGATGACAGCGTCAGCCCGAATTGCTGCACCATCCAATCCCAGGTGGTGTGCACCAACTCGTGAACCATGTAGAGGCAGAACGACACATGCCCGAGGTACACGACCGGCCCCAGCGAAAGAAGCCAGGGCAGCGATCCGGCGCCGATGGCCAGGGTGAACAGCAGCGGCACGAACAGCACGTCGACCAGGCCGGCACCGTCGACGATCTTGGGCAGCGGGTGCGCGTCGAGTCGGTAGAGGATCGCGACGATCGCGGCGCCGAGCAGAAGTGCGGTGTACCCCGCGGCGCGCCGAGCCTGATCGCTTGGGTCGAGCTTGCGCACCGCCGCTGCGATCAGGGCCCCGGCGGTGAACTGCATCACGATCCGCGGCAGCCAACTCCACGGGGTGTAGAACTGCCCCGACGCCAGCAGAAGCAGGATCGGCGGCATCACGGCGACGAAGGCCAGCGCGATCAGGCCCCTCGCCCTAGTCGACCGCGCGATGCGGAAGATCACCAGGATCAGACCGCCGAACAGCAGATAGGCCAGCCACTCCGCGCTGATCGACCACGCCGGCCCGTCCCAACTGGAGCCGTCGAAATAGGGCACGAACCACAGTTGGACCATCAGCGCCTGGCGCAGATAGTTCGTCGCCGTCAATGTCTCGGCTGCCGGTGACGGCACCCTGCCGACCTGCAGGGTGAAGATGATCCACAGGGCCGCCAGATGCATCGTCACCAGGTAGACCGGCCACACGCGGGCCAGCCGAAGCCACAGGAAGCGCAGCGTGGCTCGCCACTCGAACGACGGTCCCATGCGGTCGAGATAATTCCATGCCAGCACGAACCCGCTGAGCATGAAGAACAGGTCGACACCTTGGGCACCGCAGTTGAGCAGCGGCGCGAACGCCGATCGGAACCCCGGCACGGACTGCTCTAGCAGGGGCCGGAAGTGAAAGAGCACCACCCATACGGCGGCGACGATGCGCAGGCCGGAAAGGGCCTTGATTTCTCCGGTGCGCACAACACTCTCTTCGCGGAAGTCCGTAGCGTTTTCGTTCGGGGTCCTGCCTGATAACCACACCGGGTTGGTCCGCTCCCCTGACCACAGACCCCGGCAGCCACCGAAGGGTAGCAGCGGGGCTCGCCACGGTTCAGGCCCGAAAAGTGCGCGCAGGGCGGCGTGCGACGTTCGAAACCGTTGGTAACAAGGCGCTTCGGCGACGACAGCAACATCGCCGAAAACTTGTACGACACGCCGATGAGCCAACCCTGAACACACTCTTGACTGATTCCAGAAAACGGAGCATATTGGCAGCGTGTCCCCTACGCCTGACTACGCGGATCGGTTACGCGCCGCCGATCTTCGCGTGACCCGCCCGCGGCTTGCGGTGCTGGAGGCGGTCTACGGCAACCCCCACGCCGATACGGAGTCGATCTTCAGCGCAGTGCGTCGCGCCCTACCCGACGTCTCGCGGCAGGCCGTCTACGACGTGCTCGCCGCGCTTACCACCGCGGGGCTGGTGCGCAAGATCCAGCCTTCCGGGTCAGTGGCCCGCTACGAGTCCCGTGTCGGCGACAACCACCATCACGTCGTATGCCGGTCGTGTGGCGTCATCGCCGATATCGACTGCGCCGTCGGCGATGCACCCTGCCTGACGCCGTCGGACCCGATGGGTGCGTTGGACGGATTCGTACTCGACGAGGCCGAGGTCATCTATTGGGGCTTGTGCCCAGAGTGCTTGGTATCGCAGGTTTCCCGATCACAACCGTGATCACAGCCCAAATAACCCACCGGAAGGAACGCTGTGTCATCTGATACGTCCGACGCTCGCCCGCCTCATGATGATTCCAAGACAGCCAGCCACAGCGAGAGCGAAAACCCGGCTATCGATTCGCCGAAGCCGAAGTCGCACGCTCCTCTGACGAACCGGGACTGGTGGCCCAACCAGGTCGACGTTTCGGTGCTGCACAAGCAGAACGAGAAGGGCAATCCGCTCGGCCACGACTTCAACTACGCCGAGGAATTCAAGAAACTCGACCTCGAGGCGTTCAAGGCCGACGTCCACAAGCTGATCACCACCTCGCAGGACTGGTGGCCCGCCGACTACGGCAGCTATGCCGGCCTGTTCGTCCGCATGAGCTGGCACGCCGCAGGCACCTACCGGATCTTCGACGGCCGCGGTGGCGCCGGCCAGGGTTCCCAGCGTTTCGCGCCGCTCAACAGCTGGCCCGACAACGCGCAGCTGGACAAGGCCCGCCGGCTGCTGTGGCCGATCAAGCAGAAGTACGGCAACAAGATCTCCTGGGCCGACCTGATCGCCTACGCCGGCAACGCCTCACTCGAGGTCTCGGGATTCAAGACGAAGGGCTTCGCGTTCGGGCGCGAGGACATCTGGGAGCCCGAGGAGATGCTGTGGGGCCAGGAGGACACCTGGCTGGGCACCGACCAGCGCTACGGCGGGACCAACGAGACCGAGCGCAAGCTGGCCGAGCCGTTCGGCGCGACCACGATGGGCCTGATCTACGTCAACCCGGAAGGCCCGGAGGGCAAGCCCGACCCGCTGGCGGCGGCGCACGACATCCGCGAGACGTTCGGCCGGATGGCGATGAACGACGAGGAGACTGCGGCGCTGATCGTCGGCGGCCACACCCTGGGCAAGACGCACGGTGCCGGCGACGGCGATCTGGTCGGGCCGGAGCCGGAGGCTGCGCCGATCGAACAGCAGGGCCTCGGCTGGAAGTGCGCGTTCGCCTCGGGTAAGGGACCTGACACCATCACCAGTGGTCTCGAGGTCGTGTGGACCCCGACTCCGACGCAGTGGGACAACAGCTTCCTGCAAACCCTCTACGGCTACGAGTGGGAGCTGACCAAGAGCCCAGGCGGCGCTTGGCAATTCGAGGCCAAAGACGCCGAGGCGATCATTCCCGATCCGTTCGGGGGCCCGCCGCGTAAGCCGACGATGCTCGTCACCGACATCTCGATGCGGGAAGATCCGATCTACGGCGCGATCACCCGCCGTTGGCTGGAGCATCCCGAGGAGATGGACGAGGCCTTCGCCAAGGCATGGTTCAAGTTGATGCACCGCGACATGGGCCCCGTCAGCCGTTACCTCGGGCCTTGGATTCCCGAGCAGGAGATCTGGCAGGACCCGGTGCCCGCGGTGGACCACGAGCTGGTCGACGAACAGGACATCGCCCAGCTCAAGAGCAAGCTGCTCGACTCGGGCCTGACCGTGCAACAGCTGATCAAGACCGCATGGTCGTCGGCGTCGAGCTTCCGCGGCACCGACAAGCGCGGCGGCGCCAACGGCGCGCGGATTCGGCTTGAGCCGCAGAAGGACTGGGAGGCGAACGAGCCCGCCGAGTTGGCTCAGGTACTTCCGGTGCTCGAGCGCATCCAGCAGGAGTTCAACAGCTCGGCGGCCGGCGGCAAGAAGATCTCGCTGGCCGACATCATCGTGCTGGGCGGCTCGGCTGCGGTCGAGAAGGCTGCGCGTGACGGCGGTTTCGAGATCAACGTGCACTTCGCGCCGGGGCGCACCGACGCCACGCAGGAGGACACCGACGTGGAGTCCTTCGCGGTGCTCGAACCACGGGCGGACGGCTTCCGTAACTTCGCGCGGGCGGGTGAGAAGGCTCCGCTGGAGCAGCTGCTGGTCGAGCGGGCCTACATGCTCGACCTGACCGCCCCTGAATTCGCGGTGCTGATCGGTGGTCTGCGGGTGCTGAACGTCAACCACGGCGGCAGCAAGCACGGCGTGTTCACCGACAAGCCGGGTGTGCTGAGCAACGACTTCTTCACGAACCTGCTCGACATGAGCACCGAGTGGAAGTCGGGTGCGGCGGAGAACGTCTACGAGGGTGTGGACCGCGCGACGGGACAGCTCAAGTGGACGGCCACCGTCAATGACCTGGTGTTCGGCTCGAACTCGGTACTGCGCGGCATCGCCGAGGTCTACGCCCAGGAAGACAGCAAGGACAAGTTCGTCGAGGACTTCGTCGCTGCCTGGGTGAAGGTCATGAACAACGATCGCTTCGACTTGGATTGACATCCGGGTCTGATCGTCGATAACGACATGCGGCACCCCGCGGGCTCATCGGGCTCGCGGGGTGTCGCGCGTCCGGCGCCCTTCCTGTTGCTCTCCATCCGCGGTGAGGACGAAGCCGCCGAGGACGAATACCGGGCGATGATGCGGTTCGCCGGTCTTGACACCACCGGCATGCGGCGCATCCGGTTGACTGATGAACCGTTGGGAGACATCGACCTCGACGACTGGTCCGGAATCATCCTCGGCGGCGGGCCCTATAACGTCAGCGATCCCGCCGATGCGAAGTCGGCGACGCAGCGGAGGGTCGAGTCGGAGTTACTGAACCTCATCGGGCGCATCGTCGATCGCGACTTTCCCTTCCTCGGCTGCTGTTACGGCGTCGGCACGCTCGGCACCGTCATCGGGGCCACGGTGGACCGCACGCACCCAGAACCGGTCGGCGGGCTCACCGTCACCGTCACCTCCGCGGGCCGTGACGACGAATTGTTCGCCGAGGTGCCCGACGTCTTCGACGCCTACGGCGGCCATCGGGAAGGCGCGACCTCGCTACCGCCTGGCGTCGAACGCCTCGCGTCCTCACCGGATTGCCCGGTGCAGGCGTTCCGGGTGGGGCACCACGTGTATGCCACGCAGTTCCACCCCGAATTGGACCTCGACGGCCTGATCACCCGGATCGATGTCTACAAGGATTACGGCTACTTTCCGCCGGAGTCCGCGGAAGTCTTGAAATCTGCTGTCCGGCAATGGGATGTCCGCTATCCGCAGACCATCCTGCGCCGGTTCGTGGAGCGGTATTCGCGCTGACGATTGGTTCCGCGTCCGTCGGGGCACTCCAGGGTGGTGCACACCGTCGAGTACTCCCCCGGCCGGTCCGCAGACATCTACGGCGACCCGGCGCAACGCACCGTCCTGATGTGGCACGGCGCGCAGACCGATTCGCGCGCCGCGATGCGGCCGTTGGCCGAACGGGTGCACGCGCACGAATTGTCGGTTGTGCTGGCCGATTGGGATTCGCACGCCGAGGACCGTGGGCGTAGCGACCTGTTGGCGTCGGCCGAGTTTGCGCGCAAGCATTCCGGTGACGGGGCGCTGGTAGTCGTCGGTTGGTCGATGGGTGGCCTGGCGGCGGCCGGTCTGGCGGTTCACGCCCCAGACTTCGGTGTGGCCCACACCGTCTGCCTCGCGGGGGCATTCATGGTCCCCGATCCGGTCAGCGGCTCACCGCTGCCGGCTGAGTTGAACGGTGTCCCTGCGTCGTTCACGCTGTTGCATGGTGCGCACGACGACGTGATACCGTCCTCGGCCAGCCGGGAGTTCGCCTCGACACTCGAGCGCAACGGCTGGCCCGTCTCGTGCGTCGTGCTGGAGGCCGACCACGGGTCGATCGCGGGCGCGACATACGACGCTGCCGCCGACCGCTACTCGCCGGCTACCGATCCGGCGACGCTATCGGTGGCGACGGATGTGGCGTCGCGCATCGCTGCGATCCTCTGATCATTCCGCGGTGTCGATGCGGTGGGCCCACCGCAGGTGCCCGCCGCCCATGTCGGTACAGACGAACGCCACGCCGTCGGAGCCCTGAGCCGACAAGTTCTGTTCGGGGCAGTCCATCGCGACGTTGTGGATGCCGACGAGCGGCCCGGCCGGTGTCCAGACGCCCACCCTGTTGCAGACGAACGTCGCCCCGGTGGGGCCGAGCCCGTAGTTGAAGTACTTGCCGGGCTTGCAGGGTGTTCGCTCGACGACATTGCGCGCGACGTTGGGAACGCAGTCGGCCGAGTAGCACACCGCCGACGCGTTGGGCGCGAGAGCGATCGAGGCGGCAGTGGTCGCCAGGGCCGCCAGCGCGGCGATGTGTGAGCGCGCCATCTCTCGATGGTGACACTCGGAGGCGAAATTCGGCGAGAAATCGCTTGACCTCAACAATGGTTCAGGTCACAGAGTCGATACATGACTACTTCGACGACGCAGTTGACCCCGATTCGGGACGATCTGTGGCAGACCCGGATGGACTCGCCGTTTCCTGGCCTCACCACGCACGCATACCTATGGCGAGGCCCGCAGGGCAACGTGCTGTTCTACAGCCCCGCCACGGAGTCGGATTTCGACGCCATCGACGCGCTCGGCGGCGTCCGCGCGCAATATCTGTCGCATCTCGACGAGGCCGGTCCGAACCTGAAACGAATCGAGAAGCGGTTCGGTCGCCGGCTGCACGCGCCGGAGGCCGAGATCGACACCATCGCCGAGCACGCGCGCGTCGACGTGGCCGTCGCTTGTGTGCGGCACGTCGATGGCAACGGTGTCGAGATACTCCCCACGCCGGGCCACTCCGACGGCAGCACAAGCTATCTCGTCACCGGTGCGACCGGTGAGCGCTACCTGTTCACCGGCGACACCATGTTCCCCACCCCCGAGGGCACGTGGGCCACGTTCCTGGTTCCGGGTCGCGGCGACGCCGGCCAGCTGCGCGAAAGTGTGAAACTGCTGGGCACTGTTGCGCCGGACGTGGTGATCTCGAGTGCGTTCGGTGGCGAGAGGGCCTGGATGACCGTCGACCCTCAACAGTGGGCCGAATGCGTGGCGCAAGCGCTGGCGACCGTGCCGTCGTAAGGGTGTCGCTGCGGCGCCCGGTGTCGGGGGCCTCCGCGGTCTCGCGGCCCTCGTTTGTGAAACCACCGACGGTTTTCACCGTCGTTGCGTCGGTGGTTTCACAAACGGGGTCGCTCTAGGGCGTGCGCTGGTCGTAGGTGGGCAAGGTTCGGAACGTGGTCGGCCATCAAGGAGCAGCCGACACAACCGTGTTCGGGCCAGCCCCCTAGCCCGGGAACGTCACCGTCACCGGTGCCGGGTTCGATGAACGCGCGGTAGACGAGCAGCTGGGGTCGGCCGTCGGTCTTATCAGCCGGAGCGGTTGAGCAAGCTTGCGATTCCGCTTGCGTCGGGAACGATGTGGACGATGCCCGGGAGGTCGGCGAACGCCGTGTCCGCCGAGACGAGTGCGGTGGCACCGGCGCCGGCGGAGGCCGCCGCTAGCACGGCGTCAAACGCGCCGAGTCGCGGCGTCGTCTCGAACAACGCCAAGCCGCGTTGGAGCGATTCGGAACTCACGCCCAGTAGCGGCGAGAGCAGTTCCGCGTAATCCCGGCCCAGCGCGGCCGCATCGGTGCGCTGCCGGCGACGGGCTCGAACGTGGACGAACTCCTGGATGACCTCGGCCGTCGTTGTCGCCTCGATGTGCCCGTCGCCGATTGCTCCGATCAACTCCCGGCAAGGGTCACGGAGGGGGTGATCGGCACCCTTCGCATAGACGAGCACCGTCGTGTCGAGCACGATCATCCGCGACGCGTGCGCAGCGTTTCCAACTCCTCCTTCAGTTCCTGCGGTTCAGGAACTGGCATGTCAGATGCTTCCAGGAGGCGTCGTCCCGCGGACTTCCGGCGGTTGGTGGGAGCAGCGAGACCGCGATCGATGGCCTCGCGCACCACCGTTGCGACTGACACACCCCGCGCGCGCGCCACTGCGGTGATTCGCCGATGACGCTCGTCGTCGAGCAGAATCTGCAGCCGGTGTTCAAACACGCTCATACATTAGCATGCTGTGGCCATCCCGGCTGGTGAGGCAGCTAGACGATCCACGTCGCGGCGATGGAACGCCTCAGCTAGATGTACTGACCGGAGAGGTTAGGTACGCGGGTGGCAGGTGGTTGGCCGCCGAGTGCGGTGTGGCCGCGGTGGTGATTGTAGGTGTGCAGCCAGCGGGGGAACTCGGCGCAGCGTTCGGCGTCGCTGCG
>NZ_NKCN01000028.1 GCF_002245535.1 Mycobacterium lehmannii | reverse complement strand
CAGACGCAAAGACGGGCGCACCGCATGGCGTCCTCCACCCCAACTCGACACCGGCCAAGCCCGCATCAACAACTACCACCACCCCAACCGCTACCTCATCCCCGACGACGGAGACGACGAGGACGACCAGGGAGCCCCCGAAGACAGCGGAGAGTGTCCCGACGACGGTGATGACCACAGCGATGATCGTGACGCAGGCTGACGTCGGCGTGTGGAGCACGCGTTTGGTGAAGGCTCCGTCGGGTAGCCCGGCACCATGGCTCAAGGACGACCACTCGCGCTTGTGACGGGTGCTTCGAGCGGTATCGGTTTCGAGTTGGCGAAATTGTTCGCCGACGACGGCTACGACCTCATCGTGGCCGCGGACGATGACGGCATCCACGCTAGCGCGGACAAACTTGCCGCCAGCGGCACAGAGGTCCGCGCGGTTCAGGTCGATCTCCGCAAAGAGGACGACGTCGATCGGCTGTACGCCAGCGCCACCGAGGGCGGCCGCCGGTTGGACGCCGCCGCCCTCAATGCCGGCACCGGCGGCGGTGGCAGCCGATTCGTCGACCGCGGGCTCGAAGAAGACTTCAACATCATCGACCTCAACGTCCGGGGAACCACGCAACTGGCCAAACTCGTGCTCGCTGACATGGTCAGCGCCAACTCGGGCAAGCTGCTGTTCACGTCGTCGATCGTGGCGATGATGCCCGGCTCGTATCAGACCATCTACAACGCCTCCAAATCGTTTGTGCAGTCGTTCACCGAAGCGCTGCAGGACGAGTTGCGCGACACCGACGTCGTCGTCACCTCGCTGATGCCCGGCCCCACCGACACCAACTTCTTCCGGCGGGCCGGCATGCTCGACACCTTGGTGGGGCGCATGCCGAAGGACGACGCCCACAAGGTCGCCAAGCAGGGATACGACGCATTGATGGAGGGTAGGAAGAAAATCGTTGCCTCCTCGCCACTTTCGAAAGGGCTCGGCCTGATGAACCGGTTTCTGCCCGACTCGGTGAAGGCCGCCTCCAACAGGCTCATCTCGAGGTGAGCGTGAGAGGTTCCGCCGATGCTGTGGTGATCGGAGCAGGCCACAACGGTTTGGTCGCCGCAGCGATGCTGGCCGACGAGGGCTGGGACGTGCTGGTTCTGGAAGCACAGGAACAACCCGGCGGCGCGGTCAAGAGCGCCGAACTGTTCCCCGGCTACGTCAGCGACCTGTACAGCGCGTTCTACCCGCTGTCGGTGACGTCCCCGGCTCTCCAAGCGCTGCACCTCGAGGAGCACGGCCTCCTTTGGTCGCATTCACCCGCGGTCGTCGGCCATGCGAGCTCCGCCGATGACGAAGACGCTGCGCTGATTTGGCGCGACCTCGACCGCACCGCAGAGGATCTCGACCGTCGCACACCCGGTGACGGGGCACGCTGGCGCGACTTGTTCACCCAGTGGCAGCGCATCAAGGAACCGCTGGTGGAGACGTTGTTCGCGCCGTTCCCGCCGGTGCGTGGAGCGGTCGGTCTACTGCGTGAGCTGGGCACCGCCGAGGCGCTTCGGTTGGCGCATCTGCTGCTTCTCCCCGCAGGCGTGATGGCTGAGAAACTGTTCGAGGGCGAGGCCGCGCGACTCCTGTTGCTGGGCAACGCAATGCACGCCGACGTTCCCATCGACGCACCGGGCAGCGGCGTCATGGGATACATGCTGATCATGATGGCCCAGGACGGCGGCTTTCCGGTTCCGGTCGGCGGCGCCGGCCAACTGACCGCAGCGCTGGTGAACCGGGCGACGTCTGCGGGAGCCCACATCCAGTGCGGACAGCAGGTGGACCGGATCGACGTCCGTGGCCGACGCGCGGTGTCCGTTCACACCTCCGGCGGCGAGACCGTCCGAGTGCGTCGGGCGGTGATCGCCGATACCTCGGCGCCGATGCTGTACCGCGACCTGCTGCCGGCCGACGCTCTCCCCGAATCCGTGCTGCAGAGCATCGACCGGTTCGTCTGGGACACTCCGGTGTTGAAGATCAACTACGCCCTCGACGCGCCGATTCCATGGCGTTCGCAGAGTCTGAACGATGCGGGAACGGTACATCTCGGCGCCGACCACGACGGCCTGATCCGGTGGATGGCCGACCTCAACACCGGCACCGTGCCGCTGCATCCGTTCCTGCTGTTCGGGCAGATGACGACCGCCGATCCGAGCCGGTCACCGGCAGGCACCGAAAGCGCCTGGGCGTACACGCATCTGCCGCGAGGCGTCGCCGATGACGCCTCCGCCGATCAGCTGTCGGCGGCGGTGGACGTGGTCCTGGAGAAGCATGCGCCCGGGTTCAGCGACCACATCGTCGGCAAGACGATTCAGCGGCCGTCGGACCTGGAGGCCAGCGACGCGAATCTGCATGCCGGTGCGGTGAACGGCGGAACGTCACAACTGTTCCAGCAGTTGATCTTCCGGCCATTCCCGGGCTTCGGTGGCGCGGAGACGCCGGTCGAGAACGTCTTCCTCGGCAGCGCAGGCGCGTCCCCGGGCGGGGGAGTGCACGGTGTCTGCGGCCGCAACGCCGCACATGCCGCACTGGCCGCCGCCGGGCGGCTGGGCTGGCCGCGCCGACAGCTCAACCGCGCGATCCTGTCGCTGATGACGCGATGAGCCGGTGAGCGGCGAGATCATTGACGTCGTGGCCTACATGAGCCGACGCCAATCAGGCCGGCCGTCCCACTTTGAGGCCATTCGACCCTATCGCGCCGAGTGGTGTGGTCCGAGAATCCCCATATCGAGAGCTGATCTCGTGTGCGCGAAAGGAGAACTCGATGATCGAAACAATGCCGGATATGCCCGCCGGGGTGACCGGTTTCCGCGTGTCGGGGCGGATCAGCGGCGACGAGATGCGTGACTTCAAACCGGTCATGGATGACATGGTGAAGGACGACGAAATCCGAATCGTGGAGGTGATCGCGGACGACTACGAAGGCTTCGGACCCGGAGGGTTGGTCGAGGATCTGAAAATGGGGCTGGGCGCCTTATTCCAGCATCACTCGGCCTTCAAGCGAATCGCGGTCGTCACCGATAAGGAGTGGATCCGGCACACGCTGCACGCGCTGGCCTGGATGGTCCCCGGCGAGATCGCGCTGTTCGGCCTGGGCCAGCTTGACCGTGCCAAGAAGTGGGCCGCGGGCTGATCGCGGCTCTAGTAGCCAGGGGTGACGACGTCTTCCAATTCCTGCAACTCGGGCGACGGTCCAGGCGGCGCGTGTCGCGGCACAAGATTGCCGGTCGAGCCCGTGCATTCGGCGCCGCTGACTCCCGGCGGGCAGGCGTTGTTGACCGGTGAGGCGGTGTTGGGCACCAGGTAGGGCACGCACGTCCCGCTGTAGAGGTCGCTGTCCTCGCCGGCCGGGCAAGCCGCGAGTTGACTTGGCAGGCCGGGGGAGGCGGTGACAATGACCGCAGTGACGGGTGCCGCCGCCGCGATCGCAAATCCGCCGAGGATCGCCAGCCGTCGTCCGATACGAGATTTTCTCACCGATGACATCCTTGCGCTTTCGTCAGTGGAGGATCTTGGACATCGACACTATCGCGCGTTTGCGCGACCTGTGAGATTCCTTTTTATAGTGGGGACGGTGGGACTCGAACCCACAAATGTCGGGCGTTTTAAGCGCCCCGCCGATGCCAATTAGGCTACGTCCCCTTCTAGGTAGCCGAGTTTAGCGTGTGCGCGGACCTCTTGTTCTTGCCTCTATACGGCTCACCGACTGTTCTCGTGTACGGGTGACGGCCTTGTGCGAAGGCAGCTCGCGACCCAGCTCTCGATACCGAGCAACAGTGCTTGCGCGCAAGGCGTTCGCAGCATCTGCTTCCGCACCGTCCATGGCCTTTGGCGCGGGGCGAGTGTCCGGGGCACTGAAATCAGCGGTTCCACGTTCGGTGCCGCGATGTCGGTTCAGGATCGACACGACTAGCCGACTGCTACTGTGCAACGCACATTTCCGTGGTGAGGGAGGCCTGATGGCTGACGTGCTGGCCGGCGTTCGGCAGAAGGTGCAGCACGCCACCGAGGCGGCGCGCGCTGCTAAACGACTCATCGACACGGGAATCATCGATCTCAAAGACCTCGGTTCGGGCGTTCAGACCGCCAAGCTCGCGCGCTTACGGCCCGCAGGCCACGATGGCGATTCAGGGTGGTCGCAAGTATGCGGACCTGCCTGCGGTCGTCGACGAGCGCGGGACGTTGACGTACAACCAGGTCGATGACCAGTCGTGGGCATTGGCGCATGGCTTGCAGCGCCTCGGTGTCTCCGCGGGCTCGGTCGTCGGTGTGCTGTGCCGCGACCACCGCGGTCTGGTCATCACCATGGCCGCCTGCGGCAAGGTGGGCGCCCGAATGGTGTTGATGAACACGGGTTTCGCCAAACCTCAGTTCGCCGAGGTCTGCGAGCGCGAGAAAGTGACCGTGGTCCTGCACGACAGCGAGTTCCTTGGTCTCCTCGACGCGCTGCCCGCCGACCTGCCGCGGGTGTTGACGTGGGTGGACGACGGCGCAGAACTGCCCGCCGGCGCGCAGACTCTCGACGACATCATCGCGTCGAACTCCACCGAGCCTCTGCCCCCGCCGAGCAAAGCCGGCGGTTCCGTGATCCTTACCAGCGGCACGACCGGGCTGCCCAAGGGAGCGCCGCGTGAGACGGTATCTCCGCTCGCGACGGCGCAGATCGTTGACCGAATACCGTTCCCGCGCAGGGGGACCATGGTCATCGTGTCACCCATCTTTCACAGCACCGGGTGGGCCACTTACACCGTCGGTGCTGCGTTTGGGAACAAGATCGTGACGACCAGGCGGTTCAAGGCGGAGGGCACGTTGAAGCTCATCGCCGACCACAAGGCCGACATGCTGGTTGCGGTCCCGACGATGCTGCACCGGATGGTCGAGCTTCCGCCCGACGTCATCGCCAAGTACGACACGTCGTCACTGAAAGTCATTCTCATCGCCGGGTCGGCCCTGAGCCCCGAGTTGTCCAACCGGGTGCAGGACACCTTCGGGGATGTTCTGTACAACATGTACGGGTCCACCGAATGTGCCATCGCCAGCGTCGCCACCCCTTCCGAGCTACGTGCCGCCCCCGGTACCGCGGGGCGTGCTCCGGTGACCTGCGAGGTGGTGCTGTACGACGAGAACGATCGACGGATTGAGGGCGCGAACCGTCGCGGCAGGATCTTCATCCGCAACGGTGCGCCGTTCTCCGGATACACCGATGGTCGCAACAAACAGATCATTGACGGCTACATGTCCAGCGGCGACATGGGTCATTTCGACGAAAACGGATTGCTGTTCGTAGACGGTCGCGACGACGACATGATCGTGTCCGGCGGCGAGAACGTCTTTCCGCAGGAAGTGGAAAACCTACTCGAGGCGCGGCCCGATATCGCCGAGGTTGCCGTGGTCGGGGTCGATGATGCCGAGTTTGGAAAGCGGTTGCGCGCCTTCATCGTTTCCGAGCTCGGCGCCGACCAGGACGCGGCAGAGATCAAGCAGTACGTGAAAGACAACCTGGCGCGGCACAAGGTACCGCGCGATGTGGTCTTCGTCGACGAGCTACCCCGAAATGCCACCGGAAAGCTACTGCGTCGGGTGTTGGTCGAACTGGATATCCAGGATTGAGGATGGCGGCAGATATCTAGTCGGAGATGCGAGCGGACTTAAAATCCGCACAGTGTCGGTTCGAGTCCGACTGGGGGCACCGAGTAGAAGCGATTTCTTTGCCTCGATAAGGCGCAGCGTATGCACGCAAGCGGTGAGTCGGCGAGCACTATCGCTTCGACGCTTTGGGGTGGGCCGTGCCACGGCTCGCCGCGTACTCGCCGAGGGCGTCGCTGGACGCCACCGTCGCATCACGTTTGCACCTCTAGAAGCTCAGTTCGTAGGTTCGAACTCCCATAGCACCGAGGAACCCCTCGGTCCCTTGGGTATCGGGAAGTAGATGTGGTTGGTAGTCGGGTTAAGGGCGGGTGAGTGTGCGCCCGTCTGCGAGATGGGCCGACCCCGCGCTTCGAGATGCCCACGGACATGATTGAAAACGCTGACCCAGCCACTTTCGGTTGCGACGTATACGTCCACGGTCAGGGTCGTATGCCAACACATCTGGCGTTTCGCCGACTTCCTAGCGGCCAATCACGGCTCGGTTGGTCAGGTCCACGGTGTCCGTCGTGGCGTTGGATTCGCAGCCGACGAACATGGTCTGGTCGGTAGCGTCTAACGCCTGGCCGTGCGGGTGATCGCAACCAGGTGTGGGAATCCGTTCCACGACAGTGAAACTAAGCGGGTCAATGACGGCGAGGTCATTGCGGCCCTGCACCGCGACCACCATCTGGTCCAAAAGGCTGTTGCATACGACGTTTCCGACCTCGCCGCCCAATGGAACGGTGGCCCGGACTGCGCCGGTATCGGCGTCAATCACTGTCTCCGTGCCCGCAGTCTCGTTCGTTGTCCAGACCGTGCGCCTGATCGGGTCGTACGCCAGTACATCCGGAAAGGTTCCTGTCGGACTGCGGAAGAGCACCTGGCCTGGGTGGCCCTGACCCGATTTTCTGATCTACTATCTGCGTATGGATGCAGATAGTCGAGTATGCGGTCGTCGGTTGCCCGATGATGAGGTAGGTCTAGTGGTAGAGGTCTTCCGGATGCTGGCTGACGCCACCCGCGTACAGATCGTTTGGGCCCTGGTGGGTCAGGAACGGTCGGTCAATGACCTGGCGACCCATGTGCAGAAGCCCGCATCGTCTGTATCGCAGCACCTGGCCAAACTCCGCATGGCACGGCTGGTGCGCACGCGCCGTGAAGGCACGACCATCTATTACAGCCTGGACAACGACCACATCGCCCAGCTGGTCACCGACGCTGTCTTCAACGCCGAGCACGCCGGATCGGGTGTCCCCGGCCACCACCGTGACACCGCTCAACTCGCCGCCATCCACCGCGAGGTCAGCGCCGCGTCGGTCAATGGGGTCTCACCGACCGGACGACGAGCATGAGCCACGAACAGGCGGCGACCACGCACCACCACCATGACGGCCATCACCGGCATCATCACCACCCGAAGAGTCGATTCGGCAAGTTTGGCGCTGCGATGCGCGAGATTTTCGCGCCACACAGTCACGACGCTTCCGACAGTATCGACGACGCGTTGCAATCCAGTGCCGCCGGGATACGTGCGGTGAAGATAAGCCTCATCGCACTCACGGCAACGGCGGTCGCCCAGTTGGTGATCGTCGTGCTCTCGGGTTCAGTCGCGCTGCTTGCCGACACTATCCACAACTTCTCCGACGCCTTGACATCCATACCGCTCTGGATCGCCTTCGTGGTCGGCACAAAGGCAGCCACCCGGCGCTACACATACGGCTTCGGTCGCGCCGAGGACATTGCAGGGCTTTTTGTCGTCGTCATGATCGCCTTCTCCGCGATTGTCGCCGGAGTTGAATCGGTGCGACGCCTGATTGATCCCGTCGTAATTCATAACGTGGGCTGGGTCGCAGCCGCTGGCCTAGTCGGATTCATTGGTAATGAACTCGTTGCCTTGTACCGGATTCGAGTCGGACGCAGAATCGGATCGGTGGCCCTCGTCGCCGACGGGCTGCACGCCCGTACTGATGGGTTTACCTCGCTTGCTGTGCTCCTGGGCGCTGGTGGCGTGGCGCTCGGCTACCCGCTAGCCGATCCCATCTTCGGCTTGCTCATCACAGCGGCCATTCTCGCAGTACTGCGTACCGCAGTACGTGATGTCTTTCGACGACTGATGGACGGTGTTGATCCCGTTCTAGTTGACGCCGCCGAAACCGCACTGGCGGCCCAGCCAGGCGTTCGACAGGTGCGCAGCGTGAAGATGCGCTGGGTCGGGCACCGTTTGCACGCCGACGCAGAACTCGACATCGACCCCTCGACCACCCTGGTGGACGCCCACCGGATTGCGCACAATGCAGAACACACCCTGACTCATGCAGTGCCCAAGCTCTCCACTGCTCTCATCCATGCGTACCCGATGAAGGGTGACGGTGAATGATCACAGGCGAATCTGTAAACAGCTTGTATGCACACGTCTTCATTCGACCCCAAGCCAATCAACGGCCACGCATAAAATGCGCAGTTAAGACCCTAAATTGCCAATGTCGTTTGATAGTTCATCGATGAATCGCACTAACGGGGACTTGAACTCCGCCCAGTGTCGGTTCGAGTCCGACTGGGGGCACGGCAAGAAGCCCGGTAGGACGGCTTTTCGAGGCGGGCGGACGGCCTTTCTAGGGGCACCCACCCCCGCGAGCGGCGGGATCGCAGCGGCGAGCTCGGCTCGAAGCTAACTTGTCGCGAGACGCAGATGCGTGCACATGCCAACAGGCAGTTGAGGCGGTGGCATCGGAACTAGCAGAGCACTTACTTCGGAAGACGCCTTCGGTGAACGCTGCCGATCACGGGTCCCGTCCCGCGTCGTCGAAGATGTGGTATCCCAAGCGATCTCCGCACACGCTGACACCTTGGATCTCGAGGTGTCGGGAGAGACAAGGACTCCGGTGATGCCGAAGTGGAGGCCAGTGTTCGGGGGCGTCGCGTTGAATGCCGACCCGCGGGGGTTGGTCGCCTTTCCAGGTGACGGACCGAACGCTGTATTTCGCGCTGTCGTGACGCACGAGTGGAGGCTTTGAGAATCCCTTGAGGTCGACGCCCGATTCTCTTTTTCAACCACGAAGACCGTGGCTCCACGAAAGGAAAAGTCGATGACCAACACCCCGTTCGCCAAGCACGCAGGAACCGTCGCCACCTTGGGCGCGGTCAAGAAGCTCGCCGTCGCTGCCGCCATCGCGGGGGCCCTAGGGCTAGCTGGCCTCGGCATGGCCGGCATCGCGTCCGCGGCACCCGCCCATGACTCCGGGGCGGCGCACTCCACGTCATCCTCCGAGGATCACGCCGGCTCGGTCTCCGCGCCGCACGTGGAGTCGTCGGCCCCGCATGCCGAGGTGTCAGCGCCGCATGCCGAGGTCTCCGCGCCCCAAGCGGAGTCGTCGGCCCCGCACGCGGAGTCCACGGCCCCGCACGCGGAGTCGTCGGCGCCGCACGCCGACGCGGCCGCGCCGACGGGTGACGACGTAGTCCACGCCCACCTGATTCCCGGCGTGAAGCTCGTACCACCGGCGGCTGAGTCGTCGGCGCCGCACGCTGAGTCGTCCGCCCCGGCCGCCGAGTCGTCCGCGCCGCACGCCGACGCGGCCGCGCCGACGGGTGACGACGTTGTCCACGCCCACCTGATTCCCGGCGTCAAGCTCGTACCACCGGCCGCCGACGCTCCGCAGACCGCTCATCCGACTCCGGACTCCACGTCGAATCCGAACGAAATCGGCATGGTCTACCCCTCCGGCAGCATTTACCCCAACCCTCCCGACTACGACCCCAACTGCGGACCAGCCTGCTACGAGGTGATTGACGAGTGAAGTGCGCGACAAGCAAATGAGTTGAGCGGGTAAGGGCAGGTGTTCCCAGTGGAACACCTGCCCTTACTCCGTTTACAGATCAGACCCCGAGGCGGCAGGCATTCATGTGCGACACCCTCGCGACGGCGTTCACCTGCCCGCTCTACTCGGCGCGCGACGCCTTCAAGGCGTACTTCCTCCCGTTGCGGTCCGTTGATGGAAAGGCAAACGGCACAATGGTATTCGACGTCGCGAAGATGGTGTAACAGCAGACCACCGCGCCCCGTGTCGGTTCGAGTTCGAGGCGCCCTGGTCATTGCCCGACTGGCTGGATTCGCGTAGGTGACCCGTGAGCAGCCGATTGACACAAACCCTTGAGGCCGCCGTCCCGCAACGGCGCTGCTGGCGCTCACCGCCACTGCTCCCGGCGGCGAGCCGCACTTGGACGTCAGCAGCGGGGCTAGGTCGCGAGATGTCCCGCCGGGACCGCCGCTCGGGTATTAACGTGGGCGTACTTATTCGCCGCGTGGGGGGTCCCGTGTTCCGGAGCCTACGGTGAGCGTCCAAGCCGACGCCGATCATGGCTCGACGCTGGCTCGACATCGCAGCGGTCGCTCCGTGCTGGCCGTGGTCTTCCTCCTGCTGTTCGTCTTCTCCTACAGCGAAGAAGTCGTCGCCGCCGTGCTCGAGGCGATCGACCAGGAAAACATGCTCGGCTGGCTGATCGGGCTGGTCGGACTCGACGCCGCCGTGCTCGCCGTCGTGGGCCTGCTCAAGCGTGGCATCACCGCAGCCGACGGCGGGGTTTCCCGGCTGTGGCGTCCCTGGTGGGTGGCGGTCGGCGCCGTGCTCGGACTCGACGTCTTGTTGTGCCTGCTCCCCGAGGACCATCCGTTGTGGCTCCACCTGACCTTTTCGGTCGCCATGGCCATCCTGATGGGACTCGTAATGGCGTTATCGCTCAACGCCGATCCAATGACGATCCTCAGCGGTACACGACGGGCGGCGGCACCGACCGACTGGATGCGGGTACGGGCGGTCGTTCCGCTCGTCGTGGGCGCCTTCGTGTGCTACCTGGCCGCCACGGCTTTCAACGACTTCTTCGACCTCGATACTCAACGGGCTCTCGACCCCGAGCTGGCCGCCGAGGTCCACGCGATGCCGTTGCCGAAGCACCTCGGCGCCATGGCGACCTTGTGCGAGGGAGCGGTGAGCCCGGCGTTCTTCTACCAAGTGGTCGCCGTGATCCCGCTGCTTCTGCTCACCCTCGGCGTGGAGTTCAACTTCTTCCGACGGGCTCTGGCCGAACCGGTGCAGCGGGCGGCGGCAGCGGCGACCGTGACCGTGGTGTCCATCGGCCTTGTGCTGGCGTTGTCCACGCTGCCGTTCGCTGGGATCGGGTGCGGTCAAGTGTGGGGGTACTGGCATGAGTTTCTGGCGTTTGTGGTGTCGGTGCAAGGTCTCGGCACGGGTCTGGCGACGCTGGTGTGGGTCCTCTTGGTGAGCGATCCAGACCGCCGCCTCGTGGGTCTTGATGATGGTTAAACCCGTTGTCCGACAGGCAGATCGCGCTATCTTCGGCATCGTATTCCTGATGCTGTTCGCGTTCTCCTACAGCGAGCAGCTGGTCTCGGGGGTCTTTGAAACCGACGCCGGTCAGAACCGCTGGCGGGTCCTGGTGATCATCGTCGACGCCGTCGTGCTGGGTGTGGTCGGCGCGCTGAAACGCGTGGTGACTAGCACGGACGGCGACGCGCCGCGGCTGTGGCGCTGGTGGTGGGCCGGCGTGGCAACCTTGATCGCCGTCGATCTCCTGCGCCTCGTCGCGGTCGGTTCGCTGCCTGTTGACGTGCTGACGGCCACCATCTATGCCGCCGCCTTGGGCCTGACCATCGCGGCGTCGCTGAACGCCGACCCGCTCACGTTGTTCAACAGCCGGCGTCGAATTGCGGCGCCGACGGACTGGGCCCGGGTCCGCGCCATCGTGCCCCTCGTCGCCGGAGCCTGGCTCTGCTACTTGGCCGCAAGCGCCTACGTGGACCTTTTCGATGTCGACACCGACCGGACAGTCAATCCCAGGCTCGAAGCCGCACTCGAGACGCTCCCGGCCGCCGAACAGATGTCGGTGCTCTCACAGCTCTGCGAGGGCGCGATCAACGCCGCCTTCTTCGAACAGGTCGTCGCGGTCATTCCTGTCCTACTCCTCGCCATCGGTGTGGAGTACAACTACTTTCGCCGCACCCTGGCCGATGCCGGACAGCGTGCCGCCACCGCGGCCACCGCAACGGTGCTGGCCGCCGGCCTCGTTGGGGCCCTGTCGACGTTGCCGTGGGACGGTCACGGGTGCGGCGACGTGCTGTCGCGTTGGCACGAGTACATCGCCTTCCTCTTGGCCGTCCAAGGTGTCTTCACCGGGTTGGCGACGCTGATCTGGCTGCTGGTCTCGAGCACACCCGACGGGTTTGACGAACAGGACTCGATGGCCGCTTCAGAACACTGAAGCGGCAACCAGCGGTAAGCGGCGCGCGCAGAACGCTATTCGTCAGATCATTGCCGTCGGTAAAGGCGGCCGTGCATGCGCAACCAGGCGACGTTTCCGTTCGGGTCGCGGATGAAATTGGAACGGGTGCCGAGGGGTTGACCGTCTGGACCCAGGTCGAGTCCATAGTCCGGCCGGTAGAAGGCGAACCCCAGATGTGCGCTGGTATCGGCATCTTCATCGGGGTGGGTGCTGGGATCGGCCAGGTCGCTCATGGTGCCGTGCAGCCGGCCATACCTGCCCTCGAACTCGATGACAACCTTTTCGAGGCTGCCGGATTCGGTGATCTGCTCCGTCACGTATCGCCCTTCGTAGGGCGCGAGGTCCGCCGCGCTCAAAGTTTGCGGTTCCGCTGGCGTATTGGTGATCCCCGCAAACCGGCGCTGCGCCCAATCATCGGCGAACAGGTCGGTCGTGAGCTGCGCTCCGCCCTCGGAGTTGGTGAGCAAGGTCATCGCGAAGTTTCGGCTTGGCACCATGAAGAAGCCCGACCTTTGGCCTTGCCAGGTGCCGCCGTGCTGCACGATCGTCTCGTTCTCGGCCGAGGGGCGCAGCATCCATGTCACCCCCATCCCGGTGAGCTCGACCTGCAGCGTGCCGCCGGCACCGGGGTTGGAGCGCATCGCCACAAGTGCTTGTTGGCTCAGCAGCCGAGTGCCGTTGGGAGCGGTACCGTCACCGAGATGAAACCGCGCGTAGCGCAACTGATCGCGCACGCTGGAGATCAACGAGCCGGTCGGGTTGCAGCTGCGCGGGAACCCCCAGAACCCGGTGTCGACAACGGGTTTACCGTCAACCACGTTGTGGGATACGGCGATATTGAAGCCGATGATCTGGTCCGAGAAGTACCGGGTGTGCTGTAGCTCGAGCGGATCGAGCAGCAGATTCTGTACCGCCGCCTCATAGGTGGACCCGGTGACGACCTCGATGATCCGCCCCGCCACGACCAATCCTGCATTGTTGTAGGCGAATACGGCACCCGGCGGTGTCAGTTGCGGCAACCGGGTCATCGACGCGACATAACGCGACAGCGCGTCATCACCACGGCCGAAGTCCTGCAGATCGTCGCCCAGCCAGCCCGCTGTGTGGTTGAGAAGCTGACGCACGGTGACAGCGGCGCTGGCTGACGGGTCCGCCACCGCGAAGTCAGGAAGATAGCGGCGGACCGGAGCATCGAGGTCCACTTTGCCCTGATCCACCAGCCGCATCAGCGTCGTACCGGTGAAAGTCTTCGTGGTGGAACCGATGCGGAACACCGTATCGCCGTCGACCGGTACCGGATGGTCGACATTGGTGACACCGTAGCCCTTTATGTACTCCTGGCCGCCCGCCAGGACGCCGACTGCCACCCCCGGTATCGCATAGGCCTTCATGCCCTCTTCGATCTTGGCGTCGAGTTCGTCGAACCCCGTTGCCACGTCGGACGCGGATGTCGTCGTGGGTTCCGGCGAAGGGTTCGACGAACATGCGGACAGGGCCAGCGCAGCGGCCCCGGCGACGGCTCCTCCCAGCAGGCCGCGACGCGAAATCCCCGCGACATCCGACGCCGCGGTCATGGTGGCGGGATGATCTCGTACGGCGGTGGTTGTGTCGCGCCGACACAACTCGTGTCCGGTCGCCCCGGATTGTCGTAGAAGGAGGCAATCACCTTCGCCCCGCAGTCATTCGTGTACACGCCATGAGCGACGCCGGGCACCGTCACGACGTGGGATTGCGAGAGATGTTGCGCCACATACTCACCCCATTGGGGTCCGGTCTGTCCGTCGTAACTCCCCGACAGAACGAGCGTCGGGATCGCGCTCTCGGTGACCGACCGGATCTCATCGGGCGCCTTGGGCACATCCCAGGCTGCACAGGCGTCGCGCAGGAAAGGCAGTTGCGGCGCTTGGGCGCGAACCGACTCGGGAAACTCCGGAAAGGCCTGCTTTGCTTTGTCGAGTTGATCCTCGACCGATTCGAACGGGACCCATTCACGGCACCACACGCTCAAGGTCAGGCCCCAGCCCATGGTCCCGACCCGCTCGGGATTGGCCCACACTTCGGCGTACAGCTCGGCGATCCGCCTGGGATTGTTTCGAGCCAGTTCGTCAATCGCGGCCGGGAACTCCTCTGGGAAGTGGGTGGCCAGCGGGACGAACCAGTTCAGTAGCGCGCCCCCGTCGAGGACGACTTTGGTGTCGCCGACCGACGGGACGGCGACCGTGGTGGTGACTGGCCGCTCTTCGAGCTGATTGACCAGTCTGATGAACGACTCGGCGAGGTCGGGATAGCGCGCCTGACATGCGGGCTGTGCCACGCATGCATTGGTCATGTTGTCGAACGCCTCTTTGGCGCTGCTCCACGTCCACCCGGGGGTGGCGGCCGAGGGTGGTGCCACCCCGTCGAGGGTCACCGACCTGATCCCGTCGGCGTCGTGCCGCATGTAGATCAGCGCGAGATCCGTGCCATACGAATGCGAAAACACATTCCACTGGTCGACACCCAACGCTGTCCGCAGGTCCGCAAGGTCATATGCGCTTTCGGTGGAGTTGAACGCCGCAAAGTCGGCCTCCGGGGCCAGGCGGTCGCGGCACGCCCGGGCCGCCTGCACATACTGATCGCCGGTGGAGGCCGCGTCATAGACCAGCCCGACCCGGCGCGCGTAGAACTGGTCGATCTCCGGGCAGGTCAGCGCCGGCTTCGACGAGTGAGTCCCCCGCTGGGACAACAGGATCAGATCCCGGTTGCGGTTGATGCCCACATCGTTCGGAATCGGCGGATCCGCGACCGCGTCGCCGCCGGGACCCCCAGTGAGGAACACAATCGGATCCGGTGAGGGTGGCTGCGTCTCCGACGGAATGATCGCCACCGCCAAACGCAGCGTGCGCCCGCCGGCCTTGGTACGGTCCTCGGGCACCACCAACTCCCCGCACCGGGCACCTTCCAACTCGGGCACCGGTTGCGGTGTTTCGGGGCAAGGCCCGGCCACGAATTGCGCAGGCGGGTGTTCCACCGTTGTCGGCGTTGTCGGCGACGGGGCGCCAGCGGGCGGTGCGCTCGAGTTGCCGCACGCGGCGCAAACCACGACCACGATGAGCGTTAGCACAAACCCCACCCGGCGCACTGGACGCGCGGTGAGCGCCCAACCGTCAACTGGTGGAAACGGTCCCGCCCACGTCACGGCAGAAATCTTGACACACGAACCGAGCGCCGGTCATAGAAATATGCCGAACTCGCCAAGGGCTCCGCTGCGACACGGTCCACCATCGACCGTCAGTTCAGCGCGAGGTTGACGGCGACGACGAGCCAGCCCATTCCCGCATTCAGAAGGCCGATGACCACCGTCCATGCTCGGGCAAGCCTGGCCTGGCGAGCCGCTATCACGCCCCAGAAGAAGAGCAACACCACGTTGAGGTTGAGCGCGACCGTGGTGTAACCGATGGTGACTCCACCGTCGGGATGCTCCCAATCGTCGGGCCAGTCAAAGGCTGCAGCGAGCAGCAGCACGGCCAAAGTGGGCAGGGCTGCCGCGACGACGGGCCACCCACTGGCGACATTTCGCAGAAAGGCGGCAATGTACTGTGCGCCTCCGGCCTCCTCGTGGCTCGAGACATGCAACCCGTACGCCCGGGTCAGCAGGCTCAACGCCACACCGAGGAGAATCCATGCGATTTCCTGCAGGGGGTTGCCACCGCCTTGGGCGGCCAGCAAGAGGGTCGTCATGATGGTGCCGGTGAGAAACGCGGCCAGTGTGCTGGACTCCAACCTCACAAGCTGCAAGCGTAAGCCGCAATCACGCCTCCGCGCCGGACCGACGCGGCCTATGACGCCTATCGTTGTCAGAGTTGCTTCCCTGAATGGTGGCTCAGATACGCTGTGATGCAAGGACGTATCGTCCTCAGCGGCGATTTTCAGCGCGCTCGCGGATGCCGAGCAGCATCTTGCGGTACATGGGGAAGTCGGCGAGTTCGAGGATCGGGGCGAAAGCCAGCCCGCCAGGATTGGCGTACGAGATTCGCAGCCTCGTGACGAGCCGTGTGCCACCGGAAGGTAGCGGGCGAAGGATCCACGCCCACGTTCCGGCGTTCACATGCCGCCACACCAGCACATGCGGCACAGCGACCTGTGCGACGCGCCACGGCGAATCATCCACTGCCTGCAACGGATTCATCGGCGCCGCCGCATCGCCCACAGCGACCTGCTGCCACTGCGGCAGCACACTGCGAGCGCTCGGCCGGCCGAGATTGTCCAGAAGGTCATAGGAGTACCAGCCGGCCTTGCCGAACCCCAACTGGACGATCCACGGCCATACCTGTTCGGGGGAGGCATCGACCGTCACGGCGCGCGTCGCGCGCATCCCGAAGCGCGACACCGGATATTCGTCTCCAGGGAGCCGCTCGCCCTTCTCGGCTCCGGTGGCACCCCACCCGGTATGCCAGTGCCGCGCGGCCGCGGCGACGGTGACTGCAGCCACCACGCATGCGGCACGTCCGAGTATCACCCTCGCATCGTTGCACCGATGACCGACGATGGCACGGGCGGGCGGCATTGAACACGCCGCATGATCGGGCGCACGGCCGTCCGCGTTGTTCGCCGATTGTCGGGCTCCGCGCGGACGACCGCCAGTATCGTGGCCGGGTGCGGTCAGCCGGGTCGATCCGACGCAGGCGACTCGTCAGGAGTATCGGACGAATCGCAATCGCTCCGGCGCTGCTTCTCGCAGGTGTCCTCAGCCTGGCCGTCGATATCAGCGCATTCAGCGGACGGTCGGACCCGGCGCCGGCGGATGCGGCGATCGTCCTCGGCGCAGCCGTCGATGGCGATAAGCCGTCGCCGGTGCTCGAGGAGCGACTGCGGCACGCGGCCGCCTTATACGAGTCGGGACAGATTGATTGGGTGGTCCTGACAGGCGGTGTAGGACAGGGGGACACGCTCTCCGAATCCCAGGCAGGGCGCGACTGGCTGATCAAGGCCGGGGTGCCGGCGGACCGCTTGCTCATCGAGAACAGGTCGCGCACCACCAGGCAGAATTTCGTCTACGCCCAGCCGCTGCTCGCCGAGCATGAAATCAACCGGGTGCTCATCGTCAGCGATCCGCTACACATGCGCCGTGCCACCCGTATCGCCACCGACATGGGTCTCGACGCGCATCCGTCGCCCACGCCCAGCAGCCGCTACAAAACCCTTCACACGCGAATTCCGATGCTGCTGCGCGAGGTGTACCACAGCGTGCAGTACTTCATGACGCGTCAGTGAGGAGCGATCACTACGGCTACGCCGAGGCGCCCAACGCCTTCTCGTCCTCGTCGGCGAAGGTGTCCTCCAGCGTCAGCGGCGAGTAGTCCAGGTCGATCTCACCGACCGGGCGGCCCCGGGCACTGCTGATGGTGCCGAATCGCCGCATTCCCTTGTCGCTTGCATACTGCTTCATCTCGCCGGCTTCCAATCCGAACGGAATCTCGTCGTAGAGAGTCGACCCGTCATCGGCGTTCTGCAGCACCAGTGGAATGAGCTCATTCATCCGCTCCTCGAACACCGTCCAGTTCGAGTCATCGGCGGCGACGTGGCGTCGACAGGTGAATGTGCCCCACGCCATGTGGCGCCGCTCGTCGTCGCCGATGCGCCGCACCAACTCCTGCATGCCGGGCAGGATGCCGCGGTCCACGCAAATACGGTGCCACGCATAGTATCCCGTCAACGCCATCATGCCTTCTATGACGTGGTTGTAGGTCGCCGATGCGCGAACCTGCGCGGCGGGGGACGGGTCGGCGTTCAACATCTCCAGCGAGCACGGCAGTTCGTCATAAAAGATTCGCCGGTACGACGGAAGCTCATCGAGGTAATGGTGGAGGTCGTCGGTCAGCCCGACGGCGTCCAACCACATCCGGAACACCTGGGTGTGCTTGGCTTCCTCGAACGCGAACTGGGTCAGATACATCTCGTCGCCCAAACGGCCTTCGGCCCGCATCGCGGCCATGAACGGCTGGATATCCTGGGTGACGGCTTCTTCGCCGGCGATGAACTGCGCACACAGTCGTGCGGCGTAATCGCGCTCGAGTTCGGTCAGGGACTCCCAGTCCTCCCGGTCGCGGGAGAAGTCGATATCGGCGGGATTCCAGAACTTCGCGTTGCCCCCTGCGAAGAGCTTCAACGGGAGGCTGTCCCAGTTGAGGCCACCGGCGTCGAGTGACGCTGAGTTCCTGCGTGTCATTGTTGGACCTCCTTGGTCATTGTTCGGGCCGGGCTGCGGCTGGAGAACGCTTCGGCCAGGACGGATACGAGCCTGCGCACCGCGAGTGCCGGCTGATCGGGAGTGGGATCGTCGAGCCCGAGAACCGGATCCATGCCGCGCACGTAGGGCGCCAGCGCCATGTGGGGGAAGATCATCAGCAGCAACGACAACAGCGCGTCGGTGTCGCAATCGGGACGCAGGTCTCCGCGCGCATGCGCATCGCGTACCAGCGGCCGCAGAACCTCCAGGTAGTGGCGATGGATGACTGTGTGCACGGAAACTCGTGCGTCTGCGTCGATTTCGAAGTTCGATGCGGCATGCAGGGCACGGTCCTGCGGGTGCTCGGCGAAATAGGCCACCCAGGTGTCGAGCAGATCGGTGAGGAACTCGAAGAAGGGCCGGCTCGGGTCGAGCTCCCGGATTCGATCTTCGATATACGAGCGCACCCGCTGGCTGCCTAGATCTGCGATGTAGGCGTAGAGGTCGCGCTTGTCGGCGAAGTACTGGAACAGGCTTCCCTTCGCGACACCCGCGCGGCGTGCGATGACGTTCAGGCTGCCCTGGGAGTAGCCGTGCGCCCCGAACTCCGCCTCCGCCGCTTCGATCACAGCGGCGCGCCGGCTCGGGTCGACCCGAGCCCATGTCACAGTTGGCATCCACACCTCCCAGCGATGACCACTGGTCATATTACTGTGAGCGACATCACAGTCAAGGGGTCTGGCCGGATCGTCTTTCAGTGCTGAGCCGACGCACGACCGTGCCAAATGCGATGGTGGCGAGTGGATCAGCTTGTCAGCCCGTCGCTCCTGCCGTCGCCGCCCTAGGATGTGGCGGTGCGCTCCGTGTTGCGGCCGTTCGACCTGTGGTGGCGCTATTTCCCTCAATTGGCGGCGCTGTACCTGCTGGGTTGGCTGGGTCGCCGCGGCGCCATCGAGCTGGCGGCCTGGGCCGGTTGGGACAACGACGTGTGGGCCGCTCTGATCATGCCGTTCGCGGGGATGGCGCGGCTCGGTTCATACGTCGCGATGTTCTTCGTGCTGCGCTCGGCCATCCCCGCGCTGGCGGCGCTGCCGCGGCGATCCGCGCGCAGCGTCGACGTGTTCGCCAACATCATCGTGCCGTTCTTCGCTATCTATCTGGCGTGGAAGCTGTTCGCAGAG
This sequence comes from Mycobacterium lehmannii, assembly GCF_002245535.1. Lineage (GTDB taxonomy): Bacteria > Actinomycetota > Actinomycetes > Mycobacteriales > Mycobacteriaceae > Mycobacterium > Mycobacterium lehmannii. The sequence goes on along the minus strand of NZ_NKCN01000028.1, from coordinate 43,026 downwards.
GACTGGATCGAGTTCGAGACGGTGGCCCTCGACTATCGCATCGCCGACTCGGTCACCGAAGCGTTGACATCCACCGAGCCCACCGAGCTTCATCCCGATCAACTGCCCGTCGGCACCACCACGTGGGTGATCATCATCTCGGCGCTGGTCGTGCGTTACGTGCTCAGCAAGCTCAAGGACAAGCTGCCGGGGTGGATGATCGCCGTCCGCGTCTACGTCGACGCGCTGTGGGTCTTCCTTACGTTGAGCTTCGCTGCCAGCGAGGGCGTCGGCTTCCTCATCAACCCGATGGGCTGGATCTCGGAACGGCGAATCGTGGTGTGGTTCAACGAGACGCGGGCCGCACTGTTTTCCCACTTCGCACCGCTGGAAGCCCTGTGGGACGGCCTGATGGCGGTGCTGCGGACGGCATTCGGTGGAGCCACGATCCCGCTTCTCTGGCTCGCCGTCGCCGGGATCGTCTACGGCGTATCCATGCCCGACTGGCGCCGCGCCGCTCGCCGCGTTGTGGGCAGTCGCGCCGACCGGGTGATCAACAGCGCGGCAGAGCGGCGCAAGATGCTCAAAGAGCGCGGTTGGGACGTGCCCGAGACGCTGGGCCAAAAGGTGCGCTCCTGGCTGCTCTCCAAGCTGGGCAATTACAGCACCATCGTCGATTCGGCGCGGCTCATTCTTTACGGGGGGGTGTTCGCCCTGTCGCTGTACGTGTTGGGCTATCTCGGCTTGGCGTGGCTCGACATGTCGGGGTCTTTCTATCGGCCTGAGATGGGCAATGGCTACCTATTCCGGTTCGTGGCATGGCTTCTCGGTCCGCATCCGCTGCCCTTCTGGTACGGCTTCGCCGAAACGATCGCGCTCGGCTCGCACCTGATCATCGAGCCCCTTCGCATCTGCCTGATCGCGTCCACGGTGGCGTACTGCCTTGAGCAACTCGAAAAGCAGGAACCTACAGCATCATCCGCGCCAGAATCCGACCGTCAGCGCTCGTGACATCCAGCGCGTCGGGCACCGCGTCCTGCGGCAGCACGAACGAGAACTGCACCGGGCCGGGCTTCTCGCACCTGACCCCCACACCATCGGGCGGGATCGGCCCCAAACCGCCCGCCTTCTCCGATGCCCACCGACGCTGACCGTCGGTGATGACAGCGCTGCACGTTTCGGGGTTCGCGCGTGCCGGGCCCGACATGTCCACCGTAACCACCGTCACCACCGCGCCTTCGGGTAACTGCGGCCCGAACCGGGAAGGCTTGCGGTTCAAGTGCCTTACCGAGTCGACCTCCCAGGTGTATCCGCTGGCGTCGCCGGACTCACCCTTCGTGACCACAACGTCCGGAACGACCGTGTCGCGGTAGGTGGTCCACTGATCACCCAGTGTGGTCGCGATGATGACGCCGAGTGCCGCCACCATGACGGCGGCACCGATCAGGTTTCGCACCCACAGCGCCGACAGCCATCTCATGAGGCACGTTCCACGGGAGCCTCGAGTCTCACGGTCTGTACTCGGCGGGCGTCTGCGAGCGGAACGTCGATGACAAGACGCGAGTCCAGTTGCTCGTCGTAACCCGTCCACACCCGCAGCGTAATCGGTGCGGATGAGCCGGGCTCGACCAGGGCCGGCGCGACGTCGAACACCCACGACCCGCGTTGCGCGATACCGGGCCTCACGTTCCCCCGGAGGGTTTTGAGGAAAAACTGATCGGTGGGTGTGTACGTGTTCGGCCCGACGATCAGGTCACTGCGGGGTAGTTCGGTGGTGACCGGTGCCTCCAGAGTGGCGTCGACAACCACCCAAACGCCCGCGGGTGCAACCGAATCCACTTGCGAAGAGATACGGACATCGGTGACGGTAGCCGCGACGTCGCGGCCGGCGGCACGCTGTCCCGCCTCGCCGTACACGTCGAACGGTCCGGTGATGTCCGGCGGTGTCGGCAGGTTCTGCCACACCACCGCGGCCGCCGCGATCACAACGACTGTCGCGATCACCGTCAGCGCCCGGCGCGTGCGCGGATTCACGGCAGCCCCTGGACCGGAACGACGACCTGACCGTAGTTATCGGTGTCGATCCATTCCTTGCCGCCGTAGGTGACCATCAGCTGCGTGAAAGTCTTCTTCCACACCCGGATCGTCACCTCCTGAACCGAATGTGCGCTGGATTCCGGGACCTGCCAAGTGAACGCCAACTGTTCGGTGAGCCCGGGGCCGAGACTCTGAATCGCAGAACCGTCGCGCAAGCGGAAGGTCCCGAAGATCTCCTTGCCGGGCAGACCCTGTAGGTCGAGGAGATCGCGGAGGCCTCCCGGCACGGTGCCGGTGTTTTCGACGGTCGCCACGACGCCCAGGTAGACCTTGCCGGGTTCGGCAGCGCCGATGGTGGCCAACCCACCCTTGAGTTCGCGGACGAACCTTGCCCGCTCGACCGTGATCGTGAACTGGCCGTCGCTGAACTCCTCGGCGACCTTGAAGGGGGTGACTTGCTTGTCGACGGTCTCGAGACCGCCGAACGCGGCGGTGGCCACGAGAATCAGCAGAAGCGCGGTCCGTCTGATCTGTGCGACGTTCAATCGGGACAACCTCTGCGCGACCCGATGCGTCCGCGGCACGGGGACCGGAGGTTCGCCACCCACGTTGGTGGATGCTAATCGCAACCGCGGCAGACGCGCAGTTCCTCTGCCACGCTGCCGTCACACCCCCGGAAGGACGTCGACAGTTCACTCACCCGTCGTCCACGCCGACGGTCATGAACGGTAAGCGCGGTAATGCGGCGGTGCAGGTTCTGGAAGGTCCCACGTCGAGTACGTGTAGCGCTGTTCGGGACGATCCGCTGCGCCCAGCATGAAGGCCCGGTGATAGCGGCCGGCACGTGCGATCGAGGCCAACCAGGTGGCAACCGTGCTGATGCGGTTGCGCACACCGGTGAGGAACGCGATGTGAATCAGGCCCCACGCCACCCAGCCGAGGTATCCCGACACCCGGATGCGCCCCACTTGAAGCAGCGCGTTGCCATGACTGATGTAGGCCGCCGATCCCAAATCGCGGTAGCGGTACGGGCGGCGCGGTCGCCCGGCGAGATCACGGCGGATACAGGCCGCCGCGTGCAGGCCGCCCTGCATCGCGTTCTCGGCGACGCCAGGCAGCTTGTCACGGCCGGCGAGATCGCCGACGACGAAGATCTCGGGGTGCCCCGCAACGCTCAGGTCCGGCTCGACCCGTATGCGGCCGGCGCGATCGGTTGGCGCTCCGAGGGTTTCGGCTACATGACGGGCGAACGGGACGGCTTCGACGCCTGCGGTCCACAGCACCGTGCGCGTCGAGAATTGCCTGTCGGGCCCGCCGTTCTTCGGGGTGACGGTGACGCCGTCGCGCCGGACGTCGGTCACGTGCACACCGAAGTGCATCTCGACGCCGAGCTCCGCCAAGGTCTCGGTGGCTTTCACCGACAGGTCGGGCGCGAACTTCTTCAGGACTCGCTGACCGCCGTCGAACAGCAGCACCCGAGCCTCTTGCGGCTGGATGCTGTGGAATTCGTTGGCCAGGGTGCGGGTCGCCATCTCCCGGATCTGACCGGCCAGTTCCACTCCGGTCGGACCGCCTCCGGCGACGGCAAAGGTGAGCCAGTCGCTACGCTCCGAACCGGGCGGCAGGGTCTCGGCAATCTCGAACGCGGTGAGGATGCGCTGCCTGATCTCCAGCGCGTCATCGAGCGTTTTCATACCCGGCGCCCAGTGCGCGAACTCCTCATTGCCCATATACGACTGCCGCATACCCGCCGCCAGGATAAGAACGTCGTACTCGACGACGAACGTCGTCTCGTCGGGCCGTAGTGCGGTGACGGTGCGCGCGGACGGGTCCAGTGCGATCGCCTCGCCCAACAGGGGCTTGATGTTGTCGTATCGGGCGAACTCCTCGCGCAACGGACGGCTGATGTGGCCGATGCTCAGCTTGCCGGTCGCGCACTGGTAGAGCAGCGGTTGGAACAGGTGGTCGGCGGAGCGGTCGAGCAGGGTGATGTCGACATCCGCTTTGGCCAATCGACGCGCGCAGAACAAGCCACCGAATCCGCCGCCGATGATCAAAACCCTGGGTCGTTGCGAACTCATCATCGCAACGGTATTACCCAGCTCTGCACCGTCCGAAGCCCGCCGGACGCCGATGAACGCGCACCGGCGGCCTCGAGGCGAATAAGGTCAGCGCATGAACCCGATCATGACCAAGTCCGACGCAGCGGCACTGGTGGTCGCCGCCAAGACCCGAAAGAACGTGAGCTGGACCGAGATCGCTGAAGCTTTGGATGCGCCGCGAGTGTGGTGTGTCGCCGCGCTGCTCGGTCAACATCCGATGACGCAACCGCAGGCCGAACGGGTTTGCGCCCTGCTCGATCTCGACGCCGCGGTGGGCGAGAGCCTGCAGCTCCAACCCGCCCGCGGTATCGACCCGGAGCTACTGTCCGATCCGACCATCTATCGGTTCCAGGAGGCGCTCGCCGTATACGGACCCGCGATCAAGGAACTTATCCACGAGGAGTTCGGTGACGGCATCATGAGCGCGATCAACTTCAAGGTCGACGTCCGGCGCCGTGAGGATCCCGACGGAGACCGCGTGGTGGTCACGTTCGACGGAAAGTTCCTCGACTATCGCTGGTAACGCCGCTACGCCACTTCTAGAAGCACCCCGGAGTCGGGACTGGAAATCCGGGGGGAACCGGGTTCGGACGCCGTCGTGTTCGGCTGTTTGAGCTGCGCGATGACCGTCTCGTAGTCGTCCGTCTGCCATGCCCTCATGAAGGCGTCCAGCGGAACCTTCAGTTTCCTCCCTTGATCGGGGAATGCGCTGTCACTGAGGTAGACGACTCTTTCGTCGAAGTCGATTCCGGTGACGGCCACCTGATGATCCGCGGATTCGATGCCGGGCAGCGGTTCACCTTCGACAGCATTCCAGACGGTTGCGCCCTGAACGCCGACCATCACGGCCTTCTTCGGGTCCTCCAGCGCGAACGCCAACGCTCTCAGTGCCAGGTTGCCCTCCGTCTTCTCGTAAGAGGTGAGGGTGGCCGTGATGCCGTACTTGGTGTCCAGTAGCGCGATGGCATCTTTGATGTGAACACGATCTTCAGTGTGCAGGCCCAAGTACATAGCCCGTTCCGGGTTGACCACACTTGGGGTTTCGCCTGCTACGCGGGCGATGTCCACTTCCGTCGGCATGGTTCCGGTGAGTTGGCCGACGACCGCGGCCGAGGCCATCAAGACGCAGTTCTCGGCCGACTGCTTCTGCCAATACTGCGCATTCGTTTCGGGGTCGCCGTACATGCCGGTGAAGACCGCCGGGGCTCTGAACCAGTCGGTGATCCCGTGGATGAGTTCGGTGACTGCGTACACGGCGTAGTGGAGGACTTCGGTCACTACGTGTACGCCGACGTAGGCGATCTCGGTAACAACATGGGCCGCGGTCGCGACGATCGCTCCCAGCGTGTTTTGAGCGACTATCGCGCCGATCTGCTCGTTGAACGCTCCCGTGCGCTCCTCTTGAGCAACGGCGAATGCCTCTGTGCGCTCGGCTTGGGCTTTGTAGAACGCCACGGCCCGTTCGTGCGCGGTGGGTTCCACGGTCAGCTCATCGGGTACCGACCACGACGGATGTTCCGGGTCAGTTTCGGTGTCCGAATCGGTCGTCGTCGTCGCGACGGGAACCAATTCCTCCGGGGGGACTTCGGCGGTCAGGGTGTTGGTGACCTGCTCGGTGTCGATGACCAATTGGTCATCGTTCATCCGCTCCAGATCGCGGCGCATCAAGTCCAGCGAGCCCACCAGGATCACCCCCGGCAGTGGCTGCACCGGGCCGTCGACTGTGGACAGTGGTGAGCCGACACCGACTGCTGACAGTAGGCCCGACACGATGCCGGTCGACGCTGTCGAGGGTCCGGAGTCGGGTGCCTGGGTCACCACGGTGCTGTGATTGTCGGCACCGGATCCATCCGACGGCACCAGTTCGGCCTCGATCACCAGCGTGCTGGCTTCGGGGGCGGCCTCGACACCGATGGTTTGGGCTGATGCTGTGACATCGGCTGGGCCGGAATCGGTTACGTGTGCCAGGGATCGAGCGCTGACGGTGGTGTCGGGCCGGCTCGCGCCCGTGGCTCCGAGGGTGGTCGTGGTGGGCTTGAACGCGGTGACCGAGGAGGCGGTGCCCACACGGTCGGATCGATTCTTTGTTTGCTCGCGCTCGATTGGGGCCTCAACGATCGGATCAACCGGCGGAGCCGACGTGTCAACCAACACAGGCGCACTGGTGTCGACCTCACCGACAGGTGATGTAGCCGGCGTCGACGCGGCCTCAGCTGCGTCCGACTCTTTGGCCGACTCGGGTCTTGACTGCTTCGCCGATGAGTCCGCGGACTGCCGCTCGGCTGTCGACCTCTTCGTGGAGCGTGTCTCGGATGCATCTGCGGTGGGCTTTGTCGTCGAGCGTCCCGAACCGACAGATGTCCTGGCCTTTGTCCCCGAGACGGTCGACGTCGAGGGACTGCCCGTCGACTCCGAAGCTCCGTCCTTAGTCGCCGACGAAGACTCCGATGTACCAGTCGACCCCGATGACGTGCTGCCCGTCGATCCGGATGACGAGCTCGTCGACCCTGATGAACTCGAAGACCCGGATGACGAGCTCGACGATGAACTGGAGGACGACTGCCCTCCGTCGTCGGCGATCGCCGTCCCCATGCCGCAGGTGCCGACGAATCCCGCTACGCCGAGCGAGAAGGCAACGGCCCCGACCCGTAACGCCACCCTTGCCGAATTCACGAGCGGTCCGCCACCTCCGTGGTTGTGTTGGCCTGGCAAATCATCAGCTGCTCAGCCAGACGTACCAGAGGCCGTCGCCGCCCTGGCGGCAATCCCAGTGCCCGTAGTTGGCGTCACCCTGGGCGATCTCGACATTGGGGCCGTCGACATTGCAGGCCTCGAGCGTTGAATAGCCACCCTCCACCTGAACCTCGTCAGCGTGTGCGACGCCGACGCCGAGGGTGAGGAACCCTCCCACTGCCAGCGCTCCCGCGGCGATCATCTTTCTCATGCTCGTGCCTTCCATAGCTGCCTCGGATGACCGCGCACAATTTGCCGGCATATCGCCGCGCGCGCGGATTGAGAATTATTAACGCAACCGTTATGGTCCCGGCGGCAAAAGTTATTAGTTCATCTGTTCAGATGACGACCGGGCGGACTCACAGATCGTCGACGCTGAGGATCTTGTCCTGGATCGCTCGAGCAACAAGAGCCGCCTTGGTCGGCGCGGGCCGGCCGACTGCCGCATACTTCGCCCTGACCCTTTGCAGGTGGGTCGCGACCGTGGAGGGCTCGATGTACAACCGCTCGGCGACCGCATTCTTGTTCTCCGTCTGAAACCAGGCGATGAGCACCTGCTGCTCTCGGTGCGTCAGCTCCGGCCGTGCCTTCTGCCGGCCGCTGTGCAAGGTCGGAGCCGTCCTCGTGACCACGTGCGGCCGATCGGTGTGGGCGGCATCAATGGCCGCTGCCAGCACGTGTTCGGGTTCATGTTTGGCGATGCAGCTGATCGCCCCCGCATCGAGGGTGGCGGAGACGACGTCGTCGTTGACCGAACAGGTGTAGACGACGACGCGGTGGCCTGCACCGCAGACCTGGCGTAGCGCATCGAGGTCCGGACCGCCGCCGTCGCAGGGCAGGTCGAACAACACCACCAGCCCGGGCGCGGCGGTCTGGTATGCCGCAGTGAACTCCGCTGGACTGGTGAAATGGCCGATGATCTCGGTGCGTGGGTGGCTGTGCCTCAACCACGACTCGATGCCTGCGTATACGACGCGTTGATTGCCGACCACCACGACCGATATCGAACGCTCCTCGTCGTCCGGCGGTGGCATGCCGCAGACCCCCTATGTCGTGCAGACGCCGCTGCAGTTATTTGCCTATGAAAGCATTGCTTCGCCTCCCGCGAGTTCGGTTTGAGCTAAATCGAACTCATGGAACGGTGAGCGTCCGCGCGTCAGGCGAATGGTTGCCCATAACTGTACTGATTGAAACCCGAAGAAACGCCGAGTCGCCGAGCGCAGGGGGTGGTCCAGCAGGCAACGTCTGGTACTCCCACGACTCAGCAGAACTGGTATTCGACGTCCCAGAAGCCGGGCGAAGGAATCCAGTGGGCCGAGAACTGTCCGCCGAGGGCGGGATTGGCGTCGTGGATCATTCCTGTCCCGCCGACGGCCGGGGCGAAGCCCGGCGGATCCCAGGAGATCGAGACCGGGTCACCCGGCGTATCCGGCGTGCATCCGATCTGCTTCACGAGATAGCCGTCGGTGATCGTCCATTCCGCGCTGGCCTGATCTGGGCTCGGGGGAGGAGGGGAGGCCTGTGCGATGCCCGGCGCCCCGATGGTCACCGCAGTCACCACGCCCGCCACCGAGACTATGAAACGCTGACCACGCATCCGGCACCTCCTTGCACCCACGATGTCTGCGACGTTAGACCGTTCGCGATCGGGTGGTTTCATTTCGGCTGAGTCGGGATCGAACCGCCTCCGCGTCTGGACGTCAACGGTTTCGAACCTGACGGCAACATCGACGCAACACCGCCTGGGTAGCTTCGGGCGACCGACAACCCGGGAGTCTGTGCAAATGAACCAGTCGTTCGCCGAAGCCGCCGCCGAAACCCTCACCAGAGGGATCGGGCGTCGCGATTTCGTTCGCGCGGTGGCAGCGGTGGGCGCCGGAGCGGGCATCAGCGCCGCCGCCGCCTGTGCGCCGGGTGAGACTCCCGCAGCGACCGGCGCCACGACCGGACGCTTCGAGATCCTCCAACCCGACCACGGTGACATCGCCGGCGACCACTATCTGCGTTCGATACCCGACCAGGTGCTGTGGGGCTATGTGCCGACAGTGCATGCCACGCCGGTGATTCGGATGCGTTCCGAGCAGACGATCACCGTGGACACCGTCTCGCACGAGGGCATCCTCGAGGATCAGGGCCGCGATCCGGTCGAGTACTTCGGCGGTAAGGGCGTCAGCGAATCCGACGTCCTGCAGGACGCCATTGCCGTCGCATCCGAATACGACCGCACACCGCGCAACTTCGACAAGGACGGCCCGCATGTGGTGACCGGCCCGGTGTTCGTGGAAGGTGCTCAGGCGGGGGATGTCCTGAAAATCGAGACGCTACAGGCTATTCCACGGGTGCCCTATGGCGTGGTCTCGAGTCGGCACGGCAAGGGTGCGCTCGCTCGCAAGGCCGACGGATCCGCCCCGGACGGCATCAGTATCGAGGAAGTGATGCCGCCCGTGGCCACCGATCGCAGGCCCAACGCGAACCCCGTCGAATACGGCAATGTCTCCACCTTCACCGCCGTGGAGGACGGCCACGGCGTCATGTCCTACGGTGACGCGCGCGTGCGGTTCCCGCTGGCACCCTTCATGGGACTGATGGGTGTAGCCTTCTCCCAGGACCGGGATATCACTGCGCCGACTGCGAATTCGATTCCCCCAACCGTCGGGGGCGGCAATATCGACATCCGGCTGCTGGGCGAGGGCTCCACGCTGTACCTTCCTGTCTTCGCGGAGGGAGCCCTGTTCTACGCCGGCGATCCCCACATGGCCATGGGGGACGGAGAAGTGGCGCTCACCGCGATGGAGGGCTCTCTGCGCGGTACCTACCGCTTGACGGTCTGTAAGCCGGGATCAGGAGATGCGCCATCGGTCGCATACCATTATCCGTTCGCCGAAACCGAATCCGCCTGGGTGCCAATAGGACTGTCCGATCCCGACGGGGCAATCGGGGGCAGCAGCAGCGATCTGAACATCGCGATGCGCCGGGCGGTGGTCAACGCCCTGAACTTTCTGCAGGACGACCAGGGGATGGACCGCGCCACAGCCTACGCCTACCTCTCGGCCGCATCCGATTTCGTTGTCTCCCAAGTGGTCGACCGAACCGTTGGCGTGCATGGCCAGATCTACAAGTCGCACTTCGCGGTGTGAGACGGACGCCGTGGTGGTGCTGTCATCCTCGTGACAGGTACTTGTCGAGCTTGTCCAGCTGAGCCTTGTAACCCCACTTCATGCCGAATGCGGCCATCTTGGCCTTCGCGCCGATGTTGGTGATCGTGACGTTCAGCGCGACGACCGTCATCCCGTCTTTCTCGCTGAGGATGACATCGTTGACGTGCTCGATCGTGGATCCCTCTTCCTCGCCCTCGGTCCACGATCGCGCGTCATACGTCAGGCGCGCGCGTTCCTCGATACGGGTGAACGTGCCTCTCATCGGCCAGAGGGTGCCCTGATACTTGCCCATCGCCTCGCCCGCCTCCATGACGATGTAGATCTTTCCGCCGACCACAAGTTCGATCTCACATTCCGGCACGAACGTCTTCTCCGGACCCCACCACTCCCGCACCATGTCGGGGTCCGTCCAAGCCTGCCAAACGGTTTCGATCGGAGCGCGGTACGAGCGTTCGAGGTTCAGCTTCTTGGTCTTCTTGAACATCTGCATCAGCATGGCGAATCCTCCTTGTGTCGATCGGCGGTCAGGCGGTGTAGCGGTCAGTCGTCGTCGGCCCGGTCCTCAGTGCCTTCAGTGATGGACTCGAGATATCTGCCCAACGAGTCGAGGCGGGTCTCCCAGAGTTGCGCGAACGATTCGGCCCAGCGACCGATCTCCTCGAACGGTGCGGCCTCCAGGCGGTAGATCCGTCGCCGAGCCATGGGCTGGCCGGCGACGATCCCCGAATCACCCAACACCCGAAGGTGCTTACTGACCTGCGGCTGGCGAATTTCGAGTGCCTCGGCGATCTCGCCGACCGAAAGCGGCCCAGCACGCAACAATTCGACGATCTTCAGGCGGCTTGGCTCGGCAAGCGCTCCGAAGACCGTCGACTGCACGGGTTCGACGCTAGGACCGATGACGTATTCCTGTCAAGGAATATGTCGTGAGCGGCTACCGTGGAGGTATGGCTCGCATCTTGATCTTTGGTGGCCACGGCAAGGTGGCCCTGCACCTGTCCCGGATCCTCAGTGAGCGCGGAGACGACGTGACCTCGGTGTTTCGCAACCCGGATCACTCAGAAGAGGTGATGGTGACCGGGGCCCAGCCACTGGTGGGCGATATCGAGGCGCTGGACGTCGACGCCCTCACCGAAATCGTCGAGGGACATGACGCCGTGGTGTTCTCCGCCGGCGCCGGCGGCGGCAACCCGACTCGCACCTATGCGGTGGATCGCGATGCCGCCATCCGCATCATCGATGCCGCCGAACGTGCGGCGGCGGACAGGTTCATCATGGTGTCGTACTTCGGCGCAAGCTCCGATCACGATGTACCGAAAGACAATTCGTTCTTTCACTATGCCGAGGCGAAGGCTGCTGCCGATGCGCATCTGCGTGCCAGCGGCCTGCGCTGGACGATACTGGGCCCGGGACGCCTCACGCTGGAGCCGTCCACCGGCCGGATCGCCGTGGGTCCCGACGCGGTCGGCGGCGAAGTCTCCCGTGAGGACGTCGCGCTGGTGGCCGCTGCCTGCCTGGCAGATGACACCACCGTCGGGCGCACGGTCGAGTTCAACAACGGCGACGTCCCGATCGCCGAAGCACTGTCGCGCCACGCGTGACACTTCTTTAGCCATAAGGCTGCAATTCCGGTCGCCCAGTCGACTGCCGCAACGGCAAAGTTCACCGGTGAGCCGGCACCGCTGCGGTCGACTGGCCCCATTCTCGGCACTGCGGTCATACGATCGGCGCAACCGTCGCACGCCGAGCGGCCCCCGGGAAGGACACCGCGCTTGACCACACACGAACCAACACGAGAGCCCGTGCGCTGGGCGACGCCGTCACGAGTTTTGACTCTCGTTGCCGCGGGAGTGCTGGCGGCGGGATGCGGAAGCTCGGGAGGAGAGGCGGCGGACACACACGACGCGTCGAAATCGCCCACCTCCCAGGGGGCCCCGGCTGTGCAGAACCCAGACCCTCCACCGGACCCGAACGCGCCCGCCGACGGCGAGATGGTCGTCTTCTATGACATGGCCACCACCCCCGAAGCGACCAATGGGCGCAACATCATGCAGAATGATCAACTGCTCGAAGCCCTGGCCAATGACATCAACGAGACGCTCAAGTTGCCCCACAACATTTCGTTGCGCGGTTCGCAGTGCGACGAGCCCAACGCCTATTGGAGCGCCGACGACAACACCATCACCCTCTGCTATGAGGATGTGGACTGGGCGCAGCGAGTCTTCACCGAAGCCGGTGACCCCGATCCGAAGGCGTCGGCGCTCAATTCCGAGTACGCGACGTTCTACCACGAGGTCGGGCACATGGCGATCAGCATCTACGACCTTCCCGTGACAGGGCGCGAGGAGGACGTGGCCGATCAGCTCGCTGCCTTCGTGCTGTTGGCGCCCGGTGAAGACGGTCGTGCCGACCCCGAATCGGTACAGGCGGTCAAGGATTTCGCGCGGGCGTTCGGCGCCTCCGGTGCGCAGGCCACGGAGCTGACCGCAGACGACTTCGCCGACGAGCACTCGTTGGACGAGACCCGTATGTACAACCTGGAGTGCTGGATCTACGGGTCGGATCCCAAGGCCAACGCCGACCTCGTCTCAAGCGGTCAGCTGCCCGAGGAGCGGGCGTCGGGATGTCCAGCAGAGTGGGAGCAGCTCGACCAAGCCTGGTCGACATTGCTCGATCCCTACTTCAAGTAGCGGTCACTCCTCGGCCGGGCACAACAGCGAGTGCACGACACCTGTTTTCTCATAACGGAATTCGTGCGCAGGGTGCCGCAGAGGCTCGACGGTGGCGTCGTGGTGCACGATGATCCCACCACCGGCGGGGATGCCGATCCCGGTTGCGGCTCCCTGCAGCGAATGGACGGTTCCCGACAGCCGCGCCCAGCCCGAGCGCTCGTCGTGCGTGTCGACGATTGCCGGAACGAACTTGAACACGTCGAGCAGTTCTGTCACGGCCGACTCGGATGTCTCGACGATTCCGTAGCGGCCGAGCTGGATCGCACCGGCGGAGATGCCGACCAGGATAGCCCCATGCGCGTAGCGAGCCCGGATCACGTCCGCCATGCCGGTGCTCTGAAAGACATTCCAGCCGATCCGCACATCACCGCCGGCGAGGACGATCACGCTGGCCCGCTCGAGAAAGGCGCGATCGTCGGCGCCGAACGACGAGCCGACCATGCGGAGGTCGGCTATTCCGACGTCGTCCATGGCCGCTTCGAAGATGTCGTAGAACTCGGGACGATCACCGTTCGATGCGCCGATGTAGGCGGCACTCGGGGGTGCGTCTCGAGCCGACTCGTCGACCGCCGGCTCGAGCAGCGACCGCTCCTGTCGCTTCCAAAACAGCAGTTGACTGTCTGCCAGCAGGAAGAGCGGTCGCGGGTGGCCCTGTGGACCCGACGTCAACTGGCGTCCCGGGACCGGGACCGACCCAGGCGCCACTTGTTCTTCTTGGGTGTCTGATACGCATCGTGGGTCCAGGCGTCCCACATGGCCTCGGATTCCTCCTGGACCGGGCTGTTGGTGACCTGCCATCCGAGGTTGCCGATTTCTGTTGTGCACCAACGGATCAGCGATCCGTCGGCGCCGATCTCCTGGGCGAGTTGGACTCGCTCGTCGGTGCTGAGCTCGTCGCTGAACGCCTGCATGGTGGTTTTCAACCGCCAGTAGGGCACGACCCCGTCGCACTGACTGCAGAGCGCCAGGAGCTCCACTCGTGCGCGGCCGAGCAGGGACGTCGGCTCCTCGTCGGCCGCGGGGCTGTCAGTGGTCTGCGCGCTTTCCGCGCTGGGTTCGTGCGCCTCCTCAGCCTGCCCGGTCAGTTGGCGGTACTTGATGCGGATCTCTTCGAGCTCAGCCTCGACGGTCAGGGCTCGTTCGCGCCACCATGCGGCGTGGTACTGCGCCAACTTCGCCTCGCAGTCCGCGCAGACCGCTCCTTCGCCCGCGACGTCGTCGAGCGTCGTGACCTTGGTGAGCACGAGACCGCAGAGCGCCTTATGGGCATCGCGGTTGAGGTAGTCCCCGTGGTGCACCACCGACGCTGATGTGTCCCGTACGTAGCTGTGGGGTGGTTCCACATCAGCCAAAGTAATTGAGCGGGACCGACGTTTCCGTTGGTTCAGTGAAAACGGTCGACAGCCCCGGCGCGCAGTGCCCCGGGGCTGTCGAGTGAGTGAAGTACTACGTGTTGTTGCCGGAGTTGTCGCCCCCACGTTCGCCGGCACCGTTGTCACCGGGTTTGGTGCCGGGTTCGCTGTCCTGCGTGGAGCGGGTCGGCGTGGCAACCGTCGTTTCCTTCTTCTTCGGAACGTCGACGTCCACGACCTCTTTCGCGCCTTCACCCGTCGGGGCCTGCGTGCCGGTAGGGGCGCCCGGAGAGAAGTTCGCCGACGGCCTCAGCAGGTTGCGATCCGAGGGCTTCTTGGGCTGCAACTTCTTGGGCAGGAGATCGCGGAGAGGCTTGCGCTCTTGCTTCGCGGGCTTCGGCTGTTCGGAGAGCCGTTCGGAGCCTTGTTCCGCACGGAGTTCGGTCTTGTTCTCAACCGGCTCATCCTGCGGCGACACCTTCGGCGCCTCTGCTGCAACGCCGGCTACCGACTGGTCGCCTGACTGCAGGGGGGCCTCCTCCTGCTCTGCCGGGGCTTCGTCGCGTACGACGATGTCGCGGATCGAGCCGTTGATCCGCTCGGTCGCGCTCCACAATCCGTTGCGGAAGTTTTCGACCAAATTGCCTGGGCCGCCGATCGGGGCCGGCAGGGCGTCGCGAAGTCCGTAGAGCGCCGGGTCGGCCACCCACAGCGGACCGTCGACGATGTTCTCCACCGCAGTGAGTGCAGCTTCGGTGTCACCCTGGGCGACGGCGGCGACCGCCTGCACGACGCCCACCGGGCCGAGCACGGCTGCGGCGGCCAGCCGCAGGGTCGACGCGATCGCACCCTGGGTGACGCGAGAGAACGCATCGATCGGTCCGGCCACCTCGTCATATGCGACGGGCCCGGGCCGCTCGAACGCCTCGATGGTCCCCTCGACGAAGCGCTGCACCAGCGCGCCCGGATCCTGCAGCCCCTCGTTGATCTCGAGGGTAAGCCTGTAGAGCTGATCGCGGACGGTCATAACGAGCCCGCCGGGTCCTCCCAGCGGCGCCGGCAACGCGTCACGCAACGCGAACAGCGCGGGGTCGATCGTCCACAGCGGCGCGTCGACGATGTTCTTCACGAATGCTTCGAAGCCCCCGCCGTCGCCGCCGTCGCTGATCGCTTGCGCGAGCTCGATCAAGGTGAGCGGGGCGAGCGCGGTGGACCCGATCCGCAGCGCGGACGCGGCGAATCCCTGTCCGATCCGTCCCACGCTGTCGAACCCGGTGACCGGCCTGTAGTCCCTGACCCCTTCTGCACCCGACCGGTTGAACGCCGCGAGGGTGCCCTCGATGAAGTCCTCCAGCGCGGCACCGGGTGCGAATATCTCCAGCAAAGCCTGTTGCGCTTCGAATTGACGTTGGATCTCGCTGGTGTTCGCGGCCATCAAAGCCACGTTGTGCGATCGGCTTTCTGCGACGGTGTTCGCTGGTGCCGGTGCGATCGGCCCAGCGGCGATGACGCCTGCCCCCACAAGTGCCACCCCGGTCGTCACATATTTCTTGGCGCTGGCCTTCATCAAGCCCCTCCCCTTGTTTGCGCGCTTGCTACGAGTAGCAACCTACGCCTGCGTCGATACTGATGGCAAGTTGCCATGAAATCCTCGATGGAGGGAATTGCTGTGATCGTCCGTGCCTTATCGTCCGATGATCAAAAAGGCGCTGTTGAACAGCTAAGACGCTCTCGAATCGTCTGTGAGCGATCGTGAGGGCTGCGAACCTACTTCGCTGATGTCTTGAACATCTGCACGTCCGCAAGGGAGCGGCGAGGGCTGTGGCAAATAGAAGCTGCAAGCGCCGACTGGTAGCTGGCACCTCTCAGGGGCCACGGCGAGCAGGGCGGGCAGTCCTTCGAACGGGAGGCCGCTTCAGGCAGGGTCGCCTCGCTGTCCAGTTTGCGAAGATCGGCAGGGCTGCAAGCGTTGAGCCTGGGCCATTGCGCGACCGCCTGGGAGGGCCGAAGCGGCAAGGCGGAAAGAAAGCAAACGCGGTGGACGTCGAGTTCGTTGCCCGCATTCGTCGCGTGGACCGCCCCTTACCGGGCGGCCACGGCGACGTTCACTGCACCAGCGAAGGAGTGCTGAAAGGCTGGCTGTCCCTTGCCGCCAGGTATTCGGGCCTCGGAGTCTCGGCTCGGTAGGGCGCCACGAGCTGGTTGTCGACGGAGTTGAAGACCAGAAAGACGTTCGAGCGCGGCAACGGCGTGATGTTCGAACCCGAACCGTGCATCACGTTCGAGTCGAACCACAGCGCGGTACCGGCAGGCCCGGTGATCTGGTCGATGCCGTAGCGGGCGGCGGCCTCGCTGAGCGTGGCCTGGCTCGGAACGCCGATCTCCTGTTTCACCAACGAGGAGGCGTGGTTGTTGCGCGGAGTCGCGCCGACGCACGGGTAGAACGTCTTGTGCGAACCCGGCATCACCATCAGCGAGCCGTTGTAGGGAAAGTTGTCGGTCAGCGAGATCGAACACGACACAGCCCGCATGGCGGGCATGCCGTCCTCGGCGTGCCATGTCTCGAAATCGGAATGCCAGTAGAACCCGGTCCCGGTGAATCCCGGCATCAGGTTGATCCGCGCCTGGTGTAGGTAGACGTCACTGCCCAACAATTGACGGGCCACGGGCAAGACCGTGTCGAGGGTGACCACCTCGGCGATGACATCGCTGAACAGATGGGGTTGAAACACCGACCGGATACTGCCGCCGGGCTCACGAATGATCCGCGGGTCCTCCGGGTCGGCTTTGGCGCCGATGTTGTTCAACTCGCCGCGCAGCGTCGTCAGCCAGTTGTCATCCACCGCCGACCGCTGCACCAGGTATCCGTTGGCGTCGATCGACTGCAGGTCGGTCTCGAACAGCGGACCGTCCGACTCCTGGCCCCACACCGTGGGCTCGGCCCGCGGAATCGGATCGCTCGGTTCCGACAGCCGCGTGGGATATCGGTCCCTGGTGTCGGTAAATATGTTGTCGCTCAACTTGCTTGCACCGCCGGGGGAGGGTAGGTACCAGTCTCGTCGTGAACCTCTTGTCCGGTCACGGGAGGATTGAATACACACAGCATCCGCAGCTGAGTATGGCACGTGACGCGGTGGCGTTCATGCCCGTCGAGCAGATACATGGTGCCGGGCCCAAGCGGGTGCTCCTCACCGGTCTCGTGGTTGGTCAGCGTGCCCGTGCCCTCGACCACCCAGACCGCCTCGACGTGATGGCGGTAGTGGAAATCGCTGACCGAGTTCGCGTTGATAGTGGTCTCGTGGAAGGAGAATCCGACGCCGTCACCCGCCAGGATGATGCGCTTGGATCTCCAGTCCTTGGCCGACACGTCGCGTTCGGTGCCGGTGATCTCGTCAGTGGTGCGCACGATCACGTCGTGCTCCTTTCGGCGTGATGTGGTCAGGAAAGCGTTGCGGCGACCGACTCGGCGAGGATGTCGATGCCCGCATCGAGATCCGACTCGGAAGTGGTCAGCGGGGGAAGCAGCTTGACGACCTCGTCCGAGGGGCCGCTGGTCTCCATGAGGACCCCGCGATCGAACGCCGCGCGGCACACGGCCGACGCCATCGGCGCATCCTCGAACTTGAGCCCCTGCGCCATGCCGCGCCCGCGCGCGGAGACGCCGGGATATTTGTCGGCGATGGTTTCCAGGCGGTCTCGGACCTGCTGGCCCTTGGCAATCGTGTCATCACTGAATGTCTCGGTCTGCCAATAGATCTCGAGTGCCTTGCTGGCGGTGACGAACGCCGGGTTGTGGCCACGGAACGTGCCGTTGTGCTCGCCGGGGGCCCACACGTCCAGGTCCCTGCGGAACAAGGTCAGTGCCATCGGCAGGCCGTATCCGCTGATCGACTTGGACAGCGTGACGATGTCGGGGACGATGCCGGCCTCTTCGAAGCTGAAGAACCGACCGGTGCGTCCGCAGCCCATCTGCACATCGTCGACGATCAACAGGATCTCGCGGCGGCTGCACAGCTCGGCGAGCGCCTGCAACCACTCCATTCGCGCGACGTTGAGACCGCCCTCGCCTTGCACGGTTTCGACGATCACCGCGGCCGGGTGGTTGAGCCCGCCGCCCGAGTCGTCGAGCACGCGCTCGAACCAGTGGAAGTCTTCGGTGGCGCCGCCGAAGTAGTTGTCATACGGCATCGGTGTGGCGTGCACCAGCGGGATTCCGGCACCGGCGCGCTTCATCGAGTTGCCGGTGACCGACAGTGCGCCGAGGGTCATGCCGTGAAATGCGTTGGTGAAGTTGATGATCGATTCGCGACCGGTCACCTTGCGGGCCAGCTTGAGCGCCGACTCGACGGCGTTCGCCCCGGTCGGGCCCGGGAACTGCACCTTGTAGTCGAGGTCGCGAGGCTTGAGGATCAGCTGCTCGAAGTTCTGCAGGAACTCCGTCTTGGCCGCGGTCGCCATGTCGAGCGAGTGCACGATGTTGTCGTTGGCCAGGTATTCGATCAACGGCCGTTTCAGCTCGGGGTTGTTGTGGCCGTAGTTCAGCGCGCCGGCTCCGGCGAAGAAGTCGAGGTAGCGCCGCCCGGAGGTATCTGTCATCCACGAGCCCTGCGCAACGGCCATGGTGGTCGGCCATCCACGGCAGTAGCTGCGTACTTCCGATTCGACCGAGTTATAGACCTCGGGAAGGTCGGATTCGTCGGGACGGGGGAGTGTTGCTGGCGTAGACATGTGTCCTTTCTGAGGGGTCAGTCGGCCAAAGGTGTGGTGATGGGTCCGATGCGGACAGTCGGCTCGTCCTCGTGGGACTGATCGGCCGCCAGGTGTGCGGCGGTGAAGCGGGGTTCCTCGATCAGGGGCACCCCGTGTCGCCGGGCGAACGCGCCGAAGAACGCGCGCGAAGCCGAGTTGCTCGGTGCCACCGTGGCCTCCACCGTGACCGGATGGCCTCGGCGGTTGGCGCGAACGCGGTGGACGAGGCCGTCGAGCATGGCGCTCGCCAACCCGGTTCCCCGCGCAGCCGCCGAAACGGCCACCTGCCAGACGAAGAGGACCTCGGGGCGAGCCGGCGGATGGTAGCCAGTGATCAATCCACAGATCTCGCCGTCTTTTTCCGCGACGATGGAAGTACTGGCAAAGTCCGTGGCCATCAACAGGTATGTGTAGGTGGAGTTCAGATCGAGGACTTCGGTCTCGGCCACCAGACGATGCATTGCGATGGCATCGCCCTCATTCGGCGAGCGGAGATGATTCGTCCACGAATCTGGCTGCACTGCTGGCGCTTTCAAACCAGCTGTCCGCTCCTCCGGGACTGGGTCCCGGTCGCGAATGGTCACTTGCGTTGTCACCACCGAACAAAATCATCGAATCACATCAGTTACGTCATCGGCGTTATGACGGTATGTCAGCAAAAAATGACAGGCAAGTTTCCACAGCTCACGGGCACGCGCCGGGCGGTGTCCGGGCACGGGGGTTACCTGCGCGGATGCCGAAGTGTGAGACGGCGGTCACTTGATCAAGCCGTTATCGAAACGTTACCTACCGACGTCGTAAATGATTCGTTCCCCTAACAACGGGTACGTTCTGACGCGTCCGTCACTGTGGATGGAATGTCGTCAGGGCCAGGTGTAGGGGTTTGCGCCTGGCGCTCGGCCGGTTTCCGAGTGCGCCGCGGACATCGGATCGACTGGAGAGGGTAATTCTGTGCGCCGCATCGTCGGACTGTTCATCAGTGCTACCGCCATAGCAGTCGCATTTGCCGCGCCGGCAGGGGCCGATCAGGCGGAGTTTGTGCGCAAGCTTCAGGAGACGTACGTCTTCCTGTCGGCGGACCAATTGATCGCCGCGGGCAACAAGGTCTGCGCCAACGCGTCGCGTGGCGTGCCTGCCGCCGAATCGATGCTGATGGTGCGCGAGGATTTGGGCGTTTCGGTTACCGCTGCAGCAGACATCGTCAGCATCGCGATCAACGAACTCGGTTGTTGATCCGCGGCCGCTTCAATTGACGGCTGAGGTTTGGTAACAAGCTGGTCAAGCGCTGCGTGGCACGCTGAGCGTGCCGACGCCGAATTGCTAGCTTGCCCGCGTGAAATCGTCTGTAGGCCCACTCTGGGCTGCGCTGTTCGCGATGCTGCTCGTCTGCGTTGGGATCCCGACGCCGACGGCCGCTGCGTATTCACGGGACGGGTTGCCGGTGGAGACGCTCGAGGTGCCGTCCCCGTCGATGGGGCGAAACATCCGCGTGCAGTTCCAAGGTGGCGGCCCGCATTCGGTGTACCTGCTCGACGGGCTGCGCGCGCAGGAGGATGCCAACGGTTGGGACATCAACACCGGTGCGTTCGAGTGGTTCTACGAGTCGGGTATCTCGGTCGTAATGCCCGTGGGCGGGCAGTCCAGCTTCTACACCGACTGGTATCAGCCTGCGGTGGGAAGCGCAGGCACCGTGACCTATAAGTGGGAGACGTTCTTGACTCAGGAACTGCCCGCCTGGCTGGCGGCCAACCGGGGTCAGGCGCCGATCGGCAATGCCGTTGTGGGACTTTCGATGTCGGGTAGCGCGGCGCTGACCCTCGCCGTATGGCATCCGCGCCAGTTCATCTTCGCCGGTTCGCTTTCGGGCTACCTCAACCCGTCGAGCGGTCTGTGGCCCACGCTGATCGGCTTCTCGATGAAGGATGCCGGCGGCTACAGTGCGGCCCATATGTGGGGGCCGACGTCGGATCCGGCATGGCGGCGCAACGATCCGATGGTCAACGTCAACACGCTGGTCGCCAACAACACCGCGCTGTGGGTCTACTGCGGAAACGGCGCGACCTCCGAACTCGATGACGGCGCGAACTTCGGTGCGCAGTACAGCGCGCAGTTCCTCGAAAACATCACGCTGTCGACGAACAAAGAGTTCCAGCGGAAGTACCTCGCCGCAGGCGGACGGAACGCGGTGTTCAACTTCCCGACTGACGGGACACACACCTGGGCGTACTGGGGTTCGCAGCTTCAGGCGATGAAGCCCGACCTGGTGCGCATCCTTTCAGGCGCGCGCCCCTGACAGGGTTCGGTCATACGATGGCCGGGAACCGATTGTGTGGGGTGAGACATGACGGATCCGCGCGACGGCGATTTTCACGAAGAGATCGCCCGGTTGGCACGGAGCCTGTACAGCCAGAAGAGCGCCACAGCCAGAAGAGCGCCGACATGGGCGTCGACAACCTTGCCGACGAGGTAACCACGGCGGCGGTGCGCATCCTGCCAAATGTGCACCACGCGGGAATTTCGCTGGTCGATCCGAAGAGCCGGCGGGTGCGCTCGGTCGCGACCACGGGTCCGGCGCCCAAGAACCTCGACACCTTGCAGGAGGAGCTGCAGCAGGGCCCGTGCGTCGACGCCATCCATGACCACGTGGCGGTGCGCATCGACGACTTCGAGACCGAGAACCGATGGACTGAGTTCATGCGGCGCGCCGTGGACACCACCCCGGTGCGCTCCAGCCTGTCCATCCAGCTCTACACCCATGATTTGGAGATCGGTGCGCTGAACCTCTACTCGGACCGGGCTCGCGCGTTCACGCCACAACTCGAGGATCTGGCGCTGGCGGTGGCGGCGCACGCAGCGATCGGTTTGGCCACCGCGCGTCGTGACGATCAGTTCCAAACCGCTCTGGCATCGCGCGACATCATCGGGCAGGCCAAAGGCATGATCATGGAGCGCTTCGGCGTCGACGCGTCCGCTGCGTTCAACCTCCTGGTGACGCTCTCCCAGGAGAAGAACACGCCGTTGCACCTGATCGCGGTGCAACTGGTGGACACAGCGCACCGGCCAACATAGCCAAAGCCGAGTAATTGCGGCCTGACCGGCGCGGATGGGTCCCCGTTTAGGTATCGGTACCGTGAAGCCGCTACCCTATTGCGCGGGTTAAGACTGCAGCCTCGCGCGATCGGCCATGACCGCTACGGTGGTTGCCAAACAAGAGGTGAGGCTTGGACGGACAACTTTGTACCGAGAACTGGGTGGGACGCGTCGCTGTCGTCGCCGCCTCAGGCGACCTCGACATGCTCACGGCACCGCAGCTGCGCGACGCTGTGCAGGCGGCGTTGGGCAAGGATCCGGTGGGCTTGATCGTCGATCTGACCAGTGTTGAGTTCCTGGGGTCCGCGGGCATGCAGGTGCTGATGGAGACCCACAACCAGACCGACGGCACCGCGACCAAGTTCGCCGTCGTCGCGGACGGATCCGCCACCAGCCGGCCGTTGAAGATCACGGGGATCGCCGACCTGATCGACCTGTTTTCCTCGCTGGACGCCGCGCTCGACAACATCACAGCGTGAGCTCGGGCCGGACGGGGTAAACAGAGAACACCATGAACGCTCCGACGGAACTCGGCTTTTCCAGCAACGGCCCCGCAGACGCGCAGACCGTTGCCGAGTTCCGCAATGCCTTTGCGCAATGGCTCCGAACGAATTTCGCGCTCGACGCCGACCGGCTCAGCGACATATTGCTGGCGGTGAACGAAGCGCTGACCAATTCCGCTGAGTTCGCCTATGTCCAGGCTGGGCAGGCCGGAACCATGTCGGTGACGGCCCGGTATGACGCCGAGGATCGGCGCCTCGTCGCGACCGTCTCCGACCAGGGAGCCTGGCTGGAGAAGGAGCCCGACGGCAAGCCGAACACCCGCGGTCGCGGTATCCAGCTCATGCGCGCCCTGTCCGATCGGGCCGCGATCGACGCCTCGGCGTCCGGCACCCGCGTACAGCTCGAGTTCGACGATTGCCGGCTCGCCTCCGAGGAGCCTTTCGCAACTTCTGCTTGATTGTGTTTGGCCGGCGTCCGACGCGGGTAAAGGCGCATCGCTGACTTCCATCGCAGAAAGCGAGCGCAGGCATGGGCGAAAACTCCCCGGGCGTCGACAGCGCCCCACCCGACAGCTGCGCCGGGCGCGAAATTTGGCAGCGGTAACCCGGACGCGGTGGGGAACCGGAAATGTCCGTCGCAGCGATCGAACGCCCGTCATCGCAGCCCAGGCGTGCGCTGTCCGTCGCCTCCAGCACAGGTGCAATCGGTGGACCCGGCCACATCGTCGTGATAGTGACAGGTGAGGTCGACGCCGCCAACGCCAAGGAGTTCGCGGCTCTGGTCGCTGAAACGATCGCAGACGCACAGCACGTCACCCTTGACCTGTCCGGTCTGGATTTCTTCGCCTTCGACGGGTTCACCGCCCTTCACGCCCTCAACGCCCGGCTCCTTCGGGCCGGTGTGCCGTGGCGCGTGCTGCCCGGTGCCGTCGTGTCCAGGGTTCTCGCACTGTGTGATCCCGAGGAGCTGATTCCGGTGGTCCGCGTGAACCCGCCGACGCCGCCTCGCAGACCCCGGCTCCGGCTGGTGGGCTAATTTCGTACCCCGTTCTGTGACGGTCGTGGCGCCTGTTGCTGATTTGCTGTCGTGTCGCCTGTGATTTACCGCTCACTTTGTCGTCGAAAGGTAAGAAACCTTTATAAACGCGCTCGACCGCGTTATTCGGAAAGTCTTGCGGCAGCGGTATTTCCACAGGTCATAGACCGTCTTGGCGTTGCCGAATTTTGGTAACAATCGGGTAACGCACGCTTTTCTAAGCGGTGTCTGAGAGGTTCACAGATTGTCTAAGGTGCCGCTTTTCGCACCGCCGCGGGATATCGGATTTCGTCGCTAGACTCGGTCCAGGCCGCGCCGATTTGGCGCGTTACGACTTGGAATCTAGGGCCGGTTGCACGCGATGCCGGCGGAGGTACCGATTTTCGATGGTTGACTTTTTGATGCCTGAACATGCGCCTACGGCGTTGGGTGCGGTGAAGCTGAGCCGAGGACCGATCGGCGATATCGCCGCAACCGGCACCGGCGCAACCGTGGTGACGCACCCGGGCGACGACAGCGTCGCGGTGCTCAATCCCCGCACCCTCGCCGCCGAGGCCATCGTCGCGGTCCACGGTGAGCCCTTCGCGGTGGCAGTCCACGACGACCGCGCTTATGTGAGCACGTCGTCCTGGACCCACAAGGACGAGGTGACCGTCCTGGACACCGCGAGCAGGTCGGTAATCGCTTCGTACCCGCTGGCGGACAACGTCACGGCATTGGTCGTGAGCCCCGACGGCAAGCGCGTCTACGCCGGTCGAACCGGTGACGGGCACATCGACGTCGCGGTGATCGACATCCCCGCCGACCGCGTGGGCACCATCGACATCGCGACTGGCGCGGGCATCGGCATCGATGCCCTCGCGATCGATCCGACCGGAACGCGGCTATACGTCGCGACCACCGACGCGCGCGGCAGCGCGGTCCTCACCGTCGAACTCGAGACCGGCCGTGTCGGCGGCGCGGTGCGTATCGGTGCACCGATTCGCGATATCGCGCTCGCCGACGGTGCGGCGTTCGTCCTCAGCTCGGACCGGACCCGCGGCGGTGTGGTGCACGTGATCGAGTTGTCGTCGGGACGCATCACCGATGTCGTCGAGGTTGGCGGCGCCCCAACGCAGCTCGCGATGGGCGAGGACAAGAGCAGGGCCTACATCGTCGACTATGACCACGTCGCGGTGTTGTGCACGCTGACGCTGCAGATCGTCGACACGATCACCGTCGACGGCAGGCCGTCCTGCGTGGCGGTCGATTCGCACGGCGGTCGGCTTTATGTGGCCGACTACTCGGGCGGGGTGGCGATGTTCGCCGTGAGCGCGTCGATGCCGCTGCTGTACTCGGAGTTCGTCGCGACGGATCCGATCGCGGCCCCCACGGTGCGCGAGCTCGAGCCGGTCACGGCTTAGGTAGCGCAGACCAGGGTTACGGCGTTCTCAGCTCGTCCGCGGCGAGGGCGAAGATCTCGTCGCCTGAGCCGATCGCGACGAAGTGCCCTGCTCCGTCGACGGGATGCCACACCGAACCTGGCATCGAGTCCGACACCGCCTTGTTGATCGGATCGGGCACGAGTCGGTCGTCGAGCCCCTGCCACAGATGCACCGGCCTCGCGATCCGCGAGATGTCGAAATCCCAGCGCCGGTAGAGCACTTCGGCGTCGCGGACCAAGCCGTCCGAGCCGTGAGCGAAGCATTCGACGACCGCATTCATGAACGTCGTTTCGACCTGTGGGCGACTCAGTATCTGCCGGTCGTACTCACCGACCGACCTGCGGAGGGTCTTGACGAATCCGTCGCGCATGGTCTTGGCGGAGTACCCGAGCGCGGCATACATGAGGCGAAAGGCGGGCTTGAACCGTAGCGCGAGGAAGCCGCCAAGGGCATCGATCTTCGACAGGTACGGCGCCGCGGAATTGTCACCGAACGCGCCGTAACTACCGGGCGCAATGCTGCTGACATGGCGCAGCCGCCCGCTGTCGATGTAGGCGGCGGCCCCCAGCGCCCATGGGCCGCCCTCCGACCAGCCCGTCACGCCGAACTCCCGGTAGCCCAACACATCCGCGATGGTCGTCAGGTCCTCGGCCCAGCTGGCGTACGACCGGGCCCTCTGAACGCTCGACTGTCCCATACCCGGGCGGTCGACGCCGACGAGCCGGATCCCGTTCTTGGCCGCCGAGTCCGCCAACAGCAGGACCTCCAAGCGGCTGCTGGGCCCACCGTGGTTGTGCATGACAAGCGGACCGTTCGGGTCGCCGACCTCGGCGAGGGCCAGCCGACGACCGTCGCGCGTCCTCACTTCCGCAGTCATATCGTCCTTCCATCAGATCGCGCTGAACCTTCGTCGCGGTTGTCCCGTCGTACCACCTGAAAGGCCACCGGGGTCTTCGGGTCACGAAGGGAGCGCGGTATGCGCGCAATACTGTTGACGATGGTCGGGCTGGCCGCGGTGGCATGCGGTGCGATTCTCACGCCGGCGGCCATCGCGTCGGCGGCCGATTCGGCGGAGCTGACCATCGCCACACTCGAGGCACAGGGCTTCGACGTCAAGGTCAATCGGATCGGGAGTGCGCCCCTCGACGAGTGCGTCGTCACCGATGTCCGAAATGCCCGTGAGCGAACCGAATTGGTGCGACGCGGCGACGACCTGATCCGGGTGGTGGCCCAGCGCACGATCACCGTCACCGCGGATTGCTCACGCTGATGCGTCGGTTTCGGTGCGGTTGGTCGCGCCTGCCGCAACCAACCACACCGGAGTCGCTAGCGACCGCTGCAGTCCAGCGACACCGAGATCGGCTTGCTGATGGTCACGGGGAACAGCACCCCGTCCTGATTTCCGCCGAGCAGCGGCACCAACTGGGTGAACTCCTGGGGATTGCGCACGCTGGTGACCACGCAGTCGGACAGCGGGGCCGTGCCGATCTTGTCGATCGTCACGTTGTACCCCTGATCCTGCAGCTTGCTGATGACCTCCTGCGCCGACTCCTGATCGTCGGCCGATGCGACACCCGCGGGCAGCATGACAGCCACGCACACGACGGTGGCGACTCCGGCGAGGATCCGTGTGGTCCGCATGCGGTCCATGATCCCCTATCAGCGCTCGGCGCGCTGGTAAGCGGTCACAACCGCGGCGCCCCCGAGCCCGATGTTGTGCTGCAGCGCGGCGGTGACGCCCTCGACCTGTCGCTTGTCGGCCGCACCGCGCAACTGCCACGTCAACTCCGCGCACTGCGCGAGACCCGTCGCACCAAGCGGGTGCCCCTTGGAGATCAGCCCGCCGGAGGGGTTGACCACCCAACGCCCGCCGTAGGTGGTGTCGTTGTTGTCGATGAGCTTGGGCGCCTCACCCTCGGCGCACAGGCCCAGCGCCTCGTAGAGCAGTAGCTCGTTGGCCGAGAAGCAGTCGTGCAGCTCGATCACTTGAAAGTCGGCCGGTCCCAGGCCGGACTGGTCGTAAACCTGCTGCGCGGCTTTGACATTCATGTCGTAGCCGATGAGGTTCTTGGCGCTGCCGTCGAAGCTGGACCCGAAGTCGGTGGTCATCGCCTGGCCGACGATCTCCACCGCCTGGCCCGCCAGGCCGTGCTTGTCGACGAAGTCCTCGCTAGCCACGATCGCCGCTCCGGAGCCGTCCGACGTGGGCGAGCACTGCAGCTTGGTCAGCGGGTCGGAGATCATTTTCGCGGCCAGGATGTCGTCGAGGGTGTACTCCTCCTGGAACTGTGCATACGGATTGTTCACCGAATGCTTGTGGTTCTTGTATCCGATCTTCGCGAAATGCTGTGCGGTGCTTCCATGTTGACGCATGTGCTCACGACCCGCGGCGCCGAACATCCAGGGCGCGACGGGGAAGCCGAACTCGTCGATCTCGGCCATCGCCGCGACGTGCTTGGCCATCGGGGACTCGCGGTCGTCGTGGCCGCCCTGGAGGGAGCCGGGCTGCATCTTCTCGAAACCGAGCGCGATGACGCAGTCGGCGAGCCCGCCGCGGACCGTCTGCGCGGCAAGGAACAACGCCGTGGAACCGGTCGAGCAGTTGTTGTTGACGTTGGCGATCGGAATACCCGTCAAGCCGAGTTCGTAGAGCGCTCGGTTGCCCGACGTCGAGTCACCGGCGACGTAGCCGACGAATCCCTGCTGGACTTCGGAGTAGTCGATGCCGGCGTCGTCGAGTGCCTTGGTGCCCGACTCCTTGGCCATCTGAGGGTAATCCCACCCTTCACGGCGGCCCGGTTTCTCGAACTTCGTCATTCCGACACCGACGACGAAGACCCTGTTACTACTGGCGGTCGACATTGATGATCCTTTCGCTGCCCTGCGATCGACAGAAACATACAGCGCGCCACCTGTCTAGCGGCTGATGAAAGCGTCGAGGAGGTCACCCTGCGGCGGCCCCTGGCATCGAACCTGATCTTGATTACGGCCTTCGCGGCCATTGTGGCCCGCGCGGGACGGGTTGTGGTGTAGACCTGCAAGAGTAGAACGTGTTCTAGTTTCGCGGTGAGGAGTCGGTTATGGGCCTACGGGTGGTGCAGTGGGCGACCGGGGGCGTCGGCGTCGCAGCGATCAAGGGTGTGCTCGAACATCCCGACCTCGAACTCGTCGGGTGCTGGGTGCACTCGCCGGCGAAGGCAGGCAAGGACGTCGGCGAGATCGTCGGCATCGGGCCGGTGGGGGTGACCGCGACCAACAGCCTCGACGACATCCTCGCCCTCGACGCCGACGCGGTGATCTACTCACCGCTGTTGCCCAATCCGGACGAGGTGGCCGCACTGTTGCGGTCCGGTAAGAACGTCGTCACCCCGGTCGGATGGGTGTATCCCAGCGCCCGGCAGGGCACGCCTTTGCAAGAGGCGGCGCTCGCGGGAAATGCCACGCTGCACGGCACCGGCATCGCGCCAGGCGGGATCAGCGAGAAGTTTCCGCTCTTGTTCTCCGCGTTCTCGACCGGCGTGACATTCGTTCGGGCCGAAGAGTATTCCGACCTTCGCACCTACGAGGCACCCGACGTCGTACGGCACGTGATGGGCTTTGGTGAGGTTCCGGAGAAGGCGCTCAGCGGACCGATGCAGAAGCTGCTCGACGGTGGCTTCATCCAGGCGGTGAAGATGATCGTCGACAAGGTGGGTTTCCGTGCCGATCCGAAGGTCCGCTCCGCGCAGGAGATCGCGGTCGCCACTGCACCGATCGAATCACCGATCGGTGTCATCGAACCGGGGCAGGTCGCCGGCCGCAAATTCCACTGGGAGGCCCTCGTCGACGAGGAACCGGTGGTGCGAGTCACCGTGAACTGGCTGATGGGTGAGGAAAACCTCGACCCCGCTTGGACATTCGGCCCCGAAGGCCAGCGTTACGAGATGGAGGTCCGCGGCAACCCGGATGTCAACATCGTCGTCAAGGGCTTTCAGTCGGCGGTCGGCGGAGAGGGCCCGGAGTACGGCATCGTCGGCACCGCGGCGCACTGTGTGAACTCGGTGCCCGCGGTGTGCGCCGCAGAACCCGGCATCGCAACGTATCTCGATCTACCGTTGATCAGCGGCAGGGCGGCGCAGGGCCTCGCGTAGTGTTGGGGGCCGCGCGGGCGACGCCGCTCACCTGGCACACTCACGGGCTGTGACGAGACGTGCTTTGGTACTGGCCGGGGGCGGCGTGGCGGGTATCGCGTGGGAGACCGGCATCCTGACCGGCATCGCCGACGAGTCGCCCGCGACCGCCGATGCGTTGTTGGCCTCCGACGTTCTGGTCGGCACATCGGCGGGTTCGACGGTCGCCGCACAACTCGGGAGCGGCCTCGGCCTGCCCGCGTTGTTCGACCGGCAGACCTCGGCGACATCGTCGGAGATCAACCCCGGCGCGGGGATCGAGACGATCACCCAGATGTTCCTCGACGCGATGACCGCTCCCGGCTCGAAAACCGAGAAACTGCAGCGGATCGGTGCGATCGCGCTCGCTGCGGGCACCGTCGCCGAAGACGTGCGGCGAAGGGTGATCGAGCAGCGGCTGCCGTCGCACGACTGGCCCGACCGCGATCTGCGCATCACCGCCATCGACACCGAGACCGGGGAACTGGTGGCGTTCGACCGCACCTCGGGCGTCTCGCTGGTCGACGCGGTCGCGGCCAGTTGCGCGGTGCCCGGTGTGTGGCCGCCGGTCACCATCGGGTCGCGCCGCTTCATGGACGGCGGCGTCGGTAGCACCGTCAACCTGGCCGTGGCCGACGATTGCGATGTCGTGGTCGCCCTGATCCCACAGGGCCTGTCGTCGCCGTCACCGTTCGGGACGGGCGCCAGGGACGAGGTCACCACGCGCAACACTTTCGGCGTGTTCGCCGACGACGAGTCGCTGGCGGCGTTCGGCGCCAACCCGCTCGACCCCGCGTGCCGGACACCGTCTGCGCATGCGGGACGCAGACAGGGCCGCGGCGTCGCCGCTCAGATCGCCGAGCACCTCGGCCTCTAATCTTCGGTCACGCTAGGCGATTCGGGCTTGGTGTCGAACGCGTCCAGTGCGGCGGCCGCCAACTCGATACCGATGTCGATCACCTCGGCGGCGCGGTGAAATTCCAGGCTCCGACAAGCCGAACGGGGTACCTCGATGAGCATGTCGGGCGGATAACCGGCGAGCTGGTGCCTGGCGAGCGCCGCCTGCGCGATGTCGATCGTGCGGTTCATCACCTCGAAGCTCCCGAGCTTGGGCACCACGGACGCTTCCTTCGTCGCGTCGACGAGCTCCTCCTCGCTGTCCCCGCCCGCCGGATCGTCCTCCGGTCCCGATCCCGTGCGGTTCAGCATCGCATTCGACTCGAACAGTGACGCGGTGCTGCGCCACACCCTGGCCAGCCACTCGGTGGTGGCGCGTTGACCCTGTCCCGCTGGTTCTACAGGTTCTTCGCCGCCGCCGGCCTCGCTGCCGGCCAAGGACACCGCGATGGTGAGGTCGGCGTTGACGGCTGCGATCGGCGCCATGGGCAGCGGTTCGAGGATGCCGCCGTCGGCGAGCAGACGCCCGTCGAGCACATGCGGTGCGATGACGCCGGGGATCGCGATCGACGCGCGGATCGCGGCGTCCACCGGGCCCCTCTGCAGCCATACCGACTTGCCGGCGATGAGATCGGTCGAGACCGCCGTGTAGGGGATCGGCAGGTCCTCGATGCGCACCTCGCCCAGGATGTCGCGAACAGCGTCGAGGATCTTGGTCGCGCGCAGCACGCCCGCCGCGGTGATCGAGGGATCGAGCAGACGCAGCACGGCGCCCTGGGTGAGCGACTTCGCCCAGTCGGAGAACTCGTCGAGCTTGCCCGCCGCGTGCAGCCCACCGACGAGAGCCCCCATGGACGATCCTGCGATGCCGACGATCTCGTAGCCGCGGTCCTGAAGTTCCTCGATCACCCCGATGTGGGCGTAGCCGCGGGCGCCGCCGCTGCCCAGCGCCAGCGCGACCCGCTTGCCAGCCATGCCGCCATTGTCGCCTGCCGGCGCCGATTCTGGCCGCCGGTTTCAGGCGCAGAGGCCGTCGGCCGCCGCCTGCACGGCGACGATGACCGCGGCCTGACGCGGCGGCGGCAACTGCGTCCACGGTGTGCCGTACGTTCCAGGCCCCGCCGAATCCGTTGATTGCACCATGCCGAGGTAGGGCTCGATCTGTGACTTCGGGTCACCACCCTGTTCGTCCATCCACTGCCGCGCCGTGGCGCAGGCCTTGAAGTACTCCTCCTCGGTCGAGTCGGCGGGAGCGCCGACCGCGGTGGTGACACCGTCGGGGGAGACGGCGACCGAACCCGGTGCCGCGGTGGGTGTTTCCGAGCTGGTGGCCGTGGGCGTCGAGTCGGCCGACGGCTCGGAGGTGTCTTCGGTACCCGACGAACATCCCGCGACGACACCCACCATCACTGCGGCCGCCGCGACACCGTGACGCATGCGCATGCCCGTCAATCTAGGCAACGGCTCGCCCGCGACCGACACCGGCTGCACCGATCGCCGAGGTTGCGCTCACGGTGAATCTATCCGCCGATCCCGCAAACACGCGTCTGGCCTGCGACGACAGGCTCCGAGCGTGCGGGACCGTCGCCTCCGGCCGGGTTGGAATGGCACGCCCATGCCAGGCTTGCTCTCATGACGACCGGACGCCAGGAGTGTTGTCGGCCCTAGCGCCGCCCCTGCCCGATTCCGGTTCTCTTGGAGCTTTCATGGCCTCCCCTGCAGCCCTGCCCACTGCCGTACCCGCGGTGTCCGCACCGACGCGGCTGCGGCTGCCCGATCTGTTGCTCGCTTCCGACCGCTGCGCCGACGATGTGCTCACCGGTCGCTACGACCACCTGCTGCCTGCTGGCGGACCGCCTGGCGACGAACGCTGGTTCACCCGCCTCCATGGTGATGACGAGCTCGACATCTGGCTGATCAGCTGGGTGCCCGACCGGTCGACCGAGATGCACGACCACGGCGGCTCCCTTGGGGCCCTGACGGTGATCTCGGGCGCGTTGCGCGAGACCCGCTGGGACGGTGGAGCATTGCGGCGACGCAGGCTGCACGCCGGGGATCAGGCCGCCTTCCCGCTGGGATGGGTACACGACGTAGTGTGGGCACCCGATCGTGACACCTCGGCCCCGGTCACCCCCACGCTGAGCGTGCACGCGTATTCGCCGCCGTTGACCGCGATGTCGTATTACGAGGTGACGGCACGGAACATGTTGCGCCGCAATCGGACCAAGCTGACCGGCGGACCGGAGGGCTGATCGTGGCAAGTCGCATCGACCGGATCCTGGACGACGCCCGCGCCCGCCTGCACAGGTTGCCGGCGGCCGAGGTGCCCGCGGCGTTGGACCGCGGCGCGATCCTCGTCGACATCCGCCCGCAAGCCCAACGCGCACGCGAGGGGGAGGTGGCAGAAGCGTTGGTGATCGAACGCAACGTACTCGAATGGCGTTGCGACCCGACCAGCGAGGCGCGGCTGCCGCAGGCCGTCGACGATGACGTCGAGTGGGTGGTGCTGTGCTCGGAGGGCTACACCTCCAGCCTGGCCGCGGCGGCGCTGCTCGATCTGGGCCTGCACCGCGCGACCGATGTCATCGGCGGATATCACGCGTTGAAAGGCGTTCTGGCCTAATCCTTTTCGCTAATCCTTCTCGTCGCTGCTCAGCAGCGGCCGCAGGCGTTCGGTCTTCTCCGGTGTCCAGCCCGGCGGCTGCAGGATCGCCGCCCACGCGTTGGCCACATCCTTGACGTAGACGTGGCCGTGCCCGTCGGGCACATCCACGGCCACGGCCATGTCCGCCGACACCTGGAGGAACGTCACCACGGGTATCCACTGCATCCGGCCGGAGACGTCGTAACCTCGTGGCTCCTTTAGCCAGTCCGGTTCGGCGAACAGCAGATCCGGGTTGAACCACGCGATCGGGTCCGACGCGTGCTGCAGGTACACCACCCGCGGATCCCCCCAGGGGCCGTCCGGCCGGCTCAAATCCTGGGCGCTGGCGGCGAAGTGGACGTTCTCGCCGTCGTCGTAGATCGGCAGCCACATCGGGGAGCCGGGGTCGCGGTCACGGGTCAGCTGCGTCCAGATCGTGTTGTTGAACGTGGGGCCGCTGAACAGTGCACCGTCCGTGCGGGCGATGAGGTTGTTGAGCGCGAGGAAAGGCGCTTCACCGCCGAACGATCCGAGGCTCTCCCCGAACACGACCAGGCGCGGTCGCTGCGCCTCGGGCATCTCCCGGATCAGCGCGTCGACGGCCTCGAACAACGCCTGACCCGCCTGCCGCGCGTTCTCCTTGTCCACGAGGAACGACAGCCAACTCGGCAGAAACGAGTACTGCATCGACACGATCGCGGTGTCGCCGTTGTACATGTATTCCAGCGCAGAGGCTTCGGCTTCGTTGATCCAGCCGGTGCCGGTGGTGGTGGCCACGGCGACGACGTCGCGGTC
Source organism: Mycobacterium lehmannii (assembly GCF_002245535.1). Classification (GTDB taxonomy): domain Bacteria; phylum Actinomycetota; class Actinomycetes; order Mycobacteriales; family Mycobacteriaceae; genus Mycobacterium; species Mycobacterium lehmannii. Next base: position 9,647 of record NZ_NKCN01000028.1, on the reverse strand, counting down.
CAGCCCGCCGGTGCGCTGCAGTTCGCGGGCCGCCAGCGCGGCGGTTGCCTTGATTCCGTCCGCGGAATGCAGACCGGCGTAGACGCGGATCGGTTCGACGGCAGGCCGGCCGTTGAAATCCGTCAACTGCTCGACCGTCGGCCCCGCCGCCACGAATATCCGGCCCTGGTGGCCAAGGGATTCCCAGCTGGCCAGCGACTGGGGACCGCCGGACCGCAACGGTGATGTGGGCGCCGTGAAATCAGGGTCGGTCTCGTCGTTGACTGCCGCGAACGTGTTGTTGATCGTGCTCATCGCGAAGCGCACCACGATGCCGTTCAGTAGCGCGATGGTGAGCGCGATCAGCAGCACCACCACCACAACCGCCGAAACCCTCGGCGGTGCAACGCGTTCGAGTTGCCGGACCAGGAAGCGCACGAGCCTGCCGATCAGCTGCCCGATCTCGACGAGCACGAACAGCGTCACGATGGACAGCACGGCGGTCAGGGGATGATCCCAGAAGCCCATGCGCGGAACACCGTTGAGATCGCGGACCTCGTCCTGCCAGATGTGGAAGTAGACGATCATCAGGATCTGGCCGATGACGCCGATGACCACCAGGGCGATCCAGGCCTGTCGCGGGGCGGGCGGGCTGCTGTCCTTGGACCGCATGTAGCGCACCAGCCACACCACGAACACGCCGAGGGCATAACCGAAAGCGCCTGCGCCTCCGCTGACCAGCCCCTGGAACAACGGACCTCGCGGGAGCAGCGACGGCGTCATCGACAGCCACAGGAACACCAGGCCCAGCGCGGTGCCGGTGAAGGTGTAGTTGCGCACCCACCAAGGCGTGTCCTTGGACGTCTTGACCGGCTTCTCCCGCGGTTCTTCGACCGTGGTGTCGGTGTCGTCGCGGGTGTCGGTCACCACCGCAGATTAACGGTGGCGGAAGGCCGGTGGGCGCTTCTCGGTGAACGCGTTCATGCCCTCGGTCTGGTCGTCGGTCGCGAACGCCGAGTGGAACAGCCTGCGCTCGTACAGAAGGCCCTCGGCCAGAGTCGATTCGAAGGCACGGTTGACGGCCTCCTTCGCCATCCGCGACGCCGACAGCGACATTCCGGCGATGGTCTTGGCGACCGCGTTGGCCTCGTCGAGCAGTGTGTCGGCGGGCACCACCCGCGACACCAGGCCCGCGCGTTCGGCCTCCTCGGCGCCCATGTTGCGCCCGGTGAGGATCAGGTCCATGGCCTTGGCCTTGCCGATGGCGCGGGTCAGCCGCTGCGAGCCGCCCATGCCGGGCAGCACACCGAGCTTGATCTCGGGCTGGCCGAATTTCGCGGTGTCGGCGGCGATCAGCAGATCGCACATCATCGCCAACTCGCAGCCACCGCCGAGCGCATAGCCGGCGACGGCCGCGATCGTGGGGGTGCGGGTGGCGGCGAACGAACCCCAGGCTGCGAAGAAGTCGCTGGCGAAGACGTCCGCGAACGACAGGCTCGCCATCTCCTTGATGTCGGCTCCCGCGGCGAACGCCTTCTCGTTGCCGGTGATGATGATGGCGCCGATCGCCGGATCGTTGTCCAATTCGGCTGCCGCGGAGGTGACTTCGTCCATCACCTGGCTGTTGAGCGCGTTGAGTGCCTTCGGCCGGTTCAGCGTGATGGTCGCGACACGGTCGTCACGCGTGACAATAATGGTGTCGTAGTCGGTCATGAGAACTCCAGTTCGCGATCGGCCGGCGCGAAGTAATCCTCCACGTCGGCTGTGGTGACCGCCGCCAACGAGGCGGGCGACCATTTCGGATTGCGGTCCTTGTCGACAACCTGGGCGCGGATACCCTCGACGAAGTCGTGGGAGCGCAGCGCCCCGCACGAGGTCCGGTACTCCTGGCGCAGCACGTCTTCGAGTGTGTCGAGTTTCGCGGCGCGGCGCAGCGCTTCGAGCGCGACGGAAACCGAGACGGGCGAGCGGCTCTCGATGAGATCGCCCGCCTCGCCGGCAGCCGCGTCGTCGTGACCGCGCAGCGCGGCGACGATGTCGAGGACGGTCTCACCGGCATAGCACCGGTCGATCCATTCGCGTTGCCGCAGAAGGTTACTCGGCGGTGGCTCGACGGCATGGGCGGCCAGTGCGTCATTGATCCCGTCCGCGAGGACCGCGGCCTTGAAGTCGGCGAGCTTATCGTGGGGTACGAAGTGGTCGGCGAATCCCATCGCGATCGCGTCGGCGCCGTCGAAGTTCGCGCCCGTGAGCGCGGCGTGGTAGCCGAGCAGCCCGGGTGCGTGCGACAGGATGAGCGTGCCGCCGACGTCGGGGACGAAGCCGATGCCGACCTCCGGCATCGCCATCTTGGTGGTGTCGGTGACGACGCGCACGCTGCCGTGGGCGCTGACCCCGACGCCGCCGCCCATCACGATGCCGTCCATCAGGGCGACATACGGTTTGGTGAACCGGCCGATCTGGGCGTTGAGCAGGTATTCGTCGTACCAGAACAGGCGCGCTTCACGTCCTTTGTCAGGTCCCTCGGCCCTGGCGCTGTGATAGAGCGCGACGATGTCGCCGCCCGCGCACAGGCCGCGTTCGCCGGCGCCGTCGACGATGACGGCGGTGACGGCATCGTCGTGGGCCCATTCGGCCAGCACACGCGACATCGCGGTGACCATGGAGTGGTTCAGCGAATTGATGGCCTTGGGCCGGTTGAGGGTGATCAGGCCGACGCCGCGGTCAACGGTTACTAGGACATCCTCGTTTTCGCCCACGAGTATGCAATGTAGAACGTTGCCCGACCTGCGAACGCTTTGGGTAGGGTTTCTTGTGAACCAGCTGGGAAAGTGATCGGCACGGCCGGGAACCGACCAGGGACATGATTCGTTGACGGTGTGTTCGCCGATTGACGATCGACATCATCAGGAGAGGAACCCACGGTGCGGGAATCCAGCAACCCCGTATTTCGATCCCTGCCAAAGTCGCAGGGCGGATATGCGCAGTTCGGTACCGGGGCCGCCGGCTACGGTACGCAGGCGGTTCACGCCGACCCCTATGTGACGCAGTACCCGGAGCAGCGCCAGGCCGGCGTTGCCCGCCCGATGACCATCGACGATGTCGTCACCAAGACCGGCGTCACGCTGGCGGTGTTGGCGGCCGTCGCAGTCGTCACCTACTTCCTGGCGGCGGTGAACCCGGCTGTTGCCCTTCCGCTGGCGATGGTCGGCGCGATCGGCGGCCTGGTGTTGGTCCTGGTGGCCACCTTCGGTCGCAAGCAGGACAACCCCGCGATCGTCTTGAGCTACGCGGGCCTGGAGGGCCTTTTCCTGGGCGCCATCTCGTGGGTGTTCGGTAGGAGCGTCGAGATCGCGGGCGGCAGCGCGGGCGCGCTGATCACCCAGGCGGTGCTCGCCACGTTCGGCGTGTTCTTCGGCATGCTCGTCGTCTACAAGACCGGCGCCATCCGCGTCACCCCGAAGTTCACCCGCATGATCGTCGCCGGCCTATTCGGTGTCCTGGTGCTCATGCTCGGCAACCTGGTGCTGGCGATGTTCGGTGTCGGCGGCGGCGAGGGCATGGGCCTGCGCGCCGGTGGTCCGATCGCGATCATCTTCTCGCTGGTCTGCATCGGCCTGGCCGCGTTCAGCTTCCTGATCGACTTCGATTCGGCCGATCAGATGATCCGCGCCGGTGCACCGGAGAAGGCGGCGTGGGGCGTTGCGCTCGGCCTGACCGTCACGCTGGTCTGGCTGTACATCGAGATCCTGCGACTGCTGTCGTACTTCCAAAGCGATTAGCAGCTTGACGAGAAGGCCCGGCACGAAATGTGCCGGGCCTTTTCGTTTTCGCGGGCTCTTCGCGGGCTAGGACAGCCGCTCGATCACCATCGCCATGCCCTGGCCGCCGCCGACACACATCGTCTCGAGGCCGAACGTCTTGTCGTGGGTCGTCAGGTTGTTCAGCAGTGTCGCGGTGATCCGCGCGCCGGTCATGCCGAACGGATGGCCCAGTGCGATCGCACCACCCGAGACGTTGAGCTTGTCCTCGTCCATGCCCAGTTCGCGCGCCGAGCCGAGCACCTGCACCGCGAAGGCCTCATTGATCTCGTAGAGGTCGATATCGCCGATCGACATGCCGGCGTTGGCCAGCGCCTTCTTCGTCGCCTCGATCGGGCCGAGACCCATGATCTCCGGCGACAGCCCGCTCACTCCCGTCGACACGACACGCGCCAGCGGCGTCAGACCCAGCTCGCGAGCCTTGGTGTCCGACATGACGATCAACGCGGCGGCGCCGTCGTTGAGTGGGCAGGCGTTGCCGGCGGTCACGGTGCCGTTCGGCCGGAACACCGGCTTGAGTTGGCTGATCTTCTCGTAGGTGGTCCCGGCCCGAGGACCATCATCGGTGGAGACGACGGTTCCGTCGGGCAGAGTCACCGGGACGATCTCGCGCTCGAAGAAGCCGTTCTTGATGGCCTCCTCGGCGCGGTTCTGCGACCGAACACCCCAGTGGTCCTGGTCCTCGCGGCTGATGCCCGTGTACAGCGCGACGTTTTCGGCGGTCTGGCCCATCGCGATGTAGACGTCCGGCAGCAAGCCGTCCTCGCGCGGGTCGTGCCACTCCTCGGCACCGGCGGCCGCCTGATCCGAGCGGCTCATCGCGTCGGCGAACAACGGGTTCTTGCTGTCGGGCCAACCGTCCGCCGTACCCTTCGGGAACCGCGAAACCGTCTCCACGCCAGCCGAAATGAACGCATGTCCCTCGCCGGCCTTGATCGCGTGGAACGCCATGCGCGTGGTCTGCAGCGACGACGAGCAGTAGCGGTTCACCGTCGTGCCCGGCAGGAAGTCGTAGCCGAGCTGCACGGCCACCGCCCTGCCGACGTTGAATCCGGCCTCGCCTGCGGGCTGGCCGCAGCCCATGATCAGGTCGTCGATTTCCCGCGGATCCAGTGCGGGCACCTTGTCCAGCGCCGCGCGCACCATCTGCGCGGCCAGGTCGTCGGGACGGATGTCGACCAGTGAACCCTTGGCGGCGCGGCCGATCGGCGACCGCGCGGTCGCGACAATGACGGCTTCAGGCATGGTGTCTCCTCGCATTGACGGCTATGAGGAGAACCTAGCTCGCGGACGCCACGATGGGTGCGGGGACCCCGGTCGACCGCCGCCACAGCCTGCTGAATCCGCCCACCCGGGCCAGCAGCGCGAAGCCCTCACCCGAGCGCGTCCGCCACGGTAACTCCGGCGCCGCGCCACCGAGCCAGTCGCTCAACGCATTACACAGCGCGGGCAGCAGTTGGTTGGCTGCCAGCGCATAACCCGCGCCCGACGGGTGGAACATGTCGGGGGAGAACAGCACGTCGGGGGTGGACCGAAAGTGCGGCGCCAGCAGGTCGGCCAGCGGCACGGGAACCCCGCCCTCGGCTCGCACCGCAGCCGTCTGAACCCGGGCCAGCTGAAGGCCGCGGCTGCGTGTCACCGCGCGCAGGGGCTGCGGTATCGCGGTGATGACGCCGAAATCAGGGCAGGTGCCCACCACCACGACGGCGCCCGCGGCCCGCAACCGACGCACCGCCTTTCCCAGTCGGCGCGCCGACGGTCGGATGCCGTTCGGCCGGGTGATGTCGTTGGCGCCGATCATGATCACCGCGGCGTCGGGCGGTGGGCCCGCGACGAACATCGCGTCGATCTGGCCCGACAGTCCCTTCGACGTCGCCCCGACGATCGCCTTGGTGCTCAGCCGGATCCGCTTTCCGGAGACCTCGGCCAAACCCCGCGCGAGTAGGACTCCGGGCACCTCCTCGGCGGTGGAGGCGCCATAACCGGTCGCGGTGGAGTCGCCGAAGACCATCAGGTGCAGGTCGAACGGCACGTCGCGGCGCCAGCGCTCGACGGGGCCGCCGCCGGGTGCGTAGACACCGTCGGCGCGGGGCGGGATGTCCCACGCCTGCGGGATGACGCGGCGGGCCTGGTCGGCCTGCCCGATGAGCAGGTTCCGCGCGCCGATGTAGGCCGAACCGACCGAGCCGAGCGTGGCCGCGGTGGCGAAGGCGATGGTGGTCGTCCGTCGCGGTGTGCCCACGCAGGCAAGTTTAAGTGGGTTTTCCGGGGCTATCCGCGTGGCGAGAAGCGATAAGGGGTCACATTGCGGTATCAACTCCGGTATCGAATATGACTCACTGATTGTTGAAACGAACGTAGAGTGTCAAGCTAAGACGCGAGTCACGTCCAGAAAATTAGGCGTACTCAGCACTACGGCGGCTTGAAACGTCGGAGGGGGTGGTTGTAATGACCGCACCGAGCAAGGTCGGCCATGTTCGCCGGCCCGGAGTATCGCCTGTTCACGCGCGTAAACCGCGCAAGTTCCCGGTCAGCGACGGCGCGCCGGTAGAGGTCGTCGAAGACGGCCCGAGCCTGGGCGGCCGGTTGGCATCGCTCGCGGCCCTGCTAACTGTTCGGCCCACGCTGGCTATCGGAAGCTATGCGCCGAAGCTGCCGTGGCCCTGGGGTCTGATCGATTTCGTCTCGCGAGCGGCGCGGCCGGCGCCCGGGACCGTTCGGGCCACCATTTCTTTGCCGAAATGCACCGCGCAACTCGTCCGGGCGCCCGGCGTGCTTCCCGCCGACGGCAAACGCGGCGTCATCCTCTATATGCACGGCGGCGCATTCTTGACCTGCGGGGTCAACTCGCACGGCCGCCTGGTGCAGGCGCTGTCGGGCTACGCCGACTGCCCGGTGCTGGTGGTCAACTACCGGATGATCCCCAAACACTCCGTCGGCATGGCGATCGACGACTGCTACGACGCCTACCAGTGGCTGCGCCTGCACGGTTATGAGCCCCACCAGATCGTCCTGGCCGGCGACTCGGCGGGTGGCTACCTGGCGCTCGCCCTGGCCGAACGCCTGCAGCGCGAAGGCCTCGAGGGTGAGGTACCTGCCGCGATGGTGACGATGTCGCCCCTCTTCGAGATCGACAACGAGGCGCGGGCCAACCATCCGAACATCCGCACCGACGCGATGTTCCCGCCGCGGGCGTTCCACGCGCTCGTCGACCTGATCGAGGATGCGGCGCGGCGGGGTCGAAAGGACGGACAGCCCGAAGAGGTTTACGAGCCGCTTGACCACATCGAACCCGGGCTGCCCCGCACACTGATCCACGTCTCAGGCTCCGAGGTGCTGGTGAGCGATGCGCGCAAGGCCGCGCGGCGGCTGGCGGCCGCGGGTGTGCCGGTCGAAGTCCGCGTCTGGCCAGGGCAGATGCACGTGTTCCAGATCGCGGCGCCGATCGTGCCCGAGGCGAAACGCTCGTTGCGCCAGATCGGTGACTACATTCGCGAGGCCACCTGGTAGCCCACCTGGTGAGGGCGGAAGCCGCCTGACACGATGGAGTCATGCGCATCGCCCGGCACATCAGTGAGCTCATCGGCAATACCCCCCTGGTACAGCTGAACTCTGTTGTTCCCCCGGGCGCGGGCATGGTCGCGGCCAAGATCGAGTACCTCAACCCGGGCGGCAGCTCCAAGGACCGCATCGCGATCAAGATGATCGACGCCGCCGAGGCCAGCGGTGAACTCAAGCCCGGCGGCACGATCGTCGAGCCGACGTCGGGGAACACCGGGGTGGGGCTGGCGTTGATCGCCCAGCAGCGCGGCTACAAGTGCATCTTCGTGTGCCCGGACAAGGTCGGCGAGGACAAGCGAAACGTGCTGCGCGCCTACGGTGCCGACGTGGTGGTGTGCCCCACCGCTGTGCCGCCCGACCATCCCGACAGCTACTACAGCGTCTCCGACCGGCTGGTCGAAGAGATCGACGGTGCGTGGAAGCCCGACCAGTACTCCAACCCGATGGGGCCCGAGTCGCACTACGAGACCACCGGCCCGGAGATCTGGGCCGACACGGACGGCAAGGTCACCCATTTCGTCGCGGGTGTGGGCACCGGTGGCACCATCACCGGGGCCGGTCGCTACCTGAAGGAAGTGTCCGGCGGCAAGGTGCGCGTCATCGGCGCCGATCCGGAGGGTTCGGTGTACTCCGGCGGTACCGGACGGCCGTATCTGGTGGAGGGTGTGGGCGAGGACTTCTGGCCCAGGGCTTATGACCCCGCGGTGCCCGACGAGATCATCGCGGTGTCGGATGCCGATTCGTTCGAGATGACGCGCAGGCTGGCTCGCGAAGAGGCGCTGCTCGTCGGTGGGTCATGCGGTATGGCAGTGGTGGCCGCCAACAAGGTGGCCGAGCAGGCCGGCCCGGACGCATTGGTCGTCGTGCTGTTGCCTGACGGCGGAAGAGGTTATCTCGCAAAGGTTTTCAACGACGACTGGATGTCGTCGTACGGCTTCTTGCGTAGCCGGATGGACGGGTCGGTGGAGGAGTCGACGGTCGGCGAAGTGCTGCGCGGCAAATCGGGGGCGCTGCCCGACCTGGTGCACACTCACCCCTCGGAGACCGTTCGCGACGCCATCGGGATCCTGCGCGAATACGGCGTCTCGCAGATGCCCGTCGTCGGTGCCGAACCGCCGGTGATGGCCGGGGAGGTCGCGGGCAGCGTATCCGAGCGCGAACTGCTTTCCGCGGTGTTCGAGGGTCGGGCGAAGCTCGCCGACGCGGTGGCCGACCACATGAGCCCGCCGCTGCCGCTGATCGGCGCCGGCGAACTGGTCAGCGCCGCAGCGAAAGAACTTCGCGAATGCGATGCGGTGATGGTGGTCGAGGAGGGTAAGCCCGTCGGCGTGCTGACCCGCCACGACCTGCTCGGTTTCCTGTCCGACGGATCCAAGCGCCGGGTTCGCTAGCGCCTCACCGTCATCGGGCCCACCAAGCCTGGCAAAACACCCCGACCCATCGCCCGTCGGTCGCGGGCGCACACCCAATCCCGGCCATTCGCTTTCCGGGTAGAAAACCCTGCGCAAAAGCGCTTTTCCGGTAATGTAAGCACGCTTGATCCCAGCTAAGAAGCAGACTGGAGTCGTCCGATGACCGATCAGCCGCCCGCAGACTATCCGCCGCCACCGCCCGGCGGTTATCCACCACCCGCGCCGGGGGGCGGCAATCCACCGCCGACGACCGCCGCCGGTTATCCACCTCCGGCGCAACCGCTTCAATCGCTTCCGAAAGAGGCGTACACGTCATGGTTCACCCGCGTGTTGGCGTGGCTGGTCGACTCGATCCCGATCTTCATCCTGCAAGGCATCGGTTACGCGGTGCTGCTCGGCACCCAGGAAACGGCTTGTATCACCGACAGTTCCGAGTACCAACTCGGCGAGTTCTGCGCGACGGGCGCCTCCACGATCGGCCAGCTGGCCGTCACCATTACGTCGATACTCGTTCTGGCATACGTGATCTGGAATTACGGATACCGCCAGGGCACCACCGGTTCCAGCATCGGCAAGTCGATCCTGAAGTTCAAGGTTGTCAGCGAAAAGACCGGACAGCCAATCGGTTTCGGCATGTCGGTCGTGCGACAACTGGCGCACATCATCGACGCCGCGATCTGCTATGTCGGTTATCTGTTCCCGCTGTGGGACGCCAAACGGCAGACCATTGCGGATAAACTCATCAGCACCGTCTGCATACCGTTGTAGTCAACCGGGAAGGTCACATGACTGATCAACCGCCCCAGCCACCGGGAAACAACCCGCCTCCACCTCCCGGTGGGTATCCGCCACCCCCGCCGGCCGGGGGTTACCC
>NZ_NKCN01000027.1 GCF_002245535.1 Mycobacterium lehmannii | reverse complement strand
CCTGGGTCACCGTCACCGTTTCGGGCGGTGGCGGTGGTGGCTCTTCGCTCGGTGGAGGCGGCGGAGGTGGTGGCGGCGGCGTGGTGGTCGTGATCTCGTCCTGCACCGGGGGCGCCACGGTCGTCGTCGAGGTCTCGGGCGTCGCGAGGTTGTCGGTGTCGGTGCGGGTCACCAACACCGAAACGGAGACCACCAGCGCGATGGCCGCGATGATGGCCGCCACGCCGACGACCCACGGCCACCGTGGCGGTGCGGGTTGGTCGACCGGTTCGGGCGGCTCGTAGTTGTCGTAGTCGTACAGCGACGAGTCGGCCGGTACATACGGGCCCGCCGTGAACTGCTCGGACTCCGGCGCCGAATAGGCCCGCGAGTAGAAGTCGGTGTCGCTGCTGTCGGGCGGAGGCTGGTCACCGCCGGTCTGGTTCGGATCCTGACTCGGCTCCCGACTCTGAAAATCCGACCCTTCGTCATCCGGGGGATTCGGCCCGCTCATTTACGCCTATCCTTCTCGACTACTCAACCGGCGCGGCACGCCACAGACTCCCGGCTCAGCGGCGGCGACTGACCGTGCCTCGGCAACATTACCCAACGCCGTAACCGGGCGTGATCACCCGCCACGGTTCCCGCCGCAAGTGGTGGCCCGATTGTGACCTTGGCTGTGACCCTGGCCGCCCGCACCGAACGGCAGGGCAGCCGATTCGACGGTCAGTGCTTCTCGGGGCCGGTGTAGTACTCGAAGGTCAGGCCCGCGACCGTCGTGATCACGAAGCACGCACCGGCCACGATGAGCCACGGCAGCCAGAGCGCCACACCGACCGCAGCGATCGAGGCCGATAGCGCGATCATCACCGGCCACCAGCTGTGCGGGCTGAAGAAGCCGAGCTCACCGGCACCGTCGCTGATCTCGGCGTCCTCGTAGTCCTCGGGCCGGGTGTCCAGGCGCCGGGCCACGAACCGGAAGAACGTGCCGGTGATCAGGGTCAGTCCGGCGGTCAACACCAGCGCGGTGGTACCGGCCCATTCGATGCCGCCGTACTGGAACATCGCCGTCAGCACCGCGTAGACGACGGCGGCGAGAACGAAGAACGCGGTCAAGAACTCGAACAGCCGGGCTTCGATATGCATGTGGTGTCCCTACTTGCTGGCCTGCGTTAGCTGGGGCGCCAGTTCACCGCGACGGGTGTCGAACGGCTTCGTGGTGACGGCGGTCGGCGGCTGGTTGATCGCCTGCAGCGCCTGGGCGTTGGTCCTGCCGTCGATGCGCTGCTGCAGATAGGCCTTGAAGTCGTTCGGCTCCACCACGCGCAGTTCGAAGTTCATCATCGCGTGGTAGGTGCCGCACATCTCGGTGCACCGCCCGACGAACGCCCCGGTCTGGGTGATCTCGCTGATCTGGAAGGTGTTGTCGGAGTTGTTGGCCCGCGGGTTAGGCATCACGTCGCGCTTGAACAGGAACTCCGGCACCCAGAATCCGTGGATGACGTCGGCGGAGGCGATCTGGAACTCGATGCGCTTGCCGGACGGCACCACCAGCACCGGGATCTCCGAGGACGTGCCGAGCGTCTCGACCTTGTCGAACGCCAGATACGAGCGGTCCTGCGGGTGCTTGCCGGCGATCACGCCGAATGCGGGGTCGTGTGAACCGAATTCGCCGCCGTGCTCACCCTCCAGGCCCTCGGGGCCGGAGGCCACGGCGGCCGCGCGCTCGGGGTCGGCGCCGTCGTAGGTGAAGGTGCCGTCGGAGAAGTTCACCGACTTGTAACCGAACTTCCAGTTCCACTGGAAGGCGGTGACATCGACGACGACTTCGGGGTTCGACTCCTCGTGCAGCATCCTCTCCTGCACCACCACGGTGAAGTAGAACAGCACCGAGATGATCAGGAACGGTATGACGGTCAGCACCAGTTCCAGCGGCATGTTGTAGCCGAACTGGCGGGGCAGCTCGGTGTCGGTCTTCTTGGCCCGGTGGAACGCCGAGGACCAGAAGATGAGGCCCCACACGATCGCGCCGACGACCAGCGAGGCGATCACCGAGCCGATCCACAGTTCGCGGTTGACGTGCGCTTCGGGCGTGATGCCCTTCGGCCATCCCAGGCCCAGCACCTCCGACCAGCTGCAACCGCTGAGCAGCAACGCCGTAGCACCCAGGACGATTGACAGCGACGCGGTTCGCGCCACCGCCTTCAGCCCGCGAGGTGTCACGTTGGAGCCTCCTAGAAGTCAGTGACGCGCGACCGCGGTGCGGTCAATTTCTGGAGCGAATACTACGCAGCGTAGACCACGCCCGGGTGCAGGTCTCAACACACCTCACGATTAGGCATACTGGCGCCGTGTGCGGACTGCTGGCCCTCGTATGTGACCCGTCCGCTGACGTCTCCCCCGCGCTGATCGACGCGGTGTCCGGTGCATCCCACCTGATGCGTCATCGCGGCCCCGACGAGCCCGGGACCTGGTCCGACGACCGGGTCGTGCTCGGGTTCAACCGGTTGTCGATCATCGACATCGCCCACAGCCACCAACCCCTGCGGTGGGGACCGCCGGACACGCCCGACCGCTATGTGCTCGTGTTCAACGGCGAGATCTACAACTACCTCGAGCTACGCGAGGAACTGTCGGCCCGGCACGGCGTGACGTTCAACACCGACGGTGACGGCGAGACGATCATCGCGGCCTACCACCACTGGGGCACCGACGCGCTGACCCGACTGCGCGGCATGTTCGCCTTCGCGTTGTGGGACACCGTCGGCGGTGAGCTGTTCTGCGCCCGCGACCCGTTCGGCATCAAGCCGCTCTATCTCGCCACTGGCCCCGGCGGCACGGCGGTGGGCAGCGAGAAGAAGTGCCTGCTCGAGCTCGCCGACGAACTGGGCCTCGACCTCGACATCGATCAGCGCGCCGTTCAGCACTACACGGTGCTGCAGTACGTGCCCGAACCCGAGACGCTGCAGGTCGGGATCCGGCGGCTGGAGTCGGGTAGCTACGGGCGCGTGCGGCCGGGCGGCGAACTCGAGGTGACCCGCTACTTCCACCCGCGGTTCACCGCTGTGCCGTTCATACAGGGCCGCGAGCAGGAGCGCTACGACGAGATCACCGCGGTGCTCGAGGATTCGGTGGCCAAGCACATGCGCGCCGACGTGACCGTGGGCGCGTTCCTGTCCGGCGGCATCGACTCGACGGCGATCGCCGCGCTGGCCATGCGTCACAACCCGCGGTTGATCACGTTCACCACCGGATTCGAGCGGGAAGGCTTCTCCGAGGTCGACGTCGCGGTCGCCTCGGCAGAGGCGATCGGCGCCAGACATGTGGCCAAGGTCGTCAGCCAGTCTGAGTTCGTCGACGCGCTGCCCGAAATCGTCTGGTATCTCGACGAACCCGTGGCCGACCCGGCGCTGGTTCCGTTGTTCTTCATCGCCCGCGAAGCCCGCAAACACGTCAAGGTGGTGCTCTCCGGCGAGGGCGCCGATGAGTTGTTCGGCGGCTACACCATCTACCGGGAACCATTGTCGCTGAAGCCCTTCGAATACCTGCCGCGGCCGCTGCGACGGTCGCTGGGGCGGGCGTCGCGACCGCTGCCCGAGGGGATGCGGGGCAAGAGCCTGCTGCACCGCGGTTCGCTCACGCTCGAGGAGCGCTACTACGGCAATGCGCGCAGCTTCTCCGACGAGCAACTGCGCGCGGTGCTTCCCGGCTTCCGCCAGGAGTGGACGCACACCGACGTGACCGCACCGGTGTACGCCGCGTCGCAGGGGTGGGACCCGGTCGCGCGCATGCAGCACGTCGACCTGTTCACCTGGTTGCGAGGCGACATCCTCGTCAAGGCGGACAAGATGACCATGGCGAACTCGCTCGAACTGCGGGTGCCCTTCCTGGACCCCGAGGTTTTCGCGGTCGCTTCCCGCCTGCCGTATGACCAGAAGATCACCAGGGCGACAACGAAGTTCGCATTACGGCGGGCGTTGGAGCCGATCGTTCCCGAGCACGTGCTCAACCGGCCCAAGCTGGGCTTCCCCGTCCCGATCCGGCACTGGCTGCGGGCCGGCGAGCTGCAGGACTGGGCGTACTCGATGGTCAGCTCGTCACAGGCCGGCGATCTGGTCGACCTCGCGACCGTTCGCACCATGCTCGACGAACACCGTGACGGCACAAGCGATCACAGCCGCCGGCTGTGGACCGTGCTGATCTTCATGCTGTGGCACGCGATCTTCGTCGAGCACAGCATCACCCCGCAGATCGGCGAGCCGACCTACCCGGTGCAGCTCTAGCTACTAGAGCGCCTCCCTATTTGAGAGCCGAGGCGATCTCTTTGGCCGCTTCGTCGCCGTAGGCGCCGCTGAGCCGCTGGATCGCCTCGTCGCGGTCCCAGCTCCATTCCTGCGGCCCGGGCGCCTCGAACACGAGCACGGCCACCAGGGAGGCGAGCTGCGCCGAACGCTCCAGGTTCAGCCCGGCACTGCGACCGGTCAGGAAGCCGGCACGGAACGCATCTCCGATACCGGTCGGATCGGCCTGGTGCTTCTCGGGCACCACCCCGACGTGGATGAAAGTGCCGTCCGAACTGACCAGGTCCACGCCCTTGGGGCCGAGGGTGGTGACGCGAATCCCGATCTGGCTCATCACCTGCGCCTCGCTCCAGCCTGACTTCTGCAGCAGCAGGTCCCACTCGTAGTCGTTGGTGAACAGGTACGTGGCGCCGTCGATCAGCCTGCGGATCTCCTCACCGGAGAGCCGCGCCAGCTGCTGGGAGGGGTCGGCGGCGAAGGGCAGGCCGAGTTTGCGGCACTCCTCGGTGTGCAGAAACATCGCGTCGGGGTCGTTGGCGCCGATGATCACCAGCTCGGGCTGCCCGATCCGCTTCGTCAGATCGGCCAGCGAGATGTTGCGCGCCTCCGACATCGCACCCGGATAGAACGACGCGATCTGCGCCATGGCGTCGTCGGTGGTGCAGACGAACCGGGCGGTGTAGGCGGTCTCGGAGACCAGCACGCACTCGGTGTCGACGCCGACGGCCTCCAGCCAGCTGCGGTAGTCGTCGAAGTCGCGCCCGACGGCGCCCACGAGTGCGACGTCACCGCCGAGCACACCGATCGCGAAGGCCATGTTGCCCGCCACGCCGCCGCGGTGCACGACGAGGTCGTCGACCAGGAAGCTGAGCGAGACTTTCTGCAGGTGTTCGGGGAGCAGCTGTTCGGAGAACTTCCCGGGGAACCGCATCAGATGGTCGGTTGCAATCGATCCGGTCACCGCGATTGTCACGAACTGCACCCTTCATTTATTAAGTCGCCTAGGTATTCTAGTGCGCTAACCTGCGTACAAAAGTCCGCCAGCAACTGTAGACAGGCGCATTCCGACCCACATCTCGGGGGAGCAAATCTATGACCGGCCCGTACCCGCCCGAATACGGCGCTGGACCGACCGGCCCGCAAATGTATCCGCAATCACTTCCGTATCCGGAAAATGTGCCGTCGGCGTATCCGGGCATGCTGCCGCCGCCGGTGCCGTACCGGAAGAAGAAGCGCTGGCCGATCGTCCTGGCAGCGGTGGTCGTGGTCGCGTTGGTCGCAGCGGTCGTGGCGGTCATCGCCATGGCGGGCGGGGACGAGGAGCCGGCCAGTTCGAACGCGCTGAGCGAATCCTCGGCAACGGCGGCCATCCAGGACTACCTGGATGCGCTGACCAATGGCGACGACGAGACCGTCGCCCGCCACACCCTGTGTGGGCTGTTCGATGCGGTGAAGGAGAAGCGCTCGGATCTGGCGCTGGCGCGCCTGTCGGGTGACGCGTTCCGCAAGCAGTACAGGCAGGCCGAGGTGATATCGATCGACAAGATCGTCCAGCCCTCGCCCCATCAGGCGCAGGTGCTGTTCACCATGCGGGTGACGCCGGCGGGCGGATCGCGCCGAGGGCAGAACGACACCCGCGAACAGCAGGCCGTCGCTCAGCTGTTGGCCCAAGACAACGAAATCCTGGTGTGTTCTTACCTGCCACGCACGTCAGGTCAGTACTGACCGACTGGGTCGGAAATCAGTTGAACGAGTCGCCGCAGGCGCACGAGCCGGTGGCGTTGGGGTTGTCGATCGTGAATCCCTGCTTCTCGATCGTGTCGACGAAGTCGATGATCGCGCCCTGCACATACGGTGCGCTCATCCGGTCCACCGTCAGGTTCACGCCGCCGAACTCCACGGACAGGTCACCGTCGAGCGACCGGTCGTCGAAGAACAGGTTGTAGCGCAGTCCGGCACACCCACCCGGCTGCACGGCGATGCGCAGGGCGAGGTCGTCGCGGCCCTCCTGGTCCAGCAACGCCTTGGCCTTCGCGGCAGCGGCGTCGGTCAGGGTCACGCCGTGGGCGGCGGTCGCCGTCCCTGGGGTTCCTGCCGACTCTTCCTGAACTGTCATTACGTCTCCTGTAGGCCTCATTGTCGTGGCGCGTACAAATCAACGGTACCTCGTCTCGACGCTATTCCCGAGTTTGTCCCCAGGCCTCCTCCCCTGGCACTACCGCTCCTCGCGACGGAAGTAACCTGGCAGGCGTGAAGCTGCTGGGCCGCAAGAAAGACGACAAGCCGACCGCCGACGCGTCGAGCGCCGATGTGTCGGAGAACACCGGCGCCGAAGCGCAGGAAACCGCCCGGCCTGCAGGCACCACCCCACCGAAAGGCAGGCCGACCCCCAAGCGCGATCAGGCGGCCCGCAAGCGCGGTCCGGTGGCACCCGCCCCGATGACGGCCGCCGAAGCGCGTCGCCGCCGCAAAGAGATGCGCAACACGATGAGCCGTGAGGAGCGCCGCGAGGAGAAGGCGGCGCGCCGCGAGCAGATGACCGAGCGCCGCGAGAAGATGATGGCCGGCGAAGAGGCCTACCTGCTCCCCCGGGACAAAGGACCGGTGCGCCGCTATGTCCGCGACGTGGTGGACGCCCGGCGCAATGTGCTCGGGCTGTTCATGCCGTCGGCCCTTGGCCTGATCTTCGTGATGCTCGCGGTGCCCTCGGTCGAGGTGCAGCGCCTGCTCTCCCCCGCGATGCTCGTGCTGGTGCTGATCATGGTGATCGACGGCTTCATCCTCGGCCGTCGGGTCAACCGGCTGGTCGACGAGAAGTTCCCGAACAACACCGAAGGCGGCTGGAAGCTCGGTTTCTACGCGGCCAGCCGCGCCTCGCAGTTGCGTCGCATGCGCGCACCGCGCCCGCAGGTGAACCGCGGCGACAAGGTCACCTGAGCCCGGTGCGCACCCTGGTGCTCGGCGGCATCCGATCGGGTAAGTCGCAATGGGCTGAAGCCGCGCTCGCCGGCGAGGCGACCGACGCGCAACCGATGTGCTACCTGGCCACCGGACCTTCGTCCACCGACGATCCCGAGTGGGCGGCCCGGGTGGCGGCCCACCGATCGCGCCGTCAGGCTCGGTGGTCCACCGTCGAAACCACCGACGTCGCAACGCAATTACGCGCGCACCCCTCCGCAACACTGGTCGATGACATCGGTACATGGCTGGCAGCGGCGATGGACCGCTCGGGTGCATGGACCGGCGGCTCGGTCGCCGCGGACGTCGACGACCTGCTCGACGCGGTCGACGGCTTCCCCGCTCCGCTGGCGGTGGTGAGCCCCGAGGTGGGGCTGACCGTCGTGCCGGCGACGGCGGCCGGTCGCCGTTTCGCCGACGAGCTGGGATCGCTCAACCAACGGCTCGCGACGGTCTGCGATCGGGTCGTGCTCGTCATCGCCGGGCAGCCACTGGCCGTGAAGGACCCGGTGTGACGGACTTTCCGGCGGTCCAGCCACCCGACGCCGAGGTCGCCGCCGCCGCCCGTGCGCGCCAAGGCCAACTGGCCAAACCTGCAGGCTCCCTGGGCCGCCTCGAAGACCTCGCGGTCTGGATCGCGTCATGTCAGGGGGTATGCCCGCCGCGGCCGCTTGAGCGCCCCCGCCTTGTGGTGTTCGCCGGGGACCACGGCGTCGCCTCGGCGGGAGTTTCGGCCTACCCGTCGGGCGTCACCGCGCAGATGGTCGCCACCTTCGACGCCGGCGGCGCGGCGATCAACGTGCTGGCCGAGGCCGCAGGCGCGACCGTGCGGGTCGTCGACATCGCGGTCGACACCGAAGAACCGCACTCGCCGTCGATCGGTGCGCACAAGGTACGCCGGGGCAGCGGCGACATCACGGTCGAGGACGCGTTGAGCGCCGACGAGGTCACCGCCGCGCTCGAGGCCGGCCGCCGCGTCGTCGACGACGAGGTCGATTCGGGTGCCGACCTGCTTATCGCGGGCGATATGGGCATCGGAAACACAACCCCGGCAACGACTTTGATCGCGGCGCTCACCGACACCGAGCCGGTCGTGCTGGTCGGGCGAGGCACCGGGGTCGACGACGCGGGCTGGGCACGCAAGGCCGCCGCCGTCCGTGACGCGCTGTACCGCTGCCGCAACAGCCTTACCGATCCCGTTGCGCTGCTGCGTATCTGCGCCGGCGCCGATCTCGCCGCGATCGCCGGATTCTGTGCGCAAGCGGCCGTGCGGCGGACGCCGGTGCTGCTCGACGGCCTGGTGGTGACAGCGGCCGCACTGCTGGCCGAACGCCTGGCACCCGGCGCCCGCCAGTGGTGGCAGGCCGGGCATCTGTCCACCGAACCAGCCCACGAGGTGGCGCTGAACCGGCTGGGACTCGAGCCGATCGTCGACATGCGCATGCGTCTCGGCGAGGGCACCGGGGCCGCGGTGGCACTCCCCGTCGTGCGCGCGGCGGTGGCCACGCTGACGTCGATGGCGACGTTCGACGAAGCCGGCGTCACGCAGGTTACCCAGGAGAACTAACCGGTGATCCGTTCGCTTGCAGGGGCTTTCGCGTTCGGCACCGTCGTACCGGTACGGAGTTCGGTCGCGATCGGTCGCGGTGCGTTGACGGCGTTGCCGGTGGCCGGCGCGGCAGTCGGCGGGCTGGCGGCGGCCACGGTGTGGGCGGCGTCGTGGGCGTTCGGGCCTGGAGCCCTGGCCGGTGTGCTGGCGGTGGCCGCCGTCGTGGCCGCGACGCGTGCCCTGCACATCGACGGGCTCGCCGACACCGCCGACGGTTTGGGCTGTTACGGCCCGCCGCAGCGCGCCCTCGAGGTGATGCGGGACGGCTCGGCGGGCCCGTTCGGCGTTGCCGCGGTGGTCGTGGTGATCCTGTCGCAGGCCTTCACGTTCGGCGGCCTGACGGCCGTCGGGCTGGTGGTGGCGGTCATGGCGGGGCGGGTGGCGGCGGTGCTGGCGTGCCGTCGAGGCGTGCCCGCGGCGGCGGGAAGTGTGCTGGGCGCTCGCGTCGCGGGCACGCAATCGGCGTTGGTGGTCGTCGCGTGGACGGGCGCCGTCGCCGGGTTGGCCGCGCTCGCGGGTCCCCGGCTCTGGCAGGGGCCACTGGCCGTAGTCGTCGGGCTCGCGTGCGGCGCGGTGCTCGTGGCGCACTGCGTGCGGCGCTTCGGCGGCATCACCGGCGACGTGCTCGGCGCCGCGATCGAGGTGACGACCGTGATCACGGCGTTGGGGCTGGCGATCCGCTGAAGTCGCCGGAGTGGCCCGGCTCAGCCGAGCCGGGCCATCCAGCCGTGCGTATCGGCGAAGGTGCCGCGTTGGATCCCGGTCAACGTGTCACGCAGCGCCATCGTGATCTCCCCCGGCCCGCCGTCGGCGATGGTGAACTCGCCCTCGGCGTGCTTGACTGTGCCGACGGGGGTGATGACCGCGGCGGTCCCGCACGCGAACACCTCGGTGATCTCGCCCGCGGCCGCCTTCTTCTGCCACTCGTCGACGTCGATCTTGCGTTCCTCGACCGCAAAGCCAGCGTCGGATGCCAACTGCAGCAACGAATCCCGCGTGACACCGGGCAGGATCGAACCGCTCAGCTCGGGGGTGATCAGCCGTGCCGACCCGCCGCTGCCGAAGACGAAGAACAGGTTCATCCCGCCCATCTCCTCGACATAGCGGCGTTCGGCGGCATCCAACCACACCACCTGGTCGCAGTCGTTGTCCGCGGCCTGGGCCTGGGCCAGCAGCGAAGCCGCGTAGTTGCCGCCGAACTTGGCGGCGCCGGTACCGCCCGGGCAGGCCCGCACGTATTCGGTGGACAGCCACACGGAGACCGGTTTGATGCCGCCCGTGAAGTAGGCGCCGGCGGGCGAGGCGATGACCATGTAGCGGTATTCGGTCGCCGGCCGCACACCGAGTCCTGGCTCGGTGGCGAATACGAAGGGCCGCAGATACAGCGACTCTTCACCACCGGCGGGTGGGACCCATTGCTCGTCGACCGCGATGAGCTGGCGCAGCGACTCGATGAAGACGTCGTCGGGCAGTTCGGGAATGGCGAGCCGACGCGCCGACGTCCGCAGCCTGCGCGCGTTGGCCTCGGGCCGGAACGACACGACCGAGCCGTCCGCCCAGCGGTAGGCCTTGAGCCCCTCGAAGATCTCCTGCGCGTAGTGCAGCACGATCGCCGACGGGTCGAGTTCGATCGGGCCGTAGGGGATCACGCGTGCGTTGTGCCAGCCTTCCCCCTCGGTCCCGTCCTTTTTCCAGTCGATCGAGACCATGTGATCGGTGTGGTAGCGGCCGAATCCTGGATCGGCCAGGATCGACGCCCGTACCTCGTCGCTCGCCCGGTTCGCATTGCGCTCAACCGTGAACTCGAGGGGGCCGTCAGTCATGCGCCGATTGTATATCCGGGCGCTACCGGGTTTTTGCCGCGACGAACGGGGGCTTGACCACCTCGCACTCGACCGCGCGGCCGCGGACGTCGACCGCGACGCGGGCTCCGTCGGCGATATCGGCCGCGGTGTCGAGCAACGCCAGCCCGATGCCGACTTTCAATGTGGGAGAGAAGGTTCCCGATGTCGTCACTCCGACGGGCCGATCACCGTCGAGCACGGTGAGATCGGCACGCAACACTCCCCGCCCGACGGCCTTCACACCGCGCAGCAGCCGGGGCGGGCCGGCTTCCTTCTCGGCAAGCAGCGCGTCGCGCCCCCAGAACGCCTCCTTGCGCCAGCCGATGGCCCACCCGCAGCGGGCCTGCAGCGGCGAGAAGTCCGGCGACAGTTCGTGGCCGTGCAGCGGATAACCCATCTCGGTGCGCAGGGTGTCGCGCGCCCCCAGCCCCGCGAGCTCGCCACCGGCGGCGGTGACGGCCTCGAGCAGTGCGTCGAAGACCACGCCCGCGCTGTCCCACGGCGGCAGCAGCTCGTAACCGTGTTCGCCGGTGTAGCCGGTGCGGCAGACCCGCAGGGGTACGCCGGCGAACTCCGCGTCGGCGTAGCCCATGTAGTCCATGTCGGTGGGTAAGCCCAACGCGCCGACCGTCTCGGCCGATTTTGGTCCCTGAACCGCAAGCACCGCGTATGACCGGTGTTCGTCGGTGATAGTCAGGCCTGCAGGCGCCCGCTCCCGCAGCGCGTCGACGACCGCGGCGGTGTTGGCGGCGTTGGGCACCAGGAAGATTTCGTCGTCGGAGACGTAGTAGGCGATCAGGTCGTCGATCACCCCGCCGGAGTCGTTGCAGCACAACGTGTATTGCGCCTTGCCGGGGCCGATCCGGCGCAGGTCGTTCGTGAACGCGGAGTTGATGTAATCGGCGGCGCCCGGACCGCGCACCAGCGCCTTGCCCAGATGGCTGACGTCGAACAGCCCGACGGAGGTGCGCGTCGAGTTGTGCTCGCTGACCGTTCCCGCGTACGAAACGGGCATCAGCCAGCCGCCGAACTCGGCGAAGTTCGCTCCGAGTTCGCGGTGGCGGTCTTCCAGCGGGCCCTTGGACACCTCGTTCATCTCACCGTGCGTCACGCCGATCCACCCTAATGGGGCCGCGAAGTTGGCACACTTGTGCAGGTGGTCGACCTCGACGCGCTGCAAGCCGCCGGGATCGCCGACGCCCATGCGCGGGCCGGGCTGATCGCCTACCTCGACTCGCTGGGCTTTTCCGCCGAGGAGATGGTCGAGGCCGAACGCCGCGGCCGGCTCTTCGGTCTGGCCGGCGACGTCCTGCAGTGGTCGGGGCCTCCCACCTACACCCTGCGGGCGGCCGCCGAACAACTCGGCGTCGACCTCGCCGACCTCGCCCACGCCTGGCAGGCGCTCGGTCTGCGCGTCGCCGGCCCCGACGTGCCCGCGCTGAGCCGCGCCGACGTCGACGCGCTGGCGTCGTGGCGGACGATCAGCGCGGTGACCGGCTCCGACGCCGCGCTCAACTTCCTCCGGATCATCGGTGCGACGATGGCGCGCCTCGCCGAGGCCAGCGGAACGATGATCCGGCTCGCGCAGCCCGATCTGTTGATGACGCACACCCACGACGAGCTGACCACCGCGCGCGCCTACCGTTCGGTCGCCGCGCTGGTGCCCGGAATCTCGGCGCTGATGGATGCGGTGTGGCGCCACCACATCACCAGCGCCAGGGCCTACTTCGAGGACGTCATTCACGACGCGTCGGCGATGGTGACCTGCGGCGTCGGGTTCGCCGACCTGTCGGGGTTCACGGTGCTGACCCAGCGGCTGAGCCCGACGGAGCTGTCGGATCTGCTGGTCGAGTTCAGCGGCGCGGTCAGCGACGTGGTGCACGGCGACGGCGGCCGGGTGGTCAAGTTCATCGGCGACGAGGTGATGTGGGTGAACTCCAGCCCGGAGCAGCTGGTCAAGGCCGCGACCGACCTGGTCGAGTATTCCGGGGCGCGCGAGAGCGGCCTGGGGGTTCGTGCCGGCCTGGGGTATGGGCTGGTGCTCTCGATCGGAGGCGACTACTTCGGCACCCCCGTCAACCTGGCAGCCCGACTGGTCAGCGCGGCGGCGCCCGGCCAGATACTCGCCGGGCACGATGTGCGCGATGCGCTGCCCGATCACCCTGCGGTCCAGCTGGAACCCTTGACGCTCAAGGGGTTCGAGGGCCCGGTCACGGCCTACGACCTTCACACCGGCTCCTGAAGCTAGGGTTGGGTTTCGTGAGCCCTGCAACCCCCGGATATCAGACCCCGACCGTCACCGTCAGCACGTCGCTGCCCAAACGCAAAGCCGATGGCTCGGTGCTGGTCGTTCCCGTGGTGAACGGGGACGACGACTCAGAGGTGAAGGTGGTGCCCAACCCGTCCCTCCACGCCGCGGCGGTCGCCGAGATCGAGTCCGCGCTGGCGGCGCTGAACGCCAAGGGCGGCTGCGAGCAGGTCACGCGCGTCGTCGCACCGTCGCTTCCGGTGGGCAGCGTGCTGGCCGTCGGGCTCGGTAAGCGACGGGACGGGTATCCGGCCGATGTCATCCGCCGCGCGGCCGGGGTGGCGGCGCGCTCGCTCAACGGCACCGAGTCAGTGCTGACCACGCTGTCGGGCGTGGGCCTCGCGGCGGCGGTCGAGGGCCTGATTCTGGGGGCATACCGGTTCAGCGACTTCCGCAGCGACAAGACCGCACCCAAAGACGCCGGCCTCCGCGAGATCACCGCCCTGACCTCGGACACGAAGTCGACCACCAAAGCGGCCGCACAACGTGCAGCGGACATCGCCACCGCGGTGGCCACCGCCCGCGATTTCGTCAACACTCCCCCCAGCCACCTGTTTCCCGACGAGTTCGCCCGGCGCGCAAAGGCGTTGGGCGAGGCGGTGGGACTATCGGTCGAGGTCCTCGACGAGAAGGCGCTGGAGAAGGCCGGTTACGGCGGCATCATCGGCGTCGGCAAGGGTTCGTCGCGGCCACCGAGGCTGGTGCGGCTGTCCCACAAGGGCGCCAAGCGTAAAGGCAAACGTGTCGCGTTGGTCGGCAAGGGAATCACGTTCGATACCGGCGGCATCTCGATCAAGCCCGCGGCGAACATGCACCACATGACCTCCGACATGGGCGGTGCGGCGGCCGTCATCGCCACGGTGGTGCTGGCGGCCAAGCAGAAGCTGCCGATCGACGTGATCGCCACGGTGCCGATGGCCGAGAACATGCCGTCGGCAACCGCGCAGCGTCCCGGTGACGTGTTGACGCAGTACGGCGGCATCACGGTCGAGGTGCTCAACACCGACGCCGAAGGCAGGCTGATCCTGGCCGACGCGATCGTGCGCGCGGGTGAGGACAAGCCGGACTATCTGATCGAGACTTCGACGCTGACCGGCGCCCAGACCGTCGCCCTCGGCGCCCGGACGCCGGGCGTCATGGGCAGCGACGAGTTTCGCGACCGGGTGGCCACTATTTCGCAGTCGGTCGGCGAGAACGCCTGGGCGATGCCATTGCCCGAGGAACTCAAGGACGATCTGAAGTCCACGGTCGCCGACCTCGCCAACGTCAGCGGTTCGCGCTATGCCGGCATGCTCGTGGCGGGCACTTATCTGCGCGAGTTCGTGCCGGACGGTGTGCAGTGGGCCCACATCGACATCGCGGGCCCGGCGTACAACACCGGAGGGCCGTGGGGCTACACGGGTAAGGGCGGCACGGGTGTGCCGACGCGGACGATGTTCGCGGTCCTCGAGGACATAGCCGCGAGCGGCTGATCAACTCCCGTGAGGCCGACGAAATGGCGGCTTTTCGGCGCAAAAATCCGCCAGAACGTCGGTCTCGGCGCTCGTCGGTCTCGGGGCCGATCGGTCTCGGCGCTCGTCGGTCTCGGGACCGCTAGACGACCTTGCCGCGCGCGGCGCTGCGCATCACCTGCGGAAGCAGGTGTGCGACGCCGTAGACGATGTGGGCCTCCGGGGCGACGGGGCGGATGGGCTTGTTCTTCTTGACCGCCGACACGATCGCGTTGGCGACCTTGTCCGGACCGTACCGCCGCCGGGAGAACGCCTTCTCGAGCTGCGCGCGACGGGCTTCGGCCTGCTCCCGCTTGGCGGCGGGTATGTCGAACCGGGTGGTGTGCACGATGTTGGTGTCGATGACGCCGGGGCACACCGTGGTCAGCCCGACTCCCGCCTGGTCCAGTTCGGCGCGCAGGCAGTCGCCGAACATGAAGACCGCCGCCTTACTCGTGGCATAGGCGTTCATCGACTGTTGCGGTGAGTACGCGGCCATCGAGGAGATGTTGACGACGTGCCCGCCAAGTCCGCGGTCAACCATCCTGCGCCCAAAGGCCCTGCAGCAGTTGACGACTCCGCCGAAGTTGATGGCCAGCACGCGGTCGTACTCCTCGCGCGGGGTGTCGAAGAACATGCCCGCGTGCCCGACGCCTGCGTTGTTGACCACGACTCGTCGGGCACCCCGTGTTCTGCGCACACCTTTTCGGCGAACCGCTCGACGGACTCTGCGTCCGACACGTCCACGGTGTAGGCGTGCGCGACTCCGCCGCGCGCGGCGACGTGGGCCGCGGTCTCCTTCGCGGTGCCCTCGTCGATATCGCTGACCACGATTTCAGCGCCCTCGCGGGCGAATGCCAGCGCCGTCGCACGGCCGATGCCGCTACCAGCGCCTGTGACGGAAACCAGTGTGTGGCTGAAGTATTCGCGCGGGTTGCTGACCTGCGCGCGCAGGAGTTCACGCGCGGGTGGCTTGCCGCCGAGGAAGTCGACGAGCTGTTCGACGGACAGGGCGATGGCTCGCGGATGCGACATCGGCGACCAGTGCCCGGCGGCAAGGTCGCGCCGCCACAGCCGAGCCACCCATTTCTTCGTGTCGTCGTAGACGTGCGGCCGCACGAACGGGTCTTTGGTGTTGACGATGATCTGCACCGGGACGTCGACGTAGTGATCGCGGCGCCCGGGCTTCATCGACCGCAGATAGTTGGCGCCGTAAACCTTGACGCTCTTCGCGGCGTCGGCCTTGTAGGTCGCGGAATGGTGCAACTGCTCACGCGGGATGCCGTCGCGCACCAACAGGATCTGGCGCACCAGGTTCGCGACGAAGCCACGCACCGCCAGCGGTGCGAGCACCGGGATCGAGAAGAGGCCCATGTAGGCGAAGGACAGGAACTGGGTCAGGGCACGGACGAATCGGCGCGGACGCCACGGGCGCAACAGGCTGCTGGTGACGAAGGCGTTGAGATGGTCGATGCTGGGACCGGAGATCGAGGTGAACGACGCGACCCGGTCGCCGGCACCGGGGCGGGCCAGGTACTCCCACATGGCCGCCGAGCCCCAGTCGTGGGCAAGCACGTGCACCGGCTCGCCGGGGCTCACCGCGGCGACGACCGCGTCGAAGTCATCCGCGTACGCAGACATGCGGTAGGCCGAAACCCGTTTGGGCCCAATCGAGTTCCCGACACCGCGATTGTCATACCGCACGATGCGGAACCGGTCGGACAGCAAGGGCACAACGCCGTCCCACAGCACATGCGAGTCGGGCCACCCGTGCACGAGGACCAGGGGCGGCCCCTGCGGATCGCCTTCTTCGTAGACGGCGATTCGCACGTCGTCGGTGCTGTCGACGAACCGCGTAGCGATGTCCCCCATCGCACCTCCCGTGACTTGGCGGAACCGCCGGTACCGTATCAGTGCCTTCCGTTCTCCCCCTACCCTCCGGGTGGAGGCACCCCCACACGCAAGCGTTCGTCAGCGCTCGTCGAGTTCCCGTCGAGCAGCGCGCCGACGCTCGATGCGGCGCTTCTCGTCGTAGTCCCGCATCCGCTGCGGATAGCCGACTTTCTGCACGTCGTACACCGGGATCTTCAGTCGGTCGGACAGCCGCCGCGCGCCGGCGTCTCCCCCGGCGCGTCGCCGCGTCCATTCCCCGTCGGCGGCGACCAGTACCACGGTGACGTCGGTGACGGTGGTCTTCGGTTCGACGAACGCTTCGACGCCGGTGTGCGTGGCGACCCACTGCCGGAGATAGTTCAGATCGGCGGCGGGGTCGGCACCCGAACCCCTGCCTTTACGCTTTCCGCGCCGAAACCTGTCGAGGACTCCCACTCGCGTCCGCGCTCCCTCCGATCATCTCTTTTCGATAGTGCCAGAACAGTGGGTCGGACGGTCTGCGGCGAACTGCGCGTCCGGACGTGACAGGATGGGTATGCAGACAATCACCCAGCACGACTGACGACCGTTCAAGGGAGCGAGGTAGTCAATCACATGGCCATCACCGTTGAGATGCCCGCACTCGGTGAGAGCGTTACCGAGGGGACTGTCACCCGATGGCTCAAGCAAGAGGGTGACACGGTCGAACAAGATGAGCCATTGCTCGAAGTCTCCACCGACAAGGTCGACACCGAGATCCCCGCGCCCGCTTCCGGTGTGCTGAAGAAGATCATCGCCCAGGAGGACGACACGGTCGAGGTGGGCGGCGAGTTGGCGGTCATCGGTGATGCCGACGACGGCGACTCCGGAGGATCCGACGACTCCGAGGAAGCGTCGGACGACGAGGATCAAGGGTCCGACGGCGAGCAGCCCGCCGAGGAGGAGAAGCCCGCCGAGGAACCGGCCGCGCAGCCCGAGCCCGCAGCCGAAGAGACCGAAGACGAGCCCGAGCCCGACGACAAGGACGAGGAAAAGCCCGCCGCGAAGTCCTCGGGTGAGTCTTCGGGTAAGTCGACGCCGGTCCTGATGCCCGAACTCGGCGAGTCGGTGACCGAAGGCACCGTGACCCGCTGGCTGAAGAAGGTCGGCGACAGCGTCGAGGTCGACGAACCGCTGCTCGAGGTGTCGACCGACAAAGTTGATACCGAGATTCCGTCGCCCGTGGCGGGCACCTTGATCTCGATCACCGCCGAAGAGGACGACACCGTCGAGGTGGGCGGCGAGCTGGCCAAGATCGGTGATGCCGACGCAGAAGCCGAGCCCGAACCGGAGCCAGAGCCAGAGCCGGAGCCGGAGCCGGAGCAGGAACCGGAACCGGAACCTGAGCCCGAACCCAAGGAAGAGAAGAAGCCGGAACCGAAGGAAGACAAGAAGCCGGAACCGGCGCAGGAGTCCAAGCCGGAACCGAAGCCGGAACCGAAGCCCGAACCCAAATCCGAGTCCAAGTCCGAACCGCAGCCGGCAAGCGAGTCCGGGCCCTACGTCACCCCGTTGGTGCGAAAGTTGGCCGCGGAGAACAACGTTGACCTCGCCAGCGTGAAGGGCACCGGGGTCGGCGGCCGCATCCGCAAGCAGGACGTGCTCGCGGCCGCGGAGGCCGGCAAGAAACCGGCGGCGTCGACCGAACAGGCGGCCGAGACCCCGGGCAGGTCGCCCGCGGCGGCGAAAGCGCCCGCGGATGCCGACGCGTCGGCGGCGTCGCTCGCACACCTGCGCGGCACCACCCAGAAGGCCACCCGGATCCGGCAGCTGACTGCGAAGAAGACGCGCGAATCCCTGCAGGCGACAGCGCAATTGACGCAGACCCACGAGGTCGACATGACCAGGATCGTGTCGCTGCGGGCGCGGGCGAAGGCGGGGTTCGCCGAACGCGAGGGCGTCAACCTGACGTACCTGCCGTTCATCGCCGTCGCCGTCATCGACGCGCTCAAGGCGCATCCCAATGTCAACGCCAGCTACAACGAGGAAACCAAGGAGATCACCTACTACGACGCCGAGCATCTCGGTATTGCGGTCGACACGGAGCAGGGTCTGCTCTCGCCGGTGATCAAGAACGCCGGTGACCTGTCGCTGGCCGGGCTGGCCCGCGCGATCTCCGACATCGCCGCGCGCGCCAGGTCAAGTGACCTCAAGCCCGACGAGCTGTCCGGCGGCACGTTCACCATCACCAACATCGGCAGTCAGGGCGCGCTGTTCGACACGCCGATCCTGGTGCCGCCGCAGGCGGCGATGCTGGGAACCGGCGCGATCGTCAAGCGGCCGAGGGTGATCGCCGACGAGTTCGGCAACGAGTCGATCGGTGTGCGTTCGGTGTGCTACCTGCCGCTGACATACGACCACCGGCTGATCGACGGTGCCGATGCGGGGCGCTTCCTGACCACCATCAAGCGTCGCCTAGAAGAGGGCGCATTCGAGGCCGATCTGGGCCTCTAGAACGCCTCTAGAGAATCTCGTGTCCGAACCCGTCATCGCGATCGCGGGATCGTCCGGTCTGATCGGCACGGCTCTGGTCTACGCGTTGCGCGCCACCGACCACCGTGTGCTGCGCATCGTCCGGCGCGCACCGTCGAACGCCGACGAGGTGTTCTGGAACCCCGACACCGGCGAATTCGACCCGGCGATGCTGGCCGGGGTGGACGCCGTGGTCAACATGTGCGGGGTCAACGTCGGGGAGAAGCGATGGTCGGGCGCCTTCAAGCAGAGCCTGCGTGACAGCCGCATCGGCCCGACCGAGGTGTTGGCCACCGCAGTCGCCGAGGCCGGGGTTCCGGTGCTGGTCAACGCCAGCGCGGTCGGCTACTACGGCGACACCGGGTCCCAGATCGCCGACGAGACCGCCCCTGCAGGTGACGGGTTCCTCGCCCACTTGTGCGTGGACTGGGAAGCCGCCACCTGGCCCGCTCGCCAGGACGGCGCCCGGGTGGTGCTCGTGCGCTCGGGGCTGGTGCTGGCACAGGCCGGAGGCATGCTCGGCAGGCTCAAGCCGCTGTTCTCCCTGGGGCTTGGCGCTCGGCTGGGCAACGGGCGCCAGTACATGCCGTGGATCAGCCTCGAGGACGAGATCCGCGCGCTGCTGTTCGCGATATCGCACGACGAGCTGTCGGGTCCGGTGAACCTCACCGGCCCGGCGCCGGTCACCAACGCCGAGTTCACCACGGCGTTGGGCCGCGCGGTCAACCGCCCGACACCGCTGATGGTGCCCGGGTTCGCGTTGCGCGCGGCAATGGGCGAGTTCGCCGACGAGGGTTTGCTCGGCGGTCAACGCGCCATCCCCGCCGCGCTCGAGCGGGCCGGATTCGTTTTCCACCACAACACCATTGGTGAAGCGTTGGCGTTCGCCACCGCGCGCCCGGAGTAGCGTCGAGGTCATGACGCATTCGATCCGGTCGGCGACAGTGCCGGTCGAGGTGCGCCGACTCGGTTCGGTCGACTACGAGAACGCCTGGCAGCTGCAACGAGCGATCGCCGACCAGCGCGTGGCGGGCGGCCCGGACACCCTGCTGCTGCTCGAGCACCCGCCGGTGTACACCGCCGGGCGGCGCACGCTCGCCGAGGAGCGGCCGAACGCCGGGACCGGCGGCACTCCCGTCATCGACACCGACCGCGGCGGAAAGATCACCTGGCACGGCCCCGGCCAACTCGTCGGCTATCCGATCATCGGCCTTGCCGAACCGCTCGACGTCGTCAACTTCGTGCGACGGCTCGAGGAGTCGTTGATCAAGGTCTGCACCGACCTCGGTGTGCCGACCGGCCGGGTGGAGGGCCGCTCCGGAGTGTGGGTCGCTGCCGATGAGAACGGCCCGGCCCGCAAGATCGGCGCCATCGGCATCCGGGTGTCGCGGGCGACCACCCTGCACGGATTCGCGCTCAACTGCGACTGTGACCTGTTGGCGTTCAACGCGATCGTGCCGTGCGGCATCGCCGACGCCGGGGTGACTTCGCTGGCAGCCGAACTGGGGCGCCGCGTCGCGGTCTCCGACGTCATCGACCGGGTGGCCGACGCCGTGTGCGATGCGCTCGACGGTCGGCTAGAGGTAGCGTTGACGTAGTGACTGTCGTTCCTTCATCCAATGTCGCCGGCCATGCGGCTCCGGAAGGCCGGCGGCTGCTGCGTCTCGAGGTCCGCAACGCCGAGACGCCGATCGAGCGCAAGCCGCCGTGGATCAAGACCCGCGCCAAGATGGGCCCGGAGTACCAGGAACTCAAGGCGCTGGTGAAGCGCGAGGGTCTGCACACGGTCTGCGAAGAGGCCGGCTGCCCCAACATCTTCGAATGCTGGGAGGACCGCGAGGCCACGTTCCTGATCGGCGGTGAGCAGTGCACCCGTCGCTGCGATTTCTGCCAGATCGACACCGGCAAGCCGGCCGAACTCGACCGCGACGAGCCCCGCCGCGTCGCCGAGAGCGTGCAGGCGATGGGATTGCGCTACTCGACCGTGACCGGTGTGGCCCGCGACGACCTGCCCGACGGTGGGGCGTGGCTGTACGCCGAGACGGTGCGTGCGATCAAGGCGCTCAACCCGAACACCGGTGTCGAGTTGCTGATCCCCGACTTCAACGGTGAGCCGAACCTGCTGCAGCAGGTGTTCGAGTCCCGTCCAGAAGTGTTGGCGCACAACGTCGAAACGGTCCCGCGGATCTTCAAGCGCATCCGGCCCGCGTTTCGCTACGAACGCAGCCTCGACGTGCTGACCGCGGCGCGCGACTTCGGGCTGGTGACGAAGTCGAACCTGATCCTCGGGATGGGCGAGACGCCCGAGGAGGTGCGGGCCGCGCTGACCGATCTGTACGACGCGGGCTGCCACATCGTCACGATCACCCAGTACCTGCGGCCCTCGGTGCGCCACCACCCGGTGGAGCGTTGGGTGCACCCCGACGAGTTCGTCGAGCATGAGCAGTTCGCGCAGCGCCTCGGCTTCGCCGGTGTGCTGGCCGGACCGCTGGTGCGCTCGTCGTATCGTGCGGGTCGGTTGTACGCCCAGGCCAAATCGGCGTCCGTATCCTGAAGCAATGGCGAAAACCCGCGATCCAAAGGCACTGAAGGCTGCGAAGGCCGAAGCCAAGGCGGCTCGTAAGGCGGCGTCCAAACAGCGCCGCAGCCAGCTGTGGCAGGCGTTCCAGATTCAGCGCAAAGAGGACAAGCGTCTGCTGCCGTACATGATCGGCGCATTTGTGCTGATCGTCGCCGCTTCGGTGGCGCTCGGCATCTTCGCGGGCGGCTTCACCACCTACATGATGATCCCGCTGGGCATTGTGCTCGGGGCGCTGGTCGCATTCATCATCTTCGGCAGGCGCGCGCAGAAGTCGGTGTACAGCAAGGCCGAGGGCCAGACGGGCGCAGCGGCCTGGGCGCTGGACAACATGCGGGGCAAATGGCGAGTGACGCCCGGTGTCGCGGCGACGGGCCACTTCGACGCGGTGCACCGGGTGATCGGCAGGCCGGGAGTCATCTTCGTCGGTGAGGGGTCGCCGTCGCGCGTGCGGCCGCTGCTGGCGCAGGAGAAGAAGCGCACGGCTCGACTGGTCGGCGACACCCCGATCTACGATGTCATCATCGGCAACGGCGAGGGTGAAGTACCGCTGGCCAAACTGGAGCGCCACCTGAACAAGCTGCCCGCCAACATCACCGTCAAGCAGTTGGACGCGCTGGAGTCGCGGCTGGCGGCGTTGGGCACCAAGGTCGGGCCCGCCGCGATGCCCAAGGGCCCGCTGCCGGCGCAGGCCAAGATGCGGGGCGTGCAGCGCACGGTGAGGCGGCGGTAGGGCGGCTTCGGCCGGACGCGCGGTATGTGCACCGCCTGCGAATGGGCAGGCTATTTCGCGAATCGACGGACCGTGTTGCGCGCGGGCGCGGTGGTCGTCGCCGCGACCGCGGCCAGCGCCTGCTCTCGGAGCGACCCGTCCGGGAGCGGCTCCGACGCCTCGGCTACCGACGGCGCGGCCGACTACGTGTTCCGCAACGGCCCGATCTACACCGTCGCAGGCCCGGCGCACTGGGCGCAGGCGGTGGCGGTGCGGGGCAACACCATCACCCACGTCGGCGACGAGGCGGGCGCGATGGCGCTCGTCGGTCCCGACACCCGGGTGGTCGATCTGCAGGGTCGGCTGCTGATGCCCGGCTTCGTCGAGGGCCACACCCACCCCTTCCTCGGCGCCTTCCTCATCTCGGGTGTCGACCTGCAGGTGCCCACGGGCGCCGACGCGCTGGCCGCGATCGAGCAGTACGCGAAACAGCACCCGACGGGACCGGTGCGTGGATTCGGTTGGCGCGTGGACATGTTCGGTCCTGACGGACCTAGTCGCGCCGACCTCGACCGCGTGCTGCCCGACCGGCCGGGCTTCTTCTTCGCCATCGACGGGCACAGCCTGTGGGCCAACAGCAAGGCGCTCGAGATCGCAGGCGTCGGCCGCGACACCCCCGATCCGATTCCGGGTTTCAGCTACTACGTACGCGACGGCAACGGCGATCCGACCGGATATGTGCTCGAGGTCAACGCCGTTCTCGGTCTCGTCGATGCGATCGAGCCGATCTCACCGCAGACCATGGGGCGGCTGCTCGAAGAATGGCTGCCGAAGGCATCCGCGGCCGGCATCACGTCGGTGTTCGACGCCGGCGTGCCACCCATCGGCTCGGACCAGGGCGCGCTGATCGGCTTGTACACCGACGTCGAGAACCGCGGTCAGCTGCCGTTCCGCGTGGTTGCCTCGTACAGCGTGCGATCGGCGCCGGTGGACGACGTCGTACAGGCGATCACCGACATCAGGGATCGGTTCTCGACCGATTTGGTGCGCGCCGACGTCGTCAAGATCGTCGGCGACGGAACCCAGGGCGGATACACCGCATGGCTCATCGAGCCTTATGCGGACAAACCCGATTCCACGGGCGGATCCCCGTTCACCGAGCAGCAGTGGCACCAGCTCATCGGTCAGATCGACGCCGCGGGTTTCGACGTGCATGTACACGCCTGCGGGGAACGCACCGCCCGCGTCACCCTCGATGCGATCGAGCGCGCCGCGGCCGCCAATCCCCCGCGCGACCGCAGGCACGCGATCGCGCACCTGGTCTACGTCGAGGACCCCGACAGCCGGCGCTTCGGCGAACTCGGAGTCGTCGCCCAGTTCTCGGCCAACTGGATGTCCGCCGATCCGGACACGCTGCAGAACATGGCTGCCCGCTACGGGCCACCACGAAAGGACCTGATGTATCGCCCCCAAGACGTGTTGAAGTCGGGCGGGCGCATCTCGTTGGGCACCGACTGGCCGGCCGCGGGCTACTTCTCGACCTACAAACCACTCGATGCGATCCAGATCGGTGTCACCCGTCAGCTGATCGGCCAACCGGATGCGCCGGTGCTGGCGCCCGCGAACCAACGGCTGACCGTCGCGGAGGCGGTGCACGCCAACACGCTGGACGCGGCCTATCAGATCCGGATGGACGACAAGGTGGGTTCACTCGAGGTCGGCAAGCTCGCCGACATGATCGTCGTGAGCGAGAACATCTTCGCGATCGACCCGCACGACATCGCCGGAGCGAACGTCACGATGACGATGATGAACGGCCAGATCCGCCACGAGGCGTGACCTTCGGAGCGGTCAGCGCCGGACCACCGCCGTGTTGCTGAAGCGGTCCTGGTAACCGCGGAAGTCCCTATCGGTGAACAGCGCGGGTATGACGAAGAACACCAGCAGCCCGCGCACCGCGGCACGGCCAACACCGACGTGCTGGCGGTGGTCGATCGAGGCGACCCGCAGCCCGAGCGCCCACTGTCCGGGGGTGAAGCCGTACAACCGCACCGAGATGATGCCGAGCACCAGCCACACCACCGCGATGGACGTCGACCCCAGTGGCGAATACAGGAAAGCGTCCTTGCTGATGAATCCGAGGTTCACGGCGAGCCCCACCAGCCCGTATGCGATGAACCAGTCGAGCATCAGCGCGCCGATTCGCCTGCCGAACCGGGCGATGGACCCCGGGCCGGTCTCCGGTAGACCGAGGCGCTTGCCGGGATAGTCGTTGGGTCCCGCGTCGCTGGTCGGATCCGGTCCCGACAGCCAGGACCCGAGTGTGCGG
Organism: Mycobacterium lehmannii; assembly: GCF_002245535.1. Classification (GTDB taxonomy): domain Bacteria; phylum Actinomycetota; class Actinomycetes; order Mycobacteriales; family Mycobacteriaceae; genus Mycobacterium; species Mycobacterium lehmannii. The sequence continues at coordinate 43,364 of NZ_NKCN01000027.1, read as the reverse complement.
GCCATACACTGAAGGATATGGGACTCGAAAGAAGTCCATTGGCCGCCGGCGACTGGCCCTGATGTGATTGCGTAACTTCAGCGCAACATTCGGTTGACGACCGTGCAACATCGTGTCCTTAGCGTCAACCCGCGAGTTACTGGATAAAGGAGACAACTCAGTGGCAGAAAAGACGGCCGACGACATTCTCAAGCTCATCAAGGACGGGGAAGTCGAGTACGTCGACATCCGATTCTGCGATCTGCCCGGCGTCGTCCAGCACTTCTCGATCCCGGCTTCGGCCTTCACCCAGGACGTCTTCGAGGACGGCCTGGCCTTCGACGGCTCGTCGGTTCGCGGGTTCCAGTCGATCCACGAATCCGACATGATGCTGCTTCCGGATCCCGAGACCGCACGCATCGACCCGTTCCGCGCCGCCAAGACGCTGAACATGAACTTCTTCGTGCACGATCCGTTCACCCGCGAGGCCTACTCGCGCGATCCCCGCAACGTCGCCCGCAAGGCGGAGAACTACCTGGCCAGCACTGGCATCGCCGACACCGCGTACTTCGGCGCCGAGGCCGAGTTCTACATCTTCGACTCGGTGACCTTCGACTCGCGGATCAACGGCACCTTCTACGAGGTGGACTCGGAGTCGGGCTGGTGGAACACCGGTGAGCCGCTGGAGGCCGACGGAAGCCCCAACCGCGGCTACAAGGTCCGGCCCAAGGGCGGCTACTTCCCCGTCGCGCCCTACGACCACTACGTCGACCTGCGCGACCAGATGGCGACCAACCTGCAGAACGCGGGCTTCGTGCTCGAGCGTGGCCACCACGAGGTCGGCACCGCGGGCCAGGCCGAGATCAACTACAAGTTCAACACCATGCTGCATGCGGCCGACGATGTGCTGCTGTTCAAGTACATCATCAAGAACACCGCCTGGCAGGCCGGCAAGACGGTCACGTTCATGCCCAAGCCGCTGTTCGGTGACAACGGCTCCGGTATGCATGCGCACCAGTCGCTGTGGAAGGACGGCCAGCCGCTGTTCCACGACGAGTCCGGCTACGCGGGACTGTCCGACCTCGCCCGCCACTACATCGGCGGCATCCTGCACCACGCGCCGTCGCTGCTGGCGTTCACCAACCCGACGGTGAACTCCTACAAGCGGCTGGTTCCGGGCTACGAGGCGCCGATCAACCTGGTGTACAGCCAGCGCAACCGGTCGGCGTGTGTGCGTATCCCGATCACCGGCAACAACCCGAAGGCCAAGCGCCTCGAGTTCCGCTGCCCGGACAGCTCGGGCAACCCGTACCTGGCGTTCGCGGCGATGCTGATGGCAGGTATCGACGGGATCAAGAAGAAGATCGAGCCGCTGACGCCGGTCGACAAGGACCTCTACGAGCTGCCGCCGGAAGAGGCCGCCAACATCCCGCAGGCGCCCACCTCGCTGTCGGCGGTCATCGACAAGCTCGAAGAGGACCACGACTACCTCACCGAGGGCGGCGTGTTCACCGAGGACCTGATCGAGACCTGGATCTCCTACAAGCGGGAGAACGAGATCATGCCGATCCAGATCCGGCCGCATCCGTACGAGGTTGCGCTGTACTTCGACGTGTAACGAGTGATTTCGGCGTAGTTGGTAACAGTCAGTGTGGCCAACTACGCCTCGATCGCTGATCGCCGCCCGGTGATCGTTTGACGATGACCCAGAACCTCGACGCGAGGCCAGCTGGTTTGTCTTCTCCCGACACAGTCGGATTCTTCACTGCGCATCGCAGCGTTGATCGCCTCCGGCCAGACGGCGGTTTCCCACGTCTGGGAGTTTGCGTTCTGCTGGTGGCCGCCCTGGGTTGCTCGATGTGGTCTCATGAATGATGCCGTCGGCCCTCAATCGCATCGCGTTCAGCCCTAGGAGTTTGCGGTGAGAGTCTTGGTGACGGGTGGAGCAGGATACATTGGAGCACACGTAGTCAGGGCGCTGCAGCAGGCGGGGCATAACGTCGCCGCCCTCGACGACCTCTCCACCGGAAGTCGTAGCCGCCTCGCTTCTGACATTGCGCTGTTCGTTGGTTCTGTGCTCGATGACGGCTTCGTCGAATCGTCATTGCGTGCACATTCCGCGGAGGCCGTCGTGCACATCGCAGCAAAGAAGGCCGTGGAAGAGTCCATTGCTGATCCACTGAAGTACTACAACGAAAACGTAATCGGCATGCATAGGGTGCTGTCCGCAATGGTCGCCGCCGGAACAACGCGCATTCTGTTCTCCTCTAGCGCAGCGGTTTACGGAGTCGTTTCGGACAGCCCGGTGATCGAGACCTCGCCGACCGTTCCATCGTCGCCGTACGGTTGGACGAAATTGATGGGCGAGCAGATGATTCGCGACGTCGCGGCGGCGCATCGGATCAGCTGGTCGGCGCTGCGATATTTCAATGTGGCCGGTACCGCCGAACCGAGGATGGCCGACCGAGGCGAGAACAATTTGATTCCAAGGGTATTCAGGGCGATCACCTCGGGTGTGCGTCCCAAGGTCTACGGCAATACCTATCCGACTCCAGACGGAACGTGCATCCGCGACTACGTCCATGTCGAGGACGTTGCGGATGCGCACGTAGCCGTCATCAACCATATGGTCACCACCGACTTAGCCGACACATATAACGTCGGTACCGGTACCGGCACTAGCGTCCTCGAGGTCATGACCGCGACACGACAGGTGACAGGCATCGAATTCTCGTGCGACATCACCGCGCCGAGGCCTGGTGACCCCGCCCAAGTAGTTGCCGACCCGGGGCTGATACGTGACGAACTAGGTTGGGAATCAAGACATGATTTAGCCAGCGCCGTCGAGAGCGCTTGGCGCGCATGGTCAGATGCGGACTAGCTGAGCTTCCAAGAGGCGCTCCGCTAGCTCGCCGGCGCGCCTCACGTGCGCTTCGTCCATACCCCTCCAAACGCGACGAACAGTGGTCAGGTCAGCGCGCCGGAGGTCAGCAACCGGAAGCGGGCGAACGACAGGTCGCTGCCAATGCCCAGCCTCGGCAGGGCTAGCGGATCGCTGTCGCGGTCGGCGAAGCCCTCGACGGTCGACAGCGCCCACCGCACGCCGCGGCGGCGCAGCGCCTGCTTGGCGCGGTCGTCGAAATCCTGTACGCGGCCGTTGGGATAGGCGAAAACTCTTGGCGCGCGGCCGGTCTCCTCCTGCAGCGCATCGCAGGAGTCGTCAATCTCGCGCTGTACCTTCTCGTCCGGGCACCGCGCGAGGATCGGGTGGGTCACGGTGTGCGGGTACAGGGTGATCCGCCCGTCGGCAGCAAGCGCGCGGGCCTGCGACCAGGAGAGCATCTCAAACGGCCCGGGATCGTTGTCGGCTTGCTGCCCGAGGGTGCCGATCAGCCACTCGGTCCGCTCGATCCGCTGGTTGTCGGGCAGCGCTTTGAGCCGATTTACCGCCGCGGCGTACACCTTTCCGCGGCGGGCGGCGCTGCCGAGAGGGTGTGCGCCCAAGCCGAGGGTGGTCAGATCAACCTCGGTGTGTTCCGTGCGGGCGAACGCCAGCCACAACCGGTCGGGCCACAGCGTCTCACAGGTGCCCATCGGCCCGGTGGCCAAGAAAACTGCTGCGGGTAGCCCAAGGCTGCGCAGGATGGGCGCGGCCTGTGTGGCGAGGTTGCGGGTTCCGTCGTCGAACGTCAGCGTTGCTGCCCGGTCCGGAAGAGTCCCCGTTTCAAGCTGCTCCAGCGCCTCCTCGAGCGGAAGGACCCGATAAACCTGTCGGACGTACTCGAGTTGCCGGCGAAAGGCGGTGGCATCGAGAACATGCCAGCATGGCGGTATCAACGTTGTGGGCTCGACACCGTGATACATCAGAATCGCCAGCTGACCTCGACGGTGCCGCCGCGCGATTGCCGGCACTCCAGTAGCGCACAGCAGCCGCGCCACCGCTTCTTTTGCCAACGTCATCCCCTTCGGCCAGAGATGTCGAAATCTGCAAAACATACCAAACGCCACCTGCGCACATACGCGTGCGATAGACAGGGATTGGCGTATCCGCCATCCGGGGAGATGCAACCAGATGACCCATGAACAGAGTTCGACGCCCGATTCGGACCTGCCGATCCGCGTGATGATGGTGCTCGACTCGTTCAGCTTCGGGGGCGCAGAGAACCTGGTCGCCGAACTGGGCCGGCACGCGTCTGCTTCACTGGACATCTCGGTCGCCAGCCTGCAACCCGCTGGCCAGGGCAGTAACCATCTGCTGGACCGCCTTACCGAGTCGGGCCTGAAACCGACGTTTCTGTGTATGCGCCGGCTGCTTGACCCGGTGGGCTTCATGCGGGTCGTTCGCGCGATTCGGCAGGCGCCCGTCGACGTCGTGCACGCGCATCTTGGCTACGCCGCGATCGTCGTTCCAATAGCCGCGCGCCTGGCCGGCAAGCCGGCCGTCGCCACCCTGCACGTCAATCCTCCGCACCGGCTGCGGGGTGGTGAGTGGCTCAAGGAGCGGCTGTCCATCCGGGTGCCCGCGCGTCTGGGGCGGCTTGTCCTGATCTCCCAGCACGCCCGCGAGGAGTTCGCCCAACGACACGGCCCGGCACGCGACACCTGGCGAGTGATCCCCAACGGCGTCGACACGGCGAGCTATGCGCCGCGGCCGAGGGCCCAATCGGTCGATGCCCCGGTGTGGGCGTGCGTCGCCGCGATGCGTCCGGACAAGAACCATGTCGGTCTGGTGCGGGCCTGGGCAGCCGTGGTGGCCGCACACCCGCGCGCGACCTTGCTCATCGTCGGGGACGGCCCGAGCCGGGACGCCACAGAAGCCGCGATCGAAGAGCTCGGCCTGATCGCCAACGTGCGCATGCTGGGACGCCGCGAGGACGTGGTCGACATCCTGCACGGCGTGGACGGGGTGGTATCGGCATCCATCGACGAGGCGCTGCCCACGGCATTGATCGAAGCTGCCGCGTGCGGACTGCCAGTAGTGGCGGCCGACGCCGGCGGCACCCGCGAGATCGTGATCGATGGGGTCACCGGGCGGCTGGTGCCGATCAGCGACGACGAGGCGCTGACCGCGGCGCTACTGGACGTGATCGACCACCCGGAGCGAGCCGAGGAGTTCGGCAGGGCGGGACGCGATCTCATCGAGAACCGGTATGCGTTGTCGACATGGGTCGACAACCTGACGGACCTGTATGCCGAAGTGATTGCCGAGCGGGGGAAGCGCCGATACCCGCGGCGACGGTGCGCGGGGGTGGCGGGGATGACAAAACGCGATGGTCCGGGATGATCCTGCGCTACTTAGAGGATGACTCCCTCCGGCACGGCTGCAGCGTCAAACCCATCCGCCCGGCGGTTTGACGACAGCCAACGGCCTGACTATTCGCGCCGATAAATCTGCGCGACCCCACTCGATGTTGACGTGGTAAACAACGGCCGGGTCATCCACATTGTGCTGGTAGATGCCCCAATGGGGATATGCGAGGGGGCCGTCGTCGTTGTAGTAGCCGATTGCGGTGTCAACATCAACGATCCGTTTGCCGTCCAGCCATACATCCAGGTGACCGTCTCTACCAAGCAGGCCCGCTACCACCACATTGTGCGCGACGCCATCGGTGGGGCGACTCTTCGAATAGTGGATCACATTGCGGCTGGGGTCGTCGTCGGATCGTGTCGACACGATGAAATCGCCGTCCCGCAACTCGATGGCGAATACTGGTGAGCGACCCGCTACGGTGTCCACGGAATGCCATTGGTGAATGATGTCGTGGTAGGGACTGGGAATTTCGCCGTCGGCGTCGAACGGTAGGTGGTCGGGCCCGACCACGAAGGAGAATGAGGACCATAGGGTTTCGCCGGAATTGTATTTCTCACCTTTCGAAACGAGTTCAGATCGACGATTATTATTCGCTTCATCACCACTCCAGCCGAAATCATTATTACGCACCTCAAACCGATAGACGTCGCGGGCTGGAATGGAAAAGGCATAGTCCTTTTCCACCGCCGATACACTCATCGGCTGCGAATCAATGACCAAATTTTCCGTAGCACTACGCGGAAGCCCTGTGCCAGAATTCACACTGACCTCCGCAGGGGTCCCCATGGGAGGGTTGCTAGGCATTACAGTCGCGACAAGGGCGAGTGCGAACACCCCTATCGTAGGGGCCAGCGCCCGACCAGCGAGGATTTTTCCCCTCACCCGCTTGATGGTAGTTCCAGTCTGAGAAATTGCCCAGGCGGATTCGCGCAAGAATGGCAACGGGCGGTCACGCAATAGCTTGGCTAGGCTAAGCGCTTGACGTCTACGGTTCGGACCGCTTTCAGCGAGTACTCAGCAGCGGTACCTTGGGTGTCGATCACCAAATCCCATTCACCACTCTCCGCGGCCGCTTGATCCACGAGAAGTTGCCGTATGAACGGTGAATTGGACAACACTCCTAGGTTCTGCCCCATGAGGTTCTCTGGCGCAACGTGTGGATCAAAAATCGACAACTGATATCCGGCCGTGATCAGCATGCGGGCCAGGTCGACATTCGGGCTTTCGCGTAAGTCGTCAGTATTGTCCTTAAAGGCGATCCCGACCATCAATACACGCGATCCATGGTTCAGGTCGCGGGTCGCGTACTCGAATATAAACGACTTGTGAGCTTCATTTGACGCGGTAAGAGAGTCGATGAGATGGGTGAATCCGCCAGACATCCGGGAGATGTGCTGCAACGCCCGAACATCTTTCGGCAGGCATGACCCACCGAAGGCGCCTCCTGGTCTGAGATAGAGCGTCGAGATATTCAGCTTGGTATCCGAGATGAAGATCTTATGAATCTCGGATGCACTGATGCCCAATTGGATACACAAGCGCCCGATCTCGTTGGCAAAGACCGTCTTGACCGCGTGGAATGTATTGTCGACGAACTTCGTGATCTCGCTCTCCCGGTACTTCACATAGAAGACAGGCGCATCGATGGTTTCATTGACCCTGTCGAGCACGACACAACGACCCCCAGTCGCTGTTCCAATCACGATCTTGGGAGGGTGGAAGAAATCCTCGACAGCGGACGACTCGCGCAGGAATTCTGGGTTGTATACGAGCTCGATGCGTGAAGTCTCCTCGTCGAGCACACTGGTGATAATCGGCCGTATCAGTTCCTCGATGGTCCCCGGACGGATTGTCGACCGATACGCAACGGTGAGCTTGCTGCCCGGGTGTGCCTTCACCAGTTCGGCTAGTTGGCGCGAGACTTCGGCGATGTGGGTCATGTTGTGCGATCCGTCCGCTGCGCTCGGCGTTCCCACGCAAACGATGACGAGTTCGCACTCGGCGACTTCCGGGACGAGAGTCGTAGAGGCCGTGATCAACCCATGAGTGCGCGCGCGCGAAACCAGGTCGTCCACCCCCGGCTCGGTAATCGGTGAGCGACCGTCGAGAATCGCCTTCACCTTCGTCTCATTCGGATCTATGCCGATCACGTCATGCCCCTGGCTTGCTAGGCACGCGGCAGCAGTGGTGCCGACGTACCCAAGGCCCAAGACGGCGATCTTCACGGCTCCCCCTCACCCAGGTCGCGTCGAGGATAGCGCCGGTCGTTTCCACCAAGGTGCCGTACGAGCAGAAAGGCGGTGTACGAGTCGGGTCTTGATCGTTTGACCACAATCGAATTCGAAGCAATCATGACCACACCGGCCAATCGGGCGGGGTGACCGAGACTGTCACCTGATCGTCCAGCGGACCCAGCCTGAGAGGAGGCATCGTGGGCGACGGCCAATTGCCGAAAGTGATGGACTGCGAATCCGCACCGCAATCCCTGCGAATCGCGTTGGTCTACAGCCGCATTCCGTTCCCCATGATGCGGGGCGATCAGATGACCGTGGCGCACCTCATCAGCTTTCTTGCTCAGCGCGGTCACGCCGTCGACCTGTATACCCTGGCCGTCGACGGTCAGTTGGACGAAAAGCAGGCGCAGTGGTTGAAGCAAGCATGCCGCAAGATTCACATCTATCCTCAGCCTTGGTACGCGAAGCTGGCCGGGCTCACGCTCGGATCATTCTCTCTGTTGCCTCTCCAGGTGAGCATGTTCCGCAATCACACCCTGAAGCGTGATCTTGCCCGGGCAATCGAATCCGGCAACTACGACATCGTGTACTGCTATTACCCTCGCACGGCGCCGGCGATTCCCACCGCCGTGAAGACGATGCCCGCCACCGCGTCGTTCCTTGCGCTCCAACTGTCGCAGACGCTCAACACGAAACGGATGGCCGATAATGAGCGCAGTCTGCTGATGCGGTGGGTCTATCGCCTTGAGACCGTCGTGATGGGGCGATACGAGGCCAGAGTTTGGCAGGATTTCAATAAGGTGGTCCTCATCGGACCTGCCGACGTAACGGCGATCAAGGAGCAATGTCGCAAACACGGTCAACCGGAAATCGACAACTGGATCTACGGAGCGCACGGTACCGACACCAGCAAGTTTGTCGCCGCTCGTCCGAACGAGGTCGTGCCGGGCCGCGTGATCTTTTCCGGGTCAATGCTTTACCCGCCAAACATCCAGGCAGTCCTCTGGTTCGTCCAGAACGTGTGGCCGACAGTACGCGCTGAAGTACCTGATGCGACCTTGGTGATCCAAGGCCGTGATCCAGCACCGGCGTTGCTGAAGTTGGACGGAAGAAAAGGCATTTGGGTGACCGGCACGGTACCTGACGTGGGTGTGCTCATTCGATCGGCACAGGTCTGCGTCAACCCGATGCGCGCCGCCGGTGGCATGCAGAACAAGTTGATCGAGTACATGGCATCTGGCAAAGCCGTAGTCGCCTCGTCCGTGGCGAACGAGGGTATCCGGGCGCCCCAAGAGACGGTGGTCATCGCCGATGATCCAGATCCGTTCGCTGATGCTGTGATTCGACTATTGAGAGATCCCGAGTCAGCTGCGAGGTTGGGCACTGCAGCCCGCCAGTATGTGCTTTCCGAATGGACCTGGGAGAAGCACTTCTTGGATCTGGAACTCGCGTTCTACGCAGCGTGCGCTGAACCGCCGGACCTGCTTGACACAAGAAGCAGCAATCTATGAGCACGACATCCTAGAAGCACGCTGCACACGGTCGGCGGCGGACAGACGGACCACGAAAGGCGTCGGCACAATGTCCAAGCGACCCATCCTACTGGTGGAATTCTCGCCGTCCGGTGGGCTATTCCAGTTCGCCATGCAACTTGGAGACGCGCTCGCGGCCACGGGCGAACAGGTTGAGTTACTAACCGGTCCCGAACCCGAGCTGTCCGCGACCCAACCCGGGTGCACAGTGCGTCCGGTATTGCCGACGTGGCACCCTAAGGACGGTGCGGATGGTGCACCGACATCACGGGTGCTTCGCATCGCTCGAAGGGGTTGGCGGGCTGCGAAGTTGATGCTCGCCTGGGTGGTCCTGGGCTGGTATCTGGTCCGGATTCGACCTCGCGCGGTGCTTTGGTCGCATTGGCGATTCAGCTTCGAGCCGCTGTTCGTCATCTTGATCGCTGCCGTTCTTCGCAACGTTACGCTTGGAATAGTCGCACACGAGCCACTCCCACGTTCGGACGCGAAGAACACCAGTCGACCGAAATCCGGGAGGTTCTTCTCGTTCGCCTTCGGTGCGGCGTGGCGTCGAATGGATGTCGCCTTCACGCTGGGGCCCCAAACCAGGAATCTGGTGCTGGAGCACTGGCGTCCTCGCGGGGAGGTGGTAGTGATCCCGCACGGCGACGAGAGAGTGCTGGGCGTAGGGCCAGCCGTTGCCCGAGTTGCCGATACCGCTCCTGTCGCGTTGTTCTTCGGTACGTGGTCCACCCGCAAAGGAATCCATGTGCTTCTTGACGCTTTTGCGCTGGTGCTCAAGAGCCTGCCCGAAGCTCGTCTGATCCTCGCTGGAGCGGTCGACGCCGCAGTTGACCTCGATGCTTTGCTGGCCCGCGCCGATGAGATCGGAAACATCGACGCTCGCCCTGGTTACGTTGCGGTCGATGAAGTCTCAAGCCTCTTTTCCAGCGTGCGCCTCGTCGCGACGCCCTATCTCCAGGCTGCCCAAAGTGGTGTCGCACATCTGGCGTACACCTTCGCCCGACCGGTGGTGGCGACTGCGATCGGGGACATTCCGCAGGTGGTCAAAGACGGCCAGACGGGTCTCTTGGTGCGCCCGAATAATCGTGAGGAACTGGCCGACGCGATGCTGGTGCTTCTGCGTGACGCGCAGCGCGCGGACGACATGGGCGCTGCCGGGCAGCGGAGCGTCGCCGGAGCTTGGGAAACGGCCGCGATGCGGGTGTCCGAGGCGCTCGGCCGCTGTCGCCCATGGTTTCCGGAATCGAAATAGTGGCATCCTAGAAGCGCTGGCATGATCGCGCAGGTGACGCGGATACGGCGATCTGGTCGCAAACCTGATGCCCCATCCATCAGGCTGCCGTGTCAAGGACTGGGGCGCGTGCCGACTCGCGGACCTGGGTTTGCGGATTCCGAAAAGGCTCGCTCGCACGAAATACCCGGGCCGAGTCGTTCGGCGCGGCCAACGATCTGGACGGGGACCGGGTGGGTGGTTCCGGTGCCCGATCGGTGGCTGCCAGACTTGCCGGGTGGAATCGACCGTAGATGCTTGGGTGATGGCATGCTTGCGGGCCCTGACCCTGATCGATGTGTTCAGGTTCGGTGGCGCTGAATCGCTGCTCGCGGTTGTTCGGGGGCGTCGGTGAGCGCCGCTCGGATCGATTACCTGGTCTCCCGGTTTCCCCAGCCCTCCGAGACGTTCATCGTTCGCGAACTCGACGCTTTGGCGTCGAGTATGCCTTACACGTTCGGGCTGCGATCGCTGTTCCCGGCGCACGCCTCGGCGGTACACGACATAGCGCGCAAGTGGGTCCCGCAACTACGTCGCCCATCAGCGGCTGAGGCGTTGCTAGGGCTCGGATGGGCGACGGCGCGCAACCCACGAGTCCTCGCGTCCGTGATTGCCACGGTCACAAGGGAATACGTCGCACATCCGAGCCGGCTCGCGCGAGCCCTGGTAACGGTTGCCCTTGCCTGTGCGCATGCCAGGGAACTGCAACGTTCGAAGGTTGCAGTGCACCTCCACGCTCACTACGCGACGTATCCGGCGCTTGCCGCGTGGGTTTGTCACCGACTTCTCGGGGTCGGCTACAGCTTCACCGCCCACGCCCACGATCTTTACATCGACCAGTCCATGCTGGCCATCAAGATTGCAGAGGCGGACTTCGCCGTCACGATCTCGGAGTACAACCGCCGATTCCTGGATCGTTTCGCCTCACCCGGTACGGCCGTGACCGTCGTGCACTGCGGCATCGACCTGGACAAGTATCCGTTCCGTGAGCGGGCGATGCCGGCAGAGGGGCCCATACGTGCGCTGTGCGTCGCGACTCTAGGAGAAAAGAAGGGACATCAGGTCCTGTTCCGTGCGCTTGCGATCGGAGGGCCCGGTGTCGACCGAATCCAGCTGGATCTCATTGGCTCGGGTCCGCTCCGTGACTGTCTTGGCAGGCTGGCGGATGAACTCGGGATCAACGATCGGATCACGTTCCACGGCAGCCGCACCGAAACCGAGGTCCGCGACGCTCTCGCTGTGGCGGACATGTTCATCCTGCCCAGCGTGATTGCAGCCGATGGGCAAATGGAAGGCTTGCCGGTTTCTCTCATGGAGGCATTGGCCTGCGGGCTACCGTCAGTTTCCACGGCGCTTTCCGGGATCCCAGAAATCGTCCTCGATCGCGAGACGGGATTGCTGGCTATTCCGGGAGATGCCCAAAGTCTCCGCGATGCAATGGAGTCGATCATCGGGAACCCCTCCGCCGCGAAGCAATATGCCCGGGCTGGAAGGAAGCTGGTGGAGCAACAGTTCGATATTCATACCGCGACAGCCGCTCTGTCGCAGCTTTTCGAACAGCACTCGACGTGGACCGCGGGATCAACGTGAAGTAGGTCCACTGGTTGAGAGATCGCGGATGCGCGCACAGACCCCATTGAAGGTTTGGCGCGCGGCTAGCGAAGAGGTCGCAGTTAATACCCGGATCGGGCGTGAGAGCCCACGAGCGTAGTCATGGAGGCCAGCCTTGCGATCCGCCTCGATTCGGCTTGCCGATCGGGTTCGGTGCCGGCACCCGCGCCGTCGACTATGATCAGCTCCCGCACGTGGTCACGGCCCCCCGGCATACTTCGGCCCAACCGGCTCGGCCTGTGACAACAACACCGGACGACGGCGAAAGAGACACCATGATCAAGCGGCGCTTCGTCATTCTTCTTTTCGCTCTGATCGGCGCTGTTCTCGGGGCAGCATTCGGAGCGCTTGCGGCGCCGACGTCGCAGCGCTACACGGCGTCGGTCAATGTTGCGCTGACTCCCGGGCCAGATTTGACGACCGCGGAATCATCCAGTTTCTGGGAAGTTCTGACCCGCGGCCAAATCAGTCGAACGGCAGCCATCGTATACGAAGACTCTCGCTGGCTAACATCAGCGGCCAAGGCCGCAAATGTCCAGCAGAGCGAACTTACCCTCAGCGCCAATGCGTTACCGGATACCTCGGTACTTTCCGTCAGTGTGACAGCGAACTCATCGGCTGCCGCCGAGGCGGCGCTCAGCGATGTGTTGACTACTGCGTCCGCGGAAGTAGCGTCGGTGACCGCACCATTCCTGGCGAAAACGCTGTCGCCGACGGAGGGCAGTGCGCGTCGGGTTCCCGTTCCCGGCAAAGCACAGTTCGCGGCGGCAGGTGCACTCGCAGGGCTTCTGGGCGGCGGTAGTGTCGGATGGTATTTCCTGCGACGACGCGGTGGTTCGCGGCTCGCCCACGATCAGCCTACTGACATCGCCGAGACCGACGCCGTCGACCAAGGCTATGCCGCCCACCAACATGATCCCCTCGGCCAGAATGATGCTGTCGTCGGGAATCGCGCTAAACATTCGGCATGACGAGTTTGAACCGGACCGCTGCGGCCGCGAACGAACTTGCCGGGTTCATCCTGGCGGCAGCGGTCGCGACTTTCGGTGCACTCGTCATTTTGGGATCGCGAAACCCGGTGCTTTTACTTGCGGCGCCGATCGGCGGGATCGGATTGATTTTCGCGGCTCGGCGTCCGCTTCTGGCGGTGACCATCATGGTTGTCGTCGAGGTCACCAATGTGTCCGGGGTGCTGGCCCCCCGCTTGGGAATCCCGTTTTTTCCGGCATCCTTGCTGATGGGCCTGATGGCAGTCGCCTTCGCACTACGCGATCCAAAAGCCAGGAGTCGACTCAACGGGTGGACGATGGCGTGCGCCGGCTTCCTGGTCGTGTTTCTGGCCACCCAGGCGGTAGCCACGATCGGCAGCGTGGATATGTCGGCATCACTGACCACCATGCGCAGGGGAATAATCGACTGTCTTTTCGTCATGTTGATATTGCTACTGGTTCAGCTGACCGCACGGCCATGGGTGCTAGCCGTAGCCTTCGTTGTGCCGCTGGCTTTGCTGAGTTCACTGACTGTCATCAATGAGCTGATCTTCGGCGGCACCATGCCGTTCGGCGGTTTCGCCGACGTGGCTGCTGTGACGGCAGCGGACCAGAGTTTCGCTACGCTGCGCTACGGTGGTCCGTTGCCGGACTCGAACTTCTGGGGTCGTTACCTGGTCATGGCATTACCCCTGGCGGCTGCTCTACTGACCAGGGCGCTGCGCTCCGGGCGGCGGTACGCAGTGGCGATGTGGATGCCGGTGCTCGCAGCCCTTTTCGCTGGAATCTATCTGACCCAGTCCCGCGGGACGTACGCGACCGCCGGCATCGCGATGGCCGTGTGGTTTCTCGCCTGCGAGCGATCGGTTCGACGGCGCGGCATGGCGGTGCTGCCGCTGGCCCTACTGGCTTTCGCGGTGCCGGGCATCGGAGATCGGCTGGTGCAGACAGTCGTTGACCTTTCGCAGGCCCAGGAAAATTACAGCATCGACTCTTCGACGCTGAACCGAGTCTCGGCCGTCGAGATGGCTTGGAAGATGTTCGAGGACCGTCCGTATTTCGGATTTGGTCCCGGCTCATTCGTCAGTGAGACGATCAATTACGCCGGGCGGGTGTCCACCGCTACCCGGGGTTCGGCCGGCGCCCCGCACAACTTGTACGCCGAATTTGCCGGCGAGTCCGGCGTTTTCGGGTTACTTGGCTTGGCGGTGCTCATCCTGGGATTTCTGACCGTGGTGGTACTGCGGATCATCGCACAGCCCGCCTCGAGCGACCGGGTGCTGGCCGCGGCGGTGTGCGCGGCGATCATCGCATATTCAGTAGCCAGCATCGCGTTGCACATGGCGTATTTCCGCGCCTTCGGAGTGGTGCTGGCCCTAGCGGCAGGACTTGCGCCGGCGTTGCCGTTGTCGGTTGATGTGATGCCCCGATTCCTGCGTGGTGTCGCTGTCTGGCTACTGGCGGGGATACTCGGATGCTTCGCATTCTGGCTGTGCCTATCGGTGAGCAGCTCTCCGAGCGTCACCGCGACCCAACGGGCGACGTTGGTCCCGGAAGGGCCTATCGACGGCTGGTACGCCTATGCGCTGGACATCCGCTCTCGGATCGAGCTTCTGCCCACATTCGCGACCATATTGCAGGACACAACCTCGCCGGTCAGCGTCACCGCCGACCCGGTGCGGGGAGTGCTGAAGCTCACCACTACCGCAGACACAGCGAGTGCCGCCCGCGACGAGATCCAACTCGCCGCCGCACATGCCGGATCAGCGTTGAATGCCTCAATCGGTTACCAGCAATACTCTTTGCGGACGGTCGGTGGCATGCAGATCGTCCCTTCCCAGAAGCGAGCGCCATTCGCTCCGGTAGTGGCCGGCGCCGTCGGCGCCAGCACCGTACTGGTGGCTGGGCTGGCACTGTCCCGCATGTTGGCAAGGCGGCCAAAGTACACCCCGTCCGGCCGATCGCCAACCGGGGATCTGGTAACGGTGTGACGCGCAAGTCCATCGTGCCGACCGTCGAATCCTGGTAGTCCGGTCCACCGGAGCGCCGAAATAACGAAATCACCTACGCACCGAGTGCTCAGCGCTTCACTGCCCGCGCGCACACTTCCACTGCGAAGCGTGGGTCGTGATGATTCAACTGTCGTCTTGTGAACTCGTGGGCCGCGAGGCCTCGAATCTCACCTGCAGCAGTCAGCGAGTTCCCGTAGGCCCGGGTAACGATGTTCTCGTCTTCGAAAGCGCCGGCAAGTGCGAACCGAAGTCCCTCCTGCGTGAAGCGAAATAGTTCGCCGTACTCCGGACAGCACATGCTCACCTGCGGCACTGCAATCAGCACGACCCCACCCGGTCGGAGAATGCGGTGCAGCTCTGCAATCGCCTTCTCGAAGCCAGGGATAACGTGCAGCACGTGAGTGCAGATTATGCAGTCGAATTGGTCGCTGGGGATGTCGTTTGCCGTTGTAAGATCGGCTTGTATCGTGGTATGTGGATTACCCGCCTCAAGGTTCAGTATGTCAATTTTCGTGATCCGAGAATCTTCGCCAAACCTAGACGTATAGTCATTTGCGGAAAACTCGAGACAATTGCCCCGGATATCTTCGGAGAACTCGGGAAGAAAAAGCTCCTCAAGGTAGTACCGGGCAATTTCCTGGCCACGATCTCGCCCCCACCAAAAACTTAATGGCTGCACACCAACTGACAGGCGTACTCTCGCATAGGGTGAGACAAGCCCACGAAATATCTTCTTGCCGGAGTCTTTAACAGCTCGCGGAGATTTATCGAGGAGACGCTTTGCGATCTGTTTCACTTGGTTGAATCCCATCTATCAAGCCGACTTGCCAAGGGGCCCATCTGTCAAGCTGTCAGATGCGGGCACGAGAACCAACTGAATTTGCCAATTAGCCTCGTCTTCTCCTCCCCATCATGGGCCGTCACCGAATTCAAATACTGATCCTCGCAATCGCGAAGCCACGTAGGCGCCGTGCCGTCCATCTATGCGCCAGCCTTCCGCTGCCCGGAAACCGCCTTTTTCACAATCGCGCCAAGTTCTCTGATTGTCTCGCGCGCGAAAAGCGACATCATGATGGATGCCCCGAGAACGCCCGCACAGGCGGTCAAGGCCAGACTCAATAAGCCGGGCGGCAGAAAAATGTTCGGCCAAACTCCCAGTGCAACGATTCCTAGCGCGGCGATGAACCCGGGCCGGAGCGCCCGAATCACCGGCCCGAGCGTCAGGCCGACCAAGCGTGCAGCGAGAATCGTCAGAAGCGTGCCGAAAAAGAATTCGCTAACGACGAGAACTCCCGCTATGTAGGTAAGGCCGCGGCTTGACACCGCAACCATTGCCGACAAAATCAAAGCTGTCTCGGGAACAAGCACGAACAGCAGTGTGCGCGGGCTGCCTAGTGCCGGAAATACATCCGACACACCATATCGCACCGAGCCCAAACCTAGGGCGATGCCTACGAGAACCATCGGTGCAGCCGCAGGTAGCCAATTCTCGCCGAAGACAACCACTATTATGTTTTCGGCAGACAGGGCAATCAAAGTTCCAATCGAAAATCCCCACAATGTGATCACCCGCAGCGAACGTACGACGGCCGACCGCAATGTTGCGGCGTCAACGGCTCGAGCGGCTGAATATGCTGGAAACACGACGGAGGAAAATACCCAATACACATTGTCGAGCAACAACTGTGGGACTTTGTAGGCGATTGTGTAAAAGCCGAGCGCGGTTGCGCCCAGCGCGCCCAGAACGACGAAGTAGTCACCGTAGCCTGCGAGCGCGTAGACGATAGCGACACCGAACATGTTGAGCGAATACGCCAGGATCGACTTCAGGATTGGAAGGTCGAATACGAATCTGGGCAGGAAGCGAAGCAGGCCCCACGCCACGGGTACGCGAACGATCTCACCTGCGACGTAGCCGACTGCGAGTGCCCAAACGTCGAAGCCAGCCACCGCGAGCGAAATGGAAACGGCGGCGCGCACCGCGGCTGGCACCAGCTCTATCCAGATGCGACGTCGGAAATCCAGGTTCCGCTCGAGCACCTTTGTCGGCACCAGGGCACACGCTGTGACTATCACCGATAGTGACAGCAGTCTGAATACGTTCGCTTGATCGGAGACTCCGAAAAAGTTTGCAAGAAACGGGGCAAAGATCACCCCGACGACACCGAAGACAACGGCAAGCACGACGTTCAACGTCCAGGCGACTTGGACGCGGCGTCCGATACCTTCGCCCTGCTCGTAGATTACCGAGGCGCCAACACCAAGATCCGCCAACACCTGCAGGTATGCGATGTAAGCCAATCCAGCCGCGATGACACCGAACGCCTCGGGCGTCAGCACCCTAGCCAGTACAAGCGTGCTACCAAAGGTGATCGCCTTGCCGCTGCCGAAGCTGAGCAGGGCCCAAAGGAAACCACGCACGCTGCGCCCAGTCAGGCTCGGCGCAGCGGCGGATTCGTCGTCGCCGTCCGAATCCTTAGCGTCGGACAGGCGCATCACGAATAACCAGCACTCAACGACCGGTCCGGCGACCGGCGCGTCAGGCTCGCTGAGTTGAGCATGCTGTCAACGTGGCCTCGATTACCGTGCCATAGGGTTTCCTCGTCAGGACTGCACGTCATCATCGCCCGCCGGCTGGCCGCTGCCCGACCGCGACCTTCGACCGCCCATCCAGAATGCAACGATGCCGACCGCGACCGCTCCGCCGACCCCGACCAAAGCCCACCACGGCGAGATGCCATCGGAACTGCCAGAGGACTCCTGCGCCGTCGGCGACATCGATGGCCCGTAGACACTGAAAGCTCCGCTATCTGGAACTATCTCCGGCTCTCGGCCGGCAACAGCGACCAGCGCATTTCCACGCAGGCTCGACCACCGCGTGGGGTCGCTGGCCAGCCACCTCAGCAACTCGTCGAGTTGCGCGGCCGCGCCATTGGACGTCGCTATCAGCAGGGAGCGTTGGCCGTCGAACACTGTTTGCAGGGATCCGAACTGAATCCCTGGGTCAAGGCTGAAAGTCGTGTCCGCCGTATTCTCGCCACCATCAATCGCACCCATCAGTTTCAGGCGCCCGTCCTCGGCGCTCACCGGCAGCGAAATCGACGACTCTGTCCAGCCGTCCGCACTGATGAGGACAGCCGGATCGTCGCTGTTCATCGCCTGCTCAAGAGATGACACGTCAAACGAGAGCGGCACCGCGCTGAGCCGCTGGAGTCCCACCGCAATCTGCGTCGCGCGGGCAGTGTCGGCGAACCTGTTCGCACCGATGCCGACCAGCATTCGTGGCATCAAAGCCTGTGGCAGGGATTGAAAACCGGGCGGGATCGGCGGCTGGGCTGGAGCGCTCTCCACCACGGTGTTGCCACTGATCTCCAGCCTAATCGCTCTGAAATCGCCACAGTATCCGGTTTCGCCACTGGTCTCGACTCTCACGTCCAGGTTGGTGAAACGCTGCACGAGGCGGTCGGGAACCTCCACCCACTGATCGATTACACCGTTTGATTCAGTCGGCCAGGATCCGACGATTTCTCCTCCGACGGAGGCCGTCATCTGTGAACCCAAGGCGGCTGGAACCGGCGTGTACGTCCCCAACAAATGCACCCGGATCCCCTGCGTGGGATGACCGAACCGGGTCTGGTCCAATCCGATGCTCACCTTCGGAGCCACACCCACTGCAGAAAGTTTCGACGCGCCCAACTCGGTCAGCGTCGCGAGGTTGCCTGGCAGTGGGGGAATAACGGACGGTAGATCGCCCGGAATCACCTTCGTACTCAGCGCCATTTTCACAGAGCCGCGGGTAAGCAGCCGGGCGTTATTGGTGAGCTTGTCCGCCGGCCCGGAGATGAGTAGGTCAGGCGGTCCCGCACCTACTAAGGCAACACCTTCGTCCGGACCTTCTTTGATGATGATTCGGCGTTCAAATGGTAGCGAGGGGCTGCCGGGAATGGTCGCGTCGTCGGCCAGCGGCACGAGGACTACCTGCGGGTTCTGGCTCCGATAGCGTGCCGACAGGGTGGCTGCGAGCTGCACCGCCGCTTCAGATTCGTCTTCTGATGGCGTAGCAGGCACCCCGATTGTCAGGGTGCGCAACAGGGGCGGAAGAAAGTCGGCGACCGTGGTCGGGGCGAATGCCTCTCCGGCGTAACTGACCGAACCATTGACGAATCTGACCGGGTTCTCTGTATCTAGACAGTATCCGTCTTCGGCGAGCGCGGTCAGTGTCAGGTTCACAGATGCAGACTCGTCGACAATCTGGACACCATTAAGGGGAATGACGAGCGGGGCAAGGTCTGTCGGTGGCAACCCGATCTGTCCGATGAGACGGTCATCCTGCGTAACGGTCAAGGTTCCGGACCTCATATTGAACGGAAGATCGACGGTGACATTCAGCGATGTCGGGTATAAGCCCGCTGGCACGGGGATGTACAAGGGGAGGGTGGCCGTGGTCCCGTAGAACACCAGCGTGCCATCCTCACCCAAATCGTTCAGCGGCAGAGTGAGGGCAGCGCCGGGATCAGGGGCCGGTGGTGGCTGGGCGTTGACCACTGGCGCCGAACAGATGGGAATTGCAATGACCGCGGTGAGCGCTGCGAGCCGTCCGAGCAATCGGGCACCCAGGGCCGGAATCGTGGGCAGTTGAGTTCTCCTCGTCATCGCATGACGCCAGAAACGTCGCCGGAGGCACTTTACAAGAATTTTCAAGAATTGCCGTGCGATCGTGATTCGCCGCAATGCCAATCGTCACTATTGGAACTATTGGACAACGCTAGCGCCCCTCCAACGAGCTATGACCCTTATCTGCTACCACCGGGTCTCGTTTCACACGTAGTAATCTCACGCGAATCCGAAGTCGGCCCGGACGGCAGGACTTTGGCCGATGTCGGGTCGTCGACCATCTCAAGAAAAGCGCCGCGCGCCGCCTTGTCGGCTGATGATGCCGACCCTGGACTTCCGCCTCGACATTCACTCATCCCCTGGGTTCGGGACCCATCCCCGACGGCCCCCTGGCCGAACTGGTATGCGGGCGTCATCGAACTGGTGGTCCGTCTACTGGTGCTAGTAGGGTTGTTCACGCGAATCGGGCGTCACTCGGTTCCGGGGCAATGGCCATCGTCGTCTACTTCACCGGGCATCAGCCAGTCATAGGAGACCGCGCACTATTACGACGTGTGAAGAGCTCTGACCAAAGAGCCGGTGGCGATTGCGCCGCCGGCCCTTTGGGCATTCAGCTGTGAAAATCCTGTCCGCCGCGCGTAGGGTTGAATCACATGACGACCAATCTGGACGCACGCCTCGCCGGTTACTCCGCACCGTTCCTGATCATCCCGCATCATCTTCGGTCTGCTGTTCACGCTGCACGGCTCGCAGAAGCTGTTCGACTGGCCGATCGCCGCGCCGATGCCGATCGAAGTCGGGGCGTGGCCGGCATGGTGGGCTGGACTCCTCGAGTTCGTACTCGTCGTACTTCGACGTGTAACCGAGCCGGGTAAACATCAGTCGACACTTCGGGCCGGGCGAGTCAAATCGCCCGGCCCGAAGTGCGTCTGCGCGTAGGGTAAACGCGCATGACGACCTTCGACGCACGCCTTTCCAGCTACTCGTCGCCGCTTCTCAGCCTCTTCCGGATTATCGCCGGGCTGATGTTCTTTCTGCATGGCACTATGAAGATCTTCGGTTGGCCGATCGGTGAAGCCATCCCCGTCGGCACCTGGCCACTGTGGTGGGCTGGGATGATCGAACTCGTGGCGGGGCTGTTGATCACCGTCGGACTGTTCACGCGCATAGCGGCTTTCATCGCGTCCGGTGAGATGGCGGTGGCGTACTTCTGGATGCACTGGCCGCCGCTCGAGGGTCCTCCTGCCAGCTTCTGGCCGTTCGAGAACGGCGGCGAGGCCGTGCTCCTGTACTGCTTCGGGTTTCTCGCCATCGCAGGCTTGGGTCCAGGTGTCTGGTCGGCCGACGCCCGCCGCCGCACCCGAGTCGGTGGCGCGGCGCCCGGACGCGTGGTCACCGGCACCGCCGCACCGGCCGCCACTGCTGCGCCGGCCGCCACTGCTGCGCCGGTTCGGCGTCGCGGCCTGCTGAGCCGTTTTCGGCGGTGACGCGCGGATGCGCAGAGGACTTCTGGCGGCCGCGGTAGCGGTCGCGACGGTGACAAGCGCGCTCGGCCCGGCGGCCTCGCCCGCCGGTGCCCAGAACGCCCGCCTGGTCGTGATCACCACCGGCGGCACGATCTCGACGAGCACCGATCCCAGCGGTGTGCGGCGTCCGACCGTCGGCGGTGAGGAACTCGCCGCCGGGCTGGACGTCGAGATCGTCGACCTGATGCAGAAGGACAGCTCGCAGCTGACCCCCGCGGATTGGGACGCGATCGGCGGTGCCGCCAAGGACGCGGTGGCCAACGGCGCCGACGGCGTGGTCATCACGCACGGCACCGACACCATGGAGGACACCGCGATGTGGCTCGACGTCACGTACCGCGGTGGCCCGCCGATCGTGCTGACCGGTGCACAGCGGTCCTCCGACGCCCCCGACGCCGACGGGCCCAAGAACCTGCGGGACGCACTGACCGTCGCGGCCAGCCCGGCCGCTAGCGAGCAAGGTGTGTTGATCGCGTTCGACGGCACCGTGTTTCAGGCACTGGGCACCCGCAAGATGGACACCGCGATTCTGTCGGCGTTCGCAGGCGCACCGATCGGCACGGTCGGCGGCGACACGTTCACCCTGACCCAGCCGGCGCGACGCCCGTTCATCGCCGAGGTTTCGGCGGCCAACGCGCCGCGTGTCGACATCGTCGCGGCCTATCCGGGCGATGGGCCAGGACCGATAGACGCAGCCGTCGCATCCGGTGCGCGCGGAATCGTGGTGGAGGCGTTGGGTTCCGGGAACGCCAGCGAGGCCGTGGTGGACGCGGTGCGTCGGCATGCGCCTGCCGGCGTCGCATTCGCGATCTCGACCCGCGTTCCGACCGGTCCCGTCGAAGCCGCGTACGGACCCGGCGACGACATGGTCAAGGCGGGAGCGGTGATGGTGCCGACCCTTCGGCCCAGTCAGGCCAGGGTGCTGGTGATGGCGGCGCTGGCCGCGGGCCAACCGGTGGGCGACGTGATCGCTCGCTGGGGCTAGCTGTCGAGCCGAAGGTCCTTGCGGAACCGCTTCATCCCGTCGATCTTCTCGGCCAACGAGGCTGCCGGGCCGGCGTAGAACATCCACGGCATGGTGATGATGCCGGTGATGCCACCTGCTTCCGCGCGGTCGAAATGATCGGGGGTGAACGCGTCGGTCAGCGGGGTCAGCACCTCGAAACCATCCATGGTCAAACCGTTTTCGGCGCGTAGGTCGCGCAGCGTGGCGACGCGTTCGAGGGCACGGTCGGTGGTGATCAGGTCGCCGATCCAGCCGTCGTGGCGCGCCGCGCGGCGAAGCGCGATATCGGAGAGCCCGCCGACGTACACCGGGATCGGCGGCGGTGTCGGCTCCATCTCCAACTTCGGCGTCGTGTAGAACTCGCCGTCGAACTCCGTCCAGCCCGGTTTCCAGAGTTCCTTCATCAGGTCGAGCATCTCGTCGGTGCGTTTACCGCGCCGCGCGAACTGCT
This sequence comes from Mycobacterium lehmannii, assembly GCF_002245535.1. Taxonomy (GTDB): domain Bacteria; phylum Actinomycetota; class Actinomycetes; order Mycobacteriales; family Mycobacteriaceae; genus Mycobacterium; species Mycobacterium lehmannii. The sequence continues at coordinate 20,826 of NZ_NKCN01000027.1, read as the reverse complement.
GACCCATCAGCGTGAACTCCTCCTCACACCAGCCAACGCCGATGCCGAGTTCGAGTCGGCCGCCGGCCAGGACGGCCGCGGTGCCGATCGCCTTCGCCGCCGAGTACGGGTCGCGCATCGCGGGCAGATACACGGTGGTGACGAACCGCGACCGTGACGTGACGAGAGCCAGCCCGCCGATCAGCACCCACGGATCGGGCCAGTCGGTGAACGCCTTCCAGCGCCTGCTGCCGTCCTTGGTGTAGGGGTACGGGGTCTCCAACGTCTCGAGGTTGACGACGTGATCCGGGATACCGAGGCCTTCGTAGCCGAGATCGTCTGCGGCCTTGGCGATCTCGACGACCTCTGCGGTGTCGAGGAACGCCAGGCTGACATAGAACTTCATCCGGCGTCCCTCGCCCACGCCGGCTGGATGAACACACCCTCAGCTTCCACCGTGGGCCCCTGTGCGTCGAGCAGATATCCGCGGGCGAACGTCTTGACCCCCTCGGACCGTTCCACGAACGCCTCCGCACGCAGCGGTCCCAGCGGTGTGCCGCGCAGATAACGCAGCGAGATGGTGCCGGTGAACTTCGGCTGGGTGAGGCCGTCACTGGCGGCCTCGCCCAGTAGATGGTCGAGCACCAACGCGCAGATGCCGCCGTGCACCCACCCCGGCGGCCCCTCGTAGGCACCGCTCAGCGTGAACTCACTCCAGCAGCGGGCGTCCTGTTCGTGGTGGATCACCATCGGCGGTGCGATCGCATTACGCAGTCCCACAGCGGGATTCGCCCACGCCAGCGGACGGCCGGTGGCCTCGTGCCGCAGGGTCGAGGACACCGGGCGCTGTGTGCTCTCGAGAATCCGTGTGACGGCCTCGATCTTGGCCTGCGCGTCCGCGACGGCGGTCTCGTCGATCTCGGTGTGCAGGCTCGCACAGATCAGTCGGCGCACCGCCTCGGTCAGCGGACCGTACAGCGCGCGCTGGCGCTCGTACTCCTCGTCGGTGATCACGTCGAACCCGAAATCCATGCTCATCGGCTGTGCCTATCCACTATGCCTCGCCACCGAAGACCTTGCGCACGACGGCTTTTGCCCGCCTTGTCACCCGCAGGTAATTGTCGAGGAACTCGCCCCCGTCGTCACTGTCCCAGCCGGCGGCCACCGCAACGGCGTTGAGCTGACGTCCCGGCCCGGGTAATTGGTCGGTCGGCTTGCCGCGCACCAGAACCAACGCGTTACGTGCCGCCGTCGCGGTCAGCCAGGCCTGACGCAGCAGTTCGACATCGCCCTCGGCGATCAGCTCGGCGGCGCCGATCGCGTTCAGCGACTGCAGCGTCGACGTATTGTGCAGCGCGGACACCTTGTGCGCGTATCGCAACTGCAGCAGCTGCACCGTCCACTCGATGTCGGTGAGGCCTCCGCGCCCGAGTTTGGTGTGCGTATTCGGATCGGCTCCCCGCGGCAGCCGTTCGGCGTCCACCCGAGCCTTGATCCGCCGGATCTCCTGTACCGCTTCGGCCGACACCCCGCCGGGTGGGTACCGGATCTTGTCGATCATCAACAGGAACCGCTCCCCCAGGTCCAGATCGCCAGCGACGCGGTGGGCCCGCAGCAGCGCCTGCACCTCCCACGTCTGGGCGTAGCGCTCGTAGTAGGCCTGATACGAAGACAGGGTGCGCACCAGCGGACCGTTGCGACCCTCCGGCCGCAGGTTCGCGTCGACCTCCAGCGGCGGATCCGAACTCGGTGTCCCGAGCAGAGACCTCACCTGTTCGGCGACCGTCACCGCCCACTTCACCGCGGCCGATTCGTCAACTCCGGCTTCGGGTTCGCACACGAAGAGCACGTCGGCGTCCGAACCGTAGCCCAGTTCGCCCCCGCCGAGGCGGCCCATGCCGATCACCGCGAGCTTGGCCAGCGGCCCCCGGTCCGACGTTTGGGCGCGGATCACGGTTTCCAGCGCCGCCTGCAGCACCGCGACCCACACCGACGACAGCGCCCGACACACCTCGGTGACTTCGAGCATGCCCAGCAGGTCGGCGGAGGCGATCCGCGCCAGCTCGCGTCGACGCAACGTGCGCGCCGCCGCGATCGCCCGCTGCGGCTCGGAATACCTTGCGGCCGAGGCGACAAGCGCCCGCGCCACCGCGTCGGGTTCGGCGTCGAGCAGTTTGGGCCCGTTGGGGCCGTCGGCGTAGGACTGGATGACTTCCGGGGCCCGCATGAGCAATTCCGGAACGTAGGCCGACGTGCCGAGCACCTGCATGAGGCGTTTGGCGACGGCGCCCTCGTCGCGCAGCGTCGCCAGGAACCACCGCTGTTCGGACAGCGCATCGCTGATGCGGCGGTAGGACAGCAGCCCCGCATCGGGGTCGGGGGTGTCCGACAGCCAATTGAGCAGCGTCGGCAACAAGACCTGCTGCACGCGGCCACGCCGGGCGCTGCTCCCGGTGAGGGCGGCCAGGTGCGTCAATGCGCTCTGCGGGCCTTCGTACCCCAGTGCGGCCAGCTGCCGTTCGGCGGCCGCCTGCGTCATACCGTCCGAGATGCTCACTGCCGGTTGCCCGACGGACTCCAGAAGTGGTTGATAGAACAGCTTTTCATGCAACCGCGACACCCGCAGGCTCTGGCGCTTGAGCTCTTCGCGCAACACGCCAAGCGCATCGCGCGTGCCGTCGGGCCGCACGTGCGCGGCCCTGGCCAGCCAGCGCAGCGACTCGTCGTCGTCCTCGTCGGGAAGCAGGTGGGTGCGCACCATCCGCTGCAGCTGTAGCCGGTGCTCGAGTGTGCGCAGGAATTCATACGACGCGGTCAGGTTGGCGGCGTCGTCGCGCCCGACGTATCCGCGTTCACCGAGTGCGGCCAGCGCGGCCACCGTCGACGCGACGTGCAGCCGATCGTCGTTGCGGCCGTGCACCAATTGCAGGAGCTGCACGGCGAATTCGACGTCGCGCAGCCCGCCGGTGCCCAATTTGATCTCCCGCGAGCGTTGCCCGGCGGGCACGAGCTCCTCGACCCGCCTGCGCATCGCCTGCACTTCGGGCACGAAGTCCTCGCGCTCGCTGGCCGTCCACACCATCGGCATCAGGGCGTCGACGTAGGCCTGACCGAGTTCGGGGTCGCCCGCGGCCGGCCGCGCCTTCAGCAAGGCCTGGAACTCCCACGTCTTGGCCCAGCGCTCGTAGTAGGCGACGTGCGAGTCCAGCGTGCGCACCAGCTGGCCGTGTTTGCCTTCGGGCCGCAGCGCCGCGTCGACTTCGAAGAACGCGTCGGCCGCGAACCGCATCAGCTCGCCGGCCACCCGGGTCGCCAACGCGTCGGCGGGCTCGGCGACGAAGATGACGTCGACGTCGCTGACGTAGTTCAGTTCGCGCGCACCGCATTTGCCCATCGCGATGACCGCGATCCGGGGCGGTGACTCGCCCCCGGTCGTCTTGATCGCGAGGTGCAGCGCGGCGGCCAGTGCCGCGTCGGCGAGGTCCGACAGGTGCTCGCCGACGGTCGGGAAGGGCAGGACCGGTTCGTTCTCCACCGTCGGTGCCAGGTCCAGGCTGGCCAGCACCAGCACCCGGTCGCGGTAGAGCTTGCGCAGCGGCTGCAGCGCGGTAGACGTGTCGGACGCCTCGTCGGCCAGCGCGACGAACATCTCGCGCAGCGCGTCACGGGTCGGCAGGGCGACGTCACCGGCGAGCAACCGCCAATTCTCCGGAGTCGCGATGAGGTGGTCACCGAGGGCCAACGAGGAACCCAGCAGGCTGAACAGCCGGCCCCGCAGGCTTTTGTCGGTGAGCAGAGCGCGGTTGAGTTCGTCCCAGCCATCGCCCAACGCCTCGGCCAACCGGACCATCGTGCGCAGCGCGGTGTCGGCGTCGGGGGCGCGCGACAACGACCACAGAAGCTCGACGTGCGCGTCGGTGTTCCAACCCAACAGGTCGAGTTCCGCGGGCGCGGTGGGTTCGACGAGTCCCAACCGGCCTGCGCTCGGCAGCTTCGGACGCTGCGTCGCTGGTTTGGCCACGCCTAAAAGGTAGCGCAGCACCTATGTCGGCTAATCACCTACAGAGATAGGTAGGCCTTCAGCTCGAACGGTGTGACGTGGCTGCGGTAGTTCTCCCACTCCGCGCGCTTGTTGCGCAGGAAGTAGTCGAAGACGTGCTCGCCCAAGGCCTCCGCGACAAGTTCGGAGTTCTCCATCTGCTCGAGCGCGGCGCCGAGGCTGCCGGGAAGCTCCTTGTATCCCATCGCGCTGCGCTCTTCGGGGGTCAGCGTCCACACGTTGTCCTCGGCCTCGGCAGGCAGCACGTAGTTCTTCTCGATACCGCGCAGGCCCGCGGCCAGAAGCACCGCGAACGTCAGGTACGGGTTGCACGCCGAGTCGGGGCTGCGCACCTCCACGCGCCGCGACGACGCCTTGCGCGGGGTGTACATCGGCACCCGCACCAGCGCCGATCGGTTTGCCGCACCCCAGGACGCCGCCGTCGGCGCCTCACCGCCGTGCACCAGGCGCTTGTAGGAGTTCACCCACTGGTTCGTGACGGCACTGATCTCCTTGGCGTGCTCGAGGATCCCGGCGATGAACGACTTGGCGACGTCGGAGAGCTGCAGCGGGTCATCGGGGCTGTGGAACGCGTTGGTGTCGCCCTCGAACAGGCTCATGTGCGTGTGCATGGCCGAACCGGGATGTTCGGCGAACGGCTTGGGCATGAACGACGCCCGGACCCCGTCCCCGAGCGCAACCTCCTTGACGACGTAGCGGAACGTCATCACGTTGTCTGCCATCGACAGGGCGTCGGCGTAGCGCAGGTCGATCTCCTGCTGGCCGGGCGCGCCTTCGTGGTGGCTGAACTCGACCGAGATGCCCATCTGCTCGAGCGCGTCGATGGCGTGCCTGCGGAAGTTGGGCGCCGAATCGTGCACGGCCTGGTCGAAGTAACCGCCGTTGTCGGCGGGCACGGGCGGGGTGCCGTCGTCCTCGCCGGGCTTGAGCAGGAAGAACTCGATCTCCGGGTGGACGTAGCAGGAGAACCCGAGATCGCTGGCCTTGGCCAACTGCCTGCGCAGCACGTGGCGCGAGTCCGCCCATGACGGGGAGCCGTCGGGCATGGTGATGTCGCAGAACATCCGCGCCGAATGATGACGGCCCGAACCGTCGGCCCACGGCAGCACCTGAAAGGTGGACGGATCGGGGCGGGCCACCATATCGGCTTCCGAGACCCGGGCGAAGCCCTCGATCGACGAGCCGTCGAATCCGATCCCCTCTTCAAAGGCGCCCTCGAGTTCGGCCGGGGCGATCGCGACCGACTTGAGGTATCCGAGCACGTCGGTGAACCACAGCCGGACGAAGCGGATGTCGCGTTCCTCCAGCGTGCGCAGCACGAATTCCTTCTGCCGATCCATGATCGCAGCGTAGGCACCGGCTGTTAAATCGGTGTTACACGGCGGCTGCAATCGATGGGCTGATCACCAGATCCGGCGCATCTGCGCACCCGTTCGACGGTGCCGCAGCTGGGTTCGGCGCTCATCTGGGGTGAGCACCTGTGTGCCCTCCGGGAGATGGTCGAGCACGTCGGCGACCGGCACCTTCGTGACCGTGACGTCGGGGAACTCCTCGGCCTTGTAGAACCGTGCCTGCAGGATCCCCCACGGCCAGTCGGCCTTGTCGAGCCAGTTGTACACGCCGGGATCGCGCTTGGACACCACGCCGCGAAACCAGCCGTCGGGGTCGATCCGCGCCTGAATATCGTTGAGGCTGGATTGCCGGTTCACCCAGTCCACCGTCGAGAACCGGTCGTCGGCCACCAGGATCTGCCAGTAGTAGCAGTTCGCCGGCACGGGGAACTCGACGATCAACGCCTCGTCGTCGGCAATCTGATGGATGCCGTCGTAGTAGGCCTGCTTGGTGGCCAGGCCACCACCCTGCTGGATCCACTGCGACCGCAAAAGCACGTTGAAACCGTGGTGCTCCCGGTAGTACCGGACCAGCTCCATGTCGAAGTCGATCATGCCCTTGATCCAGTCGCCCAGCTCCGAGAACCGCCGCGCGATCTCGGCAGGCGACATGTCCTCACCTGCGTCGTCGAGGCGGTTGATCGCGACCTGGGCGTCGATCTCAGCGTTCCAGTCGCAGGCGCATTTGCGCATGAGCAGCTTGCCGACCTCGGGGTTGAGCGGCCACCAGTCGCCGTCGTAGGAGTCGGGACGTTCGGCGGACATGATCACGCGGAAGGAACCGTCCTCGGCGATCGTCAGGTCATCCAGGTCGTGGGTGATGGCCCGGAACTTCATCTGCCGCTCGACGCCCTTGAGACTCTTCATCATTCCGGGTGCCTGCTGGGTGATCTCGACGAACCGCACTGTGCCGCGACGACCGACGAGTTCGTAGACGCCCGACCCGTCGACCTCGGCGCTCAGGTACACGTAGTCCGGGTTGGGCCCGCCCTGATTGCACGCGTAGTTCCACAGCGGCATGAACACCGGCCGCCGCGAGTCGGTGTAGACGTGGCAGAGGTAGCCGCACGCGAGAATCGACAGGGCGAGCTTGTTCATGTCCTGCACTTCGGCTTCGGAGGCGCCTTCGGGCCGCCACGTCGCCAGCAGGTGGTCGGCGACGCCTTTCAGCGCCTCCATCTGGGTGTCCCAGCGGGGTAATGCGGTCATCGTGTCAGCCCTCCACCGTGACCTCGAAATACCGGATGTAGAAGTCGTAGTCGGATCGGATCTCGTCGGCCGAGAGGCCGAACTGCTCGGCGGTGTACCTATGCGTTCCCTTGGCGCCCACGGCGTTGGCGTCCTGCCAGACGAAAATCGCCTGTGCAACATCGGGTTTCAACTCCAGACCCAGCCAGTCGTAGACACGGCGCACGGTGCCCCTTGGATCGGCGACCAGCTCACGATGATGTACGTCGAGGAAGCGGTCCTCACCGATGCGTGCGCGTTCGACGATGGCGCGCTCCATGCCCTCACGCAGGTGATCGCACACCTCGCGGCCGAGTGCACAAAGGTCCCGTTCGCCCGCCGCGGGCGGGAAGATCGTGGACACCAGGCTGGTGTAGGACGGCACGACCTTGGCCGGGTCGCGGTGTGTCATCACGAAACACATGTCCGGGTAGGCCTCGGCGAGCGCCTCCAGGTGGAACTTGTGGTGGGGCGCCTTGAACAGCCACAGCTGCGGTGGGCACGTCGACCCCAGCAGCTTCACGACCCTGCGGTGGTAGGCGTAGGTCTCGCTCAGATCCGCGCGCCGCCACCACGATCGGTAACCCGCCACCGGCAAGGTCATCTGCTGGCCGTGGAACGCCATCCCGAGGATCTCGGTGTCCTCCATGGTGGCGTCGACCTCGAAGATGTGCATGGCGGCCTGCGCGGCGGGTCGGTCCTCGTGCATCCGGATGAAGGCCTGCCTGCGCGGGTCGTCGGCCTCGCCGCCGGCGACCGGCGGCGGAACGGGTTGGTACTGCTCCCAGCCACGCAGACACCGGAACTGTGGATCGAGCGACAGCATGTCGGCAAGGGCGGTGGTGCCCGTGCGCGGCAACCCGTTGATGTCGATGGGCCCCTCGATGACGACGTCCTCGACCTCGGGGTGTGCCCGGTAATAAGCCTCGACCTCGAGGCGGTTGATCAGCCTGCGGCGCAGATCGCCGATGACCGCGGCGTCGGTGCCCGGGTCCAGATCGCCGTCCCGTTCCAGGCTTTCCAGCAGGATGGCCAGCCCTTCGCGGAAGTCTCCGGGTCCGAAGTCCGCGCGCCCGCATTCGGCGACCGCTTCGTCGAGCAACTGTTGCGGATCGGGATAGCGCATGTGCGTCACGCCTCGATGCGGTCCGGGTAGTGGTGAGCGGCCATGGCGCGGAAGCCCTCTCGCCAGTCCACGGTGCAGGGTCCGGTGATCGATGTGCGCTTGGTGTGGTCGCCGACCGAACCGACCGAGGCACCGGGCACAGGCTGTATGTCCACCTGCGGCGACACGCCGAGAAGTTCACCGAAGTACGCGCACCACTGCTGGACGCTCACCGGAGTGTCGCCCGCGAAGTTGACGATGGTGGCGGGAACGCTCGCCGCGTCCAGCAGCGCTGGGATCTGGGCGTTGATGTCGTCGTAGTGGATCGGGCTGTACGGCAACGGGTCCCATCTAGCCACGACGGGTCGACCCTCCGCGATAGCCTGCAGGTGCCACAGCGGCAGACCGCCCCGCTCGCCGTACGCGCTGCCCATCCGGGCGATGACTGTGGGTATGCCGAACTCGCGTGCACAGTATCTGGCGACGGCCTCTTCGGCGATCTTGACGATCGAATACGGTTGTGGACTGGGCAATCCGGCATCGCCGATCGGATCGTCCTCCCGGAATGGGTGCCACGGGTCGGGGTGGGGTTTGTAAACGGTGACCGTCGACATCACCAGCGCCGCCTTGACACCGCGGCAGTGGGACAGCAACAGCCCGGTTCCCTCGGCGTTGACGCGTAACCCTCGCTCGTAGTCTTCGCCGAAATCGGCGGCGATGTGCAGCAGGTAGGTGAAATCGGTTGGCAGCTGGGAAAAATCCCCGTCGCCGAGATCGACGCGGCGGGTGCTCACACCGAGGGCTTCGACCTCCTCGCGCGCTGCCGGGTCGGAGAACCGGGCGATCCCCCACACCTCGTTGTCCCTAGCCAGCGTCTTTGTGATGCCGTAGGCGATGCGACCGGCCGGTCCCGTGACGAGGACGCGTTCCCCGCTCAGCATTGCGCGGTCATGCCATGATCGTGCGCATGGATCTGTTCGAACAGCCTTGGCCCGAAGGGGATTTTCGGTTCTTTCAGCTCGGGCACGTCGTCGACGACGTCCTCGAGGCCGCCGCCAGTTGGGCGCGCGTGTTCGGGGTCGGACCGTTCCACGTGCTGCCCATCGCCGATCAGGTGGCCGACTACGGGGGTGAGATCCGCACGGTCCGGATTCAGGTCGCGGTGGCTCAAGCCGGCCCCGTACAGATCGAATTGATCCAGCAGCATTGCGACACACCCAGCATCTACTCCGAGTGGAGTCGGGACGGAACGAGCTCCTTTCATCAAATCGCCACGATCACAAGAGATTACGATGCCAAGACGGCGCACTTCGCGTCGCTGGGCTATCGGATTGCCGCGCAGAGCACCGGTGGCGGTTTCCGCATCGCCTACATCGACACCGTGGCCGCCTTCGGGTTCTACACCGAGGTCGTCGAGGCCCCAACCGCCTTCCTCGACCAGGTGCGCGCCATCTCTGAGACATGCGCCGACTGGGACGGCAGCGATCCGGTCCGCATCATGACCCGCGACGGCTACCGGGTGCCGGCGGATTCCAGGGGCCACCCCCGGACTCTAAAGTCTTAGAGACAACGGTGGCAAGCATCTGGCAGGATCCACCCGTGATGGCCACCGATGAGATCGACCCGTTGACCGACCTGTCCGGCCCGCTGCAGGGAACCGCGCTGGAGAAGGCCGTGCTCGAGTCCCTCGACACGCTCGAGCGGGCGTTGGAAATGACATCGTTGGGCGACAACCGCTTTCGGGCGACCAACGAACGAGATCGCTTCGGCCGGATCTTCGGCGGCCAGCTGCTCGCACAAGCCCTGTACGCCGCGTCACACACCGTCGACGAGCACGCGCCGCATTCCCTGCACGCCTACTTCGTCCAGACCGGCGCCTCGGACACGCCGGTCGACATCGCCGTCGAGGCCGTGCGTGACGGACGATCGATGGCGACCCGCCGGGTCACCATCGCCCAAGGCGACCGCACCCTGCTCACCGCCCTTGCGTCGTTCCACACCAATGCCGCCGAACCCGAACTCGAGCGCCCGCAGCCCGACACCCCGGGTCCGGAGGAGATGCCGCTGCTGCAGCACTGGGTGCACCAGGTCCCCGCGCGGCTGAGGAAGAACGCGCAGAACTGGGTCGACGTTCCACCGGCAGTGGAGATGCGCATCGCGGAGCCGACGAACTTCCTGGGTGGCAGGCAGACGCCCGAGCCCCGGTCGCATTGGATGCGGTTGCCCCGCCCCGTCGGTGACGAACCCGCGCTGCACAGCGCGATGCTGGCGTACGCGAGCGACTACCTGCTGCTGGACATGGCGTTGCGCAATCACCCGCACCCCGCCGACTACGCGTCGATCGCGGCGGTCAGCCTCGATCACGCACTGTGGCTGCACCGGCCCGTCCGCTTCGACGAGTGGCATCTGTACACCCAGGACACCGTGGCCGTCACCGGACATCGCGCGCTGATCCGCGGGACCATCCGTGACGCGGTGGGCCGCACCGTGGCCAGCACCTCGCAAGAAGTGCTGATCCGCCCGATTGCGAAGTAGAGATGGCCGCGCGTCGGGCGCCAGACAGCCGTCAACGGCGCCGCGAATTGTGTGACGCCGGCATCGAGTTGCTCGCCGAGCTGGGCGCCAAGGGCCTCAGTCATCCGCGAGTCGACCGCCGGGCGGGGGTGCCCGATGGGAGCGCGTCGTACTACTTCCGCACCCGCACCGCGCTGATCCACGCCGTCGCCGAGCGGGTGGCCGAACTCGACCTTGCGGACCTGCGTTCGGTCACCGAAGCCCACGTCGACACATCCCGGCAGGCCGCCGTCGCGAGGCTGGCCGAAGTGGTGATGAAGTCGCTGACCGGCACCGGGCTCACCCGGACACGCGCGCGAATCGAGTTGCTCCTGCAGACCAGCCGCGATTCGGCGATATCCGCTGTCTTTCATACCAATTCGCAGACCTATCTCAGATTGCACCGAGAGCTCGCGGAGCGATCACAACCGGACGCGGCCGACCCCTCCGCTGTCGACGACCGGGCCCTGCTCACGGTGATGTTCATCAGCGGGCTCATGCTCAGCGCCGCGGCGGGCAGTCAGCCGGCCATCGAGCGCGATCGGCTGGAGTATTTGCTCGCCCAGATCGCTGCGAGCCGATCCTGAGGCGTCGCATGGGTTTCGACGGCACACCCCCCGGGTAGTCGACGTTCGTTCGGGGGGTCGCGCCGCTGAGCCGATGCGAGGAGCGACCATGAATCTCAAGAAAACCGCAATATCGATGAGCCTGGTCGGGGCGGTGGGGGGCTTCGCCGCACTCGGGTTGGGTGTGGGCACCGTGCAGGCCGACCCGAAGTTCCCGTCCCCGCCGGTGCCTCCCATTCCAGGCCCACCGCCGGTTCCCAAGGTCGACGTGCCAGGGGTCGAGGTACCGCGAGTCGAGGTACCGAGGGCACCCGAGGTGAATGTGCCACGGGTCGAGGCTCCGCGGGTCCCGGACGTCGACGTGAACGTGCCGCCGGTCGAGGTGCCGCCGCTGCCCAAGGTGGACGTGCCGCCTGTTCCGGCTCCCGTCGTCGATGTCGACGTGCCCAAGCTGGAGCCGAACCTGCCCGACGTCGACGCCTACTTCGGCCTGCCGGGCGGTCGCATTCCGCCTGGGCAGCTGATGAACTCGGCAACCATAAACGGGGTGCCGAATCCGTTCTTCAACATCCCACCCGGACAGCTCAAGAAGATGCGCACGGTCCAGGGGTATGAAAACCCGTTCTTCGATGAGGCACCGGGCCACTGGGAGATCCCTGCGTCGGTCGTGCCCGACGCCTGGCCGGGCGTTCCGGGGATCGACGACTACTTCGGCCTGCCGGGCGAGCAGATCGGCGCGGTACAACTGAGGGCATCGGCCACCATCAACGGGGTGCGCAACCCCTTCTACGGAATCCCGCCGGATGAGCTGAGGAAGCTTCCGACGGTGCAGGGTTTCGAGAACCCGTTCTTCGACGGCGCCCCCGGCCACTGGGAGATTCCGTAGCGGTCACAGCCCAGCCGAAGACGCCCCGCCGGTGATCAGTCCGAGGAGCAGGTGGTGTCGGTCGGCGGCAGCGTCAGGTCGACGAGGTAGTTGGCCGCGATGTCGTCGACGCAGTTGTTGCCCTGGAACACCACAGTGTGCTGGGTGCCCTGGAACGTCACCAGAGTCCCACCGAGTTGCTTGGCCAGCTCCACACCAGCCTGGTACGGCGTCGCGGGATCGTTGGTCGTCGACACCACGAGCGTCGGTGGCAGCCCCTCCACCTGGAGTTCATGCGGTTCGCTCGTCGGCGGCACGGGCCAGAACGCGCACGTGCCCAACGGTGCGTGCCCGGTGAACTCGCCATAGCTCATGAACGGCGCCGCCTCGCGCACCCGCCGGTCCTCCTCGACGACCTTCGCGCGGTCGGTGACGGCGGGCTTGTCCACGCAGTTGACCGCGACCCGTACGTCGGTCGAGTTGTTGTAATGACCCTGCGCGTCGCGGCCCATGTACAGATCGGCCAGCGCAAGCATGGTGTCACCGGCGCCCCGCTCCATCTCGCTGAGCGCCTGCGTCAGGTGCCGCCACAGGTCCGGCGAGTACAGCGGCAGGATGGTCCCGACGATGGCGTCGGAGTAGCTCAGCCCCCGCGGATCCCGCGTCCGCAGCGGCTTTTCCACCAGCGGATCGACCAGGCTGTGGTAGACGTCGTTGGCTTTCGAAGGGTCGGTGCCCAGCGGGCAGGCGGGGTTCTGCGCACAATCGGCGGCGTAGTCGTTGAACGCGGTCTGGAAGGCTGCGGCTTGGCGGACGTTGGCCTCGGTGGGATCGGCGTTGGGATCGACCGCCCCGTCGAGGACCATCGCGCGCACCTTGTCCGGGTAGTTCTCGGCATAGGTGGCGCCGATGCGGGTGCCGTAGGAGTAGCCGAGGTAGGTCAGTTTCTCGTCACCGAGCGCTTGGCGCATCGCCTCGAGATCCTTGGCCACATTCACGGTCCCGACGTTGGCGAGGAACTCCTTGCCCATCTTGTCCTCGCAGCGCTGGACGAACTCCTTGGTCTCCTTCTCGATCTCGGCAACCCCCTCCGGCGAGTAGTCGACCTGGGGTTCGGCGCGCAGCCGGTCGTTGTCGGCGTCGGAGTTGCACCACAGCGCGGGGGTGGAGTTCGCGACGCCACGAGGATCGAAGCCGACGAGGTCGAAGCGTTGGCGCACCGACTCGGGCAGCGAGCCGACGATGCTCGCGGCGGCCTCCACACCGGACTCCCCCGGCCCTCCGGGGTTGATGATCAGCGAGCCGATCTTGTCGCCGGTGGCCTTGAACCGGACCATCGCGATGCGGGCGACGTCTCCGTCGGGCTCGTCGTAGTCCACCGGGACCGACAGCATGCCGCACTCGGCGTCGGCGGGAATCCGCGACTCGTCGGACTGTTCGGTCTGGCATTTGGCCCATTCGATCGGGGTGCCTGGTGGCGGCACCGCGACGACGGCGCGGCCGTCGACCAGTTGGCTGCATCCGGTGGCCGCGAGCAGCACAGTGGTCGCGAAGACCCCGATCTTGGCGTTCATGGCTCAACATGCTGCCATGAACCCTCATCGCCGCTGGCTAGGGCGCTATCGCGTGGCGGCCAACAGCTCGTCGAGGGCCGCGGAGAAGTCGTCGGCCATATCCCACAGGTCGGGCAGCAGTTCCGGGCAGGACACGATGCCGACGTTCAGCGACCCGGACAGCGACATCACGGTGATGTTGAGACCCGACCCGTGGAAGATCGGCCCGAGCGGATACATCGCCTTGGCCTCGCAGCCCAGGTAGTACAGCGGCACCTGCGGGCCCGGAACATTGGAGATGACGAGGTTGTGCACCGGCCGCGCACCGCTGAGCCGGCTCGAGGCGTAGACGCGCATCGCGACACCGAATACCGCCGGGGCGGCGAACTGTGTCCAGTCCTGCAACAGGGTCGCACCGATCGCCGAACTGTGTTGTTTGGCAACCGAATTCGCCTCGGCGATCGATTTCAGCCGGGCCGCTGGATCCTCGATGTGGGTCTCCAGCCGCGAGAACATCCCCGACACCTGGTTACGCCCGGGCCGGTCGGACTTGTCGTGCACGGAGACCGGCACCATCGCGACGAGCGAGTTCTCCGGCAGCTGGCCGCGGTCGGCGAGGTATTTGCGCAGCACGCCGGACACCAGCGCCATCACCACGTCGTTGACCTTGACCCCGAAGTGGTTCTTGACGGTCTTGATGTCCTCGAGATCCAGTTGCGCGAACGCGACGTTGCGGTGCCCGGTGACGTTCATGTTGAACACCGTCCTCGGGGCGGCGAACGGCGGCGCCATCGAGAGGCCCGAGCGGGCGCGACGGACCGTGTCGACCACCGAGGAGACGGTCATGGGCACCGCGCTGGCCAGCTTCAGCGGTCGGGTGGCGAACTTGACCGCACCGGAGATCGCGATCTCCAGTGAGCTCGCGTCACCGGAACCGTCGACGGGATCCGGTGGCGGGGCGTCGGGTTCGGTGCTGCACAGCTGCGACATCATGCTCGCGCCGGTGACTCCGTCGACGCCTGCATGGTGCACCTTCGTCATCACCACGAGACGCCCGCCGTCCTGCGGGTTGGTCCCGTCGATGTTCTCGATCACCCACTTCTCCCACAGCGGGCGGGTGCGGTCGAGCGGCAGCGACGCGATATGTCCGCAGATCTCCGCGAGCTCGCGGGGGCCCCCGGGCGCGGGCAGGCCGATGCGATGCAGATGGCGGTCGACGTCGAAGTCCTTGTCCTCCACCCACACCGGATGGTCGAGGTTGAACCGGGTGTCGGCCAGCTTGTCGCGGAACTCCGGCATCGCCTTGATCCGCATGTTCAACTCGTCCCGGAACCGGTCGAACGTGTAGCCGCCGGGCATCGTCGAGGTGTCGAGTTCGAGGATCGAACACACATGCAGCGGCTGCTGCGCGGTCTCGAGGTACAAGAAGCTGGCGTCGAGCCCGCTGAGCCGTTGCATGTCGGAATGTTATGCCCGGTGACGCCGGGTGTGAGCAAATCCACTCAACAGGCCTTTTAACATCTCGCGCACAGAGTGGCAGACTGAGGGGCGTCAGCGAACCCGGGGACCGATTTCGGCCTCGAGGATTCGACCCGACCCACCCAATTGGGGGACAACGATGTCTGAGCAGACCGTGTACGGGGCTGCCGAGGCCAAACCACGCACTTCTGCCGAACCGCCCGCTCCGCGGACGAAGGTCCGCACCCTGCATCTGCAGAAGTGGAAGGCCGAAGGCCACAAATGGGCCATGCTCACGGCCTACGACTACTCCACCGCCCGCATCTTCGACGAGGCAGGCATCCCGGTGCTGTTGGTCGGCGATTCGGCCGCCAACGTCGTCTACGGCTACGACACCACCGTGCCCGTGTCGATCGACGAGCTGATCCCGCTGGTACGCGGCGTCGTGCGCGGTGCACCGCATGCGCTGGTCGTGGCCGACCTACCCTTCGGCAGCTACGAGGGCGGGCCCCAGCAGGCGCTGGCCACCGCGACCCGCTTCCTGAAGGAGACCGGTGCGCACGCGGTCAAGCTCGAGGGCGGCGAGCGTGTGACCGAGCAGATCGCAACGCTGAGCGCGGCAGGCATCCCGGTGATGGCCCACATCGGGTTCACCCCGCAGAGCGTCAACGGTCTGGGCGGATTCCGGGTCCAGGGCCGCGGTGACGCCGCCGAGCAGACCATTCACGACGCGATCGCCGTGCAGGAAGCAGGCGCGTTCACCGTCGTCATGGAGATGGTGCCCGCCGAACTGGCCACTCAGATCACCGGCAAGCTGACCATCCCCACGATCGGCATCGGCGCCGGCGCGAACTGCGACGCGCAGGTGCTGGTGTGGCAGGACATGGCCGGTATGACCAACGGCAAAACCGCGAAGTTCGTGAAGCGCTTCGGCGACGTCGGTGCCGAATTGCGCCGCGCCGCAGAGCAGTACGCCGACGAGGTGGCCAGCGGGGTGTTCCCCGCCGACGAGCACTCCTTCTAGGCGAACTCGGCTTTTCGCTTGGCCAGGAAGGCGTCGACGCCTTCTCGGCCGTCGTTGGAGACAGCGCGGGCGGCGATCAGCCGTCCCTCGAGTTCCATCTGTTCCTCGAGCCCGTTGCCGAACGTTGTAAGCAGCAGCTGCTTGACCCCACCGTTCGAACCGGCCGAGGTGGCCGCCATCTGATCGGCCAGCTTCGAGGCCCGGTCGGCCAGTTCGGCGTCGGGGACCACCTCGGTCACCAGGCCCCACTGCGAGGCCTCCTGCGCGGTGAGGGTGCGGTTGGTGAGCATGAGTTCCTTGGTCTTGGTGATCCCGATGAGCCGCGGAAGGTAGTAGGAGGCGCTGCCGTCGGGGCTGAGGCCGACGCGGGTGTAGGCCATCGTGAACGATGCCGACTCGGCGGCCAGCACCAGGTCGCCGGTCACCGCGAGCGAGAATCCCGCGCCGGCCGCGGTGCCGTTGACGGCGGTGATCACGACCGCGTTCATCCGAGCGAACGTCGAGATCGCCCGGTGCAGATCGTCGGCGACGCCCTTGATCTGCGCGCCGCGGTCCGGCGCCGATGCGAAGTCCTTCAAATCACCACCGGCGCAGAAGAACCGGCCCGACCCGGTGAGCACCACGACCTTGGTCGCGGCGGTGTCGCACTGCTTGGCCGCCGCGGCCAGCTCGCGAGTCATGGTGCCGTTCATGCCGTTTGCGGCATCCGGCCGATTCAGCGTGATGCGGGCGATGGCACCGGTCTGCTCGAAGGTCAGCGTTTCGTATTCGGTCACACAGGGACACTATCTTCTCCGTCCTCGGCATCCGTTCCCCCGTGTTCACCTGCATGTGGCAATCTGTCTCGCACCATGGGCAAATCCAGCGACAAGTCGACGCGGCATCTGGAGGTCGAGCGCAAGTTCGACGTCGGCGAATCGACCGTGGCACCGTCGTTCGAAGGGTTGTCGGCGGTGGCCCGGGTCGAGGGATCGCCCGCGCACCACCTGGAGGCCGTGTACTTCGATACCCCCGATCACGACCTCGCGGCGCGGCGTATCACGCTGCGCAGGCGCACCGGCGGTCCGGACGAAGGATGGCATCTCAAACTCCCCGCGGGCCCCGACGCCCGCACGGAGGTCAGGGAGCCTCTCGGCGATGAGAACGAGGTGCCCGAGGCGCTGCGCGACATCGTGCTGGCCATCGTGCGCGACCATCCGCTGCGCCCCGTCGCGCGCATCTCGACCCGGCGCACCGTCAACATGCTCTACGGTCCCGACGGGACGCCGGTCGCGGAGTTCTGTGACGACCACGTGACGGCGTCGGCCGAGCCGGGCGGCCCTGAGCAGGCGTGGCGCGAATGGGAACTCGAACTTACCGATGGTGCCGACCGGGAACTGCTCGACCGGCTGTCGAACCGGCTGATCGACGCCGGCGCCGAAGCCGCGGCCAGCGGTTCGAAGTTGGCGCGGGTGTTGGCGGAGTCGTCGGCACCGGAGACTGCCTCCGCATCGAGCGACGTCGTGCACCGTGCGGTGGCCGAACAGGTCGAGCAGCTGATCGAGTGGGACCGCGCGGTGCGCGCCGACGTGCCGGACTCGGTGCACCAGATGCGGGTGACGACGCGCAAGATCCGCAGCCTGTTGCAGACCTCTCGGGATGTGTTCGGCATCTCCGACGACGCCTGGATTCTCGACGAGCTCAAGCAACTGGCCGCAATTCTGGGAGTGGCGCGCGACGCCGAAGTGCTGGCCGAACGTTACGAGGAGGCCCTCGGCGAGTTGCCGGCGGCGTTGGTCCGCGGGCCGGTGCGGGAGCGGCTGGTCGACGGGGCCAACCGTCGCTATGCGGCCGGGCTGCGCCGGTCGCTGATCGCCATGCGGTCCCAGCGTTACTTCCGGCTGCTCGACGCGCTCGAAGGGTTGGTCGCCGCGGAGCCGGCGCTGTCACAGGACGAAGATGAGCGCACCCAGGCGACGATCGACGCGGCCTACAAGCGGGTGCGCAAAGCGGCGAAGGCGGCCGCCGCGGCTGAAGCCGACGACGACAAAGACGAGGCGTTGCATCGAATTCGCAAGGGCGCTAAACGTCTTCGATACACGGCAGCGGCGACCGGCGAGTCCAAGGTCTCGGATCGGGCCAAGAGCATTCAGTCGCTGCTGGGTGACCACCAGGACAGCGTCGTCAGCCGGACCCACCTCAGCCAGCAGGCCGATGCCGCGCACGCCGCGGGCGAGGACACGTTCACCTACGGTCTGCTCTTCCGGATGGAGGAGGAACTGGCGCACCGCTCGCGGGAGCAGTTGGAAGGCGCGCTCAAGAAGCTCGCCAAGGCGGTGCGCAAGGCACGGTAGCGCGGCCCGGCCCACCCGGCCAGGGGCGGATGAGTTGGCCTGTAAGCCGGATTCTGTCCCGCACCACCGCGGCTGACCGCGGCGGCGAGGTGGCGACCATCCATCTGGACACACCGTCGCCGGGTGCCTCGAGCGGCCTACCCGCAGGCTCGGGCGAGCAACCCTCGGGCGCCTGCGCGGCCGCAACCAGGTTGCGGCCTTCTTGGCCTTGCTTCGGGTGGGGTTTGCCTAGCCACTCCGGTCACCCGGAATGCTGGTGCGCTCTTACCGCACCGTTTCACCCTTACCTCCCCGAGTCCGAAGACCCGGTGGTGGCGGTCTGTTTTCTGTGGCACTTTCCCGCGAGTCACCTCGGATTGCCGTTAGCAATCACCCTGCTCTGTGAAGTCCGGACTTTCCTCGAAATCCAGGTGAACCTGGATCCCGCGGCCGCCCAGCCAACTCATCCGCGGGTTCAACGTACTGGGTGTCGCCGCTGTTCCGCGAGTTCGACATACTTGGCGCATGGCCCGGGTGCCTCCGGCGCGCTATCTGCTGCGCGCCAAGGATCTGGTCGACGCGCGCTATGCCGAGGCGATCACCGTCGACGACCTCGCCGCGGCCGCCGGGCTGTCGCGCGCGCACTTCAGCAGGATGTTCACCCGCACCTTCGGCGAAACACCGCGCGCCTACCTGCAGACCCGTCGCCTGGAACGTGCGGCCGCGCTGCTGCGCTACACCGACCGCTCGGTCGCCGATGTCTGCGTGATGGTGGGCCTGCAGAGCGTCGGGTCGTTCACCACCAGCTTCGCCCGGGTGTACGGGCTGCCGCCGGCCGCGTACCGCGCGAGTCTTCCGCCCGCGGCCGTCCATGCCCGGATTCCGAGTTGCATCCTCAAGCGCGACACCCGACCTCCCGCCGACAGTCGGGTGCCCAAGACAGCACACGGGGAGAAGACGAGGAAAGTCGGGCGGTCGTAGCGTTCAGCCATGATCAAAATCGCAAGCGCCCACCTGTGGGTACATGACCAAGAAGCCGCACTGAGATTCTGGACCGAGAAGGTCGGTATGGAAGTGCGGCAGGATGTTTCACTGCCTGATGTCGACGGCATCTTCCGATGGTTGACTGTCGGACCGCCGGGCCAGGACGACGTGTCGATCGTGCTGATGGCCGTACCCGGCCAACCGGTCATGGACGAGCCGACCCGCAAGCAGGTACTGGACCTGACCGCCAAGGGCTTCGCGGGCACCGTGTTTCTCACGACGGAGAACTGCCAGGCCTCCTACGAGGAAATGTGTTCGCGCGGAGTCGAGTTCACGGAGGAACCCCACGAAATTCCCTACGGCATCGACTGTGGATTCCGCGATCCGTCGGGCAACAGCGTGCGCCTGACCCAACTCGCGGACATCTCGGCCATCACGGGGTAGCGCACGTGCGGACCAGCACCGCTGCGGTCGCCTCGGCTGCCTTCTTCGTGGTGGCGCCCGGCACAGTCGTCGGGGTCGGCCCGTGGTTGATCACGGGCTGGGAGCTTTCCGACGCTCCGGCGTGGCGCGTGGTGTTGGGCGGGATCATGATCGTCGCCGGCCTGTTCCCGCCCATCCACGCGTTCATCGAATTCGTCAGGGCAGGCGGCACTCCCATGCCCGTCGCGCCAACCCAGCGGCTGGTCGTGACCGGGTTCAACCGGTTCGTCCGCAACCCGATGTACGTCGGTCTGATCATCGCGATCCTCGGCCAGGCAGTGCTTTTCGCCAACCTGTGGCTGGTGTTGTACGCCGCGATCGCATGGGCGGTCACCGCGTCGTTCGTGCGGTGGTACGAAGAGCCCACCCTGGTCCGGACCTATCGTTTGCAGTACGAGACGTACCGTGCAAACGTGCGCGCGTGGATTCCTCGGTTGACCCCGTGGACGGCGCCGTCCTGATGCTTTAGGCGGACGTCAGCCGCGAGGCCAAGTCGAGCGTGGCGCCGGGCCCGCGGGCGGGGCGGGACTGAGGTTCGCGCCGGGGACCTGCGAGTTCTGCCAGGCCGCAATGCACAGTCCGATCCTCCCCGGTTTGCACCAGCCGCCGGTGCCCGAGACCCCCAGTGAGGTCTGCGACTGGTCCCAGCACACCCCGGTGCGCTGGTCCCACACCTCGCCGGCCGTGCACTGCGCAACCGCCGCAGGCGCGGCCACGAGGGACCACGAGATCACTACGGCGCTGCACACCGAAGCCAACAGGGCGGCTGGAGCCGATGTCCGGATTCTCATATCGATGCGTCTCCGTCGGTAAGCGGGGTCCATGGGTCACGGATGCCGGTGATCACGACGGCGGCCTGATGGTCGTCTGTTCATCGATCACCTTGATGGCATCGAGCACCACGTTCTGCTCGCTCTCGGGACTGTCCGCATTCAGCTGAAGGACGAATAGGCCGTCGGCGGCCGGCACCACGACCGTCTTTTGAGCGACGAATCGCGGCTTGCCGTTGTCCATGAAATTGCCGGCGAACGAAATCGAGTCGAAGCCGCCGAAGGAGCCCCTCGTGGGTTCTCCCAATGGTTTGAACTCGGCCATTTCCTCCAGTTGCTCCGGCGCGTACTCGAAGATCTTCGCCGCGTTGAATCGCCCTGGAAATGTTGGAGGCTCCTGACCTTGGAAACGAGGATGCAGGTATGCCGAAGGAACAGTCTGCCGGGAAGCCCACGACGCGCCGTTACAGCCCTGAGGAGAAGGCCGCCGCGGTCC
>NZ_NKCN01000026.1 GCF_002245535.1 Mycobacterium lehmannii | reverse complement strand
GGCCGCTGCAGCACTCAACCTCACCCGACTCCACACAGCCACCGCATAGACCGGGGCCACACCACCAACCTGTACCACCAACCTGTCACCGCCCACCGGCAACCAACCACAAATCGCAACAGCCACTCAGCGCACCAGAGCGAACACAAATTGCTGAGGCTAGGCGACGGCTCGTCGGATCTCCGCGATCACTCGCTCGGGATACCGGGTGAGGTCCAACCACGTGAAGCGCAGGACTTTCCAACCGAGTAGTGCGATCTTGTTCTGACGATTGCGATCTTTGACGAAAACCTCTGCATCGCTGTGGAATGCCCAGCCGTCGACCTCGACGGCAACCTTCTGCACGCGGAACGCGACGTCGACCTTGTACCCACTGATCGGATAGTTCGTGCGCCAACCGGTGATGCCGGCGTCCCGCAGCAATCGTATGAGCAGCCGTTCGGCGGCCGATCGGGCACCGTCCGACGCCGCCCGCAGCATTCGTCCGGCGGCTGGCGATCCGTATCGGCCCTTGTTTCGCAGATGCGCTCGCCACAGGTCTTGCAGTTCGACACGGCTCTGCAGGGCCGAATCCATCAGCACGATACCGTTGCGATCGCGGACCGCTGCTTCGACGACCGTCAGCGCCAATTCGGTTACTTTCAATCCCTTTCGTTCGATCACGTCTACCCGCGTCAAGTCACGGCGCCGTATCCGTATGCCGGTGCGGCGGGGGTGATGGCTGTTTCTGGGCACGGTCACCTCGACGATCTCGGGCGCGAACCGCGTCAGGCTGTGCCACCACGCCGCGGCCAATCCACTGGCTGTCGCCTGGGTTCCATAGCCCCAGACTGCGGCCCTCACCCGGGCGGCATCGGTGAACGGCCGGTCGTCGACGAAATACACACCCGGTGAGCAGCGTCGCCACCGTCCTGCGCTCACGCGTCTCCCGATCGCATATTTGCTCAGTCCGCATCGCTCCGCCTGGGCGAGAGTTATCACCCCGTCGTGCCGACGCAGATAGTCATCCAGCACGATCTACTCGGACGCTTCAGCCGCCTATTCGGTTCCACACACTGCGATTTGTGTGCGTTCAGTCGCGATCAGCGCAACGAAACGCACACAAAAAGCCGAAGTTATCCGAGTAGGGCCGGGAGTCTCTGCAGCAGGTTCGGCAGTGCGCTGGCCGCCGTCTCGCGCACGGACGCCGTCGCGGAGTCGGACAGCGGTGTGCGTTCCGGGTTGACCTCGATGACCGGGATGCCGTTGGCAAGTGCGATCTCGGGTAGGCCCGCCGCGGGATAGACGATCGACGAGGTGCCGACGACGATCACCAGGTCGGCGCCGCTGACCGCCTCAACCGATCGCTGCCATGCGTCCTCGGGCAGCGCCTCGCCGAACCAGACCACGTTGGGCCTGATCAGCCCGCCGCACACACACCGCGGCGGGTCGACGGTCTCCACGGGTTCGGGCATGTCGGGTAGCTCACCGGAATACGTTTCCTCGCAGCGATCGCAGCGGAACTCGAACAGGCTCCCGTGCACGTGGTAGACGTTCTTGCTGCCCGCTCGCTCGTGCAGGTCGTCGACGTTCTGGGTGACGACGTGCACGTCGGCGTAGTCCTGCCAGGCGGCGACGGCCCGGTGGCCGTCGTTGGGCTGCACCGCGCTCATCATGCGGTGGCGCCACAGATACCACGCCCACACCTTCTCCGGGTGTGCCCGCCACCCGTCCGAGCTGGAGATTTCATACGGGTCGACCTTCGCCCACAGTCCGGTTTCGACATCGCGGAACGTCGGCACCCCGCTTTCGGCCGAGATGCCCGCACCGCTGAGGACCGTCACTTGCACATGACCAAACTAGCCGCTGTGGGCGATACTGAGCACGTGGCCGGGTTGGGGGATTGGGTACGCATCGACCAGCGCTCGTCGGGGGCCTTGTTCGACCAGCTCAGAACGCAGATCATCGACGGTGTGCGCGACGGCAGGCTGCCGCCGGGAACACGGTTGCCTACGGTGCGCGAGTTGGCGGGCCAGCTCGGCCTCGCGGTGAACACCGTGGCGCGGGCTTACCGCGAGTTGGAGGCGGCGGGGATCCTCGAAACCCGCGGCCGCTTCGGCACATTCGTCGCGCATGCGGATCCCGTCGACGGAGCGATGGCCACCGCGGCGAACACGTTCGTGTCGGCCGCCAAGGCGCTCGGCGTCGGCAGGGACGACGCGCTGCGGTATGTGGAAGCAGCGTTCGGCTGATTTCGGGGAGCTAGCCGAATTCGAGCAGGGTGAAGACCGGCCGTACGGAATCGAACCACGGCAGTCGCTGAGCCCCCCACATCAACGCGTTGAGCACCTTGCCACGTCCAGGCGGAAGTGCGATGTCGTGCACCGCGCGGATCCCGGAGATCTCGTTGACGAGGTTGGCGACCTGCGAGGGCGTCATGTGGAACGGCATAGGCGGCACGCGGTAGCTGAACGACGGCCGCAATAGGCCGCGGCTGATCAACCGGGCGAACCACGCCGGTGGCAGCTCGAACAGCATTCGTCCGCCGGGGAAGCGGGCCGCGCACTCGCCGATCAGGCCGAGTGCCTCCTCCGGCTGCAGATACATCAGCAGACCTTCGGCGGTGATGAACACGCCGTGTTCGGTGTCGACGTGGTCCATCCAGCTGTAGTCGAGCGCCGACTGGGCCACCATGCGCACCCGCTCCGACGCGGGCAGCAGGCGTCGACGCAGTTCGATGACCGGTGGGAGATCCACGGTGAGCCACTGGAATTCGTGTCCCACATCAGCGGCATCGATGCGGTAGAAGCTGGTCTGGAGCCCCTCAGCGAGCGCCACCACCGTGGCGCGAGGATGGTCGCCGAGGTAGCGCCGCGTCTCGCGGTCGAACGCCAGGGCCCGCACCGCCATGTCCTGGCGGCGCGACAGCCCGAATTTGGAGAAGTCGAAGTCGATGGAGTCGGCGAGCTGGATCGCCATCGGATCGTCGATCAGTCGGTCCGGTCGACGGGCCTCCGTGGCTCGCACGTTGAGCGTCATCAGCGCGGTCTCGGAGACACCGGTCAACATGGTGGCGTCGGCTTTGGCGGACCCGGCGTTCGATTCGGAACTCACCCGCTCGAATGTACCTAGCGCAGGACTTTGTCCAACGTCCGCAGGTTCCTGGTGGTGGTCGACGACTTGTACCGCTTCTTGCCCATGGTCTTGCCGATCGTGGTCTCGAGCGTCGCGGCCCTGGGCACCTGCCAGTAGATGACGCCATCGCCCCGCTCGATTTTCTCCTCGGGCGCCGCCTCAACTGCCAGGCCGGCGAGCTCGTCGAGCACCTGTTCGTCGGTCACGAACGTGACGTAGGAGTGGTGGTCGAGGACCTCGCGCTCGAACGGGTAAGCGCGCGAGATCGCCGCGACGGCGTCGATCGGGTAGGCCAGTACCCAGGCGTCGTACCCGAACGTGTCGCGCAGCGCCTTTTCGGCCTTCTTCCGCACCGCGTCGACTTTCGACCCGCTCTCGAACAGCACGTTGCCGCTGGCGAGAATCGTTCGTACCGAACGGAATCCGGCGTCCTCGAAGGCCTTCGCGACGTCAGCCATCTTGAGGTTGACGCCGCCGACGTTGACCCCCCGCAGGAAGGCGGCGTAGCGCGTCATCAGCCGAACTCCAGCAGGGTGTGGCTGGGCCGGCCTCTGCGCAGGAAGCCGAGGCGGTCCCACACCGGCGAGGCCAGCACCTTGTACAGTCCACGCCCCGGAATCATGGGCAGGTCGTGGGCGGCGCGCACACCGGGAATGCGCCCGGCCAGCGCGACCGCCTCGTCAGGGGTCATCGCGAAGGGCATCGGTGGGGTGACGTAGCGATCGGAGAGCTTCAGTTTGCCGCGCACCGTGCGTCGGCTGAACCAGGGCGGCACGTTGTCGAACATCATCCGGCCCCCGGGGAAGCGGGCCGCGCAGTCGCGGATCAGACCGAGCGCGTCGTCGGGGTCCAGATACATCAGCAGACCCTCGGTGGTGATGAACACCCCGTTCGACGCGTCGATGCGGGCCATCCAGCTACGGTCCAGCGCTGACTGCGCCAGCGGGACGATGCGGCCGTCGTGCGGCAACAGCTTCTCGCGCAGCGCCACGACGGGTGCGAGATCGACTGAGTACCAAATCAATTCGTCGGCGACACCCTGTCTCTGCAGGCGCCAGAAGCTGGTCTGAAGGCCTTCGGCGAGCGCGACCACCGACGCCTTCGGATGCGCGGTCAGATACTCGGCTGTGGCGGCGTCGAAGGCGAGAGCCCGGACCGCGTGCGACTGGTTGGGTCTGCCGAACTTGCCGTAGTCGTAGTCGATGGCGTCGAACAGTGTGACCGCCCACGGGTCGCGGAGCACCCCGTCGGAACGTTTGGCTTCGCTGGCGCGGAAGTACAGCGTCCACAGCGCGGTCGCGGATACGCCTTCGAGCACGTTGCCGTCGATTCGGGGTGCATGAGCGGTCACATCTCGATGGTAGAGACGTAGGCTTCGAGCATGGGACGCCACGTGTTCGATGACAAACTGCTCGCGCTGATCGGCGGAAACTCGCTGGGCGTCCTGGCGACCATCAAACGCGACGGTCGCCCGCAGCTGTCGAATGTGTCGTACTACTTCGACTCGCGCGCATTGACCATCCAGGTGTCGATCACCGAACCGCGGGCCAAGACGCGCAACCTGCGGCGCGATCCGCGCGCCTCACTTCACGTCAGCTCCGACGACGGCTGGTCCTACGCGGTCGCCGAGGGGGACGCGGCACTCACACCGCCCGCGGCGTCACCGGACGACGACACCGTGGAGGCGCTGATCGCGTTGTACCGCAACATCGCCGGCGAACATCCCGACTGGGACGACTACCGGCGCGCGATGGTCGACGACCGCCGGGTGGTGATGACGCTGCCGATCAGCCACGTCTACGGTATGCCGCCCGGCAAGCGCTAAAGCAGGCGACGGCCGTCGGTCCACGGGCTAGGCTGCCGTCATGGCTGAGACACCGGAAGACGACACCAAGCGCAAGTTCCGGGAGGCGCTGGAGCGCAAGAAGGCCAAGTCGGCCGGTGGAGGCGACCACAAGGACGGCGGCGCTAAGCAGCCGCGCACGCACGGGCCGGTCGAGCACCGCAGGGAGTTCCGCCGCAAGAGCGGCTAGCGGGACGCGCGCGCTTCGCGGATTAGGATCGCCGCCAGGCAGATACCGGAGAGCACGGCCACCGCCACCGCGAAACTCACGCCGGCCGTGCGTAATCCCCATTGCTCGGCGGCCAATCCCTCGCCGACGACGGGCAGCGAGATGGCTACGTAGCCGATGACGAAGTAGGTCGAGTTGACCTCGGCGCGGCGGTCGGCAGGGCTGCGTTCCGAGATCGCGGCCAGGCCGCGGCTGAAGCTCATGCCCTGTCCCGCGCCCGACACCAGGGCGGCCGCGATCAGCCCGATCAGCGACGAGAGTTGAAGTGCGACTGCAAGAATCGCCATCCCGGCGACCAGGGTGGCGCAACCGACGGCGAGCGCCCGCTGCGGCTGCATGGTGTTGGTGGCGATCTGAGTCAGGGCTGAGGCGGCGAAGATCGAACCGGCGATGAGCCCGGCGACGGCCTGGTTGTCGATGCCGACGACCTCGGTGACAAAGGACGGCGCGACGGCGGCGAACAGGCCGGTGACGGCGAATCCGGCGAAGCCTGCGATCGCGGCGAGGATGAACACCGAACGCACCTCGGGCGGTACCGCCAGCCGCTGCAGCGCGATGCGTCCGGACCGCGGCGAGGTCTCGGGCACCAGCAGCACCGCCACGCCCGCCAGTGCCGCCAGCACGATGTGCACGATGAAGCTCAGGTGTAGCGGCATCGGGGCGTACTCAACCAGCACGCCGGCCAGCATCGGACCGGCCCCGAGCCCGCCGATGTTCGCGACGGTCGCGACCGCGGCGGCCCTGCTGCGCCAGTGCGGCGGTGCGGCCTCGATGACGGCGGCGGTGGCCGTCCCGGTGAAGACACCCGCGGACAGTCCGGAGAACACGCGGCCGACAACCAGCAGCGGCACCGAGTCCGCGACCAGGAACACCCCGGCGCTGATTAGCGCCGCGACGACACCGCCGAGCAGCAGCGGGCGCCTGCCGATCGCGTCGGACCAGCGTCCGAACGCCAGCAGCGCGAACAGCACACCGCCCGCGTAGGCCGCGTAGACGACGGTGGTGGTCACCACCGAGAACTGCATCTGCTCGCCGTAGAGGGCATACATCGGCGTCGGCATCGTCGTGCCGAGCATGATCGCTGCGAATGCGTACGCCAGTAGGGGGAATCCCCAGCGCGTGCTCACGCGGGTCGGAGCCTCAGCCACGAGGAGGTGCAACTTTCCGCGCCGAAATTGCATTCCAGCAGGCGGTCACTCGGACTTTGCCTGCTGGAATGCAATTTCGCGCAGTTGAAGTCAGTGGGTGACGGCCTTCTCGGCGCCGAAGCCGGTCAGCGAGCGCACCTCGAACTCGGCGTTGATGTCCGGATCGCCCCGGTCCGATGACGTCAGGGTGGCGAGAGCGCCGAGCAGGAAAGCCAGCGGGATCGACACGATGCCGGGGTTGGCGAGCGGGAACCAGGCGAAGTCGACGCTCGGCAGCATCGCGGTCTTCGATCCCGACACGGCCGGGGAGAACACGATAAGCACGATCGTCGAGATCAGACCGCCGTACATGCTCCACAGCGCGCCGCGGGTGTTGAACCGCGGCCAGTACAGCGAGTACAGGATGGTCGGCAGGTTGGCCGCCGCGGCCACCGCGAAGGCGAGCGCGACCAGGAACGCGATGTTCTGCTCGGCGGCCAGCACGCCAAGTCCGATCGCGAAGACACCCAGCACCACGACCGTGACCCGCGAAACCCGCACCTGCTCGCTCTCGCTGACCCGGTCGCTCTTGAGCACGCTGGCATAGATGTCGTGCGCGAACGACGTTGCCGCCGTGATGGTCAGGCCGGCGACCACGGCGAGGATCGTCGCGAACGCGACCGCCGAGATGATGCCGAGCAGGATCACCCCGCCGAGTTCGAACGCCAGGAGCGGTGCGGCCGAGTTCTGCCCGCCGGGGGCGGCCAGGATGGTGTCGGGCCCGACGAGCGCCGCGGCGCCGTAACCGAGGGCGAGGGTGAACAGGTAGAACGCGCCGATGAGCGCGATCGCCCAGACCACCGAGCGGCGCGCCTCCTTGGCGGTCGGCACCGTGTAGAAGCGCATCAGCACGTGCGGCAGGCCCGCGGTGCCCAGCACCAGCGCCAGTGCCAACGAGATGAAGTTGATCTGCGATGTCAACGACGCGCCGTACTGCGCGCCGGGGGCAAGGACGTCGCGGGCGGCGACGGCCTCGTTCGACGAGCCCGAGACGGCCGACTGGGCTGCGCCGAGGATCTCGGAGAAGTTCGCACCGAACTTGGCGAGCACCCACACCGTCATCAGCGCCGTGCCGCCGATCAACAGCACGGCCTTGATGATCTGCACCCAGGTGGTGCCCTTCATGCCGCCGATCAGCACGTAGGCGATCATCAGCACACCGACGACAGCGATCACGACGGCCTGGCCGAAATCGCTGGTGACGTTGAGTAACAGCGCGACGAGCCCGCCGGCGCCTGCCATCTGCGCGAGCAGGTAGAACAGGCACACGACCAGAGTCGTGGTGGCCGCTGCTAGCCGCACCGGGCGCTGCTTGAGCCGGAAGCTAAGCACGTCGGCCATCGTGAATTTGCCTGCGTTGCGCAGTAATTCGGCGACCAACAGCAGCGCGACGAGCCAGGCCACCAGGAAGCCGATGGAGTAGAGGAAGCCGTCGTAGCCGTAGACCGCGATCGCACCCGCGATGCCCAGGAAGCTGGCGGCGGACAGATAGTCACCGGAGATCGCGATGCCGTTCTGGGGGCCGGTGAACGACCGCCCGGCCGTGAAGAATTCGGTGGCGGTGGCGTTGCGCTTGCTCGCGCGGATCACGATGTACAGCGTCACCGCGACGAACAGCCCGAAGATGCCGATGTTGGCGGCGGGGTTGCCGACGTTCGGGTCCACGGCCAGCAAGGTGGTCATACCGCACCGCCTTCCAGTTTGGTGCGGATGGCCTCGGCCCGCGGGTCGAGCTCGCGGTTGGCGAAGCGTACGTACAGGCCGGTGATCACGAACGTGGAGACGAACTGACCGACGCCGATCAACAGGCCGACGTTGATGTCGCCCCACACCTTGATGGCCATGAAGTCGTGGGCGAACGCGCCCAGAATCACGTAGGCGGCATACCAGATGAGAAACACCGCGCTCATCGGGAAGACAAAGCGTCGCAGCCGGCTCCGCAGTTCCTGAAACTCCGGGCTGGCCTGCACGGCCCGAAATTCGTCGCCGCTGACCGCGGTGCCCGAGGATGATCGTTGCGTCTCGGGCACGGGCGACTCCTGATCTAGATGTCGTTGCGTGTGCGCAGCCGGGAGACGCGCGTCACATTCAGCTGATTGCCAGGCAACTCTAAGCCCAAACCTCGGATCTAGACTGGCGTCGTGGCGAAACTGCAGCTTGTCCAAGATCCCGCGGCCGACGCGCTGCTGGAATCCAACCCGTTCGCATTGTTGACCGGGATGCTGCTCGATCAGCAGTACCCGATGGAGGCGGCGTTCGCAGGTCCGAAGAAGATCGCGGACCGCCTCGGTGGCTTCGATGTCCGCGAGATCGCCGACTACGACCCCGAGAAGTTCGTTGAGCTGTGCTCGAAAACCCCTGCAATCCACCGGTTTCCGGGTTCGATGGCTAAACGGGTACAGGCGCTGGCGCAGTTGATCGTCGATCGCTACGGCGGTGATGCGGCCGCGCTGTGGACCGAGGGCGACCCGGACGGCGCCGAGGTGCTGCGTCGGCTCAAGGCCCTGCCGGGGTTCGGGGAGCAGAAGGCGAAGATCTTTCTGGCTCTGCTCGGCAAGCAGTACGGCGTGACCCCCGAAGGTTGGCGCAAGGCCGCCGGCGACTACGGCAAGGCGGGCTCGTACCGGTCGGTGGCCGACGTTGTCGACGCCGGTTCGCTGGAGAAGGTGCGGTCGTACAAGAAGCAGGCGAAGGCAGCCGCCAAGGCCGCAAAGGGTTAGACCGCGGCGTCCTCGGAATCCAGGCGGGCCAGCGTCTTGATGACGGATGCGACGACGCGGCCGGTGGAGGTCCCGGTGTCGAGGCCCTCTTTGAGAGTGCGAAGCCGAAGGCCGCGTTCGCAGAGTTCGGCGATGGTGCGGGTGACCTCGGTTCCGGTGCGGCCGAGCCGGTCGAGCGCGACCACGACGATGGTGTCGCCGGAACGGGCGTAGCTCAACATGGAGTGTAGGCCCGCGCCGATGCGGTCGGCGGAATCAGAAAGCCGGTCGGTGAACACCCGTCGGGGGTCGACACCTGCAGCGTTGAGCGCCGCGAGCTGACCCTCGAGGCCCTGCTCGGCGGTGCTTGCTGTGGCGTAGCCCAGCGTGCAGGTCACGTTCCCAAGATCGCACGAGGCAGGTCGTCCCGAAAGCGACGCCGTGATGTTTGCGCCGAACCGTTACCGGACGTCGATAAACGAGAGATGAAGTAGTGGATTACGCATGGTGCCGGGGTCGAGACGGAGCACACTGCTTGGCATGGCTGACGAAGTCCTGGACCCTATCCGCTTGGCCGGGCTGGAAGTGCTCGAGGCGGGCACGACCACTTCTCGCCATCCGACACCGCTACTCTTCATCCACGGCGCCTGGCACGCCGCATGGTGCTGGGAGAACTTCCTCGGTTTCTTCGCCGAGAACGGTTATCGCGCAGTGGCGGTCAGCCTGCGAGGCCACGGCGCCAGTGCCGTGCCGAAGCGATTCAGGCTCTGTTCGCTGACCGACTACATCGACGACGTCGAAAGTGTCATTGCGCAATTGCCTGTGGCGCCAATCCTCGTCGGCCACTCGATGGGCGGGTTCATCGTCCAGAAGTATCTCCAGCGCAATGACGCAGCGGCGGCCGTCTTGTTGGCGTCCGCGTCCGTTCGCGGCAGCCGTGGCTTCGCGCAGCGCTTGATGCGGCGACATCCGTGGCTGATGTTCAGGAACATGCTGACGGGTGATGCCGCCTACGGGTTCAATACGCCGACCGTCGCCCGCGGGTTGTTCTACTCGCAGAACACCGCCGAGTCGGACGTGGCTCGCTACGCGGCGCTGGTCGCTAACGAGAGCCTTCGGGTCGCATTCGACACCTTCCGTCCGATCGCCAGTCCCGAGAGCGTGACGACACCCGTCCTTGTTCTTGGCGCGGAACTCGACGGCGCGATCACACGCGCGGAGGTCGACGCGACCGCGAGGGCGTATGGCGGCCAGGCCGAGATCTTCCCGGATATGGGGCACAACATGATGCTCGAATCGGGTTGGGCCGAGGTAGCCCGCCACATCGACGCGTGGCTCACCGCTCGCGGTCTGTGAACGGCTTGCCGTCGAAGCGCTCCCTGGTGGCGATCTCGGCGACGGGTTTGCGGGTCAACCTCGTCAGTTGGCGGACCGGCCTACCGAGCGGTAGTACAGCGGCGACCGCGTAGTTGTCCGGGATGCCCAGCAACTCACGAACCCGCGGCTCTTCGGCGACGGCGGCGGTGGTGAGCACACCGCCGTACCCCTCGTTGCGGGCTGCCAGCAGGATGTTCCAGACGAACGGGTACACCGAGGCGCCCGCGACCAGACCCACACGGTTGAGGTGCTGATCGAACGCGGCCACGACGCCGAGATCGACGCAGACCACCAGCACCACCTCGGCGGTGCGCAGCGGAGACTGGTTCGGCACGTTGACCGCCGCGATGGTCTGCTCGTCAACCCGACAGGGATGCAACGGATTCCACGGGCTTTCGCCGTTGCGCAGCTGCGCGATGTAGCGCTTGGCCCCGGGTATCGCGCATTCGATCAGCGCCTCGCGTGTTGCGGTATCGCGCACCACGACGACCCGAGTGCCCTGGCGGTTGCCGCCGCTCGGCGCGAAGCGGGCATTGTCGAGGATGCGCTCGAGGACGTCGTCGGGCAGCGGGTCGCCGGTGTACTCGCGCACTGCAGCCGTCGTGCGCATGACGTCGTTGAGATCCATGGCTATATCTTGGGCCTGTCGGTGGCGACCTATGCGAAGGTGGGGATATGAAGACGCACCTGAACTGCCCGTGTGGCGAAGCGATTGTCGGTAAGGACGAGGAGGACCTGGTCGAGAAGGCCCAGGCGCATCTGTCCGAGTCGCATCCCGGCCGCGATTACGACCGGGACGCGATCCTCTTCATGGCCTACTGATCCTGATTCCAAACCGACGCAATGGTCGATCGCGAGCCGGCGAATCAGCCAAAGCGTCGGTCTGACGACTACTGATCCGGCGAGCGACCGCATTTGCACGCGCCGGCGCGGCGTGTCGTGGTGCAACACGGCCGCTCGCGGGGATGTGTGTGTGGGCCCGCGGGGGTTGAGGCAGACGTTACGGAACGACCGTCGAGCCGATCGTCGGCATGAACTGGCACTGCCGTTCGGTGGTCGTGACCTGTCCGAAGATGGTCGACAAGATGCTGCCCGAGCCGGTGTCGGCGATCGCGGTCAGAGTGGTCGGCCCCTCGGGGTTGATATCCGAGCGCGGCTTCAGCGTGGCGCTGCCCGACTTACCGGTGGTCAGGTTGACCCAGGTGACGTTGAGCGGCAACTTCTGCTCGGCAGCCGGACCCGGCGTGCCGACCGCGGTGAACACGTAAGCGGTCTGACCCGGACCGGGGCCCGGAGTCGGGATCTTCGCGGGCCCGGCCACCGAAATCGCGGTGGCGAGTACGTTTCCGCCGTCGCCGAGGCAACCGTTGCTGATCGACGGGTACATGAAGTCCTGCGTCGGCGGGGCGTCCGGGCCGAAGCCGGGGCCGGGCGCGGCGGCAGGAGCCGGTGCGGGTGCTGGACCCGGGGCAGGCCCGGCCTCCGGAGCCGGTGCGGGTGCTGGAGCCGGTGCGGCCTCGGGTGCGGGCGCCGCGGCAACGGCCACCGGTGCAGCCGCAGGCGCCGGAGCGGGAGCGGCCGCAGGTGTGGGCGGCACCTCGGGTGCGGGCACCGCGTCCGGTACGGGTCCGACAGCGTGAGCCGGATTGATCCCGGCCGGCAGATGCGCCTGCTCGCCCGGCACCGCGCCGGGTGCGGGATTGTGCGCGACGAACTGGTTGACCGCCGACGCGACATTGCGCGACTCGGTGGGCGCGACCGCGTCACCGGCGAACACCGCGGCCGCGGCCATCAGCGTCGACGCGGCATTCGTGGGATCAGCGGCGGCCTGCTGGATCGCCGGGCTGATGCCCTGGACCGCGGTCAGTCCGGGCGCCTGCAGGCCGTCGATCGGCGCCGGGGGCGCGGGTTCGGCGCCGGCCACACCGGTCACGCCGCTGGCGAGCAGCGTGGCCGATGAGCCGATCGCGAGGGCGACGTTGGCGAACATCCTTCGAGCTGACATGGCTCCCTCAGAGGTTGTAGTGGTCGTGTCTGCCAGTGGGTGGTTCGGCGTCGCCCCGCGGATCACGGAAGAGCCGACAGCGGCATCAGCAGCGGCGCCATGCCCGCGCTGGGCAGTGCCGGGGCTGCGGCAGGTGCGGCGGCCGGAGCGGCCGCGGCGGGTGCGGCGGCCGCCGGCGTGGCCGCCTGTGCGGCGGCGGGCAGGAGGCCGGTCAACGGCGTTCCCTCAGGCAGCAGCGAGGCCAGCCCGGTCGGCAGGTTGGACAGCAGGTTGGCCGGGTTGGCCGGTGCGGCCGCAGGCGTGGCTGCGGGTGCCGCCGGCGCCGCGGGCATACCGGGCAGCGATGACGGCGGCTGCGGAAGGGTGACGGTCGCCGTCGCCGACGGAGGCGTCGCGGCCGGGGCGGCGGGGGCCTGAGCGGTGTTCAGCAGCGAGGTGAAGCCCTGCATGAGCTGCGTCGCCGCGGCCGGGTTCGACGCCAACTGCTGGATAAGCGGCAACCCCGGCACGCTGGGCGCGGGCGCCGGCGCCGCGGGCTGGGCGGTGGCGGTGGCGCTCAGCGCCAGCGCGGCCGAGACCGCTCCCGCCGCGGCGATCATGGTGGTCGCGAACAGTTTTCCGGTGCTGCGCATGGTTCTCCCAATCAGTTGTGTCGGCACGTCTTCGCCCGAAGCTACGGAGTTACTGATGTGACTCAAGTGACACGTGTGGCAGTGACTCAACCGTTACGCAAGCGAGGGGTTTCGGTGACCGGCCGATAGAGTCGGGCGGATAGACACCTCGACAAGCGCCGCCCCGTCGACGTCGCGGATGGCCGAGCGACTGGCCGCTGCGGCGCCCGTGCTGTTGGTGATCAGCATCGCCGCACGACTGGCGTGGACCTATCTGGTCCCCAACGGCGCGAACTTCGTCGACCTGCACGTCTACGTCGGAGGTGCCGGCACGTTGGATCAACCCGGCGCGCTCT
Organism: Mycobacterium lehmannii; assembly: GCF_002245535.1. Lineage (GTDB taxonomy): Bacteria > Actinomycetota > Actinomycetes > Mycobacteriales > Mycobacteriaceae > Mycobacterium > Mycobacterium lehmannii. The sequence continues at coordinate 58,514 of NZ_NKCN01000026.1, read as the reverse complement.
ACGACTACGTCTATGCCGAGCAGACGCCGGACTTCCCCCTCCCTTTCACCTATCCGCCGTTCGCCGCGGTGGTGTTCTATCCGCTTCACCTGTTGCCGTTCGGCCTCGTCGCCTTCCTGTGGCAACTCGGGATCATTGCCGCCCTATACGGCGTGGTGCGCATCAGCCAGCGGCTCCTGGGTTCCGGCGATCGGCGGACCGCGATGCTGTGGACGGCGGTCGGCATCTGGCTCGAACCGCTGCGCAGCACCTTCGACTACGGGCAGATCAACGTGGTGCTCGTGCTGGCGGTTCTCTATGCGGTGTACAGCACGCGATGGTGGTTGTCCGGCCTGCTGGTCGGGGTCGCGGCAGGGTTGAAGCTGACGCCCGCGGTCTCGGGGTTGTACTTCCTCGGTGCGCGGCGATGGGGTGCGGTGATCTTTTCGGCGGTCGTATTCGTTGCGACCGTGGGGATTTCGGCCCTGATTGTCGGCGAGGAGACCCGGCGCTACTTCACCGAACTGCTCGGTGACGCCAATCGTGTCGGCCCGGTCGGCACGTCGTTCAACCAGTCGTGGCGCGGTGGGATATCGCGGATTCTCGGGCACGACGCGGGTTACGGGCCCGCGGTCCTGGCGGGCATCGCGGTGACGGCGGGGCTGGCGGTCGTGGCGTGGCGCGCGATCGGCGGCGCTTCCGATCGGTTGGGTGCGATCGTCGTGGTGCAGTTGTTCGGTCTGCTGCTCTCACCGATCTCGTGGACACATCACTGGGTGTGGCTGATCCCGTTGATGATCTGGTTGCTGCACGGGCCGTTGAGCGACCGTCTCGGCGCGCGGGTGCTCGGGTGGGGGTGGCTCGTCCTGACCCTGATCGGGGTTCCGTGGCTGCTGAGCTTCGCGCAGCCGACGATCTGGGTGATCCCGCGACCCTGGTATCTGGCGTGGGCGGGGTTGATCTACATCGTCGCCACGCTGGCGACGCTGGCCTGGATCGCCGCTACTGGCCGACGATCCCGTTGATGTCTTTGGCCATCTCGACGTCCTTGTCGGTGATGCCGCCCTCGGAATGTGTCACCAGCGCGAAAGTCACTGTCCGCCAGCGGATGTCGATATCGGGGTGGTGATCCTTGGACTCCGCGTGCTCACCGACCCGGCGTACCGCGTCGATGCCGTCGAGAAACGCGGGGAACTTGATCGAGCGTCGCAGGGCGCCGTCGGCTCGCTCCCAGCCGGGCAGATCGGGCAGTGCGGCGTCTACTTGTTCGTCCGTTAACACAGCCATGGGTTCGACGGTATACCTTCGGTCGCAGTGTCGAACCAGATGTCGAACCAGATCGTCGTCGCCGGCGCCCTCATCAACGAGGACTTGCTGCTCGTCGCCCAACGCGACCGGCCCGCAGAACTCGCCGGGCTGTGGGAACTGCCCGGTGGCAAAGTGGCCGCCGGGGAGACCGACGAAGCCGCGCTGGCCCGCGAATTGCACGAGGAGTTGGGCGTCGTCGTCGACGTCGGTGCGCGGATCGGCGACGACGTCGCACTGACAGCGACCACGGTTCTGCGCGCCTACCGCGTCACCCAGACCGGCGGGACCCTGCACCCCAACGACCACCGCGCCCTGCGCTGGATCAGCTTCGACGAACTCGACGGCGTCGCATGGGTGCCCGCCGACCGCGCGTGGGTGCCGGAGCTGCGCCTGGCGCTGGGGGGTCAGTAACGCAAGCCGTCGCGGACGACGCGCACCGCCGGTTGGTGATGCATCGCGTAGATGGGGTGCAGCAGCGCCGGATGCCGGCAGTGCACGCAGGATTCGCGCGATGCGGTGGTCGACGACAGCGTCAGGTGGTGACAGGTCGCGCATCGCACCACGAAAGCGGCGCCCATCCAGTTGAGCAGTCCGATGTAGATCGCCGCGACTGCGGCGGCCGCCAGCACTCCGATGAGCACCACGGTGAGGATCTCGAAGATCATCATGACCCCGTCTCCCTCCCTCGGGTAACGAGGTCGACGGTAGTCACCGCACCTGCGCAAACGCTGTGAGCTCCGGACTACTTGATCTTGCGCGCCCGCTTGTGCACCTTCGCCAGGTCTTTGCCGCGCAGACCGTTGAGTTCCGCCTTGCGCACCTTTTGGACGACGACCGGGCAGCGCTTGCAGCGAGGCTTGCTGCGACAGCACTTCTTCTTCGGCTTGAGGTCGGCGAGCTTGCTGGGCTTCAAGTGACGGACATCTCTCGTTTTCGTGATCGGCCGACCGCACTGCGACAATCTCGAAGTGGATTTTAGGAACGTCGCCATCGTGGCACACGTCGACCACGGGAAGACGACCCTGGTCGACGCCATGCTGCGTCAGTCGGGCGCGCTCACACACCGTGGTGACGACGCCACCGAACGCATCATGGACTCCGGTGATCTCGAGCGCGAAAAAGGCATCACGATCCTCGCCAAGAACACCGCGGTGCACCGGCATCACGCCGACGGCAACGTGACCGTCATCAACGTCATCGACACACCGGGACACGCCGATTTCGGCGGCGAGGTCGAACGCGGGCTGTCCATGGTCGACGGTGTGCTGCTGCTGGTCGACGCGTCCGAGGGGCCGCTGCCGCAGACCCGCTTCGTGCTGCGCAAGGCGCTGGCCGCCCATCTGCCGGTGATCCTGGTGGTCAACAAGACCGACCGCCCCGACGCCCGGATCGGCGAGGTCGTCTCCGACAGCCACGACCTGCTGCTCGATGTCGCATCGGACCTCGACGAAGAAGCGCAGAAGGCCGCGGAGGAGGCGCTCGGCCTGCCGACGCTGTACGCGTCGGGCCGGGCCGGCATCGCCAGCACCACCGAGCCCGCCAACGGCGAGAACCCGGACGGCACCAACCTCGACCCGCTGTTCGACGTGCTGATGGAGCACATCCCGCCGCCCACCGGGGACCCCGAGGCCCCGCTGCAGGCGCTGGTCACCAACCTCGACGCCTCGGCGTTCCTGGGCCGCCTGGCGCTGATCCGCATCTACAACGGCAAGCTGCGCAAGGGCCAGCAGGTCGCCTGGATGCGCGAGGTCGACGGAGTACCGGTCGTCACGAACGCCAAGATCACCGAGCTGCTGGCCACCGTCGGCGTCGAACGCAATCCGACCGACGAGGCCATCGCCGGCGACATCGTCGCCGTCGCAGGCATGCCCGAGATCATGATCGGCGACACGCTCGCCGATCCGGACCACGCGCACGCGCTGCCGCGCATCAGCGTCGACGAGCCGGCCATCTCGGTCACCATCGGCACCAACACCTCACCGCTGGCGGGCAAGGTGTCCGGCCACAAGCTCACCGCGCGGATGGTGCGAAGCCGCCTGGACCAGGAACTGGTCGGCAACGTGTCGATCAAGGTGGTCGACATCGGCAGGCCCGACGCGTGGGAGGTGCAGGGCCGCGGCGAACTGGCGCTGGCCGTGCTCGTCGAACAGATGCGCCGCGAGGGTTTCGAGCTGACCGTCGGCAAGCCGCAGGTCGTGACCCGCACCATCGACGGCAAGCTGCACGAGCCGTACGAAGCGATGACCATCGACTGTCCCGAGGAGTTCGTCGGCGCCATCACGCAGCTGATGGCCGCACGCAAGGGCCGCATGGAGGACATGACCAACCACGCCGCGGGCTGGGTGCGGATGGATTTCGTCGTGCCGAGCCGCGGGCTCATCGGTTTCCGCACCGACTTTTTGACTATCACCCGCGGCACCGGCATCGCCAACGCCGTCTTCGACGGCTACCGGCCGTGGGCGGGGGAGATCCGCGCCCGGCACAGCGGCTCGCTCGTCTCCGACCGCAGCGGTCAGATCACGCCGTTCGCGATGATCCAGCTCGCCGACCGCGGCCAGTTCTTCGTCGAGCCCGGCCAGGACACCTACGAAGGTCAGGTCGTTGGCATCAACCCGCGCGCCGAGGATCTCGACGTCAACGTAACCCGGGAAAAGAAGCTCACCAACATGCGCAGCTCGACGGCCGACGTCATCGAAACCCTGGCCCGGCCGCTGGAACTGACCCTGGAACAAGCCATGGAGTTCTGCGCCGAAGACGAATGCGTCGAGGTCACCCCCGAGGTCGTCCGCGTGCGCAAGGTGGAGTTGAACGCGAGCCTGCGCGCCAGGGCCAAGGCGCGCGCGAAGGCCCGCGGCTGAAACCGACGGTCGCCGATCGGGCGGGCGCCTCGAAGTTGCCCGATACCCTGTTGGGCGTGCCCGGCCCCCGACGCGTCATCGCCACGTTGTCCGCGATGGTGACACTGCTGGCCGCCTGCACCGTCAGCCCGCCGCCCGCGCCGCAGAGCACCGATACGCAGCAGCAGCCGCCGCCTCCTCCGTTGAAGGCGACGCAGATCATCATGGCGATCGACTGGATCGGCCCCGGCTTCAATCCGCATCTATTGTCCGACCAGTCGCCCGTCAACGCGGCGATCAGCTCGCTCGTGCTCCCCAGTTCCTTCCGGCCCATCGCCGATCCGAAGACCCCGACCGGGTCGCGGTGGGAGCTCGACACCACACTGCTGGAAACAGCAGAGGTGACGAGCCGAGACCCGTTCACCGTCACCTACAAGATCCGCCCCGAGGCGTCGTGGACCGACAACGCGCCCATCGCCGCCGACGACTACTGGTACCTGTGGCAGCAGATGGTCAGCCAACCCGGGGTCGTCGACCCGGCGGGCTACGACCTGATCACCGGCGTGCAGTCGGTCGAAGGCGGCAAGACCGCGGTCGTGACGTTCTCGCAGCCGTATCCGGCGTGGCGCGAGTTGTTCAACGACATCCTCCCGGCGCACATCGTCAAGGATGTGCCTGGCGGATTCGCCGCGGGTCTGGCGCGGGCGCTGCCCGTGACGGGCGGTCAGTTCCGCGTCGAGAACATCGACCCCCAGCGCGACGAAATTCTGCTGGCCCGCAACGACCGGTACTGGGGCCCTCCGGCGAAACCCGATCAGGTGTTGTTCCGCAGGGGTGGCGACTCGGCGGCACTGGCGGATTCGATCCGCAACGGCGACACGCAGGTCGCCCAAGTGCACGGCGGGTCGGCCGTGTTCGCCCAACTGTCCGCGATCCCCGACGTGCGCACGGCGCGGATCGTCACGCCGCGTGTGATGCGGTTGAGTCTGCGGGCTCAGCAGCCCGCGTTGCGCGATTCGCAGGTGCGCAAGGCGATCCTGGGGCTGCTCGACGTCGACCTTCTCGCCGCCGTCGGCGCGGGCGACGACAACACGGTGACGTTGGCTCAGGCTCAGGTGCGCTCACCGTCGGATCCGGGTTACGTCCCCACGGCACCGCCCGCGATGGCCAAGGAGGACGCCCTCGGGTTACTGGCCGACGCGGGATACGAGCTGGAACCGGTCGTGACCAGTGCGCCGCCCACGCCCGGGAGCCCTCCGCCGGACGGCGACCGCGGGCGCATTGCCAAGGACGGTGAACCGTTGGCGTTGGTGATCGGGGTGGCAGCCAACGACCCGACGTCGGTGGCCGTGGCCAACACCGCGGCCGACCAGCTGCGCAACGTCGGCATCGCAGCATCGGTGTCGGCGCTCGACCCCGTGGCTCTGTACGACGATGCGTTGCCCAACAACCGGGTCGACGCGGTGGTGGGCTGGAATCAGGCTGGCGGGGATCTGGCCACGTCGCTGGCGTCGCGCTACGGCTGCCGAGCGCTGGAGGCGACGCCGGTGGCGACGGCCCAACCCGGTCCCAGGACGACGCCTCGCGCCACCCCGACACCGGGTACGACGCGGCCTACACCCACCGCCACGACGCCGAGCCCGCAACCCGAACCCGAATCGGACGAACTGGTCCAGGCGCCCAGCAACATCACCGGGATCTGCGATCGCAGCATCCAGCCGAAGATCGACGCCGGGCTCGACGGCAGCGAAGACATCGCCGATGTCATCACCGCCGTCGAACCGCGCCTGTGGAACATGGCGACCGTGCTGCCGATCCTGCAGGACACCACGATCGTGGCGTCGGGCCCCAGCGTGCAGAACGTCAGCCTGTCCGGCGCCGTGCCGGTCGGCATCGTCGGTGACGCCGGCGAATGGGTGAAGACCAAGCAGTAGGGCCTCGCCGGGACACCTCGCGAGTGTGTGCAGGCCGGCAGGCAAGCTGGTGAGAATGGAACGCGATGACCACAGCGGTGGGCGGCTGTTGTTCGTGCACGCCCATCCCGACGACGAGACGCTGACCACCGGCGCCACGATCGCCCACTACGTCGCCCGCGGTGCGCAGGTGCGCGTCGTGACGTGCACGCTCGGCGAAGAGGGTGAGGTGATCGGCGAGCGGTGGGCGCACCTGGCCGTGGACGAGGCCGATCAGCTCGGCGGGTACCGCATCGGCGAGCTGACGGCGGCGCTGAACGCGCTGGGCCTCGAAGAACCGGAGTACCTCGGCGGGGCCGGGCGCTGGCGTGACTCGGGGATGGCGGGCACACCGCGGCGGCACCACCAGAGGTTCGTCGACGCCGATCCCGCCGAGTCCGTGGGTGCGCTGGTCGACATCATCCACGAGCTGCGCCCGCACGTCGTCGTCACCTACGACCCGCAAGGGGGTTACGGCCATCCCGACCACATCCACACCCATGAGGTGACGATGGCCGCCGTGGCCGCCGCCGAAGAGTCGGAGTTTCCTGGCGAGCCGTGGGCCGTGCCGAAGGTCTACTGGGCGGTGACGTCCAAGGCCGCGATCGCCGAGGGGCTCGCCGGGATCGACGACGCACCCGCCGAGTGGATCCGGGTGACCGTGGACGAGGTGCCGTTCGGCTACCCCGACGACGAGATCGACGCGGCGATCGACGATCCCGGACAGTTGAGCGCCAAGGTGGCGGCGATGCGCGCGCACGCCACGCAGATCACCGTCGCCCCGAACGATCGCTTCTTCGCGCTGTCGAACAACATCGCGCTACCGGTCGGCGGGGTCGAGCACTACGTTCTGGCCGCGGGTACGGCCGGTGAACGCGACAGCCAAGGCTGGGAAACCGACCTCCTCGCCGGACTGGACCTTCAATCGCGGCGGCGATAGGGAGTAAGCTCGCCCGCAGTCGGCGGCGCGACGAAGGGACGGCACATGGATCCAGATCTCGATCCCAACCTGCAGCATTGGCAGGACCGGTTCGACAGCCTGCAGTGGGTGATCGGTTCCCTCACCGGCATGCTGGACAGCATCCCGACCTGACCTCGCTCACCACCACCGCCGGGCCTCGAAGCGTGGCGGTCCTGACGCTGCTGGCCATCGATGGGGTGTTGTGTGCCATCGCTTCGGCCATGTTCCTTCCCCTCCGCCTCGGGTCCATTCCCTTCCCGATCAGCGCACTGATCGCCGGCCTGGTCAACGCCGCGCTGGTGTGGGCCGCGCTGCACTGGACGTCGTCGCCGCGGGTCGCCGCCCTTCCGTTGTGGACCTGGCTGTTGACGGTGGCGGTGATGACGCTGGCCGGGCCGGGGGACGACGTGATCTTCGGCGGGGCCGGCGTCATGGAATACGCGGCCCTGCTGCTCATCGTGTGCGGCACTCTGCCGCCCGCGGCGGTGCTACGGGCAGCGGTGAAGGCTTGACTACGAAGTAGCGGCCCCGGCCCCTGTGTCGTCGTCCGCGTCCGGTTTCGGGTCGGCCTGCGCACCCGGGTCCCCGCCCGCATCCTGCGACGAGGGCGGCTGAGGCGACGACAACGCAGGTGCCGGCGACTGCGTCGACGGATCCGTGAGGTCGTTCTTCACCTCGCCGCTCGACGGTCCGTTCAGGTTCTGCCCATTGGACGTGCCCGTCGGTGTGGCGATCGCCGATGCACGGATCTCGCCCTGCGCCTGAACGGTTCCAGACGTCGCCGTGGTGGGGGTGGTCATCGGATCGTCGTCACCGTCAAGCGTTTCGCCCTCGGTCAGCCGGCTGACGCTCGGTTCGACCTCGAGCTTGTCGGTCGCAGGCACCTGTTCGATCTGGCCCCCGTCGAGATCGGAGAGTTCGCCGACGACCTCGCCGTCGATTTCGCTGACGCCCTCTTGGACGATGCCTTGACGCTGGGTGAGCGTCTCGTCGCCATCCTTGACACCTTCGTCCAGCACGTCGTCTTGGTCCACCTTGGCTTCGACGGGCGGGGTCGATTCGTCGAGCGAAGATATCTGCAGCCCAACCTCGGCCGCTTCTGCAGCGAACGGACCGATCGGCGGGATCGGCGGGAGTGGCGGGAGCCAGAAAGCGAGCTGGTCGTTGGCCAGGAAGATGAACGAGTTGATGGTGTCGACGGCGACGTTGACCAGCCCGTCCCAGAAGCTGATGTTCCCGCCGAGCCAGTCGGCGATATTGAACGTGATGCTGCGCACGATGCGTTCGCCGAAGTTGTAGAAGATCTCGATCTGCGGGGCGAGCCAGCCGACGTAGGGAACCCAGCCGACGGCGTATGCGGCCACGTCGAAGCCCCATTCCACCCACGGTTCTATCGCGTTGTAGACGTTCTTGATCGTGCTGTCGATCGAATTGCCGCCCACGACGTTCGGGAAGTCGGGTGCAGGGAACGAAGCGCCCGCGCTCGGCGGCACGACGATGCGCTCGAGCCACCAGATCAGCAACTCGGGCAGCTCGAGATCGGGGACTGAGGGGCCGGTTCGCACCACCGGTGACGTCGTTTGCGCGGACGCGACCAGCCGCACGACGGGAGCCGGTGAGGGCGGCGGAGCGGGGCGTACCGGGGCGATCACGACCGCGCTCACCGCCAGGATGATCACGGCCATGACGAACATCGAGTGTGCAGAGCGCTTCACATCGTCCTCCCAGACCCCGACACCCAGCAAACTACGCCGATATTTGCTCATACGTAAGAAGAACGGCGGCGGATGTTTTGCTGACGCCAATCGACCCGACGGCGGCGTGCCGCCGACACGACCGTGCGGACTACTGTTGCCGATATGTCAGGCGCCGATGTTTCAGGAAGTGAGACGCGCGGATGATCCTCAACGAGCGCGGGGTTATACGGGAGTGGCTCTGAACCCCCAGCACGGCGCCGATCTGCCCAGCCCGGTGATACCACCCAAACCCGATCACCCCAGTCCTGCGGCTCTGCGGCGGGTGCTGCGCCGCGCACGCGATGGGGTGGCCCTCAACGTCGACGAAGCCGCGATCGCGATGACGGCCCGCGGCGACGACCTCGCCGACCTGTGCGCCAGCGCGTCACGGGTGCGCGACGCGGGACTCGAGGCGGCCGGGCGGCGCGGGCCCTCGGGACAGCTCCCGGTGAGTTACTCGCGGAAGGTGTTCATTCCCGTCACGCATCTGTGCCGCGACACCTGCCACTACTGCACCTTCGTGACGGTGCCCGGTCGGCTTCGTGCCCAGGGCATGGGCATGTACATGGAGCCCGACGAGATCCTCGACGTCGCGCGGCGCGGTGCGCAATTGGGTTGTAAGGAAGCATTGTTCACGCTCGGCGACCGCCCAGAGGCGCGGTGGGACGAGGCCCGTCAATGGCTCGACGAGCGGGGGTACGACTCGACGCTGGACTATGTGCGCGCGATGGCGATCCGCGTCCTCGAAGAGACGGGGCTGCTGCCCCACCTGAATCCCGGCGTGATGAGCTGGTCGGAGCTGTCCCGGCTCAAGCCGGTCGCGCCGTCGATGGGCATGATGCTCGAAACCACCTCGCGGCGGTTGTACGAGACGCGTGGTGCCGCCCATTACGGAAGCCCGGACAAGGACCCCGAGGTCCGGCTGCGAACCCTGGCCGACGCGGGTCGCTTGTCCATCCCGTTCACCACGGGCCTGCTCGTCGGGATCGGAGAGACGCTTGTCGAGCGGGCCGAGACCATCCACGCGATTCGCCGGTCGCACAAGGAGTTCGGACACGTTCAGGAAGTGATCGTGCAGAACTTCCGGGCCAAGGACCACACCGCGATGGCCTCGTCGCCGGATGCGGATTTCGAGGACTTCCTGGCGACCATCGCGGTCACCCGGCTGGTGCTGGGACCCAAGATGCGAATTCAGGCGCCGCCGAACCTGGTGTCGCGCAACGAGTGCCTGGCCCTCGTCGGCGCCGGGGTCGACGACTGGGGCGGTGTCTCGCCGCTGACCCCCGACCACGTCAACCCCGAACGTCCGTGGCCTGCGCTCGACGAGTTGGCCGCGGTGACTGCAGACGCCGGCTACGACCTGGTGCAGCGGCTCACCGCGCAGCCGCAGTACGTGCAGGCGGGTGCGGCGTGGATCGACCCGCGGGTGAGGGGTCACGTCGACGCGCTTGCCGACCCCGACACCGGTCTCGCGCTGGACGTCAACCCGGTCGGACGGCCGTGGCAGGAGCCCGACGAGGCGTCGGAGTCGTTGGGCCGCACCGACCTTCACTCCGCGATCGATGACGCCGGCCGGCTTACCGAGACCCGCAGCGACCTCGACAGCGCGTTCGGCGACTGGGAGTCGATCCGCGAGAAGATCTCCGAACTCGCGGCCAGGGCACCCGAACGCATCGACACCGACGTGCTGGCGGCGTTGCGCGCCGCCGAACGCGATCCGGCCGGGCTGTCCGATGACGCGTACCTGGCGCTGGCGTGTGCCGACGGACCGGCCTTGGATGCCGTTGGCGCACTTGCCGATTCACTGCGCCGCGACGCCGTCGGCGAGGACGTCACGTTCGTCGTCAACCGCAACATCAACTTCACCAACATCTGCTACACCGGCTGCCGGTTCTGCGCCTTCGCCCAGCGCAAAGGCGACGCCGATGCGTATTCGCTGTCGGTGGACGAGGTCGCCGATCGGGCGTGGGAGGCGCACGTCGCGGGCGCGACCGAGGTGTGCATGCAGGGCGGTATCGACCCCGAACTGCCCGTCACCGGCTACGCCGATCTGGTGCGCGCGGTGAAGAAGCGGGTGCCGTCGATGCATGTCCACGCGTTCTCGCCGATGGAGATCGCCAACGGTGTCACCCGCAGCGGCCTGTCGATTCGCGAATGGCTGACGTCGTTGCGTGAGGCCGGACTGGGCAGTATCCCGGGCACCGCGGCTGAGATTCTCGACGACGAAGTGCGATGGGTGCTGACGAAAGGCAAGCTGCCGACGTCGATGTGGATCGAGGTCGTCACGACCGCCCACGAGGTCGGTCTGCGGTCCAGCTCGACGATGATGTACGGCCACGTCGACCAGCCGCGACACTGGGTCGGCCACCTACGGGTGTTGCGCGAAATCCAGGACCGCACCGGCGGGTTCACGGAGTTCGTGCCGCTGCCGTTCGTGCACCAGAGCTCGCCGCTGTATCTGGCCGGCGGCGCGCGACCGGGCCCGACACACCGCGACAACCGCGCCGTGCACGCGCTCGCGCGCATCATGCTGCACGGCCGGATCTCCAACATCCAGACCAGCTGGGTCAAGCTCGGCGTCGAGCGCACCCAGGTGATGCTGGGCGGCGGCGCCAACGACCTCGGCGGAACGCTGATGGAGGAGACGATCTCGAGGATGGCGGGTTCGGAGTTCGGTTCCTACAAGACGGTCGAGGAACTCGTCTCGATCGCCGAGGGCATCGGCCGCCCGGCTCGTCAGCGTTCCACGACCTACGCCCCGCTCGCCGCGTAGCCTTCTCCCTTCCCTTTCCCCTGACCCGCGAGCGTGCGTGTTTGCGCAGGACACGCCGCGAATTTCCAGCAATTTGTGCACGTTCGCGAGCAGTTAATGCACGCTCGCGACACCGGCGGGAACAAAGACGGACTGCAGTCCGATTCTATAAGGAGTGCCTCCCACAGCGGGCCGGCACCCGGACTGAGCAATCGAGAACGAAGGAGAAGCAAGTATGACCACAGCTGTTAAGACCCCCCTTCCGTCGGCACCTGGACCATCGACCCCGTGCACTCGACCGTCGGATTCTCCGTACGCCACATGATGGTGAGCAAGGTGCGCGGCACGTTCGATGACTTCAACGGTGCGATCACCGTCGCCGAGGACGGCAGCCCCTCGGTCACCGCCGAAATCAAGGTCGACTCCGTCAACACCCGTAACGAGCAACGCGACGGCCACCTCAAGTCGGCCGACTTCTTCGACACCGCACAGCATCCGATCGCCACCTTCACCTCGACCGGCGTGCGGCCGAACGGCGAGACCTATCTCGTCGATGGCGACTTCACGCTCAAGGGCGTCACCAAGCCGATCACCCTCGAAGTCGAGTTCAACGGCGTCAACCCCGGCATGGGACAGGGCGAGGTCGCCGGCTTCGAGGCCTCAGTTGTGCTGAACCGCAAAGACTTCGGCATCGACCTCGACATGCCGCTCGAGACCGGCGGCGCGGTCGTCGGCGACAAGGTCACCGTCACCCTCGAGATCGAGGCCCTCAAGCAGGCCTGACCCGTCAGGTCTTCAACGGCAGCGGTGGTGGTGTCTCGTCGGGCACCACCACCGCCACGACCGACTCGAGAAGCCAGAACACCACCGTCGCCACCACGATCACCAACGCGGGTACGACGACGATCGGCGCGGCGACCAGCAGCACCAGAAGCAGGGCGCCCGGCAGATCTCTCCACCAGCCGGCGCCTCCCTTGCCCTGCACGATCGCCGACAGCCGCACCGTCGCCCAGATGATCCAGCGCCGCAGCAGGCTCACGCCGTCGCGCTGCATCTGTAGGCGAAAGCGGTAGTCGGCGGTCCGGCGGTCGCAGCCGGTGCGCTCGGGAAAGCGCCACAGGTAGTCGTGGAGGACGGCCGCACGCGCATAGCGCCCGGCGCGGGGCACGAACCAGGCGACCGCGCCCGGCACCGACACCAGGTCGGTCGCGAAGTCGGCGCCGACCTCGAACTGCGCGTTCGGCCCTTCGAAGGCGAGCGGCTGCGTGGTTCGCCACTCGTCCCACGCGCTCTCCTTGAACACCCGCTTGCTGGCGCGTACGGCGTCGACCTCGGCGGCCGTCAACTGTCGGACATGGAGCACGGCCGTCTTGTCGACCGGCGGGGCGCAACGTTCCATCACGCAGGTATAGCAAGGTGGTTCGCCACGCGCGGGCGGACTAAGGGGTGTCTGCTAGGCAGCTGTATGTGCGACGTTTAGTATCAGTAACCACGCGCAACCCTTAACGGGGGTGCGCGTGAAAGTTAGGGCACACTGAGACGACCGTCCAGGTATCAACCACGGATACTTGCGGCTGAGCTTGGATGCCCACCCCGTACGGCAGCCCACCGGACAGGAGATCGAGGAGACCTTGAGGAGAACACGGTGACGTACGTCATTGCCGAACCCTGTGTCGACGTCAAAGACAAGGCGTGTATCGAGGAATGCCCAGTCGACTGCATCTACGAGGGCGCTCGCATGCTCTATATCCACCCGGATGAGTGCGTGGACTGCGGTGCCTGCGAACCGGTGTGCCCCGTCGAGGCCATCTACTACGAAGACGACGTGCCCGATCAGTGGAGCAGCTACACGCAGATCAACGCCGACTTCTTCAACGAACTGGGGTCGCCCGGCGGCGCGTCGAAGGTGGGTCAGACCGACAACGACCCGGAGCCGGTCAAGAGTATGCCGCCGCAAGGTGAGGACTGATAACGGCTCACGCAGTGCGCAGCATGCAGCCCGCGCAGCGCAGCCGTACGGCGCGTCAGCAACGTAGCGCGTCGCTGCCGGCGTTTCCCTGGGACACCCTGGCCGACGTGACCGCGATGGCTCGCGCGCACCCGGACGGCATCGTCGACCTGTCGGTGGGCACCCCGGTGGACCCGGTGGCGCCGGTCATCCGGGAGGCGCTGGCGGCGGCCAGCGCCTCACCCGGCTACCCGACCACCGCGGGCACCCCCGCCCTGCGAGAGGCGGCCGTGAACGCGCTTGCGCGGCGCTACGGCATCACGGGCCTTTCGCCCGACGCCGTGCTGCCGGTGATCGGGACCAAGGAACTCATCGCGTGGTTGCCGACGCTGTTGGGGCTGGGTCCCGACGACGCTGTGGTCGCGCCTGAGCTCGCGTACCCGACGTACGACGTCGGCGCGCGGCTGGCGGGCGCGCGGATCGTGCGGGCCGATTCGCTGACCCAACTCGGTCCGCAGACCCCCGCCCTGGTGTACCTGAACTCGCCGAGCAACCCGACGGGCAAGGTGCTCGGCGTCGACCACCTGCGCAAGGTGGTCGGCTGGGCGCGCGAGCGCGGTGTCCTTGTCGCCTCCGACGAGTGCTACCTCGGGCTGGGCTGGGACGCCCAACCGCTGTCGGTGCTGCATCCGTCGGTCTGCGACGGGGACCATACCGGGCTGCTGGCCGTGCATTCGCTGTCCAAGACGTCGTCGCTGGCCGGGTACCGGGCCGGTTTCGTCGCGGGAGACCCGAGCGTCGTCGCGGAGTTGCTGGCGGTTCGCAAACACGCCGGAATGATGGTGCCGACGCCGGTGCAGGGCGCGATGGTCGCCGCCCTCGACGACGACGAGCACGAACGCGAGCAGCGGGCCCGCTACGAGAAACGGCGCGAGACCCTGCTGCCCGCCGTGCGTGCGGCCGGACTGACCGTCGAAGACTCCGAGGCCGGGTTGTACCTGTGGGCGACGCGCGGGGAGCCTTGCCGTGACACCGCCGCCTGGCTCGCGCAGCGCGGCATCCTCGTCGCACCCGGCGAGTTCTACGGCGCCCGCGGGACCAAACACGTGCGGATCGCGTTGACCGCGACCGACGAGCGGATATCGGCGGCCGCTCAGCGCCTCACGGCCGGCTAGGCTCCGTCGCCCGCAAGCCGAGCGCGAGCACCAGCCGGTCGTCTGGATCGTTCAGCGACGTCGACAACAACTTCTCGATGCGACGGATGCGGTAGCGCACCGTGTTCGGATGCACGTGTAACCGCTGAGCGACCGCGGTGATGTCGCCGAACGCGTCAAGATAGGCCCCGAGCGTTTCTGCGAGCACCGGATCCTGTTCTCGCAGTTGACGTATCCGCGGGTCGACGAGCCGCTGACCGACCCGCGACACGATCTCGTCGAGCAGCACGGTGGTACGCGCGTCGTCGAGCGACGCGACGTGGCCGATCGCGCCGGGGTGACGCTGTGCGCTGTCGAAGACCCGGTCCACTTCGGCGCGCGCGTTCGCGGCGGCCGCCAGCCCGGCAAGCGGGGCGGCGACGACCGCCCGCAGCGCCAGCCCCAGTTCGCGGTCGAGCGTCGCGACCGCACCGCGCGCCCACGACATCACCGATGACGGCGCACCGATCTTCGGAAGCAGCACATAGACTCGCCCACCGCTCGACGCGATCTGCGCATCGGGCCGAAAGGCGCTGGCGCTCAAGGCGATCACACTCGCCGGTGTGGTGCCTTCGGGATCGACGAACCCGACGAGCGCACCTCGGCCCTCGACGGAGATGCCGAGTTCCCGTGCGACGGCTGCGACATCGACCGCGTCACCGGACAGGCCGAGCAGTTCCTGCACCTGTCTGGTGTGTGTGGACGGCGAGGCCGACAGCCGCGACAGAATTCGTGCCGCAAGGACAGCGCCGCCGCGCAGCACCTCCTCGACATCGTCGGCCAGCGGTGCCGAACCCTGTTGCAGCCAAATGGTTCCGGCGAACCGGCCGGCTTTCGCATCGGGAACGTGGATGCCGACCGCCAGGCGCGGTCGCAGCCCCAACTCCGGTCGTTCGGCGACGCGCACAACGTCGGTGCTCGAACGCAGGGCGTCGAAGATGCCCCACCGCGCGAGCCAGGCCAGGTGCTCGGGCGGGCCGGCGCGGCCGAGGATGGTCAGCCGACGTAGCTCGTCGGCCTCGTCGCTGGACGCCGAATACGCCAGCACGTGGGAATTCTCGTCCTCGATGCTGATCATGCCGCGAGTGCGATCGGCCATCGACTGAGCCAAGCCGAACAGGTCGGTGCCCGGATCGTGGTGCGGATCGCCATGGTCGCCGTGATGTTCGAACGCGTGGTTCACCAGTTTGTACAGCGACTCCCAGCGGGCCCGCGGTTCGACGGCCACCACCGCAGTGCCCAGCGCGACGGCCTGCTCGACCGCGGCAGGAGACGGTTCCTTGACGAAGATCGCCGCGGGCACCCGGCCGGTGCCTGCGAACTGCCGCTCAAGCCAGCGCACCGCGTCCACGTCGTCGACACCGAGCAGAAAAAACAGGTCCGCCGAGCCGGATCCGACGGCCAGACCCAGCCGGACATCGTCGGCGTCGACCAGGGCGACCGATGCGACGGGCATGTCCAGGCCGCGCGGCGCTTCGACCAGCGTCACCATGGTCCGGTCCAACGCCAGCAGCAGTCGGCCGAGGCCGAGACCGGCGGTTGGTGGCTCCATCACACGCCCCTTTGTCTGATCCGACTATAGATCGTCGGTGGCGTTGTCGGATCGACCATCGGATCGGGTGTCGTGGCCGAGCATCATTTCGTCATGGATGCCATCACCGACGTTCCCCCTCCGGCGAACGAGCCGGTCCACGATTACGCGCCGGGCTCGGGTGAACGCGCCCGGCTCATCGAGGCGCTGACTTCCGTCGCCGCCCACCCCGTCGACCTGCCGCACGTCATCGGCGGCCAACACCGGATGGGCGACGGCGACCGCATCGACGTGGTGCAGCCGCACCGTCACACCGACCCTTCCGGACGGCTGGGCACCCTCACCAACGCCACTCACTCCGACGCGGCCGCGGCCATCGAGGCCGCGATGGCCGCCAAAGCGCAATGGGAGGCCACTCCGTTCGACAACCGGGCCGCGGTGTTTCTGCGGGCGGCCGACCTCCTCGCAGGCCCGTGGCGCGAAAAACTCTGCGCCGCCACCATGCTCGGGCAGTCCAAGTCGGCGTATCAAGCCGAGATCGACGCGGCCTGTGAGCTCATCGACTTCTGGCGGTTCAACGTCTCGTTCGCCCGAAAGATTCTCGAGCAACAACCGATCAGCGTGCGCGGGATCTGGAACCGCACCGACTACCGACCGCTCGACGGGTTCATCTACGCGATCACGCCGTTCAACTTCACCGCGATCGCGGGCAACCTGCCCACGGCGCCTGCGCTGATGGGCAACACCGTGATCTGGAAGCCCTCGCCCACCCAGACATTTGCCGCCTATCTCACGATGCAGTTGCTGGAGCAGGCCGGTCTGCCGCCCGGCGTCATCAACCTGCTCACCGGGGACGGCGTGGAGGTTTCCGAGGTGGCGCTGTCGGATCCGCGGCTGGCAGGCATCCACTTCACCGGGTCGACCACGACGTTCCAGCATCTGTGGCGCGAGGTGGGCAACAACATCGACCGCTACCACGGCTACCCGCGCCTGGTGGGCGAGACGGGCGGCAAGGACTTCGTCGTCGCCCATACCAGCGCGCAGCCCGACGTCCTGCGCACGGCGCTGATCCGCGGCGCGTTCGACTATCAGGGCCAGAAGTGCTCGGCGGCGTCGCGGGCGTTCATCGCGCGCTCGGTGTGGCAGCAGATGGGCGACGACTTCCTCTCGGCGACAGAGGAACTGCGCTACGGCGACGTGACCGACCTGACCAACTTCGGCGGTGCGCTGATCGACGCACGGGCGTTCGCCAAGAACGTCAAGGCGATCGAGCGCGCGAAGACCGCCCATGTGACCATCGCCGTGGGCGGCGAATACGACGACACAGAAGGCTATTTCGTCCGACCGACCGTGCTGTTGTCCGACGACCCGACCGACGAATCGTTTAAAACCGAGTATTTCGGGCCGATCCTGGCGGTTCACGTCTACCCCGACGACGGATACGACCGCATCCTCGACGTCGTCGACACCGGGGCGAAGTACGCACTGACCGGTGCGGTGATCGCCGACGACCGCTCGGCGGTGCTGCAGGCCGAACGGCGACTGCGCCACGCCGCAGGCAACTTCTACATCAACGACAAGCCGACCGGTGCAGTCGTCGGACAACAACCCTTCGGCGGGTCGCGGGCATCGGGTACCAACGACAAGGCGGGTTCGGCGCTGAACCTGCTGCGGTGGACATCGGCGCGCTCGATCAAGGAGACCCTCGTCCCGCCGACCGACCACAACTATCCGCACATGGAGCAGTGATGGGATTCTTCCAACGCGTTGCGCGGCCGGCGATCATGGCCGCCGGCCGACGGGACTCCCTGCGAAGAACCGCCGAGCGGCTTCCGGTGACACGCGATGTCGTGCACCGGTTCGTGCCGGGGGAGACGATGGACGATGCGCTCGACGCCGTTGTCCAATTGCGTGATTCGGGTCGCCTCGTGTCGATCGACCACCTCGGCGAGGACGTGACCGACGCGGACACCGCGACCGAGAACGTGCACGCGTACCTCACGCTGCTGGACGGACTCGCGCGGCGTGAAGAGGGACCGGCCGAAGTGCGGCCACTCGAGGTCTCGTTGAAGCTGTCGGCGTTGGGGCAGGCATTGGCACGCGACGGTGAGAAGATCGCGCTGGAGAACGCCCACACCATCTGCGAACGGGCGCAGCGCATCGGGGTGTGGGTGACGGTGGACGCCGAGGACCACACCACCACCGATTCGACCCTGTCGATCGTGCGCGATCTGCGCACCGAGTTCGGCTGGCTGGGAACGGCTCTGCAGGCGTATCTCAAGCGCACCCATGCCGACTGCCGGGATTTCGCCGCCCCTGCATTCTCTTCGCGCAAGCGCTCATCGGCCGCTGCGCGAATCCGGTTGTGCAAGGGTGCCTACGACGAACCGTCGTCGGTGGCCTACCGTGACCGCGACGACGTCACCGACTCCTACCTGCGCTGCCTTCGGGTGCTGATGGCGGGAAACGCTTACCCGATGGTTGCCTCGCACGACCCGACCGTCATCGCGACGGTACCCGCGCTGGCCGCCGAGAACAACCGGGGCCGAGACGATTTCGAGTACCAGATGCTATACGGCATCCGCGATGCCGAGCAGCGCAGGCTGGCCGATGCGGGCAACCATGTGCGGGTGTACGTGCCGTTCGGCGCCCAGTGGTACGGGTACTTCGTGCGCAGGCTCGCGGAGCGGCCCGCCAACCTGATGTTCTTCCTGCGGGCGCTGGCCGAACGCCGCGGCGCTTAGAGTGCCACGCCGACGGGGATACCGGGCGAGCTGACGGGGCGGGCGGCGACAGGCATCACGACCGTCCCGCGGCATGCTCCGCCCAGGATTTCGGTCTGCCAGGTACCGAACAGCTGTCCGTCGATGTCGGGGGCGTAGAACACGCGCGACCGCGCCGGAGCGTACTCGCTGGGAACCCCGTCGCCGCGGAAGCACTCCCACTGCCAGTTGTAGGCGTACTGCCAGCGCGCCCCGTCCCAGGTGTAGCGGACCGGTTGCGGGATGGTGGGATTGCTCGGCGCGGGACCCGAGACGACGGTGGCGACACACAGCCCCGCCGAGCAGTCGGTCGCCAGCACGTACTGCGCGCTGAAATCGGGTTCGGGTTGAGCGGCGGCGATGCTGGTGCCCATCTTGTCCGACGCGTAGGTGACGATCTCGTAGCGCCCGTTCCACACCGGATTCGCTGCGGCGGCCGTCGGCAGCAGCGAAACACTCGTGGCCACAGCACATGTCAGCCCCAACAGCACACTGGTCAGGGCACGGGCGGACATATCGTGAACACTACTGAGCCGACTTCCGCCAACCCTTCGCGACACGGTTTGCCGAAGGCTACGACACCGTCACGGATTGGTCTCGATGTGCCGGTGGTTGCGGGGTCTCGCCGCAGCCGGCGGAGGACACGAGGAAGTATCCGGCGCCGCCGAACACCAGCGGCATCATCGCCATCATCCCGTAGATCGCGGTCATCGTGTCACCTCCTCCGATCGCTCTTACTTGGTATACGAAGCAGGGCGGCTCGCGGTTCGAAGCGGTCGGCGACGGGCCGGTTACGGTCGAGGCGAGAAGATGCGGAACGTGTTGTCCTCGGGATCGCGGAAGACGACCCAATACAGACCGTCCTCCTGGCGATCACTGACGCGCACCGCGCCCAACGATTCGACCCGGTCGGCGTGCTCCGACCACGCGGGTCCGCCGTTGAAGTCGATCATCAGCCGATTTTGTCCCGCGGGCAGGTCCGCGGCCGGGCGGCCCTGGAACATCCAGGTCACCCCGCCGTCGTCGAGGCCGACGGTCGCGAACTCCGCGGTCGCGTGCTCGTCGACCGGCCGGTTGAGCACCCTGGACCAGAAGCGCGCCAGCGCGGCGGCGTCGCGGCAGTCGAACGAATACATGCCGATCGGCATGGTGTCTGAAGTCGCCATGTCAGTCTCCTGTGGTCGCGTTTCTGCGTCACTGTGAAGACTCGGCACCGCGACCAAACTCATCGCATCCGTCAGCGCCCCGACAGCACCAGCAGGGCCCACGCCGCGATCGACTGCGCGTCGGTGATCACCCCGGCGCGCATCATCTGCTCGATCTCGGCACGGGTGAACCATTCGCTGTGCATGTCCTGTTCCTCGTGCTCGCGGTCGTGCTCGCCCTCGGTGATGCCGGTGGCCAGGAACACCCAGCCGCGCTGGCTGCTCATTCCGGGCGCCACGTCGAGCAGTCCCAGGCGCACCAGCTCCGACGCACGCAGACCCGTCTCCTCACGCAGTTCGCGCGCCGCGAGGTCGGCGGGCGCCAGGTCCTTCTGGTCCGGCGCGGTGCCCTGCGGAAACTCCCAGCGCCGCAGACCCAGCGGATAGCGGAACTGCTCGACCAGCCGGAACCGGTCGCCATCGCGCGCGATCACCAACGCATAGGTCGGCTTGTCCACGACCGCGTAGATGCCGTCGCTGCCGTCTGGTCGGCGGATGTCGTCCTCGCGCAGCACCATCCAGTTGTTCCGGTAGACCTCGCGCGATGCCAGCCGCTCAATGTGAGTCACGCGCCCAGTATCGCCGAGCCGATATGGGTAACCTCGCTGCTTATGCTGCTGGCTTCGCTCAACCCCGCCGCGGTCGCGGGTGGCGCTGACATCGGGGACGCGGTCCGTATCGGCGGGGCGCAGTTGTCGCGCAGTGATCTGGTGGGGGCCGCGACGTCGGTGGCCGAACGCGTCGCGGGTGCGCAGCGGGTCGCGGTGCTGGCCACCCCGACCGTGGAGACCGTTTTGGCGGTGACCGGCTGCCTGATCGCCGGTGTGCCCGTCGTCCCGGTGCCCGCCGACGTCGGCGCCGCCGAGCGCAGACACATTCTGGGCGACTCGGGCGCGCAGGCGTGGTTGGGGGAGAAGCCTGCGGAGACCGAGGGTCTGCAGCACGTGCCGGTGCGGCTGCACGCCCGCTCGTGGCACCGTTACGCCGAACCGCCCGCCGAGACGCCCGCGCTGATCGTGTACACCTCCGGCACGACCGGCCCGCCCAAGGGTGTCGTCGTCAGCCGCCGCGCGATCGCCGCCGACATCGACGCGCTCGCCGAAGCGTGGCAGTGGACGCCCGACGACATCCTGGTGCACGGCTTGCCGCTGTATCACGTGCACGGATTGATCCTCGGGCTGCTCGGATCGCTGCGAATCGGAAACCGGTTCGTGCACACCGGAAAACCGAGTCCGCAGAACTATGCGGCGGCAGGTGGGACGTTGTACTTCGGGGTGCCGACGGTATGGTCGCGGGTGGCCGACGACGCGGACGCGGCAGCGGCTCTGGCGTCGGCGCGGCTGCTGGTATCGGGCAGCGCCCCGCTGCCGGTGCCGGTGTTCGACAAGTTGGTCGAAAGGACAGGGCACCGGCCCGTCGAACGCTACGGATCGACGGAGTCGTTGATCACGATCAGCACCCGCGCCGACGGTGAGCGCAGACCCGGCTGGGTGGGCCTGCCGCTGACCGGTATCGAGACCCGCCTGGTCGACGAGTACGGTGGCGCGGCGCCACACGACGGGGAAACCCTTGGGCAGCTTCATGTTCGGGGCGCGACGTTGTTCGACGGCTACCTCAACCGCCCCGATGCGACCGCCGAGGTGCTCGACGCCGACGGCTGGTATCGCACGGGCGACGTCGCGGTGATCGACGCCGACGGTATGCACAGGATCGTCGGACGCGAATCCGTCGACCTGATCAAGACCGGAGGTTTCCGCGTGGGCGCCGGCGAGATCGAGGCTGCACTGCTCGGACATCCCGGTGTGCAGGAAGTGGCGGTCGTCGGTGTGCCCGACGAGGACCTCGGCCAGCGCATCGTCGCGTTCGTCGTCGGTGACGCCACGCCCGACGACCTGATCGAGTATGTGGCCCAACAGCTCTCGATACACAAGCGACCTCGTGAGGTGCGGCTGGTGGACTCGCTGCCGCGCAACGCGATGGGCAAAGTGCTCAAGAAGGAGCTGGCACGGTGACGCTGAAGTTCGACGAGATCTGCATCGACGCCCACGACGCCTCGGCGTTGGGCCGGTGGTGGTCGCAGGTGCTGGGCTGGCCCCACGACGTCGACGACGACGGTGACGTCGTGCTGCACGCACCGCCCGGCGCCGGCCCCGACTGGCTCTTTCTCGCGGTGCCCGACGACAAGGTCGTCAAGAATCGCATCCACTTCGACTTCCGGCCCGACGATCAGCAGGCCGAAGTCGAGCGGGTGGTCGACCTCGGCGCGCGCCGGGTTGACATCGGGCAGGGCGATGAAAGCTGGGTTGTGCTGGCCGATCCGGAGGGCAACGAATTCTGCATCCTGGCCGCCGAAGATTGACCGCCCCGTCCCTATTGGCGCGAGCGTGCGGGTCTGTATACGACACGCCGCGAAATCTCAGCATCTTGCGCACGCTCGCGGCGGCTTCAGTGTGCGCAATCGCCGCATGTGGCACACCTCCGCCGCCGTCGTCCCCGGCACCCGTTGTCGGCCAGGAGCCGTTGCGCATCGGACCTGCCGCGCAGGACACCGTCGGCGGGTGGCTGCCCGACGGCCGGACGGTCAGCCCGTTCGACGCCGAGCACCCGATCGTGAAGTGGCTCGACCCCGCGCTTCGCGAGGCGGTGCAGAAAGCGGCGCGTAGCGCCGAAGACGACGGCATAAAGATGCGCATCACATCCGGCTGGCGATCGAAGGGGTTTCAGGAGCGGCTCTTCGACGACGGCGTCGTCCGGTACGGAAGTGTCCAAGCGGCACGAGAATTCGTCGCCTCACCGGAGAAGTCGAAGCACGTGACCGGCGAAGCCGTCGACATCGGGCCTGTCGAGGCGGACAAGTGGCTGATCGCCAACGGCCGCCGCTTAGGTCTGTGTCAGATCTACGCCAACGAGATCTGGCACTTCGAGTTGGCCGTCGTCGACGGCCGCTGTCCGCCGCTCAAGCCGAACGCCGCGGCGGACTGAGCGCTCACCGCGACGTTTAGGGGGCGCTCGTCACGCCGCGAGCGACCGCGAAATGACCGTCCACGCCGGCGTGTTGCGGTACGAACACGGACGCTCGCACAACATGAAAAGAGGGCGGTGCTCAACCTCAGTTCTGGTGGAGCGCTTCGTTCAGCGTGATACCGGTGCCGTCGCGGTTGACCACCTCGACGGCGCCTGAGAGCGAATTACGCCGGAACAGCAGGTTGTCGGCGCCGGACAGTTCGCGCGCCTTGACGGTCTGACCGTCGGCGGTCTGCACCTTCGTGCCCGCCGTGACGTACAGACCGGCCTCGACCACGCAGTCGTCGCCCAGCGAGATCCCGATACCGGCATTGGCGCCCAACAGACACCGCTTGCCCACCGAGATCACTTCCTTGCCGCCGCCCGACAGCGTCCCCATGATCGACGCGCCGCCGCCGAGATCCGTCCCGTCGTCGATGACGACACCGGCCGAGATGCGGCCCTCGACCATCGAACTGCCCAGCGTGCCCGCGTTGAAGTTGACGAAACCCTCATGCATGACGGTCGTGCCCTCGGCCAGGTGCGCACCGAGTCGGACTCGATCCGCGTCGGCGATACGCACGCCGGTCGGCAGCACGTAGTCGACCATTCGGGGGAACTTGTCGACGCCGTAGACCGCCACCGGCCCGCGCGCACGCAGGCGCGCCCGCACCGTCTCGAAACCGGCGACCGCGCACGGGCCGTGATTTGTCCACACGACGTTGGTCAGCACACCGAACAATCCGTCGGCGTTCAGGCCGTGCGGCGCGACGAGCCGGTGCGAGAGCAGGTGCAACCGTAGATAGCCGTCATAGGCGTCGGCGGCCTTGTCCTCCAGCGACGAGATGACCGTCCGCACTGCCACGATGTCGACGTCGCGATCCTCATCGCGACCGGTCAGCGCGCCCAACTCTTCGGGCACCTCGGCCACCGACAGCCGCACCGTGCCCGACGGGCCGTCGGCTCCGAGTTCGGGTGCCGGGAACCATGTGTCGAGGACCGATCCGTCGGCGGCGATCGTCGCCAGCCCGATACCTGCAGCAGAAGTCACGCGGGTAAGACTAACGTCAGCCGTGTGAGCCTGGACTTGCACGGTGATCCGATCGCGCTGACCGCCGCGCTGGTGGACATTCCCAGCGAGTCGCGCCACGAGCGGCGCATCGCCGACGAAGTCGAGACCGCGCTCCGCGAACAGACCTCGATGGAGGTGATCCGCAACGCCGACGCCGTGCTGGCCCGCACGAACCTGGGGCTACCGTCGCGGGTGCTGCTCGCCGGCCACCTCGACACCGTGCCCGTCGCCGACAACCTGCCCAGCCGGCTCGTCGACGGGGAACTGCACGGCTGCGGCACGTCGGACATGAAATCGGGCGACGCAGTATTCCTGCACCTGGCCGCCACCGTTGCCGAGCCAACGCACGACATCACGCTGGTCATGTACGACTGCGAGGAGATCGAGGCGTCGGCCAACGGACTGAACCGCATCCAATCCGAGCTGCCCGACTGGCTGCGGGCCGACGTCGCGATCCTCGGTGAACCCTCCGACGGGTATATCGAGGCCGGCTGCCAGGGCACGCTGCGCGTCGTCATCAGCGCGAGCGGTACCCGCGCCCACTCTGCCCGGTCGTGGTTGGGCGACAACGCGATTCACAAACTCGGCCCCGTGCTCGACCGGCTGTCGTCGTACCGGGCCCGCAACGTGGAGATCGACGGCTGCACCTACCGCGAAGGCCTGTCCGCGGTGCGCATCGACGGCGGTATCGCCGGCAACGTCATCCCCGATGCGGCCTCGGTGTCGGTGAACTTCCGGTTCGCTCCCGACCGCAGCACCGACGAGGCGCTGCACCACGTGCGCGACGTGTTCGACGGCCTCGACGTCGAGATCGAACTCACCGACTCGGCGGCCGGTGCGCTGCCCGGGTTGACAAAGCCGGCCGCGGCCGCGCTGGTACAGGCCGCAGGCGGACAGGTCCGGGCCAAGTACGGATGGACCGACGTGTCGCGATTCGCCGCGCTCGGGGTTCCCGCGGTCAATTACGGCCCCGGTGATCCGAACCTCGCCCACCGCGTCGACGAGCGCGTCGAGGTCGCGAAGATCACCGCCGCGACCGACGTGTTGCGCCGGTACTTAACGGCTTGACGGCGCACCTACGCTGAATGCATGTGAGTTGACGACGTCTCCGGGTGCCGCCCGGATCCGACCGTCCCCCATTTCCGTGCGAGACACGAAGCGATCACTCACATGTCTTCCATCGTCTGTTCTGAGTTGTCATTTGTATGGCCCGACGACACACCGCTGTTCGACGAGCTGTCCTTTTCCGTCGGGGACGGCCGGACCGGTCTGGTCGCCCCGAACGGCGCCGGAAAGAGCGCGCTGCTCAAGCTGATCGCCGGTGAGCTGTCGCCGACGTCGGGTTCGGTCACCGTCGACGGCACGCTCGGGTACCTGCCGCAGACGCTGCCCTACATCGCACATCACACCGTCGCAGAACTGCTCGGCGTCGCGCCCGTCATCGCAGCGCTCGACGCGCTGGCCGACGGGAACCCCGGTGCCGACGTCTTCACCACGATCGGCGACGACTGGGACGTCGAGGAGCGCACGCAGGCACAGCTGGATCGGCTTGAACTGAGCCACATCGCGCTCGACCGTCGACTCGACACGCTGTCGGGCGGCGAGATCATCAGCATCGGCATCGCCGGTCAGCTGCTGAATCGGCCCGACGTGTTGCTGCTCGACGAACCGACGAACAACCTCGACGTCGACGCCCGCCACCGACTCTACGACGCGCTCGACGACTTCACGGGCTGCCTGCTGGTTGTCAGCCACGATCGGCTGCTGCTCGACCGCATGGATCGGATCGCTGAACTGCACCAGGGTGAAATCTGCTCCTACGGTGGCAATTTCACGCTGTACACGGAGGCGGTGAGCCACGAGCAGCGCGTCGCTGAGAACAAAGTCCGCAGCGCTCACCGGCTGCTCAAGCGCGAGAAGCGCGAGATTCAGCAGGCGCGTGAGCGTGCGGCGCGGCGGGCGGGCACGGCGACACGCAACCTCAACGACGCCGGGTTACCGAAAATCGTTGCGGGAGCGCGGAAGCGGCGAGCCCAGGAGTCCGCGGGCCGCATTGACGGCGTGCACGCCGCGCGGGTCGACGATGCCAGGGCTCGCTTGGACGACGCCGAGCGGGCGGTCAGGGACGACGACGCGCTCGTACTGGACCTGCCCGGCACCGACGTACCCGCCGGCCGGGATGTGCTCACCGCGAAGGGGTTGCGCTTCTCGGCCGGTGAGCTGCTGCTTCTCGACGACGTCGACCTGTCGGTGCGCGGGCCCGAGCGTATCGCGCTGACCGGGCGCAACGGGGTGGGCAAGTCGACGTTGCTGCGCATCGTCGGCGGGGACCTGGCACCGGACTCCGGTTCGGTACAGCGCAGCGGTGCCCGCGTGGCGTATCTGTCGCAGCGGCTCGACCTGCTCGATCCGCGCCTCACCGTCGCCGAGAGCCTCGCCGCGTATGCACCGAGCCTTTCTCACACCCGTCGCATGCACCTTCTGGCGCAGTTCGTCTTCCGAGGCGACCGGATCCGTCTGCCGGTGGGCGCGCTGTCCGGCGGTGAGCGGTTGCGCGCGACACTTCTGTGCGTGTTGTTGGCCGAACCGGCGCCCGAGTTGCTCCTGCTCGACGAGCCCACCAACAACCTCGACCTCGTCAGTGTCGGGCAGCTTCAGGCCGCGCTGAACGCGTACCGGGGCGCATTCGTCGTCGTCAGCCATGACGAGCTCTTCCTCGCCGACATCGGCGTGCAGCGGTGGCTCCGGCTATCCGGCGGCCGTCTCGAGGAGCAGTGGATGCCCTGATCGGGCGTCGCGCCGCATGAAATCGGCGCACGGCCAGCTATCCGGGGCACGGTAAGTTTGAGACCCTTAGCGTGTCGTCAAGGGGGTCGCGCCATGGGCATCGCGCCCGATTCCAGCCCGTACGGCGGTCAGACCGTGACCGGCCCGGGCTGGCCGAACGTCGACGAGGAGACGTTGGCCGCAGCGGCGGCGTCGTACGAGGCGTTGGCGTCCAAGATCAGTGGCAACGTCGTGCCCGAACAGCAGGGTCAGCTGATGCAGCTGTCCGATTCATGGGAGGGCGCGGGCGCGCTCGCCGCCGCGGGGGAGGCCACCAGCATCATCGGCGGGCACGAGGCCAACGCGGCGCAGGCGGCCGCGATCGCGGCGAAATTGCGGGCGATGGAGGCCACGGTCGTGAAGACGAAGATGCTGGCGAACACGATCGCCCAAGAGGTCCAGCATGAGTGTGAAGCCCTCTCGGCGATGCCGTTCAGCAACGCCCAGGAGCTGGTGCAGAGCCGGATCAAGATGGGGCTGTCGCAGAACATCGCCAACATCACCGCCAGCACCACCGAACTCGCCAACACCCTCGGCGTACCGCCGAGCATCCCGCTTTTCGGCGTCCCACCCGTGCCCGGAGCCAAGGAGGCGCAGGACAGCGGGGAGGAAGCCGCGAAGCAGGCCGGTGACGGTTCACAGCAGGCGATGCAGATGGTCGGCCAGATGGGAGCCATGGCCGCGCAGCTGCCGATGCAGATCGGCCAGACGCTGATGCAGGTGCCACAGCAGCTGGGCCAGCAGCTCTCGCAGCCGCTGCAACAGCTGACGTCGATGTTTGGCCAGGGCGGGAAGGCCGACTCCCTCGGCGCCGCGGGGCTGCCCTTCTCGTCGTTCTCCAACCATCCGCTCGCCGGCGGCTCGGGCGCCGGTGGCGGCTCCGGCATGGTCCGGGCGGCGTCGCTGCCGGGCTCCGGCGGTGCGCCACTGCAAACCCCGCAGATGGCCAACCTCGTCGGCAGCAAGGCGGTCAGCACCGCACCCGCGCCCGACGGCGCGACCGCGGGGGCCGCCGCGGTCGGCGGGGCGGCCCCGATGGCCGCGGGCGGCGGTATGGGCGGGATGGCCCCGATGATGGGTCAGCGCGGCGTCAGCGGGGGCACCGCACCAGGATTGGCCGTGCCCGCGCCGCTGGAGCACGATCTCGACGACGACGACGATGACGACTGGTGACGAGGAGCGCACATGGGTAGCCCACTGAGAAAGCCCGACGGCATCAGCTGGAACGCGGCGGCGGTCGAACTGCCCGAGATACCGATGATCCCGGCGGGACAAGACGCGATGAGCGCCACCATTTCGGCGGTACTGCCGACGCTGGCCGCCCAGCTGACTACCAACGTCGCCGCGCTGTCGGCCAAGGAGAACACGTTCTCGGGCAAGGTGGGCGCCGCGCAGGCCGCCTACGAGAACTCTGACGACGCGGGCTCTCAGTCGGTTGGCCAGATCGTCGGGATGCTCGGCCAGGTGGGGCAGCAGGCCGGTCAGATGGGGCAGATGGCGGGGGCGCCTGCTCAGGCCCTCGGTGGGCAGACCGGAATGTTCGGCTCCCTCATGCAGCAGGCCATGCAGGGCGCCCAGTCGCCGGGCGGCTCGTCGGCCACCGGTGGGGGTGCGCCACCGAGCGGTGCCGCACCGACAGCCGCGGCGGGGGCGCAGAGCCCGGGTGCCGGCGCACCGGCGCAGCAGCCTCGCGACGACGCCGGGCTGCAGACCGGCGGATCCGACGACCGCGAGGACCAGCGGCCGTTGCACCGCGCCGATGACCGCCCGTGGGATGGCGCCGCCGGACCACAGGGCAGTGAATCGGGCGCGGGCGCTGCCCCCGTCACCCCTCCGAAGTCTGGGGAGGACGACGTCGCCCGCAACCTGTAGCGGTTAACCCACCTGGGGACGCGTCTGTGCGGGTCGCGGGCCCTCCGCGGCGACCGGCGCCTCCGGTGGACGACCCACTACTGCCGAATCACTCGGTGCGGCTTGGTATTCCGGTTCGGCATGGCGCGTCGACTCGGATGGTTCCTCGGCTGGGTCCTCGTCGGAGCGTTCGCCGGTGCCGTCATCGTTGACGCGACTGTCGTCGCGCTCGGGTGTCTCCTCGCCTCGTGCGGCCTGCTGTACACCTTGCGCGATCATCTGCGGAACCTGTTGCAGCCCTTGGGCAAGACCCAGCAGCGGCGCCGCCATCGACCCGACCAGCTGTCCGACCTGTTGTCCGACCTGACCGAGCATCTGGCCGACCGCCTGATCGCCGCCGGGCGGGCCCGCGGCACCGTTCGCGGGGGAGCCTGGAACGCTCCCTGTTGTCGATGTGCTTTCGCTCACTTCCGTATGCCGTTGACCGTCAAGCGCGTCGGCGGCCGCGCGCAACTTCTCGGCTCCTTCGTGGTCGCCCTGCTCGTACATCTGGGCGGCCTTTTGCAGCAGGTCAGAGATCGTCGCACCCGCGTCGGCGGTGGCGTGCACGGTGCCCAGTCGAGCGTCGAGCGCGCTCGACAACGCGGCGCCCACTCCGGCCGCGATCTGGCCGTGGCTGGTCTGCACTCCGGTTGCCTCCGGTACGCCGGCGAGCACGTGCGACAGGTCCGTCGCGACGCGGTCGTGAATCGAGGCGGAGGACCGCAAACCGTTTGTCTGCGCGAACAACTGGCTCATGACAGTCAAGCGTAGGGCCGCGACAGAACCGGTCCTGACACGAATTTCAGCGGTGGGCTTCGCCTTGTGCTGCGGCGTCCGCGGCGGCGCCGTGCCACCCGCACGCCGCGTAGCTCTGGGATGCCTCGGCCAGCGCGGCGGCATCCCGCGCGGTGAGTGCTCGGCTGTGAGCCAGCGCCAACCGTCCAGTCGCGCAGTCACATTCGGTGCTTACCCGTTCGATCGCGTCCGCGGCCCGCATGTCGCCGAGCCGTACCGCGTCCACCAGCGAGCGCAGCGCGACGGCCGTCTGTCCTCCACGCTCGGCACTGCGCACCGCCTCACGGGCCGCGGCGACGGCGCCGTGCTCGTCGCGGCGCGCCCACATCGTCCACGCCCGTGCGAGTGCCAACTCCGGAGCGAACAGCATCGACTTCAATCCGTGCCGAGACTCGGCGCGCGCCAATGCCTTCCCCGCCTCGACACCTGCACCGAGCTGGCCGAGCGCCTGGGCCAGCAGCATCCACGCCAACGGACCCCACGAGTAGCCGGTGGGGGCCAGCGCCGCGGCCGCACGACGCAGAAGCCGTACCGCCTCCTCGAGCTCACCCTTGGCGATCAGCACGTCGGACACCAGCACCTCACCGATCGCGCGCCCCGGTTGTTGCAACTGCGCGAAATCGGTGAGCCGCTGGGCAAGCTGCTGAGCCCGGTCCAGTTCACCTGCCATCAGCAACGCCGTCGTCTGCCCGAATCCGCTGGTAAACCGCAGAAGCCCCGGATGTCCGGCGGCCATCGCCCGCTCGGCCAACGCGTCGACATCGGCGAACCGGCCCGTCCGCGCCGAGCTCAACGCCGCGGCCGCCGCCGCCCAGCCGATCGCGGTGTCGTCGGCGTCCGGCGACGCCAACACGCCGGTGGCCACCTCCATCGCCCGCGACACGCTCCCGGCGTTCATCGCAAACGTGGCCGACAACGCGTCGAGGGTGATGCGTGCGGCCGGCGACGACACCCGGTTGCGTGTCGCACGCAGGAACGCCGTGGCGCGCTCGGGCTCGGACAGCATCCAGAACTGGTTGGCGGCCCGCGGCAGCGCCCACGCCATCAGCTCGGTCTCCGACAGCGCGGCACCGTTCACGCCGTCGAGCACCGCGTCCGCGTCGCGGCCTCGGCCCTGCCACGCCAGCGCGTACGCGAGCGTCAGCCGGGTGGGGAGGTCATCGGGTGCGCCCTGGAGCGCGGCGCGGCCGAGCCGTTCGCTGAGCACCAGATCGCCGAGGCGCAACGCCTCCGCGGCCGCCGAGGACTGCTCCGATGGCCCCTGCGGACTGTCGCTGTCGAGCGCCAGCACCGCGCGGCGCAACCTGTCGACGGCGCCGTGACCGGGCCGCCCGGCCAGCCGGTCGACGACTTCACCCCGCAGTCTGCGCAGCTCCGGGCCGCCCAACGCTTCGCGCACCGAGTCGGCGAACAGCGGATGCGCCGGGTGCACCCAACCGTCGTCGACGACGACGGCACCCGATGCCGCTGCGGCCTCGACCGACTCCGGTCCCACCAAGGCTTCGAGCTCGTCGAGCGCCAGCGGGTCGTCGACGGCCAGGTACTCCAGGACGCGATAGGCGGCGCCCGTAAGGGCGGCGACGAATTCGTCGACCGACGCGGCCACCCGACGGTCGTCGTGACCCGGCGGCTCGAGGTCAATGCGCTCGACGAGGCCGTCGTCCCACAACGCCGAGACACCGTCGGCCCTCACTCCGGACGGCGCTACCGTCACGATCAGCGCGGCGGTGCCGCTGACCGCGAGCTGGTAGATCAGCGCCGCCGACAACGGATCCAGCAGATGAGCGTCGTCCACCACCAGCAGGCGCCCGTCGCCCAGAGTGTCGCGGGCGCTGCGCAGAACGTCTGTGGTCTTGCCGGTGTCGGCGACGTCGATGAGGCGGCTGACCGCCGCGAAAGGGACCGCGGCCATCGGCGCGGTGGCGGTGACCCAGTCGACGCGGTGGTAGGCCCCTGCGAGCCGTTCTGCGGCCGCTCGCGCCAGCGTCGTCTTACCCACGCCGGCGGGACCGATCAGGACGGCGCCGGAACGCTTCTGCAGACCGGCTTCAATCGAATCGAGTGCCGGTCCGGGCGGCGAGGTGACCCACTCAATCGGCACGGCCGGAGTCTATGGCTAAATCGATCGCCGCACTCCTCAACGCGGCCGGGGGCCGCTTGATCGTCGTGCGGCTAGGTTGTGCTCGTGTCCGCAGAACCCCACGCTCGCGAGTCCCGCCGTCAGTGGGCGGTGTGTGTCTACTGCGCGTCGGGTCCGATGCACCCCGACCTCATCGGGCTGGCCGAGGAGGTCGGGGTGGCGATCGCCGAGCGGGGTTGGAGCCTGGTCTCCGGCGGCGGAAACGTTTCTGCGATGGGTGCGTTGGCGACGGCGGCCAGGTCCCGCGGGGGCCACACCGTCGGTGTCATCCCGAAGGCGCTGGTGCATCGCGAGGTCGCCGATGTCGACGCCGACGAACTCGTGGTCACCGACACGATGCGTCAACGCAAGGAGGTCATGGAGGGGCGGGCGGACGCGTTCGTCGCGCTGCCCGGAGGCATCGGCACGCTCGAGGAGTTCTTCGAAGCCTGGACAGCGGGTTATTTGGGTATGCATGACAAACCGGTCGTGCTGCTCGACCCCATCGGGCACTACGACGGGCTGTTGGCTTGGCTGCACGATCTGCGCGACAGCGGGTACGTCGCGCAGGGGGCACTGGACCGATTGGTCGTCACCGTCGACGTCGAGTCGGCCATGACGGCGTGTGCGCCACAGCCATGAACACGGTCACTAGGGTGTGCGACAAACGAACAGGGAGGGACGAACGCGCATGACCGAGAAGTCGGGGATTCGCCGCAGCGTCGGTTTATTGGACATCGCCGCCCGCGCGCCGGGCCTGATCGCGGACCTGCCGACGATCCTGCGCGGCGTCGTCACCGGTTTCGGTGCTCGGCCCTCGGCCAAGACCTCGATCGGCAAGGTTTTCCAGGACCGCGCCGCACGCTACGGCGACAAGGTGTTCCTCCGGTTCGGCGACGAGCAGATCACCTATCGCGAGGCCAACGAGACCGTCAACCGCTACGCCGCGATCCTGGCTGCCCGCGGCGTGGGCCACGGCGATGTCGTCGCCATCATGCTGCGCAACTCCGCGGAGCCCGTGCTGCTGATGCTGGCGTCGGTCAAGTGCGGCGCGATCGCCGGCATGCTCAACTACAACCAGCGAGGCGATGTGCTCAAGCACAGCCTCGGGCTGCTGGAGGCCAAGGCCATTGTCGCCGATACCGACTTCGTCGAGCCGATCACCGAGTCCGGCGCCGACACCGACGGGCTGCTCACCATCGACGACCTCAAGCGCCTGGCCTCGTCTGCGCCCGCCAGCAACCCCCCGACCACCGCGGCGGTGCTCGCCAAGGACAACGCGTTCTACATCTTCACGTCGGGCACCACCGGCATGCCGAAGGCCAGCGTGATGACGCATTACCGCTGGCTGCGGGCGCTGGCCGGGTTCGGCGGTCTCGGAATGCGGCTGACCAGCAAGGACACCCTCTACTGCTGTCTGCCGCTGTATCACAACAACGCGTTGACGGTCGCGCTGTCGTCGGTGCTGAACTCGGGCGCGACGCTGGCGATCGGCAAGCAGTTTTCGGCGTCGAAGTTCTGGGACGAGGTGATCCGCTACGACGCGACCGCGTTCGTCTACATCGGCGAGATCTGCTCGTATCTGCTCAGCCAGCCGCCCAAGGACACCGACCGCAAGCACAAGGTGCGGGTCATCTGTGGCAACGGGCTGCGCCCGGCGATCTGGAACGACTTCACCGAACGATTCGGCATCGACCGGGTGTGTGAGTTCTACGGCGCCAGCGAGGGCAACACCGCGTTCGTAAACGTGTTCAACATTCCGCAGTCCACCGGTATCTGCCCGTCGCCGGTGGCCTTCGTCGAGTACGACCCGGAGACCGGCGATCCGCTGCGCGACGACAAAGGCCGCGTCAAGAAGGTGTCCACCGGTGAGCCGGGCCTGTTGCTGTCCAAGGTCAGCAACTTCCAGCCCTTCGACGGCTACACCGATCGCGAAGAGACCGAAAAGAAGTTGGTGCGCAACGCTTTCCGTGACGGTGACGTGTGGTTCAACACCGGCGACCTCATGCGCTCGCAGGGGTTCGGGCACGCGTCGTTCACCGACCGGCTCGGCGACACCTTCCGGTGGAAGGGCGAGAACGTCGCCACCACCGAGGTGGAGACGGCCATCTCCGCCGCTCCGCAGGTCGAGGAGTGCACGGTCTTTGGCGTCGAGGTCGAGGGCGCAGGCGGACGCGCGGGCATGGCCGCGATCCAGCTCAAAGAGGGCGAGAAGTTCGACGGCAAGGCGCTGGCCAAAGCCGCATACGACAAGTTGCCCAATTACGCGGTGCCGCTGTTCGTGCGGGTGGTCGAGGAGTTGGCGTACACGTCGACGTTCAAGAGCCAGAAGGTCGACCTTCGAAAGGAGGGCTTCAACGTAGAGGAGATCGACGATCCGATCTACGTGCTCTCCGGTCGCGACGAGGGTTACGTCGAGTTCTACGACGACTACCCCAAAGAGGTCGCCGACGGAAAGAAGCCCAAGAACTAGCGATTCGTGAGTGGAAACGTTCGCCCGCCGAACGAAATCACGCACAAATCGCGCCGCCGTAGCCTGGAAGGGTGAACACGCACTCGGGCCGCTTCCTGGGCCGGCCCGTCGCCGCCGATCGAGCGCTGATCATGGCGATCGTGAACCGGACTCCGGACTCGTTCTACGACCGCGGCGCCGCGTTCACCGACGAGGCGGCCAAGACGGCCGCGCACCGGGTCATCGAGGACGGCGCTGACGTCGTCGACGTGGGCGGGGTCAAGGCGGGCCCGGGTAGCACCGTCGACACCGACGAGGAGATTGCGCGCGTCGTTCCGTTCATCGAATGGCTGCGCAGCATTTATCCCGATCAGCTGATCAGCGTCGACACCTGGCGCTCGGCGGTCGCCAAACAGGCGTGCGCGGCGGGAGCCGACCTGATCAACGACACCTGGGCCGGCCACGATCCGGCGCTGCCGGAGGTGGCCGCGGAGTTCGGTGCAGGCCTGGTGTGCTCGCACACCGGCGGCGCACAACCGCGCACCAGGCCGTTCCGGGTCAACTACGGAATCACCGAACGCGGCGTCGTCGACGACGTGATCGCGGAGGTGACCGCGGCGGCCGAACGCGCGGTCGCGGCGGGGGTGGCGCGCGACGCCGTGCTGATCGACCCGACGCATGATTTCGGCAAGAACACTCATCACGGTCTTAGTTTGTTGCGCCATGTGAAAGAGCTTGTAAACACTGGATGGCCCGTCCTGATGGCGCTGAGCAACAAGGATTTCGTCGGGGAGACTCTGGGTGTGGGTTTGACCGAACGCCTGGAGGGCACCCTTGCAGCCACCGCCCTGGCGGCCGCAGACGGAGCCGCGATGTTCCGGGTGCACGAGGTCGGACCGACTCGGCGTGTACTGGAGATGGTCGCGTCGATCCAGGGCGGACGGCCGCCGACGCGCACGGTGAGGGGACTGGCATGACACTCACACCCGAACTTCCCGCTACTGACGTCGTCATCGCACGCTGGCTCAGCGACCACAGCTGGAGCCGGCCGACGTGGACGGTCTCCGAACTCGAAGCCGCCAAACGGGGCCGCACCATCTCGGTGGTGCTGCCCGCCCTCAACGAGGAAGAGACGGTCGGCAGCGTCGTCGAGACCATCACCCCGCTGCTCGGTGGGCTGGTCGACGAGCTGATCGTGCTGGATTCCGGCTCGACCGACGACACCGAGATCCGCGCCCTGGCCGCCGGTGCCCGGGTGATCAGCCGTGAGGCGGCGCTGCCGGAGGTGGCTCCGCAACCCGGCAAGGGGGAGGTGCTGTGGCGCTCGCTGGCCGCCACGACCGGTGACGTCGTGGTGTTCGTCGACTCGGACCTGATCGACCCCGACCCGATGTTCGTGCCCAAGCTGGTGGGTCCGCTGCTCACCACCGACGGTGTGCACCTGGTCAAGGGCTTCTACCGCAGGCCGCTGAAGGTCAGCGGCAGCGAGGACGCCAACGGCGGCGGGCGGGTGACCGAGCTGGTGGCCCGGCCGCTGCTGGCCTCCCTGCGGCCCGAGCTCAGCTGCATCCTGCAACCGCTGGGCGGTGAATACGCGGGCACCCGTGAGCTGTTGACGTCCGTACCGTTCGCGCCGGGCTACGGGGTCGAGATCGGTCTGCTGATCGACGCCTACGACCGGCTCGGCCTCGACGGGATCGCCCAGGTCAACCTCGGTGTTCGCACCCACCGCAACCGGCCGCTGACCGAGCTGGCCAGCATGAGCCGCCAGGTGATCGCGACGCTGCTCTCGCGCTGCGGGGTGCCGGACTCCGGTGTGGGGCTGACGCAGTTCTTCGCCGACGGTCAGGACTACACGCCGCGGACATCGTCGGTGTCGCTGGCCGACCGCCCCCCGATGGTGACCCTGCGCCCACGCTGAGTCATATCGCCGCTTGATCGTCGTCCGCCGGGTTGAATTGGCGGACTCCTCAGCGCGGCTCGTCCCTCGCCGCTTGATCGTCGTCCGCCGGGTTGAATTGGCGGACTCCTCAGCGCGGCTCGTCCCTCGCCGCTTGATCGTCGTCCGCCGGATGTCGGCGCGCTGAGGCAGTATCGAAACCGTGAGCCTGGTTCTGCTGTATCTGGTCGTACTGGTCCTGATCGCCGTGGTGCTGTTCGCCGTCGGCAGCGTCGTGTTCGGGCGCGGTGAACCGCTGCCCCCGTTGCCGCGGGAGACCACCGCTACGGTGCTGCCCGCCTCCGGCGTGACGAGCGCCGACGTCGACGCCGTCAAGTTCGCCCAGACGCTGCGCGGCTACAAGACCAGCGAAGTCGACTGGGTGCTCGACCGGCTGGGCCAGGAACTCGACCTGCTGCGCGGTCAGCTGGCCACCCTGCGGGCCACCCACGGCATCGAAGACGACGAGCCCATCGAGGGTGGCGCGCACGCATTGCAATCCGAGGAGGAGTCGTGACCGCAGCCACCCCGGAGACCTCCGAAGAACCCTCCTTCGAGCCCGACGGCCGTGTCCGGTGCGCGTGGATCGACGAATCACGTTTGGCCCCAGCTGATTTCATTCTCTACCGCGACTATCACGACACCGAGTGGGGGCGGCCGCTTCGCGACTCGGTTGCCCTCTTCGAGCGGGTGAGCCTCGAAGCGTTCCAGAGCGGGCTTTCGTGGCTGGTGATCCTGCGCAAGCGGGAGAACTTCCGCCGAGCGTTCCACAATTTCGACATCGACCGGGTCGCGCGCTACACC
Source organism: Mycobacterium lehmannii (assembly GCF_002245535.1). Classification (GTDB taxonomy): domain Bacteria; phylum Actinomycetota; class Actinomycetes; order Mycobacteriales; family Mycobacteriaceae; genus Mycobacterium; species Mycobacterium lehmannii. The sequence goes on along the minus strand of NZ_NKCN01000026.1, from coordinate 21,447 downwards.
GAGCGCGACATCACGCGGTTGATGGGCGATGCCGGGATCGTGCGCAACCGCGCGAAGATCGAGGCCACCATCGCCAACGCGCAAGCGGCGGCCGACCTGCGTGACGCGGGAACCGACCTGGCCGAGCTGTTGTGGTCGTTCGCACCGCGGCCCCGGCCGCGGCCCGCCAGCTTCGCCGAGATTCCCGCCGTCACCCCCGAGTCGACCGCGATGGCCAAGGAATTGAAGCGCCGCGGCTTCCGCTTCGTGGGACCCACGACCGCCTACGCGTTGATGCAGGCGACCGGAATGGTCGACGATCACACCGCCGACTGCTGGGTACCGGCGACTTCAGCGGCACCCGGTAAGCGGCCTTAGCCGGGTCTTTGCACACCGAACGGCGCCGATAGGGAACAATAGAGGCGTTCAGTAGCAGTTTCAGTGCCGGGAATGTCAAACGAGTGGGCAGTCTCGGCCCCGACCGAGCCCGCGGGCGGGCCGGCTCATCTGGAGGGAGCACTCGATGGCGGCGATGAAGCCCCGGACCGGCGACGGTCCACTGGAAGCAACCAAGGAGGGGCGCGGCATCGTGATGCGGGTACCACTGGAAGGCGGCGGGAGACTCGTCGTCGAGCTGACCCCTGATGAGGCCGCCGCGCTCGGGGATGAACTGAAGAACGTCACGAGCTGACGGTTCCGCTGTGACCGGCTACGCCGGATTGCCCACTTTCTGGTAGATCTCCAAGGTCTGCTCGGCGATGTGGGCCCAGGAGAACTCCTGAATGCAGCGCTGCCGCCCGGCCTCGCCGTATTGGCGCGCCCTCTCGGGGTCGGCGATCAGCTCGTTGACCGTCGCGGCCAACCGGCTCTCGTAAGCCGGCGCGTCCTGCGGGTCGTAGTGCACCAACCGTCCGGTGTGTCCGTCGGCCACCACCTCCGGAATGCCGCCGACGTCGGAGGCCACGACCGCCGTCGCGCATGCCATCGCCTCCAGGTTCACGATGCCCAGCGGCTCGTACACTGAGGGGCATACGAAAACAGTTGCAGCGGATAGTATTTCGCGAATCTTGACGATGGGGAGCATCTCGCGCACCCAGAAGATCCCGGTGCGGGCGTGCGACAGGTGCTGAACCGCCTCGGTCACTTCGGCGGCGATCTCGGGGGTGTCGGGCGCTCCTGCGCACAGCACCAGCTGCACATCGGGGGCGAAATCGTGGGCCGCGGCGATCAGATGGGCAACGCCCTTCTGCCGCGTGATCCGACCGACGAACGCCACCATGGGCCGCGACGGGTCGACGCCGAGTTCGGCCAACACCGATTCGCCCGGCTCCGGGTGAGCCGGATACCAGACCTCGGTGTCGATCCCGTTGCGCACCACGTGGACCCGATTCGGGTCCAACGCGGGATAGGTGCGCAGGACGTCCTCGCGCATACCGGAGCTGACCGCGATCACCGCGTCGGCGCCCTCCACCGCCGTCTTCTCCACCCACGACGAGACCCGGTAGCCGCCGCCGAGCTGTTCGGCCTTCCACGGGCGCATCGGCTCCAGCGAGTGTGCGGTCAGCACGTGCGGCACCCCGTAGAGCAGTGCGGCGAGGTGGCCGGCCAGGCCGGTGTACCAGGTGTGCGAGTGCACCACGTCCGCGTGTGCGGCGGCATTGACCATGTTGAGGTCGGCCGACAGCATCGACAGCGCGGCGTTGGCGCCGATCAGCGCGGGGTCGGGTTGCGCGACGATCGCGTCCGCACGCGGGGCGCCCATGCAGTGCACGTCGACCTCGCAGAGGCGGCGCAGCTGAGCGACCAACTCGGTGACGTGAACCCCCGCCCCGCCGTAGACCTCGGGTGGATATTCCCGAGTCATCATCGCCACCCGCATGAATTCGACCCTAGTTACGGGCGCAAGCCGCCGCTGGAGTGATCGTGTCGGAACCGCCGGATCTGCGTCGAAGACGTTGACTCGTCGTGGAATGGGTAGCCCAGGACAGAAGCGGCCGATAGGTTTGAAGCATGAGGGAACTGCCACACGTGCTGGGCATCGTCCTGGCCGGCGGGGAGGGCAAGCGGCTCTACCCGTTGACCGCGGATCGAGCCAAGCCCGCCGTTCCCTTCGGCGGCGCCTACCGCTTGATCGACTTCGTGCTGTCGAATCTGGTCAATGCGCGGTATCTCCGGATTTGCGTGCTGACGCAATACAAGTCGCACTCACTTGACCGTCACATCTCCCAGAACTGGCGATTGTCGGGCCTTGCGGGTGAGTACATCACGCCCGTCCCGGCCCAGCAGCGGCTCGGTCCACGGTGGTACACCGGTTCCGCGGACGCGATCTACCAGTCGCTGAACCTCATCTACGACGAAGATCCGGACTACATCGTCGTGTTCGGCGCCGACCACGTCTACCGCATGGACCCCGAACAGATGGTCCAGTTCCACATCGAAAGCGGCGCGGGTGCGACGGTCGCGGGTATCCGGGTACCGCGCCAGGAGGCCACCGCGTTCGGGGTCATCGACGCCGACGAGTCCGGCCGCATCCGCAGCTTCATCGAGAAGCCCCCCGACCCGCCGGGCACGCCGGACAATCCCGACGAGGCGTTCGTGTCGATGGGCAACTACATCTTCACCACCAAGGTGTTGATCGACGCGATCCGCGCCGACGCCGACGACGACCACTCCGACCACGACATGGGCGGCGACATCATCCCCCGTCTGGTCGACGACGGCATGGCGGCGGTGTACGACTTCAGCAACAACGAAGTGCCCGGTGCGACCGAACGCGATCACGGTTACTGGCGCGACGTGGGAACCCTCGATGCGTTCTACGACGCGCACATGGACCTGGTGTCGGTGCACCCAGTGTTCAACCTCTACAACAAGCGTTGGCCGATCCGCGGGGAGTCGGAGATGCTCGCGCCGGCGAAGTTCGTCAACGGCGGTTCGGCCCAAGAGTCGGTCGTCGGCGCCGGCAGCATCATCTCGGCTGCGTCCGTGCGGAATTCGGTGCTGTCGTCCAACGTCGTCGTCGACGACGGGGCGATCGTCGAGGGCAGCGTGATCATGCCCGGGGCCCGCATCGGGCGCGGGGCGGTGGTGCGCCACGCGATCTTGGACAAGAACGTGGTCGTCGGTCCGGGCGAGATGGTCGGGGTGGACCTCGACAAGGACCGCGAACGGTTCGCGATCAGCGCCGGAGGAGTGGTCGCGGTCGGCAAGGGCGTCTGGATCTAACCCCTAACCCCCTAACGCGGACCGTCCGCCAGACCCAGGGGTGCACTCGACGAGTTTCGGCATCGCCCTCCTTATGCGTTGTGCCCTGGTGCTTCACGCTGGCTCCTGTCAAACGGCCCGCGAGGCCACGAGCACAGGAGACAACGATGAGACGCAACACCATCACGGCCGCCGTCGCCGCCGGCGCGATCGCCGTCGGCGCCCTAATGACCACGACCGCGCCGGCCGCGCACGCTGAGAAGCTCTCGGAGAAGACGATCAAAAGCGAATGCAAAGCCGCCGGCGGGACCTACACCAACAAGGGCTCGGTGTCGACCTGCGGCTACAAGGACATCAGCGGCAACAGGTACATCGATGTCTTCTCCGGCGGCCATTACGTCACGACGCTGACGTGAGCGGGACCTGGAGTCAGCTCGCTGCGGCGTTGCGGCGCCGTCGCCTCAGAATCCAGACCGCCAGCCACGCCAGGACCACGACGGCCACCAACACGAGCACGGGCACCAGGATCGCGGCGAGGACCAGTCCGACACTGACCCCGTCCTCGACCGTGCTCAGCACCGGTGCGGCCACCCCGGCGGTGGCGACGTTGGCCGCCGGACGAACGGTCGACTTGGTCAGCGACACCACTAGCGCGACCACGACACCGATCACCACCGGAATCCACTGCCCGGACTGAGCGAACGCGCCGGGGTCGGTGACCGCCGACGTCTGCGCCGCGGTGCCGGAACCGAAGACGATGCCGCCCGCGGTCGGCCGGACGAACGTCTGGACGGCATCGTTGACGCTGTCGAGCGCCGGGACTTTGTCGGCCACGATCTCGACGACCAGAAGCGTCGCGACGATCGCCATCACCCAGCCGTTCTCTAGCCAGGCCCAGCCGGCGGGCAGGGCGACCAGGTTGGTGAACCGCGACAGCAGACCAAGCGCCAACAGGGGGATATAGGCGTTGAGCCCCGCCGCGGTCGCCAGGCCGAGGCCGGTCAGCAGTTCCATCTCCGCATTATGAGCCGCAAGCCGCGATCGCATCGCCGATAGAGTGGCGCACTGTGGGTGGCCGACGTCAATCCGTAAAGCTGCACAAGGGGCGACGAATACCTCAACATCCGCGCCGGCGAATACCGTGTCGGGACCGTGGGGTGCGCCTCTGTATACGGCGAATCGTAGAGCCGTACCGGCTCCATGACACCGTTGGCAGCAGCCAGGACTGACAAGCGATGAACAACCCCGAATCAGGCAGCGTCGCGCCAGGCGATTTCGTCGGCGAAGGCGATTTCGACCTTGCTTGCCGGCGAAGGCGGCCGGCCGGGCAGCGGTGGCGCTTTAGATCGGTGGCGGGCACCGGTCGGCGTAGTGACCTCGGCGCTGTGGGTGCTCTCCCCGTCACGTCGGGTGGTGACCCGCCATCCCGGAGCTTCTTTGGCGTAATTGCAGGCTTCGCAGTTGCCGACGCCGTTGAGCTCGCTGGTCTCCCCGCCCACGCCGTGCGGAGTGGCATGGTCGGTATGCCGGATGGGGGCATCGCAGTATGGCGTGCGACATGTGTCATCTCGGAAGGCGATGAACTGCGCGAGGACTTTCGGGAACAAACGAGCTCGCGACTCCATGGCGACCAACGCGCCGGATGACGGATGACGGTACAGCCGACGCAGCGTGGCTTTCGAACGCTCGTCGGTGACGGCTCGGCTCGCCAATCGGCACGCGACCGAGGCAGGAATCGGTCCGTAACCCGGAACGCGTGCGGGAGTCGTGTCACCGCCGAGTAGCGTCTCGTCGGTGATGATTAGGTCGACGGCGACCGGCACCGAAACGTCTGCAGGCTGGCCGGTGATGCGTTCGAAGAGGGTGTCGGCCATGATCTGGCCCCGGCTGCGATCGTCGAAGGTGGTGTCGGCGGCGCGTTTGAGGGCCGCGTAGACGGACACACCCTGGGGCATGGGCAGCAGCGCGGTCACATAGGCCATGGTGTCGGGGGCTGGACGGATCGTCACAGTACGCTCGCGCACGGCGCGTACGGCGCGGTCGACGATCGCTTGTGGATCGAGTTCATTGGCAATGGCTTTGGCGTCGGCGGCGATGCGCTTGTCGCCTTTGCCTTCGAGTTCGGATTGATCCGCGCACATCCGGACATCGAGTTTTCCGCGGTCTTCCACGGTTAAACAGGCGGATTCGCGGACGATCAGGGTGGCACGCCACTCGGAGAGCGCGCCGGCCTCCAGGGCGGCCAGCGTGTGGGGCATCTCGTGCACCAAAGCTCGCGCGAAACCGAGATGACGGCCGCCGCGGTTAGGGGAATCGTTGCGGGCCAGCGCGATTTCGTTGGCCAAGCCGCGACCACGCTTGGCTGCGGGCACGCCCTCGGCGGCCTCGCGGGCGCGGCGCTTTTGGTCCAGTGCCGCGGTCAACCGGGCCTGTCTAGCAGCGGCGACAGACTTGAAGTGCTCGAGTTCGGCGATGCAGTCAACCAGCGTCGCCTCATCGCCATCGGTGTCGATGACTGCCAGTGATTCGAACATATGTGCGAGTCTAGCTGATGCGGGGGACAAATCTCATCACCAGCTCATCTTCATCGGGATGTCGTCGATCAGGTCCACAACGCGCGACAGCATGGCCAGGTTCGGGATGGTGGAGCGGGCATCTCTCATGTGCTCGGAGCACGTCGACCCGTCACCGCCCAATCCGCGCAGGAACGGAAGCATCTTCTGGCCGACGCTGTCGAACATGATGGCCGTTCGTTCGATCGGTGTGAAATACCCCCACCAGAAGGCATCCCATACGCGGTGGACCTTGCTTTTCAGATCTCCGGTGATCACCAGTCAGTACTCATTGCGCGGACCGGAACCCAACTTTATAAATTGAGGCACTGACATTCCGTCACATCGCTGTCGTCGAGCGCTTCCCGAAGCTCAACGCGGGCTGCACAGCCAAGACGGCTCGACCGGCGCATCCCATCCGCGCTTCTCTGCGACTAAGAACTTCCGCCGGATGCGATGGCTCGACAAAGGTTCCCGTCACCACACTCCAGGTATCAGCCGATACCGAACCTGGTCGAGGTATGCGCTGTAACCGGCCAATTGCTGCCGCAGCATCTTCTCCTCGTCGTCGATGCGCGCGACGAGCAGCAGCAGGACGGGCAGGATGGCGGCCAGTCCCCAGTACGAGTCCAGCGCGAGCGGGGTACCGAGCAACATGGTCAGCGTGCCGGCGTACATCGGGTGTCGCACGACGCCGTACAGTCCGGTCGAGACCAGCGACTGACCCGACTCCACGGTGATCGTGGCTGCGGCATAATCGTTTTGGATGATGACGAGCTGAGAAAGCGTCAGACCCGTCCACACCAGCACATTGCCGAGCACCACCACCGCCGTCGGCACTGTCGACCATCCAAAGCGATGGTCCAGTGCGCTGACCACCAGCACGACGACCACCATCAAGACGATCCCCGCGATGAGGACCCTCTGTACCGGTCGGGTTTCTGCGAACGGGCCCGCCCTCATACGCCTGCGCAACGCGTCGGGACGCTTGATGACGAGATAGATGGTTGGTCCCATCGTGCCGACGATGAACACCGCGATGAAAACCCAAGCGTGCCAATAGTCGAACGTCCCGGCCGGCCAGAACAGCGCCGCGGCGAAGAACGCGAATCCGAACGCGGCCGACGCTAATACCTGCAGAGCGGTCTTCATGTCTGCTCCTTTCAGACCACGTCGCGGTGCCGGTACAGCGCACCGGCCACCCACGTCAGGGCGGCGGCGAGTACCGCCAGAAGGACGAGCGTGGCCACCGAATAGTCGATCGGCGCGGTCGTGCGTCCGATCGGAGAGAGGTCGATCAGCCACTGCGGCAACCGCAACAACGGGCCGAGGTACAGCGCGGTGACGACGAACGCTACCGCCAGCCAACCCAGCACGGGCCGCTGCATCGCGACGGCCACCGCCGCCACGGACGCCATCACCCCCAGTGCGGGAACGAAGGCCAGGCCGGCGAGCGTCAGGCGCAGCACCGTGTTTGGTTCGCCGACCGTGAGTCCCGCGCCCAACCCGTTGCCGAGTCCGGCGGCGAACATCAGCACCACCGAACCGAGCACCGCCGATACGACGGCCGTCGTCAGCCAGCGCCATCGCGACACCGCTCCGGCCAGCACGGCTTCCCCCAGGCCGTTGCCCTCGTCGGTGTGAACCCGCAGCGCGGCGGCGACGACGTACGCGCTCGCCGCGGCCGCGAGGAACTGGGTCATCGTGGTGTACACGCCGTCGGTGCCCTGCTGGGCCATCATCAGCCGGATCACGTCGTTGGTCTCGGCCGCGTCGAGCAGGGATTTGGTCATCGACCCGAATGCCAGGCCGCCGAGGAACAATCCGATGGTCCAGCCGACGGTCTGACCTCGCTGCAGCGTCAGGTGCAGACCCAGCACACCCCTGATGGGGCGGGCGTCGGGATGCTCACCGGTGGACGGAATGACACCGGCGTCGTACTGGCGCCTGCCCTCCAGCGCCGCAGCCAGTGCGATGAGGGCGACGGTGAGCGCGATCAGCAGCGCCAACGGCCACCACCGCAGATCGACGAACGCGCGCATCTGTTGGGCCCACGCGATCGGGGAGAACCAACTCAGCGCACTGCCGGAATTGTCGATCACATCGCCGATTCCACGGACCACCGCAGCGACCGCCAGCACGGCCATGGCCGCGCCGGACGCCGTACGCGACTGGCGCCACAACTGCGCGGTCACCGCGGCCACGGAGCCGAAAAGCATGGCCACCCCGGTCACGCCGAGACACATCGCCGCAGTGTCGATGAGCGAGAAGCCGCTCGCGGCCATCGCCAGCGTCATCGTCACGGTGAGCATCACGTTGACCACGCCGACCAGGATCAGTGCCGCTGCGGTTCGCGCATAGCGGCCCACGACCGATGACAGCACCAACTCGGCTGCGCCGCTTTCCTCTTCGGCCCGGGTATGGCGAATCACCGTGAGGATCGCGAGAATCGACGTGGCGACGATCAGCGTCAGCATCATCTCGTTCGCGATCATCGCGCCGAGGTCGGTCTCGTTGCGCCCGAACATGGGTCCGCCCATCATCATTCCCGCGGGCGTCCTCAGCAGATCCACGCGCGTGAGCCGCTGCGCCTCTTCGGGATAGGCCAGCTCCATCGCGGCGGGCGCATAGGCCATCAGCATCGTCAGGACGGCGACCCAGACGCTGAGCCGGAGCCGGTCCCGGCGCAGAGCCAGGCGCAGCAGGTCTGCGGTGCCCGTCCAGGCGTTCGAACGGCCATGCCGTTGCGTGCGCGGCGCGGACACCGTCATCGTCGTCATCGCGCGACCCCCCGATACTCGCGCAGGAACATGTCTTCCAGAGACGCCGGTGTGACGGTCAGGTCGAGGATCCCGAGCTCGGTCAGAATGCCCATCGCGCGGTCAAGATCGTTGCGGTCGACCGAGAAGACGTAGTGCCCGTCGGTGACCGCGAAGTCGTGGACGAACGGCTCGCCCCGAAGGCGCTGGCCGTCGTTGCGGGTGCGTGCGGTCACGGTCGTGCGCATCAGGTGCCGCAGCTCCGCGAGGGTGCCGGCGCGCACGGTGCGACCGGCGCGGATGATCGTGACGCTGTCACACAGCTTTTCGACCTCGGCCAGGATGTGGCTCGACAACAGCACCGCAGCGCCGCGCTGGACGACTTCACCCACGCACTCCTGAAAAGCCTTCTCCATCAACGGATCCAGGCCAGACGTCGGCTCATCGAGGATGTAGAGCTCGGCGGCGGTGGAAAACGCGGCGATGATGGCGACCTTCTGCCGGTTGCCCTTGGAGTAGGTACGGGCCTTCTTGTGCGGGTCGAGTTCGAAGCGCTCGATCAGCTGATCCCGCCGGGCCGTGTCCACGCCGTTGCCGCGCAGCCGGGCCAGGAAGTCGATCGCCTGCAGCCCGGTTAAGTTGGGCCACAACGTCACATCGCCCGGCACATAGGCGATCCGGCGGTGCAGTGCCACCGCATCATGCCAGGGATCGCCGCCGAGCAGCCGCACCGTGCCGCTGTCCGCCCGCAACAGGCCGAGCAACACGCGGATTGTGGTCGACTTGCCCGCGCCGTTCGGGCCGAGAAAGCCGGTGATCTGTCCCGGCGCCACCGTCAAATCCAGTCCGTCGAGCGCCTTGGTCCGTCCGAAAGCCTTTGTCAGTCCGCGAACTTCGACGGCAGGTCCGTTGAAGTCAGCCTGCCGCCGATGGTGCGCTGTCTGAGCCGTCATCGCGATCTCCTTCTTCCCCGGTGGTGAACGGGATGCCTTTCTCGCGCTGGGCGAGGAACGCGTCGTACATGGTCGAGTCGGCCATCAGCCCTTCGGTGTAGAGCTCGAGGGCGGGCAACACCATGTCCTCGCTGTAATCACGCAACACGGCCCGCAGATCGGTGGGATTGTCGTGCAGCTGCAGATACAGCAAGAAGCCGCCTCCGCCGATCATCCCGAGGTACCGGGCCCTTGCGCGGGGGTCACGGCTCGGCTTGAGTACACCCGATCGAACGCCTTCGTCGGTGTACTGCTCGACCTGGTCGATCATGCGACGCCAGAACGACTTCGCCAGCTCGCTGCCGGACTGCATGCTGCGAACCAGGTACGCCATCAACGGCGCATAGGACTCGATCTCGGCCATCTGGGCGAGCCAGGTCGCCGGATCGCTGGTTTGCATCGACTCGGTCTTGGCTTGGCGGATCTCGTCGGCGATGAAGTCGTCGCACGCCTTGCGCAGTCCGTCCTTGGAGCCGAAGTGGTGAATGACCAGCGCGGCCGACACCCCCGCCGCCTCGGCGATGGTTCGGAGGCCGACGTTGAACCCGTGCTGGCCCCACTGGTCGATCGCGGCATCGCGAATCCGGGCGACGGCCGTGAGATCGTTCGAAGCTGAACGCACGTTCAGTAGACTAAACGCACGTTCAGTCGGTGGTCAAGATGCATGAAAGAGCACGCCGAGATCTGCATGAGGGTCGCGATCGCGCGGCGAGCGCGACCACTGTGCAGAACTCGGCGACCGCAGAACTCGGCGACCGCAGAACTCGGCGACCCGAGGGAACAGCGGAGAGATTTCAGTCGCGCGCGGCGGCGAGCAGGCCGTCGCCCAGCGGGATCAACACCGGGGTGAGCCGGTCGTCCTCGGCGATCAGCCGGGTGGCCTCGCGCACGGCCGCCACCTCGGCGTCGTTGGCGGTGGCGTCGCCGGCCCGGCCCCCGAGCGCCGCGCGGTGCAGCACGATCGCCCCGCCCGGGCGCAGCAACCGGACGGCTTCGGCGACGAACTGCGGCTGATCCAGCGGATCGGCGTCGACGAACACCAGGTCGTACGACTCGTCGGCGAGGCGGGTCAGCACTTCTTGGGCGCGCCCGCTGATCAGACGGCTGCGCCCGGGTCCGATCCCGGCCTCGGTGAACGCCTGCTTGGCGATGCGCTGATGCTCGGGTTCGACGTCGATCGTGGTCAGTACGCCGTCTTCGCGCATACCCGACAGCAGCCACAGTCCGCTGACCCCGGCGCCGGTCCCGACCTCCACGACGGCCTTGGCGGAGGTCAGCTTGGCGAACACGCACAGCAGCGCGCCGACCGCGGGGGTGACGGCGCCTGCGCCGATGTCGAGGGCGCGTTCGCGCGCCGCGGCGACGATGGCGTCCTCGGAGATCGACTGCTCGGCGTGCGAGACGATGGAGTCGGCACGGCTGTGCGGTCCGATGACGTCGTCGGTGCCGGCCATGCCCGCAGCGTAGCCAACCGGTGCGGGCCAGCATCGCGACACGCCCGTTCGCGACGACCCGATCATGCGAATTTTCAGCGGGTTCGCGCAGGTCAAAAATGGGTAGGAAAGCTTTCTCAGGAAATGTTCAGTTTGCTCATATGCCAGGCACGGAACGGTCGGAGACGGTATGTCCCATGGAAAACGGCGGACGCTGGCATCCAGGGGACCAACCAGGGAATACCTATGCGGATCTCCGCGTTGCGGGCAGTAACGAACCGCCGCACCGTGATGGCGGCTGTGACCAGGAGGATCTGACGACCACCATCAAGATGGCGCCGACTTCGATGTCCCACCTCGAACAGTTCGCGGATGGGGAATGGGTCGAGCCTTCCGACGAAATGACCGGCACCGCGGTGTTCGACGCCACGGGCGACAAATCGACCATGCCCTCATGGGACGAGCTGGTACGCCAGCACGCCGACCGGGTGTACCGGCTGGCCTACCGTCTGTCGGGTAATCAGCACGACGCCGAGGACCTCACCCAGGAGACGTTCATCCGGGTGTTCCGCTCGCTGCAGAACTATCAGCCCGGCACGTTCGAGGGCTGGCTGCACCGCATCACCACCAACTTGTTCCTCGACATGGTGCGTAGACGCGGCCGCATCCGTATGGAGGCGCTTCCCGAGGACTACGACCGCGTTCCGGCCGACGATCCCAACCCCGAGCAGATCTACCACGACTCGCGGCTCGGTCCTGACCTGCAAGCCGCGCTGGATTCGTTGCCGCCGGAGTTTCGCGCCGCCGTGGTGCTGTGCGACATCGAGGGACTGTCCTACGAGGAGATCGGCGCGACGCTCGACGTCAAGTTGGGCACCGTGCGCAGCCGCATCCACCGCGGGCGGCAGGCGCTCCGCGACTACCTGGCCAACCACGGCGAGACCGGGGTTGGCAACGGCGACGCGGCCAAAACGGCCTGACGTTCGCGGGCATCCGCACAGCGCGCCGCGCTACATTCGAATGGACGCCGTGACACGCAGCGAGAGGAGCGGGGCGATGGTCGACCCGGGACACGTGTTCCGCCGGGCCTTCTCGTGGTTGCCCTCTCAGTTCGCCTCCCAGAGCGACGCGCCCGTCGGGCCGCGAGAGTTCGGCTCCACTGAGCACCTCTCGACCGAGGCCGTCGCCGCCTTCGTCGACGGTGAACTGAGGCTGACCCCGCATCTGCGCGCCGCCCACCACTTATCGCTGTGCCCGCAGTGCGCCGCCGAGGTCGAGGCCCAGCGCCAAGCGCGCGCGGCGTTGCGGGAGTGCCGGCCGGTCGCCATGCCGAGCTCGCTGCTGGGCCTGTTGTCCGAGATCCCGCACCATGCTCCACCGGAGCCGCCCGTCGAGACGCAGCAGTCCCAGTTTGCTGACAGCACACAGCGTTCTCGGCGCAAGCGCCGGTAGGGTAAGTGCGAAGACCAGCAGCGATCCGCGCCGGCATTCGCAGGCGCTTTCACAGAGGGTGATGACCGGGTGACCAATCTCGACCAGACCGGGCGTGAACGCCTGGAACCGCGCCCTGTCTCGCGGCCGCCCGTCGATCCGGCGGCGCAGCGCGCATTCGGCAGGCCCGACGGTGTCGAGGGTTCGTTCGTGGGCCTCGACAAATATCGCGACCAAGGCGAGTTCACGCCGACCAACCAGCCGCCCGACCCGGTGCTGGCCGAGGCGTTCGGCAAGCCCCATCCCGGCGGCGACTCGCTGCAGCGCCATCCCGCCGACGCGGGCGCGCTCGAAGCCGAGCGGGATCAGGACACCGACTTGGCAGCCGACCCGTGGCGGGATCCGTCGGCGCCAGCCGCTCTTGGCGCCCCCGCCGTCCACGAGCCGCCGCGACCCCCGGCGAATGTCCCCACGGGCAAGTTGGGCGTGCGAGACGTGCTGTTCGGCGGCCGGGTGTCCTACGTCGCGCTGGCGATGTTGGCCATCATCGCGTTGGTGATCGGCTTCGCAGGCGGCTGGGTCGGCCGCAAGACCGCCGAGGTGGTCGAGGCGTTCACCACGTCGAAGGTCACGCTCGACACCACCGACAGCGGTCCGCCGCCCGAAGGTCATATCGCCAAAGTCGCTGCCGCCGTAGCTGATTCGGTGGTCACGGTGGAGGCGACCAGCGATCAGGAAGGTTCGCAGGGCTCCGGCGTCGTCATCGACGGACGCGGGTACATCGTCACCAACAACCACGTCATCTCCGAGGCCGCCAACAACCCGAGCAAGTACAAGATGAAGATCGTCTTCAACGACGGCAAAGAGGTGCCCGCCAACCTCGTTGGCCGCGACCCCAAGACCGACCTGGCCGTGCTGAAGGTCGACAACGTCGACAACCTGACCGTGGCGCAGATGGGCGACTCGGACAAGCTACGCGTGGGCGACGAGGTGATCGCCGCGGGCGCCCCGCTGGGTCTGCGCAGCACCGTCACGGCCGGAATCATCAGCGCGCTGCACCGCCCAGTGCCGCTGTCGGGCGACGGTTCCGACACCGACACCGTCATCGACGGTCTGCAGACCGATGCGCCGATCAACCACGGCAACTCCGGCGGCCCCCTGATCGACATGAACGGCAACGTGATCGGCATCAACACCGCCGGTAAGTCGCTGTCGGACAGCGCCAGCGGGCTAGGGTTCGCGATCCCGATCAACGAGGTCAAGACGGTCGTCGACTCGCTCATCCGCGAGGGCAAGATCGCCCACCCGACGCTGGGCCTGACCGCCCGCTCGGTCAGCAACGACATCGCCTCCGGCGCCCAGGTGGCCAACGTGAAGGCCGGCAGCCCCGCGGAAAAGGCGGGAATCCTGGAGAACGACGTCGTGGTCAAGGTCGGGGACCGCACCGTGGCCGACGCCGACGAGTTCGTCGTCGCCGTGCGTCAGCTCAAGATCGGCCAGGACGCACCGATCGAGGTGATGCGCGACGGCCGGCGGGTCACGCTGACCGTCAACCCGGGTCCCGACACCACATAGCCGATGTTCGCCAATATCGGCTGGGGCGAGATGCTGATCCTGGTGATCGCCGGTCTGGTGATCCTGGGACCCGAGCGGCTACCCGGCGCAATCCGGTGGACGACGGGCGCGCTGCGGCAGGCCCGCGACTACATCAGCGGCGCCACCAGTCAACTGCGGGAAGACCTCGGACCGGAGTTCGACGACCTGCGCGAGCCGCTCAGCGAGCTCAACAAGTTGCGCGGTATGACGCCGCGCGCCGCGCTCACCAAACATCTGCTCGACGGCGACGACTCGATCTTCACCGGCAACTTCGACCGCAAGCAGGCCGATAAGCCGATCTCCTCGACGGAGCCGCCTGCGCAGACGGCTCCGCCCGCAGCACCGCAAGCGCCCGCGACGACACCGTTCGACACCGACGCCACATAAAGCGGCGAGAGCTCAGATGAAATAGTCCTCGTCGCCGGTCGGGTATCCGCCGCCGTTGGTGGCGATGTGGACATGGTCGAAGTGGTTAGCGGTTTCGTTGCCGTAGTCGGCCGTCCAACTGGGTGCCCCGACGCCCGGGTAGAAGCCCTGCCGCCAGATCACATGGATCACACCCCAGCGCTCCGCGTTCGCCAACGCGATCCCGGCGATCTGGTTACCGAGCGCGATGCCCGCTTCGCTGCCGTGGTTCGGGATCATCACGTCGATCGCCAGGCCGTTCGGGTGCCACCGCAGCGGGTCTTGGCGGTATCCGCCGATCGTCTTGACTTCGGGGAACAACACGCTGATCGCGCGGGCCACCCGAATCGTGTTGACCTGCAACCCGTTTTCGGGCGTGATACCGGCGGGCAACGCGAACGGGGTCGCTGCCGTGGCGACGGGCGCGCTGGCCGCGAGCAACTCCGCTTCGGTGGGTGTGTTGACCCTGGGGGCGGCCGCAGGCGCATCCTGATGCCCGGCCGCGGGCGGGGCGGAATGCTGTGCCGCGGGTTCGGCGGTCTGAGCGTAGAACAGGGCGACGGACAGCGTGATGGACGCAACGAGCGCCAGCAACTTGCCGCGCCCGTTGGCTAACATCGCCCTACCCACGAACAGCACTGTAACGCCTTGTCGGACAGGGTGTGACGGAGTTCGGGCTCGGACACGCGACCGTTATCGACCGGCCGGGTCCAAACCCAGCGACATGCCCGCCAGTCCGCGTTTGCGGCTCGACAGGGCATCGGCGACGCTGCGCAACTCCTTACCGGCCGCCGAGTCCGGTGCGGAGAGCACCAGCGGGACGCCGGAGTCACCTGCCGTCACCAGTTCGGGGTCCAGCGGCACCTGGCCCAGCAACGGCACGTCGGCGCCGATCGCGCGCGACAACCGCTCAGCGACCTGTTTGCCGCCGCCTTCGCCGAAGATCTGCATGGTGGTGCCGTCGGGCAACGTCAGCCCGGCCATGTTCTCCACCACGCCGACGATGCGCTGACGGGTCTGCAGCGCGATCGCTCCTGCCCGCTCGGCCACCTCGGCGGCGGCCAGTTGGGGCGTCGTGACCACCAGGATCTCCGCGCCCGGAATCAGCTGGGCCACCGAGATCGCGACGTCGCCGGTGCCCGGCGGCAGGTCGAGCAGCAGCACGTCGAGGTCACCCCAGTAGACGTCGGCGAGGAACTGCTGCAGCGCACGGTGCAGCATCGGGCCGCGCCAGACCACCGGGGTGTTGCCCTGGGTGAACATCGCGATGGAGATGACCCGGACGTCGTGGGCGACCGGCGGAACGATCATCGACTCGACCTGGGTGGGCCGGTCCGTGATGCCCATCATGCGGGGAACGGAGTGCCCGTAGATGTCGGCGTCGAGCACTCCGACCGACACGCCACGCGCGGCCATGGCCGCGGCGAGGTTCACCGTGACGCTGGACTTGCCGACGCCACCCTTACCGGAGGCCACCGCGTAGACGCGGGTCAGCGAACCGGGCTGGGCGAACGGGATGACGGGCTCGCGCGAATCACCACGCAGTTGTTTGCGCAGTTCGGTGCGTTGTTCGTCGTTCATCACGTCGAGGGTGACCCGCACGGCACCGGTTCCCGGGACGTCGGCGACGGCCCGGCTGACCTGTTCGGAGATCTCGGTCTTCTTCGGGCACGCGGCGGTGGTCAGGTAGATCTCCACATGGACCGCCCCGTCACGTTCGACGGTGACGTTCTTGACCATGCCGAGCTCGGTGATCGGCCGCCGCAGCTCGGGGTCGATCACCTTGGCCAGCGCGCGACGGATCGCGGTTTCCAGGTCAGCGGGTGAATGAGACATCACCGTCGAGTCTAGGCCGACTCGACGGCGGCGCTTAACCGACGGGTCCCGGCGCCGGACCCGGCTGGGCCGCCGGGCCAGGGGCGGGTGCCGCCGGACCGGGTGCGGATGCTTGAGCCGGGCCTGGCGCGGGTGCCCCGACGGGAGCCGGACCGGGTGCGCCGACGGGAGCCGGTGCGCCGATCGGCGCGGGCCCAGGCTGCGGAGCACCCAGTGGTGCGGGCGGCCCCAACGGCGCCGGTGCGGGCGGAAGCATCGGGTTGGCTATCGGTGGCCCACCGAGTGCCGGCTGCAGCGGTGGCGCCGGGTTGTCCTCGATGCAGAACACCGCGCACTCGGGCCGTTGTGGCTGCATCCACGGCGGTGTCCACGGCGGCGGTTGCGCGGGGGCCTGTGGCGTCGCCGGTGCTTGCGGTGCCGGCCCTGGCAGGGGACCGAGCCGCTGACCAGGAACGAAGCCCGGCATATTGCCCATCCGGCTGGCTACCGAGTCGCGCTCGAGCAACGGCATCAACGCCAACGGATCGCCTTCTGGCAGTCCCAGAGCGTTGAGGGGCAGACCCGGCCCGAGGCCCTGGTACTCCTTCAGATCGGTGAGGTGCACGTTGGCGGGGGTGTCTTCCAACGTCGGGACCGATCCGGTGATCGGAGGCAGATCCATCGGCACGACGCCCGTCGCGTACGCCGCGGCCCAGCCCAGCACATTGCGCGCGTAGGCCACCGAGTTGTTGTAACGCAGGATCGCCGACATGACGTGGTTCGGGTCTCGCAGGTTCAGGTTGCCGCTGCACAGATAGCGGGCGGCGGCCAGTGACGAGTCGAACAGGTTCTGCACTTCGGCCTTGCCGTCGCCGTCGCCGTCGGAGGCGTACCGCGACCAGGTGCCCGGCAGGAACTGCATCGGTCCCATTGCGCGGGCGTAGGTGACGCGGTCGGCCACGCGGCTCTGCACGATGATCTCGTTGCCGGGCAGAGTGCCGTCGAGCGTGGGCCCGAAGATGGGGCGGATGGCCGTGCCACGGGCGTCGGTCGCGCCTCCGTTGGCGTGCATCGACTCGATGCGCCCGATACCGGCCAACAGGTTCCAGCTCAGGCCGCAGCCGGGGTAAGCGGACGCCATGATGCGCTCGGCGTTCCGGTACGCCGACAAGGCCATACCGGGAATACCCAGTGCGCCAGGCGAATTCACCACTGCGGCGGGCGGGGGAGCCGACACCGTCGAGGCGGCGATGTGGAAGGCCATCGGTTCCTTGGCGACGGCGACCACCGATGCGCCCGACCGGGCGCCCGGAGACGGTTCGACAGCGGCCAGTGGCGTCACCGCGGCATCCGAGGTCGGGGTCTGCGGGGACGGCGCCGAGGCGCCGACGCTGCCGGCCAGGATGATCGGGGTGATGATGGCCACGCCGAGGCCGGCGCGCATGCGGTTGGCGGATGCCAGCTTCTGCACGTGAGGGCCCGGGATTCGCCGCAGACGCCCCGTTTGGCGCCGCACGGCCTTGAGGGCGGCGGCTCCTCCCCTTATGTGCACTCAACCGTCCTATGTTTGCGATCGCTTGTGAACCAAGTCACCATACCTACTAGATAACCGCCGCGTTACAGCAATTCGTTAGCCACCTGCACTCGACTTTTTCGGCCGGCGCTCACCCGGGTCGCTCCGGCCAGCTTCGTCGTCGTCCGATCCGCCAGCCGGGTGCTGCAGGGAGGCCAGCATCTCGCGCATCTCGTCGAGTTCTCTGCGCAGGTAGTCGCGGGTGACCACCTCGCCGATCGCCAACCGCAGCGCGGCCAGTTCGCGGGCCAGGTATTCGGTGTCGGCCTTGGTCTGCAGGGCGCGGCGACGGTCTTCGTCCAGTGACACGCGGTCGCGGTTTTCCTGACGGTTCTGCGCCAGCAGGATCAGCGGTGCCGCGTAGGCCGCCTGGGTGGAGAACGCCAGGTTGAGCAGGATGAACGGATACGGGTCCCAGCGCAGCCCGACCGCGAACAGGTTCAACGTGATCCAGACGATCACGAGGATGGTCTGCCAGGCCAAGTAGCGCCCGGTGCCCAGGAACCGGGCGATGTTCTCGCTGACGTTCCCGACCGCCTCGGGATCGACGTTGAACGAGAACCGCCGCCGCGTGGCCAGCGGCGTATCGAGCCGGCTGCGGTCGCTCATGAGGTGCCTTCGGCGCCGGTGAGCTCGGGTTCGGTGGTCTCGCGCCAGTCGTGGGGCAGCAGATGGTCGAGCACGTCGTCGACCGACACGGCGCCCAGCAGGTGGCTCTCCTCGTCGACGACCGGCCCACACAACAGGTTGTAGGCGGCGAAGTAGCGCGTCACCGCGCCCAGCGAGTCGTCGGGGGACAGGTTGGGCAGATCGGTGTCCACGATGCCGCTGACCAGATCGGCAGGCGGCTCGCGCAGCAGGCGCTGCAGGTGCACACAACCCAGGTAGTGACCGGTGGGCGTGGCGGTCGGGGGGCGGGTGACGAACACCAACGAGGCCAACGCCGGGGTGAGGTCCGGGTCGCGGACCCGCGCGAGTGCTTCGGCGACGGTGGTGTCCGGGGCCAGCACGACGGGCTCGGATGTCATCAACCCGCCCGCGGTGTCGGGAGAGTGCGCCAGCAGGCGACGGACATCCTCGGAATCCTCGGGGTCCATGCGACGAAGGAACTGCTCGGCGTCGGTCGGCGTCATCGACCCGAGCAGGTCGGCGGCGTCGTCGGGGTCCATCGCCTCGAGGACGTCGGTGGCGCGGTCGGCCGGCAGCCTCCTGAGCACGTCGAGTTGGTCGTCTTCGGGCAACTCCTGCAGCACGTCGGCCAGCCGCTCGTCGTCGAAGGCGTTGACCAGTTCGTAGCGCCGCTTGGCAGGCAGCTCCCGGATCGCCTCGGCCACCTCGACGGCGCGCTGCCCCTCGAACTGGTCGAGTAGTTGCGCGACGCCCTGGCCGGGCATCGCCAGACCCGACGGTGTCAGGCCCTGAACGTCCTGCCAGTCCACCACGTGCACATTGGCGCGCCTGCCCAAGCGCCGGTGTGGGCGGACTGCGACCTTGGTGACCATCCAGTCGCGGGTGCGCGTCTGCTCGATGCCGAGATCGACGACGATCACATCGACGTTGGCCAGCTGCGGCAGGTCCGGATCGTCGACTCGGACGCGGGTTTCGATCACCTGCCCGAGCACGAGCACCTCACCGGGACGCTGGGCGAACCGGCGCAACGACACACTGCCGGTGGCAAGCGTCACCGCGCCGGGATCGATGGACGTCACCCGCAGAATCGGTACGAAAATCCTTCGCCGCGTGAGCATCTCGACAACCAAGCCGAGTACGCGGGGTTGCTGGCGCACCAGGCTGATGCTGACCACCACATCACGGACACGGCCGATGGATTCGCCGTCGGGGCCCAAGACCACCATCCCCGCGAGACGAGCCGCATAGACCCTGTTGACCGCCGCCATGCATCAAAGGGTAGAGAGTGTGGTTGTGGAAAACCGGTATCGACCCCGCCGAACGGTCCTTTCCGTTCCCGGGAGCAGCGCGAAAATGGTCGAGAAGGCGAAAACCCTGACCGCTGACGAGGTGTTCCTCGATCTCGAGGACGCCGTCGCGCCCGAGGCCAAAGCCGAGGCTCGTACCCGGGTGGCGACCGCTCTGGCGGAGCCGGGGTGGGCCGGTCAGCTGCGCGGTGTGCGGATCAACGACTGGACGACGCCGTGGACCTACGCCGACATCATCGAGGTGGTGGCGACCGCCGGTGCCGCACTCGACATCGTGGTCCTGCCCAAGGTCAGCGACGCCTCCCACATCCAGGCGCTGCACTTGTTGCTGAGCCAACTCGAGGCCACCCACGACCTCCCGGTCGGCCGCATCGGTATCGAGGCGCAGATCGAGAATGCGCAGGGCCTCACCAACATTGACGCGATCGCGGCCGCACCCCGGGTGCAGGCGCTGGTGCTGGGACCCGCCGACATGGCGGCCAGCTTGAACATGCGCACGCTCGAGGTCGGCGAGCAGCCGGAGGGCTACGACGTCGGCGATGCGCACCATCACGTGCTGATGCGCATTCTCGTGGCGGCGCGGACGCACGGCGTGCTCGCGATCGACGGTCCCTATCTGAAGATTCGCGACGTCGACGGCTTCCGCCGCGTCGCCGGCCGTTCCGCGGCGCTCGGATACGACGGCAAATGGGTGCTGCACCCCGACCAGATCGTCGCGGGCAACGAGATTTTCAGTCCCCGGCAGAAGGATTACGACCACGCCGAACTGATTCTCGAGGCCTACGAGTGGCACACCTCGCGCGCAGGCGGGGCAAGGGGCGCGGCCATGTTGGGCGACGAGATGATCGACGAGGCGAGTCGGAAGATGGCCCTGGTGATCGCCGGAAAGGGCCGCGCCGCAGGCATGCAGCGCCAAGGCGAGCCATTCCGTCCGCCGCAGTGACGCTCAGGCCCACAACCCTCCGGTGGCGAGCAGGCTCAGGTAAAGCAGTATGTAGACGACGAAGCCTGCGACCGCCAGCCCGCCGATGATCGTGCCCGCCAACGCAATTCCGAATCCGTCCTGTCCGGTGCGTTTGGTTTCGCGCATCGCCATGACACCGAGGATCACCCCGACGATGCACGTCACGCCGCAGCAGAACACCCCGACGAGCGAGCACACCAACGCGCCGATCGCCATCCCGTTCGTGCCCGCAGGACGGATCGGCCGGTAGGGGTCGTATCCGTAACTGCCGAGCGGGTAGTAGCCCTGATAAGGGTTAGGAGGAGAAGCCGGATAGGGCGGCGGATAACCCGGTGAGGGCGGCGTATCGAGCGGCGGCGGCAGCCCCGCATCGGTGGGGTAATCCACCGGTGCGAACGGGTCGGGCCTGCCGGTGTTCCCGACCCCGTCCTGGTCGCCGCCGCTCACTGGGTCAGGTGCTCAGCATGGCGATGCCGAAGACGATGTTGAGCAGCAGCGTCGCCGCGCCGACGGCAATGCCGGCGATCGCCAATCCGCGGCCGCCCTCGCCTGAGTTCTTGACCTGGTTCAGCGCCACGATGCCCAGCACGATGCCGATCAGCGAGCCGACACCACAGAGGACGCCGATCGCCGAGGCCACCAGCGAGCCGATCGCCAGACCGTTGGTCTTGTCCTGCGGCATGCCGTAACCGTCGGCATACCCGGGTGCGCCGTATCCCGCGTACGAGGGCGGAGCGCCGTAAGGGGAGGGCGCGCCATAGGGCGGCGGCGGTGGATAACCCTGGCCGGTGTTGGCGGGGTCAGGGT
>NZ_NKCN01000025.1 GCF_002245535.1 Mycobacterium lehmannii | reverse complement strand
AGATGTGTATGAGGGACAGTGCTTGTGCCGGGGTTTTCGGGGCGGGTGGGACAGGTTGCTGTCGGCGACGAATGCGGCCGGTCGTTCGCGGTCGCGAGCGTGCGCAAAGTGCTGATTTTTCGCGGCGTTTCGAGTGCCGACGCGCACGGTCGCGGAGGGGGTGAAACGAGGTTTGGATGGGCGGTCTCGGTCAATTCCTCGGATGACCGAGGGAGGCGCCATGCAGACGGTCCAGCGCGGGTGGTGGCACTGGCGGATGATCCACGCGCTCGGTCGAAATCCGCTGGTGCGGATGAGCGATCGCGTCGAGACCCTCGTGATGGCGATGGCGGTGACGGCCTCGCTGATCGCAATACCGGTCGCCGGGGCGATGGCGACGGCCATCCACGAGGAACGTGGCCGCGCGTATGTGGCAGAAGCCCAGCACCGCTACCCGGTCACCGCGACCGTCACCGCCACGAGCGCGACGCTTCGAGGCACCGATGTCTCCGTCGTACAGGCGAATTGGCGGTTTGCGGGCGTTCAGCACACCGAGCGTTTCCGATGGGACAGGCCCGTCAAAGCCGGGCAGACCATCGACATCTCGGTCCATCCGGACGGCCGTCGCGCGCAGCCGCTGGATCCGTGGTGGCGAGCCGGGGTCGACGCGGCGGTCGCGGCGATGTCGTTCTGGCTCGCGGTGACGGCGGTGGCGGCGATGTTCGTCGTCGGCGTCCGGCCGTGCCTGCGTCGGGTGCGGTATGCGGCGTGGGACCGCGAGATCGCCAGCCTCGCCGACGACGGCGGCACGGCGAACCGTCGCTCCTGACGAGTGGTGACTCGCGCACCAGGCGGCCACTCAAGCACCAGGCGGCCACTCAACCCCCGCGAGCGACCGCTCTTTGTACGGCCAAACGCGGCGTGCCGGCGCACAAACACGGTCACTCGCGGTGCTTTGAGGTGGGCTCTCGCGGGGTTTGAGGTTTGAGCTCTGGTGACAATGGTAAAAGCACCGGCATGTTGACCAACCTGAAGAAGTTTTCACCGCTCCTGGTGGCCGGCGCGGCGGCAGCCGCGATCGCTGCCGCGCCTGCAGGCTTTGCTTCGCCGTCGTTCCTCCCGACCGGTGGCCCCTCGGGCTGCGTCGACCCCGCCGGCACAGGCTGCGCGGTCGCTCCGGCCCCGGCTCCGGCCCCGGCGCCCGCGCCGGGTGTATGGACACCGCCGCCGCCTCCTGGCGCTCCGGCCGCGGCCGGCGCCGTTCCCGGTGGACCGGCCGGCGTGGCCGGACCCGAGGGCGCAGCGGGCGCGATCCCCGGCGGCCCGGCCGGCGTGGCCGGCCCCGAGGGCGCAGCGGGCGCGATCCCCGGCGGTCCCGCGGGAGCAGCCGGACCGCAAGGCGCGACGGGCGCAATCCCCGGCGGCCCGGCCGGCACAGCCGGACCGCAGGGCGCCGCGGGTGCCATCCCCGGCGGACCGTCCGGCGTGGCCGGCCCGCAAGGCGCCGCAGGGTGCATTCCCGGAGTCGCTTGCGGCAGCGTTCCCGCTACCGACATCCCCTGATCAGTTCTGCGTCGCGGATGACGTGTCGGCGGTGGCGGATCTTGATGCAGCTTGATCCGCCGCCGTCGACACGGCAGTCTTCTTCGCCGACACCGTGATTCGGGCACCGCGGTGCGGTGTCATGATCACGTGCTTGAGCTTCTGCCGCTCGCCTGGGGAGGTCGTCGTTGCCAGCTCGACGCGGCGCAACACCTCACGCAAAACCATCCGCATCTCCACCATCGCGAATCCCGCACCGAGACACCGGCGATTGCCGCCACCGAACGGCAACCACGTTGTCGGGCTCAGGGGCGCGCCGACCATGCGATCCGGGTCGAAGCGGTCGGGGTCGGGATAAATGCCGGCATCGTCGTGCACCAGCGTGATACTCGGAACCACCATCACCCCCGCAGGCAACCGGTAACCGGCGATTTCCACCGGCTCGGTGAGGATCCGGCCGACATCGGGAACGACGGGGCGATTCCGCAGCGTCTCTTTGGCGATCGCATCCAGATACTCGTCGTCGCCGGATTCGGCCGCCTGCACGGCCTTTGACAACACATCCGGATTGCGGGTCAACCGCTCCAGCGCCCAGGACAACCCGGTGGCGGTCGTGTCGTGCCCGGCAACCAACAGCGTGATCAGTTGATCGCGCAGCTCCCGGTCGGTCATCCCCGCGCCGTCGTCGACCCCGGCGCGCACCAGCATCGCCAGCGCATCGGTGCGCTGAGCGAGGTTGGGATCGGCGCGGCGGTCCGCGATCTCGGCATACAAGAGCCGGTCGGCGTGATCCATGTTGCGGCGCAACCGTTGCCACAGGCGATGTCTCAACAACTTGGGTTTGGCGATCGCCACCGACGCCCAGGGGCCGACGTTCAGCAGTTGCGGCATCACCTCACGCAGCGCGGCCAACCGATCCGGGTCGCTGGCGCCGATCACCGTCCGCAGGATCACCTCGAGGGTGATCTCCGACATCTTCGGCGCAACTGCGAACGGCTCCCCCACCGGCCACCCGGCGATGTTGTCCGCCGCGATCTCGGCCATCACGTCGGCCTGCCGCGCCACCGCGTCACGGTGGAACGGCGCCATCATCAGCCGGCGGCGCTCGCGGTGCACCTCGTCGTCGACCACCAGTACCGAGCTGTCCCCCAGCAGTCCCGCCAACATCGAATTCGCTTCGCCGGCATGGTAAATCCTCGGGTCACCGGCGAACACCGTCTTGATGTCGGCCGGATCGGAGAGGTAGACCATCGAGCCGACCATCGAATTGGTCAGCGTGAACACGTTGCCGTAACGACGTTGGCAGATCGACACGATCCGCGGCCACCACCGCATCATCAGCAACAGCAGTGCGAACGACGGGAGCCGAGGTCCCGGCGGCAGCACCGACACCGTTGTTGTACTCATGCCTAATAGAGTACGAGCGCGACGCGCGAATGGGAACAGCCGATCGTTCACCCGCGTCAGACGACTCCGCATAACGCCGTCGACACCGGGGTAGCCCGTTCGTGAACCCGACGGAAGGAACCACATGCGCGCTGCCGTACTGGAAGGGCCCGGCAAGACACCGACGGTCAGGGACTTCGACGAACCCGACGGCCCCGACACCGAACTCGTCGACATTCGCCTCGCCGGATGCAATCCGGTCGACCTGGCCCTCGCCTCCGGCGCGATGGGCGAACCCTTGACACCCTCGGTGGTGGGCAAAGAAGGTGTCGGCACCACCAACGACGGTCGCCGGGTGTACTTCGACTCCCCGCCCGAACCGTTCGGGTCCTGGGCCCAGCGGTGTCGCATCGCTCCCGCGCTGACGTTTCCCGTCCCCGACGGTGTCGACGACGACCTCGCCGTGGCACTGGGCATCGCGGGCCTGGCCGCGTGGCTGCCGTTGACCCGGCACGCCGACGTGTCCGACGGCGAAACCGTCCTGGTGCTCGGCGCCACCGGTGTGGTGGGCCGCATCGCCGTGCAGGCCGCCAGGCTGCTCGGCGCGGGGCGGGTGGTCGGCGCCGGTCGCGATCCCGACGCACTGGAGCAGGTGCGCGACCTCGGCGCCGACGCGGTGGTCCGACTCGGGCAGGATGACGACGCCGAGGCGCTGACGAACGAAGCCGGCGAGGGCTACGACGTCGTCATCGACATGGTGTACGGCGATCCGTTCCTCGCCGCACTCGACGCGTCCGCCGTCGGCGCGACGCTCATCACGGTTGGGCAGGGCGCGGGCGCGACCGCCGCCGTCCCCTTCGCCAAACTGATGGGCCGCACCCACGTCGGGCACAACAACAACATGTTGGGCGCCGATGTGATGCGCGCGGGATACGGCGAACTCACCAAGCACGCCGCGGACGGCCGCATCCGCGTCGAGGTCGAGCGCTACCCCCTCGACGAGGCTCCCCGCGCGTGGGAAGCGCAGGCCGACAGTCCCCACCACAAGATCGCGATCGAAACCTCATGACCCGCTATCCCGATTTCGACACCATGCCGATCGGCAAGCAGTGGCGAGCAGGCTCGTCCGGCAAGACCCGGCAGGACACCGACCCCTACACCGGTGACGTGCTGACCGAGATTCCCCAGGCCGACGCCGACGACCTGGACGAGGCCTACACGACGGCCCTTGAGGCACAACGAGATTGGGCGGCCCAACCGCCCATGGCCCGCGCGCAGGTGATGCGCGACGCCGCCGACGTGATGGGGGCGCGCAAGGACGAGATCACCGACTGGTTGATCCGCGAGTCCGGCGGCACCGTCGCCAAGGCCGAACTCGAGTGGAACCTCGTCCGCTCGGTGCTGTGGGAAGCCGCGTCGATGCCCCACCACGTCGAGGGCAAGATCATGCCGTCCGACATCCCCGGCAAGGAGAGCCGCATCTACCGCGAGCCGGTCGGCGTCGTCGCGGTGATCTCGCCGTGGAACTTCCCGATGCAGTTGTCGAACCGCTCGGTGGCCCCCGCGCTCGCCGTCGGCAACGCTGTCGTGCTCAAACCGGCGGGCGACACCCCGGTCACCGGCGGACTGCTGCTCGCGCGGATCTTCGAGGAGGCCGGCCTGCCGCCAGGCCTGTTGTCGGTGGTGATCGGCTCGGGCTCGGACATCGGCGATGCGATCGTGGCACATCCGGTGCCGCGCGTCGTCTCGTTCACCGGCTCCACGCCCGTCGGCGAGGGCATCGCGGCGAAGGCCGGGATCAAGCGCACCGCGCTCGAACTCGGCGGCAACGGCCCCATCGTCGTGCTCGAGGACGCCGACCTCGACCTCGCCGCCAGGGCCGCGGTGTTCGGCTCGTTCTTCCACCAGGGCCAGATCTGCATGATCGGCAACCGGACGATCGTCGACGGCCGTGTCTTCGACGAGTTCCTCGACCGCTTCGTCGAGCGGACGAAGGCGCTGCGCGTCGGCGACCCGCGCGATCCCGAAACCCAGCTGGGGCCGATCATCAACACCTCGCAGGTGGAGTCCATCCAGGACAAACTCGACCGCGCCCGCACCGACGGCGCTTCCCTGCTGATCGGCGGCGACCCCTTCGGCCCGACCGGCCAGTGCCTGCCGCCGCACATCCTCACCGGCTCCAACGACGTGGCGACCGCCCGCGAGGAGGTGTTCGGGCCGGTGATGACGGTGATCCGGGCCGACGGCGACGAGGACGCGTTGCAACTGGCCAACGCCACCGAGTACGGGCTGTCGTCGGCGGTGTTCAGCCGCGACGTCGAGCGCGCGGTGCGGTTCGCCCGTCGCATCGACACCGGCATGACCCACGTCAACGACGCGCCCGTCAACGACGACGCCAACACGGCGTTCGGCGGGGAGAAGGCGTCCGGGATCGGCCGCTTCGGCGGCCAGTGGGCGATCGACGAATTCACCACCGAACACTGGATCTCCGTGCAGCACGAGCCGAGGCAGTACGCGATCTGACTTCCCCCGGTCCCCGGTCGGCCAATGAGCCGCTTTCCACGGGTCAGCGGCTAAGTTGACGGCGGGTCGCTACCGACGTGGCCCCCGACCGGAGAAGATCGTTGATACATGCGCGTTGACGGACGGGACATCGCCGTCTCCGGCAGCCTGCTGCAGCCTTTGACGAGGCGGACCAACGACATCGTCCGCGTCGTGCTGGCCGCGCTATTCCTCGCGGTCGTCATCACCGGCTCGGTCATCACCCGCAACGAGTGGGTGGCGCTGGAACGCTCGATCTCCGAGATCGTCGCGGTTCTGACGCCCACCCAGGCCAACCTGGTCTACCTCATCTATGGCATCGCGATCGTCGCGCTGCCGTTCGTGATCCTGGTCAGCCTGATCCTGTCGCGACAGTGGAAGCTGCTCGCCGCCTACGCCGCAGCGGCCGTCATCGCCGGATCCGCGTTGTCGATCAGCGGCCTGGGGCTGACCGCGCCGCGTTGGCACTTCGACCTGTCCGGGCGCCTCGACACGTTCGCGTCCCAATTCGTCGACGACCCGCGCTGGATCGCGATGCTCGCCGCCGTGCTCACTGTCTCCGGCCCCTGGCTGCCTGCCCGATGGCGGCGCTGGTGGTGGACCCTGCTGCTGGCGTTCGTGCCGATCCACCTGGTGGTCAGCGCGGTGGTGCCGGCCCGCTCGCTGGTCGGGCTGGCGGTCGGCTGGTTTGTCGGCGCCCTGGTGGTGCTCGTCGTCGGAACCCCCGGACTCGAGGTCCCCCTCGACGGCGCGGTGCGGGCGATGGCCCGGCGCGGTTGCGTCGTCACCGGCCTGCGGGTGGTGCGCCCGGCGGGTGCCGGACCGCTCGTGCTGACCGCCACCTGCGAAGACCAGCAGACCGCGGCGGTGATGGAACTTTACGGACCCCACCAGCGCGGCGGCGGCGTGCTGCTGCAGCTGTGGCGCAAAGTGCGGTTACGCGACCGCGAGACCGCGCCGCTGCACGCGTCGATGCGCCGCCTCGTCGAGCACCGCGCCCTGATGGCCATCGCGATCGGCGAGCTCAAGATCGCCAACGCGTCGACGATCGCCGTCGCCGCGCTGGACCGCGGCTGGACGTTGTACGCCCACTCCCCGCCCCGCGGAATTCCGATCAGCGAGTGTGCCGACTCGATTCCCGTCGGCCGGGTGTGGGAGTCGCTTCGCGACCTGCACGACTGTCAGATCTCGCACGGCGACCTGCGCAGCAGCGAGATCACCGTGGACGGAGACACGGTGCTGTTCGGCGGGTTCGACAACGCCGAGTACGGCGCCACCGACGCCCAGTTGCGCAGCGACATCGCTCAGCTGCTGGTGACGACGACGCATCTCTACGACGCGGGTTCGGCGGTGCGGGCGGCGATCGACGCGTTCGGCAACGACGCGGTGCTGACCGCGTCGCGGCGGCTGACCATGGCCGCGATGCCGATGCGCATCCGCAACTCCGTGACCGACCCCAAGGCCGTCATCTCCGCCGCCCGTGACGAGGTGAAGCGTCAAACCCGGGTGGATGAGATCCGCACCGAGACCGTCACGCGGTTCACCCGCAGTCAGGTGATCCAGCTGGTACTGCTGGCCGCGCTGGTCTACGTCGCCTACCCGTTCCTGTCCTCGGTGCCGACGTTCGTCACCGAACTGCGCACCGCGAACTGGTGGTGGGCGCTCCTCGGCCTGGCCGCCACGAGCCTGACGTACCTCGGTGCGGCGGCCGCACTTTGGGCGTGTGCCGACGGGCTGGTCAGCCTGTGGGGGCTGATCGTGATGCAGGTGGCCAACAAGTTCGCCGCCACCACGACGCCCGCTGGAGTGGGCGGGCTGGCGTTGTCCGCGCGGTACCTGCAGAAGGGCGGTGTCAGCCCGATGCGCGCGACCACCGCCGTCGCGCTGCAGCAGTCCGTCCAGGTCATCACCCACCTGGGGCTGCTCATCTTCTTCTCCACCGCGGCCGGCGTATCGGCGGATCTGTCACGCTTCGTGCCCAACGTGACGCTGCTGTACCTGATCGGCGGTGTGCTGCTCGGGCTGGTCGGCACGTTCTTGTTGGTGCCGAAGCTGCGCCGGTGGCTGTCGACGGCGGTGCGGCCGCGGTTGGAGGAGGTGATCGGGCACCTCATCGCGCTGGCCAGGGAACCGCGGCGGTTGGCGATCATCATGGCGGGCTGCGCCGCGACGACGCTGGGCAACGCGTTCGCGCTGTGGGCGGCGATCGAGGCCTTCGGCGGTGACACGTCGTTCATCACGGTCACCGTGGTGACGATGGTGGGCGGCACGCTGGCCTCGGCCGCACCCACACCGGGCGGGATCGGGGCGGTCGAAGCGGCGCTGATCGGCGGTTTGGCGGCGTTCGGCATGCCCGCCGCCGTCGCCGTACCGTCGGTTCTGCTCTATCGGGTGCTGACCATCTGGCTGCCGGTCTTCGTCGGTTGGCAGGTGATGCGCTGGATGACCAGAAATTCGAAAATCTAGGCCCGTTGTCGTAGTGCCGCCCCTCACCACCGCAGTGCTCGGAGGTACTGTTTCACCATCGTGTCGAGAAAAAACTGCGCGATAGTCGAATATTCGTCCCTCGATCAGTTTTTAAGGGTGGGCCGTGGTGGGAACCTCAGATACACAGCAGAGCTCGACAGACCAGGCGCAGTCGAAGTGGCTGTCTAAATCCGCATCGCAGACGCGCGGATCGGACAAGGACGAGGTCCAGTTCCATTACGACATCTCCAACGAGTTCTTCAAGCTCTGGCAGGATCCGTCGCAGACCTACAGCTGCGCGTACTTCGAGAAGGACGACTACACGCTGGAGCAGGCACAGCTCGCGAAAGTCGACCTCTCACTGGGCAAGCTGGGTCTGAAGCCCGGAATGACACTGCTCGACATCGGCTGCGGCTGGGGTTCGACGATCCAGCGGGCCGTGGAGAAGTACGACGTCAACGTCATCGGCCTCACGCTGAGCGAGAACCAGAAGCGCCACATCGAGGAGAACCGGTTCGCCAACATCAAGAGCGACCGCAAGATGGAAGTCCGGCTGCAGCCGTGGGAGGAGTTCGAGGGCCGGGTCGACCGGATCGTTTCGATCGGCGCGTTCGAGCACTTCGGCTTCAACAAGTACGACGACTACTTCAAGAAGACCTTCAACTGGATGCCCGACGACGGCGTGATGATGCTACACACGATCATCATTCCCGAGGACGAGGAGATCAAGGCCAAAGGCCTGCCGCTGACCATGTCCCGGGTGAGATTCATCAAGTTCATCATGGACGAGATTTACCCCGGCGGACGTTTGCCGCTGGCCTCGATGGTGCGCGAGCACGCAAACAAGGCCGGCTACACGGTCACGCGTGAACAGCACCTGCAGTCGCACTACGTCAAGACGCTCGATACCTGGGCAGCGAACCTCGAGGCCAAGAAGGACGAGGCGATCGAGATCACCTCCGAGCAGATTTACGAGCGCTTCCGCAAATACCTGACCGGTTGTGCCGATCTTTTCCGCGACGGCTACACCGATGTCGCTCAGTTCACGTGCGAGAAGGCGGCTGCTTAGCCGGGTTAGGAAAAATGCGATATAAAGCTTGGTCGTTACGGGGTCGTCGGGGTCACGTAACCGCATAGGAGGCCAAAGGAAGATGTCGGATAGTTCGGGGACGACGATGAAGGTGGCGTACGAGGACGTTCAAGCCCACTACGACCTTTCGAACGACTTCTTCGGCCTCTTCCAGGATCCGACGCGGACCTACAGCTGTGCGTACTACGAACGCGACGACATGTCCCTCGAGGAAGCGCAGTACGCCAAGATCGACCGCGCGCTCGCCAAGCTTGACCTGAAACCCGGGATGACGCTGCTCGACGTCGGCTGCGGCTGGGCCTCGGTGATGAAACGCGCGATCGAGACCTACGACGTCAACGTCATCGGGCTGACGCTGAGCCGTAACCAGCACGCACTCGGCCAGCAGATTCTCGACGCCGTCGAGACCGAACGCTCCCGGCGGGTGCTGCTCAAGGGCTGGGAGGAGTTCGACGAGCCGGTCGACCGCATCGTGTCCATCGAGGCATTCGAGGCGTGGCCCAAGACGAAGTACAAGGCGTTCTTCGACACGTGCCACCGCGTCATGCCCGCCGACGGCCGGATGGTGCTGCAGACGATCATGGGGCACCCGCTCAAGCGCTGGCCTGAGCTGGGCATTCCGATCGTGATGTCGGACCTGAAGTTCATGCGGTTCATCGCCAAGGAGATCTTCCCCGGCGGCGCCGTGCCGTGCGACGAGGACGTCTACGAGTTCGCGGGGAACGCCGGCTTCACTGTCGCCGACTTCGACGACATGACCCCGCACTACGTGCGCACCCTGGACACGTGGGCCGAAAAGCTCGAGGCCGCCAAGGATCAGGCGATCGCGGTGACGTCGCAGGAGGTCTACGACCGCTACATGAAGTACCTGCGCGGCTGCTCGGACTTCTTCAGCCGCAACGTCAGCTACGTCGGACAGTTCACGCTGACCAAATAGCCGTTAGTAGGCGCCGAACACCAACGACACGTTGTAGCCGCCGAGGCCGAACGAGTTGGTGACCGCGTAGCGGTAGTCGGCGCGGCGCGGGCCTTCGGCGACCACGTCGAGGTCGATCTGCGGGTCGAGGTCCTTGAGGTTGAGTGTGGGCGGAACGAGCCCGTCGCGCAGCGCCTGCACCGTCAACACAGCCTCGATCGCACCGGCCGATCCCAGGGAATGCCCCAGCGCCGCTTTGGGCGCGTACACCGCGGGTGAGTGGTCACCGAGCGCCTTGCGGATGGCCCTGGCCTCGGCCAGGTCGCCGTGGACCGTGCCAGTGGCGTGGGCGTTGATGTGGTCGATGTCGGTCGGGTTGAGGCCGGCCAGTTCGATCGCCCGGGCGATCGCGTCGCTGGCGCGCTCGCCCTCGGGATCGGGTTCGGTGACGTCGTACGCGTCCGAGGTCATGCTCGCGCCCATCAGCCGGGCCAGCGGTTGCGCACCGCGCGCCTTGGCGTGCTCCTCGGTTTCGATGAGCATCAACGCGCCGCCCTCACCGAAAACCATGCCGTCGCGGTCCTTGTCGAAGGGGCGGCAGGCGCCCGCGGGATCGTCGTTGTTGGTCGACAACAGCTCCTGCAGGCTGAACGCCGCAACCGGGACCGCCTCGATGTGGGTCTCGACGCCGCCGCAGATCACCATGTCGGCCTCGCCCAGGACGAGGTGTCGCCAGCCCTGGGCGATGGCCGCGGCGCCCGACGCGTCGGCCATCACCGGCGAGATGATGCCCGCCTTCGCCTTCCGATCCAGTCCGACCGCGGCGGCCGCCCCGTTGGGCATGTACATCTGGATGGTCAGCGGCGACACCGCGCGCAGGCCCTTCTGCCGCCAGAGATCGTGCTGGAGCGGGATCTCCTCGGTGCTGCCGAGC
This sequence comes from Mycobacterium lehmannii, assembly GCF_002245535.1. Lineage (GTDB taxonomy): Bacteria > Actinomycetota > Actinomycetes > Mycobacteriales > Mycobacteriaceae > Mycobacterium > Mycobacterium lehmannii. Next base: position 63,815 of record NZ_NKCN01000025.1, on the reverse strand, counting down.
GCGAGGCCGACCGAGACCGCCAGCCGGCGGGTGTCGACGTCGGGGTTGCCCGCGATCTCCCAGAGCCTGCGGCTCAGGACGGTCGACATCTTCTGCATATACGACGTCCGGCGCCGTTCGACGCGGTCCAGGTGCTCGTCGAGATTCTCGAGGATCGCGCCCCCGATGCGGACCGGGGAGTTGAACTCGTCGACGAACCACTTGTCGAGCGCCCGGATGCCGCTTCTGCCCTGCTGGAGCAGCTGCCAGGTCTCTTCGGCGTCGGTGGCCAACGCTGTCGTCGAGGCGACAGCGGTCACGACGATGTCGGGAAATCCGTCGCCAGTCCTGAGCGCGGCCATGCCGGATGCTCCTCGTTCACTCGAATATGTTCGGGTAGTACTGAATATTAGGACCCTCCGAAACGATGGACGACTGGTGGCTGAACTCAATGTGCTCGGCGAGCCGCTTCAGCCGTGCAGTTCTGACCCGCTGACCGGCTTCTACCGGGACGGGTGCTGCTCGACCGGGCCTGAGGATCTCGGCAGCCACACCATCTGCGCGGTGGTGACGGCGGAGTTCCTCCGGCACCAGCGGTCGATCGGCAACGACCTGTCCACCCCGCGACCGGAGTACCGCTTTCCCGGTCTGCGGCCCGGTGATCGCTGGTGCGTGACCGCGGTGAACTGGTTGAAGGCCTATCAGGACGGCTTCGCCGCGCCGGTGGTGCTGGCGTCGACGCACGAACGCACGCTCGAGGTGATTCCGCTGGAGGCGCTGCGCGAACACGCCGTCGACGTGCCCGACGACCTCGGAAGCCTTTGACGCATTCGGTCGACGAGCGACTGATTGCGCATGCCGCGTCGCCATGTCAGACCGGACGTCCGCGGTCTGCAACCCGGTGTCCGTTGGCCCGCTCACAGCGCAATCAATGCACGGCGTTGAACTTCACCGAGAAGATCGCCCGGTCGGGTCAGCTGACTTGACGTCGGCTCGCCACCACGACGGTTGGGCCGAACGGGCGGGTGCGAAATTTGACGGTGATCTCCGGACCGGCGTGGCGCGCGAGCGCACTCAATGCCGACGGACTGTAGGCGCGTAGTGAGCTGATTACCCCGTCGTGCAGCAGCGGCATCAACGGGCAGAACGGCAGCGTCGCTGCCAGCACAACCGCATGCACGGGCGCCGGCGGTCGGCGCAGGTCGATAATCATCAGCTTCTTCGCCGCCCGCGTTCCCTCGGCGAACACAAGTGCGGCCTGTGCGGGTGGCAGGTGATGCAACGACAACGCGAACACGGCGAGGTCGTAAAACCCGTCGGGGGCGTCGATTTCGGTGGCATCCATTTCCCGCACCGTGGCTCGGGGATCACTGCCGAGCCCACCCGCGGCAACAATCCCGACGAAGGAGGGATCGATATCGGTGACCGTGACCCGAGCAGTGGGGTGGCTCTCGAGCACTTTCTCCGACAGCCCGCCAAGGCCCGCTCCCAACTCCAGAATCTTCGGCGAGGAGAACTCGGCCGCCTCGTCGAGCACGACCTTGGCGATCTTGCCGTAGACGCCCAACCGTCGTCGCCGCCCACCGCGGTCGAGGGCCACCACGACCTTTCGTTTCAACTCGTCGACGTCGTCGCGGTCGAGGTACTCGAGCCGATTCGTCTGCAACCGCCGGTCCAACCACGACGCCTCAGGACCGCCGCGGGGCATGTCGACTATGTCGAGTGTGCTATCAGTCATCGCGCTTCCAGTGCCTGCTTGAGTTGTCCGACATACCTGCTGAGCGACTCGCTCGTCAGCATCTCAAGGTGTGAGCAGTCGACAGCGTACGTCGTGACGTCACCCGTGACGTAGGGCTGCCAGGTCCGGACCGGGCATGTCACGTCGTCGTGGCTCGCAGAGAAGACGACCATGTCGCCGTCGAATACCTCGGGAACGTGATCCTGTAAGTACCGCTGATTTTCGCTGAGACACTGAACCATGAACTGCAGCAACTTTTTCGACGGCAGTACGAGCTCGCCCCCCTCGAAATGCCGATAAACCGATTGCACCGCCTCGGCGGAGGTCAGCGGTTCCTCTCGGTACGGGACGTCGATACCGTTCAGTTGCAGGATCTTTCGCAGGATGTCACCCGGTTCGGAGGCTTGCTCCGTCACCATCACTCGGTTCGCGCTGAATGCGTCGTCCAACAGGACCAGGCTCTGAACGACACATCCGCGGCGCTGCAGTTCGACGGCCACGGCATGGGCCACCACACCGCCGAGTGACCAGCCAAGGAGCTTGTAGCGACCGTTGGATTGGAGGGCCTGAATTCTGTCGGCATAACGTGCCGCCATTTCGGAAATGGTTCGGGGCACCGTTTCGCCTTCAGGCGCGGCCTGGTTGATACCGATTATCGGGCAGTCCAGATGATCGGCGAGGATCCGATATACCCAGCTGAGTCCGAATCCTCCGTGAATGCAGCACAGCGGCACGCCCACACCATCTTTGAGTACCTCGACGGGCACGACCTCCGCAACGCTGTCCAGAGTCCCCAGTTGCCGGCTCAGGCCACGGACCGACGGTGCGTGGAACATCGTGCGCACCGCCAGGTCAGTGTCTAGCTCGGAATTGATCGCTGCGACAACGCGGATCGCGCCCAGCGAGTCGCCGCCGAGGTCGAAGAACGAGTCGTCAACGCCGACCCGTTCGAGGCCCAGGATCCGGGCGTAGATGTCACCGATGACCATCTCGGTGGCCGTTTCCGGCGCCCGGTAGGCCTTGGCCCCCTGGTATTCGGGCGGAGGTAGGGCGCGGACGTCGAGTTTGCCGTTAACGGTCAGCGGCAACGCGTCGACGACCACGATGGCAGCCGGCACCATGTAGCTTGGCAAGCGCTCGGCGAGTACGCGTCGGACGTGTGCGGGATCGATTGTAACCGAGGCACATTCGGTCACATAGCCGACGAGGCGGTCGTCGCGTGCAACCACCGCAGCTTGCTCCACGCCGACGACCTCGGCGAGCGCCGCCTCGATCTCACCTGGTTCGATGCGGTGGCCGCGGATCTTGACCTGTTCGTCGGCGCGCCCGAGGTAGCGCAGTTGCCCGTCGACGCCCCACCGGACGACATCACCGGTGCGGTACATCCGTCGCCCCGATGCTCCCGCGTCGGCGAACGGACAGGCCACGAATCGTGAGGCGGTCAATCCGGCACGGTTCACATATCCGCAGGCCAGCCCGTCACCGGCCACATACAGCTCGCCGACCACGCCCGGAAGCACCGGCCGCAGCCAGTTGTCGAGGACGAAGAACGCCGCTCCCGAAATCGGTGCACCGATGGGTACCTCGTGCGATCCCGCCCTTAGCGGCGCGCTGAATGACGTGTACCACGTCTCCGTGGGGCCGTAGCCGTTCACCATCAGCCGACCATCCGCCCACCGATCGACGAGGTTGGCTGGACAGGCCTCCCCTGCCACCACCAACGCCACCCCGTCGAGGCCGTCGGCGGAGAGCAAGCTTGCGGCCGACGGTGTCTGGTTCAACACGCTGACCTCTTCGTCGACCAGCAGCGCGTGGAAGTCCCGTGGCGACGATGCCACCTCCTCGGGGACGACCACCAGTCGACCGCCACGCAGAAGAGCGCCGAATATCTCCCACACCGACACGTCGAAGGCGAGCGAATGCCACTGTGTCCACACCCCCGCCGGTGGCAGGCCGTCGTCGCTTGCCTGCACCAGCTGGGTCACCGTGCGGTGGGCGACGGCCACCCCTTTGGGAAGTCCGGTGGTTCCGGAGGTGTAGATGACGTAGGCAAGGTCGTCGGCGGCGGGCAGCGGTAGCGCGGAACAGGGATGGACGTCGACGCAGGGCCCGGCGACATCGATGACCGGCATGTTGCGGCCGCCCAGCCGTGCGGCAAGCCCGGCCCGGGTGATCGAGGCGATCGGCGCGGCGTCTGCGAGCATGAACTCGAGGCGCGCGTCGGGATGCGCGGGATCGATCGGCAGGTAGGCCGCACCCGTCTTGAGTACCGCGAGAATGGCCACGACCGCCTCGGCGGAACGCTCCAGAAGCAGCGCTACCGACTCGCCCGTCCGCGCACCCACGCTGATCAGCTTGTGCGCCAGCCGGTTCGAATCGTCGTCCAGTCGTCGGTACGTCATCGACCGACCGCCGCAGCTCAGCGCCTGCGCCTCGGGGGTGCGCGCCACCTGTGCGGCGAACAACGCCGGGATCGACACCTCGGGATGGGCTCCTCGCGCCAACACCGCGCGATTGCCGACCTCGTCCAGCAACGCTTGCTCGTCGGTGTCGAGCAAGCCGATCGACGACATCCGCTGCTGCGGGTCGGCCGTCATGGCCACCAGGACCCGCTCCAGCCGCCGGATCAGGGTTTCGATGGTCGCCGCGTCGAATATGTCGGTGCGGAACTCGACCTCGCCGCGTATCCCGCCGGGCTCGCCGGTGTCGGTCCAGTTCTCGGCCAGGTGGAACACCAGATCCATTCGGGCGGTGCGGATGTCCACCGGCCTCTGGGTGACTTGCACATCACCGAGGCTGAGCCCGGCGGCGTTGCCGTGCTCTCCCAGCACGTTCTGCCAGGCAAGCATCACCTGCACCAGCGGATGATGGGTCAGGCTGCGGGACGAATTGAGCCGGTCCACGAGTAATTCGAATGGCACGTCCTGGTTTTCGTAGGCGGACAGGCTACGCCTACGCACCTGGTCCAGCACTTCGGCCAGCGTCGGATCACCGCCGAGGTCGACCCGCAGAACCAGCGTGTTGACGAAGAATCCGACCAGATCGTCGAGCGCACGGTCGACCCGACCGACGATCGGGAATCCCACGGCGACATCGTTGTTGGCGGTGATCTTGGCCAATAGCACCGCGAGAGCGGACTGAAGCACCATGAAGCTGGTCCCGTTGTGTTTGCGCGCCACCTCGCGGACCAGATTCTGCAAATCGGCCGGCCAGTTCACGGTCACGCTGGCTCCGCCCTGATCGGCCGCCGGTGGATAGGGCCGGTCGGTGGGCAGTTGCAGCCGTTCCGGCAATCCCGCCAGGGCATCCCTCCAGTACGCAAGTTGCCCGGCAATCGGGCTGTCGGCGGCATCGACATCACCGAATTCGCCGCGCTGCCAGAGCGTGTAGTCGGCGTACTGGACCGGCAAGGACGGCCAGTCGGGCGGCTGTCCGCTGCACCGTTTGGCGTACGCCACACCGAGGTCGCGCATCAGCGGGCTCACCGACGAGGCGTCGGCGGCGATGTGGTGCACCGCCGCAGCAAGAATGTGCTCCTGGTCTGAGACACGGAACAGCGCTGCCCTGAGCGGCATTTCGCTGGCCAGATCGAAGGAGTGACGCACTGTGCGCTCGACTGCCTCTTCCAGCGTGGTCGCCGACCAGTTGCGGGCGTCGACGACGTGCCAGCCGTAGTCGGCGCGCTCGGGTGATACCACCAGCTGGTAGGGCACCCCGTCGGTCGCCAGGAACAATGTGCGCAGCGTCTCGTGGCGAGCGACAACGTCGTGCAGTGCCAGGCACAACGCATCGGCATCCAGGCGCCCGGACAGCTCCAGCACCACCGCCATGTTGTAAACCGGTGAGGGACCGTGCAATTGGTCGAGGATCCACAGCCTGCTCTGCGCGAAGGAGAGCGGGACCTCCGCGGGCCGTTCGGCGGACACCAACGGTGCGCGCCGGCCGACCGCCTCGCTCACCCGAGGCGCCAGTTGCGCGACCGTGGGTACGTCGAACAGAGCACGCACGGAGAGCCCGGAATCGAATGCGGAGTTGATCGCCGCGACGGCCCGCATCGCTGACAGCGAATCGCCGCCGAGGTCGAAGAAGGAGTCGTCGACGCCGACCCGCCCGACATTGAGCACCTGCGCGTAGATGTCGGCCACGATCTCCTCGACCGCATTGCCCGGGGCCCGATAACGCTCACCGCCGTACTCGGGGGCCGGCAGGGCGCGGGTGTCGAGCTTGCCGTTGACCGTCAGCGGCAGAACGTCCAACACGACCACGGCTGCCGGAATCATGTACGCCGGCAGCTTTGTGACCAGCTGGTCGCGAATGTCGGACGAGTCTGCCGTCCCGACCACGTAGCCCACGAGGCGTTTGTCGCCGCAGTGGTCCTCGCGAGCGATCACCGCCGCCTGCTCGACGCCGTCCAATTCGACCAGGGCGGTGCGTACCTCACCGAGTTCGATGCGGTAGCCGCGGATCTTGACCTGCTCGTCGGCGCGGCCCAGGTACTGAAGTTGCCCGTCGTCGCCCCACCGCACCAGGTCTCCGGTGCGGTACATCCGGGCGCCCGGCCCACCGAATGGACAGGCGACGAACCGCGCGGCCGTGAGCCCGGACCGCCGCCAGTACCCCTCTCCCACGCCGCGGCCGGCTACGTACAGTTCGCCGACCACGCCGGCCGCCGTCGGCCGCAGCCACCCGTCGAGCACGAACAACGCGGCGCCTGCGACCGGGGCGCCGATCGGCACCGGACCCGGCCCCGGCGTCAACGGCGCGCTGATCGTCGCGTACACCGTCGTTTCGGTGGGCCCGTATGCGTTGATCAGCACCGCGTTCTGCGCCCAGCGCTCGACCAACTCCACCGGGCAGGCCTCCCCGGCGACCACCAACGCTGTCGACTCCAGTCCCTCGGGCGAGAGCATTGCGGCCGCCGAGGGGGTTTGGCTGAGCACGCCCACGTCTTCGGCCAGCAGCAACTCGCGCAGGTCTTCCGATGACGCCGCCACCAGGTCGGGGACCACGACCAGCCGGCCGCCGCGCAGCAGGGCGCCCCAGATCTCCCACACCGAGACGTCGAAGACCAACGAATGCCATTGCGTCCAGACCGCCGTCAGCGGCAGGCCGAGGTCCAGTGAATCAAGGTGCTGCGTGACGTTACGGTGCGAGATGGCAACACCTTTGGGCACACCAGTGGTGCCGGAGGTGTAGATGATGTAGGCCAGATCGTCGGGTGCCGGCGGTCTTAGCGCCTCGCTCGGTTGCGCGTCGATCGCGGGGTCGTGCACATCGATGGTGGGCGACCCCAACCCGCCGAGCCGATCGACCAGTCCGGCAGACGTCACCGTGGCGATCGGCGTGGCGTCTTCAATCATGAACCTGATTCGGTTCGGCGGTAGCGCGGGGTCGATCGGCAGGTAGGCCGCACCGGCCTTGAGCGTCGCGAGTATCGACACGATCGCTTCGGCCGACCTCTCCAGCAGCAGTGCCACGCACTGCCCCGGTCCGGCACCATGCTCAATCAGCAAGCGCGCGAACCGGTTCGACGCATCGTGGAGCTCGTCGTAGGTCCACGAGCGCGTTTCGTCACTCAGGGCGACCGCATCAGGTGTGCGCGCGACCTGCGCGACCCACAGAGCCGGAATCGACGCGAGCGTCGCAGGCTGATGCAACACCTCGCGGTTACCGAACCGGTCGAGCTGGGCGTGTTCGGCGGCATCGAGTGCATCCATCGACGACAGCCTTCGGGTGGGATCGGCGGTCATCTCCTCGAGCACCCACTGCAGGCGTCGCATGAGCGCGTCGACTCGGGTCGTGTCGAACAAATCGGCGTCGAACTCGATGCGCAACCGCAACTCCTCGGCCGACCGTGCCTGCAGCATCAGAGGATAATGCGTGGACTCGGTGCCGACGATTTCGGTGATCGCCAACTCGGTCACGTCTGCCAGGGCGCTGGTGTCGACGGGGTAGTTCTCGTACACGAACAGGGTGTCGAACAACTGGTCGCAGCCGGTGACTTTGTGAATCTCGTTGAGCGCTAGATGGTGGTGCTCGAGGGTGTCGACGTGGGCCCGTTGCAGTTGGTCGAGCAGGTCGCCGACGGTGGTCGCTGCGTTGGCGTCCGCGCGCACCGGCACCGTGTTGATCAACAGCCCGACCATCGTTTCGGCCCCGACCACTTCGGTGGGTCGCCCGGAAACCGCGGCACCGAACACGACGTCGTGGTGGCCGGTCGCCGACATCAGCACCTGCGCCCAGGCGGCCTGCAGTACGATGTTGACCGTGGTGCGTTGCGCGCGCGCGAAATTGTTGAGGGCGCGGGTGTTTCGTGCCGGCAGCGAGATCGAGGCGGTGCCCCGCGGCCCCGGCGTCAGTCGGCCCGGTGAACCGACCAGGGTGGGTGTGTCGAAACCGGCCAGCACTTCGCGCCAGGCGGCACGGGCCGCGTCGATGTCCTGTTCGGCCAGCCACGCGACGAAGTTCCGGTACGGCGTCGCCGCGGGCAACCGCTGCCCGTAGTAGGCGGCGAAGAGCTCCTGCATCAGGACCGGCAACGACCAGCCGTCGAGCACGATGTGGTGATTGGTGAGCACGAACCGGTGCCTGTCCGGCGCGACGCGGATCAACGCCGCTCGGAAGGCCGGCGGCCGGGTGAGGTCGCAGACCGCGGCGCGTTCCTCGGTGCGCACCTCCTCGACGTGATCACCGGGGTTTCGGCCGTTGTGGGTGAGGTCGATGTACCGCCAGGCCGGTGCCGGGTCGGCCGGGATGATCTGCACCGGTTCGTCGAATTGCCCGCAGAATCGCGCGGCGAGGTTGGGGTGGCGGATGGCGACGTTATGCACCGCGTCGCGGAGCCGGTCGCGGTCGAGTGGGCCGGATATCGCGACGTCGAGCTGCATCGCGTAGACGTCGTCGGCCGCGTTTGTCGTGGTGCTGGCGTGGAAGAGCAGCCCCTGTTGCAGTGGGGTCAGCGGCAGGATGTCGGCGATGCGCTCGTGCGCCTCTAGCTCGTCGATCTGGTCTTGGCTGAGCCGGGCGGGGGCGATGTCGGAAGGCGTGCGCCCACCGCCGCCACTCGCGGCATGAGCGCAGATGCCGCGCAACGCTTGGAAGAACAGCATGCCGAACCTGCCGGCTTCGGCGTGGTCCAGCGCTGAGCGCGCGAACGTCCAGTTGGCCCGCAGAGTAGGACCCTCGGCGGTTTCGACGGCTGCGGCGTTGAGTTCGAGGGTGTGGGCCAACGGCATGGGTACGGCTGCGGCGGCTTCGGCCAGTGTCAAGCCGTCGTGGCTGACACTCCACATCTCCTGGGACAGCTGCGCAGCGCCAGCACCGAGGCGACCGAGGTAGTTGAACCCGAGCGACGGGTCGGGGCCGGCCAGGTCCACCTCGGGGTTGAGGTAACGCAGTAACCCGTAAGTGAGCGGATCTGGGTGGGTGCGCAGTTGCTCCTTGAGGTCTTTGACCACCGCTCCCAGTGTTGCGTCTCCGGCGGTCACGTCCTGCCAGTTCAGCTTCCGCACTGTCAGCGCGACGGGATGTTTCGTGGTGAACCATCCCACCGTGCGGGACAGGTCGACATCCTGGGCGAGGTGTTCGTGGCGGCCGTGGCCCTCGACGTCGATGCCGACCGACGCTGGGCTGCCGACGAATTCGGCGCACGCCAGCGCGTACGCGATCAACAGGATGTCGGAGATGCCCGCGTGGAACGCGGCAGGCGCCTTAACGAGCAACGCGCGGGTGCTGGCGACGTCCAGCGACAGAGACAGATGCCCGGCGTCAGCGTAGGTGTCGACCTCGGGTGCGGGAGCGGGCAGCGCGGGGTCGGTGGCGGTGATCTGCCGCCAGGCCTCCGCGTGGGCCAGGGTTGCTGCATCCTGGGCATGGTCGGCCAGCCGGGCAGCCCACTGCCGGAACGAGGTGCCGGTCGGCGCCAGCGCGATGGCTTGGCCGTTGTGGTGTTGAGCCCACGCGATGTTGATGTCTTCGATGAGAATCGGCCACGAAACCGCGTCGACTCCGAGGTGGTGAATGCTCAATGCCAGTTGTCCGGTGGACGGCACCCACAGCGCCGTCAGCATCTTTCCCGCGGCCGGACTGAGTTGCGCACAAAGGCTTTTCATCGCCGATTCGGTCAGTTCGTCGGTCATGTGCAGACAGTCCATGGACTGCACCGACCCCGGCGCGGGAACGATCATCTGGCCGTCGTCTGCGACGTGCAACCGCAGCATGGCGTGCCGGTCCAGCAGCGCCTGCAACAGCATGACGACGTCGGCGTCGGTGACTCCCGCGGGCGCCTGCAACACCATCGTCTGGTTGAACTGGTCGACCGGGCCGTCGACCTCGCGGAGCCAGGCCATGATCGGGGTGGGCTGCACGGGTCCGGTGCCGTCATCGACCGTGGCGGCCGCGCCGTCCGCGGCATCGGCGACCCGGGCGAGCCGCGCCACCGTCTGCTCGACGAAGACATCACGCGGCCGACACCGAAGCCCCGCGGCCCGGGCGCGGGCCACCACTTGCATCGACAGAATGCTGTCGCCACCCAGATCGAAGAACGAGTCGTCGACACCTATCCGCTCCAACCCGAGCACCTGCGCGTAGATGCCGGCCAGCACCTCCTCGACCGCATCGGCCGGGGCGCGGTACTGCGGCGCGCTCTGGTAGTCGGGCGCGGGCAGGGCGCGAGTGTCGAGCTTTCCGTTGACCGTCAACGGGATCGCATCGACCGCAACCACCGCGGCAGGCACCATGTAGGCAGGCAACCGCTCGGCCAGCGCGGTGCGCGCCGCGGCGGGGATGGCGGTGCCGGTGGTGTAGCCGACCAGACGCTTGTCGCCGGGGCGGTCCTCGCGGACGACGACCGCTGCCTGTTCGACGCCGTCGACTTCGGCCAGCGCGCTTTGGATTTCACCGAGTTCGACGCGGAATCCGCGGATCTTCACCTGCTCGTCGGCGCGGCCAAGATATTGCAGTTGGCCGTCGGCGCGCCAGCACACCAGATCCCCGGTGCGGTACATGCGTATGCCGGGCCGGCCGAACGGGCAGGCCAGGAACCGTCCCGCAGTGAGCCCGGCCCGGCCGAGGTAACCCATTGCCACGCCTCGACCTGCCACGTACAACTCGCCGACGACGCCCGCCGGCACCGGCCGCAGCCACTCGTCGAGCACGAACAACGCCGCGGTCGGGACCGGCGCACCGATCGGCGCGGCCCCCGACCCGGCACTCAGCGCACGGCTCATCGTCACATAGACCGTGGCCTCGGTCGGCCCGTAGGCGTTGATCACCACCCGGCCCGGTGCCCACCGATCGACCACCTCGGCGGGACACACCTCACCGCCGAGCAGCACTGCCACCCCTTCGAGCCCCAACGGATTCAATGCGGCAACAGCGGAGGGGGTTTGGGTCAGCACGTTGACCCGTTCACGCACTAACAGCTCGTGGAAGTCGTCGGGCGAAGCGGTGATCGCTTCGGGGACGATCACCAGTCGTCCGCCGCCGAGCAGCGCCGCCCAGACTTCCCACACCGAGAAGTCGAAGCCGTACGAGTGACACTGTGTCCAGACCTGCCGGGTAGGTAGGGCCGTGGGTGTCGACTCGGCCAGATGAGCCAGGTTCTGGTGGGTGATCGCCACACCTTTGGGGGCGCCGGTCGTGCCCGACGTGTAGATCAGGTAGGCGATGTCATCGACCGCAGGCGACGGCAGCGGTGCGCACGGGTATTCGGTGACGGCGGGGTCGTCGACGTCGACCACCGCGACGTCGCTTGCCGTCAACAGTTCGGCAAGCGTGGCCGTGGTCAGGACCGCGATCGGCTCGGCGTCGGCCAGTAGGAATTCCCGGCGCGCGGACGGCAGTGCCGGATCGATCGGCAGGTACGCCGCCCCGGCTTTGAGCACCGCCACCATGGCGACGATCGCTTCGCAGCATCGCTCGAACAGCAGCGCGACACGCGAGCCGGGTTCGACTCCGCGCTCGCTGAGCAGGTACGCCAACCTATTCGACGCGTCGTCGAGGTCGCGGTAGGTCAGCGCGCGGTCCGCGCCACTGACCGCCACCGCATTCGGGTGACGCCTCACATGTTCGGAGAACAACTCCGGGACCGACCGCGACGGCGGTGCGGCTGCGTTCAGCATCCGCCGATTGCCCAGCTCTGCCAGTCGGTGGTGCTCGGAGGGCTCGAGGAGGTCCACCGCGGAGACGCGGCGGTGGGGATCGGCGGTCATCGTCGTCAACACCCGCTCGAAGCGGCCGACGAGCGCCTGGATGCTGGTGGCATCGAAGATGTCGGTGCGGAACTCGACCGCTCCCCGAATGCCGTCCGGCAGACCGGAATCAGTGAAGTGCTCCGACAGTGAGAACGTCAGATCCATTCTGGCAGTGTGGGTTTCGACGGGTAGTTGCTTGACGTCCAGGTCGCCCAGCGTCAAGGCGGCCGCGTGATCACCGCCGAGGCCGGGCAGGTTCTGCCAGGCCAACAACACCTGAACCAGCGGGTGGTGCGCCAGTGACCGCATCGGGTTGAGCCGCTCTACCAGCAACTCGAACGGCACCTCCTGGTGGTCGAACGCCGCCAGACTGCGCTGCCGCACCTGGTCGAGCAGTTCGGCGAAGCTGGGGTCGCCGGTCAAATCGACCCGCAACACCAACGTGTTGACGAAGAAGCCGATCAGCTCGTCGAGGGCGGGATCACTGCGCCCCGCAATCGGGAAGCCAACCGCCACATCGGGGTTCGCGCTCAGCCGCGACAACAGCACCGCCAGTCCGGCCTGCATCACCATGAAAGTGGTCGCGTTGTACTCCGCGGCCGTTTCGCGCACCCGTTGCTGCAGCTCCGCGGGCCAGTGCACCGTCATGACGGCGCCGCGCTGATCGGCGAGCGCTGGATAGGGTCGGTCCGTCGGCAGCTGCAGGCGCTCGGGCAGGCCCGTCAACGCCTGTTGCCAGTGCTCCAGTTGCGCGGCGATCGGACTGTCGCTGTCGTCGAGGTCACCGAATCGCGCACGCTGCCACATCGTGTAGTCGACGTATTGCACGGGGAGCGGCGCCCACCCGGGAGCGTCTCCGTGTCGGCGTGCCTCGTAGGCAACGCCCAGGTCGCGTATCAGCGGGCCCAACGACCAGCCGTCGGCGGCGATGTGGTGCACCACGCCGACCAACACATGGTCGTCGTCGCTGATACGAAAGACGCTGGCACGCAGCGGGATATGCGTAGACAGGTCGAACGGCTGAGCCGCCGCGCCGCCGATGGCCGCCATCAGCCTGTCTTCCGACCATCCGCCGGCCTCGACGACCTGCCAGCCCACATCGGCGCACCCGGCGGCAAGGACCAGCTGTTGCGCGGTGCCGTCGGGCGCCACGAACAGCGTGCGCAGGCTTTCGTGGCGGTCCACCACGTCACCCAGTGCGGCGCGTAGTGCGTCGCCATCGAGGTGACCGCGCAGCCGCAACGCCACCACCATGTGGTAAACCGGTGAGGGACCGTGCAATTGGTCGATCACCCACAGCCGGCTCTGGGCGAACGACAGCGGAACGACAGCGGGTCGCTCACCGGCGACCAACGGCGGGCGACCACCCGCGCAGCGGCTCAGGCGTGGCGCCAGCCCACCGATCGTCGGCGCATCGAACAACGCGCGTACCGGGAGGTTGGCGTCCAGGCCGGCATTGATCGCGGCGACGACCCGCATCGCCGACATCGAGTCGCCGCCGAGGTCGAAGAATGAGTCGTCGACACCCACGCGGTCGAGCCCGAGCACACGGGCATAGATACCGGCCAGCATCTCCTCGATGGGGTTGGCTGGAGCGCGATAGCGATCGGCGTCGACATATTCGGGGGCCGGCAACGCGGCGGTGTCGAGCTTGCCGTTCACCGTGACCGGCAACCCGTCGAGCACCACCACCGCCGCGGGCACCATGTAGTTCGGTAACCGGTCGGCCAACGCCGCACGCGCCGCGCCCGCATCCACCGCACCGGTCACATACCCCACCAGCCGCTTGTCTCCGGGGCGGTCCTCGCGCGCGATCACCACCGATTGCTGCACCCCGGCCAGCCCGGCCAGCGCCGCCTGCACCTCGCCCAGTTCGATGCGGTAACCGCGGATCTTGACCTGCTCATCGGAGCGCCCGAGATACTGCAACTGACCGTCTGGACGCCAACACACCAGATCCCCGGTGCGATACATCCGCTGCCCCCCGCAGGCGAACGGACACGCCACGAACCGCGACGCGGTCAACCCCGCCCGACGCCAATACCCCACGCCCACACCGCTGCCCGCGACGTACAACTCCCCGACCACACCGGGAAGCACCGGCCGCAACCACCCGTCGAGGACAAACAACGCCGCTCCTCTGACAGGTGAGCCGATAGGCGGCGCACCCGAACCCGGCGTCAGAGGCGCGCTCTTGGAGAGCCACATCGTGGTTTCGGTGGGACCATAGACGTTGAGCATCACCCGGCCCGGCGCCCACCGGTCCACCAACTCGGCGGGGCAAGCCTCAGCGCCGATGACCAACGCGGTGGAGCCCAGGCCTTCGGGCGTGATTCCCCTCACGGCAGAGGGTGTCTGGGTAAGCACGCTGACGTGTTCGTACCGCAACAGTGCGTGGAAGTCTTCCGGCGCATGGGCCACGGTCTCGGGCACGATGACGAGTCGCCCACCATGCAGCAGTGCGCCCCAAATCTCCCACACCGAGAAGTCGAACGCATAGGAGTGGAACTGCGTCCACACCTGTGCCGGTGACAACTCCAGGCCGGTGTCGAGTCGGTCGAACAGTTGCACGACGTTGTACTGAGTGACTGCAACGCCTTTCGGCACACCGGTGGTCCCGGAGGTGTAGATGATGTGCGCGATGTCGTCCGGACGGGGTGCGGGCGGCGCGGTGCTGGGCTGGGTGTCGACGCGCGGGTCGGCGGCGTCGATGACCTCGATGTCACACTCATCGAATCGGTGCGCCAGAGCGGCGGTGGTGACTGCTGCGACCGGCGCGGCGTCCGCGATCATGAACTTGATCCGGGTGGAGGGGTGGGCGGGGTCGATCGGCAGATACGCCGCGCCCGACTTCAGCACCGCGAGGATCGCAAGGATGGCCTCGGGGCAGCGCGAAAATAGCAGCGCCACAGACTGGCCCGGGCGAGCACCGTGTTCGGCAAGCAGGTGGGCCAGGCGGTTGGACGCCTCGTCGAGTTCCCGGTACGACCACGCAGACTCGCCGCAGTTCACCGCGATCGCATCAGGGGTGCGAGTCACCTGGGCAGCGAACACAGCCGGAATCGATGACGGCGTCCCCACCGGTTGCGTCAGCACCGCGCGGTTACCCATCAGGTCCAAGCGGGCATGCTCGTCGGCGTCGAGCAGGTCGATCGACAAGAGCTGCCGCGCCGGGTCGGCGGTCATCGCGACCAGCACCTGCTGCAGACGCCCGATCAGCGTGCCCACTCCGGCCGGGTCGAACACCTCGATGTCATACTCGAGCCGAAGCGCGAGTTCGCGCCCCGGCATGGCCTGCAGCGTCAGCGGATAGTCGTTGCGCTCGCGGGTGCTGAACTCGGTGACGGCCAGCCCGTCGAAGTCGAGCAAATCCGCCGTGTCGACCGGGTAGTTCTCGTAGACGAAGAGCGTGTCGAACAACTGGTCCAGCCCGGTGATCCGGTGGATCTCGGCAAGCGAAAGATGCTGGTGCTCAAGGGTGTGGGCATGGGCTGTCCGAAGTTGTTTCAGCACATCGGATGCCGTGGTGTCCGGCTTGAAGGTCGCCCGGACGGGCACCGTGTTGATCAACAGCCCGACCATCGACTCCGCGTCCGCAAGGTCAGCCGGACGGCCGGACACCGCAGTGCCGAACGCGACGTCCCGCCGGCCGGTCAACCACGTGAGCAGATGCCCCCAAGCTGCCTGAAGCACGGTGTTGACGGTGGTGTGCTCTGAGCGCGCCAACTCCTCGACGGCACGACTGAGGTGCTCGGACAACCGATGCGACTCAACCCCCCGGCGCCCGTGCCGGCCGGGCGGGGCGACCATGGTCGGCGTGTCGAATCCGACGAGGACTTCGCCCCAGGCCGCCCGCGCCGAATCGATGTCACGCTCTGACATCCAGGTGACGTACCGGCGGAACGATCCGGCGGCCGACAACCGCTGCCCGAAGTAGCTCGCGAACAACTCTTGCGCGAGGATAGGCAGCGACCAGCCGTCGATCACGATGTGGTGGAAGGTCAGTACGCAGCGATGCCGATCCTCGGCGAGGCGAATCAGCGCCGCACGAAACGCCGGTGCGTCGCTGAGACGGCAGACCGCGGCGCGTTCGTCGCCGCAAACCCGCGCGACCCGCTCGTCGGCGTCCTTGCCTGCGAGGTCGAGGTACTGCCAGGCCGGTCGCGCATCGGCGGGGATGATCTGCACCGGTGGGTCGTACTCTCCGCAGAATCGAGCGACCAGGTGCGGATGGCGTGCGGCCACGGCCTGGACCGCCGCTTCCAGGCGATCGCGGTCCAGCCGACCGGTGATCGTGATGTCGAGTTGCATTGCGTACAGGTCGTCACCGCTGCACTGTGCGGTGCTGGCGTGAAAGAGGAGGCCCTGCTGCATCGGGGTCAGCGGGAGGATGTCCGCGGGGCGGAATTGCGTCTCGAGCCGGTCGATTTGGTGCTGGTTGAGCCGGGCGGGCGTGATGTCCGAAGAGGTCAGCCCGCCGCCGCCCTCCCGGACGTAGGCGCAGATGCCGCTGAGTGCGTCGAAGAACAGGTCGCTGAGACGGGTTACGTCGGCCTGGTTGACGGCTGACTGGGCCCATGCCCACTTCGCCTGCAGCTGCGGTCCCGCGTCGGTGTCGACGGTCGCGGCGTTGAGCTCGACGGTGTGGGACAGCGACATGGGAATGGCGGCAGAAATGTCGACGAGCGACAAGTCATCTCTGCTGACCGTCCACAGTTCACCCGCAACTCCGGCCCCAGCGCCACCGAGGCGGCCCAGATAGTTGAATCCGATCGACGGGTCGGTTGCCGGCAGCTCGATCTCGTCGTTGAGGTAACGCAGAAGCCCGTATGACAACCCCTCGGGCAGACTGCGAAGTTGTTCCTTGGCATCTTTTACCACGTTGCCAAGCATGGTGTCGCCGGCCACGGTCTTGTTCCAGGCCATCTCCGGAATAACTAGGGCGACAGGGTGTTTGAGGGTGAACCAACCCACCGTGTGCGACAAATCGAGATCCGGCGCGAGATCGTCGTACCGGCCGTGGCCTTCGACGTCGATGCCCACGGGTTCGCCGCCGATGTCGAGGAACCGCGACCAAGCGATCGCATATGCGATGAGCAGGATGTCGCCAATACCGGCGTGGAACGCGGCGGGTACGTCGCCGACCAGAACGCGGGTGGTGTCGGTGTCCAGCGTGGCGGACAGCTGGCCCGCGCTGGAGTAGGTATCGATGTCGGGCTGCGGCGCTGGGAGTGCGGGCGGCACCACTGCGACATGTCGCCACGCATCCGCCTGGCGCAGCACCGCGGGGTCGTGTGCGCGCTCTGTCAACAGAGACGCCCACCGCCGGAACGACGTTCCAGTCACCGGCAGGTTCACCGGCTGCCCGTTGCGGTGTTGCGCCCAAGCGATATTCAGGTCTTCGAGAAGGATGCGCCATGACACCGCGTCGACGGCCAGATGGTGGATGATCAGCGCCAGCCGGCCGGTGGCGGGCACCCAAAGCGCGCTGAGCATCCGACCTTTGGCGGGGTCCAGCCGCGACCGCGCCGCTCTCACCACCTCCTCAGACAGTTCGTCGACCGCGTCGACGCACGCGTCGGCATCGACCGACCCCGGATCCGGTACGTGCAGTGACCAACCTCCGGTCCCGCGCTCTACCGCGTGCAGGCGCAACATGGCATGTCGGTCCAACAGTGCCTGCAGCACGGTGCCGACGTCGGCACGCGTCGCACCCTCGGGTGCATCGACGATGATTGTCTGATTGAATTCCCGTACTGAGCCCTCGATTTCGCGCAGCCAGCGCATGATCGGCGTAGCTGCCACTTCTCCGAGGCCTTCGTCGATGGGGCCGGTGTCCGCGGTCAGCACCCGCGCGGCACGGGCGAGCCGGGCCACCGTTTGCTCGACGAAGATGTCCCGCGGCCGGCACGTCACACCCGCTGCCCGAGCCCGCGCCACCACCTGCATCGACAAGATGCTGTCACCGCCGAGGTCGAAGAAAGAGTCATCGACGCCGACCCTCTCGAGTCCCAGCACTTGGGCGTAGATGCCGGTCAGAATCTCCTCGACCGCGTCGGCCGGCGCGCGGTACCGGTCACTGTCCTGGTAGTCGGGCGCGGGCAACGCGCGGACGTCGAGCTTGTTGTTCGGTGTCAGCGGCAGGCTCTCCAACTGCATCACCGCGACCGGCACCATGTAACCCGGGAGCCGCCGGGCCAGGACCGCGCGCGTTTCGGCGGGGTCTGCCGTTCCGGTGAGGTAGCCGACCAGCCGTTTTTCACCGGGGCGGTCTTCGCGAGCGACGACGACTGCCTGCTCCACGCCGGCCAGTTCGGCGAGCGCGGCCTGAATTTCCCCGAGTTCGATGCGGTAGCCGCGGATCTTGACCTGCTCGTCGGACCGTCCCAGGTACTGCAGTTGGCCGTCAGCACGCCAGCGCACCACATCGCCGGTGCGATACATCCGCAGTCCCGCGCTGCCCCTGGACGGACAGGCCACAAACCGCGAAGCTGTCAGTCCGGACCGGCCGAGGTAGCCGGCTGCGACTCCCGCCCCGGCCACGTACAGTTCACCGACCGATCCGGGCGGCACCGGCCGTAGCACGTCGTCGAGAACCAACAGCGCCGCCCTCGACACCGGCGAGCCGATCGGCACGCTCGATCCCGGCGCCAGTGGGGCGCTGATGGCCACACACATCGTGGTCTCGGTCGGACCGTAGGCGTTGAGCATCACCCGCCCGGGCGCCCACTGCTCAACGACCTGGGCCGGGCACGCCTCACCGACCACCACCAACGCGGTCGACTCCAACCCCTCGCGTCGCAGCATCCCTGCGGCAGAGGGCGTTTGGGTCAGTACACTCACCTTCTCGGTGGTCAGCACCGCGTGGAAGTCGTCCGGCGAAGCGGCGACGCTTTCGGGTACGACGACGACCCGTCCACCGCGCAGCAGTGCGCCGAAGACCTCCCAGACCGACACGTCGAACGCCAACGAATGGCACTGCGCCCATACCCCCGGCCGCGGCAGTCCGGCGTCCAGCGACGACAACAGCTGGGTCACGTTGTGATGGGTGACCGCAACGCCTTTGGGCACACCGGTGGTTCCTGAGGTGTAGATGACGTACGCGAGGTGTTCGGCGGGGGGCGGCGGTAGCGCGGTGTCCGGCTGGGTCGCGATGCCGGCATCGTCGACGTCGACAACGGGCACGTCGCAGCCATCGAGGCTGTCGCGCAGGGCGGCCGTGGTGACCGCGGCGATCGGTGCGGTATCGGCGATCATGAACTCGATACGCGCCGACGGCAAGCCCGGATCGATCGGAAGGTACGCCGCTCCGGTCTTGAGTACCGCAAGTATCGCCGCGATGGCTTCTGCCGACCGGCTCATCGCCAGTGCCACGCATCGTCCCGGTCGCGCCCCGCGGCTGATCAACAAGTGCGCCAGCCGGTTCGAACCCTCGTCTAGTTGCCGGTAGGTCCAGGAAGTGTCCAGACAGCTGATCGCGACCGCATCCGGTGCGCGCGCCACGTGTTCGGCGAACAACGCCGGAATCGAGTCCGGCGCAGGTCTCGGGGCGGTCAATCCGACGAGGTTGCCGAACCGCTCGAGTTGCGCGTGCTCTTCGTCGGCGAGCACGTCCACCGCCGACAACCGCCGCGAGGGATCGCTCGTGATCGCAGTCAAGACCCGTTGCAGCCGTGCGACCAGTGTCTCGACGGTGACGGCGTCGAACACGTCGGTGCGGAATTCGACCGTCCCGCCGATCCCGTCGCACTCACCGGTGTCGGTCCAGCACTCGGACAGCGAGAACACCAGGTCCATACGAGCGGTGTGGGTTTCCACGGGCATCCGGGTGACCTGCAGATCGCCGAGCGTCAGCGCGTCGGTATCGTCGGCGCCTCCGATGGCCGTCTGCCAGGCCAACGCGACCTGCACGAGCGGGTGATGGGTCAGGCTGCGGGCCGGGTTGAGCCGATCGACCAAAACTTCGAACGGCACATCCTGGTTCTCGTAGGCGTCCAGGCTGCTCCGTCGCACTTGCGCAAGCAACTCCGCGACCGTCGGGTCGCCCGCCAGATCCACCCGTAGCAACAAGAGGTTGACGAAGAAACCGACGAGGTCGTCGAGCGCGGGATCGCGGCGTCCGGCGATCGGGAACCCAACGGCGACATCGTAACTGCTACTCAGCCGGGACAGCAACGCAGCCAGGCCGGCTTGGACGACCATGAAACTTGTCGCGTTGTGCTGCGCGGCCACATCCCCCACCCGACGCTGCAACTCGGCCGGCCACTGGACGGTCACCGTGGCGCCGCGCTGCTCGGCCACCGGCGGGTAGGGACGGTCGGTCGGCAGCTGCAGCCGTTCGGGCATCCCCGCCAGCGCGTCCCGCCAGTACGCCAATTGGGCTCCGATGGGACTGCTGCCGTCGTCGAGATCGCCGAACTGCTCACGCTGCCACAGCGTGTAATCGGCGTACTGCACCGGCAATTGCGACCACGCCGGTGGCCGCCCCGCGCACCGGCTCGTGTATGCCGCGTTGAGATCGCGTATCAGCGGGGCGATCGACCAGCCGTCGGCGGCGATGTGGTGCACTACGCCCGCCAACACGTGTTCGTCTTCACCGACGTGGAACAGCCGGGCTCGCAACGGAATCTGCGAAGAGAGGTCGAAGGCCAGGCGTACCGTCTCCTCGATGGCGTCGCTGCGCCGCTCCGCCGACCAGGCAGTGGCGTCGACGACCTGCCAGCCGAAGTCGGCGTTGTCGGCGTCCACGACGAGCTGCTGCGGGACCCCGTCCGGCGCTGGGAACAACGTGCGCAGGCTCTCATGGCGGGCGACGAGGTCGTGTAGAGCCGCTTGCAGCGCGTCGACGTCAAGCTGCCCTTGCAGATTCAGCGCGACAGTCATGTTGAAAACGGCTGAAGGACCCTGCAACTGGTCGAGGAACCACAGCCGGCTCTGGGCGAACGACAATGGGATCACCGGGGGCCGTGCGTCCGGGACCAATGGTGCGCGCCGGCCCGCGTCACCGCCGAGACAGCGCGCCAGCCCGGCGACCGTGGGCGCGTCGAACAAGGCACGCACGGAGAGATCGCCATCGAGGCTGGTGTTGATGTCGGCGACCACGCGCATCGCCAAGATACTGTCCCCGCCGAGGTCGAAGAAGGAGTCGTCGACACCGACGCGTTCGAGGCCGAGCGCCCGGGCGTAGAGGCTGACCAGGATCGCCTCGATGGGAGTGGCCGGGGCGCGGTAGTGATCGACGCCCTGGTACTCCGGTGCCGGCAAGGCACGGACGTCGAGCTTGCCGTTCGCCGTCAGTGGCAACACGTCGAGTACCACCACGGCCGCGGGCACCATATAGGACGGCAACCGCTCAACAAGGGCGGCCCGCGCCTCCGCCGGATCAATTGTCCCAGGGATGGTTTCGGTGAGGTAACCGACCAGGCGTTTGTCACCGGGGCGGTCCTCGCGGGCGATCACCGCGGCCTGCTCGACGCCGTTCAGCTCAGCAAGCGCGGTGCGCACCTCGCCGAGTTCGATCCGGTAGCCGCGTACCTTGACCTGCTCGTCGGCGCGACCCAGGTACTGCAATTGCCCATCTGCGCGCCACCGCACCAGATCACCGGTGCGGTACATCCGTGCGCCGAGCTCACCGCCGGGACATGCGACGAACCGTGATCCGGTCAGGCCAGGCCGACGCCAGTATCCGACGGCGACCCCTCGGCCCGCCACGTACAGCTCGCCCACCACCCCGAGCGGTACCGGGCGCAGCCACCCGTCGAGCACGAACAGCGCGGCGCCCGGCACGGGTGCACCGATCGGCACCGTGTCCGATCCTGCCGTCAGTGGCGCGCTGATTGTCGCGTACACGGTGATCTCGGTCGGCCCGTAACCGTTGAGCATCACCCGGCCCGGCGCCCAGCGGTCCACCACCTCGGCCGGGCAGGCCTCACCGGCCGCCATCAACGTGACGGCCGCCAAGCCCTCGGTTGAAAGCGCCTGCACCGCCGTCGGTGTCTGACTCAGCACTGTGACGTGCTCACTGCGCAACAAAGCGTTCAGGTCCTTCGGCGAGCGGGTCACCGACTTGGGCACGACCACAAGCCGTGCGCCGAACAACAGCGCGCCCCAGATCTCCCAGACCGAGAAGTCGAACGCCAGCGACGCGCAGTGGGCCCACACCTGATGCGGCCCCAGCTCGAGACCGACGTCGAGGGAGTCGAAGAGGCGGGTGACGTTGTGATGTGTGACCGCAACGCCTTTCGGGACGCCGGTAGTTCCCGATGTGTAGATTATGTGCGCGATGTCGTCTGCGGCCGGTTCGCGCAGCGCGCTGCTCGACTCTGCGGATATCACGGCGTCGTCGAGTTCGATGACAGGGATGCCGATGCCGCGCATCTGGTCCGCCAGGTCGGTGGTGGTGAGCGCGGCGGCCGGTGCAGCGTCGGCGACGATGAACTCGATGCGAGTCCTGGGCGTCGACGGGTCGATCGGCAGGTAAGCTGCCCCGCTCTTGAGCACCGCCAGGATCCCCACGACGGCCCGGGCCGAGCGCTCGGACACAATCAGAAAACACCGGCCCGGCCCGGCTCCGTGGCGAACCAGCAAGTGGGCGAGTCGATTCGACGCCTCGTCTAGCTCACCGTACGACATCGACTCACGCTCGAAGGTCAACGCGACCGCCTGCGGGTCGCGCGCCTTCTGCGCGGCGAAAAGCGCCGGAATCGTTGTCGGCGCGGAGGTCTGGGTCAACACGGCTATGTTGCCGTGCCGGTCGATAACCGCGTGCTCGTCACCGTCGAGCAGATCGATCGACGACAACCGGCGCGTCGGGCCGGCGGTCATCGCCCGCAGCACCCGCTGAAAGCGCCGGCTGAGCTCGTCGACCTCAGTCGCGTCGAACACGTCGGTGTCGAACTCGATGCGCATCCCCAACTCCGTGCCCGGCTGCGCGACGACCGCGAGCGGGTAGTGGGTGGACTCGCGTCCGTTGACCTCGGTGACGGTCAGCCCGTTGCTGAGCAACGTGCGGGCGTCGACGGGATAGTTCTCGTAGACGAAGACGGTGTCGAACAGCAGATCCTGGCCGGTGGCGTGGTGAATCTCGCTCAGCGCGAGGTGCTGGTGTTCCAGTGTGTGGTTGTAGCTGCGCTGCAGTTGGTCCAGCAACTCGCCGACGGTCGTCGCCGGAGTGGTGTAGGCGCGCACCGGCACGGTGTTGATCAGCAGGCCGACCATCGATTCAGCGCCGATGATGTCGGTGGATCGCCCGGACACCGCAGTGCCGAATGCGACATCGTGGTGGCCGGTCAGTGACACCAGCAACTGCGCCCAGGCGGCCTGCAGCACCGTGTTGACGGTCGTGTGACATGAGCGTGCCAGCTCGCCGAGCGCCCGCGTCGAGTCCTCGCCGACCCGGAACGCGGTGGTCCCTCGCGGCCCGAGCCTCAGCCGGTTCGGAGGGCCGACCACTGTAGGTGTGTCGAAGCCAGCCAGCACCTCACGCCAGGCCGCACGCGCCGCGGTGTTGTCCCGTTCGGCAAGCCACATGACGTATCGGCGGTAGGAGCCGGCGGCGGGCAGTCGGTGTCCGTAGTAGCTGGCGAATATCTCTCGGGCGACGATCGGCAGCGACCAGCCGTCGAGCACGATGTGGTGGTTGGTCAGCACCAGTCGGTGTCGGTTCGGCGCCGTCCGCACCACGGCCGTCCGGAAGGCGGGTGGACGGGTGAGGTCGCAGACCGCGGCACGTTCGTCCGCGCACAGCTTCGTGATCGCCTCGGCCACATCGGTTTCGAGGGTCCGGTAGACCGCGTCCGTCGTCGCTGTGTCGGTGGGCGGCGCACCCGCGGTCGGGCCGGCTGCCACCGCGGCGGCAGCCGCATCCATGCCGACATCCATGCCGGTGGCACCAAGGTCGAGGAACGTCCAAGGGATGACGGGGTCGGCGGGAATGACCTGGATCGGTTGCCCGTAGCGGCCGTCGAACCGGGCCGCGAGGTTGGGGTGGCGCTTGGCCACCGTCTCGATGGCGTGTCGGAGTCGCTGCGGATCGAGTGGGCCGTCGATGGAGATGTCGAGTTGCATGGCGTAGACCGCGTCGTCTGCGCTGGCCGTGGTGTTGGCGTGGAAGAACAACCCCTCCTGAAGCGGGGTCAGCGGAAGGATGTCGGCGACGCGGTCCTGCTTCTCGAGCTGGTCGATCTGGTCCTGGTCGAGGACGACGGGTGTGATGTCGGAGGGTGTCAACCCACCACCGCCGCGTACGACGTGGCGGCAGATACCCTTCAGCGCGTCGAACCAGAGACGGTTGAGCCCGTCGACTTGGCTTTCGTCCAAAGTCGATGTCGCCCATGTCCAATTGGCCTGTAGAAGAGCCCCATTGGCGCCCTCTACGGCGCCGGTGTTGAGTTCGACGGTGTGTGACAGCGGCATGGCTACCGCCGTGACGGCATCGGCCAACGCCAACCCGTCATCGCAGAGCCGCCACATGTCCTCGGACATCCGCACGCCGCCTGCGTCCAGCCGTCCGAGGTAGTTGAACCCGATGGCCGGATCTGTCTCGGGCAGCGCGACACCGGTGTTGAGGTAACGCAACAGTCCGTATGTCATGCCGTCCGGCAGGGCACGCAGTTGTTCCTTGGCGTTCTTGAGCACAGCGCCCACCGTGGCGTCACCGGCGACCACGTGACCCCAGGGCAGCGGGTCGATGGTCAGCGCCACGGGGTACTTCGACGTGAACCATCCCACCGTACGGGACAGGTTGAGCTCGGGAGCCAGGTCTTCGTTGCGCCCATGGGTTTCGACATCGATGACGACGGAGTCGTTCCCCGCGAGGAACGTTCGCCACGCCAACGCGAACCCGATCAGCAGGACGTCCTGCACGCCGGCGTGTAATGCGGAAGGCACCTGCCCCAACAGCAGTCGCGTCGTCTCCGGATCCAGCGACGCTGAAAACCGGCCCGCGTTGGCATAGGTATCTTTCTCAGGTCGTACGCGGGGCAAAGCCGTTGGCGTGGTGGACGCTTTGCGCCAGGTGTCGGCGGAGGCGATGACCGCCGGACTGTGAGCATGCTTGTCGAGCAGCGCCGCCCAGCGCTGAAACGAGGTGCCTAACGGTGGCAACTCGATCGGCTGTCCGCTGTGGTACTGCGTCCAGGCGATGTTGAGGTCTTCGAGGAGAATCCGCCACGAGACCGCGTCTACGGCGAGGTGGTGGACGATCAAACCCAACTCGCCGGTGCTCGGCGCCCACAGACCGCTGAGCATCACGCCCGCGGAGGGGTTGAGTCGAGAACGCCCGGCCACCAACGCATCTGTCGTCAACTCACCTACGGTTTCCAGGCTTGCCGCCGCATCGACCGACCCAGGCTCGGGCACATACAGCGACCAGCCCGTCTCGCGGTGTTCGGCACGCAGCCGCAAGGCGGCGTGGCGGTCCAACAGCGTCTGCAGCATGGCGACGATATCGCGGTGGGTGACGCCTGCCGGCGCCTGCACCACCACGGTCTGGTTGAATTCGTCTATATTGCCGGATACTTGATGCAGCCAGCACATGATGGGCGTCGCATTCACGGCGCCGACGCCCTCGTCGGCAGGGCCGATCTCACCGCCGGCTATCCCGGCGACCCGGGCCAGCCGGGCAACGGTCTGCTCGACGAAGATGTCGCGGGGCCGACACCGCAGACCGGCGGCGCGGGCACGGGCCACCACCTGCATCGACAAGATACTGTCGCCGCCGAGATCGAAGAACGAGTCATCGACGCTGACCCGCTGAACACCCAGCACCTGCGCATAGATGCCGGCCAATACCTCTTCGACTGCGTCGGCAGGTGCCGAGTAATGCTGCGAGCTCTGGTAGTCGGGGATCGGCAGTGCGCGGGTATCGAGTTTTCCGTTGACGGTCAACGGCAGTGCGTCGAGAAGCACCACCGCCGTCGGCACCATGTACGCGGGCAACCGGTCGGCGAGCACGGGCCGCACGGAGGCCGGATCGACTGTCCCGGGCGCACTTTCGGTGAGGTAGCCGACCAGCCGTTTGACCCCGGCCTGGTCCTCGTGGGCTATGACGGCGGCCTGCTCGACGCCGTCGAGGGCGGCGAGGGCGGCTTGGATCTCGCCGAGCTCGATGCGGTAGCCGCGGATCTTCACCTGTTCGTCGGCGCGACCAAGATATTGCAGTTGACCGTCGGCGCGCCAGCACACCAGGTCGCCGGTGCGGTACATGCGTGTGCCGGGCCGGCCGAACGGGCAGGCCAGGAACCGGCTTGCGGTCAGCCCGGACCGCCTTAGGTAGCCGAGGCCCACGCCTCGACCGGCGACGTACAACTCACCGACCACTCCGGCCGGGACCGGGCGCAGCCACTCGTCGAGAACGAACAGCGCCGCGGTCGCCACCGGCGCACCGATCGGCGCCGCCCCGGTGCCTGCCTGCAGGGGTGTGCTCATCGAGGCGTACACCGTTGTCTCGGTGGGGCCATAGGCGTTGATCACCACGCGGCCGGGGGCCCAATGGTCTACGACATCGGCTGGGCACGCTTCGCCGCCCAGCAGTACGGCCACGGACTCCAACCTGTCCGAATTCAGAGCCGCCACTGCGGATGGAGTTTGGGTGAGCACGTTGACCTGTTCGCGTACCAGCAGGGCGTGGAAGTCCTCCGGTGAAGCGGCCACCTCTTCGGGCACCACCACGAGCCTGCCGCCGCCGAGCAGGGCAGCCCAGATCTCCCAGACCGAGAAGTCGAAACCGTAGGAGTGACATTGCGTCCACACCTGCGCTGCAGGCAGACCCGGTGGTGTCGAGGCGGCGAGATGAGCCAGGTTGTGGTGGGTGATGGCCACGGCTTTGGGAGTTCCGGTGGTCCCCGAGGTGTAGACGACGTAAGCGATGTCCTCTGGTGCCGGTGTCGAGAGGATGGAACCACGCTGCGCGTCCTCGCCAGGGTCGGCGGCGTCGAGAACGGTAAGCGTGTAACCGTTGAGGCGCTGTCGAAGATCGGGGGTGGTGAGCGCGGCCACCGGTGTGGCGTCGGTGAGCATGAACTCGACGCGGGCGTCCGGGTGGGCCGGGTCGATCGCCAGATAAGCGGCGCCGGTCTTGAGTACCGCCAGCATCGCCACGATCGCCTCGGCCGAGCGTTCCAGCAGCAACGCGACAGTCTCACCGGGACCAGCACCATGGGCAGACAGCAGGTGTGCCAACCGATCTGAGACTTGGTCGAGTTCGAGGTACGTCCACGAATCCCGTCCGTAGCTGATCGCGACCATCTCCGGGCGGCGCATCACATGTTCGGCGAACAGCTGCGGTATCGACGCGGCCGCAGGAGCCGGGTCGGCGAGCACCGCGCGGTTGCCGATCTGATCCAGCCAAGCGAACTCGGTGGCGTCGAGCAGCTCGATCGACGACAAGCGCGCTGCCGGATCGGCTGTCATGGCCGTCAGGATCCGCTCGAACCGTTGCAGCAGTGTCGTGATCGTGTGCGGGTCGAAAACGTCGCTGCGGAATTCTACTTCCCCCGAAATGCCAGCTGGCTCAGCGGTTTCCGTCCACCGCTCGGCCAGCGAGAATGACAGGTCCATGCGCGCGGTGTGAGTGTCGACCGGAATCTGGGTGACTTGGAGTCCGTCCAACGTCAACGGGGTGGGGGCCCCCGCATTGCCGGGAAGGTTCTGCCAGGCTAATAACACCTGAACCAGCGGGTGATGGGTCAGGCTGCGAGTCGGGTTCAGGCGTTCGACGAGCGCCTCGAAGGGTACGTCCTCGTTTTCGTAGGCGCCTATGCTGCGTTGGCGTACCTGCGCGAGTACCTCATCGACCGTGGGGTCCTCCGCCAGGTCGACCCGCAGGACCAACGTGTTGACGAAGAAACCCACCAACTCGTCGAGTGCAGGATCGGTGCGGCCGGCTATCGGAAACCCCATCGCTACATCCGGACTGCCACTCAACCGCGACAGCAGTACTGCGAGCGCGGCCTGCACCACCATGAAACTGGTCGCGTTGCAATTCGCGGCCAACTGACGTACCCGCTGCTGCAGTGACGCCGGCCAGTCCACTGGCAAGGTGGCGCCCTGCTGGTCGGCCACTGGGGGGTAGGGCCGGTCAGTTGGAAGCTGGAGCCGTTCGGGCATGCCCGCCAAGGCATCGTGCCAATAGTCCAGCTGTGCGGCGATCGGGCTGCGGCTGTCCGCCAGATCGCCGAACTGTGCACGCTGCCATAACGCGTAGTCGACGTACTGCACCGGTAACGCAGTCCACTCGGGCTCTCGGCCCTGTTGGCGGGCTTCATACGCCTGACCCAGATCGCGCGCTAGCGGTGCCACTGACCATCCGTCAAACGCGATGTGGTGCACGACGATCCCCAACAGATACTCCTGGGGGCCAATCCCATACAGTTGAGCGCGAAGCGGAATCTCCACCGACAGGTCGAACGGATAGGCCGCCATTGCCGTCAACTCGCCGAACGCCTCGCGCTCGGACATCGATTCCACCGGCATGCCGTGGTGCCGCCACTTCGCAGCACCGGCGCACAGCACCTGTTGACATGGCACACCGTCGGTTTGGGGATACACGGTGCGCAGCACTTCGTGTCGCGCGATCACATCGTCGAGGGCGGTGGAGAGCGCCTTGACATCCAGTCGGCCACTGATCCGAAGCACGGTCGGCATGTTGTACGCACCCGCCTGCACCTGGTCCAGGAACCACAGCCGACTTTGCGCGAACGACAACGGAATCACAGAGGGCCGCTGGAGGGCCACCAGCTCCGGTCGCCGACTTCCGTCAGCTCTGACACGGGTCGCCAACAGGGCGACCGAGGGCGCATCGAACAACGCGCGCACGGTCAGGTGGGCGTCGACGGCCTTGGCGACCATGCCGATCACGCGCATCGCCGACAAGGAGTCGCCGCCGAGGTCGAAGAATGAGTCGTCGACACCCACGCGTGGCAGCCCGAGCACACGGGCATAGATACCGGCCAGCATCTCCTCGATGTGGTTGCTCGGAGCGCGATAGCGATCGGCGTCGACATATTCGGGGGCCGGCAACGCGGCGGTGTCGAGCTTGCCGTTGACCGTGACCGGCAATCCGTCGAGCACCACGACCGCCGCGGGCACCATGTAGTTAGGTAACCGGTCGGCCAACGCCGCACGCGCCGCGCCCGCATCCACCGCACCGGTCACATACCCCACCAGCCGCTTGTCTCCGGGGCGGTCCTCGCGCGCGATCACCACCGATTGCTGCACCCCGGCCAGCCCGGCCAGCGCCGCCTGCACCTCGCCCAGTTCGATGCGGTAACCGCGGATCTTGACCTGCTCATCGGAGCGCCCGAGATACTGCAACTGACCGTCTGGACGCCAACACACCAGATCCCCGGTGCGATACATCCGCTGCCCCCCGCAGGCGAACGGACACGCCACGAACCGCGACGCGGTCAACCCCGTGCGACGCCAATACCCCACGCCCACACCGCTGCCCGCGACGTACAACTCCCCGACCACACCGGGAAGCACCGGCCGCAACCACCCGTCGAGGACAAACAACGCCGCTCCCCTGACAGGTGAGCCGATAGGCGGGACGCCCGAACCGGGCACCAGCGGAGCACTTCTCGATGCGCAGATGGTCGTCTCGGTCGGCCCATAGCCGTTGAGCATCACCCGGCCCGGCGCCCACCGGTCCACCAACTCGGCGGGGCAAGCCTCGCCGGCCACCAGCAGCGCCATCGAGTCCAGGCCCTCCGGCGCAAGTGTTCCCAGCGCCGACGGCGTCTGGCTCAGGACGCTGACGTTCTCGGCGACGAGCAAGGCGTGTAGGTCTTGCGGGGAGGCCGCGACCTCCTCGGGCACGATCACCAACCGCCCACCGTGTAGCAAAGCGCGCCAGATCTCCTCGACTGAGGCGTCGAAGCCATACGAATGCCACTGCCCCCACGCGCGGGCGGACAGATGCTCATCGGGTGGACCGAGTAATCGGGTGAGGCTACGGTGCGTGATCGCAACACCTTTGGGAGCCCCCGTGGTGCCGGAGGTGTAGATGACGTGGGCGATGTCGTCGGGATCGGGCGGCGGCAACGAGTCGTCGGACTCTAACCGCGTCGCCGCGTCGTCGACGTCGATGACCTGCAGCCCGTATCCGGAGAGCGACGAGGCCAACTCAGCGGTCGTCATCGCGGCGACGGGCGCAGCGTCCTCGATGATGTATCCGATCCGGGCCGCGGGCGTGGCCGGGTCAATCGGCAGGTACGCCGCGCGGGTCTTCAAGCACGCCAGAATTGACATAATCGCCTCGGCACTGCGCGAAAACAGCAGCGCCACTATCTGTCCTGGCCGCACTTTGCGTGAGACCAGCAGGCGAGCCAGTCGGATCGACGCCTCGTCCAACTCCCGATAAGTCCACGTGCGGTCGCCGCATACCAGCGCGATCGCATCGGGCGTGCGTGTCACCTGCGCAGAGAACAGCGCAGGGATCGACGACGCCGATGGGGCCGTGGTCAGCACCGCACGATTACCACATTCGTCGAGGCGTGCCTGATCGTGCGATCCGAGGACAGTCAACGACAACAACCGACACTCGGGAGCGGCTGCCATGGCCGTCAACATCCGTTGCAGACGTTCGGCCAGATCCGATGGCGTGAAGTCCGCAAATGGTTGCCCTGCCCCCGCCGTAAAGAATGACTGCTGATCACCGACTCCGACGAAGAACAAGCCGAAGTGCCCGACCGGGCCGAATGTCGTGTACGTTGCCGTCGCCGGCACACCGGCGAGGTTCAGCGACAGGCGGGAGGGAACGAAGTTGAGCACGACCCGGTCCGGCACTTGTCGCAAGCGGCGGTGGTCACCGCCGAGCTCGAGGGATCGCACCGGAAAACGTTGATGAAGCAATATTTCTCGAGTTCGCTTGTCGACCTGCCGGCAGAGGTCGGCGACTGTGGAGTGCGGCGACATTTTCACGACCAGCGGGACGACTCCGGCGAGCATTGCGGGAAGCGTTTTCGTCTTTGCATCCACCCGCCTGCTGACCGGGAAGTCGAGCACCACCTCCGAGTCGCCGTGGCTGCAGCCGCGCACCAGCAGCGCGCACGCCGCAGTGAGGACGGACGACCGCCGGATGCCCAGTGCCTTGGCCAACTCTTTGACGCAACCGGCGACCGCCGGATCGAGGTGGATCGAAGGGGATGGCCGGTGCGAATCGGTCGTGCTCTCGGTTCGCGGTAGCCGGAAGTCTGGTACGGATTCCGACGGGAGGTTCTCCCGCCAGTACGCTTCGTCATCTTGGTAGTCGGTCGACGACTCGTACTCCAGCTCGCTGCGTACGAAGTCCCGAAGAGAGCCGAAGAAAGCGGGCGAGGCGGGCGTGCCTGCGACAAGTGCTGAGTAGATCGCGGCGATGCGCCTGCCCACCAGTCCCATGCTTATGCCGTCGATGACGATGTGATGACAGCATGCGAACCAGTAATACTCGTTGGGCCGCGTGGCAAACAGCGCAAACTTCATCAGCTTGCCGTCGAACGGCATCGGGGTGCGTTCGATCGCTGTCGCAATCTGCCGGGCTTCCTGCTCAGCGTCGTACGAGCCGATCAGGTCGTAGCGAGCCAACTTGAGGTCGGAGTAGTCGATCGCTCGCTGAACTACTTGACCGTCCTTCTCGAAGAAGGCGGCGCGAATCGGTTCGGCTTCCTGCAGGCCCAGCCTGATCGCCTGTTCGAAGACGTCCGGCTGGATGGCGCCCTGGATTTTGACGAACATGCCGAGCTGCCACTCGGTGCCGGAGTGGCCCGACTGTTGGGCAAGCCAAATGTCAAGTTGCCGACGCGTCAACGGCAATGCCTGGTTGTCAAGCTCCATTCGAGCCCCGCTCCAGAAGATATTGAAGGGAAGCAGATCAGGCTTGGTGAGCCTTGAGCCGCCTGCGCAGGCTCTTCAGCCGTGTTTCAGACCAGTTCTGTTCGAGATAGTCCAGACACGTAACGCGGTCCGCTCCCCCGTGAACCACCCTCCAGCCAGCTGAGACCGCCGCGAAGGCCGGCCACACGCTGTGCTGCGCCTCGTCGTGGACCACGACGAGCAAATTGCCGTTTTCGTCGTCGAACGGGCGCTCGCTCATCGGTTCTCTCCAAACCCCCGCTTGAGTAAAACCAGTTCGACGCTAACTCGTCCTCGACGCGCTTATGCAGTTTCGGCAAAAATTGTCGTCTCCGTAAGCAGGGGCTGATCCGCGATTTGTGGTTACATCAGCTAGCAAACGCCAGGACATGCGGGAGCGCTTCGCTGGGGATCTAGAACCTGTATTGGAAGAGTCGATCGTAATTTCGGGTCGTGCGGATCAGGCTCTGTATCCGGTACAGAAGTCGCGGGGTCGTGAGCGGTATTTTTTCGAGTCCAGCGATGACCGAGCTGTCGTCGATCAGGCGTAGTCGGGCATCCCACCGGGTGATCTCCCGACCGTCGCGCGTGCCCCATTTGATGATGCCCGATCTGGACAGTCGAGGTCCCCAGGGCGACAGGAGGTCGGCGAGGAGCTCTCCGCTATCGAAGCGATCGAGTAGCTGGGGCAGCAGCCGCTTCAGGTCATCCGGCGTGAGATACATCAGAACACCCTCTGCGACGATCAGAGCGGGACCGCCTTTCGGGATCTGGTCAAGCCACAACGGGTCGGTGACCGACGAACCGATCATGTGATAGCGACCGGACTCCGCGTACAGCTGCCGACGCAACGCGATCACTTGCGGCAAGTCGACGTCGAACCATCTCACGCCAGGGGGTATTGCCAAACGTGTTGCGCGGCTATGCAATCCACAACCTAAATGCAGCACGGTGGCGTTCTGATGGGCGGCCAGGTATTTGGTGACCAGTGCGTCGAACTGCGCGCCACGCAATGCCACGCCGAACTGATTGATCGCCGGGCGTACGGCACGGTGGACACGCTCCCAGTCGTAATCGATGCGTGCGACGTGCTGTGCGGCGAGCTGGTCGTCCAGTATCGGTTGGGCCGATCGGCTCTCGCAGGCCCGCAGGTAAAGCATGCAAAGTAGCGTCCACTCGACCGATCCCCAACGCACGCCGGTGAAGTCGACCCTGCCGCGATGAGCGTCGACCGGCTTTGGCGTTCCGGGATTCGTCGCGTCCTCCCTCAGCTCGCTCTACGCTTCTTGTCCCTCGGCGTTTCGATGTGCTTGCCGCGTGGTCAGCGTAACGGCTTTCGGTCGACGGCAGGTGGCACTTGCGACGAACCGTCTTCGGTGGCCGGCGGCGCCATAACCTACCGCTTCCCGGTCTGCGGCCCGACGACCTCGGATCGCTCTAGCCACTTCCGCCGGCCGTCACGCCCTTCGGTACGGCGCGCGATGGGTCGGGAACTCGATGTCGCGCTCTGGCGGTGGTTTCGGGAGCGGTCGAGCGACGGGCTCCTTATCGAACGGTCACCGGCTGACCGTGGTGGGTGAGGAGTACCGGATCACCCGACGTCAGGCGATACGTCGCTTCATGCGCGGTGACTTCCACCGCTAGGCAACTGTTACGCCGGGTAACCCTAAACTTCAGCCGGTTCAGCGCCGGCGGAAGAGCGGGAGCGAACGTGAGCTCGTCTCCGCGACAACGCATTCCGCCGAAACCCGCCACGCAGACCAGCCACGTCCCGGCGAGCGCGGCGATGTGCAGCCCGCTGGACACGTTGTGATGGAGGTTGTGCAGGTCGATGAACGCCGTCTCGACCAGGTAGTCGTAGGCGAGCCGCAGCTGGCCGACCTCGGCGGCCAGCACCCCCTGTCCGCAGGCCGACAGCGACGAGTCCCGGACGGTCTGCGCCTCGTAGTACTCGAAATTGCGAACCTTCTCCTCCGCGGTGAACGCGTCGCCCCGCAAGTACATCGCCAGCGTGAGATCGGCCTGCTTGACGACCTGGGTGCGATACAACTCGAAGTACGGGTAGTTCAGCAGAAGCGGGTACGCGCTCGGCGGTGTCTCGGCGTAGTTCCACACGGCCATCCGGGTGAAGCTCTCCGACTGCTCGTGCACTTCGAGGTCGTCGTTGAACGGCACCACCATGTGCGAGGCCGCGACGCGCCATACCGCGGTCTCCTCCGCGCTCACGCCGAGGCGGCGGGCCACCACAGGATTGCGCTCACACGCGGCGGCGGCTTCGGTGAGATTGTGTTGGGCCATCAAGTTGGTGAACAGATTGTTGTCCACCAGCGCGGTGTACTCATCGGGTCCGGTGACCCCGTCGATCCGGAACTGCCCCGTTGAATCGTGGTGACCGAGGCTGACCCACAGGCGTGCGGTCTCCACCAGCAGCTCGACGCCGTAGTCGTTCTCGAATTGCCGATCTCCGGTCGCAGCGACATATTGCGCTGTCGCATAGGCGATGTCGGCCGTCACGTGCACGGCCGCCGTCCCAGCGGGCCAGTAGCCGGAGCACTCGTCACCGTTGATCGTCCGCCACGCGAACATCGCTCCGTCATGGGCGAGTTCACGCGCCCGTCGCTTGGCGCTCGGCAACGTCGAGTGCCGCCAGCGCAGCGCAGCGGCCGCCGCTTCCGGCATGGTATGGGTCAGCATGGGCAGCACATAGATCTCGGTATCCCAGAAGGCGTGCCCGCCGTATCCGGTTCCGGTGAGGCCCTTCGCCGAGATGGGTCGGCTTTCACCGCGGGCCCCCGCCTGCAGCACCTGGAACAACGCGTACCGGATCGCCTGTTGGAGTTCCGGATCTCCATCGATCTCGATATCGGCGTGGGACCAGAACCCATCGAGGTATTCGCGTTGCGCTGACAGCAGATTGTCCCACCCGGTCTGCTTCGCCTGCGCGAGCGCGGCCTCCA
This sequence comes from Mycobacterium lehmannii, assembly GCF_002245535.1. Classification (GTDB taxonomy): domain Bacteria; phylum Actinomycetota; class Actinomycetes; order Mycobacteriales; family Mycobacteriaceae; genus Mycobacterium; species Mycobacterium lehmannii. Next base: position 29,115 of record NZ_NKCN01000025.1, on the reverse strand, counting down.
CCTGCGCCCGCAACGCCTCTGTCGAGCGCCTGCTCGACCATCCGTACGCGATGAACTTCGTCATCCGCAGTACTTGGCCCTTGTCGACGTCGACCGCGACGGTCATGCGCGCCAGGTCGTCTTCGGCGCGGATATCGCACGCGACGCCGGACGGAAGGTCGAGCTGGTGGTCCATGCCGGCGGCGACCCGCAAACCGGAATGTCTGGTGTGATGGACGAGCACTGCGGAACTTCGCTCCGCGAAAGCGAATTCAGCGACCAGGGGATGATCCAGTGCGGCCGCCAGCCGCGGATCGTCACTCGCGGTGACCACCGCCTCGTTGGCCAGCAAGTCGGACTGCACCACCAGTTCCAGGGACGAGTCCAGCGGCTCGACCTCGTAGCGGATCGCGGCCACCGCGCGCTGGGTGAACGAGACCAAGCGCTCGGAGCTGATTCGGACGCACCGTCCGGTCTGTGACGCCCAGACCGTGTTGCGGCGCAGCGTTCCGGTACGGAAATCGAGGATGTGTTCGTGTTCGACCACCCTGCCGTAGCGCATATCCATCGGCGAGTCCTGAACGAACAGCTGGATGATCTTTCCATCCGTCACGTTGACGATGGTCTGGCCGTCCTCGGGATAGCCGTATCCGCCTTCTGCATAAGGCAATTCGTGGTTCTCGTAGAACCCGTTCAGAAACGTGCCCGGTGTGCCGACCGGCTCTCGCTCGTCGAGGGATCCACGCAGGCCGATGTGGCCGTTCGAGAGGGCGAAGATCGATTCGACGTCAGGCAGTAGGTCGAGATCAAAGCCGGACCACCGCAGTTCCCAGGGGGCAATCTCGAACTCAGGAGGGGCTGCCATGACGCCATTATCGCCACCCCGCGGCGATCGCATGCCGTGATCGGCGGACGTTGCTGTTTTCCGGAGTGGCCGCTCGTCGAGGGGCGGCGTCGTGAAATCACCGCGGAGTTATGGTCATCGCCGCGATAATCGAACCACAGCGTGCGTCAGACCACCTCGGAACGCCGTACAACCAGCGCAGGTGAAACGATCGAATGTCCACAGAATGTCTGAAGCAACACTGAGCTTGGTGATCGTCGGGGTCGCCGTCGTGTTGTTCATCTGGAACCGGCTCCCCGTCGAGGTGGTCGCGATCGGTGTGGCGTTGCTGCTGTACTTCACCGGGCTGGTCGACACGAGGACGCTGTTCAGCGGATTCGGCGATGCGGTGATCGTGTTCATCGCGTCGCTCTTCGTGGTCAGCGAGGGCCTGGAGGCATCCGGGGTCACCGCCTGGGTGAGCCGGACGCTGACTCGGTTGGCAGGGCGGGCATACGCCCGCTTGACGGCCACCGTGATGTCTCTCGGCGCAGTGGTCAGCGCGGTGATAACCGTCAACGGTGCGGCCGCAGCACTGGTCCCGGTGACGGTGTCGGTGTCGCGACGGGCGCGGATCGCGCCATCGAAAGTATTGATTCCGTTGGCGTTTGGCGCCAGTGCGGGGGCGCTGCTCACGCTGGGCGGCAGCCCGGTGAACGTCCTCATCTACGACGCATCGCGCGACAACGGCGGTTCCGGGTTCGGCTACTTCGAATTCGCGCTGGTCGGTGTCCCGCTGGTGCTCGTGACCGTGCTGGTTGCGGTGGTGTTCGGCCGTCGGTTGTTGCCGGAGCGGGAGTCGACCACCCTGCCCAGCGACTTCAGCGGGTACCTGCCGCGCCTCATGGAGCACTGGGGGCTGAATCGCCGCCTCTTCCGGCTCACGATCGATGATGGGTCGGCTGCGGTAGGTGTGCCGGTGCGCGACGTTGTCAGTCCGCACGGTGCAGACGCGGAGCCGGCCGGCGGGGATCTGATTTTGGTGGCGGCGCAATCGCGCGGGGGCCGGGTCGTTGACGACCATCACCGGCTCGAGCCAGGAGATGTGCTCACCGTGGACGGGAACGACGACGTAGTCGCCGCATTTGGGAAACGCGCGGGGAGCTCGGTCGAGCATCTGCCGGGTGGACAATCCGACGACCTGTTGGGCCCCGACACCGGGCTCGCCGAGCTGGTGGTTCCACCCCGGTCGGACTGGTTGGGGCAGCAGGCTTTCCCCGGGCTCGCCTGGGCCGGGCTCACCATCCTGTCCGTGCACCGGATGAACTCCGATGTGGGCGCCCGCGTTGTCGAACTGGCGCAGGGCGACACCATCCTGGTCCACGGCCAATGGGCGGCGATCGACCGATTGACGGCGTCGGGCTTGCTTGTCGTGGATTCGACCGAAGAGGTGAGACGTCAGACGGTCGCGCTCAACCGCACCGCGCCCCGTGCGATTGCTGTGCTCACAATGATGATCGTGTTACTGGTGACGGGGATCGTGCCGCCGGCGGTGGCGGCATTGCTGGCCGCACTGGCAATGGTGGCGTCGCGCGTGGTGCGCACGGACCAGGTGTACCGCGCAATCCCATGGCAGACGATCATTCTCATCGGTGCGCTGATCCCGTTGTCCACTGCGATCCAGGCCAGCGGGGCGGCAGAGCAGATCGCCCGCCCGATCGTCGATCTTGTCGGCAACCGCAGCCCGTATCTGTTGCTCGCCGTGCTTTTCGTGCTCACGGCGGTGCTCGGACAGTTCATCTCCAACGTTGCCACGGTGTTGGTCGTGATACCGATCGCCGTGGCTGCGGCCACGGACAGCGGTATCTCGGTGCAGGCGACGCTGATGCTCGTGGCGCTCGCGGGTGCGGCATCGCTGCTGACTCCGATCGCCACACCGGCCAATATGATCGTGCTGAACCCGGGTGGTTACCGCTTCGGCGACTACTGGCGGCTCGGCATCGTCACGATGGTGGCGTGGTTCGCGGTCGCGATGGTGGTGATCCCGGTCTGGTGGCCGCTGTACTGACTCCGGTCCGGAGGACGGAAAACCCGGCGGCAGGCTGATTTTCGTCGCATTTCCGTCTGGATCGATCCGGAACAGCCCCGCATCGTCGACTATGGAGCCATGAGGAAGACATCGCAGGGACTGTCGAACAAGGTCAGCATCGTCGGGATGGGCAGCGTCGGCACCGCGATCGCCTACGCCTGCCTGATCCGGGGCTCCGCGGGCGCCCTGGCGCTCTATGACATCAACGCCAAGAAGGTCCGCGCCGAGCTGCTCGACCTCAATCACGGCAGCCAGTTCGTACCTCACTGCCCCACCATCGGCTCTGATGAGATCGGCATCACCGCCGGTTCGAGGATCATCATCGTCACGGCAGGCGCCAAACAGGACGAGGGGCAGACCCGACTGGACTTGGCGACCGCCAATGTGGCGATGGCGCAATCGTTGACGCCACAGCTGCTCGAACAGTCACCCGACGCGGTCATCGTGTTCGTCACCAACCCGGTCGACGTCGTCACCTACGCCGCGGTCGAGGCGGTGGGCACTGACGACGGCCGGATTTTCGGGTCCGGGACGGTGTTGGATTCCAGCAGGTTTCGCTATCTGATCGCTCAGCAGGCTGACCTCGCCGTCGCCAATGTGCACGGCTTCATCGTGGGCGAACACGGCGATTCGCAGATCCCGCTGTGGTCGAGCGTGTCGATCGGCGGGGTGCCTGCCGAGAAGTTCCGCATCGACGGCACTGTGGTGTTCGACGAACCGACCCGTAACGAGATATCGGCGGCCGTCGTCAACGCGGCCTACGAGGTCATCGCCGGTAAGGGCGCGACGAGCCTGGCCATCGGACTGTCGACCGCCCGGATCATCGAGGCAATCCTCTACGACCAACACCGGGTGTTGCCGGTGTCGACCGTGCAGCGCGGCGTCTATGAGATCACTGATGTCTGCCTGTCATTGCCGACGGTCGTGACAGCCGCGGGTGCGGGCCGGGTGCTCGAAGTGCCGCTGTCGGTCTCCGAACTGCTCAGCTTGCAGGGTTCTGCGGCGACCCTCAAGCAGGCGCAGACGTCGCTGGGTCTGTAGTCGACTCGTCGGTGGAGCCGCGGTCGCGGGCGTGAGGGCGACCAACACCCCGAAAACACCTGGGGCCGAGAGCTTGACGAGGTGACGAACACATCCAGCCGCTTGTGCATGGTGGCGCCGTCGAGCCCGTCTGCGGAACTGCCCAATACCGCAAGGACTTCGGCGACACTTCGGGAGTGCGCCAGCGCGCTTGCCCGGCGCGACGTTGCCGCGCAATCACGAGTTTCGCATCGTGGCCGCCCCTTTAGTCGCGCATGACGTCAGCCAGGTGACGATGGTCCCACCACTGCTGTTCGACCGGTCGCTGAGCGTTGTCCTCGATGAGCGTCGGGTAATGCGCGAGATCGGTGAATCGCAGTTCGCCGGACTGAAATCCGAGCATTGCGCCGGCGCGGCCACCGGACGAGAGCTGTTCTGAGAGGAATCCGATACAGCGGGCGGTCATGATCGTCGCCTGCACCCGGTCGAACGGCGACGGGTTTCCGCCCTCCTGGACGTAGCCAAGAACCTCCTCCCGCGCATCGAACAACTCCGCGCCTTCTTTCTCGAACAGTGCGGTAATGAATCTGGTGGTGTAGACGCGGTCGGAGCCTTCGCTGCGCACGATCAGGCCCACCCGCTTGCCGGCTCGGAAACGGTCCGCGAGCGCGTGCACGTCGGCGGTCAGGGCGTTCAGTGTGATGCCCTCCTCCGGTAGGTAGACGCGATCTGCACCGGTGGCCAGCCCGCTGACCAGGGCAAGATAACCGCAGTCGTGGCCCATCACTTCGACAATGAACACTCGTCGCGTGGCGACCGCGGACTGCCGTATCTTGTCGACGTCGGAGACGATGCTGTTCAGCGCGGTATCACTGCCGATACTCAATTCACTTGCCGGGACATCGTTGTTGATGGTCATCGGCATGCACACGAGTGGGATGTCAAGGGCGTCATACTCCTGCCGATGCCGATAGAGCTCGTGAGCGGCCCGGTAACCCGCCCATCCGCCGGCGACGATGAGCCCGTCGATACGGTGAGCGGCTATCTGTTCGGCGATCCGGGCGATACCGGCCCGGTCGGGCACGTAGCGATTGGTGCCGATCTCGGCGCCCCCCTCGGACACCCAGCCGCTGACATCCATCCAACCCATCTCGTGTACGTCACCGTTGGCTAATCCCCGAAACCCGTTCTTGACCGCCAATACGGTGTGGCCGCGATCCAGGCCGAGTCGGACGGCGGCGCGCACCGCGGTGTTCATCCCGGGCGCCGGTCCGCCGGCGTGTACAACGGCGATCCGGAAGCGCTTTGCCTCGGCGGGCCGCGGCGCAGCCTGTTGGATGGTGTCCAGGACCCTGCACGATTCCGCGAAATGTCCCCCGCGCGCCTGAATCGCTCCCGCATAGTCCCGTGACTTCATTCGTGTGGCGACTTCTTGGGTCCGCTCCACGCACTCCATCAGTGGCGAGGCAACCACGCGGTTACCCCGCAATCCGATCAGTTGCGCGGGCGCGTCGGGCGTGTCGGCAAGCAGTCGTTCCACAGCCAGAAAGCCGAAGTGCGTTGCCAGGTAGCGGTCGAAAGCGCTTGGCGCACCGCCACGTTGGACGTGACCCAAGACGGTGATGCGGACATCCTCACCGAGTTCGTCCTCCAGCAGTTCTCTGACCTGTTCGGCGGTGATCCGGTTGCCGTCGCGGTGGGCACCCTCGGCGACGACGACCACGCTGTGTCGACGGCCGATCGATCGGCCCGCCTTGATGTCGCGACACATCCGCTCTCGCCAGCCCTCGCCTGGCGGTTGTTCGGGTATGAGGACCCAACTCGCGGCGGTCGCCAGCGACGACATGAGGGCGAGGTAGCCGCAGTTCCTGCCCATCACTTCCACCACGAAGGTGCGCTGGTGGCTGGCAGCGGTGCTGTGCAAGGCATCCAAGGCCTCGATGATCCGGTGCAACGCCGTATCGGCGCCTACCGTCATGTCGGTGCCTGCCATGTCGTTGTCGATGGACCCGACCAAACCAGCAAGTCGCAGAAAAGGATGATCATCCGCCAGGTCCTGCGAGATGTCCCCGGCCTCAACCAATTCAGCGAGCAATCCCGACCACTCCTGACGGAACAGGTTTGCCCCCGCAAGACTGCCGTCACCGCCGATCACCACTAGGGCGTCGATACCGTGCTCGACCAGGTTGCGCGCGGCCGATCGCCGGCCTTCACGAGTTCTGAACTGCTTCGATCGGGCGGTGCCGATGACAGTACCGCCCTGGTGCAGGATTGCCTCGACATCAATCGGTTCCATACGCCGGATGAGGTCACCACCTGTGACGAGCCCGTGGTATCCCTCGTGGACCGCATACACGTCGATGCCGTGGTGCGCGGCGGTAAGCACGACGGCGCGTACCGCTGCGTTCATGCCGGCGGCGTCACCGCCGCTGGTCAGGACACCAATACTGGATGGTGCGGACTGGACTTCAGGCATGTACCCGCCTCCGTGCCGTTCGGGGATGCTCCACGACCATCTTGCACGGCTGGAGCCGACATGAGGAACGGACCAACCGACGTAGGCGTAATCTCCCGCTCGAACCACAGGCGTCACATCAGCGTCACCAGCGTTGGGACCGCTCATCGACGGTGCTGGGCACATGCGCTTCGACTTTGGCGAGAACCGCTTCTGCGGGACCGCCCCGTCATACCGTGACATCCATGGCAGAACAAACCCCCGCTGTCACGGCGGCACACCCGTCCGACAGGGTGCTGCGGATCGTGAACCCCTTGATCGGCAGGTTGCTGCGCACTCCCCTCGCCGGACCACTGCGCAGCCGCATGATGGTGGTCAACGTCGTCGGCCGCAAGAGCGGACGCCGATACTCAATCCCGGTGAGCGCCCATCGAATTGACGGCGAACTGTATGCGTTGACCTCAGCGGGATGGAAGAACAACTTCCGCGACGGGGCGACCGCGGACATACTGCTCGACGGTAGGACGACGACGATGCGCGGTGAACTGCTGACCGACACCGCGCTCGTCGCCGAGTTGTCGCACCGCTGCGCGAAAGCCTGGGGCGCCAAGCGTGCCCCGACGATGATGGGGCTGAAGTTCCGCGACGACGGCATACCGTCGGCCGAGGATTTCGCGGATGTGGTTCGTCGGGAACGTATCGCGGCGGTGCGGTTCAGACCGGCGTGAAGCGTTATCAGCCGCCGTCGGCCGAAAGGCTCTGCTCGAAGGCGAACACGTTCTGAGGGTCGTATTTCGCCTTGATCGCGCGCAACCTTTCGACGTTGTCCCCCCAATACGCCGATTCCCATGGCGGTGCTGGTCGACGGGTCCTCGGCCGAGGCCCAGCAGATACTGGCGCCGATCCTTGCAGTCGGCAAGCCACAAGTCTCGACCGACGACGCACGGTGGGCCGATGTCTACGCGGGCGTCCAGAAACCACCAGCCGTTCCGGCATACCGGCATTCGGGACATTGACGTAGGCGCCACTCGCATACGGCTGCAAGGCTTCTCCGAATTCGGCGCACCATGTCAGGCACTCGTCCGTCAGCGGATCGCCGGCGGCCGGTATCCCGCCGCGGACACCCCACCCCGCGCCGGGCTCAGCGTAGAACAGCGCATCGCGATGCGCGAAGGCAGAACCGCCGGGCGGCTCACTTGCTCGCACTGTGCCACCGAAGGCGTTGGTGAAGTAGTTGCAATCCGGCGTCGGGGCCTTAGCCATGAACGATGTGACGAGGTCGATGGCTTGCGGCGGATACGGTGCATAGACGAACTGCGACAGGAATTTCCAGTTCGCGGCTTCATCGACGTGGCCGGGGCTCGAGCAGCTTTCGCCGGTCTTCGAGGCCTGGCCACCAGCACCACCTTGTCGGGGCGGATCTCCAACTGGCTGGTGAGCCGATCGTCGGCATGTGGGGCGCTGCGCTGTCGCCACGACATGGATGGTGTGCTTCACGGGATGGATGCGGTACGTCAGCGATGTGACGATCCCGAAATTGCCGTTGCCTGCGCCACGTAACGCCCACAACAGGTCCGGGCTGTTCTGCTCGTCGGCGATGACCGTCGTCGCGCCACCGTCGGTCGAGGCCACGACGACCTCCGCCGCGAGCAGATTGTCAGACGCCATGCCGTACCGGCGGGTGAGCAGCCCTCGAGGCAGTGGCGTCCGCTACGCACCCGCAGAGGCACGCCGCTGCGCCGCGCCCATGACACGGCGTCGACCACCTCCTGTGTGTCGGCGCAGAACCCGACCGCGTCGGGTTGCGGGGCAAACAGGTGGTTGTAGCCCATTCGGGCCGCGTCGTAGCCCGAGTCTCCGGGCCGCACAACGTCTCCCGTCAACCCCGAGGGAGCGGTTGAGTTCCGGCTCGTAGCCACAGTCCTCACCGTTTCGTCTGCGTCTGTTTCGTCCGGTGCAACCTCTGTCATGACCGTTGACCTTCCGACGACTGAGGACACTTCTCCGAACGTACAGATCAGCGGCGAAGATAATCACCGAATTGACGACCGCGAAATATCCGGTGCCATACTGTTCACCTAACTTCAGAAGGGATGGGTGGATGACCACGGAGGGCGTCGTGCAGGGTCAATCCGCCGATGACGAGTCTCGAGAATGCGGTTATACGCCCGAACTGAAGCGGAGTCTCGGCTCGTTCCAGGTGTTCGCGATCTCGTTCGCGTTCATCTCGGTTGCGGTCGGCGTCTTCGCTAGTTATGGTGCGGTGCTTCAGAGTTCAGGACCCGTCGGCATTTGGCTGTGGTTGGTCGCGGCGGCCGGGCAGACCCTGGTGGCACTTGTCGTCGCCCAGTTCGCCGCTCGGATCGCGCTCAGCGGCTCCTCCTATCAGTGGGCATCGAGGCTGGCGAACCCGAAGGTCGGCTGGTTCTTCGGGTGGTTGACGTTCTGGTTTCTGGCCATCGGCGTGGTGGCCATGGACAACGCGCTCGCCAGCCAGGCGCTCATGCCGCTGCTGGGTATGGCGCCCGACGAGGATGTGGCGCGGGCGATCACGCTGGCGGTGTTGGCGACGCAAACGGTGCTCGTCATCGCCTCGACCCGACTGCTCGGAATGGTCACCTCGACGGCGGTGGCGCTGGAGCTGACGATCGTCGTGGTGCTGGTGATCGCGCTCGGTGCGGTGATGATGTTCGGCGGCAGCGGAACCGTCGACAACGTGGTATCGCATGGCATCGCCGCCGGCTCACCCGACTACTTCGCAATCGGCGGCGGCTTGATGGCCGGGATGGTCATGGGACTGGTGACGCTGGTCGGCTTCGACTCGGCGGCCAACCTGGCCGAGGAGGCCAAGGACCCCTACCGCAGCGTCCCGCGGGCGATCGTCACCTCGGTGCTGGCATCGGCCGTCCTGGGGTTCATCTTCATCTTCACCCTCACCGTCGGCATCAAGAGCATTCCGGAGGTCAGCAACAGCGAATCGCCGGTGGCGACGATCATCCGCGACCAGCTGGGATCCCTCACTGAGCGAATCCTGTTGTCGGGAATCGCGTTTGCGATGTTCGGTGCGGGAATGGTGATGTTGGCCTCCTGCTCTCGCATCGTGTTCGCCATGGCTCGTGATTCCCGCTTCCCGGGCTACACCTTGTTCCGCCGAGTCAACCCGCGCACCCGTACGCCGATTCCCGCGACCGTGCTGATGTTCGTCGTGGGCGTCGCTCTCATGGTGGCGCTGCCGGGTCAGGCCTTGCTGCAGCTGATTGTCGGGTCGACGATCCTTCCGGCGCTGATCTACGGAGCCATCTCCGTGTTGTACCTGTCGGTGCGAAAGCGGCTGGGCCGCAGGGAGGGTGCGTTCGGGTTGGGACGCTTCGAGGTGCCCGTGGCGATCGCCGCCATCATCTGGGTGGTGTTCTCGTTGGTGGCGCTGATGTCGCCCTCGGACTCACTGGTCCCCGACCTGATCGTCCTGGGCGTCGTAGCGGCGGGCGGGCTGTACTTCGCCAAGATGTTGATCTTCAACCGTGAGGTGCTCGAAACCGAACCCGGTGATCCCGACGCGTTCTGAGTTGCGACCCTTACCTGGCGGATAGGAAAGGCTTCCGATCGCGCAGCCGAAACTGGCTCGGCGGCCATTACGCGCGCGGCGCTTGACGTCGACGATTGGTCCAAGACCAAACGAAGGAACCGACGATGTTCGAAGCGACGCACGCCCCTGAGGATCAAACCGTGGACTGGCTCGCCCTGGCGGACCAGCTTTTTCCGGCCGAGGCGCTGGTCACCGCTCGGCCGGCTTTCGGCTCGCGGGTGGCGTCCTAGCGTCGAGATTGCACACCGGGTTGTTGCGTCGGCTTTGCAGCAACCTCAGTGGCAATGTCGACTATGGCTGCTCCAACAGCCGCAGCGGGTGCAGACCGTCGACGGCGCCGACGAACGGCGGGTGAATGCTGTAGCCGATCATGCGCCGGATGTCGTCGGAGACCTCTCGCGCCGTGTCGCGGGAGATCGACAGCGTGAAGGCCTCCATCGGCCGCAGCCACGGCTGGCAGTACTGGGCGGTGACGGCCAGTCGCGCTTTGTCGGTGGTGTTGGCGCCGCCGCCGTGCCAGAGGGTGCCGACGAAGAAGACGCACGAGCCGGCAGGCATGACGACGGGGATCGCGGGGTCGCCCCGCTCGGGCCGCCGCCTGCCCCAGCGGTGACTGCCCGGGTAGAGCACGGTGGCGCCGTTGTCGGCGGTGAAATCGTCGATCGCCCACATCGTCGCGGCGGCGAGCGGAGCGCGGGGCCGCGGAATCGGATAGAACCCGTCGTCGTGATGAGGCAGTTGCGCGGTCTCGCCGGGCTGGATGTTGATGGCTTGTAGGGCCGACAGGAGGTAGTTGTCCATCAGCAGCCGGTCGAGGACCGCGAGCACCCGCGGATGGTCGACGAGTCGGTCGCACCCGCGGGTCCTGCTCAGCAGGCTGTAGATGCGCTGTGTGCGGTGCCCTTCAAAGGAGTTGCGGCCGGTGTGCGAGAGCCAGGGTGCGACCGTCGCTTTGATCTGCCGGCACTCGTCGTCGCTGAGCAGGTTCTCCCAAATGAGGTAGCCGTCGCGGTCGAGGGCCGCCATATCGGCGTCGACGACCGCCGGGTCCACCGAGGCGCCGCTGCTGGGTGTCCACTTGTGCCGGCGCGCGAGATCGCTACGTAGATCATCGAGCGTGCTGACCGGATCGTCGTCGATGCTCATGAGCAGTCCTCACTGGCCGGCGCGCGGTTGGCGGCCTATGCAAAAACACTGGACCTGGCTGGACCGCCGGTCAAGTGTCTCGCGGGGCCGCGCCGAACTCAGCGTTGAGCCAGCTTCTCGGTCTGTTTTGCGATGAAGGAGTTCCAGTCCGTCGCGCGCTCGACGAGGAGATCACGCACCTGATCGTCGGTGTAGACCATGAAGGTGTCGTTGAGAATCGCCTCTGCGACCTGCTCGCCGACTTCCTCGGGTTGCAGGATGCCGAATTGTTCTCCGGGCAGGCCGGTCTGGACCTCTGGCCCGAAGGTAGGGGGCATCGTCGCGAGGATGTTCGTCGCCACCGGACCCGGACACACTACGGTGACGCCGATGCCGTGCGGGTGCAGGTAGAGCCGGAGGCCTTCGGAGATCTGGATAATTGCGGCCTTCGTCGCCGCGTACGGAATCCGATCGTAGGAATACGTGTAGAGCCCGGCGAACGAGGCGGTGTTGACGATATGGCCGTGCCCCTGCGAAATGAGTTGAGGCAGGAAGACGGCGTTACTCCGAACGACGGACATCAGGTTGATCTTGATGATCCGTTCCCATTCGCCGACCGGGAGATGGTCGGGTCGGCCGCTGGTCAAAACGCCGACGTTGTTCATGACGATGTCGACCGATCCGTAGCGCTGCCGCGTGAATTCGCCGAGATCTGCGAATGCCTGCTCCTTGGCGACATCACACACGAAGGCTTCTGCCGTGTGGCCGTCGGCCCTGATGTCCGCCACTGCCCGATCCGCGTTGTCGGCGTGGATGTCGGCAATCACGAGCCGCGCTCCCCGCTTGGCCAGGGAGTGCGCGGTCGCCAATCCGATGCCGCTGGCTCCGCCGGTGATGACGGCCGTCGCACCGTTCAGTGATCTCACAGTTGCCTCACCGAACCGTGAAGCCTGCGTCGAGCGGCCACTGAATGCCGGTGATGAATTTGGCCTCCTCCGAAACCAGGAAAGCTACAGCGTGGGCGACATCCTCGGGTTGGAGGATGGGCAGCGGTAGCGCGTTCTCCATGCCCGAGATCGCATTCTGGCCGCCTTCAGCCGCCTGCGCCATCAGCGCGTCCATCGCCTCGTTCTGCGTCATTCCGCTGAGCACTCCGGTGGGGTGGATGGTGTTCACCCGGATCCATTCGGGGGCAAGGTAGTTGGCGATGTTCTGCATCAGTGCGACCACGCCGCGTTTGGCTGCGGCGTAGGCGTTTCCGCTGGCGTTGAGCGAGGCGGTGCCCTTCAGACCCGCCGTGGAGCTTGTGATGACAATCGATCCACCTTGTTTGCCCCCACGCATGACGGGCAACGCGGCTCGGATGGTGTGGTAGACGCCGGTCAGGTTGGTGTCGATCACATCCTGCCAATCCTGCATGAAATCGTCTGATTCGCCTGCTAGACGGACGATTCCGGCATTGGCGATGATGATGTCGATACGGCCGAACTGCTCAACGCCGGCATCCACCGCGGTTAGCATGTCGCGATAGCTCCGAACATCGCCTTTGCGCGCCACCATGCGTTGACCTTCTTTCTCGACGAGCCTCTCGGTTTCGTCGAGGTCGGCCATCGAGGCATTCGGATACGTCATCGACGCGATGTTCTCGCAGATATCGACTCCGATGATGTCGGCTCCTTCACGAGCCAACCGCACGGCGTGCGCACGGCCCTGCCCTCTCGCCGCGCCGGTGATGAAGGCGACCTTTCCTGCCAGTGACTTCGACATCAGACTCCTTTCGCATTGGCGGTTGGCATGGCGGCCGCGATGCGCTGCCACGACTGGTCTGCGGCTGTCTGGAGGACCCGGCCCTTGGGAAATCCGCTGTAGGCAGAGAACTGCAAAATGACTTCGTTCATCTCCGAACGGCTGATGTCGCCGGACTCCAGGGCCGACCCGACATGGGAATAGATCGGCCCGAGCGCACCGGACACCCCGACCGCAGCGACCGTGATCAACCGGCGCTCACGACGGCCGAGGTTCGGTCGTTGCCAGAGGTGGCCGAAGACGAATGCCAGGATGCCGGCCTGGAAGTACGGCGAGTCCCGCGGCGGAGCCGGCAGCAGGTTCACGTCGACGAAGCACTTCTCACCCTCGTCGAGGCGAACGTCGTGATCCGTCGGCCCAAGCGATTCCGTCGGGAGTTCTGGCCTCGGCGGTACTTCCTCACCCCGCTCTTCTGCTAATCGAACCCACTCATTACGTGCCGCGCCTTCGGCTTCCGACGCCCGCGGCCAGCCGCAGTACACCGCGAAGTGCAAGACGAATTCGAGCAGTTCCTCGTAGGTGATGTCGCCGCTGGCCAGTGCGGCGTACATGTGCTGGTTCATGAGGTCGACGCTTTCGAGTGCACACACGCAGGTCAGCGTGACGAACCGGCGGTCTCGCCGACTCAACCCCGGCCGTTCCCACACCGGCCCGACGACCGGGTCGGCGACCATCACGTCCTGATAAGGCGGGTTCGTGCTCACAGGCACCTCTCTCGGTGAAGACGAATGACTGCACTTTAAGTCCCTAGACTTAATCCGTCCAGTATGAGATTGTCTTGCCATGTCCGTGTCAGTGGAACTGTCGCCGAAGCAACAGTTGGTGCTCACCGCGGAGCGGCTGTTCGCCCAACGCGGTCTCGACGGTGTGCCGCTTCGTCAAATCGGCACCGAGGCGGGCATGGCCAACAAGTCGGCGGTGCAGTACCACTTCGGGTCCAAAGAGGCTCTGGTGCAAGCGATCCTGCTGAACCGGCTGGAACACCTGACGCAGCGACGCCGGCTGCTGGCGGCGCGCGCCGGCTCCGATGACCTACGGGGCATTGTCGAGGCGCACCAGTTGCCGCTCATCGAGATGGCCGAGGACGAGAATTGCTTCTACGTATCGTTCCTCGAACAGCTACTGCGCTATGACTCGTCAGTCAGCCCGCTGGCCTCGCTACCGGAGGAGCACGCGCAGTCCCATCGCGAGTACGTCCGAAGGGTCGGCGATCTCACCAAGCACATTCCGCGAGCCATCCGCGACGAGCGGATCCACAAGGTCTCCGCAATGTGTGTGCACGCGTGCGCCGACCGTCACCGATATCGCTCTTTCGGACAACCGGTCGCGTCGTACGCGTTGCACGTGAGCGCACTGCTCGACGACTTCGTCGCCATGCTCACCGCTGCGCCGTCCGAGGAGACGCTCGCTGCGCTAAAGGGCTCTCGGCAGCGAGGCGTGGTGCTTCGGGCATTGCCGTAGGAGGTGGAAGCGAGCGGTCATAACACATCAGGCCCGCTCAAACGACCTGAATAGCGTGGCAGGTGCAGGATTCGAACCTGCGTAGGCGTAAGCCGACGGATTTACAGTCCGCTCCCATTGGCCGCTCGGGCAACCTGCCTGGGTGCTGCACCGCCGGGTGACCCGGTTTGGTGCGACTTGCAGGGTACAACGAGGATGGTCCGAAGACGAAAACGGGACCAGACCCTCAGTCGAGCATCTAGGAGGACCGATCCATGGCGGATTCATCGTTCGATGTCGTGAGCAAGGTCGACCGCCAGGAGGTGGACAACGCGCTGAACCAGGCCGCCAAGGAGCTGGCCACCCGCTACGACTTCCGCGGCACCGACACGTCGATCGAGTGGCAGGGCGAGGAGACCGTCGTCATCACCAGCTCGACCGAGGAGCGCGCCAAGGCCGCCGTCGACGTGTTCAAGGAGAAGCTCGTGCGCCGCGACATCTCGATGAAGGCGTTCGACGCCGGCGATCCGCAGGCGTCGGGCAAGACCTACAAGGTCAGCGGCCAGATCAAACAGGGCATCACGAGCGAGCAGGCCAAGAAGATCACCAAGCTGATCCGCGACGAGGGCCCCAAGGGCGTCAAGGCACAGATCCAGGGCGAGGAGATCCGCGTCAGCAGCAAGAAGCGCGACGATCTGCAGGCGGTGATCGCCCTGCTCAAAGGCGCCGACCTCGACGTGGCACTGCAGTTCGTCAACTACCGCTGAGCGCTCGGAGCCACCTAGCGTGAGTGCGCCCACTTCTGCCTGAGGGTCGGGTCGACCCGGTCAAGCACGGCCCTGCCGCAGAAATCGGCGCGCACACTGAGCCGTCGTTTCCGAATACGCCCTGGTTTTGGGCCGTCCGACCTACCCTGATCGGCATGGCACCTGCGCAACGTGTTCCCCAAGTCGTCGTTCTCGGTGGAGGCTCCTGGGGCACCACCGTGGCGTCCATCTGCGCCCGCCGCGGGCCGACGCTGCAGTGGGTGCGCTCTGCGGAGACCGCCGATGACATCAACGACAACCACCGCAACTCGAAGTACCTGGGCAACGAGGTCGAGCTTCCGGACGGTCTGAAGGCGACGACGGACTTTTCCGAGGCGGCGTCGTGCGCCGACGTCATCGTCATGGGCGTGCCGTCACACGGCTTCCGCGCCGTGCTCACCGAACTGGCCAGGGAGCTGCGGCCGTGGGTCCCGGTGGTGTCGCTGGTCAAGGGTCTCGAGCAGGGCACCAACTATCGGATGAGCCAGGTCGTCTCCGAGGTGCTGCCCGGACATCCGGCCGGAATCCTGGCCGGGCCGAACATCGCGCGCGAGGTGGCCGAGGGGTACGCCGCCGCCGCGGTGCTCGCCATGCCCGACCAGCAACTCGCGGCGGACCTGGCACGACTGTTCCGCACCAAGCGGTTTCGCACCTACACCACCGACGACGTGGTCGGCGTGGAGATGGCCGGGGCGTTGAAGAACGTCTACGCGATCGCGGTCGGCATGGGCTACTCGCTCGGTATCGGCGAGAACACACGGGCGATGGTGATGGCCCGCGCGATCCGCGAGATGTCCAAACTCGGCGAGGCGACCGGCGGGCACCGCGACACATTCGCCGGCCTGGCCGGCATCGGTGACCTGATCGTCACGTGCACCAGCCAGCGCAGCCGCAACCGCCACGTCGGCGAGCAGTTGGGCGCGGGCAAGCCGATTGACGAGATCATCGCGTCGATGAACCAGGTCGCCGAGGGCGTCAAGGCCGCCAGCGTCATCATGGAATTCGCTGACCAGTACGGGATTTCGATGCCGATCGCTCGCGAGGTCGACGCAGTGGTCAACCACGGCTCCAGTGTCGAAGAGGCGTACCGCGGCCTGATGGTCGAAAAGCCCGGGCACGAGGTGCACGGCGCGGGGTTCTAGCGCTCAGTTGAAGAAGGGGTTGGTGCCCTCGGGCCGCTCGAGCAGCGGATCCCTGCCGCCGTTGATGATGTAGCTGCCCGCGGGGGACAACACGAAGCCGGACTGGTTGCGGCTGTCCGAGCACGTGGTCATACCGCCGTCGCTGCCGCAGCTGACGGTCTGGAAGCTGATCCGCGAACCGGCCGGAAGCGGCTTGGCGTCGCCGACGACGGCGAACACGTCGGCCGTCGTCGCGGAGAACTGCGGAACACCCGGGCCGCCGCTGACGAAGTTCGCGCCGTCCGGTGCCGAGGGGATCGCGCCGCTGCAGCCGTAGCCGCCGTTGCGCTGCAGGACGCACGTCAACCCGTCCGGGGTCTTGAACGCGTACCAGTGGCCGTCCATCTTCGCGAACTCCGACAGCTTCACCGGTGCGAGCGCATTGACGTTCGGCGCCGGTGGCGGCGGTGGTTCGGACGGTTGAGCTACGGCGATACCTTGCGCGCCGATCAGGGCCGCCCCCGCGGACCCGACGACGCCGATCAACACCCGGTTCAGCACGGTCCACACCCTAAGGGGTGCGGCGGATCCTCGCAGCATACGAATCACATCGCCGCAGGTCGACACGGTGTTACCGACGTCGACCCGCCGGTTGTGAACCCCCCACCTGTGGGGTGGCGCCGAGCGCGGCTTCGGCCGACGCTGTAGTCAGGCAACGTCACGGAGGAACCGAATGCGAACCGCGCACACCGTGCTGGTGATCGGCAGCGGTCCGGCCGGCTTGTCCTGCGCCGCAGAATTGCATGCGCGAGGGATCGATGTGACCGTCGTGGAGCGCGGCGGGCAGATCGGCGCGGCCTGGTCCGGCCGCTACGACGCCCTACGGTTCAACACCTGCCGGCGTAACTCCGCCTTGCCCGGCGCTCCGTTCCCGCGCCACTTCGGGCAGTTTCCGACCCGCGACCAGTACGTCGACTATCTGCAGACCTACGCCGGACGCCATCGTGTGGCCGTCGAGCTCGGCGTCGACGCGCTCCGGCTCGATCAGGCGCCCGACGGCGGCTGGAACGTTGAAACCAACGGCGGGCCGCGCAGGGCGCGCCATGTCGTGGTCGCCACGGGCATCTTCAATCAGCCCGCTGTGCCCGACTGGGCAACCGAGGACCGCTTCGCCGGGCAGGTCGTGCACGCCGCGCAGTACCGCAACGCCCACCCGTTCTCCGGCCAGCGTGTGTTGGTCGCCGGCGCCGGTTCCAGCGGACTCGAGATCGCCCACGAGTTGAGCCGCTCGGGTTGCCCAGAGGTGTTGCTGGCGGTGCGCACTCCGCCGAACATCCTTCTGCGCGAAGTCGGCGGGCTGCCCTTCGATCTGCCGATGCCGCTCTTTCTCCGGCTGCCCGCCGGGCTCGTCGACAAGCTATTGCTCGCCGTGCAGCGCGGAATCGTCGGTGACCTCAGCGATTTCGGGTTCTCCACGCCGCCCGAGGGGCCGATCGCCGGACTCAAACGCCGCGGCGCGGGTACGGCGATCGTCGACCGTCACGTGGTCGACGCGATCCGCGACCGCTCGCTTCGTGTGGTAGCAGCCGTCGACCGACTGCAACCCGATGGGGCGGTCCTGGCAGACGGCACATCCGTCCAGGTCGACTCCATCGTCGCGGCCACGGGGTACCGAACCGGGCTGGACGCCATGGTCTCTCACCTCGATGTCCTCGAGCAGCGAGGCATGCCGCGTGACGGCCGTGGTGGCGAGGTGTTGCCGGGTCTTCGCTTCGTCGGCTACGTGTACCGGCCGGGGCTGACGAGATTCGTGGGAACACTCGCCAGACGGGTAGCCGACGAGATCGCCGCGCAGCTGGCGGCTTCTGAGCTTCGAGAGTCATCGCCGAAGGACGAGATCTTGCGAGAGTAGTGCTGCCAGCTCCGGACGGCTGTTCACACCGAGTTTGGCGAAGATCGCCTTGACGTGACCGCGCAGCGTCTCGGCGGTGATCCACAGCCGGCCGGCGATCTCCCTGGTGGACATGCCGGTCAACAGCAGCTGGGTGACCTCCTTCTCACGACGGGTCAGCTGACTCAGGTGGACCAGCAGCGGCGCAATGTCCGAACGCCGCGCCTGTTCCAAAACCACTGCGGTGCAACCTGTTCTGGACCCCTCTCGCTCCATACGGACTGCCCGCACCACGAGCCAGTCTCCCGAGCGCGCCCTGGTGCGCGCCATCGCCGGCTCACCGACACCGGTTTCGGCGAGAACACGCGCCTGGTGAGCGACCTCGTGCAGCACGATGGTGCTCTCCAAACCTTCGTCCTCGACCGGCCCCAGCCAGTCGGTGACCTGCGGTGTCATCGACTCGATGCTGCCGTCGTCGGCGAACATCACCAGTGCGGGTGCTGCGGCAACACTTGGCGCGGGCTTCTCGCCGAGTTGGAGGGATGCCCGGATGCCGTTGGCCACGTGCGGGCAGAGCCCCGCCATCGTCGCGACCTCGCCCTCGGTGAAGAACGCATCCTCGGCCCGCCGGGTCAGGCAGAAGTGCCCCCAGGTGACCGACCCCGAATTGAAGACGCCGCGCATCTCGTCGCCGTATCCGTTGGGCTGGTAGATCTTCGACCACCGCGCGCTGCGGCTCAGGTCACCGGCGGTCTCGATGCCGAGCGACGCCGCCGGGACGTCCCGTCGCGCGAGGTCGACGAACTTGTTCACGTCGTCGGTGGTCAACTCGCATTCGATGAGGTCGAGGTTCTGCTGACGTGTGACGTTCTCGGCGTGCACCCCGGTGATGAGCAGAGTGTCGGGGTCGGTGAGCAGCCAGCCCGCAGCGGCGTATGAGATCTCGGCCCTCACGGCGGTGGCCACCGCAGCCAATAGTTCGAGCGGATCGTGAGCCCGCGCGCAGATTCGCGCGACCCGCTGTTCCAACCGGGCAGGCCCGCTCAACGACATCGCCGGTGACATACCGACCTACCGCCCTTCCGTTGGGTTCGCCGTCCGTCGGGGTGGTCCGTACTGTCGGTTCTACTCCCCTTTGACGCACGCAGACAAGGACTCTGCGGGCCGCTCACACAGCGCACTCGCACGGGTGGCGCATACGAACAGCAAAGGAGGATTTCGATGCGTGCGCTTTCGAACCTGGGTCGCACAGCCTCGGACGTGTTGGTCGGTGCAGGCGTCAAGGCTCTGCGGTCACGTCGGCTGATGCGGGCCCCAATCGGGCTGTATCGAGCTCGCCTCGGATTTGTCTTCGGCTCGCGGATCCTGTTGCTCGAACATGTCGGCCGCAAGTCAGGGCATACCCGGCAAGTGCTCCTCGAGGTGCTCGACCGTCCTGACCAGGACGCTTACATCGTCGCGTCCGGCTTCGGAACTCGGGCGCAGTGGTACAAGAACGTCGAGGCCGAGCCCCGGGTGAAGGTGTCCGTGGGGACCCGGGCGTCGATGCCCGCGATCGCACGTCCGCTCAGCATCGGCGAGGCTGACGCCGCGCTGCGTCGTTACGTCGACCGGCACCGCCGGGCGTGGGAGACGATGAAGCCGGTCCTCGAATCGACCTTGGGCGCACCGATCACGACCGAGAACACCGCCCTGCCGATGGTCGAGCTGCGGCTGACAGATCCTGACCGGTGAGGCGTCAGTAGTAACCCGGGCCGCGGCCGGCCATCGACTCCAGGCGGGCGATGCGGTCGCCGATCGGCGGGTGCGTCGAGAACAGCTTGCCGATCTTCTCGCCCGCACGGAACGGGTTGGCGATCATCAGGTGCGCCTGATCGGCCAGCTTGGGGTCGGGCGGCAGCGGCGCCTGCTCGACGCCGGCGCTGATCTTGCGCAGCGCACTGGCCAACGCCAGCGGATCGCCCGTCAACTCCGCGCCGGTCTGGTCGGCCTGGTACTCCCGCGACCGCGACACCGCCATCTTGATCACCATCGCCGCGATGGGGCCGAGCATCGAAACCAACAGGATCGCAAAGGGATTCGTGCCTTCGCGGTTACCGCCGAACATCGTCGCGAAGTAGGCGAGGTTGGCGAGCGCGGTGATGACCGCGGCCATCGCGCCCGCGACGCTCGAGATCAGGATGTCGCGGTTGTAGACGTGCGACAGTTCGTGGCCGAGCACCGCCCGCAGTTCGCGTTCGTTGAGGATCTGCAGGATGCCGGTTGTACAGCACACCGCGGCGTTACGCGGATTGCGCCCGGTGGCGAACGCGTTCGGCGCGTCGGTGTCGCTGATGTACAGCCGCGGCATCGGCTGGCGGGCGGTGGTGGCCAGCTCACGGACGATCCGGTACATCACCGGCGCCTGCATCTCGGTGACCGGCTGCGCGTGCATCGCCCGCAGCGCGATCTTGTCGCTGTTGAAATACATGTAGGCGTTCATGCCGACGGCGAACAGCACCGCCAGGCCGATGAGCGCCGTGTTGCGGAACAGCGCGGCGATGAACACGATCAGCGCCGAGAACCCCACCAGCAGAGCGAACGTCTTGGCGGTGTTCGCGTGCGGATGCCAGGTCATCGCTTCCTCCTCCAGAAAGAAAGACTCCGCTGAGTCAACGCTTAGTCGGGCTCCGCAAGTTCCAGCGCTCAGCCGTGCCGGTTGACCGTGTAATCCACCAGGGTCGCCAGGGCCTGACGGCCCGGCCCCTCGGGAAGCTGGGCGAGCTCCTCGCGGGCCTGCACCGCGTACTGCGCGACGGTCTGCTTGGCCTTCGCCATGCCCGGCGAGCCGCGCAGCAGCCGAAGCGCCTCGGCCACGTCGTCGTCGTTCTCCACCGGGCCGGCCAGCAGCTCGCGCAACCGGTCGGCGGCGGGACCGTCGTCACGCAACGCGTACAGCACCGGCAGCGTGTGCACGCCCTCGCGCAGGTCGGTGCCCGGCACCTTGCCCGACTCGTCCGGATCGCTGTCGATGTCGATGATGTCGTCGGAGATCTGGAATGCCGTGCCGACGATGCCGCCCAGCCGGCTCAGCCGCTCGATCTGCTCTTCGTCGGCGCCGGAGAACGTCGCCCCGAACCGGCCGGACGCCGCGATCAGGCATGCGGTCTTCTCGTAGACGACCTTCAGGTAGTGCTCGACGGAGTCGACGTGCTCGGCCGCGCCGCGGGTTTCCCGCATCTGGCCCGTGACCAGCTGGGCGAAGGTGTCGGCGATGATGCGCACGGCGTCCGGCCCGAGCCTGCTGACCAGGCGCGAGGCGGTGGCGAACAGGTAGTCGCCGGCCAGGATCGCGATGTTGTTGCCCCAGCGCGCGTTGGCGCTGTCGGCACCGCGGCGGACCTGCGCTTCGTCCATCACGTCGTCGTGGTACAGCGTCGCGAGGTGGACCAGTTCGATGACCGCGCCCGCGACGGTGACCTGCCACGCATCCGGGTCCGGACCCAGCCGGGCTGAGAGCACCGTGAACAGCGGACGGAACCGCTTCCCGCCGGCCTGAAACAGGTGCTGTACCGCTTCGGCCATCAGCTCGTCGGCTTTGCCGAGCTCAGTGGCCATCAGGTCTTCGATGCGGGCGACCCCGTCGCGCACTTCCTGCGCGAATTCGGGATCTCCGAAGTCCACCCCGGCTACCACCGTCGCTGGCGTCCTCACCCTGCCAACATACTGGGAACCATGGATACCCGAGGGGACGTGGTCGTCGTCGGGGCCGGGCCGGCGGGTTCGGCCGCCGCAGCGTGGGCCGCGCGCAACGGCCGCGACGTCCTCGTCATCGACAAGGCTCAGTTCCCGCGCGACAAGGCCTGCGGTGACGGGCTGACTCCGCGCGCGGTACTGGAGATGCGCCGCCTGGGCCTCGGGCCGTGGCTGGACGACCGGGTGCAGCACCGCGGCCTGCGAATGTCCGGATTCGGGGCCGACGTCGAGATCGAATGGCCGGGGCCGTCGTTCCCGTCGACGTCGAGCGCAGTCCCCCGCACCGAACTCGACGACCGCATCCGCATGGTCGCCGTCGACGACGGCGCGAAGATGATGCTCGGCGAGAAGGCCGTCGACGTACGCCATGACGCCTCGGGGCGCGTGGAGGCGGTGATCCTCGACTCGGGAGCCGAGATCGGATGCGGCGAGCTGATTGTCGCCGACGGAGCCCGCTCGACGCTCGGCCGCGTGCTGGGCCGCGAATGGCATCAGGAGACGGTGTACGGCGTGGCGATCCGCGGCTACATCGCCACGCCACGCGCGAGCGAGCCGTGGATCACCTCGCATCTGGAGTTGCGCTCGCCGGAGGGTGCGGTGCTGCCCGGCTACGGCTGGATCTTCCCGCTGGGCAACGGCGAGGTGAACATCGGCGTCGGTGCGCTCGCGACGGCCAAGCGACCGGCCGACGCCGCGCTGCGGCCGTTGATGTCGTATTACACCGGGCTACGTCGTGAGGAATGGGGCTTCGTCGGGGAACCGCGCGCCGGCCTGTCTGCGCTGCTGCCGATGGGCGGTGCGGTGTCGGGTGTGGCCGGACCGAACTGGATGCTGATCGGCGACGCGGCCGCCTGCGTGAACCCGCTCAACGGCGAAGGCATCGACTACGGTCTCGAAACCGGCCGGCTGGCCGCCGAACTGCTGGGCACCGGCGATCTCTCGCAGGCGTGGCCCGCCGTGCTGACGGCGCACTATGCGCGCGGGTTCTCGGTGGCCCGGCGGCTCGCGCTGCTGCTGACGTTTCCGCGGTTCCTGCCGTCGACCGGGCCGCTCGCCATGCGGTCGGAGACGTTGATGAACATCGCGGTGCGGGTGATGGGCAACTTCGTCACCGACGAGGACGAGGACTGGACGGCCCGGGTCTGGCGCGGAGCCGGCCGCCTGTCGCGGCGCATCGACGCCCGCACACCGTTTCGCTAGTCAGTCGCGCCGACGCCGCTCGGCGAGCTTCACTGCGATGCGGGTGTGCGCGGGCTCGCGGTTCGTCTGCGCAGAAGCGGTGAGCCCCAAGGCAATCAATATGTCGGCCGCGGTGACGAACAACCCGATCCAGTACGCCCACCGCATGGTGGGGTCCGGTTGGGACGCGAAGTACAAGACGAGGAAGATCGGGCCGACGATGCCGAAGACGAACATCATGCCCTGAAACATCAGATAGCGCTTGAACGTCTCCATGTCGCAGGCAGAATATCGCGGATGACCGCCGTGTACCGGGCTCCGATGCGATCCCGCCGCGACGACATCGACCCGCAGGCATCGCTCGATCGGGCGTTGTCGGTGGGGGTCGTCGGTTTCGGCGACGCGGGTTTCGGTGAGCGGCTGGCTCGCCGGGTGGACCGGTTCGCCGATATCGAGGACGGGTCGTTCGTGTGGACACGCGATGCGGATGGCCTTTTCTGGTTGGGCCGGATCGAAGGCCCGTACCGCCGTGACGACACCGACGAGGCCGCCGCTGTCGACCTGGTTCACGTGCGGCCGTGCCGCTGGCTCAGCGAACCCATCCTCGAATCCGACGTTCCCGCAGCGGTTCTCGCGACCTACGCACGCGGTGGGCGCAACTTTCAGCAAACGCACGACCCCGATGTGGGCCCGCATACGGAACGCGTGTGGGATGCCCGCAGCGATCAAATTTCGTAACCAGGCTAACTGTAAGCCCAGCTAGACGACCTGTTTTTGGCGTCCTACGGGGATTATCCTGGAGCACAGCGGCGTTCATATATGCATCGGCGGAAGGAAACCACGATGCTCGGTGTGACGGTTCGATCGGCAGTTGCCGCGATCGCGGTCGCGGCTGCCGCGCTTCTCTCCGCCCCCGTCGCACCCGCTCTGCCGCAGGGGCCCTGTCAGGACGTGCCTTTCGTCGGTGTGTGCACACCGTATCGAGGGGCCACCGGCAAGCCGTCCTCGAACGCCAAGTCCGAACCGCCCCTGCCGGTCGTCAACACCGCCCCGGCAACAGGCGGCGGCCAGCAAGCGGCGATCGACATCGACGACTAACCTAGCGATTTCGCGAACCCGCTGACGTCGCGGATGGATGCGTCGAACACCTCGGGCATATAAGCCCCACACAGTAGGTCGCCGCCATGGCAGGTGCCCGCCACCACCCGGCCGACCGCGGAAACGCCCGCGCGGAGCAGGCGGCGGTAGTAGGCGAGGCCCTCGTCGCGCAGCGGGTCCAGTTCGTTGACCGAAATGACATGTGGCGGAAGCCCACTGAGTTCCTCGTCGGTCGCAACGGCAGCCCAGCACGTGGCGTCGCCGGCGTGAGAGCCGTCGGGGTTGTAGATCGAACCGAGCAGCGCGAGTTGGTGGCGGCTGACGAAGTACTCGTCGTTCTCCGCCAGTGAGGGCAGGTCCTCGCACTCGTCGAGCCAGCGGTTGGAGATGTACGGGCACTGCGCGTAGCACCCGGCGATCTCGTGCAGCCAATCCTCCCGTTTGGCCTTGTGCGCCACGGTCAGTGTGAGGTTGCCGCCGCCGGACTCCCCCGACACGATCAGGTGGCTGACACCGAGTTCTGTGCGGTTGGCGGCCACCCAGCGCACCGCGGCCGCGCAGTCGTTGAGACCGGCGGGGTATGGGTGCGGGCCGAGTTTGCCGCCGGAGTTGCGGAACTCCACACCGACCACGACGAGCCCTGTGGCGGCGAGGTATTCACGCATCCTCATGTAGCCGATGTCGGCCGCGCTGCCGATCGCCATACCGCCCCCGTGCAGATGGACGACGGCGGGCAGCGGGCCGCCGGCGTCGTCCTCTGGGCGGCTGATGTAGAGCGTGATGTCGTTGCCGTCGGGTCCGGTGATCGTCGTCGTCGATGTGGCCACCCCGGAGACGGTGGGCAGATCCTTGCCCAGCGCTTCGAGGATCGCGCCCATCCCCTCCTCGCTCATCGTCGCGAAGGCGATGCGGTCCTCGAGCGGGGAGTCGACGCTCAGCGGTACCGCGGGCAGTCGGCCCTCGAGACCGAACTGCGCGAACGCCTTGACCATTCGGGGGTCGGAACGGGGGTCGGTTGCCAGCGTGCGGTCCGGGTCGGTCAGGCGTCCGTACATGTCCAGACCGTAGCGCGCGATCGCCGGGACTGAACCCGGTTTCCGGTTACCGCCGCGTCGGCCACCGCGTGTCGACGATGTCGAGCAGATGCGGAAGACCGGCGCGGTAGCGAGCCCGGTCGGCGTTCTTGAACGGCACCCACCACGGCGCCTGGAATAATTCGACGATCTTCACCATGTCCCCGTTGTAACCCGACGCCTGCAGCACGCCGTTGGCTGCGTAGCGGCCGCCCTCGTTGGCGCCCTCCATGGTCGTGACGTTCTGGTCGGTCTTGATCCATTCGCCGGCCAAAAACAGGTTGTCGATACCGGTGACCGCGGTGGGGCGACGGTTCCACGAGCCGGGGTCCTGGATGAACAACGGTTCGTCGTTTCGCACATCCGGTGTGCCCGGGTCGATGATCGCGGGGTCGAGAAACCAGGAGTGCAGCATCGCGTCGTCGACGACCCTGTCGGTGTCGTTGAGGTGCGCCTTGATCTGAGCCCAGGCCTCACTGGCGATCTCCTGCGGTGTGCAGTCCCGCGCGCTTCGACGGTTGAAGTTGCCGGGCGTGGTCCAGTCCGAGATGATCGCGGACAGACAGTCTTTGACGGTGCCGTCGCCGTAGTTCGTCAGGCTCTTCTTCCAGAACTGCTCCTCGCTGATCGAGGTGATGGCCCATCCGGAGTCGACGTAGTTGACGTGCCCCTTGGTGACGTCGACCCGTTCCTTGAGGTAGAACATCAGGCCGTTCATCCACTCGGTGCGCAGCAAGGCGATGTTCGCCAGTTGCGGGTCGGCCTCGAGCACATCGGCGGTGAGCACGGCGGCGAGCTTTTCACACGGGATCGCGGAGACATACCAGTCGGCGGTGACCTGGCGTGGTACTCCGCTGGTGCTGACGACGGTGGCGGATTCGATGTGCCTGCCGTTCGGTGTGAGGCGGGCCAGGGCCTCACCGACGCGGAAGGTCACGCCTTGCGCACGCAGGTGGTCGACCCACGGGTCGAGCCACTGCGAGCTGGTCGGCCCGTTGAGTACGCGGTCGAATCCCTTGTTGTCGGAGTCGTTTCCGAGAAGCAGGATCGACCAGACAGAGGCTTCGCCGACCAGACCGATCGAATGTGCGCTCGCGTCTTTGGATTTCGATGCGGCGAGGTTGCGGATGATGCCGTCGGCGAGATACCGGTTGTACTCCGGCGACTTCCTGTTCGCGCCGATGTAGTCCTCCCACGTCATGTGCTCCCATTGCCCGAGTTTGCGTTCGGTGCTGCTGGTGACGTAGACGGCGAGCTTCTGCGCCGCGTAGACCGCTTCCCACGGCGGCAACTGGAACAGCGTCTCGAACACCGTCGCCACCGAGTCGATGAACGCCTTCGGGGTGATCGGATTCGGGATCATCGGCAGCGGGAACGGAAGCGGGATCGTCAGGTCGTGGCGCCCGAGTCCGGAGTGCAGATATGACGTCGCGCGGGTCAGGTTGTCCCAGGTGCCGTTTCGGTTGCCGGGGAACGGGACTCGTCGCATCGTGTCGGTGACGTTGCGGTAGAAGCCGGGGAAGAACCGGAAGCCGTGTTCGGCGGGCAACGGTGTCACACCGGAGTTCGGTACAGGAATCGACCTGGCTTTGCCGCCGAGCGCCTTGCGCTCGTAGACGGTCACCGTGTAGCCGCGCTCGACAAGTTCGTGAGCGGCGGTGAGCCCCGCAATACCCGCCCCGAAAACGGCGACCGACTTGCCCGGTGCCGCGCGTGCCGTCGGCGGCATCGCCATCAGGGCGGCCGCGGTTGCGGTGCCCATCACGAACGTCCGGCGCGACACCCGTCGCGATCCGACCCCACCCGACATTCCGCCACCGCCTCATTCGCGGACCCCGTTGTCGCAACAAGTTAATGGTGATTCTCGTCACAACAGCGTGCGACACGCCGGGTGGGCGATGGTTTTCGTGCGTGCGATGTTGTCGTCAGCGCTGGGGTTTGGTGGCGGCGTGCAGTGCGACGATGCCGCCGCTGAGGTTGCGCCAGCGCACCGAGGACCATCCGGCGTCGGCGATTTGATGGGCCAGCTGCGTCTGATCGGGCCATGCGCGGATCGACTCGGCGAGGTAGACGTAGGCGTCCGGGTTGGACGAGACCGCCCGAGCGATTCTCGGCAGCGCCTGCATCAGGTACTCCTTGTACACCGTCGCGAACAATCGGTTCGTCGGTGTGGAGAACTCGCACACCACCAGCCGTCCGCCGGGACGGGTGACGCGCGCCATCTCGCGCAGCCCCGCTACGTGGTCGACGACGTTGCGTAGACCGAAGCTGATCGTCACCGCGTCGAACACACCGTCGCCGAAGGGCAGTCGGGTGGCGTCACCGGCCACCTTGGGCACGTCCCGCGAGGCGCCCGCGGCCAGCATGCCGACCGAGAAGTCCGCGGCCACACACCACGCCCCCGAGGTGGCCAACTCGACCGTCGACACGGCCGTGCCTGCCGCCAGGTCGAGCACCTTGTCCTGCGGGCCGATGCGCAGTGCCGCCCGTGTGGCCCGTCGCCAGAACCGGTCCTGGCCCAGCGACATGACAGTGTTGGTGAGGTCGTAACGCCGGGCCACCGCGTCGAACATCGACGCCACATCGCGGGGGTCTTTCTCCAGCGTCGCGCGGCTCATGAGGCAACCGTAGCTGTGAAGATGCTTGAAGCGGGAATGCGGAGTCCGTCCAGAGGAGATATAGGGAGCATGAGCGAAAAGGTTTGGTTCATCACCGGAACGTCGCGGGGCTTTGGGCGCGAGTGGACGATCGCGGCGCTCGAGCGCGGCGACAAGGTCGCGGCGACGGCGCGCAACGTCTCCTCACTGGACGATCTCGTCGAGAGATACGGCGACGCGTTGCTGCCCCTGGCGTTGGACGTCACCGATCGCGAGGCGGATTTCGCCGCGGTCAAGCAGGCCCACGACCACTTCGGCCGGCTCGACATCGTCGTCAACAACGCCGGCTACGGGCACTTCGGCTTCATCGAGGAGGTGACCGAACAGGAGGCGCGCGATCAGATCGAGACGAACGTCTTCGGCGCGCTGTGGGTCACCCAGGCCGCACTGCCGTATCTGCGGGCCCAGCGCAGCGGGCACATCATCCAGGTGTCGTCGATCGGCGGGATCGTCGCGTTCCAGAACGTCGGCATCTACCACGCGTCGAAGTGGGCCCTTGAGGGCTTCTCGCAGTCGCTGGCGCAGGAAGTGGCCCCGTTCGGGGTGCACGTCACGCTGATCGAACCGGGCGGCTACTCGACCGACTGGGCGGGCTCGTCGTCTCGCCGCTCGACGCCGTTGCCTGACTATAAAGAGGTGCACGAGGAAGCCGACCGGATCCGCAGTCAGCGTGTGGCCAAACCCGGCGATCCGCAGGCGTCGGCGCGGGCTCTGCTCAAGGTCGTCGACGCTGAGAACCCGCCGCTGCGAGTCTTTTTCGGTGAGCTTCCGCTGCAGTTGGCCAAGGCCGACTACGAGAGCCGCCTCAAGACATGGGAGGAATGGCAACCGGTCGCTGTCGAGGCGCAAGGCTGAGCTCTTCTGCCGGAATACGGTGCTCGAGATTCGCGGCCGTCAGGCCACCCAATCTCCTGGCGGTGCGGGCCCACCGGGCTCACCGGCACCGTTGACGGGCGAGGCGGCGCTCGATTGCCTGTCGCCGAGCTCGCTGTCGTCAGTCGGTGCGGGCGGCGCGGCGCTCGATTGCCTGTCGCCAGGCTGGCTGACCTCATCGGGTGCGGGCGAAACGGCGGTGCCGTTGTGGCTGCGGGTTCCCTGCTCGTCCGGTGGGCGCAGGAGTCGTTCGGGTCGGTGGTAGTAGTTCAGCCGCGCCTGGCCGGTGTCCAGTTCGGGCGGCGGAAGCCATTCGACCTCGCAACGTTCGTTCATCCGGGTGGACCAGCCGCCATCGT
>NZ_NKCN01000024.1 GCF_002245535.1 Mycobacterium lehmannii | reverse complement strand
GGCGGGTGCTCACCGACACCGCATCGGGTCTCCATGTGGCGACCCACGACCGCCGCGTCGGGCTTCTGATGCAGGATCCGCTGCTGTTTCCACATCTCGACGTGGCCGCCAACGTGGCCTTTCCGCCAGGCAGCACGCGCCCCGAGCATTGGCTCGCCCAGGTCGACGCGACAGGACTGGCCGACCGCAGGCCGCGTCAGCTGTCCGGGGGACAGGCGCAACGGGTCGCACTGGCGCGTGCGTTGGCGGCCGAACCCGACGTGCTGCTGCTCGACGAGCCGTTGGCCGGCCTGGACGTTGCGGCCGCCGCTGCGATGCGCAAGGTGCTGCGCGACGTGCTCACACGCGACGGGCGGTCCGCGGTGTTGGTGTCTCACGACGTGCTCGACGTGGTCGCCCTCGCCGATCGGGTACTGGTGCTCGAATCCGGCACCATCATCGAAACAGGTTCTGCTGCAACGGTATTGGCGGCTCCACGGAGCGATTTCGGTGCCCGACTGGCCGGGGTCAACCTGGTTCGCGGGACGGCGGACGGCCACGGCGTGCTGACCACCCGATGGGACGCGGCCTGGTACGGCAACCCGGCGTCGGATATCGCGACCGCAGGGCCGGCGGTCGCCCTGTTTCATCCCGCGGCGGTCGCGGTGTACCGCGACCGGCCGCACGGCAGCCCCCGTAACACCGTCGAAGTCACCGTCGCCGAACTCGACGGCCGCGGCCCCGCGATCCGGGTGCGGGCCGAGGAGCAGCCCGACGGCAGCCCGGGGCTCGCCGCCGACATCACCGCCGACTCCGCGACCGAACTGAGGCTTGCCCCTGGCGAGCGGGTGTTTTTCGCGGTGAAGGCACAGGAGGTCACGCTGCATCCGGCCCAGTAACGGTTACCGCAGCGGACGCGAAAAACAAGCGAGTCACCGGGCATCGACAGCGGTTCGGCCACCCCGCGCCACGCGCGGGTACTGTGCTGTGTCAGCAAATCATGACGTTACAGCTATCAGTGCTTATCGTCTTCTCAGCTACGTCTTATTTATCCTCATTTTGAGCAATTCACACTTGCGTCACGGCGGTAACACGGTAGTTTCTTTCCCATGGATCAGCCGGACGCGATTTCAGCCCCGCGCAGGGGGCTCTCGAGGACATTGGCGGTCGCGGCGGTGACCGGGGCAACCGCCATAGCGCTCGCGCTCCCGACGGTGGCCCAGGCGCAGCCCGAACCGACGCCTGCGCCGCCCCCACCGCCGCCGACGGGGAACACCTTCCTGCAGGGGCCTCCGCCGCCACCGGCACCAGGGGCGCCAGCACCCCCTCCGGCACCAGGGGCGCCCGCTCCGGCTCCCGCGCCCGGCGCACCACCTCCCGCACCCGGCGCCCCGCCGCCACCTCCGGCACCGGGAGCACCTGCACCGGCACCCGGTGCTCCGGCACCCGCACCCGCCGATCCGAACGCGCCGGCCCCGGCGCCCGGTGATCCTGGCCGCGTCGACTCGGCCGCAGGTGGCCTCAGCTACGTCGTGCCTGCCGGATGGAAAGTGGCGGATTCGACGCAGCTTTCCTACGGTCAGGCGTTGCTGACCAAGGACGCCCCCGAAGGCGCCGAACCGCCCAACGACACCAGCATTCTGCTCGGCCGGCTCGACCTGAAGCTCTTCGCGGGCGCTGAGACGGACAACACGAAGGCTGCGCAGCGGTTGGCCTCCGACATGGGCGAGTTCTTCATGCCGTTCCCCGGCACCCGGGTCAACCAGGAGACCGTCGAGCTCAATGCCGATGGCATGCCGGGCGTCGCGTCGTACTACGAGGTGAAGTTCACCGACACGAACAAGCCCAACGGCCAGATCTGGGCCGGCGTGGTGGGCAACCCCGTCGAACCGGGTACGCCGCGCGGTCAGCGCACCCCTGAGCGGTGGTTCGTGGTCTGGCTCGGCACCGCGAACAACCCTGTGCCGAAGGAAGAAGCGGTGACGCTGGCCAATTCGATCCGGCCGTACACCCCGCCCGCGGCACCTGAGGCCCCGCCCGCCGATCCGAACGCACCGGCGCCACCGCCCGCTGATCCCAACGCGCCGCCTCCACCGCCCGCGGATCCCAATGCACCGCCTCCGCCGCCAGCGGATCCCAATGCACCGCCTCCGCCGCCAGCGGATCCCAATGCGCCTGCCCCGCGGCCGGCGGTCGGCGTGCCGGTTCCGGTCGCGCCGGAGAATGCGCCCGGGATGACGCCCCCGGCCTGACGTATAGCGAAAGCTTCCTCCAGGGCATGAAGCCGTGGAGGAAGCTTTCGAATTCTTTGCGCTGGTGCGATTGTCAGGGGCCGACCCGCGGCGGGTTGGCGTTCGAGACGTTCACGATGAAGCAGTTCGTGCCGCCGAATCCCATTGCGCCCGCGGTCTGACACCGTTCGAAGTTGCCGTCGGCGCCGACCGGTCCGTCACAGATCGTGCCGCCGCCCCACGGCGTCCAGCCTCCCTGGCATCCGGCGTTGGCCGGAGCGGCCAAGGCGATGCCGCTGGCCGCCAGCGCTCCAACCGCCAGTGCAACAAGTGTTTTCATCTCTTCCACCCTCTCCTTCGCGGTACCGGTCTTCGCGCCCGGTACTGAGCCTTCGCCGTAGCCGCACGGCGGTTCGTCGTTATCTACAGGTTATGCCGTTGTTATCACCTAGGAATCAGGATTTCCCCTACAAGTGTCCCGGCCGGCGTACAGGGATGACCTGCCGCACACCAGATCTGTCCGGTTCGCCGCCGCGGTCGTTAGCGTTGTTCGCTGACAGTGAAGACGCCCGAGGGTGGTGCCCGGGCCGTCGCGGGGCGACCATGTGGTGATGAGCGTCTCAACCATGACCGCCTGGCAGGTTCGACAACCGGGACCGATGGCCTCGCGGCCGATGGAACGCGTGCGAGTCGAGGTTCCGCGTCCGGGACCCGGCGAGCTTGCGGTGGCGGTCCGCGCATGTGGCGTGTGCCGCACCGATCTTCACGTCGCCGAAGGCGATCTGCCCGTGCATCGGCCCCTGGTCGTACCGGGACACGAGGTCGTCGGCGAGGTCGTCGAGGTGGGGGAGAGCACGGGCGCGGAGTTCTCCGTCGGCGACCGCGTCGGCATCGCGTGGCTGCGGCATACGTGTGGGCGATGCCGGTACTGCCTCAGAGGCGACGAGAACCTGTGCCCACAATCGCGTTACACCGGTTGGGATGCCGACGGTGGGTATGCCGAGTTCGCTACGGTGCCAGCGGCATACGCCCATCCACTACCAGCGGGCTACTCCGACACCGAGCTGGCGCCGCTGTTGTGCGCCGGGATCATCGGCTATCGGTCGCTGCTGCGCGCGGACCTCCCACCGGGTGGCCGGTTGGGCATATACGGATTCGGCGGCAGCGCGCACCTGACCACGCAGGTAGCCGTCACGCAGGGCGCCGAAGTTCACGTGATGACGCGCGGGGAAGCCGCGCGTGAGCTGGCTCTGAGCCTGGGGGCGGCGTCGGCTCAGGGCGCCGACGAGCGTCCACCCGTCGACCTCGATGCCGCGATCCTGTTCGCGCCCGTCGGTGAGCTCGTCCTGCCGGCACTCGAAGCGCTCGATCGTGGTGGCACGCTTGCGATCGCGGGTATTCACCTTTCCGACATCCCGACGTTGAACTACCAGCGTCACCTCTTCCAAGAGCGTCAGGTCAGATCGGTCACCGCCAACACTCGCGCCGACGCCCGGGCCTTTCTGGCTTTCGCCGGTGAACACCACATCGAGGTGACCAGCCCGCCATACCCGCTCAACCGGGCCGACGCCGCGCTGAGCGATCTGGCCTCCGGCCGGATCTCCGGGGCCGCGGTGTTGGTCATTTAGAGCTCGGCCATCGCGGCACGGAGCCGGCCCACGAGATCCCCACGGCCGTACCGGTAAACGGGACCGGTCCCGTCGGCCAGCAGGAGGCGTAGCCGCGCCATGCCCCGCGCTCCGACCATCCGGGGAGAGTGCAGCCGCAGCGCTATCTCGTCGATCACGTCCTCGGCGGCCGCGATGTTCGGTACGTGCAACGGCACCCGCGAGGACATCAGCGGGCCGTGCCCGCGGGCGTCCCGGACGATCCGTCGCAGTGCCCGGGCCACCGCCTCGCGCTCGGCGAGCGAGGTCAGCCGGACGCAGTGCGCGGCGTAAGCACCGCTGTCGGGTGCCACGCCGCCGACGGCCGCCATCCGGTCGAACCTGTTGGCCCTCAGCCGCGCCACCAGCCGCGCGCGTAGAGACGGGGCAGTCGCCCCGCTCGCCGCCGCAACCGGCGACACCAGGGTTGGTGGATTCGGATTGTCCGACATATCGATCCTCGTAAGCGCGCGGATGTATGACCACTGACAACTTTATAACGGTCACGCATGACCGGTCAAATTGAATTAGCAGTCACTGAAAGCTAGGCTTGCTATATGACTCGCATACGGTGGCTGGGAGACCAGGAGACGAAACCGGCACCGCCGCGTCTGGCCCTGGTTCAGAGCCTGGTCAACACGGCGGAGTTGCCGTCCGGCCCCGACCGTTTGGCCGATCCGGACGACGCGCGGCCGTGGCTGCAAGACAAGGGGTTGCTGGATCCCGGGGACGGCATCGGCGAGGGCGACCTCGAGCTACTGCGTGGTGTGCGCGAGGCCCTGCGCGCGATGCTGGTCCACAACGCCGGTGGTCCGCCGCCGACCGCGGCGGCGTTGGCGCCGCTGCGGGCCGCGGCCGGTGGCGCCGCACGGGCCGAGGTCGAAGACTCGGGGCGGATACGGCTCTCGGCGGTGGGCACCTCGCTGCATGACCGCCTCACCGAACTGCTACTGGCGATCCACGATGCACAGCGCGACGGCTCCTGGTCGCTGTTGAAGGCGTGTGCCAACGAGGAGTGCCAGTGGGCGTTCTACGACCGCTCGCGTAACCACGGTGGCACCTGGTGCAGCATGGCGACTTGCGGTAACAAGCTCAAGAACCGGGAGTTCCGCGCCCGAAAGCGCGCCTCGCACTGACGTCAGCTCAGATGCCACACGAACGCGGCCGCCAGCGCGCCGAGTCCGTTCAGCGACCAGTGCAGCGCGATCGGCGCGATCAGGCTGCCGCTGCGGCGGCGCAACCAGGTGAAGACGAAGCCCGCGATGCCGGTGGCGACCACCGCCGACGTCACGCCTGCGACGGTGCCCATCACACCTCCGCCGAAGATCCGGGTGAAGCCGACGTTGCTACTGGTCAGGCCCAGCGAGGTGGCGATGTGCCAGAGTCCGAACAACAGCGAACCGGCCGCGGCGACACCACGCCAGCCCCAGGCGCGGTCGAGCGCTCCATGCAGCACCCCGCGGAACGCCAGTTCCTCGGGGATCACGGTCTGCAGGGGGATGATGACCATCGACGCGATGAGCGCGCCCGAGATCGTGGCGTAGTTGTTGTTCATGAACATCGGCCGCGTCCACGGCAGCAGCGCACCGATCGCGATGACCGACAACACCAGCGCGACGGCGCCCAGCGCGTAGCCGGTTCCGGACTTCAAGTGTTCGCGGCTCAGGCCGAGTTCGGCCCATCCGAGGCCGCGGGAGCGGACCAGCGCCACCAGAAGCAGCGCCGCCGCAGGCACCGTCGCCACGCTGGCCCACGGCGTGGTGAAGTGTGCGATCAGGTTCGTCAGCGCCAGCACCACCACGACCACTGCGATGTCGACGTAGGTGCGGAAGTGGTGCAACGCGGAGAGCTGTTCGACCAGCGGATGCGGGCGCTCGGCGAGGGCGGCTTGGTCGGACACGAAAATCCAGTCTAGCGGTCGTGTTCGCTGAGGGTGTCCTGCGACAGCGACGGGGCTTGGTAATCCGGGTCCCACGTCCACCCCGAGATCGCCGGATCGTCCTCGCCGTGTTCCCGGGTGTAGCGCCGGGCCGCCAGGCGCGCATCAGCCATCTCCTGGCGCAGCCCGGCCACGCTGCTGCCCAGACTGTCGACGCGGTCGATCACGTCCATGACCAGATGGAACCGGTCGAGGTCGTTGAGCATCACCATGTCGAACGGGGTCGTCGTGGTGCCGCGTTCCTTGAAGCCGCGCACATGCAACTGGGCGTGGTTGGCGTGCCGGTAGGTCAGTCGGTGAATCAGCCAGGGGTAGCCGTGATAGGCGAAGATGATCGGCTTGTCCTTGGTGAAGATCGAGTCGAATTCGCGATCGGACAGGCCGTGCGGGTGCTCGGACTCCGGTTGCAGCCGCATGATGTCGACGACGTTGACCACCCGCACCTTCAGCTCGGGCAGCCGCCGACGCAGGATGTCGGCGGCCGCCACCGTTTCCAGGGTCGGGATGTCTCCGGCGCACGCGAGCACCACGTCCGGCTCCCCGGTCGTGTTGCTCGCCCACCCCCAGATCCCGAGACCCCGCGTGCAGTGCGCGATCGCCGAATCCATGTCCAGGTAGTTCAGCCCCGGCTGCTTACCGGCGACGATCACGTTGACGTACTGGCGGCTGCGCAGGCAGTGGTCGGCCACCGACAACAAAGTGTTGGCATCCGGCGGCAGGTACACCCGCACGACCTCCGGGCGCTTGTTGGCGACGTGGTCGATGAAGCCGGGATCCTGGTGCGACGCACCGTTGTGGTCCTGGCGCCAGACATGCGATGTCAGAAGGTAATTCAGCGACGCGATCGGCGCCCGCCAGGGCATCTCCCGACTGCTGTTGAGCCACTTCGCGTGCTGGTTGAGCATGGAGTCGACGATGTGGATGAACGCCTCGTAACAGTTGAACAGCCCGTGTCTGCCCGTCAGCAGGTATCCCTCGAGCCAGCCCTGGCAGAGGTGTTCGGACAGCACCTCCATCACCCTGCCCTCCGGACCGAGGTTCTCGTCGTCGGGGGTGACCTCGGCCAGCCAGGCCTTGTCGGTCACCTCGAGGGTCGCCGACAGCCGGTTGGACGCGGTCTCGTCGGGTCCGATCAACCGGAACCTGTCGGCGTTACGCGCGATGATGTCGCGCAGAAAGGTTCCGAGCACCCGGGTCGCCTCGGTCGACTCGGAGGCGGGCTGGTCGACCGGCACCGCGTAGTCGGTGAACGGCGGCAGGTCCAGATCCCTGAGCAGCAGTCCGCCGTTGGCGTGCGGGTTGGCGCTCATCCGCCGCTGTCCGCGCGGGGCGATCGCGCGCAATTCGGGCCTTAGCGCGCCGTCGTCGTCGAACAGCTCCTCGGGTCGGTAGCTTTGCAGCCACTCCTCGAGCTGAGCCCGGTGCTCGGGGTTGGTGTGAGTGCCCGACAACGGAACCTGATGGGACCGCCACGTGCCCTCGACCTTCTTGCCGTCGACCTTCTGCGGGCCCGTCCAGCCCTTCGGTGTCCTCAACACGAGCATCGGCCACACGGGCCGGAAGGTCTCACTCCTCAACGCGGCTCGTTCCTCGCCGCTTGATCGTCGTGCGACGGGCCGGCCCTGTTCGCCGTCGAGGCGAGCGGCGCGCTGGATCGCGGCGATCTGGTCGAAGGCTTCGTCGAGCGCCGTCGCCAGCTGCTGATGCACGTTGGCCGGATCGTCGCCGGCCACTGTGATGGGCCGGTAGCCGTAGCCGAACATCAGCGACTCGAGTTCCTCCTGCGGAATGCGCGCGAGGACCGTGGGGTTGGCGATCTTGTAGCTGTTGAGGTGCAGGATGGGCAGCACGGCACCGTCGGTGACCGGGTTGAGGAACTTGTTCGAATGCCAACTGGCCGCCAGCGGGCCGGTCTCGGCTTCGCCGTCACCGATGACACAGGCGACCACCAGGTCGGGGTTGTCGAACGCCGCGCCGTAGGCGTGCACCAGCGCGTAGCCCAACTCCCCGCCTTCGTGGATGGACCCGGGCGTCTCCGCCGCGACGTGGCTGGGGATGCCACCGGGGAAAGAGAACTGGCGGAACAGCTTTCGCAATCCCTCGGTGTCTTCGGAGATACCCGAGTACACCTCGGTGTACGTGCCTTCGAGATACGCGTTGGCAACCAGGCCGGGACCGCCGTGTCCCGGGCCGGTGATGTAGATGACGTTGACGTCGCGGTCGCAGATGACGCGGTTCAAGTGCGCGTAGACGAGATTGAGGCCCGGTGTCGTGCCCCAGTGGCCGAGCAGCCGGGGCTTGACGTGCTCGGGCGCCAGTGGCTCGCGCAGCAGTGGATTGTCCAGAAGATAGATCTGGCCGACGGACAGATAGTTGGCGGCGCGCCAGTAGGCGTCGATCAGGTCGAGTTCATCGGCGGACAGCGTGGGGGACAGGGCCTCGGCAGTCATCTGACTCATCATCGTCGAAACGGGGGAACGGGTGCCACTCCTGTACCCGCTGCGCGTGAAGCTACCCATTAGCCTGTCTGACGTGTTGGGATTCGCAGTGCCGCAGTTCGGGGCGTCGGCCCGGGCCGACCTCGCGCGCTACGCGGCCAGCGCCGAAAGCCTCGGCGCGGACAGCCTCTGGGTCGGCGACCGCTTGTTGACCGCGGTGCACCCCAGCGTCGGCTACGCGGGTCAGGACACCATTCCAGAACAGTTCCGTGCCGCCCTGGATCCGTTGATCGCGTTGGCGGTGGTGGCCGCCGCGACGTCGCGCGTCCGGTTGGGCAGCAGCGTGTTCGTCGCACCGTGGTACCCGCCGGTGCAGCTGGGCCGCCAGCTGACCGCCATCGATGTGGTCAGCGGGGGCAGGCTCGTTCCCGGTTTCGGCATCGGGTGGTCACCAGAGGAGTTCTCGGCCGCCGGCGCCCCGTTCCGCGCCCGCGGAGCCCAACTGGACGAGGTGCTCGACGCACTCGAGCAGCTGTGGACGACCAATCCGGTGGAACACGACGGCGAGCGGTGGTCGATCCCGTTGGCGTGGGTGGACCTCAAACCGGTCCAGCAGCCGCGTCCGCCGATCTATCTCGGCGGGTTCACGCCGGCGAGCCTGCGGCGCATCGGGACTCGCGGCGACGGGTGGCTCCCCGCCGTCCTGGTGCCCGGCGGTGTCATGCCCGAGTTTCTTGCGATCCAGCGCCAAACCATCGACGACGCCGCCCGCGAGGCGGGCCGGGACCCGTCGGACATCCACACCTACGTGCGGATCAACGTCGCCGGGGGCACACCGATCGACGCGGTGGCCGATGCGGTGCGGACGCTGGCCGACGCCGGATATCCGGACGCCTTCGTCGACCTGATGTACGTCGCCACCGACACCGACGACCACTTGCGGTGGGTCGAAAGTCTCCTGGCGGCATGAGCGAACCACTGCTGGCATCCGTGCGGGTGCTCGACCTCGGCGGCGCCGAATCCGATGGGGTGAGCCGGCTGTACGCCGACCTCGGAGCCGATGTACTGAAGATCGAGCCACCTGGTGGGCGGTCCGACCGGCAGGCGCTGCCGACCGTGGCCGGAGCGAGTGTTCCGTTCCGCCTGCACAATGCGAACAAGCGGTGCGCGGTTCTGGACCCCGCCGGCCCCGACGGCCGCCGGGCGTTGTGGGACTTGGCGGGCACCGCCGATATCGTCGTCGACGGCGGAAGCCCCGGCGGGGCAGGCGAATTCGGAACCTCCTGCGCGGCCCTAGCTCAACGGTTCGGCCACCTCGTCGTGTTATCGGTCACGGACTTCGGCACCGACGGGCCGTATGCCTCGTGGCGGGCCACCGACCCCGAGTTGTACGCGTTGTCGACGGCACTGTCGCGTACCGGGCCGACGGCCGGCACCCCGGTGCTTCCCCCGATCGGACTGGCATCGGGGACCGCTGCGACACAGGCGGCATGGGCGGCGCTGGCCGCCTACTACCACCGGTTACGCACTGGCACAGGCGATTACATCGACTTCTCCCGATTCGAGGCGGTGCTCCAATCGCTGGATCCGCCCTTCGGATCAGAAGGTCAGGCGGCCGTCGGCGTCAAGAAGACCACCGAAATCTGGCGCGGCAGGCCACGCAACCAGAACATCTATCCGATCTTCGCCTGCAAGGACGGGCATGTACGGATCTGCCTGCTGTCCCCGCGTCAGTGGCGCGGCATGCGCGCCTGGCTCGGTGAACCGCAACAGTTCACCGACCCCAAGTTCGACACGATCGCGGCGCGGTATGCGGCGTCTCGCCAACTCAACGAGCTGATCGGCGATTTCGTCGCAACCCAGACCATGGAGGCTCTGGTCACCGAGGGACAAGAGCGGGGAGTTCCCATCGCGGCCGTGCTCACCCCCACGGAGACGTTGGCCTCCGAGCACTTCCGCGCGGTCGGTGCGCTGACCACCGCCGAGTTCGCCCCGGGCGCCGATGTCGTCGTCCCGGTGGGGCCCTTCGTCGTCGACGGCCATCATCGCGGCCTGAGGTGGTTGGCCCCCGCCCCCGGCGCTGACGAACCCGCGTGGGCCACAGCGTCATCGGTGACAGCAGCGCAGGGCACGGCCGCGCTGCAGCGTCCTTTCGAGGGGAT
This sequence comes from Mycobacterium lehmannii, assembly GCF_002245535.1. Taxonomy (GTDB): domain Bacteria; phylum Actinomycetota; class Actinomycetes; order Mycobacteriales; family Mycobacteriaceae; genus Mycobacterium; species Mycobacterium lehmannii. Next base: position 68,034 of record NZ_NKCN01000024.1, on the reverse strand, counting down.
ACACATCCTCGACCTCGGCGTCATCGTCGCCGGGGGCGAGCTGGGCAGGTTGTTCGCCGACCTCGGCGCCGAGGTGGTCAAGATCGAGAGCGCCGCGTATCCCGACGGGCTGCGCCAGGCGCCGCCCGGTCAGGTGATGAGCAGGTCCTGGGCGCTGACCCACCGCAACGAGCAAAGCCTGGGGCTCGACCTGCGTACGCCCGCGGGCGCCGACCTGTTTGCCCGCTTGGTCACTGACGCCGACGCCGTGTTCGCCAACTTCAAGCCGGGGACGCTTGCGTCATTGGGGTTCTCCTATGACCGTCTGCGGGAGCTGAATCCACGCATCGTGCTCGCGGAGAGCAGCGCCTTCGGCGCGGCCGGCCCGTGGAGCTCGCGCATGGGCTACGGGCCACTGGTGCGGGCCACCACCGGGGTCACCTCGCTGTGGGCGTCTGCCGACGGCGGCTTCTACGATGCGACGACGATCTTCCCGGACCACGTGTCGGCGCGGCTCACCGCGGTCGCCGCACTGGCGGCGCTGGTCCGGCGCGACCGAACCGGACAGCCCGCACACGTACACGTCTCGCAGTCCGAGGCTGCGGTCAGCCAGCTGGCGACCCGCTACGTCACCGAATCCGCGCGTGCGGCAGACCTGCCCGTCGTCGACGACACAGCGGCACACGGTGTGTACCCGTGCGCCGGTGACGACGAGTGGTGCGTGATCTCGCTGTGCTCCGAGAAGGATTACGCGGCTCTGGAGTCGGTCACCGGCGGCGTCGACACCGCGGAATGGACCCGCACCCGCGACAAGACCGTGGTGGCACGCGCCTTGCAGGATGCCGGGATCGCCGCGGCGCCGATGAACCGTGCCGTCGATGTGCCTGCCGACCCGCAGGTGCGTTACCGGAAGTTGTACTCCGACATGGAGCATCCACTTTTCGATGCACCCATGCTCACCGAAACGGGGCCGGCCCCGTACACGAACATCCCTTCCGCCCTGCTGAGGCCCGCGCCGATGCCGGGAGAGCAGACCAGAGAGATCTGCCGGCAGATCCTCGACATCTCCGCCGAGGAGACCGATCGGCTCATCGCCGACGGCACGCTCTTTGCATACCGAGAAAGGCCTTGATGGAAGCCAGGACGCCGGTGTTGGTCGGCTACGGACAAGTCAACCAGCGCGACGAGAACCCCGATGGGTCGCCGATCGACCTGATGGTCGCCGCCGCTCGCCAAGCAGCGGACCCCAGGATCCTCGAGGCAGCCGACTCGGTTCGGGTGGTCAATCTCCTTTCGTGGCGGTACCGCGATCCGGGATTGCTTCTCGCACAACGCCTGCGCGCCGACAACGCCGCGACCCGCTATACCGGGGTCGGCGGTAATACGCCCCAGTCGCTGGTCAACGAGGCGTGCCGAGACATCCAGAACGGTCGAGCCGAAGTGGTTCTGATCGCGGGCGGTGAGACCTGGCGCACCCGAAGCCGGCTGCGCGCCAAGGGCGTGCGGCCGGACTGGCCGCGCCAGGACGAGTCGGTCCCGATGGCCGAGGGCGCCGACGAAGGGGTCCCGATGGCCGGGCCCGCCGAAATCAAGATCAGCCTGGACCGGCCCGCCTACGTCTACCCGATGTTCGAGCAAGCCCTGCGTATCGCCGCGGGCGAGTCCGACGAGGAGCACCGACGCCGGATCGGTGAGCTGTGGGCACAATTCAGTGCGGTGGCCGCGAGCAACCCCCACGCGTGGGTCCGAGACGCGGTGCCGGCCGAGCAGATCTGGCAGGCCGGTCCGGGCAACCGGATGATCAGCTGGCCCTACCCGAAGCTGATGAATTCCAACAACATGGTCGACCAGGCCGCGGTGCTGGTGCTCACCTCGGCCGAGAAGGCCATGCATCTGCAGATCCCCAGGGACCGTTGGGTGTTCCCGTATTCGGGCACCGACTCGCACGACACCTACGCGATCGGCGAGCGCGCGGAGTTTCACACGTCTCCGGCGATTCGCATCGGGGGGCGGCGGGCCCTGGAGTTGGCCGAGGTCGGCATCGACGATGTCGGGCTCGTCGACGTCTACTCGTGCTTCCCTTCGGCGGTTCAGGTGGCTGCCAATGAGCTTGGCCTGCCGATCGGCGACCGCGCCAGACCGCTGACGGTGACCGGCGGGCTGACCTTCGCGGGCGGGCCGTGGAACAACTACGTGACCCACTCGATCGCGACCATGGCCGAACGACTCCTCGCCGTCCCCGGCCAGCTCGGGTTGATCACCGCCAACGGCGGTTACCTCACCAAGCACAGCTTCGGTATCTACGGCACCGAGCCGCCGCCGCACGAGTTTCGTTGGGAAGACGTGCAATCGGAGGTCGATCGCGAGCCGACCCGGACGGCGCTCGTGGACTGGGCCGGGGTGGGCACCGTGGAGACGTGGACAACGCCGTTCGACCGCGATGGTTCTCCGGAGAAGGCGTTCCTCGCGGTTCGCACCCCCGACGACGAGCGGGTGCTGGCGGTCATCCCCGATGCGGCGGGGGCGGCGGCGACGGTCGACGAGGACATCTCGGGGGCGAAGGTCCAGGTGAACCCGGACGGTACGGCCGCATTGAGGTAGCCGGAACGGCCGCGTTGCGGTAGTCAGTCGAGGTCTGCCGACAGCGCGTCGATGCGCTGGCGGGCCGCCTCCGCCGCGCCCGGGCCAACGACGGCATGGACCCGGCCGGCCTCCACCGCGGCGATCGCGGCATCGGCGACCACGGCGGGGCTGATCGCACCGCGCATCGCGTCGTCGTCGCGGGTGGCTCGATCCTCATGCGGGCCTGCCTTCCTCGTCGCTACGGTGCGTTGGCGGGAACCTCGGTGTATCGCGACTGAAAACCCTCGGGGGCGAAGGTGAATCCCTTGCCGGTCACCTCGCTCATGCACGAGACGCCGGCCTCCTGCACATTGCAGCGGAACCCGGCGACGACCAGGATTCGGTTGAATTCCAGCACCTTCGCGTCGTCGAGGACGAACTGCGGCTGTTCCAATGCCGCGAAGCGGGGTTCACCCTCGCGCTCGACGATGACTGCGTTCGGTGCGACCTGCTCACCGGCACCGTTGTCCACCATGTCCGGTTCACCGGTGATGTTCATGCTGGACAGCGGGGAAGCGGCCGACTGACAGCCCGCCTTGTCACGCGGCACGACGGCGCACGCCCAGCGTCCGCTCGGTGTGGTGAAGAAATACGCGGCCGACCCGGTCGGATGCGCGACGTAGTCGAATGCGTCGACCAGGTGCGCGCTGTTCGGCGGCGGGGCAGGCGGTTCGGAGGTCGTCGAGGTCGGCGACGCCACGAACGGTTCGTCGGTGGTGACGATCCGCTCGGCCGAGCAACCCGCGACCAGTATCGCGACGGCCGACATCAGACATAGGACACGCATCTCGGGTCCTAAGCGTGCCGGAACCGGTTTTCGTCCGCGCAGCGGGGGTGGCGGATCAGCCGGCCAGCATCGCCTTGAGCGTCTGCGCGTTCCAGACCGCGTGCCCACCCAGGTCGTTGTTGAAATAGACCAGGGTCCGCCTGCCTTCGCTCTCCCACCCCGAAATCCGGTCGGCCCAGTGCCCCAACGCGTCGTCGGGGTAAGAGCCTGCGTACATCGAATCCTGGTCGGGGCCGTGCATCCGGACGTACACCAGCTCACTGGTCGCCCGCGGAACGCAGCGCAGACCCGCACCGCTCATCACCACGTAGGCGGCGCGGTGGCGCTCCAGCAACGCGTAGACCGCCGGGTCGTCCCACGACGGATGCCGCAACTCCATCGCCACCGGGATGTGATCGGGCATGAGCTTGAGGAAGTGCTCCAAGCGGGCGTCGTCGCGCTCGAGTTCCGGGTGCAGTTGCACGAGCAACGCTTCGCTGCGGTCGCCGAGCAGCTCCCAGCACCGGTCGAAGCGCTCGACCCACGGCTCCGGTTCCCGCAGCCGGCGGTAGTGCGTCAGTCCGCGCTGGGCCTTCACTGACATCGTGAACCCGTCGGGCAGCCGCTGTCGCCAGCCGGCGAACGCGCTGTCCTTCGGCCAGCGGTAGAAGCTGGCGTTCAGTTCGACGGTGTCGAACTCCTCGACGTAGCGGGCCAGCCGATTGGCCGTCGGGAGTCCCGCCGGGTACAGGACGTCCTTCCAATGGTCATATGACCACCCGGAGGTGCCGATCCGGATCACCATCGCATCATTCCTGTGCCGTTACGTCTTCGCGCAGGTCGTCGTCGAGCGACACCTTGACCAAGGCGGCGGCGAGCTTTGCACACTTGCGCGGCGCCAGCGCGGCGAGCTCGTCGCTGTCACTTGGTAATCCGAGGTTGCGCGCAGCGCTGCTGGCGCGCGCGTCGAAGTACGGACGGATCCATGTCCAGGTGTCCTGAACCTCACGCAGGAAGATGGCGGCGCCGGTGTCGCCGATTCCCTTGAACCCCTTGAGCGAACGCGTCAGCGCGGTGGCGTCGTGGTCCTCGGTCCCATCGAGATTGCGTAGGTCTCCGCCGTATTCGTCGACGACGGCCTTGGCGATATCGGTGAGCCTGGTCGCCGAGCTTTCGTCGTACCGAACGTAGTGAGCACGGCCGAAGGCGCGGATCATCTCGGCGCGGTCGGCGTCGAGGACGGCCTTGGGGGTGCGCAGACCCGCGCGGAACAACTCCCGCGCGGCTTCGACCGCGATCGAGGCATCGATCGGTTTGCTCGACAGCATGCACAGGATCAGCAGCTGAAAGAGCGGCATCGGCTTGTCCGCCAACCGGATACCGGCGTCTTCGGCGTAGGTCGTGCCCACCTGCTCGAGGAGGCGCTTGACCAGCTTCTTACGTGCTGCGGCGTCCACGTCGGCTGGCGTACCCGCGCTCTTTCGGGGGCAAACTCTTGGCATAGCCGGTCCCGCGGATGACCCACGGTCGCAGTTGCCGCTTGGTGACCAGCCCTGCGCCGTCCACCCGCAGCCATCCGCTGATCTCTCTGCCCGCCATCACCATCGGTGCGACGTGTTCGCGCGACAACAGCTTCGCGGTGTCGTCGGGCGGCACCCGCACCATCAGGCCGCCTTGACCGCTGGCGGCCAACGCCATGTTGCCGCCGATCAGGAAGGCCAACCCACCGAACATGGCCTTCTCCTCGACTCCTTGTTCGCCGCTGAGCAGTTCGCGAATGCGGTGAGCCAGGTCCTCGTCGTACGCCATACGACGACAGTATCGCTCAGGGTCGTGACCTGCGATCGATCACGACCCTGAGGGCGGTCCTGCGGTCAGGCGGCGGCGGTGGCCGCGACCTGTGCGGGCTGCAGAGCCCGCGCGACGATGTCGGCAACGTCGGTCATCGGCTTGACCTCCAGCGCGTCGAGCACGTCGGCCGGGACGTCATCCAGGTCGGGCTCGTTACGCTGGGGGATCAAAACCGTTGACAGCCCGGCCCGTTGCGCCGCCAGCAGCTTCTGCTTGACGCCGCCGATGGGCAACACTCGACCGTTCAGCGTGACCTCGCCGGTCATCCCGACGTCCGCGCGGACCTGACGACCGGTGGCCATCGACACCAGCGCGGTGACCATCGTCACGCCCGCCGACGGACCGTCCTTCGGCACGGCGCCCGCGGGCACGTGCACGTGGATGCGACGGTCCAGAACCTTGGGGTCGACGCCCAACTGCTCGGCATGCGAGCGCACGTAGGACAGCGCGATCTGCGCGGACTCCTTCATGACCTCGCCCAGCTGCCCGGTCAGTTGCAACCCGGGCTCACCGTCGGTCGCCCCGGCCTCGATGTAGAGCACATCGCCGCCGAGACCGGTGACCGCCAACCCGGTGGCCACCCCCGGCACCGCCGTGCGCTCGGCCGATTCCGGCAGGAAGCGCGGACGCCCCAGGTACTCAACGAGATCCGGCTCGTCGACGGTGAGGGTGGTGATGTCGCCGGCAGCCAGCTTCGTCGTCACCTTGCGCAGCGCCTTGGCCAGCAGCCGCTCGAACTGACGCACCCCCGGCTCGCGGGTGTAATCCGCGGCGATCTTGCGCAGCGCCGCCTCGGTGACGATCACCTCGTCCTCGGTCAGCGCCGCCCGCTCACGCTGCCGGGGCAGCAGAAAGTCGCGGGCGATGGCGACCTTGTCGTCCTCGGTGTAGCCGTCGATCTGCACCAGTTCCATGCGGTCCAGCAGGGCCGACGGGATGTTCTCGATGACGTTGGCCGTCGCCAGGAACACCACGTCCGACAAGTCCAAATCGAGGTCCAGGTAGTGGTCGCGGAACGTGTGGTTCTGCGCCGGGTCCAAGACCTCCAGCAGCGCCGCCGCGGGGTCCCCGCGGAAGTCGGAGCCGACCTTGTCGATCTCGTCGAGCAGCACCACAGGGTTCATCGAACCGGCCTCGCCGATGGCACGCACGATGCGACCGGGGAGCGCACCGACGTAGGTGCGCCGGTGGCCGCGGATCTCGGCCTCGTCGCGCACGCCGCCGAGGGCAACGCGAACGAACTTGCGGCCCAACGCGCGTGCGACGCTCTCACCCAGCGAGGTCTTGCCGACACCGGGCGGACCGGCCAGCACCATCACCGCACCCGAACCGCGGCCGCCGACGACCTGCAACCCGCGCTGGGCGCGGCGCGCCCGCACAGCCAGGTACTCGACGATGCGGTCCTTGACGTCCTCGAGGCCGTGGTGATCGGCGTCCAGGATCTCCCGCGCCGTCCTCAAATCGGTCGAGTCCTCGGTGTGGACGTTCCACGGCAGGTCGAGCACGGTGTCCAGCCAGGTGCGGATCCAACCGCTCTCCGGGCTCTGGTCACTCGCGCGCTCGAGCTTGCCGACCTCGCGCAGCGCGGCCTCGCGCACCTTCTCGGGCAGGTCGGCGGCCTCGATGCGGCCGCGATAGTCGTCGGAGCCGTCGGGCTCGTCCTCGCCGAGTTCCTTGCGGATGGCGTTGAGCTGCTGGCGCAGCAGGAATTCCTTTTGCGTCTTCTCCATGCCCTCACGCACGTCTTCGGCGATCTTCTCGTTGACCTCGACCTCGGCCAGCTGAGCACCCGTCCACTCGATCAGCGCGCGCAACCGCTCGGCCACGTCCGGCGTCTCGAGCAGCTGACGCTTCTGAACCTGGGTCAAGTACGACGCGTAGCCCGCGGTGTCGGCCAGTGCCGACGGATCGGAGAGCTGGTTGACGAAATCGATGATCTGCCAGGCCTCACGCCGCTGCAGCATCGCCAGCAGCAGCTTCTTGTACTCGGCCGCGAGCTTGAAGGCCTCCTCGGTCACCTCGGATTCGTCGACCACGGTCACCTCGACCCACAGCGCCGCGCCGGGTCCGGTGGCGCCGGCGCCGATGTGGGCACGGCTCTCGCCCCGCACCACCGCGGCGGGTCCGCCGACCATGCGCCCGATCTGCACGATCGAGGCGAGCACCCCGTGCGAGGGATAACGGTCCTCGAGGCGGGGAGCGATCAGCAGTTCTCCGGAATCGCTCGCGCGGGCGGCGTCAACCGCGGCGCGCGCGGCCTCGTCGAGCTCGATCGGCACGACCATCCCGGGCAGCACGATCGACTCGCTCAGGAACAAGACCGGAACAGTCTTGGCTTCAGCCATCAATCCTCCAAAGTTTGAGTCTGTTGCGCTCAACCTTGGGATGGCCTGATTTGTTCCCTCGCCCGTCGCGCGGTGTACGCGCACCGCGAAACACCCCGAGACGGCAGGAAGCCTGCCGTTCGGGGGAAACGGCAGGCTCCCTGTGTGGGTGGATCTACGCGGTGCGGTTACGCACTGGCCTGTGCACCCAGCACCCGCTGGATGTCAGGCTTCATCATCTCCAGCTGCTGACCCCAGTAGCCCCAGCTGTGAGTCCCCTGTGCCGGGAAGTTGAACACCCCGTTGGTGCCACCCGCCGCGACATAGTTGTCCTTGAAGGTGACGTTGGTCCGCAACGTGAAGCCTTCGAGGAACTGGGCCGCCATCAGGTTCTGGCCAGCCGTGCCGCCGTCGAGATCTGACGGCGTACCGGTGCCGCAGTAGATCCAGATGCGGGTGTTGTTGGCGACCAACTGGTTGATGTTGATCATCGGGTCATTGCGCTTCCACGCCGGATCCGATGACGGACCCCACATGCTCTCGGCGTTGTACCCACCCGCGTCTTGCATGGCGAGACCGATCAGCATCGGCCACCAGCCCTCGGACGGGTTGAGGAAGCCCGACAGCGAAGCGGCGTAGATGAACTTCTGCGGGTGATAGATCGCATACGTCAGCGCGCTGCTGCCGGCCATCGAAATACCCACCACGGCATTGCCGTTCTGCGACACGCCCCGGTTGGCTTCCAGCCACGCCGGAAGTTCCTGGGTCAGGAACGTCTCCCATTTGTAGGTGTAGTCCTGGCCGTTACCCCGCGACGGCTGGTACCAGTCGGTGTAGAAGCTCGACTGTCCGCCGACCGGCATGACGACCGAGAGCCCGGACTGGTAGTACCACTCGAAGGCCGGGGTGTTGATGTCCCAACCGTTGAAGTCGTCCTGGGCGCGCAGGCCGTCGAGCAGGTACACCGCATGCGGCCCACCGCCCTGGAACTGGACCTTGATATTGCGGTTCATCGCGGGGGAGAACACGTCGAGATACTCGACGGGCAACCCAGGCCGCGAGAACGCCCCGGCAGTGGCCGAACCCCCGGCGAAGCCGATCAGCCCGGGCAGCGCCGCCACGGCGAACGCCGCCACCGCCATTCGGCGAAACAGTTTCGTACCGGTACCCCGGCACCTCTCCAGAATCTTCATAACGGCAACCAACCCACCTTTCATCGCTTCCACAAGCAATTGCCGTTTGCTGTGCGTGGGTAATGAAACACGTACTCCCGCCGCCGATGTCGACCCGACATGCGGTTGCCACATCGCGGTTGGCTAACGATTACGACTCAGCGGGGACTCACCAACACCCAATACCGGCTGTGACCTGTGTGGTCAGAGTGACTCAGGTGAAGTCGCGCGACGGGTCCGCCACAACGGGCCGCAGCCGATGCAGCTGCGTGACGTGCCGCGGCCCCAGCTCGCTCAGCGACCTCACCCCGAGTAGCTGCATCGTCCGCCTGACCTGCTGCGAAAGGATCTCGACGGCCCGGTCGACACCCGCCTCGCCGCCAGCCATGAGCCCGTAGAGGTAAGCGCGACCCACCAGCACGAAGCGCGCACCGAGCGCAATCGCAGCGACGATGTCGGCGCCGGACATCACCCCGGTGTCCAGCAGAATCTCGGTGGTGTCGCCGAGTTCGGCGGTGACGCTGGGCAGCAGATGGAACGGTACCGGCGCGCGGTCGAGTTGGCGGCCACCGTGATTGGATAACACGATGCCGTCGACTCCCAGTTCGGCGACTGCCCTGGCGTCATCGAGCGTTTGGATTCCCTTGACCACCAACTTGTTTGGCCACTGCTTCTTGATCCACACCAGATCGTCGAAGTTCACGGTGGGGTCGAACATGGTGTCGAGGTACTCGGCCACGGTGCCCGGCCATCGGTCCAGCGACGCGAAGGACAACGGTTCTGTGGTGAGCAGGTCGAACCACCACCGTGGGTGGGGAATGGCGTCCAGCACCGTTCGCAGCGTCAGCGTCGGCGGGATCGACATGCCGTTGCGGGTGTCGCGGTGGCGAGCCCCGGCGACCGGCACGTCGACGGTGGCGAGCAGCGTGTCGTACCCTGCGGCGGCGGCCCGTTCGACCAGGGCCATCGACCGGTCCCGGTCCTTCCACATGTACAGCTGAAACCAGTTGCGTCCGTGCGGGTTAGCCTGCTTGACGTCTTCGATCGATGCGGTGCCCAGCGTCGAGAGCGCGAACGGGATGCCGGCCCGGGCGGCGGCACGGGCGCCTGCGGTCTCGCCCGCGGTGTGCATCAGCCGGGTGAAGCCGGTGGGCGCGATGCCGAACGGTTGCGCGACGGGACCGCCGAGCACCGTCGCGCTGGTGTCGACGCTCGACACGTCACGCAGGATGGTGGGGTGAAACTCGATGTCGCGGAATGCTTGTCGCGCACGAGCCAGCGACAGCTCGTCCTCGGCGGCGCCGTCGGTGTAGTCGAACGCCGCCTTCGGGGTCCGTCGCTTGGCGATGCGGCGCAGGTCCTCGATCGTCAGCGCTGACGCCAGCCTGCGGTGCGTCGCGTTCAGCTGGGGCTTCTTGAACTGCAGCAGCGGCGCCAGGTCCCGCGGATGTGGGACGCGACGGCGCGTCATCTTGGCGCCCCGGTCGGCGTGCCGCTGATAGTCGTCATTGAATCGCACAGGTTAGCTTGTCAGACTGGCCGATGACATGGCTAAAGACAGATCGGCATCCGGCGACCCGTTCGACCTGCAGCGCTTCGTCGACGCTCAGGAACGCGTGTATGCCACGGTGCTCGACGAACTGCGCGCCGGCCGCAAACGCAGCCATTGGATCTGGTTCGTCTTCCCCCAGTTGCGCGGGCTCGGTAGAAGCCCGACGGCGCAGCGGTACGGGGTCGGATCCCTCGCCGAAGCCCGGGCCTACCTCGCCCATGACGTGCTGGGTGCGCGCCTGCGGGAGTGCGCGGAGCTGGTCGCCCGCAGTGACCAACCGTCGGCCGACGGCTTGTTCGGGTGGCCGGACAACCTCAAGGTCCGCTCGTCGATGACGTTGTTCAGCCGCGCCGCCGAAGACCCCGATGACGGGGCGCTCTTCGGCCGCGTGTTGACGAAGTACTACGACGGCGAACCCGACCAGCTGACCGTCGAACTGCTCAGCGAGGAGCGATGACCAGCCAGCCGTGCGGCCCGACCTCGTAGGTGGTGACGACCTCGGACGGCGGTGCGCCCGAGCCCGCGAGGACTTCCGCCCGATCGAATCCCAGGTCGGGCAGCGAGATCGCCAGCGGTTCGTCGCCGATGTTGAGCGCGACGATCAGCGACTCGGCTCCGGCGCGGCTCTGGTAGACGTACTGGCGGTTGGTCAACAGCAGCGGCGAGGTGCGCGCCGTGTGCAGCCACGCGTGGCGTCGGCGCAACCCGATCAGGAACTTGTGCAACCGGAAGACGTCGGCGCCGTGTTCGTCGAGGTCGAGCGGGGGAGTCGCAAATTCGGGGCGCACCGCGTCGTCGCCGCCGAACCGTTCCTCTTTGATCCCCTGGAACGCGAACTCGTCCCCGGCGTAGATACTGGGCGTACCACCGGTCGTCATCTGCAGCACAAAGGCGTGGTCGAGGTGGCGGATGTCGTCGAGTTGGCTGGCGATCCGGGTGACATCGTGGTTGCCGATGAAGGTCGTGGGCACGAAGGTGTCCAGAAACTCGTTGTGCCGCACCAGCGCCCAGTCCAGCTCGTGGAAGTTGCCGTCGTTGAGCGCGCTCCACGCGGCCTTCCACAGTTCGTACTGGGTGACCGAGTCGAAACCGGATTCGCGCACCCGTTGCGCGTAGTCGCCGTGGATGATCTCGGCGAGGAAATACGCCTCGGGGAACTGTTCGCGAACGCGTGGAAGCACCAGGGCCCAGAACTGGTCGGGCACCGCGTAGGCGGCGTCGAGGCGCCATCCGTCGGCGCCGCGGCGCAGCCAGTGCGTCATCACGTCGACGATGTAGTCGGCCACCGCCGGGTTGTCGTGGTCCAGCGCCACGAGGTCGCCGTGTCCCTCGAACACGTCGACGCCGTCGCCTCGCGTGCGCAGCCACTCGGTGTGGGCGAAATCGGTTCCGACATGGTTGAATACGCCGTCGAGCAGGATACGGAGCCCACGGCGGTGTGCCTCTTCAACCACCGTGTCGAAGTCGTCGTCGCCGCCGAGTCGCGGGTCGACGTGGAAATGGTCGGTGGTGTCGTAGCCGTGGGTGCGTGAGGAGAAGATCGGCCCCAGCGCGAGTCCGGAGGCGCCGAGTTCGATCGCGTGGTCGAGCCAACCGAGGATGCGCAGTAGCCGATGCTCGTCTGGCCCCGGCGGCGGGTCGGCGGGATGCGCGCCGACAAAGCCGAGCGGGTAGACATGCCACCAGATGACGTGCTCGACCCAGCCCGGTTCGGAGACGGCCGCGGAGTGCGAGTAATCCGTCATGGCTTGAACTTCGCTTCGTAGAGGGTCTTCATCGCGTCGCTGAACTGCTCGGCGGGCCCGTCCACCTCGACATCCGGTGCGATCGTGGAGATCGGCAGCGACACCACCGGCGGCGGCGGCGCCCCCCATTCGGCCAGCCATCTTGTCAACTGCTCCGACGACGCGGCGTACACGATGCGGCCGAGCCCGACCCAGGCGTGGGCCGCCCCGCACATCGGGCAGTGCTCGCCGGAGGTGTAGACGATTGCGGCGGCCCGCTCCTGCGGTGTCAGGTTGGCCGCCGCCCAGCGCGCGATCGCGAACTCCGGATGGCGCGTGCGGTCCCCGTCCTTGACGCGGTTGCGGTCCTCGAACAGCGTGCGTCCCGCGTCGTCGACGAGTAGGGAGCCAAACGGCTCATCGCCGGCTTCCAGCGCTTCGCGCGCCAGCTCTACGCAGCGGCCGAGGCGGGCGAGATCGTCATCGCTGATGGCCACATGTCGGAGTCTACGGATCAGTCGCAGCAGTCCGGGGGCACGTCCAGCCGACAGGCGCAGGACGCGCGGACAGCGACGTCGGTGCGCGCCGCTGCGAGGGTGAGCTGTTGACCGATGATCGCCGCCTCGGCGTCTCGGCCCAGCCGCTGCAGGCATTCGTGATAGCCGTGCAGGCTCCACACGTTGTTCGGATGCTGGCACGGCCGAGGCAGCGTGGGATCGAGTCCGAGGTCGGCGGCATAGACCGCGGCGGCCTCCTCGACGCGACCCTGTTCGAGCAGCAGGGCACCGTAGGCGTGACGGGTCGGCTGCATCCAGCCCCAGGGTTCGTCATACGGCAGCGTGTCGTCGAGTTCGATCGCCCGCCGCAGATGCGCGAAGGCGGTTTCGTAATCTGCGGCGCGGTAGGCGATCTCACCGTCAAGCATCTCGGCGGCGATCGCCAGGATGTCGATCACGGTGTTGTTGAACAGGTATCGGCTCTCGGGTATGCGGTCGTAGGCTTCGGCGAACGCCTCGCGTTCGGCGCGGGCTTGCTCCAACTTGCCCGTGGCGGCATGCGCGACGCCGCGCCCGTAGTGGATCGTCGCGACGGTGCTGCAGTACAGCTGCGCGTCCTCGGGCAGGGGTTGGGCTATCAGGTCGTCCCAGCGGCCGAACCTCACCATCACGTGGGTGCGCAACGGCACGAACGCTTCGAGCCAGTCGGCCATCGGCGGAGACTCGATCGCCAGCAGCTGGGGGCTGAGCTGGGCGGCCAGCTCATCCGCGGCGTCGAACGCGGCGCGTGAATTGCCTTCGAACATCGCCGAATACACCACGAAGTGCAGGTTGTGCGCCCGGTACAGGGAGTAGAAGTTCAGTGGCCCCTCGTGTTCGACGAACCTTCGGTCCACGTGGATGGCCGCCTGATTGGCCACCACCGAGTCCCGGTAATTGCCGCACAGCACGTCGATGTGGCTGGGCATGTGCTGCAGGTGGCCGGCGTCGGGCACCAGATCGCGCAGCAGGTCCGCGGCGGGCAGCGCATCCTGCGGGGCCGCCGACATCTCCATCGTGTGCACGTAGAGGTGCAGGATGCCGGGGTGCTTACGGCCGGTCGCGGTGGCCAACGCGTCGTCGAGGATCCGTTTGGCCGCCACCACACGCGACCCGGGCGCGGGGTCACCGGTTCTGGTGTCCCACAACGCCCATGCCGTCACGTTAACCAGTGCGTCGGCGGCCAGTGCCTGCACATCGACGTCGTCAGGGTAGGCCTGCGCCAGCGCCGCCATCGTGTCGGCATACTGTGCGCCACCGGTTTCGAGCGCCTGGGTGTCGTCGGGGTCGTCGGTGGGGAAGCGGGTCTGCAGCGCGGCGATCAGGCCACGCTCGACGGGTGCTGCGCGATGGTCGGCGGCCAGTCGCAACTCCATCCTCGCGCGTGCCAGCGACGCCGCCGCATCGACGGGATCGAAGGCGTCCCAACCTTTGTTGTAGTTCGGCCCGATCGCGTACGCGATGCCCCAGCGGGCGATCCCCAACCCCGGGTCCAGTTCGAGTGCCCGCTCGAAGCAGCGGATCGCTTCCTCATGGTTGAACGCGTAATTCCACACCATTCCGCGGTCGAACCACACCTGCGCCTGCGGCGACGGGGTGTCAATCGGCCGGTGATACGACCCGAGGTCGTAGTAGGTCTCGTCGCCGAGCGAGATGCTCATGAACGGCACGATAATTCACCCGCGCAGCTGCCGAGCATGTTCTGCGGCTCCAGCGCAGGGAGACGCGTGATTCGACAACCCGCGCTGCAACGTGTTCTAGTTCTTGGGTGCTGGAGTTCACCGACATCGGCGACGTGTCCGCAGCGGAGATCGACCGGCTGCGTGGTGTCTACGGCCCGCTCGCCGAATCCGTTCGACAGTTGATCGACGCGACGATCCGCACCGAAATGGACGCCGACACGGTCGCGGCGGTCCGCGAGAAGATCGACGGCGCGACAGCTGCTCTGCGATCACGGCAGATCGACGGGCCCTTCGGCGTGCGCTTCACCACCGGCGGCGACCGGCTGCCGTGGGGGAACCCGGTGATCGGACTGCGCAACCCGATCGCACCACCGTTGACCATCGAGCGCGCTGAGGACGGAACCGTGTACGCCGACTTCGAACTCGGCGCCGCCTACGAGGGCCCACCGGGACATGTGCACGGCGGGATCTCGGCGCTGATCCTCGACCACATCCTCGGCGAGGTCGCCGCCAATTCGATCAACCCCCGGTTCACCGGGACCATCACGCTGCGGTATCTGCGCCCGACGCGCCTCGGGCGGTTGCACGCCGAGGCGACGACCACGAGGTCCGAAGGCATCAAGTCCTATGCGACGGGCTATCTCGCCGACGACGAGGGTGTGACGGTGGAAGCTGAGGGTGTGTTCATCGAGCCGAAGTGGGCTCGCGCATAGCGGCGATCCCCGACAAGGCACGGGTGATCGCGCCGATCTCGGCGACCAGCACGCGGGCGGCCCCGTTGTCACCGGGTAGCCCCTCGGCCTTCTCGCGGACCTGCTGATGGGCCGCCGTCACGGCCGCGATGTCCACCGTCCACGGTGTCCCCGGATTCGGCGGGGCCCCTCGCAGCGCATCGACGAAATCGTCGACAGCGGCGACGAACTCAGGAGTCAACGTGGGCGGTGGCCGGTTCGGCAGGTTGGCCTCCAGCGCGGTGCACGAAATGGTGACGGCGTTCAGCGCCGTGCGGTACGACCGCAGCCACCGGCGCAGCTCGCGGGACTCCATCCGGGTCGCACCCGATGCGGCTTCGAAACCGGCGCGGGCGCGGTACGCGTGTTGCCACGCCGATGACACCGCGTCGGCCGGACGATCGAGGGGATGGACATAAGCCCTGACCACCGTTGCGGCGTAATCGATCTCGGTTTTGAGAAGCTCCCCGGCGCGGTGATGCAGCCGGGTCAGCGCGTGGTCGGGCAACGCGACGTGCGCCACGACCGCGAGCCCGCCGCCGACGACGATCGAGAACAACCGGTCCTCGAGCGTCGCACCAGAGGTGATGGCGTCGATTTCGAGGAAGAACACGACAGAAGCAGCCACGGCAGCGCTGGTCGCGATGTATCCCGTCCTGGTCGCGGCATACGTCGCGGCGAGGCCCAGCGTGGCAAGTGCGGCGGCGACCAGACCGGTGGGATGGGCCACCATCACGATCACCGACGCGACGACGACTCCCGTCGCGATGCCCGCAAGCCGGCCGATGCAGCGCGTATAGGTGTGAGCGGTCTCCGGGCGCAGCACCATGAGCACGGTCAGCGCGATCCAGTAGCCGTGCGCCACGGGAGCGAGTCGGTCCGCGCATGCGGCGAGCGCGACCGCCGAGGACAGCCGGACGGCGTGACGGAACAGCGGTGACGTCAAGCTCATGTGGGAACGGACGGAGGTCAGCGCCCCGCGCGCGGGGCTGATCAGGTCGGGCCGATACAGATCGGGAAACCGCAACTCCGCCGCTTCATGCAGTTGCTGGGAAAGCCGCTTTACCTCAGGGCTTTCCGGCTCGTCCAGTGCGGCCGCCGCGGCGTCCAGCCGGACCAGACCGTGCTCGGCGTTACGCCGCGCGACGTGGGTGTGGTCGGCGATCGCGTCGAGGACCTCGGCCGCTGCCGCCAGCACCCGGGAGACGTCGTCGCGGACGCCGACCGGGGTGCCGCGCAGCATGCGCAGCGTCGCCATGATCCGTTCGGGCAACCGGTGCCCACCTCGGTACGCCTCGGGTCGTCGGCCCGCCTGGGTGTCGATGAACGCATCGCGCAACGACGGCTTCAGCGTCGCACCGGCGGGCGTCTCCGCATCGTGGGCGAGCTGACGCGCATCCGTGGCCAACGCGCCGTATGCGTCGGCGAGCGCCTCGCGTTGAGTGCGCCATCGCTGCGGCGGCCAGAGCGCAATCAACCCCGCCTGCAGGGCACCGGCGACGATCGTCAGGACGGTCGGGACGAGGACCGACGACACCGACGGCGACAGCGGCGGCGCGATCACGAACAGCGCTCCGCCCGCGGCCGCCACCATGCCCGCGTTGTTCCCGACGGCCCACTGCAGACCGGCCCCGAAGCACCAAAGCGCCAGCACGACGATGAACACGACGTCGAACGAGGAAAGTAACGACCCGAAGAAAACGGCCGCGCCCATTTGCACGGCGACGATGAGCACTCGGGCGATCCGCCCGCCGGGACTGTCCTGCAGGGCTACGGCGCCGGCGACCGCACCCGCGCCGGCGGCCCAGACCGCGGTGGCCCCGGAGTCCCACAGCAGCGCGATCGAGGCCATCGCCAACACCCCGAGCAGGCTCCTGACCACCGCCCATGGTTCGGACATGGTCGGACGGAGGGCATCGATGACCCTGCTGCGGGTGCTCACGTACTCATTCTGACGCTTGCGCGCGGCATCGCAGGGACATCACACGCGTCAATTTATCGATGTTGCGGGGAAGTAACCGGCCACCGCCGGACAGCCCGGCACCGCGAGCTCAAACCTCATGTGCCCCAGCACAACCCCGTTCCCGGCGAGACCTGGTCGGTGTCGTCGATTCGCCTGCGACGACGCGGGTTGGGCGTTAGAGTCAGCCGACGGGGTGGGGCGACAGCATCGGAGGTGCCGGTGGCGCATACCGCTGTCGCGCGCGAATCGACGACCGATGCCGGCCCGCCGTTCCGCATCACGAGCACCCCGTCTCATGGGAACCACCGAGTTGATCCGTGCACGTCGACGGTGGCTCGGCCAGGGCAACGAAGGGAATCGTCATGAGCACCGCGGCCGAGCGAGCAGCTCAACTCGATCTGGTGGCCCGGTTGAAATCGGCCTATCCCGAACTACCGGATGCGCCGACGCCGGATCTGCTCGATCACAACCGGATCACCGCATATCTGAAACCCGTCCACGATGTCGGCGGGGAACCGGATGCGCCGATGAAGTACGAGAACAAACAGTACGAACTCTGGGAGCACATGACCTATGTCATCTGCGAAGTGCTGGCCTGGCGCGGCATCTGGCTTTCCGAGGAGCGCCGCCGCATCGGCAACGTCGATGTGGGCCGAGCCGAGTATCTGGGGCTGCCGTACTACGGCCGCTGGCTGTTGGCCGTCGCCCGCGTGCTCGTCGAGAAGCACCACATCGGCCTGACCGAGTTGAGTGAGCGGATGGCAGAGGTCAAGGCCCGCTACGAAGGTGGGCTGGCGGGCAAGAAGCTGGAAGCCATGCCGAAGTTCGAAGGCGACGGAGCAGACGTCAAGCGCAATGCCCACCACAAACACGCGGTGGGCAAAGGCGACCCGCAGGTCTATGCCGGGCAGGCCGACGAACCCAGGTTCAAAGTCGGCGATGCGGTGCTCGTGCGCGAACTACCGGTGATCTTCTACACCCGCACACCCGAATACGTGCGCGGCGCACGCGGCGAGATCGCGACCGTCGCCTACGAAAGCCCTGCGGCCGAGGACGAAACCTGGGACCGACCTGCCCAACCGGAATGGTTCTACGTCGTGCGGTTCAACATGTCGGAGTTGTGGCACGGCTACACCGGCACCGGCGACGACGTCATACAGACCGAAATCCCCGAGCACTGGCTGGAGGCCGCTTCATGACACACCACGATCACGATCACGATCGCACGGTGGCGCCGATGGTCGACGAAATCACCGACTTCGAGGTCCTCGAGATCGCGTTGCGCGAACTGTGCATCGAGAAGGGCATCTTCACCGCCGAGGAGCATCGCCGCTTCACCGAGTTCGCCGAACAGATCGGCCCGACGCCCGCGGCCGCGCTCGTCGCCAGGGCATGGCTGGATCCCGAGTTCAAGGAGCTCGCGCTGGCCGAACCCATGACCGCCAGCAAGGAGGTCGGCGTCGACTGGATGGAGCCGACCGGGTTCGGAACACCCAGTGACTTCACGGCTTTCGAGATCCTCGCCGACACACCCGACGTGCACAACGTGATCGTGTGCGCGCTGTGCTCCTGCTATCCGCGCCCGATCCTGGGCAACTCACCGGAGTGGTACCGCACGCCCAACTACCGCAGACGGATGGTGCGCTGGCCGCGTCAGGTGCTGGCGGAGTTCGGTTTGTATCTGCCCGACGAGGTGACCGTTCGCGTGCAGGATTCCAATCAGAAGCACCGCTTCATGGTGATGCCCATGCGTCCCGAGGGCACCGAGGATTGGACCGAGGAGCAACTCGCCGAAATCGTCACGCGTGACTGTCTGATCGGCGTCGCCCTGCCCAAGCCGGGCGTCACCACCAACGTCATCACCGCCACCCGTCCGGCCATCCACCCGGCCTCGGAAGCATGAGCGGCGCACCGGATCCCGGTATCGAACAGACCACGGTCGCCCCGCTCGAAGAGATCGTCGATCGCAATCAGGTCTGGTCCCGGATGGCGGCGAAGTACGGGGTGGAAAACCCTGTGCCGCCGTGGAAGACGAGCCTGGACGGGCTGTGCGACGCGCTCGACCGGGCCGCGTGCGATGCCGACATCCCCGACTTCAAGGCGCGCCGCGACGAAGAGGACGTGTTGACGGCGACGCGGTACGCCCAGTTGCCCTATCCCGAGAGCCAACTGGTGGCGCTGGCGCACTCGCTGGTCGCCCGAGGTGTTATCGACGAGAACGAGCTGAGGCAGCGACTGACCCGCATCCGCGAGCGGTTGGAAGCCTGACGGCTGAGACGCGGTAGGTTCCCGTCGTGGAGAAAGTCGTCATCACGCTGCGCCGGGCCAACGCCGACGACGCCTGGTGTGCGCGTCTGCACGACCAGGTCGTCCCGGATCTGCTGAGCCTTGGCATTCCGGGTCTGACGGTGAACGTGCGCGACGGGGCGGTCCGCGACTCGCTGATGACCCTGACCACGCTGGATCCACCGGTCGTCGGCTTCGTCAGCCTCTGGACCCAGCAGTCGTACGGCGATCAGGTCACCGCCGCCCTGGCCAGACTCCGGCAGGAGGCCGACGACGCGGCGGCTTATCTGGTCACCGAATCGGTCCCGATAACCCCGCCGGACAGCGCGCCGGGGGAGCGGACGGAGGGATTCGCCAACGTCGCCCTGCTCCGCAGGCCCGCCGACCTGGACGAGGCGACCTGGCTGACCCGCTGGCACATCGACCACACACCCGTGGCCATCGAAACCCAGTCCACGTTCGGCTATACGCAGAACGCCGTGGTGCGGGCCCTCACGCCGGGCGCACCGCCGGTCTCGGCGATCGTCGAGGAGCTGTTCCCCTCCGCCGCGCTGTCCGATCTGCACGCGTTCTTCGGCGCGGACGACGACGACGAGTTGCGCAGGCGCATGGAGCGCATGGTGGCCAGCACGTCGGCATTCGGCGCGAACCGCGACGTCGACACGGTCCCGACCAGCCGCTACGTGTACCGGACGCCATTCGCCAAGCCCTCTGCGGCGCAAGGAGAGTCATGACCACACTCGACGATGCCGTTGCGCTGGCCGCGGGCGAGAGCGGGCTGGCCGTGGTGTCGACATTGCGCGCCGACGGCACCATTCAGGCCTCACTGGTCAACGTCGGCAAGCTGACACATCCGGACACCGGGGCACCGGTGCTCGGCTTCGTCACCTACGGCAAGGTCAAGCTGGCCAACCTTCGCGCGCGCCCGCAGCTGGCGGTGACCTTCCGCCGCGGGTGGCAGTGGGCGACCGTCGAGGGCAACGCCGAGCTCGCCGGGCCGGACGATCCTCGACCGTGGCTCACCGAACCCGACAGATTGCGGCTGCTACTGCGGGAGGTGTTCCAAGCCGCGGGCGGAACCCACGACGACTGGGCGGAATACGACCGCGTGATGGCAGAGCAGCGCCGCACCGTGGTACTCGTCGCACCCACTCGGGTCTACAGCAACGGCTAACGCTTAATCTGCTGCGGTGGCTGAAACGACCCTGCGGATCGCCGACGACAACCGGATTCGCACGCTTACCCTGAACCGGCCGGACGTGCTCAACGCGTTCAACGAGGAGTTGTACCTCGCGACCGCGACCGCGCTGAGGGACGCGGCCGCCGACGACGAGGTCGCGGTCGTCCTGCTGACCGGGGAGGGGCGCGCGTTCAGCGCGGGCAACGACCTCAACGAGATGCAAAGGCGCATCACCGATCCCGCGTTCAACGAACAGGGCAGCCACTTCACCACGATGATCGACGCGCTCGCCGATTTCCCCAAACCGCTGATCTGTGCCGTCAACGGCGTCGGCGTCGGCATCGGGGCGACGATCCTCGGCTACGCCGACTTGGTCTTCATGTCGGCCGACGCGCGACTCAAGACGCCGTTCACGAGCCTGGGTGTGGCGCCCGAGGCGGCGTCGTCGTATCTGTTGCCGCGGCTGATCGGTCGGCAGAACGCCGCATGGCTGTTGATGTCATCGGAATGGGTGGACGCGGCCGAGGCGCACCGGATGGGCCTGGCCTGGAAGGTGTGTCCACCCGAGGAGTTGTTGGCCGAGGCGCGCAGGCACGCTGAAGTCCTCGCTTCGCGGCCCATCGCCAGCCTCATGGCGGTCAAGCAGACGATGACGGCGCCGACCCGCGAGGGAATCGACGCCGCGACGGCAAGGGAGAACGAACATTTCGCGGTGTTGATGGGCGCGGCGGCGAACGCGAGTGCGCTGGCCGACTTCACCGGCAAACGCGACCAGTGACGCGAGGCTAGTGATTCACCGCTCTGGGCGCCGCGTCGTCGGCTTCGCAGTGCGCCGCGATGATCGCCCGCAGGGTGCGCCGGCACCTCCCGCAGTCGCCGCCGGCGCCGCAGGCCTCGGCGACCTGCTTCGACGTCCGGGCGCCGTTGGCCACGCATTCGGTTACGTCGTGGCTGGTGATTCCCATACACAGGCAGACAAACATCGCGCCCCCGTCACCCCTGCCCGTCGATGCTCATCAGGTGGGCGAACCGACCGATGAAGTGGCTCGGATACGGACCCAGTCCCGAGTTCGTCATCCACTCCGCGGCCGCGTCCGGGTGATCGATCCACTGCCGTGCGGCGGCTTCATCCTCGATCTCCTGCAGGATCATGACTTCCTGCCCGTCGTCGAGGGCACGGTAGACCCAGATCTTGCGCACCCCGCCGCGCTTGAAGCGTTCGACGCCGTCGTGAATCTTGACCATCAGGGCCGACACGTCCTCGACCGACGACATGACGCCCACGACCACCCGGCCGACGTGATCGGCGGGCGAGGGCGGGTAGAGGTCGATCTTCTCGACCACTTCGCCACCGAAGATCGGCGGGATGTCATCGACGCCGGCGATGTCGAACCACTCGAAAACCGCCGATGACCGAAGGACGTCACGAATTGATCGCGCATTTCGGATTCCAATTGTCACCAGGACGCGGCTGGGCTCCCAGATCGACTCGTATACGACGACATGATGGGCGCCGATTGATTGCAGATTATCGCGACGCTTCTTGAGCCATTTCCACATTCGCTCGACATCGGCGACGCGAAAATCACACGCCAAAATCAATGAGTGCAGATCGAACTGACCCATCGATTCTTCCCGTCTCGCTCGTGCCCTCGCCAATGGTTAGCGCAGTCTAACCTTACTTAGCCTAGGCAGTCCAGACTAGGCCCCGGATCTGCGCCTCGAGTCGCCGGAGCGGTTGAGAATCCACACAAAAACACGCGTTGCGCAGGTTTTAAAGCGCGCTTGCGCGGCGTAACTGCACTAGCGTTGAAGGTGCACGACCGACAGCGAGTCTTGACCAGCCCTCAAGTGCCTAGGAGCGATCATGCAAGGCGATCCGGACGTCCTCAAACTGCTCAATGAGCAATTGACGAGCGAACTGACGGCCATTAACCAGTATTTCCTGCATTCCAAGATGCAGGCGAATTGGGGCTTCACCGAACTCGCCGAATACACGCGCAAAGAGTCCTTCGAAGAAATGAATCACGCGGAGGACATAACCAATCGAATTCTCCTCCTCGACGGGCTGCCCAACTATCAGCGACTGTTCTCGCTGCGGATCGGCCAGACCCTGCGTGAGCAGTTCGAGGCCGATCTCGCGATCGAGTACGAGGTGCTCGAGCGTCTCCGCCCGGGCATCATCATGTGCCGCGAAAAGGGCGACGCGATCTCGGCGACTCTGCTCGAGAAGATCCTCTCCAACGAGGAGGAGCACATCGACTACCTCGAGACCCAGCTACAACTGATGGACAAGCTGGGCGACGAGCTCTACGCGGCCCAGTGTGTGTCGCGCCCGCCGACCGCGTTGTAGCGCACACCCGCCCACTCCCGCGCACTGCCTCCACGTGGGCCTTACAGGTGGCGCGAACGTGCGCGTCTGCACAGGACACACCGCGCTTTTACAGCGTTTTGTGCACTCTCGCGGCGGCAACCCTCACCCGGTGCGTAACTTTCATAGCTTTCCTAACGATATGGCTGAAGGATTCGCATCGGAAGGGAAGCAGTGACGAGCCACGCCACGACAACGGCCGCCGATCCCGCCGCCGGCGGCAGTGAGATCGGCCCGCGGCGCCGCAACGCCATCTTCGTCGCGGTGCTGCTCGGGATGCTGCTGGCCGCTCTGGACCAGACGATCGTGGCGACCGCACTGCCGACCGTGGTCGCCGACCTCGGCGGTGCGGGCCACCAGTCGTGGGTGGTGACGAGCTACCTGCTGGCGTCCACCATCGTCACGGCCGTCGTCGGCAAGCTCGGCGACCTGTTCGGCCGCAAGAACGTCTTCGGCGTCGCCGTGCTGTTCTTCTTGGCTGGTTCGGTGCTGTGCGGGATGGCCGGTTCGATGACCATGCTCGTCGCCTCCCGGGCGCTGCAGGGCGTCGGCGGTGGCGCCATCATGGTCACCGCGATGGCGTTGATCGGCGAGGTCATCCCGCTGCGCGATCGCGGTCGCTACCAGGGCGCCCTCGGCGCGGTGTTCGGTGTCACCACCGTGATCGGGCCGCTGCTCGGCGGATTCTTCACCGACCACCTCACCTGGCGGTGGGCGTTCTGGATCAACGTGCCGGTCGCGCTCGTGGTGCTCGCTGTCGCGGCGGTGGCCATCCCGCCGCTGGCCAAATCCGGGAAGGCCGTCATCGACTATGCGGGCATCGTGTTCGTCGGACTGGGCGCCTCCGGGTTGACGTTGGCCACGAGTTGGGGCGGCAGCACGTATCCGTGGTCCTCGACGCCCATCATCGCGTTGTTCGTGGGCTCGTTCGCGGCCCTGGCCGTCTTTGTGTGGGTCGAACTTCACACCGCCGAACCGATCCTGCCGATCCGGTTGTTCGCCAGCCCGGTCTTCACCGTGTGCTGCATCCTCGGGTTCATCGTCGGATTCGCCATGCTGGGCGCGTTGACGTTCCTGCCCACCTTCATGCAGTTCGTCAACGGCGTCTCGGCGACGACGTCGGGTCTGCGCACGCTGCCGATGGTCGCCGGCATGCTGATCACCTCCATCGGAAGCGGCCAGATCGTCGGGCGCACCGGCAGATACCGGATCTTCCCGATCGCTGGCACCGCGACCATGGCGGTGGCGTTCCTGTTGCTCTCCGGTATGGATGCGGCGACACCGACCTGGCAGCAGTCGCTGTATCTGTTCATCCTCGGCACCGGGATCGGACTGTGCATGCAGGTGCTCGTCCTCGTCGTGCAGAACACCTCGAGCTTCAGCGACCTCGGCGTGGCCACCTCCGGGGTCACCTTCTTCCGGACCATCGGAAGTTCGTTCGGCGCAGCGATTTTCGGCAGTTTGTTCGCCAACTTCCTCGCCGACCGGATCGGACCGGCACTGGCCACCAGCGGTGCGCCGGCGCGCGCAGCGGAGTCACCACAGCTGCTTCACACGCTGAGCCCGCAGATGGCCGCGCCGATCGTCGAGGCCTACGCCGACTCACTGGGTCGCGTGTTCCTGTTCGCGGTACCCGTGGCGATCGTCGGCTTCGTCGTCTCGCTGTTCCTCAAGGAGGTACAGCTGCGTGAGGTGGAGACGGTGTCGGCCTCGGACCTGGGCGAGGGCTTTGGGATGCCGAGCACCGAATCGCCCGAGAAGATCCTCGAAGTGGCCGTCGGCCGGTTGTTCCGGGATTCGCCGGAGATCCGGCTGCGCAGCCTGGCCCGCGAACCCGGATGCGACCTCGACGTCAGCCAGATGTGGGCGCTGCTTCAGATCTACCGGCAGAACCAGGTGTTCGGCTCGGCGACGCTGACCGACATCGCCGAACGGCTCCGGGTGCCGCACGAGATCATCGAGCCGACGTTCGACGATCTGGTGCGACGCGGCCTGGCGCTTCGCACCGACGAACGGCTCTGGCTGACGCAGAACGGGATCCGGCAGGTCGACGCCATCTCGACGGCGATCGTGGGCCGCATCGTCGAAAAGTTGGGCACCTCGCCGTCCTTCGAGGGGCGTCCGGACCGGTTCCAGGTCGAGGCCGCATTGGAGCGCATTGCGCACCGAATGCTTCTGCAGCGCGACTGGACCGACGACCGCGCCCAGCTCGTCACCACCAGGTGATCGTGCAGGTCCGAAACTAGAACGCGTTCCAATTCGACGGCGGCGAGCGTACGATGCGGCCATGAGTCGAATTGGGGATTTCGCCGACGATGACGCTGCCGCCTGGGTGACGATGTCGCCGGATATCGGCATCGCGATGGCCGGCTTCACCAATGCGGTTTACACGAAGAACCGGCTGCCGATGCGGGTTCGCGAACTGGCGCGCATGGTCATCGCTCTGGACAACGAATGCGTGGTGTGCCAGAACACCCGCGACTCCGAAGGTCTGGCGGCAGGCGTCGACGAGGACCTCTACGACCACGCCGCCGAATGGCGAACCTGGCCGGGCTACACCGCGCAGGAGCGGATCGCCGCAGAGTTCGCCGAACGGTTCGCCAGCGACCACACCGGCCTGCGCGACGACGAGGACTTCTGGCAGCGCTGCCGCGAGCAATTCTCTGACGAGTTGCTCACCGATCTGGCGCTGTCGTGTGCGATGTGGCTGGGCATGGGCCGCATGCTGCGCACACTCGACATCGGCCAAAGCTGCAAGATCACGCTGTAACTCGCGACAAGGCGCGCACAATGGCTGCGGTGAGCTCGACGACAGCCAAACCACTCGCGGCGGCGGCGATCGCCCAGCTCGAGGCCGACGGGGTTGCCACCCTCATCGGGACGATCATCAACGCCGCCGGACTCACGCTCGCCAAAACCGTGCCACTGCGCCGGATGGGCACCTTCGCCGACCCAGGGCTCGGGGCCAGCCCCGTGTGGCACGTCTTCGCCATCGACCAGAGCGGCATCGTCTTTGGTGACAAGATCGGCGTGGTGGGGGACCAGCGGATCCGGATCGACCTCGGCGCATTGCGGATCCTCGGTGACGGATTGGCCTGGGCGCCAAGCAATTTCTTCAATCAGGACGGCACCCCGGACGCCTACTGCACCCGTGGCGCCCTCGGCCGGGTCGCGGATCGGTTGTCCGAGGCGGGAATCAGCACGGTCGTGGGCCACGAGATGGAGTTCATGCTCGTCGGACCCGACGGCAACCGGTTGCCGTCGCACCTGTGGGCCCAATACGGCCTGGCCGGGGTCTTGGAGTTCGAGGGGTTCGTCCGCGACGTCACCAACGCGGCAACCGCATCGGGCGTCGCGATCGAACAGTTCCACCCCGAGTACGGCGTCAACCAGTTCGAGATCTCGCTGGCCCCCCTGCCGCCCGTTGCGGCGGCCGACGCCCTGGTGCTGATGCGGATCATCATCGGACGGGTCGCGCGGCGGTACGGGATGCGGATAAGCCTGTCCCCGGTCCCGTTCGCCGGAGAGGTCGGATCGGGTTCGCATCAGCACTTCTCGATGACGCGTGATGACGCCCCCGTGTTCTCCGACGGAGACGGTGTCAACGGTTTGACACCCGAGGGGGAGTCGGCGGTGGCAGGGTTGCTCGCCGGCCTTCCCGAGGCTCAGGGCGTGCTCGCCGGTTCGCTGTTGTCCAGCCAGCGCATGCAACCGGGCCTCTGGTCGGGGGCTTCGGTCTGCTGGGGCACCGAGAACCGCGAGGCGGCAGTGCGTTTCCTGATCGGCGGCGTCAGCAACCCGTCGGGGGCCAACGTCGAGGTCAAGGTCGTCGACCCGTCGGCCAATCCGTATCTGGCGACGGCGGCGATCCTCGGGCTCGCCCTCCACGGGATCGAACGCCAGCTGGCACTACCGCCGGAGACGACGGTCGATCCCGCAATGCTGACCGATGAGCAACGACAGTGCGCCGGCATCGTGATGATGGCCCAGAACCAGGCCGAGGCGATCGACGCACTCGAGCACTCCTCTCTGATGCGGTCCATCCTCGGCGATGCGGTCGTGGATGCCGTGGTCGCGGTGCGCCGCTACGAGCACGATAACTTCGGCGACCTCAGCGCCGAGCAGGCCGCCGAGAAGTTCCGATTAGCCTGGAGCGTCTAGGTTTCCGCGCATTGCCACGCGCCCTCAGGGCTGCGTCAGATCAGTCCGGTCGCGTCGAACACCCATGACATGTCGGCGTTGGCGAAGTCGTCCATCCACGTGGCCGGCGCGTTGTTGGCCAGCGCGCCCATGTCCCAGTAGTCCTTCCACAGCGTGATCTTGCCGTCCTCGACGCGATGCACGCTGACGAATTTCAGTACGGCCGATTCACCTGTGGCCCAGTGCCATTCCTCGGAATGCTCGTACATCACGTCCGCACCGTTGTCGACCAGCAACCCCGTGAAGTTCTCGTAGGAGGCCAACGGCTCCAAGCCGATCTTGAGCCGCTTGACGATGTCCTCCGGCCCACGCGCAGCG
Organism: Mycobacterium lehmannii; assembly: GCF_002245535.1. Classification (GTDB taxonomy): domain Bacteria; phylum Actinomycetota; class Actinomycetes; order Mycobacteriales; family Mycobacteriaceae; genus Mycobacterium; species Mycobacterium lehmannii. The sequence goes on along the minus strand of NZ_NKCN01000024.1, from coordinate 40,777 downwards.
GCCGCCGGACCTACGGGCACGTCGAGGTAGATGCAGTCGTCGGACAGAAAGGTCTTGACCGCCTCCCAGTCGCGCGCCGACAGCGCCTTCCACATGCCCAGAACCGTATCCTCAACCGACACTGGCCAATTCCCCTTCCTGCTCGACGAGCGCGGGCGCCTTGTGCGCTGCGCGCAGGAACCGTCCGGTCCGCCGTTTGCCGACGAGATGCGTCGGCTTGCCGTCGAGGAAGACCGCGCGGCCGCCGACGAACACACCCGAGACAGTGTCGTCGTTGCGGTTGACCATGCGCGACAGCCCGCCGTAATGGTCGACGCGCTCTTCTGCGTAGCGGTCCAGCGAATCGTCGAGGTGTGCGGGGTCGACGATCACGATGTCGGCGCGGTCGCCGATACGCAGGTGCCCGGCGTCCAGGCGATACCAGTCGGCCAGCTCACCGGTGAGCCGGTGCACCGCGTGTTCGACCGTCATGAACGGCTTCCCGGCGCGTTCGGCGCTGTACACGTGGCGCAGCAACCGCAGACCCATGTTGTAGAACGCCATGTTGCGCAGGTGCGCACCGGCATCCGAGAAGCCCATCTGGATGCCGGAATCGGCGGCGAGCTTCTTGAGCACCTCGGGGCGATGGTTGGAAATCGTGGTGCGCCATCGCAGTGCCGTGCCGTGTTCGAGCACCAGGTCGAGGAAGGCGTCGACGGGATGCACACCGCCGCGCTCCTGACCGACCAGACCGAACGACTTGCCGACGATCGATGTGTCCGGGCACGCGACGATCTCGGCGTCGAAGAAGTCGCGCTGCCACACCCGGATGCCGAGCTTGCTCTCGTACTCCTTGCGGAATCGGCGCCGGTAGGCCGCATCGCGCATGAGCTCGTTGCGCTCGACCTCGTCGCGCAGATGCAGCGCCGCCGCGCCCGCGCCGAATTCCTCGAAGACCACCAGATCGATGCCGTCGGCGTAAACCTCGAAAGGGACCGGCAGATGCTGCCAACGGAAGTTGCCGCCGAGCCTGTTGACCAGCCGCGCGGCCGGACCGAGCGCGTGGATGCTGTACGGGTTCGATTTCACGTCCGCGGCCGACAACAAGCTGGTCTTGAGCGGATTGCGGATGAGGCCCAGCGACTGCGCCAGCTGTGAGCCGAGGTTGAGCGGGTTCTCGATGTCGGGGCCGGACTGCAGAACCCGGCCTGCGCGTCGCAGCAACGCCTTCAACCGACGCAGCTCGCGCGGTTTGGCGTAGGTCGACGGGAGGGTCCTCGACCGGCACACGTCACCATCGAGCTTGTCGAAAAGCAGCTGTTGCGACGACATTCCGACGAATCCGGCCTCCAGCGCCTCCGACAGCCAGCACTCCATCTGAGCTTGCTCGGCCTCGGTGGGGCGCTGGTCCTTACGCGTGGCGCGGTCGAGTCCCATGGTCGCGGCGCGCATGTCGGAGTGACCGATGAATGCCGCGATGTTGGGGCCGAGCGGCCGGGATTCCAGAGCTTGGATGTATTGCTCGCAGTTCGACCAGGTCTTGTGCTCTTCGACCGCGGCGATCACGTGGTCACGGGGGATCGCCTCGACCCGACCGAAGATGTCACCGGCGTCGCTGGCGTCGACGTGCACGGTCGACAGCGAGCAGGACCCGAGCATCACCGTGGTCACGCCGTGGCGCAGCGACTCGGCGAGGGCGGGACCGTTGAGCACTTCGACGTCGTAGTGGGTGTGGATGTCGAGCATGCCGGGCATGACCCACTTACCGGTCGCGTCGATGACTTGCGGGCAACCGGTCGCGTCGAGATCGTCTTCGCTGACCGCCACCACACGCCCCGCGCGGATACCGAGGTTGCGGATCGCCGACGGAGCGCCGGTGCCGTCGAACCAGAGGCCGTTGCGGATGATCGTGTCGTAGCTCACCCCGCCATAGAACAGCCCGGCGATTGCCATGTCAACGAAATCTGTGAACAGATTCGTGGATTTGTCTACTGTGCTCGCTGACGTGCATGTATCCGACGATGTCGCTGCCTCGTGCGAGGGTTCCGGCGGTGTCCGTATCGGGGCATACTCGCTGGGATGACCCCCCTCCAGCGGTACATCGCCGAAGAGATCGCCACCGACCACGTCGACGGTCTGCTGTCGCGGCGGGAGGCGCTGCGCCGGTTGGCGCTGCTCGGTGTCGGCACCGCGGGCGCCACCGCGTTGTTCGCCGCATGCGGCCAGAACCGGGAGCCGACGGCCGACGCCCCGGCCACGTCGAGCGGCGCCGTCATGGCCAGCGCCCCGCCGCCCGGCAGCGAGACAGAGGTGGCGACCACACCGGTCAGCTGGGCTGGGCCTCGCGGCGAATTGCAGGCCGCTTGGGCCCAGGCGCCGGACGTCCGCGGCGGCGTGCTCGTCATCCACGAGAACAAGGGGCTCAACGACTACATCCGTTCGGTGGCGGGTCGCTTCGCCGGAATCGGCTACTCAGCGCTGGCGATCGACCTGCTCTCGGCGAAGGGCGGGACATCGACGTTCGCCGATCCCGCGGAGGCGACCGCGGCGCTGGGCAAGATCCCGCCAGAGGAAGGGGTCGCGGATCTGAAATCGGGCATCGACGAACTGCAACGACGCGTTCCCGGCAAGAAGGTCGCGGCGGTCGGCTTCTGCATGGGCGGTGGTTATGTGTGGCGGTTGTTGGACTCCGGTGAGCCTCGGCTGTCGGCGGCGGTCCCGTTCTACGGGCCCACACCCGACAACCCCGACTTCTCCGGATCGAAAGACGTTGCCGTGCTGGGGATTTATGCGGCCCAGGATCAGCGGGTGAACGCCACCGAACCCGTCGCGCGGGCGGCGCTCGAAAAAGCCGGTCTGGTTTTCGAGTTGGTCACCGAACCCGACTCCAACCACGCATTCTTCAACGACACCGGCGAGCGTTACAACGCGACCGCCGCGGCCGACGCGTGGCACCGTGTGCAGGACTGGTTCACCCGATACGTCGCCTGAGCCCATTCCCGCGACCGTGCGTGCCTGCACACGACACGCCGCGGAAAATCAGCCTTTTGCGCACCGTCGCGGGCCGACGAATGTGCGCAAACCCCGCCACCGTCCGCACAGTCACCGGTAGTTCGTCTGCCCGCCACCGACTCGTCAACGCCAGCACACAGCCCACGGTCACATTCAGCGCATGCGCGTCGTGCAGATCGCCGATTTCTACGGCCCGCTCTCGGGTGTCCTGCGCACAGCGGTCGATCGCCTCGTCGCCGAGTACCGAACGCTCGTTGACCCGCGACGGTGCGCAAAGTGCGGATCTAACGCGGCGTGTCGTCAGCAGACCCGCACGCTCGCGTAACAGGGATGGTGCACGGTCGCCGAAAGGGGGCACGCGCACGTGTGGCCTTGGCCTACGATCCGGAGATGATCAGGTCGCTGATGGTCGGGGTCTTCACCGTCGCGCTGAGCTGTGCGTCGGTCACCGCGACGGCAGCCGCGGACCCGGACGAGCCGCCCTGCTCCTTCACCCTCTCCGCCCCGCACGTCGTGCACGTATCAGGAACGGACATGGTGGCGGTGACGATGTCGCCGTCGAACTGCGACGGCGGCACCCCGTATCAGTCGATCGCCTGCGTCGAACTCCAGGGCAACGCGGGGCCGGAGAACTGTGTGCAGAACAACGGGCTGTTGACAGCGCGGGCGTACTACTCGCCGTATCAACCGGGCGCGACGTACGTGGCGACGGGTCGGGGTTGCTCCACCTCGGGCAATCCGCCCGAGCCGGTCTGCGAGCCGTCCGGACCGTTGACCGCGACGCTCTAGCATCGCCCAACAACGGGAATCCTGAGCTCCGCTCCGCAACAACGCTTTTGGTTGCTCAAGCGGGTAATTCCGTCGGCCGGGGGGCCGAAATCCCTGCCAGACAGCTGCGGGCGAGCCGCCATCGACTCAGCGAGCGCTGTCCCTATGGCGGCCGCCCCTAACTGTCTGACCATCGGCCGTTTAGCCGGATGGCTGCCCGGGCACACGCAGAATTAGCGGGTTCGTCAACGAGCCGGCTCGACAGACCAGAGGAGCCGACATGGATAACAACGCCATCGTGTGGATCATCGTCGCCATCGTTCTGATCGCCGCGATCGTGGCGGTGGCGCTCCTGGCGCGCAACGCGCGCAACAAGCGCCGCCGCATGGAAGCCGATCGGCTCCGCACGGAGGTCGACGAAGAGTCGCATCATCTCCGCAAGCGCGAGACCGTCGCGCAGGAAACCGAGGCTCGCGCCCGTGCCGCACAAGCCGAAGCAGAGGCGAAAGCCGCCGAGGCGGCCCGGCTGCAGGATGCTGCCCACACGCACCGCAACGCGGTCAACACCAAGCGCGACGAACTCGATGAACAACGCGCCCGCGCCGACGCCCTGGACCCGCAGACGCGAACGTCCGACTCGGTCGCCGATCCGTCGACCACCAAAACCGATGGCGTGCGAGACGATCGAACCACGCGTGCCGAGCCGAACCGGGCCCCCGAGCAGCACCACCGCTCGTGACCGAGCAAGCCAAGACCGCATCGGCCGTCCTCTTCGATATCGACGGGACGCTGATCGACTCGAACTACCTGCACGTTCATGCCTGGTACCGGGCATTTGAGGAGGCCGGTCACCCGGTCGAGGCCTGGCGCATCCACCGCTCCATCGGGATGGATGGCACGACACTGGTCAACACGCTGGGAGCAGAGGCTGACGAGGAGACCCGTAGCCAGGCCAAGGATTTGCATTCGCGCTACTACAAGGAGTTGGCGCCGCACCTGAGGCAACTGCCGGGCGCACGCGGACTGCTCGAAGCGGTGCACAAGCTCGACATCCGGGTTGTGTTGGCGACCTCGGCACCGGAAGAGGAGCTGTCGGTGCTGCGCGAGGTGCTCGATAGCGACCACCTGGTGTACGCGGTGACTTCCTCGGAGGATGTGGACACCGCCAAACCCGAGCCCGACATCGTCGAGGTCGCTCTCGAACGCGCAGGGGTGACGGCCTCGCATGCCGTCTTCGTCGGCGACACCATCTGGGATGTTGAAGCCTGTAAACGCGCAGGTGTCGACAGCATCGCGGTGCTCAGCGGGGGAGTCTCCCGCAGTGAGCTCGAAAAGGCCGGAGCACAGCGGGTTTTCGGGCACGCGCTGGAACTCTGCCAGCATCTCGACGACACACCGATCGCCGCGCTGGCCAATATCGTCGGCGCCCGCTGAGCCGCGCCCGGCGTCAGCGGGGCAGCGCGTAGCGCAAGATCGCGGCGACGCCGTCGGCCGGATCGATGCGCTCGTCGGTGCGGATCAACGCGGCTCCGGTGTTGATCGCCGCCATCGGCAGCGCCTCGTCGGCCCGCAGGGTCTGGCTCGGGGCCTTGCCCAGCTCGGAGAGGACGTTGGCGTTCGGCGCGATCGTGGCCAGGTCATCGCCGGCCACGACGGTCGCGTCGCCGACGTCTCCGATGATCAGGGTGTCGACGGCGCCCGCCCGCAAGGCCGCCGTCACGCCGTCCAGCCCTTCGGTCGCCATGCCCTCGCCGCGCCCGAGCTCGGCGGTGAAGCGTTGTGCGGCCTCGTCGATCGCCGCCACGCGGCGACGCTGAAACTCCTGGTCGATCTCGTGCTGCAGGTCGGCGTCGTCGAACCCGCTGTGCCGCGCCCCGACGCCCACGTCGACCACCAGCGAAGCGACTCGCTCGGGTAGTTCCCCAATCAGGTCGGTGCGCGACTGAACCTCGCCGACGACGAATACGACTTCGGGTTTGGCGTCGTCGACCAGCGTGGTCAGCTGGCTTGCGACCGCCCGGATGTTCTGTTGGCGCGCCTCATCGCTGGTCCGCTGCGGATCGCCATATCCCGGGGTGTCGGCGCCCGAAGCCTTGTGCACGGGGTAGGCATCCCCGTCGACGGTGTCCGAGACCGCGGTGCCCTCGCGGTACAGCGTGATGTCGCCGCCCTCGTAGTCCACGATCACCACGGCGTACGTCGGTCGGTCGAGGCCGTGCTCGACGACCGGGACGATGTAGGGCAGTGCCGACACCCGGACGACAGGCTCGATGGGCCGAATGAGGTGTTCGTTGACCAGGACACCGTCGGCGCTGGCCACGACCGCGCGACCACTGGGCCCGACCGGAGGAGCCGCATCCGTGATGGCCTGCTCGATGCTCTCTGTCACCGCCGGATCGGCGCCCTGCTCCTCGAGCTGCTCACGCAGCGCGCGCCACTTCAGGTCCATCTGGGCCGCCGCGTCGGCGGTGTTGTGGGAATCGTCGAAGTACACCGACGCATACGGGCCGTTCGAAGTCAGCAGGGTACGAAAGTGTTCGGGATGCATGGCCGTTGGTTACCCATGGAACGCCTGACGACACAAGTGATCGGCCAACCGGGCTGCGAACCATGTCACCGCCTGCGGCGCGACCCAGTCGTGACGAGCTCAGCGAGGCGGTGTCCAGGACACCGGCAGTCGCTTGATCCCGTGGATGAACGGCGACAGTAACCGCGCCGGTTCCTCGGTGGCGGCGATGTCGGGTATCTGCCGGTGCAGTTCCTCGAAGACGACGCTGATCTCGCGCCGGGCTAGGTTGGCGCCCAGACAGAAATGCGCTCCACCGCCGCCGAATCCGGCGTGCGGATTGGGGCTTCGTGTCACGTCGAACGTCCAGGGGTCGGCGAACTTGTCTTCGTCGCGGTTCGCCGAGCAGTACCAGAGCGTGGCCTTGTCTCCGGCAGACATCGTGACGCCGCTGAGTTCGCAGTCTTCGGTCAAGGTGCGGCGCATGTAGTTCACCGGGAACGCCCACCGGACGATCTCCTCGACGGCGGTGGGGGCAACGGTCTCGTAGTTCGCCCACCACCGCTCGCGTTCGCGCGGATAGCGGGTGAGCGCGAGCACGCCGTGGCTGATCGCGTTGCGGGTGGTCTCGTTGCCTGCCACCACCAACAGGATGAAGAACGACGCGATCTCGGCCGATGTCAGACGTTCTCCGTCGACTTCGGCCTCGACCAGCGCGGTCGTCAGATCCTCCTGGGGGTGGGCGCGCCGGTCTTCGGCGTGTGCGGTCGCGTAGGCGCCGATGTCCATCGCGACCTTGACGAACTCCTCGTAGTCCTGCGCGATGTCTTTGTCCCCGAAGCCGAGGATCACGTTGGTCCAGTGGAAGATCTGCTGATGGTCGTCCCCGGGGATGCCCATCATGTCGCAGATCACCTGCAGCGGCAGTGGTCCGGCCAACTCCGCGACGACCTCCCCGTGTCCGTCGGGATGTTCGGCGATCATCTCTTCGACGAGGCGCCGGGCGCGATCTCTGACCGAGGCCTCGGTGAGTGCGACCACCCTGGGGGTGAAGGCCCGGCTGACGATGTTGCGCAGCCGCAGGTGTCGTGGGTCGTCGGTCACGATCATGGAGCCGAAGTACTCGGACAATTCCGGGTTCGCGTCGTTGATGGTGACGCTCGGACTCGAGCTGAAGATATGCGGATGTCTGCTGGCGTACCAGACGTCGTCGAACTTGGTGATCGCCCAGTGGCCGGGACCTTCGGCCACACCGGGGGTTTCCAGCGGTGCGTGAAACGAGACCGGCGCTTCGCGGCGCAGCGTGGCGAATGCGCCGTCACGGAAGTCGTCGGGTTGCACCCAGAACTTCCAGGAACCCAGGTCGACCTCGGACAACGGCACCTCGGGCGGAGGTGTGCCGTTGACCCTGATCATGTGCGCGCCGAAGGTGGGCGGTGTCGCGGTGTCCACCCGCCCGAGGGTAGGCCGATTATTGACCGCAGAAGCCGAATCCCGAACACGTGGCCAAATGGATTATGACAACTGCCAGTTCATGTTCTTGGCGAACACGCGGGCGTCGTCGGAGATGGTGCCCAGTTCGTGACAGCGCTGGATGTAGCCCTGCACCATCACCAGGAAGTTCATCGGGTTGTAGGCGTCCTCTTCGTAGCTCCACTTCCCGTCGCCGGCGTACCTGAGAACGGTGATCACGGGGGTGCCGTGCACGCTGCCGTCGCCGGGATCCTTCATCGTGTTGACGTTGCGGTTGATCACCCAGCCCTTGTCGACGTCGATCGAGTACCACTCGACCGGATAAAAGGGCATCTCGCTGCCGGGGAACATGTTCATCGTCGAGACGATCCAGTCACGGATGGTCTCCCTGCCCGCCATGTTGCCGAGGGCATGTTCGACGTAGGTCGCGTCCTCGGTGAAGTGATCGGCATAGCTCGACCAGTCCCACGTCTTGCCGATGTCGACGACCGCGTCCTGATAGGCGTGAAACGCCTCGTCGATCTCCTCACGTGACCACTGACCCATTGCAGGCTCCTCGGCTCGCGGCGCAACTGGCATTGTTCTACCAAATGCGCCGGCCCCACCGGGGCGGATTGACCACACCGTCAAAGTCCGCATCTGCGAGCAGATCCTGTCTCACGCGGTTCGAGTACGCCTCGCCAAACCGACAGTTGGTTCCCAGAAGTCAAGCAGCACAAGGGAATCAATGCCGCAGCGACATCACGTCCGAGGCAAAGTCAATGCGTCGAACTCACATCGCGACCACGCTGGGCCGCGATAGTGTGCCCGCATGCCCCTCGGTATCGACGCCCAAGTGCTGGAGGAGATGGCACCGCTGCTTGCCGCGGTCGGCGACGTCGACCCCGCCCCTGTCGGCGATGTCGACTTACGGCGCGTCAACGGTCACCGGATGTTCGACACCGTCGCGGGCCAACGGGGGCCCGCCACCGGCGTGGAGGTCACGCGGCACTCGCTGACTACCGATGACGGGGCAACGCTGGCGCTCGGCTGGTATCAGCGGGCGGGGGAGCAGCCGGGCAGCGCCGCGCTGTACCTGCACGGCGGCGGAATGATTTTCGGCCTTGAACACGTCGGAAGCCTCTACGACCTCGCAGTGCGGGACTACGTAGCAGCCTCCGGGGTGCCGATGCTGATGGTCGACTACCGGGTCGCTCCCGAACACCCGCACCCCGTACCGGCCGAGGACTGCTATGAGGCACTGTGCTGGCTGGCCGGCAACGCTTCGACGCTCGGCATCGAACCCGACCGGGTCGCGGTCATGGGCGACAGCGCGGGCGGCGGCCTCGCCGCGGGTGTGTGCCTGCTGGCGCGCGACCGCGGCGGCCCGGCAGTCGCACAGCAGCTACTGATCTATCCGATGCTCGACGACCGCCCCGGGACACCGGATCCCGGCCTGCTGCCGTACCTGACGTGGACGTACGACGACAACGCCACCGGGTGGGGCGCACTGTTGGGTGAGGACGCCGGATCGGCCTCCGTGTCGCCGTACGCGGCACCTGCCCGAGCCACGGACCTGAGCGCACTTCCCGACACCTACATCGACGTGGGCGATCTCGACATCTTCCGGAAGGAAGACGTCGCCTATGCGACCCGACTGGCCGACGCCGGAGTGCCCACCGAACTGCATGTGTACCCGGGTTGCCCCCACGCGTTCGAGGCCCTGGCCAGAAACGCCGGCGTCTCGCAGCGGGCGATCAGCGATCGCGTCCGGCGCCTGCGCAGCCTGTAATCCGCTGGCGGACAACGTTTCCTGCTCAGCTACCCTCGGGCGCCTCGACCACCGCCTTGATGCGCTCGAGCGTCTTGCGCATGTCGCGGATGTTGCGCCTGCGCCGAAGCTGGCCTCCGAACACCGAGAACAGCTTCATCAGCAGCGAGTCGTTGAGCCGGAAAGACTCGGTGACCTCAGTACCGCCGTCGACGGGGGTGAGCCGGTAGTGCCAGTTGTTCACGGGCTTGTCTCCAATGAGCACCGCGAAGCCGAATTCCCGGTTCGGTTCGCAGGCCGTCACCTCACACGTCGTCCAGTAGACGGGCCCGATCTCGTTACGTTTGACGTGGCCCCGGAACCGGGCCCCCAGCGCGGGACCGGTGGCACCACCGAGCCACTCGGCCTCCATGACTTCGGGGGAGAATTTGCCGGTGTTTCGCACGTCGGCGATCAGGTCCCAGATCCGCTCCGCCGGCGCCGCCATCGACACCGTCACCGCTCCGTCCACCGTTTCCTCGCTCTCTGGCAAGCGTTTTCGAGAACCCTAGCGCCCCGTGCACCGACGCCGCCCCGAAAGCACGCGCAAGTACGATGTCGGCGACGTGAAAATTCGATTCGGGATCGGGCTCGGCGCCGACATCGGGCCGCAACAGCTGCCGGACATCGTCGACCAGCTGGAAGACACCGGCGTCGACTCGCTGTGGTTTTCCGAACTCGTGTACTCCGAGGCCGTCGATCCGTTCGTCGGAATGGCTTTCGCTCTGGCGCGCACCCGCAGCTTGAAGGTCGGTACGTCGGTCGCGGTGCTACCGGGACGGCACCCGGTGCTCGTCGCCAAGCAGCTGGCCTCACTCGCGGCGTTAGCGCCCAAACGGGTGCTCCCGGTCTTCGGGTTGCGGTCCGCCATCGCCGCAGAACGCGAGATCTTCGTGGTGCCCGACGGGGCGCGCGCCGCGGTGTTCGACGAGGCGCTGCGGCTGCTTCGTGCGGTGCTCGAACACGACGACGTCTCGTTCGACGGCGACTACTACACGGTCTCGTCGGCGGCGGTGGCACCCCGGCCCGTCAAGCCGCTCGACATCTGGCTGGGCGGGTCGGCCCCCGCCGCGTTCCGGCGTATCGGCCGCCTGGGCGACGGTTGGCTCGGCAGCTTCGTCACTCCCGCCGAGGCGCGTCGAGCCCGACAGGCGATCCAGCGCGCGGCCGAGGATGCCGGGCGAGAGGTCGAGCCGGACCACTTCGGCATCAACCTGGCCGTCGCCGACGGCGCAGCGTCGCCGCAGATGCTGGCGGCGATCAGCCGGCGCCGGCCCGATGTCGACCCCTCCGAGCTGATCGCCGACGGTTGGCCGCAGCTGCACCGGCAACTCGACGCCTACCTGGACGCCGGCCTGACCAAATTCGTCATCCGTCCAGCGGGGCGCATCGCGATGGCCGAATTCGTCGACCAGTTCGTCGTTGAGCTGCTCCCACGGCAGAACTGACCGTCGCCGTGCACCGCCTCATCGCGACGAGATGTCGCCGTACAGGTCGGGCCAGGGCGGGCGTCGCACCATCGCCACCCCGGCGAGCGCTGAGGTCACCAGCCCGACCAGGATTCCGGCCAGCGTGATGCGGGTCGCGTCGACCGCTGGTCGCCATACCGCATCGCCGTCCTTGATGACGAACACACCGGCCGGCCTGCTCGTCACCTTGACGTTCGGCTCACCGCCGCGCCTGGCTCGGCCGCGGACTTCAGCGACGGGGAGGACGGTGGTGCCGTCGGCTGTCTCGTAGGGCTCGCCGAAGACACGCGAGGCGTTGGGATCGAAGTCGAGGCTTTCGAGCAATTCCGGACGTAGATCCATGGCGTCATGCTTACTACCCGCAGGCGAGCGGGGCAGCGGATCTCGCGACGAGGCGCGACGCGGTGGGTTATTCCAGCGGCAGGTCGTCGTCGGGGATCGGCACCTCGATCGCCTGATCGACCAGATCAGCTTCGTTGGCGTCCCACGTGCGTTCGCGGGAGATCGCCGAGGCGTCCTGCCAGGTGTCCTGGTCGTCGGGGTACACCGGGGTGCGCTGGTCCGCCACGTCGGCTTCGGGAATGGCATCGCCGAACGCGAGGCCGTCAGGTGTGCTCATGATCGGTCTCCGTTCTCGTTGAGGGTTACCCGTATGGGGTCCAACTTTAGTGCGGACGACAGCCATGCGGCGATACACACGCTTGACCAGGGCAATGACGGCTGCATCCAGGTGCTGTGCGTAAACTGCCTGCGACGGGGGAGGCTCTCGAACCGTGCGGAGCTTCGACCTGACCCAATTCGACGCCAGGGGCTGACCGTGCCAGAAAAATCCACCGATACCGCCCAGGACCTCACACCGCATTTCGAGGATGTGCAGTCGCACTACGACTTGTCCGACGAGTTCTACCGGCTGTTCCTGGACCCGACACAGACCTACAGTTGTGCCTTTTTCGAGCGCGACGACATGACCCTCGAGGAAGCCCAGCTCGCCAAGATCGATCTTTCGCTGGGCAAGCTCGGCCTGCAACCGGGTATGACGCTGCTCGACATCGGATGCGGTTGGGGCGGGACGATCAAACGGGCGTTGGAGCGCTACGACGTCAACGTGGTGGGCCTGACGCTGAGCAAGAACCAGCAGGCCCACGTGCAGAAGGTGCTCGACGGCATCGACAGTCCCCGCAGCAAGCGGGTCCTGCTCCAGGGTTGGGAGCAGTTCCACGAACCGGTCGATCGCATCGTGTCGATCGGCGCGTTCGAGCACTTCGGCCGCGACCGCTACCCCGAGTTCTTCAAGATGGCGTACGACGCGCTGCCCGCCGACGGAGTGATGATGCTGCACACCATCGTCAAGCCCGACGATGAGGAGTTCGCGGAGCGCGGTCTGCCGCTGACCATGACCAAGCTCCGGTTCTTCAAATTCATCATGGACGAGATCTTCCCCGGCGGGGATCTGCCCCAGCCCGTCGCGGTCAAGAGGCACGCGACCCAAGCGGGATTCAAGGTGGGCCTGGTCCAGCCGTTGCGGTTGCACTACGCCCGCACGTTGGACCACTGGAGCGCCGCGCTCGAGGCCCACAAGGACGAGGCGATCGCGATTCAGTCCGAAGAGGTGTACGACCGGTACATGAAGTACCTGACCGGCTGCGCCGACCTGTTCCGCGAGGGCTACACCGACGTCTGTCAGTTCACCCTGACCAAGAGCTAACGCCGACGCAGTGCCCGCCACAGCCGCAACGGCAGCAGGCCGAGTAGTGGCGCGCGCTTCCCGAGGTCGTCGGTATCGCGTTTGTTGAACGCTTTGGCGTATCTGTGCGCGTCTTCGGCGGTGGCGTATTCCTTGGCGCCCTGCGCCTCACCACACCGCTCGCACTTCCACCGCATGATGCGGCCATCAGCGCGGAACGTCGGATTGTGCCCGAATATGCTGCAGCCCAAAGTCATTGCTGTGATGTTTCCGGTGGCATACCGACCTTGCCACGGGGATGTCGGGCGATTCGGTTCTCCGCCAACGCCGCCCGCATCGCCTTGCGGAACTCGCCGGGTCCCCAATACCGCGCACCGACCGCCCTGTGCAGTTCACGCACGGACATCGGTTCGTGCTCGCTCACCGCGCGCGCGATGGTTTCGATCTCGTGGTCGAGCGCCGACTCGGGCACACCGGGCGTCGGCGGCTCACGCCATGCCCCATACCAGCCCGCCGCCGGGCCGGGCCGGTAGCGCCGCGCCTGGCTGGCTGCCCGCTCACGTTCGGTGCGCTCGGCGATGCGCGCCTGGCGGGCCGCGCGTTCCTCGTCACGCTCCGAAGGCGCTTCGGACCTCTCCTCGTCTTCGTCGGCGGTCGTCAGCGGCATGGCGAGGTCTTCGAGTTTCTGACCTTCGGCCTTCACACCGAATATCAGCTCGACGACGCCCCCGACGGCCATCACCGCCGCCCCGATCAGGAAGCTGACCGCGACGAGCCCGCGATCGCCGGATTCGATCAGTTGGCCGAACAGTAGCGGTCCGGTGATACCGCCGATGGCCGTGCCGACCGCGTAGAAGAACGCGATCGCCAAAGCCCGCGTCTCCATGGGGAAAATCTCACTGACGGTGAGATATGCGGCGCTGGCTCCCGATGAGGCGAGGAAGAAGCACACACCGAGCACGGTCATGAAGACCCACACCCCGCCCGTCTGAGACACGAACAGCACGGTCAGCGCCACAGCCACGCTCGCCGAACCCAGATATGCGAACGCGATCATCGGTTTTCGGCCGATCGTGTCGAAGAACCGGCCGAGCAGGATCGGGCCGGCGAAGTTGCTCAACGCCCAGAGCGCGTAAAAGATCGGGACGGTGCCCGACGCAACATCGTAGAAACCACTCAGCAGGGTGCCCAGGTTGAACGTGAACGCGTTGTAGAGGAACGCCTGCCCGATGAACAGCGCGAGGCCGAGCACGGCCCGGCGGGGATACTTCGTGAAGGCCACGTGGGCAATCTCCCGGAAGGGAATCGCCTTGCGCTGACGCACGGTCAGCGTGCCCTCGGGTTCCTCGAGGGTCTGCCCAGTCTCGCGTTCGACCTCGCGCTCGATCTCGCCGACGATGCGTTCGGCTTCGTCCTCGCGACCGTGAATGAACAACCACCGCGGGCTTTCCGGGACGTTTCGCCGCACGACGAGAATCACGAGGCCAAAGACGGCGCCGATACCGAACGCGATGCGCCAACCGATGTCGGCCGGGAAGATCGCGGTGTTCAACAGCACCAGTGCGCCTGCCGCACCGCCGGCGGCGCCCAGCCAGTAGGAACCGTTGATGATCAGGTCGACGCGGCCACGGACACGCGCGGGGATCAACTCGTCGATTGCGGAGTTGATCGCGGCGTATTCACCGCCGATACCCGCGCCGGTGAAGAACCGCGCTATGTAGAAGTACCACGGCGCGAACGCGAAAGCCGTTGCCACCGTGGCGGCGAGGTAGACCGCGAGGGTGAGCAGGAACAGCTTCTTGCGGCCGAGCCGGTCGGTGAGCTGCCCGAAGAACAGCGCACCCAGGCATGCGCCGGTGATGTAAATCGCGGCGGCGATACCGATTTCACCTGCGGTCAACTCGATCCCGCTGCCGCTCTCGGTCAACCGAGAGGCGACGTTGCCGACCATGGTGACCTCGAGGCCGTCGAGGATCCACACCGCACCGAGTCCGATGACGACGCGCCAGTGGAATCGCGACCACGGCAACCGATCCAACCGGCTCGGAACCTGCGTGGTGATCGTGCCGGTTTGCACCCCAGAACTCATCGGCAGCCTCCTCGACCGTGGCCCAATCGGCTAGGGAGTACCCAACTTGCCGAAAAACATCCGGAGGCGGCCGAAGTCTCCCTCAGGCGAGGAGGCTTCGCTGAAGGAGCAGCGTGTCAAGCCATCGGTCGTGCTTGAATCCGACCGCGGTGAGCCGGCCGGCCTCGAGGAACCCGCGGCCGCGGTGCAACGCAGCCGAGGCGGCCGCATCGGCGTCAACAGCCGACAGGATGCGATTCGCAGTACGGCGTCGTACCCGGGAAGCGGTGGCGATGACTGGCGACATACCGGTACACCGCGTCCTGCAACGCACGGATCCCCGGGATCCGGTACACGAGAAGCGGGATCCGGGTTCCCAACGCGGCCGCCACCGCGGCGTTCACCGCCTGTGCGCCGTCGTACACATCGCCGGACCGGTCGTGCCACCGCGCGGCGTCGAGGATCTGTGACTGGGGGATGCCCAATCGCTCGGCGACGCCCTCGCCCTGCAGCGGCGCGGTTCGCAGACCACCCGTTCGGTTCATCTTCAGGATGAAGTAGACGGCGCGGGTGCACATCCCGCAGTTGCCGTCGAAGAACAAGGTTCCAGCCATATCGCCATTGTCTCTCCGGATTCCCTGCGGTGCACACTGGTGGGGTGGAATTGGTGACGCTCGACGACATCGAACAGGCGGCCGCGCGGATCCGGGCCTTCGTGCTGCGCACACCGCTGCTTCCCGCCCCGTGGGCCGGTGACGACGATCGGCCGTTGTGGGTCAAGCCCGAGAGCCTGCAGTCGATCGGGGCTTTCAAGGTGCGGGGTGCGTTCAATGCGATCGGCCACCTCGACGAATCCGTACGCACCAGGGGAGTGGTGGCATATTCGAGCGGGAACCACGCGCAGGCGGTGGCCTACGCGGCGGCGGTGTACGCGATACCCGCCCACATCGTGATGCCGCAGGAGACACCGGATGTGAAGGTGGCGGCCACTCGAAGCCATGGGGCGACGGTGGTGTTGTGCGGTGCGGGACAACGGGAACGGGTCGCCGCCGAGGTCGTCGAGGAGACCGGCGGTGTCCTGATACCGCCGTTCGACCACCCCGACATCATCGCCGGCCAGGGCACGATCGGGCTGGAGATCGCCGAGGATCTGCCGAGCGTCGACACCGTCCTGATACCCGTCAGCGGCGGCGGCCTCGCCTCGGGGATCGGGACGGCGATCAAGGCGATGTGCCCGAATGCCAAGGCGATCGGGGTCGAACCGGAACTGGCCGCCGACACCGCCCAGAGCCTGAGCGTCGGACATCGCGTCGACTGGTCCATCGAGGACCGCAACCGCACCATCGCCGACGGGTTACGCTCGCAACCTTCCGAATTGACGTTCGCCCACCTGCAACGGGTGCTCGATGACGTCGTCACCGTGACCGAAGACGAAATTCGTTCGGCGGTACGCGAACTCGCTCAACGTGCACACCTGGTGAGCGAACCGAGCGGGGCGGTCGCGCTGGCCGCCTACCGTAAAGGGCCGAGCCCGGCGGGCCGAACGGTCGTCGTCCTCTCCGGCGGCAACATCGAACCCGCCCTGTTGCAGGAGATTCTGGCCGGCTAGGCGTGCGGGGACGCCGCGATCAATGAACCCCCTCCATATGGCGGCTGATCCACGGCGCGAGCGCGAACACCACCACACCGGCGGCTACCGCGACCGCACCGATGATCCCGAAGTAAGCGAACTCGTGCGTCGCCTTGTAGTAACCGGCCAACACACCGGACATCGCCGTGCCGATACCGACCGAGAAGAAGTACAGCGCCATCATCTGGGCCCGGAACGCCTCGGGCGCAAGCTTTGTGGTCGCCGACAATCCGATCGGTGACAGCATCAGCTCGCTGATCGCGAACACCGCCATCACACCGACGATGTACAGCGCGGGCACCGCGCGGCCGGTCGTGCCCGCCATCGGCAGAAACAGCAGGAACGCCACGCCCATTCCGATCACGCCGTACGCGAACTTGCGCGGGGTGGTCGGGGCGCGGTCGCCGAGCCTGGTCCACATCGCCGCGAACAGCGGTGACAGCGTGATGATCCACACCGGTTCGATGGAACCGATCCAGTTCGACGGCGCGGTCCATCCGAAGATAGACCAGTTCATTCGCTCGTCGGAGTACACGGCGAGCACGGTGAAGATCTGCTGGAACAGCGACCAGAACACGGCGTTCGCCACGAACAGCGGGATGAACGCGCGCACCCTGACGCGTTCGACGGTCGTGACGTTGGCGCTTCTCAGCATCACGGCGAAATAAGTCACCGACGCCGCGACCAGGATGCCAGTCGTGACATGTGACAGGTTCGCCAGCGTCACCAAGCCCGTCGCGAACACCACCCAGATGACCACCGCTCCCGCCAGCGCGATGGCCGCCAGCCGACCGATTGCGCTGCGCGGCAGGGGATTCGGTATGTGACGGCCGTGGTCGCCAAGATTTCGACGGAAGACGACGTACTGTGCCAGGCCCAAGGCCATTCCGATCGCGGCGGCGCCGAATCCGTAGTGGAAGCCGACGTGGGTCTGCAGCAACCCGGTGATGAGCGGACCGACGAAGGCGCCGAGGTTGATACCGAGATAGAACAACGTGAATCCGCCGTCGCAGCGCGGGTCACCCTTGGCGTAGAGCGTGCCGAGTAGGGACGACGCGTTGGCCTTCAGCGCCCCCGAACCGAGAGCGACGAGCACCAGCCCGACGGTCACACCCGCCAGGTCGGGGATGACGGCCAGGGCGATGTGACCGAACATCACCACGACGCCGCCGTGGAAGACGGTGCGCTCCATGCCCAGGACCCGGTCAGCGATCCAACCGCCGAGCACGGTCGACAGGTAGACCAGTCCGCCGTACGCGCCGACGATGCCGGTGGCGGTGCTCTGCGGGAGCCCGAGGCCGCCCTCGGTCACCGAGTAATAGAGGTAGTAGCCAAGGATCGTCAGCATCCCGTAGAAGGAGAACCGCTCCCACAGCTCCACTCCGAACAGGTTCGCCAAGCCGATCGGGTGACCGAGTACCGTGCGACCGCTGGGCCCGCCCTGCGCCTGCTGGACTCCTGCCATGGGTCTTCACATTGCCACGGCGACGCGTGCGCCGCGCCCGATAGCGAACAATCGACCCGGCAAAGCTGTTCGGCCTTCTTTTGCAGGAGGTTCAGCGGCACAGCACATTTCGATTCTGGCCTGTGGCAGCAGCTTTCACCGCAGCGGCCACTCCCCGGGGAGCCGGCGCTGCGCCGTGCTGTTACGGTCACCCCGGTAAGTGGACGTCCGAAGGGGTATGAGTGGACGCCGTACTCGGCTTGTCGGTGACACCGTCGGCCGTCGGTCTTGTCCTCGTCGAAGGGCAGGGAGCCGACGGCGCAACCGTCGACCGCGAAGCCATTGAGATCCTGCCGACCCGCCGGTCGTCTCCGCGACACGCTTCCGATGAGGCCGCAGCCGCGGTGCTGCGCACCGAAGCGCTTGCCGCCAGCCGCGGTCACCGGTTGCACACCATCGGTGTGACGTGGAGCGACGACGCCCAAGCCGAAGCGTCGCTGCTCCTTCGATCGCTGCGCGAATGCGGGTTCGACAACGCGGTGGCGGTGCAACTGCCTGACGCGTCGGAGGCCTTGGCGTGGGGTGTGGCCGAGTTGATCGGCAACGAGGTCACCGCGGTGTGCGTGATCGAGTACGACGCGGTCATTGCGCTGGTCGTCAACACCCGCGAGGGGGCCGTGCAGACCGCGGTCAGCCACTCGATCGACAGCGAAGAATCGTTGATCCGCTGGTTGAACACGGTGTTCACCCGGGTCGACTGGCGGCCCGAGGCGTTGGTGCTGGTGGGGTCGGGCGCGGATCTGGACGCGATCATGCCCCGGCTGGAGACCGTGTTGTCGGTGCCGGTGTTCGCGCCCGCCGAAGCCGAGTTGGCCTTGGCGCGCGGCGCTGCGCTCGCGGCGGCCGACAGCGGTCCGCCGGCGTTCGAGACCGAGCAGCCGCTCGAGCGCGCAGGCAGGCGGCCTCGACGACAGCCCGCACATACCGGGCCGCTGGCCATGCTGGCCGCGGGGACGGTCACATTCGTCGTATCGGTCTCGGCGGCGATCAGCATGCAACTGGCGCCGGGCAAGGACACCACGCCCGCCGAGCCGAACCCGGCCGCGAAATCGTCGCCCGACATCGCGGCAGCGCCCGCGCCCCGCCCGGCCGTTACGCCTGTGCCCGCGGCACCACCCGCGCCGCCGCCGGCCGCGATTCCGGTGCCGCCGGAGGAACCGCCCGTGGCCGTCGTCGACGTCCCCGCAGCGGTGGAGGATCCGCTGCCCGCCGCACCGCCACCTGAAGCGCCCGTCGCACCGGCGCCCGTCGCGCCGGCGCCGGGAGCGCCGGCGCCGGGAGCGCCGGCGCTGCCGCCGGAATCGATGGCGCCCGGTCTGGTGCCTGCCGAGCCCACTCCGGTGCCCGAGCGCCGAGGCTGGTTGCAGCGGATCAGGGACCGGTTCTCCGACGTCGGCGACAACGACCCCGCGCTCCAACAGGCACCGGCACCTCCGCCCGTCGATCCCGCGTTGGCTCCACCGCCGAGGGCGCCGCTGCCTCCGCCACCGCCCGAGGCGGTCGCCGCTGCGCCGCCCGTGGACGTCGCACCCCCGGCCCCGGAACCCGCACCGCTGCCGCCCGGGTGACTCGCCGAGGGTCTACCCGACAATCCGGGACGCCACCCGCATAACGGCTATCGCAGCGATCAGGATGGCCCGACCCGGTTGCCGAACCGCGAACCGATGGTGTGCTGGGGGCACTGAACCCGTCTTCGGCGGGGATTTGCCAGCCGCCAACCGAATCACGACCTCGTCCGAGGCCGATCCGGTATGAAACGTTCTGAGCAGCGCGTTCGATAAGCGTGGGGAGTGGGTATCCGCCCGTGCTGCGACATGCGCGCGCGAGCCCGCCTTGCGATTGCCCGGGGAACTCCACGAGACGAATTAGGATAAAAGTGTGCTGAAGCTACGAAATATGCTCGCGGTGGCGAGCCTCGCGGTGCTCGCCGTGGTCTCCGCCCCGACTAGTTCAGCGGGCATCGCAACACCGAACGCAGTAGCCAGCATTCAGCCTGCCGGCCAGACGGTCGGTGTGGCGCACCCGATCACGGTGACGTTCAAGCAGCCCATCGCCGACCGGGCGGCCGCTGAGCGCACGTTCGGTGTCTCCGCGCCGACGATGCCGCTCGGAACCCAGCAGGGAACCTTCGCCTGGCCCGATGACCGTGTGCTGCAGTGGACTCCAGAGAAGTTCTTTCCGGCACATTCCACCATCACCGTGATGGCGGGCGATGCCAAGGCCAACTTCCAGACCGGCTCGGAGGTGCTCGCGGTCGCCGACATCGACGCCCATACCTTCACCGTCAGCGTCGACGGCGAAACCATGCGTGAGATGCCCGCATCGATGGGCAAGCCGGGCTTCGCGACACCCAAGGGATCGTTCACGGTGCTCGAGAAGCAGAGCCCGGTGATCATGGATTCCCGCACCATCGGCATTCCGCTGGACGATCCCGAAGGCTACAAGCTCACCGTCTACTACGCCGTCCGCATCAACTGGGGCGGCGTGTACGTGCACTCGGCACCCTGGTCGACGGGATCGCAGGGGTACGAGAACGTGAGCCACGGCTGCATCAATCTCAGTCCGGACAACGCGGCGTGGTACTACGACATGGTGAGCATCGGCGACCCGGTCATCGTCCAGGCTTAATCGCCGGGCGCACCGACCAATTGCGCATCGGCATGCAGGTTCTTCACGGTCGGTGAGTTCTGCACCGCGGCCGGGTCGGGACAGGTGCCGAGCACCCTGTCGGCAGTTCCCGAACTGGTCACGGTGAACCAGTAGTGCTCGTTCTTGAAGTGATGATGCCGGTGGTTGCGCCAGATCGCGCGATACAGAGCGGTTTTCGGTTTGTAGTCGCTGTGGATCAGGTAGTGCGTCCACTCGTAGACCAGCCCGAGAGTTCCGATACAGACGAGGTATGTCAGCCCCATACCCAACCGCGGGAACGCCAAGAGTCCGACCGCGACCGTCAACGGCAACACCCACGTGGCCAACGACTTCCACGGGATGAAGATCAACGGAACGTCGCGCGGATCGCTGTGGTGCGCGCGGTGCTCTCGCGCCAGCAGCGGGTCGACCGTCAACGAGCCCAGCCGTTTCGGCTTCCAGTGCAGAACGAAGACGTGGATGATCCACTCGAAGAACGGAAACAACGCGAGCATCACCACCGGCACCATCGCATCGGTGAGCTGCCAGTCGCCGACAGCGATACGGGCTATCACCGCGGCGACGAGGGTGGCGCCGATCATCCAGGGGGAGGGGTGTTTCCAGAATTGGCGCAGCGCATCGGTGAGCGTGAAGTCCTTGCGTGCGCGCCGTGCGGTCGTGGTCATCGTTGATCCTTCAGATTGTCGAGAGCGTCCAGTAGCGCAGCGGTCGCCGGTTCGAGGAGGTCCTGGGCGGCCCGCCGGGCGCGCGACGGATCGTGTGCGGTGATCGCGTCGGCCAACTCGCGGTATGCGTGTGGCCTTCCGACCTCTGCGGCCATCACGGTGGCCAGGGCGGGAAGCGCGGGTTCGTAGGTGGCTCGCAGCGTGTTGTACATCAGCCGGAACGCGATCGAGTCGGCCCCGTCGACGATGTGGTCCCAGAAGGCCAGGGCATGGCGTTGCTGCGCGACGGGATCGTCCTCGGTGTCCAGATCTCGCAGTGTCTGATCGAGCGCTTCAGCCAGAGCGGGACCGCTGCGTTCGGCGGCCAGTTCGGCGACCTTGGGCCCGTTGTGCAACCGCGTCTCCAGGATGCTCCTGACGACGGACAGGTCGAGTTCGCCGGCTCGAATGAGCAGCCGCGGAAGAAGATCCAGACCCGCGTGGCGCCGAAAGTCGCGCACGGTGGTTGCGTCACCCTGCCGCACCTCGACCAGGCCTGCTGCGGTGAGTCGCTTGAGCGCCTCCCGAACGGCGGGCCGGGAGACGCCGAGGACCTCGGCCAGCCTGCGCTCGCTGGGCAGGGACTCGCCGGGTTGCATCTGCCCGCTGAGCACCTCAAACGATCTGTTCGAACACGTCCTCGGGCACGGAGCGCCGATTAACC
The DNA here is from genome assembly GCF_002245535.1 of Mycobacterium lehmannii. Lineage (GTDB taxonomy): Bacteria > Actinomycetota > Actinomycetes > Mycobacteriales > Mycobacteriaceae > Mycobacterium > Mycobacterium lehmannii. The sequence continues at coordinate 18,878 of NZ_NKCN01000024.1, read as the reverse complement.
GGTTGCAGGGCCATGTGGCCAGCGTGCCACCGGACCGGACAGAGGTCAAGTGGTCAGACCAGTGGATCAGGCTCCCGCCAACCGCTCCTTCATCGTCTCGGCCAGGCTCAGGGTCGCCGACAACGGGCGCACCATCACGGTGAGCTCGCTGATGGCCCCATCCTCATCGGTTCGAACGAAATCGCAGCCTTCGATGTCCTTGTCGCCGACTTTCGCCTGGAACACCAGCGCGTGGTCCCGGGCGTCGGCCGCTCCGATCTCACGGACGTAACGGAAATCCTCGAAGACCTCCATCACCGCCGCGAGGATCGTTCGCAGCGCATCGCGCCCCTCGTATGGCGTGAAGACGACGGGGCTGCGGAACACGATGTCGTCGCGGCACAGCGCGATGACGGCGTCGAGATCCCCGGACTCGACCGCCCGACGAAATTCATGCACGACGCAGACCCTCAGCAGTTGGCTTCGATGCGGAAGGTGGCCGTCACCGCGTTACTCGGGTTGTCGGTGAACGAACCATCCGCCGACCCGGTGATGGTGAACGTGCCGCCGTCACCCTCGACCTCGGCCTCGCCGATGTTCCCCTGCCAGAAGTTGCCGGTGAAGCCGCCGAAGTCGTGGAAGGTCACCGATTCGACGGTGACCTTGTCTCCGGTGCCGACGCTGGCCGTGAAGCCTTTGTTCTCATCGGGGGTCTCGATCGTCCACAGCCACCCGGACTGGGTGCACGACACGGCGTGCGGTCCACCTGTGCTCTCGCCGTTGATGGTTACCTTCGCGGTCGTCCCACCGAGTGCCGCGGGCGGTGTGGAGCAGCCCGCGACCCCGGCACCGAGAATGACCGCGGCCGCCGCAACGAGTCGGATGTCCATGACGCCAGACTCTATTGGTGTTTGCGGCCGCATATGCGCGGTTCGGTCGACTACCGGTCCGGCGTGTTCCGGCCCTCGGCGGCCGGGGATACCCGTGTACCCGGAAATGGGCGGGACCGACAGCGCGATGCCGATCCGGTTGGTCGCGCCGATGAACGCGGCGATCGAGATGCCCTCCAGGATCCGATAATCGCCGGTTCTCACCGCAAAGCGGCGGCGGTGGCGTCGTCAGCGGGCAGGAACGCCTCGATCGAGAGCTCGGCGGCGGTGAGGTCGAGCGCGGTGCCGAACGTCGTCACGGTGGACAGGAAGCTCAACAGGCGCCCGTCGGGTGTGGCGAGCTCGAGCGGTACCGCCACGCTGCCCAGCTCCGATGAGCCGTCGGAACCGCCGGGGTAGGAGTCGATTTCAGCCAAGAGCGACGACAGCTCATCGGAGCCGCTGACCGCGACCTCACGCCGAAGGCGCTCGATGAGGTGATGCCGCCACTGCGCGAGGTTTCTGATCCTCGGCGCCAGGCCGTCGGGATGCAAGGCGATGCGCAGTGCGTTCGGTCGTTCGAGCAGTTCTGGTGCGACACCGTCCATCAGCACGCCGGCACCCTCGTTGGCCCGCACGATCTGCCATCGGCGGTCCACCACGACACACGGAAAAGGGTTGTAGGCGAACAGGACTCGATCGATACCGGCCCGGACTGCGGCCATGTCCGGGTCATCGAGGGACCGCTCGGGGTGCACCGGCGCCAAACCTGCCGCCATCAACAGCTGGTTCTGCTCACGACGCGGCACGTCGAGCACCTCGGCCAGCCGCAGCACCATCGTCCGGCTCGGCGTGGATCGTCCGGTCTCGATGAAGCTGACGTGCCGGGGCGACACATCGGCGGCGACGGCGAGATCAAGCTGGCTGAGCCGACGGCGACCACGCCACTGCTTCAACAGCGCACCGAACGTCTGGGTCTGCACAGCCGCGGAGGTCATGGTGGCCAGTGTGGCCGCCCCCACGCGCCCGGGCCACTACCTGGTAGGTAATTGCGCCGGTTACCTCAGGAGAGCAGCGTTGTCAGTGCCATCGAACAGAAGGAGGCAATCATGGCAGCGCTACCCGCGACGACGCCCATCCCGCGGTGGCTGCGTTTCGTGCTGATCTCCGACCGCGCCGGGTCGGCGTGGTACATCGGTGCCGGCTTCTTCTTCGCGCCCGTGCTGGTGATGCTGTCGCCGTGGCCTGCCGTCACCACCGCGCTCTGGATCGCCATCGGCGTCTTCGGGTTATGGCTGGGCCTGCTCGGCATCGCGATGGCGACCGGTCTGGCCCTGGTGCTGAAGTCGAACGGCGAGATACCGGAGGAGTACTGGCGCTCGATCATCGACTACTGATACGCAGTGGGGCCCGGACGGGACAGACCGTGGGGTAAGGCATGCCCCCGATGGACAACTCACGGTCCGGTCTTGCGAACAAGACCCGGCTTGGTAGTCGATCCCGTCCGGGTGGAACCAGACACCCGTCTCTTTCAGGTGCCGAACTGACGGTATCGATGCGCTGCGACCCGGCGCGTCCGCCGATCGGACCCTTCCCCGGTGGAAAGGTGTGTCCACCGATCGGGGGACGGCGTCACGGCGCGGGCTCGCTACGGGCGCCGACCGGCGCCCGACCACTGACGGCCGTGTCCGCGCCGACGTAGTCGACTTGCCAGTGTTTGATGCCGTTGAGCCAGCCGGACCGGAGCCGTTCGGGTGGGCTCAGCGGCCGCAGGTTCGGCATCTCGTCGGCGATCGCGTTGAAGATGAGGTCGATCGTCATACGGGCCAGGTTCGCACCGATGCAGTAGTGCGCACCCGTACCGCCGAATCCCACGTGCGGGTTGGGATCTCGCAGGATGTTGAAGGTGTAGGGGTCGTCGAAGACCTCTTCGTCGAAATTGGCCGACCGGTAGAACATGACAACCCGGTCGCCCTTCTTGATCCTCACACCGGACAGCTCGGTGTCCTCGAGCGCGGTGCGCTGAAACGACGTCACTGGGGTGGCCCAGCGCACGATCTCGTCGGCGGCGGTGACGGGTCGTTCCCGCTTGAAAAGCTCCCACTGGTCGGGGAATTCGGTGAACGCCATCATGCCTTGGGTGATCGAGTTCCGCGTCGTCTCGTTGCCCGCCACCGCCAGCAGGATGACGAAGAAGCCGAACTCGTCGTCCGTGAGTTTGTGCCCCTCGACGTCGGCCTGCACGAGCTTGGTGACCAGATCCTCGCCCGGGTTCTTGCTGCGCTCCGCGGCCATCTGCATGCCGTACATGATCAGCTCTACCGAAGCGGCGGTGGGGTCGTTGCGGGTGTACTCCGGATCCTGATCGCCCACCATCTGATTCGACCAATGGAACAGCTTCATCCGATCTTCCTGCGGCACACCCATCAGCCCCGCGATCGCCTGCAGTGGAAGCTCGGCCGATACCTGCTCGACGAAGTCGCCGGAGCCCTCGGCGGCGGCCGCCTTGACGATCTTGGCCGCGCGCTCGCGAAGTTCGGCGCGCAGGGATTCGACCGCGCGCGGGGTGAACGCACGCGAGACGATTTTGCGCAGATGCGTATGGTGCGGGGCGTCCTGATTGAGCAGGACAACCTTGCCGCCCTCGAGCGATTCGGGATCGGCCTCGTCACGATAGCGGGGAAGCGCGGTCTTCTTGTTACTGGAGAAGACGTCGCTGCGTCGCGAGATCTCCTTGACGTCCTTGTGCTTGGTGACCACCCAGAAACCGTCGTCCCCGAAGGCCAGGTTTCCTTTCGTCTGTTCGTTCCACCAGATCGGCGCCACCTTCCGTAGCTCGGCGAGTTCGTCGACCGGCAGGCGTTCGGCGTAGATATCTGGATCGGTGAAATCGAATCCGGGCGGAAGGTTCGGAGTCGGCATGGCTGCATCCCTCTATGACGTCGTCTAGTGCCCTCACCGCCTTGCTACACCACGGTCAAGGGCTGGTGAGGCGGGTTCGGGAAAGTCCAACGAAAAGAGAAGTGGAACGTGTTCTCTGCGGCGCGGAAATTGACCTCTTCGTCACGACGAGCACTCCTGTAACAATTCTGCGAAACTGTTCGAACCAACAGTGACGCCGTCGAAGGACCGTGCTCCGGTCTTTCGGCGGTAACCCGGGAAGGGGGCAGCGGTGAGGATCGTCATCAACCCGAAGAAGCTTTCGCTGCTTGGCGCGGCAATCGCAGCGGCACTCATGGCCACTGCGCCGCAGACCCTCGCCGAACCTGCCGCGCCGGTTCCTCCGCCGCCGCCGCCCGCAGCGCCCAGCAGCGCACCGGTTCTGGAAGCCGCTGCGCCGGCGCCCGCCCCACAACCGGCAGCCGCCCCGGATCCCTTGGCGTTGATGCGCCCTGCGCCCGCGGCACCGCCGCCCGCGCCTGAAGAAGCCGAAGCACCGGCCACCCCGCCCGAGCCCGTCCCGCATCTCGCGAGCCCGGAGGCGCTGCCGCCGGGGACCGTGCTGGACCCGACCGGCCGAGGAAACGAGAGCCCGAACGTCAGCTACCTGAAGGACTTGTGGTACGCCGTCCAGAGGCATGAGATCAGCGGTAAGGAAGCGTTGATCATGGGTCTCGCACAGCGCGGCATGAACACGCCGATTCCGGACCAGAACCCCGGACCCTACGTTCCGGTCGCACCCGCATCGCCCGCGCCCGCGACAGCGCCCGCACCGCCCGCGCCTACTCCACCGGCACCCGCGCCATAGCGGCGGGCTCGTTCGAGAAGCGACCGGACCGTTTGGACGTGCGACGTCTCGATCGTGGCCCACACAGCCCGCACGAAGGCATTGTTGTGACGGACGAGCGTCGCGAACAGCAATCCGCCGTGCTCGCGACGCAGGACCAGTTCTGCCGGCATCCCGATCCGTGAGTGGGTCCCGACCACCACGAGATCGGCGTCGCGGGCGCGGATGTCCCACCCGAGTATCGACCCGGCCGAACCCGGCGTCCGCAGCTTGAGCCCGATCGCCGACCACGCCGACAACAGCCGGATCCTGGTGTGCAGCGGAGCGTCCTCCAAAACTGTCCGCAGCCATTCTTCGGCGCTGCGCTCGGGTGGATGCTCGGTGTCGACCTCGAACGCGTCGGCGTAGTCGATGCGCCCGAGTGCGCTCGCGGTGAGCAACGCTTCGGGTGGAGAGATCTGCCGAACACGACGATCGGAGGCGTGGCTTCTCGTCATGGTTCACTGCCTTCGTGTCGTGTCGCACCCGGCCTGCTGCGCCACAGTCGGCCGATGTCGCGCAGCATCAGCGGGTAGACGACCAGGTGACGGACGGGAGCGATCGCGCGCAAATACATCCGGCCCATCACCCCGTTGGGCCGGACCAGCACCGCCATCTGCGCGCGGTAAACACCCGTGGCGTCAACGGCCCAGCCGACGTGCAGCACCCCGTGAACGGTTCGATTGGCGATCTCCATCGCGAACTCGTCGTCGATGCGATACAGGGGCTGAAAATGGGCGTGATCAACAGCGAGTTTCGTTGCAGTTTCTCGTAATTCGGGAATGAGCCGGTCTCGCAGGGTAGGGACGCGTACCCCCGTGCTCGCCTCTGGCGTGTCGAGCGCGAACAACCTGCCCAGCGCCCACCGGGTGGCGAACAGAAAGCGCACGACGGGGGAGGTCCGCGCGGGATCGAATGTGCGCCACAGCGTCACGAGTTCGTCGAAGTCATCGCGCCGTCCCGGTGTCGGCAACGCCCAGACGTCGAGAACCTCGAAGCCCTCGGCGATTTCGTGGATCCGCCAGGGCCGAGCGACATGCTCGCTGCTGTTGAGCCGCTCAGCGCCAAACATACATCACTGTATGCTTGAATTCGTAACGCCGTCAAGGTCCGAACGAAGGGGATAGGAATGGTCGCTCAAATCCGCACACCACGGAACGGGTGGATCGACGCCGGACTCGAGGCGTTGGCAGCGGGTGGGCCGGACGCCGTTCGGGTGGATTTACTCGCCAAAGCGTTGGGCGTCACGCGTGGCGGCTTCTATTGGCACTTCACCAATCGGCAGGACTTCCTCGACGCACTGTTGGAGTCGTGGGAACGGCGGAGCACCGACGATGTGCTCGCACGTGTGGAGTCCGAGGGTGGCGACGCCAGAGCGAAGGTCCGCAAGGCGGGCCTGCTCACGTTCTCCAAAGAGCTCCTCCCGGTCGACCTGGCGGTGCGCGACTGGGCTCGCCGCGACCGCGCGGTGGCGCGGCGCCTTCGTCGCGTCGACAACCGCCGGATGGAGTACCTGCGTGCTCTCATCGGCACTTTCGTGGAGGACGCCGCCGATGTCGAGGCTCGCGCCATGCTCGCCTTCTCGCTGGCGATCGGCGGTCACTTCATCGCCGCCGACCACGCCGGACTAACCCGACGCGAAGTGGTGGAACGGGCCACCCAGCGGCTTCTCACGGTGGGGGTGTAGGCAGGCCCAACCGGTCTTTGATGTCGTCGATCTTGGCTTCGATGCGCTCCAGATCCTCAGCGTCGACCTTGAACAACCAGTGCTTGGCACCGAGCAGCAAGATCGCCTGGAAGATCAGTTGCAACCACTCGCTCTGCCAGTTCTCGAAGGTGCTCGCGAAGAACTGGTGGAGGTATTCACCCCATATGAACGGTTGCCCATGCTGCTGCTGGGTGCTCGTGAACTCGGCCAGTTGGGTGAAGAACTGGCCGAGCCACGAGCCGACGAACAGCAGGAGCAGTATGTATACGGCCCCCCACCGTCTTATGTGCGTCATGGGTACCCGAGTACCCCAAGATCAGCGGGCCACGCTCAGTACATCGACGCGCAGGGACTGCGCCTACACCGGCGCCATCGTCCGTGCGGCGAGCCACTTCTAGACCGAGGCGGCCTCGTTGATCTCGTCGAGCCTGCCGGTCGCCTCGAGGTACTCCTGCACCCAGCGCTCGATCACCGTCGCGGTCTTCTCGACCTTGCTGAACTGCCCGACCACCTGACCGATCGGGTTGAACGCCACGTCGACGGACTCGTTCGGGTACTTGTGGGTGGCAGCCACCGCCATCCCGGAAACCATGTACTGCAACGGCATTCCGAGCGGCTCGGGGTTGTTGGGGTCCTCCCACGCCTCGGTCCACTCGTTGCGCAGCATCCGCGCGGGCTTACCGGTGAACGACCGGCTGCGCACAGTGTCCTTGCTGGTGGCCTTGACGTACGCGGCGTGCTGAACCGGAGTGTTCTCCGACTCCTCCACCATCACCCACTGCGAACCCGTCCAGGCGCCTTGCGTCCCGAGCGCCAGCGCGGCAGCGATCTGCTCGCCGCTGCCGATGCCGCCTGCGGCCAGCACGGGCACCGGCGCGACCTCCTTGACGACCTGCGGCCACAGCACGATCGAGCCGATCTCGCCGCAGTGCCCGCCGGCCTCGCCGCCCTGGGCGATGATGATGTCCACCCCGGCGTCGGCGTGTTTGCGCGCCTGCGAAGGTGACCCGCACAGCGCGGCGACCTTACGGCCTTCGTCGTGGATGTGCTTGATCATGTCGGCGGGGGGAGTGCCGAGCGCGTTGGCGATCAGCGTGCACTTCGGATGCCGCAGCGCGACCTCGACCTGCGGGGTGGCGGTGGCCTCGGTCCAGCCGAGCAGTTGCAACGCGTCGTCGTCGCTGTGATCGACCGGAACGCCATGCTCGGAGAGGATCTTCTTGGCGAAGTCGATGTGCTCCTGCGGGACGAGATCGTTGAGCGTCTTCTTGAGCACCTCCGGATCCATATCGGCGGAGTCCATGCCCTCGTACTTGTTCGGGATCACGATGTCCACGCCGTACGGGTGGTCGCCGATGTTCTCGTCGATCCACTTGAGCTCGATTTCGAGCTGTTCCGGGGTGTATCCGACGGCGCCGAGCACGCCGAAACCGCCGGCCTTGCTCACGGCGACCACCACGTCCCGGCAGTGGGTGAACGCGAAGATCGGATACTCGATGCCGAGGTCGTTACAGATCGGGGTGCGCATACCTGCTCCTTGATGGTCACCGCTCAAATTGAAACGTGTTCTAGTTTAGTACGCACCGAGGTCTTGCACGAAAGAGACCTCGTTACCGTCCGGGTCGACGACGTCGACGACCTTCACCAGATCGGCGATCACGACGACCTCTCCGGTGTCGATGCCGACCCCCGCCAACTCGGCGATCTGTGCGTCGAGATCGTCGACCCCGATCCGGACCGCCGACCGGCCCGCCCGCGAGTGGTCCGCCACCAGCTGCAGCCACGCCGTCGCGGCGATCTGCCACTCGGCGACGCCCTCGATCGGCTCGAGGTCGGGGCCGCGCCCCATGACCTCGCAGTACCAGGACCGGGCCGCGCCCGAAGTCGCGCGTCGCGACGACCGCGGCGACGTCGTTGAACTTTGCGGTCACCGGTCCAATCCTTCGCCGAGAGTCGGCTTTATGACGCGATTCGGCCCAGATCCCGTCATATTCCCGACGCTCGGCGCGCTCAGTCGTAACCGATGAACCGGCGCAACGACACCCGCCTGCGGTTGCTCGACCCCTCGACCTGCAACACAGGCCACCCGTTTTCGGCCGCCATCGCGGCGAGCCCGGGGCGCGGGTTCACCGGCCGCGGATTGCCGACCAGAGCCATCAACACCGAGTCCTCGTCGCCGTCGGCGTAGAAGTAACTTCGATGCAGCTCAACGTCATTGGCCTGACAGAAACGCTGCACCGCGGTCGATTTGTTGGCTCCCCAGATGACGGGCTTCCGGATCCGGCCGGTGAGGAGCCCAGCGTCGTCGGTCTCGAAGTGGTTGCACAACACGTGGTCGATCCCGGTGAACCGGGCGACGGGCTCGGCGTGGATGGTCAGCGCCGAGCTGCTGAGCACGACGGTGTGACCGCGCTGCTGGTGGGCTTGGACGATCTCGTGCATGTAGGGGAACACGCGCGCCGCCACCCGTTCGACGAAGAGCCGCTCGCCGAGCTCGTCGAGTTCGGCCAGGGACTCGCCGCGTAGATAACCGGCCGCGCGGGTGAGAAGTCGCTCGAATTGCATGCGGCCCAACCGGTATCGCAGCGACGCTTCGACCACACCGAGCACCTCGCCGATGCGCGCCTGTCTGCGACGGATGCGGTCGGCGGCGTGTGCCGTGGCCGTGAAGCCGTCGACCAGCGTGCCGTCGAGGTCGAAGAACGCTCCGACGCGGGGACCCTGCGGGCTCGCGGCGACTTCGGCTACCGCGTCCACGCGTTTGGGTATCGCCGGCTGCAGGCTCATAGCTTCGTCAGCCTACTGAGCCGAGTACAACCCCTTGCCCGTCACGAGCGGCATGTCCAAAGTGGTCCGGATCCCCGGCGCGGCCGCCACCACGTCCGGGATCGCGTTGACGATGCGGCCGGCCGCGGCCAGGATCGCCGCGTAGTTGTGGTCGCCGTTGCGACTGGTCGGGCAGATGTCCATGACATAGGACGGTTCGCCGGTGATCTCGACACGGTACGAACCGCCCGGCTGTGCGGGTTGGGCCCAATCCGGTCGCAGGTCGCCGCGCAACCGGGTGACGTGCTCGACGACGATCGCCGGCCGGCCTTTGACCATGCCCTCGATCAAGAAGCGCACGGCGGCCACCGTGCCCTTCTTGATCGTGCCGACCGCGACGTCGAAGTCCTCGGGAGCAGGCTCCTGTTCGACGGAATCCTTGATCTCGTCGACCTCGATGCCCAGACCCGCGGCGAGCTGCCGGATCGCGGTGCCCCAGGCGATGCTCAGCACCCCCGGCTGGTACAGCATCGGGAGGTCACCGATCTCGTTGCCGAAACCCATCACATCGAACATCACCGTGGCGCCGTCGTAGCTCGCGTAGTCGGCGATCTCCATCGTGCGGATCTGTTCGATGCTCTGACACGTTCCGGCGAGCGCGAAGGGGAGCAGGTCGGTCACGAAGCCAGGGTCGACGCCCGTCATGAAGACCGTCGAACTCCCTTCTCGGGCAGCGTCTTCGACTCGCTGAATGTACTTGTCAGGGATCACCCGCCACGGGTACTGCAATACGCCGAGACCGGAGCCGACCACATCGATGCCCGCCGCGAGGATCTTGCGCACGTCGGCCATCGCGTCGGGCAGTCGGGTGTCGCCCATCGCGCAGTAGACGACGCACTCCGGTGCGCCGGCGATGATCGCGTCGAGATCATCGACCGCGGTCACTCCGGTGGTGACGTCGAGGCCGGCTAGTTCGCCGGCGTCCTTGCCCACCTTGGCCTCTGACGCGACCCAGACGCCGGTGAGATCGAACCGCGCATCGTCGATGAGTTGCTTCAGCGCGAGGCTGCCGCAGTTGCCGGTTCCGATGAGCGCCACCCGAATAGCCATGGCCAGCAGTATGCGTGCTGGCCAGCCAAATTGGAACAGGTTCTAGTTCTGCGCGGGGTGCGGTAGCCTGACGCCCCATGGGACGTGTGGACGACAAGGTGGCTCTGATCAGTGGCGGAGCGCAGGGGATGGGCGCGGCCGATGCCCGTGCACTGGTTGCCGAGGGTGCCAAGGTGGTAATCGGCGACATCCTCGACGAGAAGGGCAAGGCGCTGGCCGAGGAGATCGGCGAGTCCGCCCGCTACGTGCACCTCGACGTCACCCAGGCCGACCAGTGGGAGGCCGCGGTCGCCACCGCGGTCAACGAATTCGGCAAGCTCAACGTGTTGGTGAACAACGCGGGCACGGTCGCGCTCGGGCAGATCGGTCAGTTCGACATGGCCAAGTGGCAGAAGGTCATCGACGTCAACCTCACCGGCACCTTCCTCGGCATGCAGCATTCGGTTGAGGCGATGAAGGCCGCGGGCGGCGGGTCGATCATCAACATCTCGTCGATCGAGGGATTGCGCGGCGCGGTGATGGTGCACCCGTACGTCGCCTCCAAGTGGGCGGTGCGCGGGCTGACCAAGTCGGCGGCACTCGAGCTGGGGTCGCACAACATTCGGGTGAATTCGGTGCATCCCGGCTTCATCCGCACCCCGATGACCAAACACTTCCCGGACAACATGCTGCGGATTCCGTTGGGCCGGCCCGGTCAGCCCGAGGAGGTCGCCACGTTCGTGGTGTTCCTGGCCAGCGACGAGTCCCGATACTCGACCGGCGCAGAGTACGTCATGGACGGCGGCCTGACCAACGACGTCCCGCACAAGTAGATCTCGCACAGTAGATCTGGCGCCGAACGTGGGTTACCCGCACGTCTTCCGCGCCGCGAGCGTGACATAACCCCACAATCGGCCAGGGGTCTGGTCGGCCAGGGGTCTGGTCGGCCAGGGGCTAGTCGGCGGGCGCGGTCCGGGTCAGGTCAGTCGACGGCGGCGAAGTTCACCGTCGCGGTCGCTCCGATTTCGTCGTCGTTGCCGCGGTAGATGTCGACCTGCACGACCGCCGAACGTTTCCCGGTACGCAGAATCCGCGCGACCGCCCTCGCCGGCCCGATCTTGATGGGCCGCAGGTAGCGGATGAACAGGTCCGTGGTGGCGATGGCGTGGCCGAACGGGGTGACTCGAGAGGCGAGTTGACCCGCCGTCACGTCGGCCATCGTCGCGATCAAGCCGCCCTGCAGACCGCCCGCGGTGTTGGTGGTCCGCTCGTCGACCGGCATCTCCATCGTCACGGTGCCCTCGGGTGACGGCACCTCGGTCAGGCCGAGTTGGTCGAACAACTCGCGAAGCGACTTGGGCGCGGTCATGGGTAACGACATTACCGCCGTGCGCCGCCGCTGTGTCGGGTGCGTAATGTCATCAATCGTGAGCGCACGCGCGGGCATCGTCGTCACCGGTACGGAAGTTCTCACCGGCCGGATCCAAGACCTCAACGGACCCTGGCTGGCCGACCGGCTGCTGGAGTTGGGTGTCGAACTGGCACACATCACGATGTGCGGCGACCGGCGCGGCGACATCGAGGCCCAGCTGCGTTTCCTGGCCGACGAGGGTGTGGACCTCATCATCACCACCGGCGGCCTGGGGCCCACTGCCGACGATTTGACCGTCGACACCGTGGCTCGGTTCAGCGGCCGAGAGTTGATGTTGGACAACCGACTCGAGGAGAAGATCGCCGACATCGTGTCGCGGCTGATGGCACGCTTCCCGGACGTCGACGCCGAAGCGATCCGGGTGGCCAACCGCAAACAGGCCCTGATCCCCGAAGGCGCCGACGTCATCGATCCGGTGGGCACCGCACCGGGTGTGGTAGTTCCCGGCTCGCCGACGGTCGTCGTGCTGCCCGGCCCGCCGCGCGAGCTGCAGCCCATGTGGCCGCTGGCGTTGCAGACCGCCGCCGTGCAGAAGGCGATAGCGGGCCGCACGGTGTATCGCCAGGAGATGGTGCGGATGTTCGGGCTTCCGGAGTCCGGTCTGGCCGACACGCTGCGCGACGCCGAACGCGAGGTCGACGGCTTCGATCGGCTCGAGATCACCACCTGCCTGCGGCGCGGCGAACTCGAGGTCGTCACCCGGTTCGAACCCGACGCCGCCGAGACCTACGCCGACCTGATGGCGTTGCTGCGCGATCGTCATGGCGACGCGGTCTTCTCCGAGGACGGCTCGCGAATCGACGACCAGGTCGCCCGGCTGCTGACCGGGCGGCGCATCGCGACCGCGGAGTCGTGCACCGGCGGTCTGTTGGCTGCGCGGCTGACCGACCTCGCGGGTTCGTCGGCGTACGTCGCGGGCGCGGTGGTGGCTTACGCGAATGACGCCAAGTCCGGGTTGCTCGGCGTCGACCCCGCGCTGATCGAAAAGCATGGCGCTGTCTCCGAACCCGTCGCCGAAGCGATGGCCGACGGAGCGCTGAACCGGTTCGGCGCGGACACCGCGGTCGCGATCACCGGCATCGCCGGGCCGGGCGGCGGGACGAAGGAGAAACCGGTCGGCACCGTGTGTTTCAGCCTGAAGCTGGCGGACGGTACTGCGGTCACAAGATCGATGCGGATGCCCGGTGACCGCGCCGATATCCGTGAGCGGTCCACCACAGTGGCCATGCACTTGCTGCGCCGCGCACTGAGCTGACGTCTGATGTTCACGAAATCGGCGGGGTAATCCGGACCGTCGTACGCTTCATGGCGTGACATCCATCCTGCCCATCGATCCGTCCCGACCCGCGCGCCGCGACGTCCTCGTGGTCACGTTCGCGGTGCCAGAGCACTGATGCGCGTCCGCAGCCTCCTGCAGCGGTGCCATGCGGATCGGCTAACGTACGGGTCCGACACAGGAGGAGTACCGATGGCGGAGAACGCGCGCGAGCAGATGTCTGAACGCGCCGTAGAGGTCGGATGGGACCGCAGGGAGGCGGACCGTACCGACTACTACACGCGCAGCCCGGTGCGTATCCACGTGATCTGGCAGGGAAACGACGCCATCAGCGGCGGTGCGCTGTACCACGACGACATCCTGATGGCCTACAGCCGGGACCTGTCCACGGTGTCCGGCTGGCTCAAACGCTGAGCTGAGCGGTCAGGAACGCTGGGCTGAGCGGTCAGGAGCGCTGGCTCTTCTGTTCGTCCCAGACCTTCATCGTCGTCTGCAGGATCTCCTCGGCGCGGCCCAGGCCGGCGAGGTGACTCTCGCCCGGCATCGGGTACAGCTCGGCGTCGCGAAGTTTCGACACGACGTGCTCGCCATGCCTGAACGGGACGATGTGGTCGGCGTCGCCGTGCCACCACCGGACGGGCACCGCGATCTCGTCGAGCCGGAAGCCCCAGTCGCGGGCGAAGACCACGATGTCGGAGAACGGTGCGGCCAGTTGTTTGCGGCTGCCGTTGAGCAGATCGTCGAGGAACATCGCCTTGATCTCCGGGCGGGCCAGCAGGCGGCGGTCCCCCTCGGGTGACACCCGGCCGTACAGATCGGCGACCGGTGAAGCGACCGGCTTGATAAACCGGATCAGCGCCGAGGCCAGCAGGCCGATCGGAATTCCCGCGTACTGCAGCAGCGGCGCGACGCGCGTGCCGAGGTTGCCCATCAGCCCACCGGGGATCGCGTCGGGGCCGACGGTGGGGGCGACACCGCCGATCACGCTCGCCACAACCACACGGTCCGGCAGCGCGGCCGCGCACCCGAGCGTGTACGGGCCTCCACCGGACAGGCCGACGACGGCCATCTTGTCGATGCCCAGGGTGTCGGCGATGGTGCGCAGATCGACGGCGAAATCGACGACCCGCTCGTACCGATGCGGGGTCGAGGACCCGATGCCGGGCCGGTCGAGGCCGATTAGGCGGATGTTCGCCTTCTCGGCATAGATGCGCGCTTCCATCGGGATCTGGCGGCGGGCACCCGGGGTGCCGTGCAGCCAGAAGATGGCGCGGCCTTGCGGGTCACCGAACTCGGCGAAGCCGATACGTCGATCCTCACCGACAGCGACGCTGCCCTCGAGCTTGGGGCGGGCGATTGCGACAACCATGGCGGAAGTGTCTCATGGTGCCCGGCCGCTGATTGCGATCAGGCCATCCGAAACACGTATGACGCCGCGGTGGTGACACGGTCGTCGACGCCCTCGTCATGCATCAGCACCCGCACCGCGATCGTGTCGGCGGACGCGCGCACCACTTCGGTGTCCACCCGGAATGGGCCAGCCTTTCCGCGCGCCATGAACATCACATGGCAGGACACGCCGTGGAGACGGTCGGTTCCCGCGGCCGCGGCCGCGGCGTCGATGGCGGCGGTCTCGAGGATGACGAACTGCGGTCCGACGTGCAGGGCCGCATCGGGTGATGCGACCTCGACCGACAGTTCGGGCAGCCCCCAGCGGCCGTCTGGTCGACGATGGCCGCCGAACACCTGCCACAGCGGCGGCAGGTCGGGGGAGTCGACGATCTCGAGGGGATTGGCCTCCATTCGTTCCAGTCCCTCGGGCGGGATGCCGATGCTGACCCCCTGACCCTCGATCAGCGCGAGCGCCCGATCCGGGTTGTCGGCGTCGACGATCTTCGCGCGGCTGTAGCCCATCTGGCGGCCGACCCTCAGTTCCTCGGATACCACCTCGAAGCGTCGCACGCCCAGGCCCGGATCGAGGATCTGGCAGGAGTGGATGACCGGGTTCGGCACCGCCTCCAGGTCGGACATGTGGCCGCTCTCGGGTGCTGAGATGCCCAGCACGGCGAACAGCAGCCCACCCGCGGCGTCGCGCATATCGCGGCGCACGGTGACCGTGTTGTCCTCCTCGACGAGGTCCATCTGCGCGTAACTGCGGCCGATGTAGCGATAGCTCAGAAGCCCGCCCCACCGCCTCCGCAGTTCCTCGGCGTACTCCTCCGGTGAATCGGTCAACTCCCGGATATCGCGTAACACGCAGCCTCCCATCTGAGGTGACGCCGGCGGGTGTGCTCGGCGCGCGACCAACGGTAGGCCAAGTCGCCGCGGCGCTCGGGTGTTTCAGCCGACCGCCAAGGTGTAGAAGAAGCCGCCGACGATGAGCGTGGCCAGGCAGAGCCCGAAAGTTCCCAGAGCGAACGGCCAGCCACGCGCACGCCGCACCAGCTGCACGACCGTGACGATCAACCCGGCCACACCGATGGCGGCGGCGATCAACAGCGCGTTGATGATCGCGCCGACCGCGCCCGCCTCGCTACAACTCTCGGGAGGGCAGTGATCCAGGAACGCGAGGGAGAAGAGCCCGAACACCGCACCGACGACGAGCATCGCGGCGGTCATCACCAGGGCGACTATCGAAGCCGCGATGTCCGCGCCGGACACCGGCCGCTTCGGGGGCCGCGGCATCGGGTAGGCGGGCGGATAGCTCGGTTGGACCATGACCGCAGATGCTAGCGACGCGATACCCGGTTTCCTGTCGAAACGCCAGGACATGGACCATCATGGCGCTATCGAGCCAGCCGCACGGGAGGTGCCGATGGACAGCACGATGCAGGACTTTCCACTGACCCTGACCACGATCCTGCGACACGGCACGGGGTGGCACTCCGGCCGCAAGGTGATCACCGCGACGCCCGACGGTTCGCGGGAGATCAGCTTCGGCGAGCTCGGAACCCGGGTGGCCCAGTTGGCCAACGGGCTGCGTGCGCTCGGAGTGACCGAGGGGCAACGGGTCGCTACGTTCATGTGGAACAACCAGGAACACCTCGAGGCGTACTTCGCCGCGCCGTGCATGGGCGCGGTGCTGCACACACTCAACATCCGCCTGGGCGGCGATCAGGTCGCGTTCATCGCCAACCAGGCCGAGGATTCCGTTGTGCTGGTGGATATGTCGCTCGTGGCGTTGTTCGCACCGATCCTGCCGCGGCTGACGACCGTGCACACCGTGGTCGTGGTGGGGGAGGGCGACATCTCCGAGCTCGCCGACGCGGGCCCCACGGTGATTCGGTACGACGACCTCATCGCCGAGCAGCCGCTCGAGTACGACTGGCCGGATCTTGACGAAAAGAGCGCCGCCGCAATGTGTTACACCAGCGGCACGACCGGAAACCCGAAGGGCGTCGTCTACAGCCACCGGTCGACGTACCTGCACTCGATGGCCGTGTGCTCCGCCAACGGCATCGGTCTGGCCGACGGTGACCGAGTGTTGACGGTCGTTCCGATGTTTCACGCCAATGCGTGGGGTCAGCCGTATGCGTCGGTGATGGCCGGCGCGGATCTGCTGCTGCCCGACCGGTTTCTGCAGGCCGCTCCGCTGGTCGACATGATCGAGCTGCACCGCCCGACGGTGTCGGCTGCGGTGCCGACGATATGGAACGACGTGCTCAACTTCTTGCACGCCAACCCGGACAGGGACATCTCGTCGCTACGCAACGTCTGCTGCGGCGGATCGGCGGTCCCACTGGCGATGATGAAGGAGTACCAGGAGCGCTTCGGCGTCGTCATCCGGCAGGGCTGGGGTATGACCGAAACCTCTCCGCTCGCGGCGATTGCGGTCCCGCCACCGGAAGTGACCGGCGATGACCACTGGGCGTTGCGGGCCGCGGCCGGCCGCGCATTGTGCGGTGTGGAGATCCGCATCGTCGACGACCAGGGCGCGGTCCTTCCCAGCGACGGGAAAGCCGTGGGCGAGATCGAGATTCGCGGCCCGTGGATCACCGGGTCGTACTACCTCAACGCCGACTCGAGCAAGTTCGACGAGGGGTGGTTGCGCACCGGCGACGTCGGAAAGATCGATCCGCAGGGCTTCATCACGTTGACCGACCGAGCCAAGGACGTGATCAAGTCCGGTGGGGAGTGGATCTCGTCGGTGGAGTTGGAGCTGCGCATCATGGACCACCCCGCCGTGTACGAGGCGGCGGTCGTCGCGGTGCCCGACGATCGATGGCAGGAGCGGCCGTTGGCGGCGGTGGTTCTCGACGACGAGGCGTCCGTCACCCCCGACGAATTGCGGAAACATCTGAGCGACAACGTGCCCCGATTCTGGTTGCCGGAGCGTTGGGCATTCGTCGAGGAGGTGCCCAAGACCAGCGTCGGCAAGTTCGACAAGAAGTTGATCAGGGCGCGGTATGCCGACGGCGCCTACGACGTCGTCGAGTGCCGGGACTGATCGCCCAGGCGCCGAACACCCGGCGAACCGTTCCGGCGCGGGTGGCGGGTGGTTTACGGTAGCGACGACGGTCAATCCGGTGGCTACACACCGCGGATGAGGAACGGGGACGAAGACATGCGCCGATCGATCCGACTGATGGCCTCGGCCGCCGCGCTCACGACAGCGGCACCCCTGGGGTTACTGACCGCCGGTATCGCGGCGGCCAATGACACCTTCGTCCCGATGAACCAGGTGTCGCGGCGTTGCGATTTCAGCGAGACCGACTACAACGGCCCGACCGGCTATGGGCGGGGCACGAGCGTCATCAGGTCGAGCGGGTCGAATCTGTCCGCGGATGTCACGCTCGACGTGGCCATACCCAACACGCGCTACGACGTCCGGCTCATTCAGGTTCCGCGGCCGTCGTCGGCGCCGTGCCTCGGCAGCGATCCCGGTGTCGCCATGGCTCCGTTGCAAACCAACGGTGTCGGTCACGGCACCGTCAGCCTCCACGACAGCATCGAACCGGGAGCGACGGGGGCGTGGGTGTGGATCACGCGGCCCGACCCGTTCTCCCAGGACCCCAAGGAGTTCTACACCAGCGACATGATCGTCAAGATCTGACGGCGGTCCGCTCAGGCGGCGACGACGACGGTCAACTCGTCTCCGCGGCGTTCCACCCGCATACCCGCGCGCCGCGCCACAGCTGCGACCGCGGCCGCATCCGCGGGTTCGGATCGCGAGCTCGCCAGTACGCGGGCGAGTCGCCCCTTGTGCGCCTTGTTGAAGTGGGTCACCACGCTGCGGCGCCCGTCTGGATGCTCGGCGACCACGTCCACCCGTACCGCATTGGGCAGCCGGCCGAGCGCCGCATACGAACCGGAGCGGACGTCGACGACCAGGTCGTCAACGGCCCAGTCGGCCAGCACGGGTTCCAGCAGTGGGCGCCACCTCGTCGCCAATGACGGCCGGCCGGGAAGCTTCGACGCCGCCGAGAGCCGATAGGCCGGGACCGGATCGTCGGCGCGCAGCAGTCCGAACAAGGCAGAGCCGACGGCCAGCCGTGCCCTTGCCCGCGCTGCGGCGGCCCCGCGAAGCGATCCGACGTCCAGCGCGTCGTAGAGGACGCCGGTGTAGCGGCTGATCGCCGGCAACGTCGGCGCGACGCGCAACTGCGCGTTGCGCTCGATCTCGGCGTCCTGTGATGCGGAGAGCCCCAGGGCGCGCCGGCATGCAGGCCGGTCGGCGGCCAGTTTTGCCAGCTCGTCGAGCAGTTCGGCGCGTAGGGGCCCGAGCTCAGGCGAGCTGAGCGACTCCAGCCGCAGTGGGGGCCCGTCGCCTCCGACCCGTTTGGTCTCCGAGGGCGGAAGAAGCACGATCACGCCGCAGAGGCTATCCGGGCGCGGGTCACGCTCAGGCCGGAGGCATCGGAGCCGGCGGCGGCGGCGCGAACGGGTCGGCCGGAGGAGGCGGCGGCGGGGGCGCCAACGGGGCGCCCGGCATCGGAGCCGGCGGCGGAGGCGGCGGCGGGGCGAACGGATCGCCCGGCGGCGGAGGCGGCGGC
>NZ_NKCN01000023.1 GCF_002245535.1 Mycobacterium lehmannii | reverse complement strand
CCGTTCTCCCTCGCGCCTCCCCCTCGCGCCTCCCCCTCGTGCCTCCCCTTCGTCGCGCGAGCGTGCGTGTTTGCGCAGAACACGCCGCCAAAATTCGACAGTTGGCCGCGCTCAAGGGGCCGCGAGCGTGCGCTCCACACTTACCCGCGAGGTAATTGCTTCGGCGCGCCCAGTGCCGATACTCGACCGATGACCACCACTTCCCCGCCCCGGACAGGTGCCGATGTCATGGCGCAGTTCATCCCGCAGTCCCCGTTCGTCGCCAAACTCGGCATCGTCGCCGAGCGACTCGACGGCGACGAAGTCCGGTTGCGACTGCCGTGGGATGAATCGAACGTGACCGTCGGCGACATGGTGCACGGCGGCGCGATTGCGGCGTTGGCGGACGTCGCGGTGATGGCCGCCGCGTGGTCGCAGGCCGCGGTGCCGGAGTCGCTGCGCGGGGTCACCACGTCGATGTCGATGCAGTTCCTGGCCCCCGCTCGCGCGTGTGATCTGGTGGCGATCGGGCGGGTGCTGCGGCGAGGCAAGACGTTGGTGAACGGCGAGGTCGACGTCATGACCGCCGACGGTGATGCCGTGGCGAAGGCGATCGCGACCTACAAGGTCGGTTAACGGGCGCTCGCGGGCCACGAGCGTGCGCAAAGTGCCGCAATTCCGCGGCGTGTCGTGTGCAGACGCGCCCGCTCGCGGGAAAGGACAAGGAGCTACAGGGTGACTTCCGTGAGGCGGCCTGTCGCGACGTCGAAGATGAAGCCGCGCAACGACTCGTGTTTGGTGACGAACGGGCTCGCCTCGATCCGCCGCAGTGACTGCCGCACGTCCACTTCGAGGTCGATGAACGATTCTGCGGCCCACTCGGGCTTGATGCCGATCTCGTCCTGGATCTGCTGTTTGAAGCCGTCATCTGTGAAGGTCAGCATGCCGCAGTCGGTGTGGTGGATCAGGATGACCTCTTTGGTGCCGAGCAGCCGCTGGCTGATCGCCAGCGAGCGGATCTCGTCGTCGGTGATGACGCCGCCGGCGTTGCGGATGACGTGGGCCTCGCCGTCGCCCAGACCGAGAATCCGGTAGACGTCGAGACGGGCGTCCATGCACGCCACCACCGCGACGTGCTTGCTCGGCGGCAACGGCAGCGGACCGGAGAACGTCTTGGCGTACTCCTCGTTGTTCTTCAGATACTCGTCGGTCACGGACATGGGGTCGACCCTATAACCGCCCACGCCCTGACGGAGCGAAGAAAATCAAGCAGATCAGATAATGGACGAGCGTGCTGCGCCGATCATCTGACGATCGGCTCGAACAGGTCGTAGACCGTTGCGCCGCCGACGTCGATCGGGGTGAAGTTCTGCTGCACCCATGTCGCGATCGCGGAGGCTTCGCCGTGGTTTCGGCGAGGAGGACCGCCGTGGCCGCCGGCGATGAAGTAGTGCACCTCCCGGTGCGCGACATACGCCTGGAACTGCTCGAGCGTCGGCGAGTCGTCCGATCCCGTGAACCCTCCGATCGCCATCACCGACGCGCCGGTCTTCAACTCGAGGCTGCTCGCGGTCATCGACCCGACGGTCGCCGCCGCCCAGCGGGTCGACGCCTCCCTCACGATGTTCTCGAGCGCGGGATTGTCCGCGGCTGCGCCGAACCGGCCGGGGCCGTCGGGGGGCGCGTGCCGGTCGGGCCCGTCCCCGTCGAAACCGCTCACTCCGACGGACGGACCGGCGACGACCATCGGACCACCGTGCGCGTTGGCCACCGTCGCCAACGTGTACGCGGTCGGACCGGCCAGCCCCAACATCGCCGCGGTGACCGCCAACACGGTCGTCGCGCGGCCGAGCCGGTGGGCGCCGACCGCGAGTATCGAAGCCACGACCACCGAACCCACCAACACGACCCAGCGCACCGCCGGCAACCAGTCCGGCGTCCGGTCGAGCAGGATGAACGCCCACACGCCGGTTGCTGCCGACATGATCGCCATCACGACCCGCGGGGCAGGAAAGCGCCTGCCACGCCACAACTCTCGAACCGAGATCCCCAACAGTGCTGCCACGGCCGGCGCCAGCGCGACGGTGTAGTACGGGTGGATGGTGCCGTCCATGAAGCTGAACACCGCGCCGGTCACCAGGACCCAGCCGCCCCACATCAGGAGCGCGGCACGCACACCGGCCGTCCGCGGTGTCCGGCGGGTGAACCACAATCCCGCGACCAGACCGATCAACGCGGCGGGCAACAGCCACGACGCCTGCGTGCCCATCGAGTCGCCGAACATCCGGCCGATACCGGGCTCGCCGCCGAAGAACAGGGGCCGTACACCGCCGGGCCCGCCCGGGCCGGGGCCCATGCCGCCCCCGGGCCCGCCACCGCCGGCGATTCGCTCAATTCCGTTGTAGCCCAATGCCAGCTGTAGCAGGCTGTTGTCGGTGGAGCCGCCGATGTAAGGCCGCGAACCGGCCGGCCACAGTTCGACCAGGGCGATGAACCACCCGGCGGAGTAGACCATCGCGGCCGCACCCGCAGCCAACGAGCCGATGCGCCGCCACATCCCGACGGGGGCGGCGACCAGGAACGCCAGTGCCAGGCCGGGTACGACGAGAAAGGCCTGCAACATCTTCGTCAGGAACGCGAACCCGAGAGCACAACCCGCCAGCATCATCCAGCGGGTGCTCGCCGTCTCGGTCGCCCGCAGCACGCAGTATGCGGCGACCACCATCAGCAGCACCAGCAGCGCGTCGGGATTGTTGAAGCGGAACATCAGCGCCGCGACGGGTGTGAGTGCCAGTGCGGCGCCAGCGATCAGGCCCGCAGCGGGGCCGCTGACGCGACGGACCGCCGCGTAGAGCACCGCAACGGAGCCGACGCCCATCACCGCTTGCGGGAGCAGCATGGTGAACGCGTTGAAGCCGAACAGCCTGCCGGACAACGCCATAACCCACAGGGAGGCCGGCGGTTTGTCGACGGTGATGGCATTGCCGGCATCGTGGGAGCCGAACAGCCACGCCGTGAAGTTCTGTGCGCCGGCTTGCGCCGCCGCCGCGTAATAGTCGTTGGCCCAGCCGTTCGAACCGAGGCCCCACAGATACAGCACCGCGGTCGCCAGCAACAGTGCGGCCAGGGCCGGACGGGTCCAGCGGGCATCGACTCGTTCGTCCTTTGCACCGGGCGCCGACGCCGCAAGCCGAAGTTCGTCTGTGACGATCATGGTGTTATTCCCTTGCTCTGCATGTGATTTCGAGATCTCCGGGGATGGAACACCCAGCCGCGCAACAGCACGAACCGCGCCACGGTGGCCGCCAGGTTGGCCAGCACCAGCACGGTCAGCTCCACCAGGTGATACGGATGGGCGACCAGCAGGTGCAAGACCGCGAGTGAGCCGCTGGTGATTGTGAGGGCGATCGCGAACACGATCAGCCCCTCAACGTGATGCCGCGTCGCGTTGGCGAAACCGCCGATTCCGAAGGTGAACCGGCGGTTCGCGGCGGTGTTGGCCACGGCGGTGGTCAGCAGCGCGATCAGGTTCGCCGCCTGTGCTCCCACCCATCCGTGCATGAGCATGAACAGCGCGACGTAGGCCGCGGTGGAGACGACGCCGACGGCGCCGAAGCGTACGACCTGGCGGAACAGCGAACCGGGAGCCGCGGCCTTCGCCGGTGCCAGCTGTGCGGCGATGTCGTGCACCGGGATCGATCCATTGGCGAATCCGCGCAACAAGCGTCCAATTCCCTTCAGGTCGGCGGAAGCCGTGGCGATGATGTCGACGCGGCTGTCCGGGTCGTCGACCCAGTCGACCGGTACCTCGTGGATGCGCAGGCCGCTCCGTTCGGCCAGCACCAACAGTTCGGTGTCGAAGAACCAGCCGGTGTCGGCGACATGCGGCAGCAGCAGCCGGGCCACGTCGGAGCGGATGGCCTTGAAGCCGCATTGCGCGTCGGAAAACCGGGCCGCGAGCGTCGACTTCAAGATGAGGTTGTAGCAGCGCGAGATGACTTCGCGCTTGGCGCCACGCACGACCCGCGCGCCGTGGCTCAGCCGCGTCCCGATCGCCAGATCCGAATGTCCGGAAATCAGTGGGGCCACCAGCGGTGCGAGCGCGGTGAGATCGGTCGACAGGTCGACGTCCATATAGGCGAGCACCGGCGCGTCGGATTCCGACCACACGGTGTGCAACGCCCGGCCGCGGCCCTTCTGCTCGAGCCGCACCACCCGGACATCGCTCAGCTCGGCGGCCAGTTCGGCCGCCACGCGCGGGGTGTTGTCGCAGCTGGCGTTGTCGGCAATGGTGATCCGGGAGGGGAACGGGAAGTCCTCACGCAGGTGCCGGTGCAGCCGGCGCACCGACTCAGCCACGTCGTCCTGTTCGTTGTACACCGGGACCACGACGTCGAGAACCGGCACGCCTGCCGCGCGGGCCGCCGCCGCAGCGTTGGGCCGGTACTCGAAACGCAGGCGCTCGAGGGCGATGTCTGTCACGACGTCCATGGTCGAGGCGCGTGTTGTGTCCCCGATTGGCCGAACCTGTGTCTGAGCTATGAGTTGCTCCGCCGGGTGAGGTCGTAGATGTCCACGCCGTCGACGGTCATCGGCGAGTAGTGGGTCGTGACGTATTCGGTGATCTCAGCCGATTTCGACTCCCGCTCAACGCGTGGCGACCGAACATCCTGCGCCGCAGCGGAATAGGGCGTTCGCCCACCCGCTCACAGAGATGTTCCAGATCCTGTCTTGGGCCCGCTGTGTGCCGGCTGTGAATCGGGAAGGGTGACCATGAAGCGTGTGTCGCCAGGGGCGCTGTGCACATCGATGGTGCCGCGGTGCGCCCTGACGACGGCCGCGACGATCGCCAGGCCCAGGCCCGTGCTGCCACCGCGGCGCGATCGCGACGAGTCGCCGCGGGCGAACCTCTCGAATATCTCGGGCTGCAACCAGGTTGGGATGCCGGGGCCGTCGTCGGCCACGGTCAACACCACGCTCCCGTCCGACTCGACGCTCAGCGACGTCGTGACGGAGGTGCCGGGCGGAGTGTGGATGCGGGCGTTGGCGAGCAGGTTCCCCAGCACTTGATGCAGCCGCGCTTGGTCACCGACCGCCATCACCGGCTCCTCGGGAAGATCCAACGTCCATTGGTGTTGCGGCCCGGCGATATGTGCGTCGCTGACCGCGTCGACGATCAGGCGCGACAGGTCAACCGGCTGCTGCTCGAGCGGACGGCCGGTGTCGAGACGCGCCAACAGCAGCATGTCCTCGACGAGCTGCGTCATGCGGGCCGTCTCCGATTCCACGCGGTTCATAGCGTGGGCGACGTCGTCGGGTACGTCATCGCGTTTGCGTTGTGCCAGTTCGGTATAGCCGCGGATGGCCGCCAGCGGGGTGCGGAGCTCATGGCTGGCGTCGGCGACGAACTGGCGGATCCGGGTCTCGCTGGCGTGCCTCGCGGACAGCGCGGACGCGATCCGATCGAGCATTCGGTTCAATGCGGAGCCCAGCTGGCCGATCTCGGTGTGCGCGCTCGCCGGATCCACCTTGACGATCGGGGTGGGCAGCTGCACTTCACCGCGTTCCAGTTCGAGGTCGGCCACCTGTCGGGCCGCATCGGAAACCCTTGCCAGCGGCGCGAGTTGACGTCGGATGATCAGTATTCCGGCAGTGGTCGCCCCGACCAGCGCCGTGGCGCCGACCACGCAGAAGATGATGGCGACGGTCAGCAGCGTGTCGTCGACGTCGGACAGCGGCAGGCCGGTCACGATCGCCTCACCGGCGCGATGCACGTGAAGGGCGAGCACCCGGTAACGGCCGAGCCCGTCGACGTCGACGGTCGTCGGCGCGCCGTCGGTGACCTGCGCCAGCTGTTGCGCCGCAGTGGAACTGATCTCGCTTCGTGTGCCGTCGGCGGTGATGACCCCGGCATCGACCGGGGTGCCGTGCAAAACCACCGCGCCCACCGTCCCAGCGGCCTGACCCGGCGCGTTGAGGAAGGCGGGTCCGGGTCCCTGCTCACCGCGGATGATCATGCGGTCACGGAAACCGGGCCGCGCAAAACCGGGAGGCGGGGGTGGACCGAATTCGAACAGGCCCGCCGAACGCCGTCCCGTCTCCAGAAGTCGTTCGTCGAGCTGATTCGTCAGAAAGTGCTGCAGCGCAAGCACCGTGCCCACCCCGACGGCGGCGCACACCAGCGCGAGGAGCACGACCTGGGACGCGAGGAGCCGGGCGCGCAACGACCACGTCCGCGGTGAGCGGATCCGCGTCGACGGCCCGTGTCCGGCTCCGGCCGGCCCGTCAGCGCGCGGGCTTGAGGACATACCCGGCACCACGCAGGGTGTGAATCATCGGCTCTCGCCCGCTGTCGATTTTCTTTCTCAGATACGAGACGTACAACTCGACGATGTTGGACCGGCCTCCGAAGTCGTAACTCCATACGCGGTCGAGGATCTGCGCCTTGCTCAGCACGCGTTTCGGATTGCGCATCATGAACCGGAGCAGCTCGAACTCGGTTGCGGTCAACGTGATCAGCTCACCGCCGCGTGTCACCTCGTGGCTGTCCTCGTCGAGGACCAGGTCACCGACCACGATCTTCGCGCCGTCGGGTCCTGTGGCGACACCGGTGCGCCTCAGCAGCCCGCGCAAGCGCAGGACCACTTCCTCGATGCTGAACGGTTTGGTGACGTAATCGTCGCCGCCTGCGGTCAACCCGGCGATGCGATCCTCCACCGAGTCTTTGGCGGTCAACAGCAACAGCGGTAATCCGGGGATCTGCTCGCGCAGTCTGCGCAGCACGTCCAGGCCGCTCATATCCGGCAGCATCACGTCGAGCACCACGACATCGGGCGGGGTTTCGCGCGCCGAGGCGATCGCCGAAGCCCCGTCGGCGGCGGTCGTGATGTCCCAGCCCTCGTACCGCAAGGCCATCGACATCAGCTCGGCGAGTACCGGCTCGTCGTCGACAACCAGTACGTGTATCGGCGTGCCGTCAGCGCGGCGCATGACGACCCGGCCTGGGTCCTGCTCGCTCACGCCGGGGCTCGCCACGGCTCCATTATCGCGGCCGACATGGTCGGCGGCTGTGTGCTTCCTATGTGCTGGCTGTGAAACGGCGGAATTCGGTTAGCCGGTCGGCGCCGGTTCGGCGGTCACAGGAGGCGTGGCCACCGACGTCGTGGGGGTCTCCGGCGCAGCGGAATCGATGCTCGTCTCGCCGGTCGTGATCTCCGATGTCGTCACCGGTCCTGGGGTCACGGGCGGTTCGTCGTCCTGAGCGGCCGTGGTGGACGCGACCGAGAAGGCGCCCATGGCGAGCAGGGCGCTGGTCCCGGCTGCTGCCGAGAGAAGCTTGAGCTGTTTCGTGTTCACTTTCGACCTCTTCGTTGGTCCCGTGGGGCGCGCTCGCTGTCGCGGCCCGTCTAGCAGCGCAAACAGGATTCGACGTCGAACCCTTGGGTGCTGGATAACCGAACGGGAGGCCGGCGAAACGGGCCGGTCACACGGCCCCACGTGCTGGGCGGCCGCTCACCTCTTCACGGCAAACGGCGCAGGGCCCTTGATGGTCGGCTCCGCCCTGCCCACGCCGGGCGCCTCGGACGGTGTGGTCTGAGTGTCCGTTGCGCCGACGGTCATCCTCGGAATCGCGATCGAAGTCGGGCCGGACGGTTTGTCGACCGCCGTGCCGAGCGCTGTCAACGCGACGATCGCGCCGCCGCCGAGAACCGCAGCGATAGCTTTGAAGTGAATTGTTCGTCGCTTCCCGTCACGTCCCACTCGAGTCACTCCATTCGTGGTTGCCCAGTCGCCCCGTCGGCGCGGCCACCGGAAACTCAGTTGCGCATTCACTGAACAGGGCGTTTCTGCGAGCGTGCTGGACCCTGAGTGCGTGTTCGCCAAATCGCGCAGCTTGCCGCGCTCCACGGCCACGTCACGGCGATCGGGGCAGTCATCTCCTAACCTGAGCGCATGCAGCCGACCGACGGACTCTCCGCATGACGCGGTTCTTGGCGCGCCGACTGCTCAATTACGTCGTGTTGCTGGCGCTGGCGTCGTTCCTCGTCTTCCTGCTTGCGTCGTGGCAGTTCGATCCCCTCGACAGCCTGGAGAGCCGCAACCCGCGCCCGCCCCAGAGCGTCATCGACGCCAAACGCGTCGAACTCAATCTCGACAAGCCGGTGCTCGAGCAGTACGCCCACTGGGTGTCGGGCGCCGTCCGCGGCGACTTCGGTATGACGATCGGCGGGCAGCCGGTGACCGACGAGCTGTGGCGACGGGTGGGTGTCAGCCTTCGTCTGCTGGTGATCGGCTCGGTCGTCGGAACCGTGATCGGCGTGGCCGCCGGGGCGTGGGGCGCCATCAGGCAGTACCGGCTCAGCGACCGCGTCGTGACGGTGCTGTCCCTTCTGGTGATCAGCACGCCGACGTTCGTTCTCGCCAACCTCTTCATCCTGGCCGCGCTGGGCGTGAACAACGTGCTCGGCGTGCGGATCTTCGAATACACCGGCGAGACTTCGCCCTTCCCCATCGAGGGGGCGTGGAACCAGTTCGTCGACCGGTTACAACACCTCGTGCTGCCCAGCATGACGCTCGCCATCTCCTCGATCGCGATCTACAGCCGCTACCAACGCAACGCGATGCTCGATGTCCTCGGTCAGGACTTCATCCGCACCGCGCGGGCCAAGGGCCTGACCCGGCGACGCGCGCTCGTCAGGCACGGGCTGCGCACCGCGCTGATCCCGATGGCGACGCTGTTCGCCTACAGCGTCGCGGGATTGGTGACCGGTGCGGTGTTCATCGAGAAGATATTCGGTTGGTACGGCATTGGGGAATGGATCGTCACCGGCATCGGCAACCAGGACATCAACATCGTCGCGGCGATCACCGTGCTGTCCGGCGCGATGATCCTGTTTGCCGGCTTGCTCTCCGACGTGGTCTACGCGGCGCTCGACCCGAGGGTGCGGGCGTCATGACCGAACCCACCACCACACAAAAATCGACCGCCGCGCAGTCCGGCGTCTCGGACGGCTTCGCATCGCGACGGTCGCTGGTGTTCCGCCGGTTCCTGCGCAACAAGCCGGCCGTCATCTCCCTGGTGCTGTTGGTGGTCATGTTCGTCGGGTGCTACGCGTTGCCGCCGCTGTTGCCCTACAGCTACAACGATCTCGACTACTTCGCGCTGCAGCAGCCGCCCAGCCTCGAGCACTGGTTCGGCACCAACGCGCTGGGACAGGATCTCTTCGCCCAGACGCTGCGCGGGATGCAGAAGTCGATGCTGATCGGTGTCTGCGTCGCGTTCATCTCGACGATCATCGCGGCGACTGTGGGCACGATCTCGGGGTACTTCGCCGACTGGCGAGACCCCGCCCTGATGTGGCTGGTCGACCTGATGCTGGTGGTGCCGAGCTTCCTGTTGATCTCCATCGTGGTGCAGCGCACCAAGGGTGACATCATCTGGATGATCGTGCTGCTGTCGTTGTTCAGCTGGATGATCAGCTCCCGGATCGTCCGCGGCATGACGATGAGCCTTCGCGACCGCGAATTCGTCGCGGCCGCACGCTATATGGGTGTCAGTAACTGGCGGATCATCGTCCGCCACATCCTGCCCAACGTCGCGTCGATCATCATCATCGACACGGCGCTCAACGTCGGTGTGGCAGTGCTGGCGGAAACAGGCTTGAGCTTCTTGGGTTTCGGCATCCAGCCGCCCGATGTGTCGCTCGGCACGCTGATCGCCGACGGCACGAAGTCGGCGACGACTTTCCCCTGGCTGTTCCTGTTCCCCGGCGGTGTACTGGTGCTGATCATCCTGTGCGCCAACCTCGTCGGCGACGGTTTGCGCGACGCGCTCGATCCGGGTGCCCGTCAGCTGCGGAGGCGCAAGCGATGAGCCTGCTCGAGGTCCGCGACCTCACCGTCGAGTTCCCCACGGACTCGGCACCGGTGAAAGCGGTGCGGGGCATGAACTTCGACGTCGGCCAGGGCGAGGTCGTGGCGCTGGTCGGCGAATCCGGGGCGGGTAAATCGGCCAGCGCGATGGCCGTCGTCGGCCTACTCCCCGAGTACGCCGAGGTGTCCGGTTCCATCCGGTTGCACGGCGACCAGTTGATCGGGCTGTCGGATCAGCGGATGTCGGCGATCCGCGGGAAGGCTATCGGCACCGTGTTCCAGGACCCGATGTCGGCGCTCACCCCCGTCTACACCGTCGGTGACCAGATCGCCGAGGCGATCGGGATTCACCAGCGCGGCATCGGCCGACAAGCCGCCAGGAAGCGCGCGGTCGAACTGCTCGAACTGGTCGGCATCGCCCAGCCCGACCAACGTGCCAAATCGTTCCCGCACGAATTGTCCGGCGGGGAACGCCAGCGGGTCGTGATCGCCATCGCCATCGCCAACGATCCCGACCTGATCATCTGCGACGAGCCGACGACCGCTCTGGACGTCACGGTGCAGGCGCAGATCCTCGAAGTGCTGAAGACCGCCCGCGACGTGACCGGCGCCGGCGTTCTGATCATCACCCACGACCTCGGGGTGGTCGCCGAATTCGCCGACCGCGCCCTGGTGATGTACGCGGGGCGTGCGGTCGAAGTCGCTGACGTCGATCAGCTGTATCGCGACCGGCGGATGCCTTACACGGTCGGGCTGCTGGGCTCGGTGCCGCGCCTCGACGCCGCACAAGGCGCGCGCCTGATCCCCATCCCGGGGGCACCGCCGTCGATGGCCGCGCTGCCGCCCGGGTGCCCGTTCGCCCCGCGCTGTCCGCTTGCGATCGACGACTGCCGCGCCGCCGAGCCCGAGCTGCTGCCGATGGACTCCGGGCCGGGCCATTTCGCCGCGTGTATCCGCACCGAACACGTCGTCGGCCGCAGCGCCGCCGAGATCTACGGCGTGTCGACGGCCCCGTCCGGCACACCGTCTTCGGCCGAGCCGCCGATGGTGCTGCGCGTCGACGATCTGGTCAAGACCTACAAACTGACCAAGGGTGTGGTGTTTCGCCGCCAGGTCGGTGAGGTGCGCGCCGTCGACGGCATCAGCTTCGCACTGCACCAGGGCCGCACGCTGGGCATCGTCGGAGAGTCCGGGTCGGGCAAGTCGACAACCCTGCACCAGATCCTGGCGCTGACCGCCCCGGAACGCGGTTCCATCGAGGTGCTCGGCAAGGATGTGGCCTCACTCGACCGGCGCGGCCGTCGTGAGCTGCGAGGGGACCTGCAGGTGGTGTTCCAGGACCCGGTCGCCTCCCTGGACCCGCGGCTGCCCGTGTTCGAAGTGCTCGCCGAACCGTTGCAGGCCAACGGTTTCGACAAGCGCCAACGCGACGACCGGATCGGCGAGCTGCTCGGCATCGTCGGGTTGCAACGTGAAGACGCCACCCGCTATCCGGCAGAATTCTCCGGCGGGCAGAAGCAGCGCATCGGCATCGCGCGCGCGCTCGCGCTACAGCCGAAGATCCTGGCACTCGACGAGCCGGTGTCGGCCCTGGACGTCTCGATCCAGGCCGGCATCATCAACCTGCTGTTGGATCTGCAGCAGCGGTTCGGGCTGTCCTATCTGTTCGTCTCCCACGACCTCTCGGTGGTGCGGCACCTGGCCCACCGGGTGGCGGTGATGTACAAGGGCACCGTGGTCGAACAGGGCGACGGTGACCAGGTGTTCACCGACCCACAAAACGACTACACCCGGCGGTTGCTGGCCGCGGTGCCGCGACCGCAGGTGAATCGCCGCTAAAGTCGGACCGCATGAGGATGCGACGCATTGCTGCGGCTTCCATGATCGCCGCGCTGACCCTTACCGCGTGCTCGGGAGGTTCCGAGGAAGCCCCCTCCGCCGGCGGCGAGGCGACGGTGGGAAACACCAACGACATCAACCCGCAGGACGTCGCCGACCTGCAGCAGGGCGGCAACCTGCGGCTGTCGATCAACGAGTTCCCGCCGAACTTCAACCCGCTGCACATCGACGGCAACACCGGTGACAACAACTCGCTGATGAAGCCGGCGATGCCGCGCGCGTTCCGGATCGGCCCCGACGGCTCGGCCACCGTTAACACCGACTACTTCACCGATGTGGAGCTGACCAGCACCAACCCGCAGGTCGTCACGTACACGATCAACCCGGAAGCGGTGTGGAGCGACGGCGCGCCGATCACCTGGGAGGACATCCAGTCTCAGATCAACGCCACCAGCGGAAATGACGACCGGTTCGCGATCGCCGCGACCAACGGCAGCGACCGGGTCGAGAAGGTCGAGCGGGGCGTCGACGACCGCCAGGCCGTCATCACGTTCGCCGAGCCGTGGTCCGACTGGCGTGGGATGTTCGCAGGGACCAGCATGCTGGTGCCCAAGAGTTCGACGGAGAACCCGGAGGTCTTCAACAAGGGTCAGCTCAACGGCCCCGGCCCGTCGGCGGGACCGTTCATCGTCTCCAACCTCGACCGTGGCGCCAAACGAATCACGTTGACCCGCAACCCCAAATGGTGGGGTGAGCAGCCGCTGCTGGACAGCATCACCTTCCTGGTCCTCGACGACGCCGCACGCATCCCCGCGCTGCAGAACAACACGATCGACGCCACCGGTCTGGCGACGCTCGACGAGATGGAGATCGCACGACGCACGCAGGGGGTGACCATCCGGCGGGCGCCCGGCCTGGCCTGGTATCACTTCACGTTCAACGGCTCTCCCGGTTCGATCCTGGCCGACCCCGCGCTGCGGCGCGCGATCGCCAAGGGAATCGACCGCAAGACCATCGCCGAAGTCACCCAGCGAGGGCTCGCCGACAACCCCGCACCGCTGAACAACCACATCTTCGTCGCGGGCCAGGAGGGCTACCAGGACAACAGCGGCGCGATCGCCTTCGACCCGGAGAAAGCCAAGCAGGAACTCGACGCGTTGGGTTGGCGGCAGGTCGGCCAGTTCCGCGAGAAGGACGGGCGCCAACTCGTGATCCGCGATGTGCTGTTCGACTCCCTAAGCACCCGGCAGTACGGGCAGATCGCGCAGAACAACCTCGCCCAAATCGGCGTGAAATTGGAGCTGGACGTCCGCCCGGCGGCCGGCTTCTTCACCGACTACGTCACCGTCGGCAATTTCGATATCGCCCAATTCTCCTGGAGCGGTGATGCTTTCCCGCTCGCGAGCCTGACGCAGATCTACCGGACCGGGGCCGAAAGCAACTTCGGACAGATCGGCAGCCCGGAGATCGACGCCAAGATCGAACAGACCGTCGGCGAACTGGATCCCGCCAAAGCCCGTGTGCTGGCCAACGAGCTGGACAAGATGCTGTTCGAAGAGGTGTTCAGCCTGCCGCTGACCCAGTCGCCGGGAAACATCGCGACGCGAAGCAATCTGGCGAACTTCGGTGCGTTCGGCCTGGCCGATGCCGACTACACGAAGATCGGCTTCATGAAGCCCTAGCGCAGCCGCGGCCGCAATCGCTGCGGGTCGATCGCCGCTCCCGCTTCGAGATCCTCGATGAGACTCTCGGCATAGACGACAAGCCCGGGGACGTCGACGTCGTGGGCGCCCGAGGCGTCGGCCAGACCAGCGCGTGCGCGGCCCAACACCCCCAGCGCTCCCTTGGTGTTTCCGCGTTGGATGTGGGTGATGCCGACCGCGAGTTGGGCCAGGCTCTGCCAGAGTGTGCGTTCGGCGTCCGGGCCGTTCTTCCACGCCGCCTCCAACACCTCGTGCGCGTGGAACGCCATGCCGTCGTCGATGAGCTCCTGAGCGTAGGCGAGGGTCTCGGTCGGCGGCAGGTCGAGGTCGTCGGGGATGCGCTCGACACCCTCGCTGCCGTGGGGCAGCGGCCGCCCCAGAGCATCGCGGGGCCGGGTGTTGCGGGGACGCCCGGCGTCGTCGCGGTCGCGCTCGGCCATGGCACCATCTTGACACTCGCGGCTATCAGGCGCGCAGAAGCTCGGCGGCCTTCTCCCCGATGAGCACGCTGGGCGCGTGGGTGTGCCCGCGGATGATCGCCGGCATCACCGACGCGTCGGCGACTCGCAGCCCTTCGACGCCGCGGACGCGCAGGTTCGGGTCGACCACGCTAGCGTCGTCGCGGCCCATGCGGCACGTGCCGACGGGGTGGTACAGCGTGTGCGAGAACGTGGCGAGCGCGCGTTCGAGCGTCGCTTCATCGAGGGCAGCCGAGTCGAGGGGCCGCGCGATCTTGCCGATGACGCCCTCGAGCGCGGGCGCCTGGGAGATGGTGGCGCAGATGCGCAGGCCGGCCATCACCGCCGCACGGTCGGCGCCGTCGGGATCGGTGAGATAGCGCGGGTCGATGATCGGTTTTTCCGCCGGGTCGCCCGAACGCAGTTCGATGGTGCCGCTGCTGGCCGGCTTGAGCAGGATCGTCCCCAGGACGACGGCGTGCGTGTCGTAGGGGTCGCCGATGCCCTCCTCGAAGAACGGGGCTGGGGCGAAGATCAGCTCGAGATCGGGCAGCGCGAGGTCGGGGCGGCTGCGGACGAAGCCGTAGGCCTCCCCGACGTTCGAGGTGAGCATCCCGCGGCGTCGCAGCAGGTAGTTGAGCAGCTGAAGCGGCTTCTCGGCGGTGAAAAGGCTGTCGTTGGGAACGTCGAAGCCGAGTGCCGCGATGAAGTGGTCGAGAAGATTGGCTCCAACGTCCGGAGCATGGACCAGCGTCTGGATGCCGTGCTCGGCCAACCGATCGCCGTCGCCGATGCCCGACAGCATCAACAGCTGCGGGCTGTTGATGGCGCCGCCGCACAACACCACCTCGCGCCGGGCCTTGATGATGCGGCGGGTGCCGTTCTGGTCGATCTCGACGCCGACGGCGCGCCGGCCCTCGAACACCACCCTGGTCGCCAGCGCCTCCGTTTCGAGCGTGAGGTTTTTCCGCTTGAGGGCGGGCTTGAGGTAGGCGTCGGCGGCGCTCCACCGGGCACCGCGGCGCTGGGTGACCAGCGTCTCGCAGAAGCCTTCTGGCGCCGCCTGGTTCGGCTTCTCGATGCGGTAGCCGCACTCTTCGGCAGCGGTAAGCCATTTGGCGGTGGCGCTGCGCGGGCTGCGCTGCTTGCTGATCGAGAGCGGACCCGCTTCGATGCGGCGCAGGTACGGCTCGAGGTGCGCGTAGTCCCACTGCTCGCCGGCTGCCTGGCCCCATTCGTCGTAGTCGGCGGCGAATCCACGTACCCACATCATCGCGTTCATCGACGATGACCCGCCGACCATCTTGCCTCGGGGCCAGTAGATTTGGCGGCCGTCGAGCTCCTTCTGCGGTTCGGTCAGATAGTCCCAGTCCATCGGGCTGCGGAACAACTTGACGAAGCCCGCGGGAATGCGGATGAACTTGTCCTTGTCATGTGGGCCCGCTTCCAGCGCGACGACCCGGACGGACGGATCGTCGCTGAGCCGGGCGGCCACCACCGACCCTGCCGAGCCGGTTCCCACGACGATGTAGTCGGCTTCCATCCGCCGGAGTCTAGGCTTTCCGGGACGGACAAACGCGCACGTGGAGGAAACCCGACCGGAGATCGGCGCCACCGACCGCCGGTCCGTACCCCGATGCGGCTATGCCGTGAGCGCGATGTGCTGGGCTCCGTCGACGGCCGCGTACCGCTGCGGGCTGCACGTCAGCACGATGACCTGCCCGTCGCCGCCCACCGCGTTGAACACCGCACCCATCTTGACCAGGCGGTCGGGATCGGTGAATCCGAGCGCGTCGTCGATGACCACCGGCACGCTGTCCTCCTTGGCCACCAGCGCCGCGCTGGCCAGTCGCGCCACGATGCCGAGTTGCTCCTTGGCCCCACCGGACAGCGAGTCGTATGGCACGGTGCGGCCCGACAGCGTACGGGTGCAGATCCGCAGCGCACTGTCGACTTCGACCTCGAAGCTGTCCCCGAACACCATGCGGCCCAACCGCTCCACTTCGCCGCGGAACGGCTCGACGTAACGCAGCCGGGTGGAGTCGCGGTGCCGAGCAATCACCGACCGCAACAGCTCGGCGGCCCGCGCGCGGCGCTGCACTCTTTCGTATTCGGCGAGGGCGTGCTCCCGCTCCGTCTCCGCCTCGTCGAGCTTGCCCTTGCGGCCTTCGGTGCCGTACACGGTCAACCGCGTGCTGACCTCCCGCAACTCCTCAGCCATCTGCTCGTGTTCGGCCGACAGGGCGTCGGCCCGGCGCGTCGCCTCCTGAAGAGCCGCGGCCACGGCGTCGGGCTCGGCGCGGGCCAGCTCCTTGCTCAATTCCTCGACCAGCGCCGTGGCCCGCAGCGCTTCGTCGGCATGCGCCTGAGCCCGCATCGCCAGCTCGTCGTCACCGACAGTGGCGCGCTGCCCCTCCAACCGCTCCCGGGCAAACGCGAGCTCGGACTGCGCACCGACCAACTTCTCGTGCTGCACGGTCGACCGGGTGTTGCACTCCCCCAACCGCTTAGCGGCCTCCTCGGCGACCTTGCGCTGCTTTTCGCAATCGGCGATCGCCTGCTTCTGCGCGGCGCTCGCCGCGTCGAGCTCGGCGCGGGCTGCGTCTGCGTCGATCTCGGACAGTTCGGCCACCTCCGGCTGACGCGCCTTGAGGTCAGCAAGCCGCGCCCTGAGCCGGTCGGCCGGCCCGTCGCCCGTCAGCGCCTCGACCCTCGCGCCCAGCCGGTCCCGGGCGGTGATCAACTGCTGTCGCCGCTGATCGAGGGCGCGTGCCTCGGCGACGTCGTCGACGCCGCACGCCGTCAGCGCCGACGCCAGCACATCTTGTGCGGCATCGAGTTTGGCTTGCGTCTGCGAGGCGGGCGTGCCGGGCACCAGCCGAGCGGTCAGCAGGTCCGGCACCTCGATGGCGGTCTCGGCGCTGACGCTGGCCGTCCACGCCTCGCCCGCGCCGAGGGCGATCGTCTGGCCTCCGACGCGGACCTCGACGTCGGCCGTCGCGATCAACTCGATGTGCGCCGAGGCCAGCTCGACCTGTGCCGCCACGGCGTCGACAGACGCTTTGGCGGATTCGATTGCCCGCATTCTCTCACCGGTGACCCGAACCTCGGCGAGTTCGTTCTGCACACGGTCGAGTTCATGCTGAGCGGTCTCGATCTTCGACAATTGCGCGGTGATGCGATCCGCCTCGTCGCGGTCGGCAAGGCGTTGAACGGCGCTTCGCGCCGCTTCGACGCGAGCCTGAGTGTCCGCCAAGGCTTTCCGTGCCTGCTCGGCAGCGACCTCGGCGAGCTCGGCCACCTCGGCGGCCGTCGACTGGTTCTCGCCGGCCTGGGCCGCCGCGGTCTCGAGGTCAGCCATCGCGGTGGTCCGCTGCTCGATGTCGGCACGCAGGCGGCGCCGCTCCTCGACCGCGGTACGCGACGTGTCGTGGTTGGCCTGCGCCGCCGCGAGAACCAGCTCGGCTTCCTTGAGCTGTCCCGTCAGCGTCGCCACCTCGTCGGCGGCGTTCTGCACAATGGCGACCTGCTTCGCCGCGTCGCTGCGCTGTGCGGTCAGCCGGGCCAGTTCATCGGTGAGCGTGGCGTGCCTGCGGACAGCGTCGTCAACCTGCGCGACGGCGGCCGCCGCGTCGGCCAACACCTCCTCGGCCGTTCGCAATCGATCGGTGGCAGCGGCCCATTCACCCGTGGGCCTGCCGGTGCGGGTGAAGTAACGCAGGTATTCGTCTTCGACGCGGTCGACCAGCAGCGGTTCGGCACCCGAAAGTTGCACGGCATCACCGGCAGCCACGTCGAGCGCGCGTGACAGCGCGTCACATCCGGACAGGTCCACCGCCGCCGTCGACCCAGACTGCAGCACCCGCTGGGCCTGCCACAGGCACGTGTCGACGGTTTCGTCGAGCATGGTCCGAACGCGGTCGTGCGCCTCGTCGCCGGTGAGCTGTTCGCGGCGCGGCTCCACAATCGTCAGCTCGGTCTCAAAGCGTTTGTGAAAGCGCTTGCGGTACACGAAACGATATGGGCCGGTCGAGATCTCGGCCTCGACCTCGGCACCGACGTCGGCATGCGTCGGCTTGACCTCTTTGACCTCTTTTTTCGCGGACCGGTCCTTGGCCTCGATCAGTAGGTCCAGCGCCTCGATCATCGACGACTTGCCGATCTCGTTCGCCCCGCTGACGATCACCACGCCGTGGTCGGGAAATTCGATCTCCCGGCGGGTGATACCTCGGTAGTTGGTGAGGACCAGACGGTGCAGTTTCACGCCACACCTCGATCCGACAGCCGCAGCAGCAACGCCAGGGCCGCTCGGGCGTCGTCGGCCGCGTCGCCGTCCGACCGTGCGGTCGCGACCAGTTCGTCGACGGCCGATGCGGCGAAACCGCCGATGCCGAGGTCGTCAAACTCGCCGTCGGCAGGAACGACCGCGATGTCGCTCTGCTTGTCGTCCACCCTCAACGCGGCGAAGAGACGGGCGTACTTGTCCAGGCAGGTGTCGAGGGCGGCCTTGTCGGTGACCGTCAAGGATCCGGTCAACGCGAGCCGGACCACGGTGCGTTCCTTGTCCGGCAACAGATCCAGGTTGATGTCCAGGTCCGCGACGTCGCGGTCGCTGTCCACTCCGCGGCGCAGCGTGACGAACCGCCAGCGGCCCACCTTCCGCGGTTCGACGGTCACCGGACGGGCCGGGTCGTCCTCGTCGATGTCGACGATCAGCACATGCCCCGAGTCCAACTCGATGTCGTCGTAGTTGGTGACCTCCGGCGACCCGGAATACCAGATCCGCCCGGTGGACCCGACCCGCATCCGGGAGTGCTTGTCGCCCAGAGCCACATAGTGCACGGCACCCCGGTTGACGGCCGCCTCCAGCGACGCCAGCCGGATGAGCGACGGCCGGTCCTTGTCGGGCACGAAGATGTCCACACCGCCGTGGCCGACGACGACCCGCGTCACCCCGTCGGCGGAAAGACCCTCGAGCACGCCCGCGACGGGGTCCGACGACGGCGTTTTCGAGGTCCACGGCGCCGCGACCAGTTCGAGGCCGGGCCGCACCTCGTGCACACCGGCGCGGTCGAGGACCGACACGTTGTCGGGGCACTCGGCGACGAACAGCGGGCTGGTGTAGACCGACGAGGCGTCGAGCGGGTCGTGGTTGCCCGGCAGCAGGTAGACGGGAACGCCGACAGTGCGCATGGCCTCGAGCGAGAGGCTGACGTCGCGCGGCGCGAGCTGGTTGTGCTCGAAGACGTCGCCGGCGACGACGACGAACTCCGCACCGCTGTCTGCGGCCACCCGTCCCAGCTCGGCCACCGCGTCGCGGCGCGCTGCCGAATAACGGGGCTGCGCCTCACCATTGAGGAAGTATCGCGTCATGCCGAGTTGCCAGTCGGCGGTGTGCACGAATCGCATCTCAGCGCCCCCTTCCCCTCGTGTGTTTGCCGGGCACCGCGAGTGTAGGGCGGCACGCCGACAAGTCCCGGGAGGTGCAGCGGCATGCCTTACCGTTAGTCCGGTGACCGACCGGTACCGCACGCTGCTGTTGCTCCGGCACGCCAAGTCGGACTACCCGCCGGGGGTCGGCGACCACGACCGTCCGCTGGCGCCGAGGGGCGTGCGCGAGGCCGGGTTGGCCGGCGACTGGCTGCGCGCCCACGCGCCCGCCGTCGACGCCGTGTTGTGTTCCACCGCGACCCGCACCCGCGAGACGCTCGCACGCACCCGCATCGCCGCGCCCGTCGAGTACCGCGATCGTCTCTACGACGCGACTCCGGGCACGGTGATCGACGAGATCAACCGAGTCCGGACACACTTCGACTTCGAGGTCGGCACCCTGCTGGTGATCGGTCACGAACCGGCGATGTCGGGTGTCGCGCTCGGCCTGGCCACCGTGGACGGCAGCAACATCGGTGCGGCCGAACAGATCTCGCTGAAATTCCCGACGTCGTCCATCGCGGTGTTGCGCACCGGCGAACCGTGGGACCGGCTCGCCCTCGACGGCGCCGCGCTGGTCACCTTCCACGTGGCGCGCTAGCCGGCGAAGCTACGCGCGGGTGGCGAGCGTCAACTCCATCAGCTTGATCGCCATTGCGCACGCGTCCATCCCCGGCGACTGCGGGTTGATCCACCAGCCGACCACCCCGGCCGCGTCGCTGGCCACACCGCATGCCCCGTTCGGATCATTCGGCCGCATCACGATGGACTGGATCCCAGCGACCCTGCGGTCTTCGATCCGATAGTCCAGCCGCTGGGCCACCTCGCGCTCGTGGTCCAGATCGCCCTGTTCGAACCAGAACCTGGTGATGTCGATGAGGCCACCCGGGTTGGCCGCCTGCCAGCGGCACACCGCACCGACGAACGTGCTCTGGATGTCGAGGGGGTCGGCGCCCACGGTCTCGGCGAGGATGTCTTCTGTCAGCACCTCGCACTCCTTGAGCAGGTTCGGGTACTGGCGCTCGGAGTCTTCGTTGCGCGGTCCGCCACCCGTCCCCGATTTGGCCGCCGTGCCTTCGACCGTCTGGGTGCAACCGGTGAGCACGGACAACGAAGCGAGCACGGCGACCATGCCCGCGATCAGCCGACGAGCGGGCGCGGTTCTCATTCGGAGTTCACAATCGATTGGCGGGTCAGTTCCTTGGCCACCTCGCACGGATCCGGGAACGGCTTCGCGCCGTAGCTGATCGACCACTCGATGAAGTCGTCGTCGAACTGGATGCCGATCTCGCAGAGGTTGACGCCGTTGATCGGGTCCTCGCTGTACCCGATGAACCCGTCGTGGCCTTCGATGCTGATGTCTTCGACCGCTGTGCGCGACAGTTCCATGGTCTTGCGTTCACGCCCGATTGGGCTGCCGCGGAACCAGGTGAACGAGAAATGCGGGCCCAGGATGCTGCCACCGGCCAGCCACTGGCATCCGACCGAGGTCTTGGCGGTGTTGATCAGCCCGGGAATCCGGGTCTGCTTGATGACCTCCTGGTCGCTGATACCGCCGCATTGGGGGAAGAACGGGCCGTGCGAGACGTTCTCCGTGGGAGCTGTGGTGTCCTCGGGCACTTGCGGGCCTGCGGGTTCGGAATCCGAGCATGCGGACAGCGGAATGACCACGGCGGCCGCGAGGGCCAGGCAGCGGGTCACGCGCGTGCTGTGAGTCACGCCATGCACTGTAGCGGCAGCTCTGGAGGTCAACCACCGACATGCCGGTTGACCTGCCCATATATCGGATGTGCGACAGTAACGGGATGTTATGGGCGCTGCTGCGACAGTACGCGCGGCCATATCGGGCGCTGCTCGCCACCGTCGCCACGCTGCAATTGGTCAGCACGCTCGCCTCGCTGTACCTGCCGACGGTCAACGCCGCGATCATCGACGACGGCGTCGCGGTCGGGAACCTGCGCCGGATCGTCGAACTCGGCGGTGTGATGCTGGCGGTCACCGCGCTGCAGGTGGTGTGCGCGGTGGGAGCGGTGTACTTCGGCTCGCGGGCGGGCATGGGCGTCGGCCGCGATCTGCGCGCGGCGATGTTCAACCACGTGACCGGGTTCTCCGCCGAGGACACTGCCCGCTTCGGGGCGCCGTCGCTGCTCACCCGCACCACCAACGACGTGCAGCAGATCCAACTGCTGGTGCAGCTGACCTGCACCATGCTGGTCACCGCGCCGATCATGTCGATCGGCGGAATCTTCATGGCGCTGCATCAGGACGCCGGGCTGTCCTGGTTGCTGTTGGTGAGCGTGCCGATCCTGGCCCTGGCCAACTACTGGATCGTGCGTCACCTGCTTCCGATCTTCCGCCGCATGCAGCGAATGGTCGACGACATCAACCGGGTGATGCGCGACCAACTCACCGGCCTGCGGGTGATCCGCGCATTCGCCCGAGAACCGTTCGAACGCAACCGGTTCGCCGAAGCCAACCACGCGCTGGCCGACACCGCGCTCGAAGCCGGCCGGTGGCAGGCTCTGATGCTGCCCACCACGACACTGGTGATCAACGTCTCGAGCGTCGCGTTGATCTGGTTCGGTGGCCTGCGGATCGACGCCGGGCAGATGCAGGTGGGTTCGCTCATCGCGTTCCTGGCCTATTTCATGCAGATACTGATGGCGGTCCTGCTGGCCACGTTCATTCTCGTCATCATCCCGCGCGCGTCGGTGTGTGCCGAGCGGATCTCCGAGGTGCTGTCGGTCGCACCGCACATCGTCAGCCCCGAAGACCCGGTGCGGCCGTCGAGGATCCGGGGCGAGATCCGGTTGGAGGCCGCGACATTCAGCTATCCCGGCGCTGAACGACCTGTACTGCAAGATATCTCGCTGACGGCACGCTCGGGTACGACGACGGCGGTGGTCGGCTCCACCGGGTCGGGCAAGTCGACGCTGGTGTCGCTGATCTGCCGGATGTACGACGCGACGAGCGGTTCGGTGTATCTCGACGGCGTCGACGTACGCGACTACGACCCCGAGCAGCTGTGGTCGGTGCTCGGCCTGGTGCCGCAGCGCGGATACCTGTTCTCGGGCACCGTCGCCGACAATCTGCGGTACGGCAAATCGGATGCCACCGACGAGGAGATGTGGGCCGCCCTACGGGTGGCCGCGGCCGATGACTTCGTGCGCGCCCACCCCGACGGCCTGGGCATGAAGGTCGCGCAGGGCGGGGCTAATTTCTCGGGCGGGCAGCGTCAGCGGCTGGCCATCGCCCGGGCGGTGATCCGCCGACCCGTCGTGTATCTGTTCGACGACGCGTTCTCCGCACTCGACGTGCATACCGACGCCCGCGTGCGTTCGGCGCTGCGCGAGGCGTCGGCAGAAGCGACGGTCATCGTTGTCGCCCAGCGCATCTCCACCGTCATCGAGGCAGACCAGATCGTGGTGATCGACGACGGCCGGATCGTCGGCATCGGCACTCACGAAACCCTGCTAAGGGACTGCCCGCAGTACGCCGAGTTCGCCGACTCCCAGTCACTTGCCATCGTCGGGGACACCCAGTGACCGGGCCGATGGGCCGGCCGATCCGCGGCGTGATGCAGGCCCCGACCCAACGCTCGCGCGATTTCAAGGGTTCGGCGATCCGCCTGGTCAAGCGGCTGACACCGCAACGCGGCCTGACCGCGTGCGTCATACTCCTGGGCGTCGCGGGCATCGCGATCAGCGTCATCGGCCCGCGAATACTGGGGCACGCCACCGATCTTCTGTTCAACGGCGTCGTCGGCCGTGGGCTGCCCGCGGGGATGACCAAGGAGCAGGCCATCGACGCCGCCCGCGCCCGTGGTGACAGCACGTTCGCCGATCTGCTGTCGGGGATGAACGTCGTCCCAGGACAAGGTGTCGACTTCGAGGCCGTCGGGCGGACCCTGCTGCTCGCGTTGGGGTTATATCTCGTCGCCGCGCTGATGGTGTGGTTGCAGGCCCTGCTCCTCAACGTCGCGGTGCAGCGCACCATGGCCACGCTGCGCTCCGACGTCGAGGACAAGCTGCATCGAATGCCGCTGTCGTATTTCGACTCTCGTCAACGCGGCGAGGTACTCAGCAGGGTGACCAACGACGTCGACAACATCCAGGGCTCATTGTCGATGACCATCAGCCAGCTGTTGACGTCCGTGCTGACGGTGTTCTCGGTGCTGGTGATGATGTTGACCATCTCACCGCTTCTGACGCTGCTGACGGTGGTGACGGTGCCGCTGTCGCTGTGGGCGACCCGGGCCATCGCGCGCCGGTCGCAGCGACTGTTCGTCGCGCAGTGGGCGAACACCGGCAGGCTCAACGCCCACATCGAGGAGACCTACAGCGGCTTCACGATCGTCAAGACCTTCGGTCACCGGGCCGCGGCGCAGGAGCGGTTCCGCGAGTGCAACGACGACGTGTATCACGCCGCCTTCGGCGCCCAGTTCTTCTCCGGTCTCGTCGGGCCGGCCACCACGTTCATCGGCAACCTGAGCTATGTCGCGGTCGCCGTGGTCGGCGGGTTGCAGGTGGCCACGGGCCAGATCACGCTGGGCAGTATCCAGGCGTTCATTCAGTACGTCCGCCAGTTCAACCAGCCGCTGACGCAGGTCGCGGGCATGTACAACACGATGCAGTCCGGTGTGGCCAGTGCGGAGCGGGTTTTCGACCTGCTCGACGCGGAAGAGGAAGCGCCCGATCCCGCGAACCGGCTGCCGGTCGTAAAGCCGGGAACGGGCGGGCAGGCCGGTCGGGTGGAGTTCGAGGACGTCACGTTCGGCTACCACCCCGACACCCCGGTGATCCGAAACCTGTCGCTGATCGCCGAACCCGGCAGCACGGTGGCGATCGTCGGGCCGACGGGCGCGGGTAAGACGACGCTGGTGAACCTGCTGATGCGGTTCTACGACGTCGACTCCGGCCGGATCCTGGTTGACGGCGTGGACATCTCGACGGTCAGCAGGGACTCGCTGCGGTCCTGCATCGGGATGGTGCTCCAGGACACCTGGCTGTTCGCGGGCACCATCTTCGAGAACATCGCCTACGGCAGACCCGATGCCTCCGAGGACGAGGTGATCGCGGCGGCCAAGGCGGCATACGTCGACCGGTTCGTCCACATGCTTCCCAACGGCTATCAGACCCACGTCAGCGACGACGGCGCCTCGATCAGCGCCGGCGAAAAACAGCTCATCACGATCGCGCGCGCGGTGCTGGCCCAGCCCAGCCTGCTGATCCTCGACGAGGCGACCAGCTCGGTGGACACCCGCACCGAGCTGCTGATCCAGCAGGCGATGGCCGAGTTGCGCCGCGACCGAACGAGTTTCATCATCGCCCACCGGCTGTCGACCATCCGGGACGCCGACCGCATCGTGGTGATGGATGCGGGCGAGATCGTCGAACGCGGCACCCATACCGAGTTGGTCGCTAAGCATGGCGCTTATTGGTCCATGACGCAGGCCTAAGCGTCGTACGCTCAAGGCGATGAGCGAAACGGTCTACACGTTCTGCCGGATCTGTCTGGCCTCCTGCGGGCTCGAGGTGACAGTCGAGGACAACCGCGTCACCAAGATCGCCGCCGACAAACAGAATCCGCACAGCTGGCGGGACTTCTGCGCCAAGGGCCGCACCGCACACAGGCTCGTCGAGCATCCGCGCCGGATCCTCAACCCCATGCGCCGCGTCGGCGATTCCTACGTCGAGACCACCTGGGACGAGGCCATCGCCGACATCGCCGCCAGGATGAACGCCGCGATCGAGGCGGGTGGACCCGACGCGGTCGGCGTCTACTACGGCAATCCTGCGGGTTTCTCCTCGTCCAACGTCATCTTCATGAACGGCTGGCTGGACGCGCTCGGGACCCAGAACCGCTACGCCGTGGGCTCGGTCGACCAGAACGCGATGCACGTCGTCGCGGAGGCGATGTACGGCTCGATGCTGATGGTGCCCGTGTCCGACGTCGACAACTGCGACTACTTCCTGCTGGTCGGCACGAACCCCGCTGTGAGCGCGTGGAATTGGCTCGAGACGGTGCCCGGTGGGTGGCGACGTGCGCTAGCACGTCAACAACAGGGCGCGACGATCGTGGTGGTCGACCCGCTGCGCACCGAATCCGCCGAGAAGGCCGACGTGCACCTCGCGGTGCGTCCGGGGCAGGACTGGGCGCTGCTGCTGGCGATGGTGAAGGTCATCCTCGATGAGCGTCTCGAACATCGGCAGGACTGCGCGGAACTGGCCACCGGAGTCGGCGATCTGCGTGCGCTGGCCGCCGACGTCGACCTCGACGAACTGGCCGCGCGCTGCGACGTCCCCCGCGACCAGATCGAGCGGGTTGCCCGCGACTTCGCCGCAGCGCGCGGGGCCATGGTGGTGACCCGCACCGGGGTGTCGTTGCACATGGCGGGCACCGTCGCCGAGTGGCTCGGGCATGTGCTCAACGTGATCACCGGCCGGATGGACCGCCCCGGCGGACGCCGCTTCGAACCCGGCTACGTCGACGCGATCCGGATGTCGGCGATGGTGAAGGCCAAGCCGCACTACAGTCGGCTGCTGGGCCGCGAAATGGTCGCGGGCGCACACGCACTCAGCGAGTTGCCCGACGAGATCACCACGCCGGGCCACGGTCAGATTCGCGCGCTGCTGATCAACTGCGGCAACCCCGTGATCTCCGGCCCTGACGGCGACAAGCTGGACCGTGCCCTGGCCGATCTGGACCTG
The DNA here is from genome assembly GCF_002245535.1 of Mycobacterium lehmannii. Taxonomy (GTDB): domain Bacteria; phylum Actinomycetota; class Actinomycetes; order Mycobacteriales; family Mycobacteriaceae; genus Mycobacterium; species Mycobacterium lehmannii. Next base: position 53,885 of record NZ_NKCN01000023.1, on the reverse strand, counting down.
TTGGTCGCGATCGACTTCGTCCAGCGGGAGAGCCACCGCCATGCACACTGGCTGCTGCCCGCGGCCCACTGGCTCGAGCGCAACGACCTGCTCGCGTTCACCAGCAACATGCACGACGAGCCCTATCTGCAGTACGGCGCCAAGGTCGTCGAGCCACCGCCGGGAGTCCGGCAGGAGTGGCGCATCTTCACCGACCTCGCGATCGCGATGGGCAGACCGCTGTTCGGCGCCAAGGGCCTCAACGGATTCATCAAGGCAACGCGCGCCGCGGCGCGTGTGACGCGCAGGCCGGCCCTGGAGTTCGGACCACATTGGATCGACCGCCTGGTCGTGGCGACCTCACGAAAGATCAACGGTCGCAGGATCAAATGGCGAGACGTCATATCGCACCCGCACGGCTGGGTGTTGGGTCCCCGCGAGTTCGGGCATTTCCGCGACGCGTTGAGAACCGACGACAAGAAGGTGCACGCGGCACCACCCGAGTTCGTCGCGCGGGCCCGCGAACTGCTCGCCGATCCGCTTCCGGCGGCACCCGTCGGCTATCCGTTCCAGTTGGCCAACCGCAGGCACCGGCACTCGATGAACTCGTGGCTCAACGACTTACCCGGACTTCATCCCGCTGGTAAGGGCAACGACGTGATCATTCATCCGAAGGACGCGGCCGATCTCGGGGTGGGCGACGGCGACCTGGTCAGGGTCTTCTCACCGGTCGGCGAGGTCGAGTTGACGGCGGTGGTGAACGACCGTCCGCGTCAAGGGGTGATCATCATCGACCACGGTTGGGGCTCACGGGTTTTCGACCCGCGCGGGCAAGACGCGCCGGTCTCCTACGGTGCGAACCGCAACCTGTTGGTCGAAGGCGCTCCGGTGGACCCGCTGTCCCAGACGGCGGCGTTGAGTTCGCAATACGTTGGCGTGGAGCTGATTTCGTCGGGCGACGATCAAGCGGCGAGGCACGAGCCGCGTTGAGGAGGCCGACGCGACGAACTAGAGGTTCGGACCCTCGGCACGCAGATCGTCGACGTTGCGCATCGCCTCGCGCAACTTGCCCAGCCACTCCTCGGCGTGCTCACCGACCAGCCGCACCGACCACACCAGCGCATCCGAGCGGGACCGCGCCACACCCGCGTCGACCAGCGTGTCGAGCACCTGACGTTCGGGTTGGCGCAGTCGCGTCATCACCGGAACGGCCATGTTGGTGAACATGATTCGCTCATAGTTGTCGGTGTCAGGCGCCCCGATCTCGATGCCCCATGCGACCTTGCGCCCGTAGCGCGCCTCGGCCTCATCGGCGATGCGCATGCGTTCGGAGCGGGTCTCCTCACGGAACCGCGCGGCCCGTCCGGATGCGCGGGCCTCGCTCTCGTCGACTTCGGTTTCCGCGAGCCTTCCGATGACGGTGATCTCCTCGCGATCGACGACCACCGTCGGATCTCCGGCGAACCAACTCTCGGGAAGCCGACCGGCGAACCAGTCGGCGGCGTCGCCCGCACCGGGCTGCTGAGCCTGTTGCCAGCCGCCCTGGCGGCGCCGGCCGTGGATGTTGTGTCGCATGATTACATGCTTACACCGTTACAGCCATACCATCCCGTGGTTCGCTGAGAGCGAACGCTCCAGGTCAGAGGGGGGTCATCGACACCGACAAGACCCGATGACGTCGGTAACTAGCCGCGCTTGCGCAGCAGCAGCGCGCCGCCGCCCACGATCGCACCGATCAACAGCAGCACGGCCAGGGTCGGGCTGACCAACCACCACACCAGCCCGACCGCGATGAGCGCAGGTGAGGCGACGAAGAGCGCCATGCCCGGATGCTGCTTGAGGACCGCGAAGGCGCTCTGCGCCCGGACCCGGTCGATTTCCTTTGCCATGGCACAAGAATGCCAGTCGTCGAGTGGTTTCGGGCGCGATGGATCAGCGCGCAAAGTACCTCACCGCAGGAGGGCCGTCCGGTTAGTTTGTAGACCATGACAGCACCGAGCAACGGAAGCTGGCGACCCGATCCCGAAGGTCGCTATGAGTACCGCTGGTGGGACGGGCACAACTGGACCGACCAGGTGTCGCACCAAGGGCAGGTCGGCAGGGCACCGCTGACCTCGCTCGGGGGACCTCCCCCAGCACGCCAGGCTCCACCACAGCAGGCCGCCCCTGCGCAGGCGATGGCGGTCGGGCAGCCTGCAGGCGACGGCTTCGGAGGGATCAGCGGCGATCTGGTGGACGGCCGGTTCAGCGAAAAAGAAGCCAAGGCCATCGCCAATCAAAACACCAAAATGTTGCGGGTGCGCCTTGGGGAGCCGTTCATGGCGCGGCAGGGCTCGATGGTGGCGTACCAGGGCAACGTCGACTTCGCGTTCGAGGGCGGCGGTGCCTCGAAGTTCATCAAGAAGGCACTGACCGGTGAAGGGCTGCCGCTGATGCGCTGCCAGGGACAGGGCGACGTCTTCCTCGCCGAGCGGGGCTACGACGTGCATCTGCTGCAGCTGACCAACTCCGGCTTGTCGATCAGCGGCAAGAACGTGCTGGCGTTCTCCTCGAACCTGAACTGGAACATCGAACGCGTGCGGGGCGGCAGCATCGCGACCGGCGGCCTGTTCAACACCACGCTGCGCGGAACCGGTTGGGTGGCGCTGACGACCGACGGGCCCCCGGTGGTGCTCAATGCCGCCGAGGCGCCGACGTTCGCCGACACCAATGCGGTGGTGGCGTGGTCGGCGAATCTCCAGACTCAGCTCAAGACCAGCTTCAAGGCCGGCGCGCTCATCGGCCGCGGCTCCGGTGAGGCGATCCAGGTCGCGTTCCACGGGCAGGGGTTCGTGATCGTGCAGCCCTCGGAAGGCGCACCGCCGGTCGCCACCACATAGTCACAGCTCGAGCAGCACGGTCACCGGGCCGTCGTTGACCAGCTGAACCTGCATGTGAGCGCCGAATATGCCGGTCGACACCGACGCACCAAGGTCACGCAGCGCATCGGCGAACGCGGTGACCAACGGCTCTGCGGTCGCGCGCGGCGCGGCGGCGTTCCATGCCGGGCGCCGGCCCTTGACGGTGTTCGCGTACAGGGTGAACTGGCTGACCACCAAGATCGGGGCGCCGACATCCGAGGCGGACTTCTCGTCGTCGAGAATCCGGAGCTGCCAGACCTTTTCGGCCATCCGCCGAGCCTTGGCAGCGTCGTCGTCGTGCGTCACGCCGACCAAGGCGAGCAGACCCTGCCCCTTGGGCTCGATCGCCCCAACGACCTCGCCGTCCACCGTGACGGCTGCTGAAGTGACCCGTTGGGTGAGAACACGCATGGATGCCGATGCTGCCACGGTGGCCGCGCCGGGGCCGGGAAGCGCACCTGAATGAATACCCCTAGGGGGTATCAGGTACGCTGGTTCCATGGCTACCACCACTGTCACAGTCACCGGAATGACCTGCCAACACTGCGCCGCATCGGTGCGCGAGGAACTGGGGGAGATCCCGGGCGTCAAGGCGGTCGACGTGGATGTCACCAGCGGAGCGGTGACCATCGACAGCGACGCACCCGTCGAGGCCGACGCCATCAAGGCCGCCGTGGAAGAGGCCGGCTACCAGTTGGCGAGCTGATGAAGACCACCCCTCGGATCGCCGCGTTCATCGCCGCGCTCGCGGTGGTGTTCGCAGCCTCGGTGTGGGTCGGCCGTTCGTTCGGCCCCGAGGGTGATGCCGCTACCGCGCAGCACTCCACCGCACACGCAGATGCACAGCCCGCCGAGGCTCCCGGCGGCTTACAGGTGACCGAGAGCGGCTACACGCTGGACGTGCCTCGACCGCTCCCGCCGGCGAGCCGAGACTCTCGTCTGGAGTTCAGGATCCTCGACCAGCAGGGTGCTCCCGTGACGCAGTTCGACGAATCACACGAGAAGCTGTTGCACCTGATCGTGGTCCGTAACGACCTGTCCGCTTTCCAGCACCTTCACCCTGTGCTCGACGACCGCGGCACGTGGCGGACTCCCGTGGATTTCAGCCGCGCGGGCGACTACCGCGTCTTCGCCGACTTCGTGCCTACCGGCGGTCCCGCGCTCACCCTCGGCGCCAACGTGCATGTCGCAGGCCCATACTCCCCCGTTCCACTGCCCGCGGCCGACACGTCAGCGCCCGTCGACGACTACACCGTCACGCTCAGCGGAACCCTGAAAGCCGTTGAGGCATCGACTCTTACGCTGACGGTCCACCGCCACGGGATTCCGGTCGACAACCTGCAGCCGTACTTAGGGGCCTACGGCCACCTCGTCGCGCTGCGGGCCGCCGACCTCGCATACCTGCACGTGCATCCGATGGGCGGACCCGGCGACGCGGGTACACGCCCGGGACCGGCCATCGAGTTCCACACCACGTTCCCCAGCGCCGGGCAGTACCGCCTTTTCCTCGACTTCCAACACCGCGACGTCGTGCGCACAGCCGAATTCACCGTGTCGGTCGATCCCTCCTCCGCGCAGCACGACGTCCCCACCCACGACCACGGCGAGGCCGGCCATGGCCACTGACACGATCGAACTGTCCATCGACGGTATGACCTGTGCGTCATGCGCGAACCGAATCGAGCGCAAGCTCAACAAGATCGACGGCGTGACGGCCACCGTCAACTTCGCCACCGAGAAGGCGCGTGTCCAGTACAGCGCAGACGTGACCCCGGAGGCGTTGGTGGCCACCGTCGAAGACGCCGGGTATCAAGCGCATCTGCCCACCGAACAGGCGACCGTCGTCGAAGAGGATCCGACCGCCATCCTGCGGCACCGGCTGCTGGTGTCGCTTGCCTTGACGGTTCCGGTGATCGCGATGGCGATGATCCCCACTCTGCAGTTCACGAATTGGCAGTGGCTCTCGCTGACGCTGACAGCCCCGGTGGTGGTGTGGGGGGCATGGCCGTTCCACCGTGCGGCATGGGCGAACCTGCGCCACGGCAGCGCCACCATGGACACGCTGATCTCGATGGGCACGCTCGCCGCGCTGGGATGGTCGGTCTATGCGTTGTTCTGGGGCACCGCAGGCACCCCGGGAATGACGCATGGCTTCGAGCTGACGCTGTCACGCACCGACGGTTTGGGCAGCGTGTACTTCGAGGTCGCCGCCGGCGTCACCACGTTCATTCTGGCCGGGCGATATTTCGAAGCGCGTTCCAAGCGGAGCGCGGGCGCGGCGCTGCGTGCATTGCTGGAGCTGGGCGCCAAGGACGTCGTGATCCGCAGAGATGGCCGCGAACAACGCATTCCGATCGACCAGCTCGGTGTCGGTGACGAATTCGTTGTGCGGCCCGGTGAGAAGATCGCCGCTGATGGCATCGTGGTCGAGGGCGCCTCGGCGGTGGACGCGTCGATGCTGACCGGCGAAGCCGTTCCGGTGGACGTCGGACCCGGTGACGAGGTCGTGGGTGCGACGGTCAACGTCGATGGCCGACTCGTGGTGCGGGCCAGGCGGATCGGCGCCGACACCCAGCTTGCCCAGATGGCGCGGCTGGTCGAGGACGCCCAGAGCGGGAAGGCCGACGCACAGCGCCTGGCCGACCGGATCTCGGGCGTGTTCGTGCCGATCGTGATCGCGTTATCGGTTGCGACTCTGGGCTTCTGGTTAGGTACCGGGGCGTCGGCCGCGATGGCCTTCACCGCAGCGGTGGCAGTGCTGATCATCGCGTGCCCGTGCGCGCTGGGGTTGGCCACACCGACCGCGCTCATGGTCGGTACGGGTCGCGGCGCGCAGCTGGGCATCTTGATCAAGGGGCCCGAGGTTCTGGAGTCGACCAGGCGGATCGACACCATCGTGTTGGACAAGACGGGGACCATCACCACCGGCAGGATGACGTTGATCGATGTCGTCGCCGCCGATGCCGAACGGCCCGACGACGTGTTGCGGATGGCCGGTGCGGTCGAGGACGGTTCCGAGCATCCGATCGCCAGGGCCATCGTGACAGGCGCGCGGGAGAAGCTGGGTGAGCTGCCGACGGTCGAAGGTTTCACCAACCTGCGCGGCCTCGGCGTGCGCGGACGGGTCGACGGGCGCGATGTGACCGTCGGACGGCAGCGGCTGCTATCGTCGCACGAGCTTTCCGCGTCGCTGAAAGCCACGGTGCGGCAGGAGGAATCACAGGGTCGCACCGCCGTCGTCGTCGGATGGGACGGTGAGGCCCGAGGGGTGTTGGTGGTCGCGGATGCGATCAAACCGACCTCACCCGAAGCGATCTCGCGGCTTCGTGCGCTGGGGCTGAAGCCGATCATGGTGACCGGCGACAACGAGGCCGCGGCCCGCACGATCGCCGCGGAGGTGGGCATCGAGGATGTCCTCGCCGAGGTACTGCCGCAGGACAAGGTGGATGCCGTCCAGCGCCTGCAGGCCGACGGCAAGGTGGTCGCGATGGTCGGCGATGGCGTCAACGACGCGGCGGCCCTCGCCCAGGCTGATCTCGGACTCGCGATGGGAAGCGGCACCGACGTCGCGATCGAGGCGAGCGATCTGACCTTGGTGCGCGACGACCTGAACGCGGTACCCGACGCGATCCGCCTGTCTCGTCGGACGCTCGCGACGATCAAGGGAAACCTGTTCTGGGCGTTCGCCTATAACGTCGCGGCGTTGCCGTTGGCGGCGGCCGGGTTGTTGAACCCGATGATCGCTGGTGCAGCGATGGCCTTCAGCTCGGTGTTCGTCGTGAGCAACAGTCTTCGGCTGCGCCGGTTCAACGCGACACCGTCACGTCGAGCTACACCGCCACGTTGAGCTACAGCGTCACGTTGATCGGGCCGAGCATGTCGCAGTTCGGCTCGAGCGCGTCCTGAAAGACCTTGCCGCAGCCGCGCCCGCTCGCGATGTAGGTCCCGCCCGGCTGATACGGCTCGAAGAAGACTTGCGCGGCGGCCGGCCCTCGCGCCTGCGTGCACTGCCCCTGAGAGTCATGGCCGGCCTGGTGGACGCACGCGACGCTGTACGCCGGCTGGAACGGCGCACCGCAAGCGAGGAACGAGACCGTCGCCGTCACCTTGCTCACGCCGCCGGTGCTCACAACCTGCGGCGGCGACAGCGTGTAGCCGCATGCCGGCTGCGGCGGCTGCGCGTTCGCCGGACCCACACCGAGCAGACCGGATGCTGCGATGAACAGCGTGACCAGCACGGCTTTTGCGACGCGGCTCATTCTTGGATCGTAGATCACCTACGCCAGCAGCCGTTTCGAAATGCGAGCGGTCGCCTCACCGCCCTTGGCTGTCTCGAACAATGGTTCGAACCACTGCCAAGTTTCAGTCGCCTGCGCGCCGCACGCGGAACAGCTTCACATCCGACTTGATGCCCTTGAGATGTCGCGCCCCCGCGAACGAGAACGAGAACCCCTCATCGTCACCGACGGCGTCGCGCGTCGACTCCGAGACCAGAACGGTGCCGGGCCGCGCGGCGCTGGTGATGCGGCTCGCGAGGTTCACCGCCCCACCGAACCAGTCACCGGTGCGGCTCACGGCCATCCCCGTCGCCAGGCCGACGCGCAGCCGCGGGAAGTCCTCGTCGTCGTTGGTCTGCTCGACGAGGGTCAACGCCGCGTCGAGCAGGGGTAAGGGTTCCTGGCTCACGAGCATCACCTCGTCGCCGATCGTCTTGACGAACCGCACGGGCGGGACGGACGCCTCATGCGCGAGGTCGAACAGCCGGTGGGCGAGCTGTTCCAGATCTTCTGGAGGCACCGCCTCGCCGAGTCTGGTGAAACCGACGAGATCGGCGAACGCGATCGTCACCAGCCGTGCGCCCGGCAGCCGTTGACCCTTCGCGCGCTCTGATGCGGTGATCGCCTCGGTTTCCATCAGGTGGCGCAGCTGCAACCGCAACATGTCCTGGATCATCGGACCGAGCAGCGGATCGGCCGTACGCACCAGGGCCTCGGCGTTCTTGGCGATGACGACTTCGGATGCGCCAGGGTCGAGCACCGAAGCCAGCCCGGCGTACCGCATCACCTCCGCGGCCTTCGACAGACCCTCTGCGAGCACGCGGGTGATCTGGATGATCTGGTCGGGCAGGATTCCGATCTCGATGAAACGTTGACCGTACGCCGCGGCTTCGGCGTCGGCACGCAGATGGACCTTGGCGTCGGGGTCATCGACGGTGGGCAGTCCCATCGCGCGTTGAATGCGCTGCAGCAGCTCGAGATCGATGCCGGTCTTCTCGCTGGTTTCACGCGCGGAGACGTAGACCCCGTCGTCGCCGAGCGCCTGACGCGCGCCGAGCAGCATCGGCAGGAACGCCTCTCGGATCACCTCGACGGCGATGCCTTTGCTCACCAACCACTCGACCAGCTCGGCGCGCTCGGCGCGCTCGTCACCTTCGAGCCCGTCGAGCAGACCGGACCCTTCGACGTCGAAGTCATCGGCCATCGGCCCAACGTATACCGCGTGCGATAGTCGAAGAATGGGTTCAGCGGTGCTGTACGGCCTGCCGCCGATTGTCGGCGATGATGCACACACCTTGATCCTGGGCAATATGCCCAGCGTCATCTCGCTCGCCGCCCAGCGGTATTACGACAACCCACGCAATGCCTTCTGGCGCATCATGGGCGACGTCTTCGGGTTCGCCCCCGACGCTCCGTACGAGCAGCGTTGCGCCGCCCTGACGGCTCACGGGATCGCCGCTTGGGACGTCTTGCGCTCCTGTCAGCGCGAGGGCAGCCTCGACTCCGCGGTGAGGCCGGAAAGCATGGTTCCGAACGATTTTCAGCGGTTCTTCGATGAACACCGCGGCATCGAAGCGGTGTTGTTCAACGGTGCGGCGGCCGAGAAGAACTTCACGCGACTCGTGCGTGTCGCAAGCGATCTGCGGTACCGCCGACTGCCCTCGACAAGCCCAGCGCAGACCATGCCGTTCGCCGACAAGCTCACGATCTGGCGCCAAGCCCTTTCCGAGGCGGCGACTTAGGACACGGGCGGACGCCGGTGCGCCCACGGGCGTACGCGCTCGATCTGCCCGGCGAGCGACAGCAGCGTCGCCTCATCGAAAGGCCTTCCCACCAACTGCACGGACGTCGGTACGCCGGCTCCGTCGAAACCCCACGGCACCACTACCGCCGGCTGACCCGTCACGTTGAACAATGCCTGGAACGGCACTCGCGAGGCCACCGACAACAGCGTCGACAGCATCCCCCGGCGCTGATACGCCCCGATGCGCGAGGGTCCCCTGGCCGTCCCCGGGGTGACCACTACGTCCACGTCGTCGAAAATGGACTGAATCCGGTCGGCGGTCCGGGCTTCCGCGTCGCGGATGGCCGCCATCCGCCGATCGGAGATCATTCCGCCGACCGGCGCGAAGCTGCGTGTCCTGGCGTCCAGCCGCTCCGGATGGGGCAGCGTCTGGACGTCGTCGTAGCAGCCCCTGAAATACCGCGGCAGCGCCTGGTCGAACATCACCGATGCCGGGTAATCCGGGTCGCGCTCGACCACCTCGTGACCGAGTTTCCGCAGCAGCTCACCCGACTCCTTCAGCGCCGCGCGCTGCGGGCGTCCCACCCGGCTCGTCAGCAGCGGAGGAAGCTTGTCGCTCAACGCAACTCGGAGGCGTCGAGGTTCCGCGGAGGCGGCCGCGACGAATCCGGACTCCCCCGTCGTCGCCTCCAAGAACAGCGCCGCGTCCTCCACCGTTCTGGTGATCGGGCCGTTGACGCTGAGGCCGTTCCACGCGTCATCGTGCGGCGCGATCGGCACCCGGTCTCGTTGCGGTTTGAGGCCGAACAGTCCGCACCACGTCGCCGGAATGCGGATGGAGCCCATTCCGTCGGAACCGAGCGCGATCGGCGCCAGACCCGCGGCCACCGCCGCGCCACTTCCGCCGCTACTTCCGCCGGGCGCGAAGTCGACATTCCACGGGTTGCGGGTCGCGCCGAACGTCACCGTCTCGGTGAACGGCCACAGCATCATCTCCGGCACCGTGGTCTTGCCGATGATCACCGCGCCCGCGTCGCGTAGCCGCTGCACCACGTCCGCGTCGCGGGTCCTGGCGGGCCCGTGTGCGGCGCTGCCGTACGTCGTCGTCTCACCCGCGATGTCGACGTCTTCCTTGATCGCTATCGGCACGCCCAACAGCGGTGCCCGCTCCCCCGCGTCAAGCCGCCGTTGCGCAGCTTGGGCTTCGCGTCGTGCGCCGGCTTCGAGTACCACGCGGTACGAGCGAAGCGTGGTGTCGAGTCGAGCGATCCGATCGAGATAGTGGCCGAGCAATTCCGGAGCGGTGATGACCCCGGACACGAGCAACCGCGCCTGCTCAGCGGCGCCTGCGAAGACAAGCTCGCTGGTGTCCACGGCCGCAGCGTAGCCGCGAGGCGCGCGATCAGATCGACGAACAGCGGGATCCGGGCGGGCGACGAGAACCGCTACCGTGGCGAATATGTCTTGTGTGTTCTGCGCCATCGTCGCCGGCGAGGCCCCGGCCATCCGCGTCTACGAAGACGACGACGTCCTCGCCATCCTCGACATCCGCCCGTTCAGCCGCGGCCACACGCTGGTGATCCCGAAGCGGCACACGGTGGACCTGACCGACACACCGCCGGAGACGGTCGCCACCTTGGCGCGGGTGGGTCAACGGGTCGCGCGTGCCGCACGCCGGTCCGGACTTCACGCCGACGGCAACAATGTGGTGATCAACGACGGCAAGGCCGCGTTTCAGACGGTGTTCCACATCCACCTGCACGTGCTGCCGCGGCAGCGGGGCGACAAGCTCTCGTTCGCCAAGAACATGCTCCTTCGCCGCGACCCGGACCGGGAGGAATCGGGACGGCTGTTGCGCGAGGCGCTGGCGGAACTCGACTCGGCTGCGCAAGACTGAGCCCATGAGCATGCCCTGGTACGAGAAGTACATCGGTTACCCGATGCTGTTGCTGCACGACAAGATCTACAAGGGCACCAACGGCCGCATCGGCCACACCATCCCGGGCGCACCGTCGATGCTGATCCTGCACACGGTCGGCGCGAAAACCGGTTTGCAGCGGTCCAATTCGCTCTCCTACGCGCGCGACGGAGACGACTATCTGGTGGTCGCGTCCAAGGGGGGCGAGCCGAAAGCGCCCGGTTGGTATCACAACCTCAAGGCCGATCCAAACGTCGAGATCAACGTCGGGCCAAAGCGGATCAAGGTCACCGCGACCCCCGTCACTCACGATGATCCTGACTTCCCGCGACTGTGGAAGATCGTCAACAACATGCGCGGCAACAAGGACCGCTACATCGGCTATCAGAAGCGGACGTCACGTCCGATCCCGGTGGTCAGGCTGAAGCCTGATAACCGGCCCGCCGGTTGACGCCTGATAACCGGCCCGCCGGTTGACGCCGGCCTAGAACAACTCTTTGGCCAGCAGTTCCAGCGTCCTGTCGCGGGCCGGCGCGGTCGCCGGGTCGGTGCCGCGGCGGGCCGAAGCCACCGGGTTGACCATGACCTCGTCGACACCGAACCGGTCGGCCAGCGCACGCACCTGCTCGGCCGCCTCGCTCGGATCCCCGACGACAGCGCGCCCGAAGGAGGCTTCGGCGATGCGCTGCGCCTGCGGTGCGAGCTCCTGCTGTTGGGCGTCCTCGACGAGATCCAATGGACCCAACGGTTGACCGGTGCGCAGCCGCGCCATCATCTGAAGGTTGGGCAACGCCAAAGCCTCTGCCTCCTCGCGTGTTTCGGCGACAACCGCGTTGACGGTGAGGAAGGTGACGGGTTCGGGCGCCAGCTCACTGGACCGGAACTCCGAGCGGTACACCTCCAGCGCCTCCGCGGTGCCCTGGCCCGAGAAGTGGTGGGCGAACACGTACGGCAGTCCCTTCGCGGCGGCCAGGTGCGCCGAGTACATCGACGACCCCAGAAGCCACAGCTTCGGTTCGCTCACCGCAGCGGGCGTCGCCTTGAGGACGTAACGCTGATTCGGAATCGGCACGCGCACGCCGCGCGCGCTCATCAAAGCGACCACGTCGTCGAGATAGTCGGGGAAGGCCTCGATGTCACGATCGTCGCGACCGGCGGCACCGCGCAGCGCCATCGACGTCACCGGGTCCGAGCCCGGCGCGCGGCCGATGCCGAGGTCGATGCGTCCCGGGTGGGCGGCCTCCAGCAGTGCGAACTGCTCGGCGACGGCCAGCGGCGCGTGGTTCGGCAGCATCACACCGCCGGATCCGACCCGGATGTGTTCGGTGTGCGCCGCCAGGTGCGCAATGAGCACCGGTGGGCTGGTGGCCGCCACCGAGGGCATGTTGTGGTGCTCGGCGACCCACAAGCGGGTGTAGCCGAGGCGGTCGGCGGTCTGTGCGAGCCGCGTCGACGCTGCCAGTGCATCGGAGGTCGACTGGTCGGTACGCACCGGTACGAGATCAAGAACTGAGAGACGCATAGCAATCACAACGCATTTGAGCCCACGGACGTTCCCCGTACCGCCTCTACCAGCGCTTCCGGGTCGGGCTGCTGTTGCAGGAGGCGCTGGATCGGCCGCAGCGCGCGTTCGACGCTCATCACGCGCATCGCGAGCTCACGGGCGACGGCGAGCGTCCGGCTGCGACGGAACATCACCTTGGCGAGTTGGCGCGAGTTGTCCTGGGCCGCCTCGACGCGGGGACGTTGTCCGCGTTCGTAGGCGCGCAGCAGATCACCGAGTGCGATGCGGGGCGCATGCCGCAGCACGCGGCTGAGCACCCACGCCGACTCCATCGCCATGCCCGCACCCACGCCGGCGGTCGGCAGGAACCCGGCCGCCGCATCACCGAGCAGGACGGTGTGCCCGGTGGTCCAGCGCGGGGCTCGGCAGTCGGTCAACGACCAGTAGTAGGGATCGGGGTCGGTGGCGACGGCGGCCATCGCGCGGTTGAGCCTGGGGTTGACGGTCTTGAGGCCACGGCGCATCGACGTGACGAAGGGCGCGGGACCCGCCGCGGTGTCCTCGCGCGGCCCGCCGAGGAACACCCCGAGCGCATCGGCCACCGGATACATCGCGACCATCCCGCCTGCTCCCCACAACTCCTCACCGAGATCGGAGTCGCCTTCGTCGGGCGCCCACACCACCCAGCCGCCCCAGCCGGTGTCCACCCACTGCATCGATTGTCCGTCGAGCACGAAATCCCGTGAGCTCGAGTGCATTCCGTCGGCGATCACGACGAGATCGAAATGCATGCGGTGATCGGCGACTTGGCTCCTCACGCGGACGTCGACACCTGACGACGTCTCCGCCAGGTCGGTGACCACCGAGTCGTATGTCACCGGGCAGCCCGCACCGGCGAGCACGTCGATCAGCCGACCGCGGGCAATGCCGCGGTAGTCGCCGTACCGCGACATCAGGTCCACGGTCGAGTCCGTCCGCAACATGCGGCCGGTGTGGCCGTGCACGGCGTACCGCTTGAGCGGAACGCTCGCTGCGCGGTACGCGTCGCGCACGGCGAGGTCGTCGAGTGCGGCGTCGACCATCGGCATCAATGCGAGCATGTAGCCCTGCGCGGGCGCGCTTTCGGCGCGCTCGATCAGGACCGGGTGCCTGCCGTCCCCGCGGAGCAGTTGCGCCGCGGTCACACCGGCGATCCCGGCGCCGACAACCAAAACTCGCAATTCGTCCGCGGTCGCCTGCTCGTATTGCTCTTCTAGGCTCATCGGACTCAACATGTTTTCCAGGTTACCATTTAATGGACCATCCGGTCCACAACTGTTAACCTGAATCGTGACCTCGGCACGAATCGCCCGCATGCCCGCAGAGAAGCGGCGACGTTTGGTGGAGACAGCGGCGCTCGAATTCGGTTCCGCGGGTTATGAACACGCGTCGCTCAACCGGATCATCGACAAGTGCGCGATGAGCAAGAGTTCGTTCTACTACATCTTGTCTTCGAAGGCCGAACTCTACGAATTCGTCGTGGAGGAATTGATCGCTGAAGTGGCAGCCGAAATCGACGTCGTCGAACCCGAACAATTCGCCGGAACGGAATTCTGGCCGAAAATCGAACGATACTTCACGAAGCTCGTCTGGGTCTCGCAGCGCGAGCCCACATTCCTGCTCCTCGGACGGATGTTCTACCTGCAGGCCCCTGATCCGGCGAAAACCGCCGTCGGCGGCGCGCTCGGAGCCGTCCGGGAGTGGGTGCGCCAGGTGCTGCACGTCGGTCGTCGATCCGGTGCCGTCCGAACCGACCTGCCCGAGCCGTTGCAGGCCGAGCTCGTGTTCCGAATTCTGCAGGTTTTCGACGAATGGACCATCGCGCACTACGACGACTTCGCGGATTCGACCCTGCAGCAGTTGGCCGTCGCCCAGTTCGCGACTATCCGTCGGACGCTAGCGCCTTAGCCGTGCGGAACACATCGTCGAACATCTGCGGCGTCAGCTTGCCGGTGAACGTGTTCTGCTGACTGGGGTGGTAGCAGCCCACCAACGTGACGCCGCCCATCTCGGCGGTGGCGGCGTGGCCGAACTTCGGCGCGGGCACCGGCACCGGCACACCGCCCGTGCGCAGCATCTGCAGCGCCGCGCGCCATGCGAACCCGCCGAGCGCGACGACCACGCGTACGTACGCAGCCGTCAGCCGCCATTCGGCGTCCAGCCACGGAGCGCAGGTCGCGCGTTCGGCGGGCGTCGGCGCATTGGCCGGCGGTGCACAGCGCACGGCGGCGGCCACGCGGGTCTCGTTGAGCGCCAAGCCGTCTGCCGCGTCGACACACAGCGCCTGGTTCGCCAGGCCCACCCGGTGCAGCGCCGCGAAGAGAAAATCGCCCGACCGGTCGCCGGTGAAGATTCTGCCGGTGCGGTTGGCCCCGTGGGCCGCGGGCGCGAGACCGACGACGAACACCCGGGGCCGCGACGACCCCCAGCCCGGAGCCGGGCGGCCCCAGTACGGCTCGTCGGCGTAGGACCTGCGCTTGACGACGGCGGCCTCCTCCCGCCACTCGACCAGACGGGGACAGGCGCGGCACACCGATACCTCGGCGTCGAGCTCCTCGAGCGACTGTGTCGCCACGGCCATCGACACGACGTGCGCAGCGGTCTGGGCGACGGCGGTCCGAGGCGTGGCGGGGTCACCCGGCCAGCCCGAGCCTGGAGGAACCGGCGACGTGAACCGCCCGCCGGTCCGCGGGTGAGGCAAGCGCTGCACAGCACCACTGTGCCTGGTCAGGAAATCTGATGCCGAACGGGCCGGTGCGCTGTTAGATTCTGCCGCGATAACTCATGACGGATAGCCGGCGCGGTCCCCTGATACTGATTTTCTTCGCCGCGCTCACGGCCGGTGCCGGCAACGGTATCTCGCTCGTCGCGTTCCCATGGCTGGTGTTGCAACGCAACGGCTCTGCGCTCGACGCCTCGATCGTGGCGATGGCGGGCTCGCTGCCGTTGCTCGTCGCGACGCTGATCGCAGGGGCCGCCGTCGACTATCTGGGCCGGCGGCTGGTCTCGATTATCTCCGACGCCCTTTCCGCGCTGTCGGTG
This sequence comes from Mycobacterium lehmannii, assembly GCF_002245535.1. Taxonomy (GTDB): domain Bacteria; phylum Actinomycetota; class Actinomycetes; order Mycobacteriales; family Mycobacteriaceae; genus Mycobacterium; species Mycobacterium lehmannii. Next base: position 38,482 of record NZ_NKCN01000023.1, on the reverse strand, counting down.
GCCGCCGTGCCCGTGCTGGCGCTGGCGTTCGGCGTCGAGGCCGTCAACGTCGCGGTGCTCGCCACGTTGGCTGCACTGGGCGCCTTCTTCGACCCGGCGGGGATGACCGCTCGCGAGACGATGCTGCCCGAAGCGGCGATTCGCGCCGGGTGGACGCTGGACCGTGCCAACAGCGTCTATGAAGCGGTGTTCAACCTCGCCTACATCGTCGGACCGGGCATCGGCGGCTTGCTGATCGCCACACTCGGCGGCATCAACACGATGTGGGTCACCGCGTCGACGTTCGTCCTCTCGATCGCCGCGATCGCCGTCCTGCGGTTGGAGGGAGCCGGTACGCCCGACCGCACGTCGTTGCCCGAGGGGGTGTGGGCGGGCGTCGTGGAAGGGCTGAGGTTCGTCTGGCACAACAGGGTCCTTCGCACGCTGGCGATCGTCGACCTGGTGGTGACCGGGCTCTACATGCCGATGGAGTCGGTCCTGTTCCCCAAGTACTTCACCGACCGCGACGAACCCGTGCAACTCGGTCTGGTGCTGATGGCGTTGAGCATCGGCGGCCTGGTGGGCGCGCTCGGCTATGCGGTGTCGTCGAAGTACATCAGCCGTCGGGTGACGATGTTGACCGCGGTGCTGACGCTGGGAGTCGCGATGACGGTCATCGCGTTCCTGCCACCGCTACCGCTGATTCTGGTGCTCTCGGCGATCGTCGGGCTGGTCTACGGGCCGATCCAACCGATCTACAACTACGTCATGCAGACGCGGGCACCGCAGCATCTGCGCGGCCGGGTGGTGGGCGTGATGGGATCGCTGGCGTATGCGGCGGGTCCGCTGGGACTGATCATCGCCGGGCCGCTTGCCGACTCGGCGGGCTTGCACACGACGTTCCTCGCACTGGCGCTGCCGATGCTGCTGCTGGGCATCATCGCCGTGTTCCTGCCCGCACTCCGCGAACTCGACCACCCGCCAACGGTTTAGGGTGACGGTCGGCGGCTGAATTCGTCGCGCAGCGCCGTCTTTAGCACCTTGCCCGAAGCGTTTCGGGGCAGTTCCGGGACGTACTCCACCCGGGTGGGGCACTTGAAATGGGCCAACCGCTCACGCGCGTATGCGATCAGTTCATCCGCAGTGGCCCGCGCGCCGTCCTCGAGGGCGACCACCGCGATCGGTGTTTCGCCCCATTTGGGGTCCGCGACGCCGACCACCGCAACCTCATGGACTGCCGAGTGGCGATAGAGCACCTGCTCGACCTCGACCGGGTAGACGTTCTCACCGCCGGTGATGATCATGTCGTTCTTCCGGTCGACCAAGGTGATGAAACCGTCCGCATCCATGCGTCCCAGGTCGCCGGTGTGGAACCACCCGCCACGGATCGCTTCGGCTGTCGCTTCGGGCTTCTTCCAGTAGCCCGCGAAAACGGCGGGTCCGCGGACCACGACTTCACCCACCATGTCGGTGGCGACGTCGCGGTCCTGGTCGTCCACGACACGGGTCTGCACGTGGAAGAGCGATCGGCCGACAGAACCGAACTTCTCCGTGACGTGGTCGGCGTCGAGGAGCGTGACGCCTCCGGTTTCGGTGAGACCGAAGCTCTCCTGGAACGGAACACCACCGGCCCGGAAGTACTCGAGCACCGGCATCGGACACGGTGCGCCCGCGCTGACGGCCAATTCGAGCGCCGACAAATCGTAGGACTCAAAATTGGGCACGGCCATGAGCGCCGCCCACATCGCCGGTACGAGAAACTGGACCGTGGCGCGTTCACGTACCATCGCGGCGAGCACTTCGGCAGGGCTGAAAGCGGGCAGCAACACGTTGGTGCCGCCGACGTAGATCAGCGGCAGAGTGTGCACGCTGAGCCCACCGATGTGAAACAACGGCGCCGCCGTGACGGTCCGGTCCCCTTCACGTAGCCCTCTTCCGGCGCAAACGCCGTTGATCGTGTTCCAGAACAGGTTCTCGTGGGTGAGCATCGCTCCCTTCGGCCGGCCCGTCGTGCCCGAAGTGTATGGTAGGCAACACAAGTCGCTACCGGCGATGTCGGCGTCCGCAGGGCGATCCTCACCGCTGGCAAGGAGTTGCTCGAAGTCCGTTTCGCCATCCTCGACTTCACCGCCGACCACCACCCGCGTCCGCACTTGAACGGCCTCGCTGGCGCACGCCGCCCGTGCGACCGCCGATAGCCCGTTTGACCACACGAAGGCGACCGCACCGGAATCACAGAGCAGGTAGGCGACTTCGGGTGCGGCAAGCCGGAAATTGATGGGTACGAACACCGCGCCGAGCTTGCCGGTGGCGAACAGCGTCTCGAGAAAGGCGGAGCAGTTGGTCATCAGCCCTGCCACGCGGTCACCCTGCCGCACGCCACACGCGTGCAACGCCTGCGCCAGCCGATTGGTGCGCCGGTCGAATTCGGTGTAGGTGATCCGGCGGTCCCCGTCGATCAGGGCGACCCGGTCACCGCAGAGGAAGGCACGGCGGGTCGCCCAGTCGCCGAATCCGGCATTGCGGTAGTGGATCTCGTCCATGGAGCGACCTTTCCCAAAAGAGCCTCCGTTAGCGGGCAGGGCCTTGCCTGGCGATCGCGGCCAGTTCCTCACGAGAACTCGCCCCCACCCGTTGGCACGCCCGATAGATGTGGCCCTCGACGCTGCGCACCGACATCACCAGCCGCTCGGCGATTTCACGGTTCGACAAACCGGCCACCACGAACTCGACGATCTCGCGCTGACGGCCGGTCAGCGGCTGACTGGCCGGAACCCTCAGGGCCGGTGTGCACAGTCCCCCGCATGCGTCGCTGAGTTCTTTGGCCACGGCAGCGGCATACAGGCCGCGCTTGCGGTGTTGGCCGCGGGTGAACGCGACCGCCGCTTGCGCGGCGGCGTCGGCCGCGGCCGCCCGGTCACCGATGGTGCGATAGGCCTCGGCGGCCGCGAGCAATCCTTCGCCGTCGTCGGCGGCCAGCGCTTCTGTATGGCGCGCAACGGCATCGGCCAACGGCAACCCGAGTGCGTCGGCGAGTTCACGTGCGGGCTTGGCGCACGATGTGTCACCCCACTGCGCCGCCGCCTGATGGCACGCCAGCTCGTGAGTGGGCTGGCGACGCGCGCGGGCTTGGGACGCCGCCGCTCGTACGGTGGCGATGGCGTCGGTGACGCATCCGTTGGCCACCAACGACCATCCGGTGGCGATGCTCAACGCCGTCTGCATGAACACGTAGTCGGGCGGCACGCTCTCACACGCCTCGGCGATTGCGTCCTCGGCCGCCTTCCCCTCACCCAGTTTCGCGTGCGCCTCGGCCAGGGCGAAACAGGTGGCCGGCCGCAAACCGCTTGTCACACCGTGCCTTTGCACACCGGCCAACGCCTCGTGCAACAGCGTCACCGCCGCGCGGACGTCGCCCCGCATGAGTGCGGCGTTGCCCAGCAGCGACGCCAAATTGGCATACGCCAGGCTCGGCATCTCTCTGGCGGAGTCGGCCATTCGCCGCGCCATGGCCTCACATTCTTCGATATGTCCGGTCAACCGGCAGGCCCGGGCATACACGCTGGCGAACCAGAACCGCATGTGCGATGCCTGAAACGACGTCATCGCCCGCTCCAGCGCCGACTCCGCGATCGCCGTAAGTTCGTCGGCCCGGCCGAGCGCACCCAGCGCCATCGTCAGCGCCACCGCCGCCAACATCGCGTCGAAGTCGGTCAGCAGCCCCGACTCCAGGGCCGCCGTGGCCTTTTGGGCTGCGTCGTCACATCGCGCCGAAGCGGCGTCGACGCACGCTTCGGCGGCCTTGCGCGCGAACTGCTCGGCCGTCGACTCGTGTCCCGATGCCAGCCGGGTCAGCACCGCGCACGCGTCGTCGATGTGGCCGAGCATCCAGATCAGGTTGGCCGCCCTCACAATCGACCAGCGGTGTGCGCCTGTGGTGCCGTCGCCGACCATCCGGCTCAGCACCTGCTCGGCCTGCGCACCGCGGCCGAGCAGGAAGAGGTTCAACGCGCGCAGCCCCGGCGCCTCGGCGGCACCGGCGTCGGCCGCCGCGGTCGCGAACCGGTCGGCGAGTTCGAGGTCGAGCAGCGTCATCGCGCCCCGAGCCGCCGTCAGAAAGAGGTCGGGGTCCGGTGGCAGGTCCGATTCGAGCGCGAGCAGTGCCCGTCGCACCGTCGCCTGACCGTCGGACTCACCGTCGTGGGCGAGCCGGGTGGCCAACCTGCCGCGGATCCTCGACAGGTAGAGCTCGCCGGCGGTGGCCCGACGCAATTCGCCGAACAGCGGATGGGCCAGGCGCGCCGCCAAATTCGCCCCGCTTCGCTCGACGGTCACCAGCCGCATCCGCTCGGCAGTCTCCAGCGCGTCCCGGTCCACCACGTCGCACAGGGCGTCGACCGCCAGCGGTTCGCACTGCGACAGCGTGTCGACGACGAGGGCGACAGCCGGGGTCAGTTCCCGCAGTTGGCGCCCGACCATGTCACTGATGCTCTGCGACACCGCCACGCCGCCGTCCCAGATCCATACCCCAGCCGTCTGCCGCAGCCGGCCTGCGTCGATCTGGTCCATGACCAACTGGCGCAGGAAGAGAGCGTTGCCACCGGTCAGCTTCCAGAACCGGTGAGCACTACGGGCGTCCACCGCACCACCGAGGATCTGCTCGATCACGGCGCGCGCTGCGTCGACGGACAGCGGTTCGAGGTCGAGGCGGACGAGCAGTCCGTCCTTCCACAGCGCGGTGATCGCATCGGGTTCGTCGGCGCCCGCGCGAAGGGTGACGACGAGACGGGTCGCCCGCGTCTGCGCAAGCTGATGCACCAGATGCGCGGACAGCCCGTCGAGCAGATGCGCGTCGTCGACCCCGATCAGGGTGCGGCCGTGACGATGCTGGCCAACAAGGGAATTGACCAGTCGGCGTACGTTGGGCACCGGCTCGGCGACGGCCTCGTCGATGACGGCGGTGAACGCGCCCAGCGGCAGCGCTTTGGCGGACTCGGTGCCGACGATCCAGTTCGTGCGATCGCCCGCGCGCTCAGCGAGCGCAAGCACCTCCCGTGCGAGCCGGGTCTTGCCCACCCCAGCGGCCCCGACGATCACCACGCCGGATTTGTCGCTGCCCCCGAGTGCGCGGCGAATGATTGCCAGTTCGCCGTCACGTCCCGCCAGCGGATCCCCGCTGATCACGGCGGAACTATATCCCGCAGTTCTCCCACCCGCGCGTGTTTTCGAGCCGCCGTCACGCGGCTCCGGACCAGTCGAACCCGCCGGCTCGTACCATGGCGCTGTGGAGTCACCCCTGGCCGATCTGGTCGACGCGCTGCCCGAGGGAGCCGTCGTCACCGATCCGGACATCCTGGGGTCATACCGGCAGGACCGGGCGCTCGACCCGAACGCGGGCACACCGCTGGCGGTAGTGCGGCCGCGCAGCACCGAAGAGGTACAAGCCGTGCTCCGCTGGGCGACCGCGAACAAAATCGCTGTGGTACCACGCGGTATGGGCACCGGGCTGTCCGGCGGCGCATCGGCCCTCGACGGCGCCATCGTGCTGACGACCGAGAAGATGCGCGACATCACCGTCGACCCGGTGACGCGCACCGCAGTCGTCCAACCCGGTCTGCTCAATGCGGAGGTCAAGAAGGCGGTCGCGGAGTTCGGGCTGTGGTACCCGCCGGACCCGTCGTCGTTCGAAATCTGCAGCATCGGCGGCAACGTGGCCACCAATGCCGGTGGCCTGTGCTGCGTGAAGTACGGTGTCACAACGGATTACGTGCTCGGACTGCAGGTGGTGCTCGCCGACGGCACCGCGGTGCGGCTCGGCGGCCCGCGGCTCAAAGACGTCGCCGGGCTGCCGCTGACCAAGTTGTTCGTCGGCAGCGAGGGCACGCTCGGCGTGGTGACCGAGGTGACGCTGAAGCTGCTGCCCGCACAGTCGGCGGCGTGCACCGTGGTCGCGGCCTTCGGTTCGGTGGAATCCGCGGCGGCGGCCGTCGTCGCGATCACGGCCAGGATCCGGCCCTCGATGCTGGAGTTCATGGACTCGGCGGCCATCAACGCCGTCGAGGACAAGCTGAAGATGGGCCTCGACCGCAGCGCCGCGGCGATGCTGGTGGCCGCCTCCGACGACCGGGGTCCGTCCGGCGCCGAGGACGCCCGGTTCATGGCCGACGTCTTCACCGAACACGGCGCCAAGGAAGTGTTCTCGACGTCGGACCCCGAGGAGGGCGAGGCCTTCGTCGCCGCGCGGCGGTTCTGCATTCCGGCCGTGGAGTTGAAGGGCTCGCTGCTGCTCGAGGACGTCGGAGTTCCGTTGCCCGCGTTGGCCGATCTGGTCGGCGGCGTGGCCAAGATCGCGGCCAACCATGAATTGCTGATCTCGGTGATCGCCCATGCCGGCGACGGCAACACGCATCCGCTGATCGTCTACGACCCCGCCGATCCCGCGATGACCGAACGCGCCCACCAGGCGTTCGGCGAGATCATGGACCTGGCCGTGAGCCTGGGCGGCACGATCACCGGCGAACACGGCGTCGGCAGGCTGAAGCGGCCGTGGCTGGCCGGTCAGATCGGCCCGGAGGCGATGGAGCTCAACCGGCGGATCAAAGCCGCGCTCGATCCGGACAACATCCTCAACCCGGGTGCCGCGATTTGATTTGCGCCGAGGCCGACGTATTGGTTGAAATCACTCGCGGGCTTCGACCAATTCGTCGGTTTCGAGGTTGAGACTATTGACATGGCCCCCGGTTCTGTCGTACCAATGAGACATGACGGCTACTCTGTCTCATGACACGCCGGTCCGATTCCAGCTCGCCAACGCCGACACGTGGGCCGATCCGTGGCCGATGTATCAGGCGCTGCGCGACCATGACCCCGTACACCACGTCGTGCCGCGCGACCGGCCCGATCACGACTACTACGTCATGTCGCGCCATGCCGACATCTGGGCCGCCGCGCGTGATCACGAGACGTTCTCCTCGGCGCAGGGGCTCACGGTCAACTACGGGGAGCTCGAGCTGATCGGCTTGGCCGACAACCCGCCGATGGTCATGCAGGACCCGCCCGTGCACACCGAGTTCCGCAAGCTGGTGTCGCGGGGGTTCACGCCTCGGCAGGTCGAGGCGGTCGAGCCGAAGGTCCGCGATTACGTCGTCGAGCGCATCGAACGCATCCGGAGCAACGGCGGCGGCGACATCGTCGCCGAACTGTTCAAACCGCTGCCTTCCATGGTGGTCGCCCACTACCTCGGCGTACCGGAGGCCGATCGCGACAAGTTCGACGGCTGGACCGAGGCGATCGTCGCCGCCAACACCGCCGACGGCGGAATCGGCGGTGCGCTCGAGACGCTCGGCGACAAGCTGGGCGAGATGATGGCCTACTTCACCGATCTCATCGAACGTCGACGGGTCCAGCCGGAGGACGACACCGTGTCGCATCTGGTGGCCGCAGGTGTGGGCGCCGACGGCGACATCGCGGGTGTGCTGTCGATCCTCGCGTTCACCTTCACCATGGTCACCGGCGGGAACGACACCACCACCGGCATGCTCGGCGGCTCGGTCCAGTTGCTCCATCAGCGCCCCGAACAGCGTCACCTTCTCGTCGAAAACCCGGACCTGATACCGGATTCGGTCGACGAGTTTCTGCGCATGACCTCGCCGGTGCAGGGGCTGGCCCGCACCGTCACACGCGATGTGACGGTGGCCGACACCACCATCCCGGAGGGCAGACGGGTGCTGTTCCTCTACGCATCGGCCAACCGCGACGAACGCCAATTCGGCGATGACGCATCCGAACTCGACGTGACGCGCAGACCCCGCAACATTTTGACCTTCAGCCACGGCGCGCACCACTGCCTCGGCGCGGCGGCCGCGCGCATGCAGTCGCGCGTCGCTCTGACCGAACTGCTGACCCGTATCCCCGACTTCGAAGTCGACGAGAGCGCAATCGTCTGGGCCGGTGGCAGTTATGTGCGACGACCGCTGTCCGTTCCGTTCGAGGTGGTTGCTTGATGGCCGGTGACTGGTTGGCCGCGCGGCGCACCGAGGTGGCCGCGGACCGCATTCTCGACGCGGCGGGTGAGCTGTTCACCCAGAAAGAGGCCGCCACCGTCGGCATGAATGAGATCGCTTCGGCGGCAGGATGTTCTCGCGCCACGCTGTACCGCTACTTCGAGAACCGCGAAGCACTCTACACCGCCTACGTGCACCGCGAGAGCTACCGGCTGTACCGGGAGATGACCGAACAGATCAACGCGCTGACCGATCCGCGTGAGCGGTTGATCGAAGGGATGCTGGCCTCGCTGCGCAACGTGCGCGAAAGCCCAGCCCTGGCATCGTGGTTCGCCACGACCCAGCGACCGATCGGTGCGGAGATGGCCGAGGAGTCCGAGGTGATCAAGGCGCTGACCGAGGCGTTCGTCATCTCGCTCGGTCCCGACGCGCCGGAGTTGGTCGCACACCGCGCGCGGTGGCTGGTGCGGGTGATGACCTCGCTGATGCTGTTCCCCGGCCACGACGAGGACGACGAGCGGTCGATGCTCGAGGAGTTCGTCGTTCCGATCGTGCTGCCCAGCCAACGGGAGCCGACACTCTAGCGCCGGATTGTCAGGCCACCCAGTAAGCCTGGGCCTTGATCGCCTTCTTCGAGATCTTGTACTGCTCGCGGAAGACCTTGGCCACCGCGCGGGTCGTGCGGTTGTCGCATGCCACCCATCCGAAGTGGTCGGGGGCGTCGAACGCGGCTGCGGCCACCGCTTCCACCAGCGCTTCGCCGGCGTTCTTGCGGTCCACCCACATCACGTCGGTGGTGCGGGCGACCGGTAGCTGCCGGTCGTCGTCGTGTGCGGCCTCCAAGAACACCCGCGCCGGGGTGTCGCCGATCGCGGTCAGCAACGAGTTGATGGCGGGCAGCGACGCGGTGTCGCCGACGATCACGTAACCGGCAGGCGGCGGTTCGGGCAGCGTGAAATTGCTGCCGAGCACCGTGACCTCGATCGTGTCGCCGGGTTGCGCGTTTTCCGCCCAGTGCGAGGCGACGCCGTCATGCAGCGCGAACTCGATGTCGACGGTGTTGGCTGCTGGGTTCGGGTCGACCAGCGTGTAGCCGCGCTGGTGCAGTTTCTCGCCATCGGCGAACCACATGCGGATCCACATCGTCGGGTGCAGCGGCGAGCCTTCGAGCATGCCGCCTGCGTCGAAGCTCAGCCGCAGGTAGTGCGGGCTGATCTCCCGCTTACCGGTCACGGTCAGCCGATAGTCGCCCGCGCGCAGCAGCTTGAGCACCGCGCCCTGGAAACCTCGCGTTGGCTTCTTGTCCGACATCACTAGCCTTCCGTGTCGCTGTCCCGGTTAGGCTACCCTAATCTCCGATGTGCGGAAGCGGCAGATAGCCCGCTTCGAGCCTTAGCGGGCCGTCAGGACCGCACGCGGGTGAACCGGTGCAGGAGCCACGCCAGCGGGACTGTCATCACGAAGGTGACGAGGAACAGTATGACGATCGAACCGGTGTAGATCGGATAGTGCAGCACCTCCACCATCGCCAGCTCCATCAAGATCAGGTGGATCAGGAAGATCTCGTAGGAGATCTCCCCGAGGAACACCATCGGCCGACTGGACAGTAGCCGGGCGTAGACGCCGCGATCACCGAGCGCCAGCGGCGCCACCGCCAGCGTGGCGATCACCGTGTAGAAGAACACCTTCACCAAGGCCTCGCGCAGCTCGGTGGGCGACGTGGTCGGCTCCCCGGCGATGGGCGTGGACGCAATGAAATAACACGCCACCGCCAGCGGTATGCAAGCCAGGCCGTAAGCCCGCACCCCCAGCGGTTGCAACGCCGAAAGCAACATCCCGCCGATGAACCAGACGAGGTACGACGGCAGCCACAGCCGCGCGCCGTCGGGCAGAAAATCGGTGGTGTGCACCAGGATCAGCCATGCCGGCGTGATCAGTGCCAGGGCGACCAGTCCGCCGATCAGCACGCCCGGACGCCACCGTCGTCGGCACAGGACCACCAGCAACAACCACGCCAGCAGGGGCAGCACTGCATAGAATGCAACCTCTACCGCCAGGCTCCACATCTGCGTAAGCCCTTGATGCAGAAACGAATACAGGTAGCTATCGGTGTAGATCTGGGTCAGCGTGAGGTTGCGCAGCAACCCCTCCCATGTGTGTCCGGGGTTCGGGCCCGCCGTGCGGAAGTGGTAGACGAGGTATGCCGCAAGGACCGTGACGACGTACGCGGGCATGATGCGAAGCACCCGGCGCCAGGCGTAGCGGCGCACCGAAGGTCCGGGCCTACCCTCCGCGGAAGCCTTCACCCATGGCGAGAACAACAGAAACCCGCTGAGCACGAAGAAGATCGGCACCCCGATCTCGGCGCGCGAGTACACCAAACCGACATAGCCCTGCGGGTACTTGCCGGTCGTGTACGCGGCGTGGGTGAGCATCACCAACAATGCGGCGACGGCGCGGATACCGGTGAGCGAGGAGACACGTTCGACCCTGCTGACGGATTCGAGTCCGCCCTGCGCGTCCAAGCCGCGCGACAGCGTCATCTCTGCTTGTGCCGGCCCTTGTCCGGCCGTCGGTCGGGCTGCAGGTTGATCTTCACCCCCGAGATACGGGTGTTCTCAAGGGCTTTGAGAGTCTTCCTCGGCAGATCGGCGGGCAGCTCCACCAACGAGAAATCCGGGCGGATGGTGATGTGGCCGAAGTCGCTGCGGTGCAGACCGCCTTCGTTGGCGATGGCACCGACGATGTGGCCGGGTCCGACCTTGTGCCGTTTGCCCACCGAGATGCGGTAGGTGGCCAGGCCTTCCCGCGGTTTGCGGTCGGGCTTGTCGCGGCGGGGACGCTCTTCGCGTTCGCGTCGTTTCTCCGGCGGCGGTTCGACCATGAAGAACTCGTCACCGCCGTGCGCCTGCGTGGCCAACGCCGCCGCGATGTCGGCGATCGGCACGTCGTGCTCGCGTTCGTAGTCCTCGATGATGCTGCGGAAGACGTCGACGCCCGGAGCGCTGAGCGCTTCGGTGATCGAGTCGCGGAACTTCGCCACCCGCTGGGCGTTGACGTCCTCGACCGTGGGCAGTTCCGCCTCGACCAGCTTGGACCGGGTGGCCTTCTCGATGGCCTTGAGCAGATGGCGCTCGCGCGGCGTGACGAACAGCAACGCCGACCCGGACCGGCCCGCCCGCCCCGTGCGACCGATGCGGTGCACATAGGACTCGGTGTCGTTGGGGATGTCGTAGTTCAACACGTGCGAGATGCGTTCGACGTCCAGTCCGCGTGCGGCGACATCCGTCGCGATCAGGATGTCGATCCGGCCGTCCTTCAATGCGGCGATGGTGCGCTCACGCTGCGCCTGCGGGATGTCTCCGTTGATCGCCGCCGCGGCGAAGCCTCTGGCCTTGAGCCGTTCGGCGACCTCTTCGGTGGCTTGTTTGGTGCGGACGAACACGATCATCGCGTCGCCCTCCTCCACCTCGAGCACGCGCGTCAGCGCATCCATCTTGCGGTGGCCCGAGACCTGGATGTAGCGCTGCGAAATGTTCTCTGCGGTGGCGGTTTTCGCCTTGACCGTGACCTCGACCGGGTCGTGCAGGTATTTCTTGGTGATCTTGCGGATCGCCGGCGGCATGGTCGCCGAGAACAATGCGACCTGCTTGAACTCGGGGGTGTCGGACAGGATGCGCTCGACGTCCTCGGCGAAGCCCATCTGCAGCATCTCGTCGGCCTCGTCGAGCACGAGATAGTCGAGCCGCGACAGGTCCAGGCGGCCCTTCTCGAGGTGGTCGATCACCCGGCCCGGCGTGCCGACGACGACCTGCGCGCCGCGTTTGAGCCCCGCCAGCTGCGGACCGTACGACGACCCGCCGTAGATCGGCAGCACGTTGACCTCCGGCAGGTGCGCGCCGTAGCGGCCGAACGCCTCGGCCACCTGCAGCGCCAGCTCGCGCGTCGGCGCCAGGACCAGCGCCTGGGTCGCCCGGCTGTCGGTGTCGATCTTCGACAGGATCGGAATCGCGAACGCGGCGGTCTTGCCGGTGCCGGTCTGGGCCAGACCCACCACGTCGGAACCGGCCATCATGGCCGGAATGGTGGCCGCCTGGATCGCTGACGGCGTCTCGTAGCCGACGTCGACGACGGCCCGCAGCACCGAAGGGTGAATCTGCAGGTCGTCGAAGGTCAGGTCGCCGGTCGAGCCGTCGGGGCTCGCATCCGACTCGGCGGAGGTCATCGGCGTCGAGTCTAGTGCCCGCGAGCAGCCCGATTCGCCACGCGGTGTGTCGGCGCGACCTGGTCGACGCGATTTGCAAGGGTGGCTCAAGTGATGTGCACGGTTCGGCTCAACGGCCTCATGCGATCGGCGGCGGCGCTTGCGGCGGTGGTGGTGGTCGCCGTCGGCTGCGGAGCCAGCGACTCGACGGTCTCGAAGACGCCCGACGCGATGCCCCCCGCCGCACCTCCCCCTGCCGGGCCGCCGCCGTCGGCCCCGAAAGCGGCGGCGCCCAGCGCACCCGCGGCGGCCGACCCGTGCGCGGTCAACCTCGCCGCGCCGGAGATCACCAGGGCGGTGGCCGAGTTGCCCCGCGATCCACGCAGCGACCAGGGCTGGAACCCGGAGCCGATCGCAGGTAACTACAACGAGTGCGCGCAGCTGTCGGTCGTCATCGTCAAGGCCAACACCAACACCACCAACCCGAACACTCGGGCGGTGATGTTCCACCTCGGCAAGTTCATCCCGAGCGGCGCGCCCGACACCTACGGGTTCAACGGCGTCGACACCTCGGAGAGCACCGGCGACACGGTCGCGCTGCGCTACTCCAACGGCGTCCCCGGCCTCGACAGCGTGGTCAGGTTCCGCTGGAACGGAAACGGCGTCGAGCTGATCGGGAACACCGGCGGCTGAGTGCCGCCCGCCGTCCGCCTCCTCCGCCGAACGTGGGTTACCCGCACACCTTTCGTGGCGAGGACGTGTGTCGATCCCACACTCGGCGTATTAGAGCCAAGCAATTCGCGCGTCGAGTCGAACCTCATCCGAATGCGGCCAGCCCCTCGCCTGCATCGCGTCCCGTACGCGCGCGAGAAAGACATGGGGGCGAGAGCGCAAAATATCGCGACTCGCCCGGATGATCAGCCAGCGCTGAGCCCCCAGTTCCGCCAGCCGGTCGATGTCGCGCGCGTGCTGTGCGGGATCGTCCCAATGCTGCGGACCGTCATATTCGACGCCGACCTTGAGCTCCTCCCAGCCCATGTCGACGCGGCCGATGAAGCAGCCGTACTCGTCAGCGACGAGGATCTGCGTTTGCGGCCTCGGGAATCCGGCGGCGAGCATCAGCAGGCGTGTCCTGGTTTCCTGCGGCGACTCAGCGCCGCCGTCCATCAATTCGAGCACCCGTCGCAGCTGCACGATGCCGCGGGCGCCACGACGCGTTTCGGCGAGACGCCCGACGTCGACCGGCTTGAGACCGGTAGCGTTCGCCAGCGCATCGACCCTGATGATCGCCGTCTCGAGGCTGCCCCCGCGGCCGAGGTCGAATGCCGTTCGCACCGGCGTGGTCACCGGCATTCCATGGACCATGCCCATCTCCTCATCGCGCAGTTTCGCCCGATGGATGGTGATTCCGTCGACATCACAGGCTTCGCCACGGATCAATTCGGCGGGCAGGTTCTCGTCGATCCATCGGGATCCGTGCAACGCCGCGGCGGATATTCCGGCGATCGTGGCGTTTCGCCGGGACCACAGCCACGCCGCGACCGCCCGTCTCTCCGGCGTCAGCTTCACCCCTTTCGGCAGGTAGACATTGCGGTAGATCATGTTGTGGCGGCTGACCAGTGTTCGCCTGGTCACCCCGCCTGCCGCCAACCCTTCGGTGCCGATGAACGGCGATGACTTCGTATCCATGCGGTCACGGTCAGTGCCGAGTCCCACAGAATCGGTCGGTGCGGACCACTGAACGCTCGGGCTGTGGATACGCGCGTCGTTGTGAATCGGCGAGTGTGGCCTCGTGTCACGCCCGAGCCGCAATAGGTGTGCGGGTAACCCACGTTCGCGGGGACCGAGGGAGCCGGAATGTGTCGTCCGGGTCACATACAGTGGCAGCGTGTTCGTGGCCTCCGAGGGCGCCGAAACCCGCGTCGTATACAGCGCATCCGATCTCGCAGCGGCAGCCCGCTGCGAGTACGCGCTGCTGCGCGCGTTCGACGCCAAGCTCGGACGAGGTCCTGCCGTCGCGAGCGAGGACGAGCTGTTGGCCAGGACGGCTCAGCTCGGCGACGAGCATGAACAGCGGCACCTCGACCTGCTGCGCGACGGGGCCGACGTCGCCATCATCGGCAGGCCGCCGTACACGGTCGACGGGCTGACCGCAGCCGCCGAGCAGACGCGCCGCGCTGTGGAGCGCCGCGCCGAGGTGATCTACCAGGCCGCGATGTTCGACGGCCGATTCGTCGGCTTCGCCGACTTCCTGATCCTGGAGCGGGACGCCGACGGTGAGCGGTATCGATTGCGCGACACCAAGCTCGCGCGCTCGGTGAAGGTCGAGGCGCTGCTGCAGTTGGCCGCCTACGCCGAAACGCTCACGGCCGCGGGTGTGCCGGTGGCCGAGGAGGTCGAGCTGATCTTGGGCGACGGCGCCACCGCGAGCTACCGCATCGATGAGTTGCTCCCGGTCTACCGCCCGCGGCGCGAAGCCCTGCAGCGGCTGCTCGACGACCACTTCGCGTCGGGCGAGCCGGTCGACTGGGCCGACGACACCGTGCGCGCGTGCTTCCGCTGCCCGGAATGCGAGGCCCAGGTCCGCGCCGGCGACGACCTGTTGCTGGTGGCGAACATGCGGGTCAGCCAACGGGCGCGCCTGCTCGACGCCGGCATCAGCACCGTCGCCGAACTCGCGCGACACGAAGGACCGGTCGCCGAGCTTCCGGCCCGGACCCTCACCGCGCTGCGTGAGCAGGCCAGGCTGCAGCTGGCGCCGCGGGTGGACGGCAAGCCCCCGTATCAGATCGTCGAAGCCCAACCGTTGACCCTGCTACCCGACCCCGACAAGGGCGACCTGTTCTTCGACTTCGAAGGCGACCCGCTGTGGAGCGCCGACGGTCGCGAGTGGGGCCTGGAGTACATGTGGGGCGTGCTCGAGGTCGGCGGCGGTTTCCGGCCGCTGTGGGCGCACGACCGTCCGAGTGAGCGCAAGGCCCTTGTCGACTTCCTCAAGCTGGTGCGCCAGCGCCGCAAGCGGCATCCGAAGATGCACATCTACCACTACGCGGCGTACGAGAAGACGGCGCTTCTCCGGTTGGCCGGCCGCTATGGGGTCGGCGAGGACGAGGTCGACGACCTGCTGCGCAGCGGTGTTCTGGTCGACCTGTATCCGTTGGTGCGCAAGAGCATTCGCGTCGGCACGGAGAACTACAGCCTGAAGTCCCTGGAGCCGCTGTACATGGGCTCCGAACTGCGCACCGGCGACGTCACCACGGCCACGGAGTCGATCACGATGTACGCGCGGTTCTGTGAGCTGCGCGCCGAAGGTCGTCACGACGAAGCCGACAACATGCTCAAGAAGATCGAGGATTACAACCGCTACGACTGCCGATCGACACATCGGCTGCGCGACTGGCTGATCAAGATCGCAATCGAGTCGAGCGTCCCGCCGCTCGGGCCGCAGCCGGTCACCCAGAGCGTCGCCGTCGAGGACACCGATCACCTGGCGCGCACGCTGATGGACTTTGCCGGGGACGGTGTGGCCCAACGCAGTCCAGAGCAGACGGCCGTGGCATTGTTGGCCGCCGCGCGCGGATATCACCGCCGCGAGGACAAGCCGTTCTGGTGGGCGCATTTCGACCGCTTGAACAGTCCTGTCGACGAGTGGGGCGACACCAACGACGTGTTCCTGGTCGACGCCGACGGCGTGGCAGTGGTCAAGGACTGGCATCTGCCGTCGACGCGGGCCCGTAAACAGCAGCGCTGGCTGGAACTGACCGGGGCGCTGGAGGGCGGTGACGTCAGCAGAGAGGTGTTCGCACTGTATGAGCCGCCGTCGCCCGCGGGCATGGCGGACAACGCGGACCGGCGCGCGGCCGGCAACGCCGACGTCATCGAAGTCGACGACCCGCCCACCCGGGTGGTGATCTGCGAACGTGAGACCCCTGCCGGGACGTTCACGCAGACCCCGTTCGCGCTGACGCCGCGAAACATCGTTCCCAACAAAAAGTTACGTGAGGCCATCGACAGCGCGGCCGCCGAGGTCGCCGCTGCGCTACCGGATCTGCCGCGCACGGCGGTGGTCGATATCCTGCTGCGCCGGCCGCCGCGCACCTGCAGCGGCGCCCTTCTGCCCCGCACCGGCGATGTCACCGCCGACATCGCCGCCGCGGTGCTCGACCTGGACTCGTCATATTTGGCGGTGCACGGCCCACCCGGGACCGGCAAGACGTACACGGCCGCCCGGATCATCGCCCGCCTGGTCAACGACCACCAGTGGCGCGTCGGTGTCGTGGCGCAGTCACATGCGGTGGTGGAGAACCTCTTTCGCGACCTGATCAAGGCAGGCGTGGACCCCGAGCGCATCGCCAAGAAGGACTGCCCCGACGACGTCGGCTGTCGGGCGATCGACAAGGACGAGTATGCGGCGTTCATCGCCGACCACGCCGGCTGCGTCATCGGCGGCACCGCATGGGATTTCGCGAACGACACTCGCGTCCAGGCCCGCAGCCTGAACCTGCTGGTGATCGAGGAGGCGGGTCAGTACTGCCTGGCCAACACCATCGCGGTGGCCAGGGCGGCCGACAACCTGATGCTGCTGGGCGACCCGCAACAGCTGCCTCAGGTCAGCCAGGGCCACCATCCCGAGCCGGTCGACGCATCGGTGCTGGGCTGGCTGGTGCAGGAAAACCGCACTCTGCCCGAACAATTCGGCTACTTCCTCGACCGCTCCCACCGGATGCATCCCGCGGTGTGCGCCCCGGTATCCCGGCTCGCCTACGAGGGCAGGCTGCAGTCCGCGAACGGCCACCCGGCAGCGCGCCGCCTTCACGGACAAGCTCCCGGTGTACGTGTGGTGTCCATCCCCCACGACGGCAACTCCACGAGCAGCCCCGAAGAGGCCGAAGCCATCGTCGCGGCGACACTGACGCTGCTCGGCAGCGACTGGACCGACGAGCACGGCGCCCGCGCGCTGACCCAGAAGGACGTCCTGGTCGTCGCCCCCTACAACGCCCAGGTGCTGCTGCTGCGTGACTATTTCGAGAACGCCGGGCTGCCCGACGTCGCGGTCGGCACCGTGGACAAGTTCCAGGGCAGGCAGGCGCCGGTGGTGTTCGTATCGATGACGGCGTCCTCCATCGACGATGTGCCGCGCGGAATATCGTTTCTGCTCAACAGGAATCGACTCAACGTCGCGGTCAGCCGCGCGAAGTACCTCAGCGTGATCGTCCGTTCGGAGGTGCTCACCGAGTATCTGCCGAGCACACCGGACCGCTTGATCGAGTTGGGAGCGTTCCTGTCGCTGGGCGCGAGCGACACACCGACGTGATGAGCCTGACCGAGCGGCTGGCCGAGATCGTCGGGAAGGCCTACGTCAGCAGCGATCCCGATGTGCTCGCCGCACGCGTCGTCGACCACACCGGGCGGTACCGCGGCCGGGCCAGCGCCCTGGTGCGGCCGGGGTCGGCCGACGAGGTCGCCGCCGTACTGCGGGCCTGCCGCGACGCTGGTGCCTACGTCACCGTGCAGGGCGGACGGACATCGCTGGTGGCGGGCACCGTTCCCGAACACGACGACGTGCTGCTGTCGACCGAGCGACTGCGTGACATCGGTGACGTCGACATCACCGAACGCCGAATCTCGGTGGGCGCCGGAGTGACTCTGGCCGAGGTGCAGCGGACGGCCGGCGAGGCAGGGCTGGTGTTCGGCGTCGACCTGGCCGCGCGCGACACCGCCACCGTCGGGGGGATGGCGTCGACGAACGCCGGCGGGTTGCGCACCGTCCGCTACGGCAACATGGGCGAGCAGGTGATCGGCTTGGATGTGGCTCTGCCCAACGGTTCGGTCGTGCACCGGCACAGCCGGGTGCGGATGGACAACACCGGCTACGACCTGGCGTCGCTGTTCGTCGGCGCGGAAGGCACTTTGGGCGTCATCACCGCGCTCGATCTGCGACTGCACCCCACACCGCCACACCGGGTGACCGCGATCTGCGGGTTCGCCGACCTCGACGCGCTCGTCACCGCCGGACGGATCTTCCGCGACCTGGACGGCATCGCCGCACTGGAATTGATCGACGCGCGCGCCAGCGCGTTGACCGCCGAGCACGCCGGGGTGCCCGCGCCCGTCGACGGCGCCTGGCAGCTTCTGATCGAACTGGCGGGCGACACCGACCAGACCGATCGACTCGCCGACGCGATCGAGGGCGCAGACCTGTGCGGGGAACCCGCCGTCGGCGTCGACACAGCCGCACAGCAACGACTCTGGCAGGTGCGCGAGGCCATCGCCGAAGTGCTCGGCGTGTACGGCCCGCCGCTGAAGTTCGACGTCTCGCTTCCGCTTTCGGCCATCGCGCAGTTCGCCGCCGATGCGGTTCGACTCGTCGGCCGCCATGCGCCCGAAGCGATTCCGGTGCTGTTCGGTCATGTCGGCGAGGGCAGCCTGCACCTGAACCTCGTGCGGTGCACGCTCGACAGCCAAGCCGAACAAGCCCTGTACTCGGCGATGATGGATCTCATCGCCCACCTCGGCGGCAACGTCAGCAGCGAGCACGGCGTCGGCACCCGCAAGCGCCCGTACCTCGCAATGTCGCGCGCCGACGCCGATATCGCGGCCATGCGGACGGTGAAGGCGGCCTTCGACCCGTCCGGCTACCTCAACCCCGCGGTGCTGTTCGACTAGTCGCGGTCGTCGCGCGCATGCCTGCCGCTGGAACGGGACTCCCCGCGGTGGCGATAGGCCTCGCCGTCCGGCCGGGCCGATTCCAGCGATGTGAGCCGCCGCTCGTTCTCGACGTGTAAGCCGTTGTGCGAGAGCCCGATCGGATCGGCTGCGGGTTTGGCGGGCGGCGCTGGCGGAATGTCGGCGAGCAGTTGGTCGAGAATCGCGCGCCACGAGTCGTCGGACTGCTCGGGCGGGCGCTCATCGCGCGCGGGCATTGGCTCGGTCGCCGGTTCCCGCTCGGCGGGAACCCATGACGCAGAGCCGTCGTCCCAGTCGATGGTGTACTCGACGTAGTCGTCATCGTCGTCGACGAACGCCTCGTCGTCGTCGGGCTCGTCGACTGGTTCGACGGCGGCGGGTCCCTCTGGTGGGCGGCGCGCATAGCCGACTAGGAACACCGCGGCGAGCACACCGAACAGCGCGACGAACGCGGGCAACAACAGCGACTGCGACATGGCGGCCGCGAACGGCGTGTGCAGGAACGACGGCAACTGCGTCGCACCCGCATCACCCTGAGCCGGATCGGCCCACGGCGGCATCTCGGAGTTGACCTGCCACGTCATGAACGCCGCCATGCTGGCGCTGCCCAGCACGGCCCCGACCTGGCGGGTGGTGTTGTAGACACCCGAACCCGCACCGGCCAACCGGGTCGGCAGATTGCGGGTAGCCGTCGCGGCCAGCGGAGACCAGATGAACGCCATCCCGATCCCCGTCGCGGTGAGCGGCAACACCAGCCGCCAGATCGCAGTGGCGGGCGCCATTTCCAGGGAGAGCCAGGTCAACGCGATCGCCAGCACCGAGAACCCGAATCCGACCACCGGGCGTGGGTGCCACCGATCGACGATCCGTCCGACGACGGGCGCGAGCACACCTGTGGCGATCGCCATCGGCGCGGTCAGAAGCGCCGACTGCGTCGGCGACAACCCGCACACCGCCTGCGCGTAGAACATGACCGGCACGATCATCCCGGTCACGACGAACCCGATCGTCGCGACGCCGAATGTCGACAGCCAGAAGTCGCGGTCGCGGAAGATCTCGAGCGGCAGCAGCGGATCGTTGCGGTTGGCTGCCTGCCAGAACAGGAACGCGGCGACCACCCCGGTGCCCAACGCCATCAGGCCCCAGACCCAGTGGGTCCACCTGTTCGCCTGCCCCTCCTGCAGGGCGAACACGATGAGGAACAACCCGACCGCCGAGAGGATCACCCCCGCAACGTCGAGTCGCTGCCTCTGTCTCGGCAGCTCGGGCACCAGCCGCAGCGCCAACGCCACGCCCACCACCCCGATCGGCACGTTGACGAAGAAGATCCACTGCCACCCGAGGGCGTCCACCAGGATCCCGCCGGCCAACGGACCGACCAGCGTCGCGACCCCGGCCGTCGCCCCCCACACGCTCATCGCCATGCCCCGCCGTTCGGCGGGGAAGATGCGGGTGACCGTCGACAGGGTCTGCGGCGTCAGGAGCGCCGCGCCGAAGCCCTGCACGACCCGCGCGGCGATCAACATCCCGATCGTGTCGGACAGTCCGCACCACAGCGAGGCGACGGTGAACACCGTGAGGCCGAGAAGGTACAGGTTCTTGGGGCCGAACCGGTCACCGAGGCGGCCCGCCACCAGCAACGGCACCGCGTATGCGAGCAGATAGGCGCTCGTGACCCACAGGACGGCGTCGTAGCTGGCGCCGAACGTGGCCATGATCGACGGGTTGGCGACCGCGACGATCGTCGCGTCCACCAGGATCATGAAGAAGCCGACCATCATCGCCCACAGCGCATGCCACGGGTTCGTTGACGTGTTCTGCCTGGTGAAAAGCGTTGACAACATTCTGGGTCGACTAGCACTCGGCGATGCCGCCGACGCTACGGAGCGTGGTCGATCCCGACAAGGCGGGACCACGCGCTGCGAAGCGTCAGGCCGGCTCGGGCACGACGTCGGCGGTGACATCGCGTTCGGAGTCGCCCGCGCGTCCGGCCGCCGACACACCGACGGCCATGAGCGCGAGCAACGCGATCACCATACCCACCGTCATCACCGCGGCCAGAGCGAACTCGTCGTTGCCGAGGGCACCGACGAGCGGGGCGATCGCAGCACCCAGACCGAACTGTCCCGCGCCGAGCAGAGCGGCCGCGGTGCCCGCGGCGTCTGGATGCCGGGTCAACGCCAGCGCCGGCGCGTTCGGGATGACGAAGCCCACGGCGGCCAGGAGCACCCACACCGGGACGACGAATCCGGCCACCCCGCCCACGTCGGCAACCGTGATCCCGACGAAGACCGCACCGGCCAGCGAGGCCACGGTCAGGGCCCACAGCACGATGGTCTGCGGCCGGAACCGGCGCAGTAAGACGACGTTGAACTGCGTGGCGCCGATCAGCGCGATCGCGCCGGCGGCAAAGACCAGCGCGAACCCCTGCTGATCCAGGCCGTAGCGACCCTGCAGGACGAACGGCGCCGCCGCGATGTAGGCGAACAGCCCCGACATGCCCAGCGCCGCGACTAGCACCAACACTACGAACCTGGTATCGCGCAGCAACTCCAGGTACGTCATTGCGATACCGCGCACCTTCAGCGGGCGACGATGCGCGACCGGCAGCGTCTCTGGCAGGGCCGTCGCCGCCACGACCAGTAACAATCCCGCCAACAGCACCAGAGCGGCGAACACCCAGTGCCAGGAGGCCTTCAGCAGGACCGCCGCGCCCAACGACGGAGCCAGGACGGGCGCCACGCCGAGCACCAGCATCAGTCGTGACATCACCGTGGCCGCGACCGAGCCCGTGAACAGATCGCCGACGACGGCGACCGCGACCACCGAGGCCGCTGCGGCGCCCATTCCCTGCAGCGCCCGAGCCAACCCGAGCACCTCGATGTTGGGCGCAAACATGCACATCAGCGAGGCCATCATGTGCAGCACGATCCCGGCCATCAACGGGCGGCGGCGGCCCAGCGAATCGGAGAGCGGACCGACGACCAGCTGGCCGAGCGCCAGCCCGGCGAGCGTCCCGGTGAGCGTCAGCTGCGCGATCGAGGAAGACACCCCGAGTTCCTCGGCGATCCTCGGCAGCGCGGGCAGGTACATGTCGATGGTCAGCGGGCCCAGCGCCACCATGACGCCCAATACGACGATCATCCGGATGCGGCTGACAGACGTGCCCTCCTGAATCGGAGTCGGGGCAGTCGTCAGATCCACAGCCGATGATGGTGCCATGGGAATGAAGAGCGCCGCTTCTCATTATTTTCTTCCCTGCCCGGCATAAGGTGAGCGCGATCACGGCCGGGGCACTCACCGACGCCGTCGTTCGTTAGCCGAAGCGATAGCCTGAAACGAGTCGTTCGGACAGGAGGCCCCATGAGTGCCCGGTCGAAGGCCAAGAGCCAGTTACCGGCGGGCAGCCCGGGAGACAAGGCGGGCTCCGGCGAAGATCCGAGCGTCGCCGCCAAGGCGCTGTCCCGCATCATCGAGCGCGGCTCGCGCGTGCAAGCTCCCGCGGTCAAGGCGTACGTCGACCGGTTGCGCGAACAGGACCCGCACGCGGCGCCGGCCGAGGTCATCAAGAAACTCGAGAAGCGCTATCTGAGCGCGGTGATGGCCAGCGGCGCCGCCGTCGGGTCGGCTGCCGCGTTCCCCGGCATCGGGACGTTGACCGCGATGGCGTCGGTGGCCGGCGAGACGGTCGTCTTCCTGGAAGCGACGGCGTTGTACGTGCTCGCCGTAGCCGAGGTGCACGGAATTCCGGCCGAGCACCAGGAGCGGCGTCGCGCGCTCGTGCTGGCGGTCTTGGTCGGCGAGGACAGCAAGCGTGCAATCGCCGACCTGGTCGGCCGCGGCCGCACCAGAGGCGCCTGGGTCGCCGACGGGGCGGCCACCCTCCCGCTGCCTGCGCTGTCGCAGCTGAACTCGCGCCTGCTGAGATATTTCGTCAAGCGCTACACCCTCAAGCGAGGCGCGCTCGCGTTCGGCAAGACGCTGCCCGTCGGCGTCGGCGCGGTCGTCGGCGGTGTGGGCAACCGCCTGATGGGCAAACGAATCATCGACAATGCGCACAGCGCGTTCGGCACCCCGCCACCGCGATGGCCGACGGTGGTGCACATGCTGCCCGCGTCCAAGGACTAGCGGCACATGGCCGGGAAGGTCGTTGTCGTGGTCTGGCCGATGCTTCGGCGCTAGCCTTTAGTCGGCGGAATGCGGGTAATCCGTACAGAACCTGGCGAGCGTTTCAGATGCGCTCGCGTGAAGCGAAGAATTGAGGCGAGTAGCTACCGTGAGCTCACCTTCACCATTCGGACAGAACGAGTGGTTGGTCGAGGAGATGTATCGCAAGTTCCGCGAGGATCCCTCGTCGGTAGATCCCAGTTGGCACGAATTCCTTGTCGACTACTCCCCTGAGCCGACCTCCTCGGAGAGTCAGGCTCGCAGCGGCAACGGTCAGCGCAGCGCAGGACCGGTGAGCCCGCCGGAGCCTGCCCCCGCGCCCGCGCCCAAGCAGTCCGGCGGCAACGGCGCCGCCCCGCCCGCCAAGGAGACCCCCGCCAAGGAGACCTCAGCCAACGAGACCAAGGCGAAGGAATCCGACGCCGGCGCCTCCAAGAGCAAGGGATCAAAGTCGTCGGCACCGGCCAAGGCGCCCGCCAAGGACAAGGAGCCCGCGAAGGAGTCGGCCAAGAAATCGGAGCCCAAGAACAAGGGCGCTGAGGCCAAGGCCAAGACCAAGGACAAGGACGCCGAGGCCGAAGATTCGGGCGGCGACGACGAGACTCAGGTGCTGCGCGGCGCGGCCGCGGCCGTCGTGAAGAACATGGCGGCGTCGCTGGAGGTGCCGACCGCGACCAGTGTTCGCGCGGTCCCAGCCAAGTTGATGATCGACAACCGCATCGTCATCAACAACCACCTCAAGCGGACCCGCGGCGGAAAGATCTCGTTCACCCACCTCATCGGGTATGCGCTCGTGCAGGCGGTCAAGAAGTTCCCGGGCATGAACCGGTACTTCGAAGAGATCGACGGCAAGCCCAACGTGGTCACCCCGCCACATACCAACCTGGGCCTGGCCATTGACCTGCAACGCAAGGACGGCGACCGGCAACTGGTGGTGGCCGCGATCAAGAAGGCCGACACGATGGGCTTCGGCCAGTTCGTGGCCGCCTACGAGGACATCGTGCGGCGGGCCCGCGACGGCAAGCTGACCATGGACGACTTCTCCGGCGTGACGATCTCGCTGACCAACCCGGGCACCATCGGCACCGTGCACTCGGTGCCGCGGCTGATGCGCGGCCAGGGCACGATCCTCGGCGTCGGCGCGATGGAGTACCCCGCCGAGTTCCAGGGCGCCAGCGAGGAACGCATCGCCCAACTGGGTATCGGGAAGCTGGTCACGCTGACGTCGACCTACGACCATCGCATCATCCAGGGCGCCGAATCCGGTGACTTCCTGCGCACCATTCACGAACTGCTGCTCGACGACGACTTCTTCGACGAGATCTTCCGCGAGCTGCACATCCCGTACGAGCCGGTGCGCTGGCGGACCGACAACCCGGACTCGGTCGAGGACAAGAACGCCCGAGTCATCGAGCTGATCTCGGACTACCGCAACCGCGGCCACCTGATGGCCGACATCGATCCGCTGCGGCTGGACAAGAACCGCTTCCGCAGCCACCCCGACCTGGACATCCTCACCCACGGGCTGACGCTGTGGGACCTCGACCGCGAGTTCAAGGTCAACGGGTTCGCCGGCGCCGACGAGAAGAAGCTGCGCGACGTGTTGGGGCTGCTCCGCGACTCCTACTGTCGCCACATCGGCGTCGAGTACACGCACATCCTCGAACCCGAGCAGCAGCAGTGGCTGCAGGAGCGCATCGAGAAGAAGCACGAGAAGCCGACCGTCGCCGAGCAGAAGTACATCCTGAGCAAGCTCAACGCGGCCGAGGCGTTCGAGACATTCCTGCAGACGAAGTACGTTGGCCAGAAACGTTTCTCGCTGGAGGGCGCGGAGACGGTCATCCCGACCATGGATGCGGTGATCGACCAGTGCGCCGAGTACGCGCTCGACGAGGTCGTCGTCGCCATGCCGCACCGCGGCAGGCTCAACGTGCTGGCCAACATCGTCGGCAAGCCGTACTCGCAGATCTTCTCCGAGTTCGAAGGGAATCTGAACCCGTCGCAGGCGCACGGCTCCGGTGACGTGAAGTACCACCTGGGCGCGTCGGGCAGGTTCATCCAGATGTTCGGCGACAACGACATCGACGTGTCGCTGGTGGCCAACCCGTCGCACCTCGAGGCCGTCGACCCGGTCCTGGAGGGCCTGGTGCGCGCCAAGCAGGACGTGATCGACGGGGGCGACGGCGACGGTGAGGGCGCCGGGGCGTTCAGCGTCGTGCCGCTGATGCTGCACGGCGACGCCGCGTTCGCCGGTCAGGGTGTGGTGGCCGAGACGCTGAACCTGGCGCTGCTGCGGGGATATCGCGTCGGCGGGACGATCCACATCATCGTCAACAATCAGATCGGTTTCACCACATCGCCGTCCGATGCCAAGTCCTCGGAGTACTGCACCGACGTGGCCAAGATGGTCGGTGCGCCGATCTTCCACGTCAACGGCGACGACCCCGAAGCGGCCGCGTGGGTGGCCCGGCTCGCGGTCGACTTCCGGCAGAAGTTCCACAAGGACGTCGTCATCGACATGCTGTGCTACCGCCGCCGCGGGCACAACGAGGGCGACGACCCGTCGATGACGCAGCCGCGGATGTACGACGCGATCGACGTCAAGCGCGGTGTGCGCAAGAGCTATACCGAAGCGCTGATCGGCCGCGGCGACATCTCGATGAAAGAGGCCGAGGACGCGCTGCGCGACTACCAGGGCCAGCTGGAACGCGTCTTCAACGAGGTGCGCGAACTCGAGAAACACGAGATCGAACCGAGCGCTTCGGTGGAAGCCGACCAGATGGTGCCCGCCGGTACGAACACCGCGGTCGACAAGTCGCTGCTGGCGCGGATCGGCGACGCCCATCTGTCGGTGCCCGAGGGCTTCAACGTGCACCCGCGCGTCAAGCCCGTGCTGGAGAAGCGCCGCGAGATGGCCTACGAGGGCAAGGTGGACTGGGCGTTCGCCGAGCTGCTCGCGCTCGGCTCGCTGATCGCCGAGGGCAAGACCGTGCGGCTGTCGGGGCAGGACACCCGCCGAGGCACGTTCACCCAGCGCCATTCGGTGATCATCGACCGCAAGACGGGTCAGGAGTTCACCCCGCTGGATCTGTTGACCGTCGACAAGGACGGCAACCCGACCGGCGGCAGGTTCATGGTGTACGACTCCCCGTTGTCGGAGTTCGCGGCCGTCGGCTTCGAGTACGGCTACTCGGTCGGCAACCCCGACGCAATGGTGTTGTGGGAGGCGCAGTTCGGTGACTTCATCAACGGTGCGCAGTCGATCATCGACGAGTTCATCAGCTCCGGCGAGGCCAAGTGGGGCCAGCGTTCGGACGTCGTGCTGCTGCTGCCGCACGGTCACGAAGGCCAAGGCCCCGACCACACGTCGGGCCGCATCGAGCGGTTCCTGCTGTTGTGGGCCGAAGGGTCGATGACGATCGCGATGCCGTCCACGCCGGCCAACTATTTCCACCTGCTGCGGCGTCACGCCCTGGACGGCATCCACCGGCCGCTCATCGTGTTCACGCCGAAGTCGATGCTGCGCAACAAGGCCGCCGTCAGCGACATCCGCGACTTCACCGAGCAGAAGTTCCGCTCGGTCCTCGAGGAGCCGACCTACACCGACGGCGACGGGGATCGCAACAAGGCCAAGCGGATGCTGTTGTGCAGCGGCAAGCTCTACTACGAGCTGGCCGCGCGCAAGAAGAAGGATGAGCGCGACGACGTGGCGATCGTGCGCGTCGAGCAGCTCGCCCCCCTGCCGCGGCGCCGGCTGGCCGAGACGCTGGACCGCTACCCCAACGTCGAGCAGTACCTGTGGGTGCAGGAGGAACCGGCGAACCAGGGTCCGTGGCCGACGTTCGGGCTGACGTTGCCGGAGGTGCTTCCGGAGAAGCTGACCGGCATCACGCGCGTCTCGCGGCGGGCCATGTCGGCGCCGTCGTCGGGCTCGTCGAAGGTGCACGCCGTCGAGCAGCAGGAGATCATCGACGAGGCGTTCGCCTGAGCCTTCGCCTTCGCATTCGGCGGGCCTTAACCGGTTGATTGCCCGCACCTCACGTCAGGGCGATCAACCCGTTAGTGGGCGGACCCGCGGTACCGGCTAGCCTCTTGACGGCAGCAACACGAGGGAGTGGTTATGCAGGGCTTCGCCGGAAAAGTCGCCGTGGTGACCGGTGCCGGGTCGGGTATCGGACAGGCGCTGGCGATCGAGCTGGGCAAGTCGGGTGCGAGTGTGGCGATCAGCGACGTCGACGCCGAAGGTCTGGCGGCGACCGAGGAGCGGCTCAAGGCGATCGGCGCACCGGTGAGGACCGACCGCCTCGACGTCACCGAGCGTGAGGCCTTCGAGCTGTACGCCGACGCGGTCGTCGAGCACTTCGGCAAGGTCAACCAGATCTACAACAACGCAGGCATCGCGTATGTCGGCGATGTCGAGGTGACGCCGTACAAGGACATCGAACGGGTGATGGACGTCGACTTCTGGGGCGTCGTCAACGGCACGAAAGCGTTCCTGCCGCATCTGATCGCGTCGGGCGACGGGCACGTCGTCAACGTGTCGAGCCTGTTCGGCATCTTCTCGGTTCCGGGTCAGGCGGCATACAACTCGGCGAAGTTCGCGGTCCGCGGGTTCACCGAGGCGCTGCGCCAGGAGATGCAGGCCGCGGGCCATCCGGTCAAGGTCACCACCATCCACCCGGGCGGGATCAAGACCGCGATCATGCGCAACTCGACGGCCGCTGAGGGCGTCGACCGCGAGGGCCTGACCAAAACGTTCGACACCAGGCTGACACGGACCACGCCCGAGGAGGCCGCGAAAATCATCCTCGACGGTGTCCGCAAGGACCGGGCGCGGGTGTTGGTCGGGGCCGACGCGAAGATACTCGACGCGATCGTGCGGCTCACCGGTTCGGGCTATCAGCGCCTGTTCCTGTCGGTGATGAAGCGTCTCGTGCCCAACAGCCACTGAGGCTGCGGCGCTCTCGAACGTCTACGAGTCGCCGAGGGGGTGTTCGGCCAGGAACGCGTCGGCCACGTGGCCTGGATCCGCGCCGTCGGCGACCTCGGCGCGCATCTCGGCCAACGCCGCGGTGTCCAGCACGCCTGCGACCTCGTTGAGCGCGAGCACCTGTGACTCGTTGAGCCCGTTGCGGCGAGACAGCGGCACCAGGTTCTCCGCGCGGATCAGCGACGTACGGTCCGACAGCATCACCAGTTCGGGCGGGATGCCGGGAGCCGCGGTCGTCGTCCACGCGGCGGGGAACCGGCCGGAGCGAACAGCATCGAAAGCCGCGTCGCTGTCGGGGAATTCAGTCACGTTGGGTTCGCACGTGCCGATCGTCTCCGGACGGGGTGCGTCGGCGACCGCGGCGATGGTCAGCCCGTCGCAGTTGCGCACCGCGGCGGTGACGTCGCGCCCGTCCCACTTTCCGGCGGTCGCCTCGGTGACCGCTAGGGCGGGCGTGTCCTCCGCCGACGTGGTGTAGTCCCCCGCCGCGACGCCTTCGGGCAGCGCGGAGACCATCTCGCGGTACACCTGCGTCGGCGCCCGTGCCGCCGACTCGGGATTGAACCGGTCCAGCAACCGTCCGGTGAGCCCGGGCACGACGCGGACGGCCCCGGTGTCCAGCCCGGTCAGCGGGTCGTCCTCGATCTTGACGTGAGCGGGGTTGCCGTACGAGCGCAGCGCGGCGGCATAGAGGTGGGCGCTCAACGTCGACTCCGGATCGGGTGTGGCGCCGACGGCTATCGACGGCCGCTCGGTGTCCTCGCCGCACGCTGCGGTGCTCGCCACGATCACCGCGACGAGCGCCAGCGCCAGCCGCCGGCCCACCTGCGTCTAGCCTCCCGACGCGTCGCGGGACGCACTGGCGACCGCCTGTGCGACCGCGGGGGCGACCCGGGGGTCGAGCACGCTCGGCACAATGCGATCGGGTTCGAGGTCGGTCCCGACGACCGAGAAGATCGCTTCGGCGGCGGCCACCTTCATCCGCTCGGTGATACGGCGCGCACCGGCGTCGAGCGCACCGCGGAACACGCCCGGGAAGGCGAGCACGTTGTTGATCTGGTTCGGAAAGTCGCTGCGCCCGGTGGCGACGACGGCCGCGTACCGGCTCGCGTCGTCGGGGTGGATTTCCGGATCCGGATTCGACAGCGCGAACACGATCGAGTTCGGCGCCATCGAGGCGACCAGGTCGACGGGCACCACGCCGGCGGACAGCCCCAGGAACACGTCAGCGCCCTCGAGCGCTTCGGCGAGCCCGCCGGTCAGCCCGCGCGGGTTGGTCGACTCGGCCAGGTCGGCCTTGTAGGAGTTGAGGTTCTGGCGACCCTTGTGCACGATGCCCTGCGAATCGAGCAGCGTGATGTCGCTGACGCCCGCCGCCATCAGGATCTTCGCGCACGCGATGCCTGCCGCGCCGCAGCCGGAGACCACGACCCGAAGCGAGGCGATCTCGCGATCGACGACCTTGGCCGCACCCAGCAGGGCGGCCAGCACGACGATCGCGGTGCCGTGCTGATCGTCATGCATGACCGGGCAGTCCAGCGCCTCGACCAGGCGCCGCTCGATCTCGAAACATCGCGGGGCCGAGATGTCTTCGAGGTTGACGGCCCCGAACGTCGGACGCAGCCGGACCAGGGTCTCGACGATCTCGTCGGTGTCCTTGGTGTCGAGCACGATCGGGATCGAGTCCAGGTCGGCGAACGCCTTGAACAACGCGCTCTTGCCCTCCATCACCGGCAGCGACGCCGCCGGGCCGATGTCACCGAGCCCCAGCACCGCGCTGCCGTCGCTGACCACCGCCACCATTCGGCTCGCCCACGTGTAGCGGGCGGCCAGCGTGTGGTCGGCGGCGATGGCACGGCTGACCTGGGCCACGCCCGGCGTGTAGGCGACGGACAACGCCCGTTCGGTGTCGAGGGCCGCGTTCAGCGCTACCGAGAGCTTGCCGCCTACGTGGGCCGCGAAGATCTCCTCATCGCTGAGGACGATGTTGGATCCGGTCAATGGAAGGTCTCTCACCGCTTGCGACACGGCGCCCAGGTTAACGACGAACTGGTAGGTAACCTAATCGCCCGCTGCCTCAAATCAGGCCGAGATCGGTGACCGCTTTGCGCTCGTCGGCGAGCTCGGCCGTCGTCTTGTCGATGCGGCTGCGGGAGAAATCGTCGATGTCCAGGCCCTGCACGATCGACCAGTCGCCGTCCTTCGTCGTTACCGGGAACGACGAGATCAGGCCCTCCGGCACTCCGTAGGAACCGTCGGAGTACACCGCCATCGACACCCAGTCGTCGGCGGGCGTGCCCAGCAGCCAGTCCCGGGCCGCGTCGACGGTCGCCGAGGCGGCCGACGCCGCCGAGGAGGCACCGCGGGCGTCGATGATCGCCGCACCGCGCTTGGCGACGGTCGGAATGAAGTCGTTCTCGATCCAGTTCTGGTCGTTGACCACCTCGGCGGCGTTGCGGCCGCCGACCTCGGCGTGGAAGACGTCGGGGTACTGGGTGGCCGAGTGGTTGCCCCAGATCGTCATCTTCTTGATATCGGTGACCTTGGCGCCGGTCTTGCGGGCCAGCTGGCTGATCGCCCGGTTGTGGTCGAGGCGGGTCAGCGCCGAGAACCGCTCACGCGGGATGTCGGGGGCGTTGGACATCGCGATGAGCGCGTTGGTGTTGGCGGGGTTGCCGGTCACCCCGATGCGCACGTCGTCGGCGGCGACCTCGTTGAGCGCCTTGCCCTGGGCGGTGAAGATCGCGCCGTTGGCCTCGAGCAGGTCACTGCGCTCCATGCCCGGGCCGCGGGGGCGGGCGCCGACGAGCAGCGCCAGGTTCGCACCGTCGAAGATCTTGTTCGCGTCGGCGCCGATCTGAACGCCGGCAAGAAGCGGGAACGCGCAGTCGTCGAGCTCCATCACCACACCCTCGAGCGCCTTGAGGGCCGGCTCGATCTCGAGGAGCCGCAGTTCGATCGGCCGGTCGGGGCCAAGCAGTGACCCGCTCGCGAGGCGGAACAGCAAGCTGTAGCCGATCTGGCCGGCGGCACCGGTGACTGCGACCTTGAGGGGAGTTGTGCTCACGTCAGATGCTCCTTGGACAGATGTACGTTGCCCGCACCGCGGGCGGATTGCGTCGGGAACGAAACTAGCAGGCAGCCGACGCGCCCAGCCGCGTAGCATCTACCACGGCCCAATACCTGGGCCCCGTCCGCCCGGGGGGAGCGACCCAGTGCCCTCATTTCGCCCGACCCGTCAAGCGTCCACGCCAGCTATCGGCGCCGACGGCCACGCACCGGTGACCAACGTCACCGTCGACTGCGGCATCTATTGTCAGGGCACCCGGCTGGCGGGCACATATTCCACCGCGGCGGCACTGGACGAGGTGCGCGAAGTGGAGCGCGACGGCAAGAAGGCGTTCGTCTGGATCGGGTTGCACGAACCCGACGAGGCCCAGATGCAGTCGGTGGCCGAGGTGTTCGGCCTGCACGAGCTGGCGGTTGAGGACGCCGTTCATGCTCATCAGCGGCCCAAACTGGAGCGCTACGACGACACCCTGTTCCTGGTGCTCAAGACCGTCAACTACGTGGAGCACGAATCGGTAGCCAACGCGCGCGACATCGTGGAGACCGGCGAGATCATGATTTTCGCCGGCGCGAATTTCGTGGTGACCGTGCGCCACGGAGACCACAGCGGACTGGCGAGCGTACGTCACCGCCTCGACGCCTCCCCCGGTCTGGCCGAATTGGGGCCCTACGCCGTCATGCATGCGATCGCCGACCATGTCGTCGACGGCTATCTCGAGGTCACCGAACTCGTCGAAGCCGACGTCGACGCGATGCAGGAAGAGATCTTCTCGCCGAATCGCCAGACCAACGTCGAATACATCTATTTGCTCAAGCGGGAGGTCGTCGAGCTACGCCGGTCGGTCAGCCCGCTCACGCTGGCGTTGCAACGACTGCTGTCCGATCACGACGACCTCGTCTCAGTCGAGGTGCGTCGTTATATGGGCGACGTGTTCGACCACAACACCAAGGCCTCGGACCGCATCGCCAGCTTCGACGAGATGCTGACGTCGTTGGTGCAGGCCGCACTCGGCAAGGTTGCGATGCAACAGAACACCGACATGCGCAAGATCTCGGCGTGGGTGGCCATCGCCGCGGTACCGACGGCCATCGCGGGTGTTTACGGCATGAACTTCGACCACATGCCTGAACTGGACTGGTCGTGGGGCTACCCCGCGGTTCTGTTGTTGATGGCAACGGTATGCACGCTGCTGTATCGCACGTTCCGTAGTAACAACTGGCTCTGATTTTGCGCGAAATGGCGTTCCAGCAGGCCCGTACTCGACCTTCTTCTGCTGGAACGCAATTTCGCGACTGCTTGCGCTGGCTTCAACTCAGCTCGGCTTGGCCGCCCGACGTGCCGGGTCGAGCACGTCGACGCCGTCCTGCTGCCACGCCTCGCGCATCGCGTCGGCGCCCTTGAGGCGCACCCACGCGGCTTCGGTCGCGGTGATCGGCGTGGCGGCCAACACCTTCACCGGCTCAAGCGGGTCGGCCAACGGAACGTCGTCGATTTCGCTGTCGCTCAACAGGAACGCGGTGAACGGTGTGTTCTCCCACAGCGGTGTCTCGAGGTCGATCAATGCATCGGGCGCCAGGACGAGCCCTTCCACCGCGGGCGCGGCGGCCACGATCGCGATCGACCGGTGCAGTCCCCGCGGCGAGGGTCCGCGAAGGGCGACAATCACCTCCGCGCGAGGACCGTGCACGACGTCGGTGACCATCTCGGTCGGGTCGAACATCGGATGACGCGAACAGCCCAGCGACACATAGTGGATGACTCCGTCGGGGCCCGGCCCGAAGCGCAGCACGCCGATGGTCTCGGTGCCAAGGAACGTGACGCTGGCCTCGGCGGGCTCGGAATCGATGCCCTGCCCGGCGAAATGCTCACGCAGGTGGGTGCGGACCTTCGCGGGGACGTCGATCACTCGGCCGGCGGCGCGGCTGAACCCGCGGGTGAATCGGCAGGCGCATCGGCCTCGGGCAGGCTGAGGTTGTTGCCTGTCTCGGGGTCGAAGACCACCAGCTTCGACGTGTCGAACGCCAACTGGATCGTGTCGCCTTGTCTGGCGGTCGAATCGACCGAAACCCGTGCCACGAACTCGTTCTCGCCGACGCCTGACTCGGCGGCCAGCTCGGCGAGCTGCGCCGAATGCGCCCCGGCGCCTTCGGTTTTGAAGTGGAGATACTTGTCGGCGCCCAGCGACTCGACCATGTCAACCGTCACGTCGAAGGTCAGTGCGCGGATGCGCGCATATCCGTCGAGCACCGCGGCGTCCTCGAAATGCTCGGGCCGGACGCCGACGATCACGTTTCTCGGCGCGTTGCGCCGGGCCAGCAGGTCGTAATTCTCCTGGGTGAGGGTGACCTCGCCGAAGGGCAGCCGGACGCCGACGTCGGTGATCGTCGCGCTGAAGAAGTTCATCGCAGGCGAACCGATGAAACCGGCGACGAACAGGTTCGTCGGGCGGTTGTAGAGGTCCTCGGGCGTTCCGATCTGCTGGGCCACCCCGGCAAGCAGCACCACCACGCGATCGCCCAGTGTCATCGCCTCGGTCTGGTCGTGGGTGACGTAGACGGTGGTCGTGCCCAGCCGGTCCTGCAGGCGGGCGATCTCCGCGCGCATCTGCACACGGAGCTTGGCGTCGAGGTTCGACAGCGGCTCGTCCATCAGGAAGGCCTTGGGATCACGCACGATCGCGCGGCCCATCGCGACGCGTTGCCGCTGACCGCCGGACAGCTGCCCCGGTTTGCGGTCCAGAAGCTCGCTCAGGTCAAGGATTTTCGCGGCTTCGTCGACCTTGCGGGCGATCTCGTCCTTCTTCAGCTTGGCCAGCGTGAGAGGAAACGCGATGTTCTGCCGAACGCTCATGTGGGGGTACAAAGCGTAGGACTGGAAGACCATCGCGATGTCACGGTCCTTGGGTGCCTTCTCGTTGACGCGCTCGCCACCGATGCGCAGTTCACCGGAGGTGATGTCCTCCAGCCCCGCAATCATGTTGAGCGTGGTCGACTTTCCGCATCCCGAAGGGCCGACGAGGATGATGAACTCGCCGTCGGCGATCGTCATCGACAATTCGTGGACGGCCGTCGCGCCGTTGGGGTAACTCTTCGTCACCCGGTCCAACACAATTTCGGCCATGGAACTACCCCTTCACCGCGCCGGATGTCAGTCCGGCGACGATCCGTCGTTGGAAGATGAGCACAAAGATGATGATCGGGATGGTGATGACCATCGCGCCCGCCGCGATCGATCCGGTCGGCTCCTCGAACTGCGAACTGCCGGTGAAGTTCGCGATCGCCACCGGCGCGGTGATCGCGCGTTCGGTGGCGGTCAGCGACAGCGCGAGAAGTAGGTCGTTCCAGGCGAAGATGAACACCAAGATCGCGGCGGTGACGATGCCCGGCGCGGCGAGCGGGGCGATGACCTTGCGGAACGCCTGCGCGGGTGTCGCACCGTCCATCTTGGCCGCCTTCTCCAGATCCCATGGGATCTCCCGGAAGAACGCCGATAGCGTGTAGATCGCCAGCGGCAGCGCGAAGGTGATGTACGGGATGATCAGGCCGGGCCAGGTGTCGAAGAGGCCGACCGCGCGTTCGATGTTGAAAAGCGGTGTGACGAGCGAGATATGGGGGAACATCGCGATCAGCAGGGAGACGCCGATCAGCAGCTTCTTGCCGGGGAAGTCGAGGCGCGCCACCGCGTACGCAGCCATCCCACCGATCACCACCGCGATGGCCGTGGTGATCAGGCCGATACCGATCGAGTTGATCAGCGCCGAGGTGAAGATGTTGCCCTGGAATATCGCCTTGTAGTTGTCGAAGGTGATCTCGGCGGGAATCAGCTTGCCGTCCTTGACACTTGAGGTTGGCTTGAGCGACAGCGACAGGATCCACAGCACCGGGAAGAGCGCGTAGACGATAACCAGCGCGTTGACGATCGTCCAACCCGTCACCCGCGACGCACCGACCCGCTCAGCCATCAGCGATTCTCCTCGGCGGACCCCGGCGCCGCGGCACCGAAGATCTTGATGTAAATGAACGCGATGATCGCCACGCACAGAAAGATCAGCACGCTGATCGCCGAGCCGAGGCCCACATTGAACGCCTTGAACAGGTTGTCGTATCCCAAAATCGACACCGAGCCCGTGTTGTTGGCCCCGCCGGTGAGGATGTAGATGTTGTCGAAGATCCGGAAGGCGTCGAGGGTGCGGAACAGCAGCGCCACCAGGATCGCCGGCTTGATCAGCGGCAGGATCACCTTGGTCAGCCGCTTCCAGGCGCCTGCACCGTCGACCTGGGCGGCGTTGAGCAGATCCTGTGGCACCAGCGCCAATCCGGCCAACAGCAGCAGCGCCATGAACGGCGTCGTCTTCCACACCTCGGCGAGCACCACGATCGCCAGCGACGGAAGCTGTTCGGTCAGTGGGGCACTGCCCTCGGGCAGCAGGTTCGCCAGGTATCCCGTGCCCGGTGTCCACGCGTAGTACCAGCTGTAGGACGCGGCGACCGTGACGATGCCATACGGGATGAGGATGGCCGTTCGCACGACGCCCTTGCCGAAGATGGTTCGGTGCATCACCAGTGCCAGCGCCATGCCGAGGACGAATTCGATGGCCACCGAGACGACGGTGATACCGAGCGTGACGAAAAAGGCTGTCCACCAGTACTGGTCGGTGAGAATGGTGACGTAGTTCTCCAACCCGATGAACTCGGTGTCGTCGGGTGCGGCCATGTTGTTGCGCTGCAGGCTCAGCCACACCGCGTAAGCGATCGGGTAGCCGGTCACCGCGAGCATCAACACGACGGCCGGCGCGATGAGCAGGAATGCCAGCTTCCGTTCCGAGCGAGTGTCGTCGCTGCCGGTCGCGCTCGGCACCGGTGCGGTCGCGGTCGCCGGTGGGGCGGTCACGGGATCAGCCCCTTACCGTCGATGGCCTTCTGCACCTGCTCGGTGAGCTCGTCGGCGGTGCGCTCCGGGTCGATGTCGGTGATCGGAGCCAGCGTGGTGGAGATGCGGGTGGAAACCGCTTGGTACTGGGGTGTGGCGGGACGCACCGCGGCGTTGGTGAGCTGTTCGCGGATGATCTCGTGCTGCGGATATTTCACCTGGAACGCCGGATCGCTGTACAGCGACGTGCGCACCGCGGGCAGCCCGCCTTCGACGGAGGTGTACCGCTGATTTTCCACGTCGCGCAGGCATCGGATGGCTTCGAACGCCTCGGCCTTGTGCTGCGTCGTCTTCGCCACGGCGAGGTTGAGGCCGCCGATGGTGACCCTTGCCGCCTCGCCCGGTCGCACGCCCGGATACAGGGCGAACCCAAGGACCTTTCTGCTCGCCTCGAAGGCGGTCTCGAACTGTTCGTCGCTGGGCGAGAACGTGCCGACGTCGTTGATGCTGCCGGCCAGCGAGGGGTCTTCGTCCAGCGGCAGGAACGACACCCCGCCCTTGATCGCGTTCTCGAGCAGCGACGGCAGCACGTAGGGCCAGTTCACCTCGAGCGCCGCCTTGCCCTGTTCGAGTGCCAGCCGTGCGGTGGTCTCGTCGGTCTGAGTCACCGACGGGTCCGCGCCTGGTGCGGTGGCGACGTTGCGGATGATCTGCAGCGCCTTGACGGTGGCGGCCCGGTGTTCGGGTGTGTCGGTCAACGTGACGGTTTTGCCGTCGTCGGAAAGCACTTGACCGCCCGCGCTTTCGAGCAGGGTGTTGAACCACACGACCAGGCCTTCGTACTGCTTTCCTTGTACCGCAATCCAGCTCGGCTCACCCGCGGCGTGCAACCGCGTCGCCTCGGCCACCATGTCGTCCCATGTTGTTGGTGGCTGCGCCATCAGATCGGCTCGGTACCAAAGCAATTGGGTGTTGGTGGTGATCGGCGCGGCGTACAGCTTGTCCTGCCACATGGCCGTTTCCAGCGGGCCCGGCAACGTATTGGCCCTCGCATCGGCTTCGGCTTGGCCGGCTGGATCGTCAGAGAGCGGCAACGCCCAACCGGCTTCGGCGAATTCGGCGGTCCACACCACGTCGAGGGCCATGACGTCGAGGCTTCTGTCGTTTCCGGTCAGCCGCCGCGCGAGTTGGAGCCGTTGATCGTCGGCGCTCTTGGGCAGGCTGATCTGTTGGATTCGGAAGCGGCCGCCGAGCTGTTCGTTACACCGCTCGGCGACGGCGGTGAAGGTCTGCGCTTCGTTGGCGGGCGTGTAGTAGTTGATGACGATGCCGCCGCTGTCGGAACCACACGCCGTCAGCGTTGACGCCGTCGTCAGCGCAGCAATCGCCGCAGCACCCATCCGTCGTGGGCCGCCGCGCATGCTGGGGAAGCGCACCACCCGCCTCCGTCCGCGTGATGTCACCGACGGGAATCTCCCGCGCGCAAACCGTATTGCCACAAGCATGTGGTTTGCAACACCTCGACGGCGCGCGTCGCACACCGTTACGCAATCGCGAACTGCGCATACGCCGTACCGGTGATGGTGCCTCTGCTACCGATCGCGCGCGGACCTCAGATGGTCAAGCGCGCCAGCAGATCCCGTCCGCGCTCGGCGTTCTGCGGATCGCACAGGACGTCGTAGCGGCCCGCGACGAGTTGCAGCGTGGAACTGAAATCTCTTGTGCCGCGTGCCATCGCATACGGGATCGCCGATGTGATGAGGCCGAAGAACACACCGGCGATCAGGCCGGTGGCCAGTGCTGCCCACGGGTTGGGGCTGAAGAACCCGAGAATCAGGCCGATGAACAAGCCCAGCCACGCACCGGTCAGGACACCACCGCCGAGCACCTTGGGCCACGAAAGTCGACCGGTGACCCTCTCGACCTGCATCAGGTCGACGCCGACGATCGTCACCTGCTGGACGGGGAACTCCTGGTCCGACAAGTAGTCCACGGCGCGCTGCGCCTCGGCGTACGTCGGATACGAACCGATGGGCCACCCCTTCGGCGGTGTGGGCAGACCCGCCGGGCCGCGGCCCATATTTGGGCTACCCGGCGTTGCGCCGGGATTTGCTCCAGGTTGAAACGGGCTGGTCATCGGTCCTCTTTCTCCTCTTTGCCGCAAATCGTTAAGTTGCTGTCTCGTAAGGGACAACGCCGCGATGGCCGCAATCGTGCCCGAGAATTACGCTAGGTTGACAAGCATGACAAATCCCGGGGAGGACGCAGCACGAAACGGACCATCCGAATCCGACGGGGGTGCGTCCGAGCAGACGTCCGGCGGCTACGAGGCGCCGCCGATCGAGCAGTCGACGTCCGAGGGCGATCAGCCATCCGTGTACGGCTCGCCCTACCAGGCTCCGCCGGCATACGACCCGTCGTCGGGGTATCCGCCGCCTCCGGCCTACCCCCCGCCGCCCCAAGGCGCCTATCCGCCACCGCCGCCCGGGGCCTATCCGCCACCGCCCGGCGCC
>NZ_NKCN01000022.1 GCF_002245535.1 Mycobacterium lehmannii | reverse complement strand
AGGATGTGTATAAGCGACAGCCCATACGCGCAACAGGGGTCCTATTACGCGCCGCCCCAAGATCGCCCCACGAACTGGTGGGCCATCGTTTCACTGGTCTTCGGCCTGCTCGGCGGTGTTCTCATCAGCGTCGTCTGCGGCATCGTCGGCTTGAAGAAAGCCAGGGAGGGCCAGGGCGGCCGCGGCTTGGCGATCGCGGGTCTTGTGCTGTCGGCGCTGTGGGCGGCGGTGGCCGTTGTCGCCCTGCTGGTGTACTTCCTCATCGGCAACGGCACGGTGACCGCGACCGACGTCAAGGAGGGTGACTGCCTGGCCGAGATTCCTGCCAACACCCGGGTGCTGACCGTCAAAACGATCGGATGTGACGAGGCCCACGCAGGTGAGGTGTTCGCGGTCCTGCAGATGCCCGACGGCGAGTTTCCCGGCCAGGCAGCGATCGACGCCTACGCCGAGAAGTGCAGCCCCGAATTGGCCGCTTACGCGCCGGAAGCGATGACGGACAGTTCCGTTCAGCTGTATGTGCTCTATCCCACGGCCGAAACCTGGGAGCAGGGTGACCGGGCTGTGACCTGCATTGCGACGCTCGATCCGCCGCGGACCGGCTCGCTAAAGGGCTGACGCCTCCCCGATACTGCCTGGTCGCTGCGGTACCGTTTTCCTATGACTTCGGAACTACTCGACGCCGTCATCGTGGGCGCAGGTTTCGGGGGGATCGGCGCGGCCATCCAGCTCAAGCGGATGGGATATCAGGACTTCGTCATCCTCGACCGTGAGGACGACCTGGGCGGCACCTGGCACGTCAATCGGTACCCCGGGTTGGCGGTCGATGTGCCGACGACCACCTACTCGTATTACTTCGAGCCCAACCCGAACTGGTCGCGGCTGTACTCCACCGGTGACGAGATCAAGCAGTACGCCGCTGACGTCGCCGACAAGTACGACGTGCGTAAGCACATGCGGTTCAACACGCTCGTCGAAGGCGCGTGCTGGGATGAGGAAACCGAGGTGTGGCGGGTCACGCTGGCCGGTGGCGAGACGCTGTCGGCGCGCTACCTGATCACAGCCACCGGGTTCCTGTCGCAGCCGAACACCCCCGAGATTCCGGGTATCGAGAGTTTCGCCGGCAAAATCATCCACACCGCCGCTTGGGACAACACCTACGACCCCGACGGCCGTCGGGTGGCGGTCATCGGCACCGGCGCGACCGCGGTGCAGCTGATTCCGGAGCTGGCCAAGAAAGCGGCTGACCTGACCGTCTACCAGCGCACGCCGGTCTGGGTGGTGCCCAGACTCGACTTCCCCATTCCCAAGCCCGTCAAGCGGTTGTTCTCCCGGGTTCCCTTGACGCAGCGCGCACTTCGCGCCGTCACCGATCTCATCTATGAGTTCTTCCTTTTCGTCGGGCTCCGCCACCGACAGCTCCTGTTCCGCCGCCTGAACGTTGCGGCGTCCGACGTGGCCAAGATGCACCGGTTCTTCTCTGTGCGCGATCGCGAGCTGCGGATGCAGTTGACCCCCGACTACGACTTCGGCTGCAAACGCCCGACGTTCTCCAACAGCTACTACCGGGTGTTCACCAAACCGAATGTGCACCTGCACAGTTCGGGGATCGAGCGCATCGAACCCGACGGCGTCGTCTCGACCGACGGAACGAAGGCCCAGATCGACACGCTCGTGCTGGCAACGGGCTTCGATCTGTGGGAGGCGAACATCCCGGCGATCGAGATCATCGGGCGCAAGAGGCGCAACCTGGGTAAGTGGTGGCGCGACACGAGGTTTCAGGCTTATCAGGGCGTCACGGTGCCCTACTTCCCCAACTATCTCAGTATGGCGAGCCCCTATGCGTTCCTCGGGCTGAATTTCTTCAACACGGTGGAATACCAGATGCGGCACATGAATCGGCTGTTCAGCGAGATGAAGCGCCGGGGCGCAACGACATTCGAGGTCACCGAGGAAGCCAACGCTCGCTACCTCGACCGGATGACCAAGCTCATGGGTAACTCGGTGTTCATGGCAGGCAACTGCGCGGATTCACGGTCCTACTATTTCGACCCCAACGGTGAGGCTACGTTGTTGCAGCCGGTGGCGACCCGTCGAGCCATCAAAGAGGCGTCACAGTATCCTCTGAGCGACTATCGAATTGCGTGAGCAGAGAGGAACACCGGCTGTGTCACTTCAGGAATCGAGCAGCGGTTCGCGCGCGGCCACGGTGGCCGGTTTGGGCCTCGCCGGGGTCGGCCTCAGCCACTTCGTCAAGCCGGAGCTGTTCGAATCGGTGACGGTGCAGGCGTTCCCACGCAACACCCGCCAGTTCATCTACGTCAACGGCGGTATCGAGACGGCGCTGGGGCTCGGGCTGGCCGCCCGCAAGACCCGCAAGCTCGCCGTCGTCGGCACCCTCGGCTACCTCGCCTACTTGGCGGGCAACGTCGCGCGTAACCGGTAGCGGCCCAACAGAGTCACGTCCAGCAGCCGCTGCAGAATCGCCCGGTTCTTCGGCGAGTTCGCGTAACGCATCAACCGGCCCAGGTCGATCACCAGGGCCATGGCCGCGTGCACGGCGAACCTGGCTTGGCTCGGCGTCCACTCCGGGCGCACGGCGACCACCAACTCCACCACCGATTCGACGGTGGTGCGCTGCATGTTTCGCAAGATCTTCTGATCCGTCGGCGACATGTGCAGCCGCTCGGAGTAGTAGACATAGTCGAGTTCGGGATGTGCGAACGACCTGGCCACGTAGGCGTCGATGACCGCGGTGAGGGCGTCCTCGGGGTCGGCGTTGGCAGCGGTGATCGCGGTCAGCTCGTCGGAGAGCCGGTCGGCCGCCCGTCGGAACACAGCGGCCAGGATGTCGCTCTTGCCCGCGAAGTACCGGTAGATCCCCGACGCGGGCATGCCGACGGCCGCGGCGATGTCCTCCATGCCCGTGTCGCGGTATCCCTTGATGTTGAACAAGCGCATGGATTCGTTGAGCAGCGCTTCATATCGCGACGGCTCGACGGCGGTGGTAACGGGTGCGAGCGGCTGCTCGGCGACGTCGTCACCGTGGGGCAACTCGGTGGCGGCCAGCGCTGTCGCGAGATCGGACAGCAGCGCCCGCACCTGGCCGACGGGCAGCTTCGCCCGGTGGTCGACGACGCTGCCGGTGACCGACAGGACCGCGATGGACAACGTCCAGCGCTGATGGGAGGTCAGATCCGGACGCATGGCACAGATGGGGCGTTGAATGCGGCGGTTGACGGTACGCATCTGCGCGATCAGCGACGCCTGGTCGTCGCCGCGCAGATAACGCCCCTCCCAGCGGTACAGTCCGCCCGACTCCCGGTTCGCCATCGCGGTCTCGATGAGCGCCGCGGCCACCCGGCGCAGTTCTGATTCGGGGTGCTCGAGATCGGCCTCGTCGATGAACGCGGTGGCATCTACCAGCTGCTGGCCCAGATTGAGCACGGCGTCGCGGAACAGGTCGTATTTGCTCGCGTAGTGCCGGTACAGGGCGGCCGCCGAGATCCCCACCCGCGATGCGATCGACTCCATGCTCACGCCGTAGAAGCCCAGCGTGCTGAACGCCTCGGCGGATGCCCGGGCGATCTGTGCTTTTCGGTCTTTCGGCCGGCGCCGGACCGCGTCACCGCTCGCCGGCCGAGTGCGCGACATGGCAGACACGATATCGGACCGAGCCCCGCCATACCGGTCCAGTACCGCTGTCGGCATCGGTCCGAACTTGCCAGACAGCATAGAATAGCGATTAACATAATGGTGTGTTCGGCGCGCTCCGCAAGCTTCTGGGCTTTCAGGTCACGATCGGTGAGTTGATCGTGGTGGCGCTCGTCCTCGGCACGCCGTATCTGCTGGTCGGCGTGTTCTGGTCCACCACCCACACCGACCACCTGCACGGCATGACCGGCGCCGATCTGGTCGTTTCGTATCTGGGGTCGATCGCCTCATGGCCGGTGCTGCTGTTTGCAGACGTGTGTATGACATGAACGGGGGAACACATTGTCCGACCACCACCACCGTCTCGCGTGGACCGGGATCATCGCCGCCGTCCTACTGGGCGCCGCCTTGTTGGCGCTGAACTTCCCGGTCTTTCTGGACAGTTACGACCAGTACGGTTGGCAGGTCAAATGTGGGACCGGATACCTCAGCGACCTGACCCAGGCGGCCGCGGCCGGCGGCGACACGAACTACGTCGAGCAGTGCGAGTCGGCGCTGCTGATGCGACGGCTGTGGACGGTACCGCTGGCGCTGCTCGGCGGTGCCGGCCTGCTCGTGGCGCTCGTCGCCTCGGCGACGACCTCCGCCCGCGAGTCGTTGCATCCGCACCACAACAACGCCTGATCTAGCATTCCGGCGTGAGCACGCCGGCCGGTCCTGCGCTGCCCCGCCGGCTCGGCACCTTCGACGCGGTCGTCATCGGGCTGGGTTCGATGCTGGGCGCGGGCATCTTCGTCGCCGTCGGGCCCGCCGCCGCGGCGGCCGGTTCGGGACTGCTGATCGGGTTGGCGGTGGCCGCCGCCGTGGCCTACTGCAACGCCACCTCGTCGGCCTGGCTGGCCGCGCGGTACCCCGAGTCCGGCGGCACCTACGTCTACGGGCGTGAGCGGCTCGGCCGGTTCTGGGGTTACACCGCGGGGTGGAGTTTCATCGTCGGCAAGACCGCATCGTGCGCGGCGATGGCGCTCACCGTCGGCTACTACGTGTGGCCCGAGGCGGCCCGTGGCGT
Organism: Mycobacterium lehmannii; assembly: GCF_002245535.1. Taxonomy (GTDB): domain Bacteria; phylum Actinomycetota; class Actinomycetes; order Mycobacteriales; family Mycobacteriaceae; genus Mycobacterium; species Mycobacterium lehmannii. The sequence continues at coordinate 78,603 of NZ_NKCN01000022.1, read as the reverse complement.
CGCGGTCGGGGCGGTCGCCGCACTGACCGCACTGAACTACGCGGGCATCCGTAAGTCAGCGCTGCTGACCCGCGTCATCGTCGCCCTGGTTCTGGCGGTGCTGGGCACCGTGGTGGTCACCGTCCTCGGTTTCGGGGAGGTCGAGTTGGCCCGCCTGTCGCCTGGCGCCGACGTCTCTGTCGCCGGCGTGCTGCAGGCCGCCGGACTGTTGTTCTTCGCGTTCGCAGGCTATGCACGGATCGCGACGCTGGGCGAAGAGGTCCGCGACCCCACCCGCACCATCCCCCGCGCGATACCGCTGGCTCTGGCCATCACGCTCACGGTGTACACCCTTGTCGCCGCCGCTGTCGTCGCCGAATTAGGAAGCGCGGCAACGGCTTCAGCAGCCGCACCGCTTGCCGACGCGGTGACGTCGGCTGGCTTCCCAGCACTGGAGCCCGTCGTGCGGGTCGGCGCCGCGGTGGCCGCCCTCGGGTCACTGCTGGCGCTCATCCTCGGGGTGTCGCGCACGACGCTGGCGATGGCGCGCGACCGCCACCTGCCGCACACGCTGTCGCGCGTGCACCCGAGATTCGGCAGCCCACACCGCGCCGAGATCGTCGTCGGCGTCGTCGTGGCCGCGCTCGCCGCCACCGTGGACGTCCGCACCGCGATCGGCTTCTCGTCGTTCACCGTCCTCGTCTACTACGCGATCGCCAACGCCTCGGCCTGGACCCTCGGTCGCCGAACGGTCCCGGCGGTCGGGCTGGCGGGTTGTGTGGTGCTGGCCTTGCTGCTTCCGGGGCCGTCGGTCCTGGCCGGCGCTTGCGTGGTGCTCGCGGGCGTGCTCGCTTACCGTCTTAGACCGTGATCGAGCTGAGCTGGAAGCGCGTCGACGCCGACCCCGGCGATGACTTCGTCGTCGCACCCGATGAACGTCTTGGCTGGGGCGGACGATCGGGCTCGGCGCTCAGCACGTCGTGGCCATGTTCGGCGCCACCTTCCTGGTCCCCGTCCTCACCGGCTTCCCACCGGCGACGACGCTGTTGTTCTCGGGCGTCGGGACGGTGCTGTTCCTGCTCATCACCGGCAATCGGCTGCCCAGCTACCTGGGTTCGAGCTTCTCGGTGATCGCACCGGTCACCGCGGCGGTCGCCTCGCATGGAACGGGAAGCGCCCTCGGCGGACTCGTGGCGGTCGGTCTTGCGCTGGTGGTGATCGGCGGCCTGGTCCATCTGGTGGGCACGCACTGGCTCGACGTGACACTTCCCCCGGTGGTCACCGGCGCGATCGTCGCGCTGATCGGCTTCAACCTGGCGCCCTCGGCCAAGGCGAACTTCGAACAGGGTCCGGTGGTCGGCCTCGTCACCCTGGTGCTTCTGGTGGCGACGCTGGCGTTCTTCCGCGGCATCATCGGCCGGCTGGCCATCTTCCTGGCCGTCTTTGTGGGATACCTGCTCGCGCTGGTTCTCGGTGAGATCGACACCGCACCGATCGCCGCCGCTCCGTGGCTCGGGCTGCCGGAGTTCCAGGCGCCGACGTTCACCGTCGCGGTGTTGCCGATGTTTCTTCCCGCCGTGATCGCCCTGGTCGCCGAGAACATCGGGCACGTTAAATCGGTCGGCCAGATGACCGCCACCGATGTCGACCCGGTGATGGGCCGGGCACTGGCCGCCGACGGTGTGGCCACCACGCTGGCCGGTTTCGGTGGCGGCTCTGCGACCACCACATACGCGGAGAACATCGGCGTGATGGCGGCGACGCGGGTGTATTCCACTGCGGCGTACTGGGTTGCGGGCGCCGTGGCGATCCTGCTCTCGCTGTGCCCGAAGGTCGGCGCGGCGATCTCGGCGATACCCGCCGGCGTGCTCGGTGGGGCGACGGTGGTGCTCTACGGCCTGGTCGGGGTGCTGGGAGTCCGGATCTGGCTGACCAACCGGGTCGACTTCTCCCGGCCGGTCAATCAGATGACCGCGGCCATCCCGCTGATCATCGGCATCGCCGACTTCACTTGGCACGCAGGCACCTTGACCTTCACCGGAATCGCGCTGGGTTCGATAGCGGCCCTGACGGTCTACCACGGCATGCGGCTGTTGGGATTCCGGCAGGCTAGCGAGCGGCCCGCTGCCGTTGGTCCCGGGGCGGAACACCGTTGACCCCGTCGACCGACCGCGCGTAGGTCGCCACGGCGTAGGTGACCGCAGGCCCCAGGACCGACAGCGCGTCGCGGTTGACGTTCTCCACGGTGTCGCGCTTGGTGCGGTAGTTCGGGTCGAACGGGACACCTGCCCGCCCACCCCAAAGCCGAGCCTGTATCTCGCTCTTACGTTGCGACGAACCGGCTGTCAGGCCGCCGACCGGCACCCCGGCAGCGAGAAACGGGTAGTAGTCGGTGAATTCGCTCAGCGGCATGTCCGCGGGCCGCACGCCGGCCGTGTTGAGATAGCCGGCCAGCATCCGCTCGATACCGGCCGAACCCGCGGGCACCGACCGCGCGGGGATGGCCGGGTTGGGCGTAGCGGACTGGTCACCGTCGTAGGTGAAGTAGCCGGCATTCGGTGAACCGAGCATGTCGAAGCCCAGATACAGTGCGATGTCGCGGAGTTCGTCGGGCGAGAGCCCTTGCACATACCTGGTCGGTCCGGCCAGCCCGTTCTCCTCGGAGGCCCAGAAAACGAAGCGCACGGCGTTGGTGACCGGTGGCTGCGGACCCAGTGTCGCAGCGGTCTCCAGCAGCGCCGCGATACCCGTCCCGTCGTCGTTCACCCCGGGGCTGGCTGCCGAGCTGTCCAGGTGCGCACCCGCCAGCACGACGTTACGGGCGTCCCCGGTCTTGGTCTGCGCCACGAGGTTTCGGGTCTTCTTCATGACCGGCTTACGGTCGAGCACGAGGCGTACCGGCGCCGAGGTCCGCCGCAGGGCGGCGTCGGCTTCGCGGCCGATGACCCCGACGGGAACGGTCAGGTCCTGGTAGTAGCCGGGCGTGAACAGGCCCGCCGGGCTCCCGCCGCCGCCGGGCGAGCTGACCACGAGCAGGCCGACGGCGCCCTCGGACACGGCCGCGTTCTGTTTGGTGACCACCGAGCAGCCCGTGTCGTCGACGATGGCGATCGCGCCCCGCACCGAGGTGCCGTCGTAGTCGGCGGTCCGGCAACCGGCGGGCTTCGCCGGGCGAAGCGTCACGGCGTTCAGCCCGCCGCGCGGCGTGGTGATCAGCAGGGAGGCCTGGTCTACCGGATATTCGCGCCCGCTCACCCGCATCGACGGATTGCCGCCGACACTGCGGTCGAGCAGCTCGAACTCAGGGGTCTGGACGTCGAATCCCTTGTCACGCAGGAACTGTGCGACGTAGTCGACGGTGGCGTCGTATCCGGGTTTGCCGTTGGCGCGGTTACCGCCGTTGGTGTCGGCGATCTGCTGCAGTTTCTGCAGATGGGTGAACATCGCGTCGGCGCTGACCTTGTCCGCCATCTCCTGTGGCGACGGCGACGCCGGCTCCGGCGACGAGCACGAGGTCATGGCTGCGACGACCCCAATGACGACTCCGACCACGGCTCCCGTGCCCGCCGCCCATCTCTTCATGATGCGAGCGGGTGACGGACGCGCAGATCGCGCGTGGGGATTCCGTTGGGCCCGCCCTGGTCCTGGGCGTAGATGCCGACGGCGTAGGACACGCCCGCCCCGTGAATGCCCAGTGCGGTGCGGTCGATGTGCTCCAGAGTGTCCGATTCCTTGTGGTAGTTGGGATCGAACGGCTGACCCGCCTCACCGCCCCACCGCTCGGCTTGTTCGGGCGTCATCTTGGCCTCGGCGCCCGAGAAGGTGCCACCGGCCGGGATGCCGGCCAGGGTGAATGCGTCGTAGTCGGAGCGACCGTCGAAACTGGTGTCCTCGGCCGGTTTTCCGGCCGCGTCGAGGTAGTCCACCAGCGTGCGTTCCACGCCCGCGGCCCCTTCCGGCACCCGGGCGATCGCGCCCTCCTCGCCGGGCGGGAGGGACTGATTCCCGTCGTAAGTGAAGTAGCCGGGGTTCGGAGAGCCCACCATGTCGAAGTTCAGATAGAGCGAGATGTCCTTGAGGGCATCGACATCCAGCGACTCCAGATAGTTGTTCGATCCGAACAACCCGACCTCCTCCGCACCCCAGAAACCGAACCGTACCGCGTTGCGAACGTCGGGGGAACCGCCCAACTGGACTGCGGACTCGAGCACGGCCGCCACACCGGACGCGTTGTCGTTGATGCCCGGCCCCTCCGGGACGCTGTCCAGATGCGCACCGGCCATCACGACGTTTGCGGTGTCGCCCGTTCGGGTCTGGGCGATGACGTTGCGGGTCCGCTCCTTGCGCACACCCGCATTCAGCTTGAGGGTGACGTCTCCCGGTTCGGCCCGTAGCCGATCGCCCTCCGCCTTGGTGATGCTGACGACCGGGATCGTCGCCTCCGTGTCCTCGCCGAGGGTGCCGCCCATCTCGTCGTTGTCCTCGCTGTTGGCGACGAGCAGAGCCACCGCGCCGCGTTCGGCGGCGGCCTCCTCCTTCTCGGAGAACTGACACTTGCCACGGTCGACGAGCACGACGGCGCCCTCGACGGGCAAGCCGTCGTAGTCGGAGACTGTGCAGCCCGGGGAGTCCTCGACGCGGGCGAGCACAAGCGGGCCCGACACCCCGCCCGGCGGTGTGCCGATCGTGAAGTTCAACGGTCTGGCCTTGACCGCGTCGCCGCCGACGGTCAGCGCCGGTTCGTCGGCGAACGGCAGCCGCACCTCGAACTCGGGTGTCTGCACGTCGAAGCCCTTGTCGCGCAGGGTGTTAGCGACGTAGTCGACGCTGGCGTCGTAGCCAGCGGTGCCAAGGGCACGGTTGCCGTCGTTGCTGTCGGCGATCTCCTGCAGCCGGACCAGATGCTGGTAGATGGCGTCGGCGGAGGTGCGCTGCGCGAGCGACCTGGCGAAGTCCACGGCGGCCGGCGACACCCCCGCCTGAGTGGTGGGCGGCTGCACCACCGGTCGGGGCTCCTCGTCACGGCCGCAGCCCCCGAGTGCGACGACGCCGGCTGAGATGAGGGCGATCGTCTTCGTTGTCTTCGACAGCTTGGAAACCTCTGTGTGGCTCATTGCCCACTACGTTAGCGCCGCGCGGGCGCTAACCCGTCAGCTGCGCGACGATCAGATCGGCCACGGCGCGCATGCCCGCCGCATTGGGGTGCAGGGGTGCGGGCCTTCCCGGTCTCACCAAGTCGGTCAGCCCGAACCGGGTCGTCCACGGTTCGGCCGACCACGCATGATGCGCAGCGCTGTGCTCGGCGGCCCGCACGAGGCCGCAGCCGGTGGCCGCGGCCGCCTCCGCGGTGAGCCGTTCCAGCGTGTCCGCGACGTGGCGGCCGGTCGCCACGTCGGTGTCGGACAACGGTGGTGCGGGCACACCCGGCGGTGGTAGCAGCGTGAGGTAGTCGACGAACAGCACCGTCGCGCGAGGTGAGCGGGAACGCACCGTCTCGCCGACCTCCTCGAGGGCCGCAGCGACCTGCGCCAGCGCGTCATCGCGCGCCCGCGGATCCAGCTGTCCGCGTAAGACCGTACCCAGTAGCGGGAGCTTGCGGGCAACGCGTGGCAGGCCCGCCGCGAACAGCATCGGCACATAACCGACGTCGTTGCCGCCGATGGTCACCGTCACCAGGTTCTCGGATCCGGTAAGAGCCGAGATCTGGGGCGGCGCACCGTGTTGCGGTTCGCGCAGGATGTTCGCGGTGGTCGCGCCCGAGTAGGTCACGTCGACGAGGTCGAGGCCCAGCTTCGCGGCTACCAGATGCGGATAGTTGCGCGCCGAGCGACCGGCGGGCCAGGGTGCGCCGTCGGCGCGCGGTCTGATCCCTGGACCGGCCGCCATCGAACTGCCCAGTGCGACATAGCGTCTCATCGAGATGGGCTGGACGCCTGCGCCCAGAACCGCTTCGGGATGCGGCCGGCCTGTCGAGCCAGCCGTCCCGCGGTGACCGCAGCGGCCATCGCCGCCGCCATGGTCGGCGGGTCGGCGGCGCGGGTCACGGCCGTGGCCAAAAGCACGGCGTCGCACCCCAACTCCATCGCCATCGCGGCGTCACTGGCGGTGCCGATACCCGCATCGAGCACCACCGGCACCGAAGCGGCGTCGACGATCATCTCGATGTTGTGCGGGTTGGCGATTCCCAGTCCCGTTCCGATCGGCGATCCCAGCGGCATCACCGCCGCGCACCCGATGTCCTCGAGCCGTCGCGCGAGCACCGGATCGTCGTTGGTGTACGGCAGGACCGTGAAACCGTCGTCGACCAATTGTTCGGCCGCCCTTACCAGTTCGACGGCATCGGGCAGCAGCGTGCGCTCGTCGGCGATGACTTCCAGCTTCACCCAGTCGGTGTGCAGCGCCTCGCGAGCCAGTTGTGCGGTCATCACCGCCTCGGCCGCGCCCCGGCAGCCCGCGGTGTTCGGCAAGGGGGTGATGCCCAGCCGGTTGAGCAGCTCGAGCACGCCGGTGCCGCCGTCGGCGTCGACGCGCCGCATCGCCACCGTCGTCAACTCGGTGCCCGATGCGACAAGCGCCTCTTCGAGCACGGCCAGATTCGCCGCGCCTCCGGTGCCCAGGATGAGCCGCGAACCGAACTCGCGGCCGGCGATGGTCAACTTCGTGACCGATGCTCCGCTCGCGTGAAGGGTTTCGGGGCTAGCCACCCTGCACCGCCGTCACCACCTCCACGCGAGCACCGTCCGACAGCGCGGTGTCCCAGTCCGATTTCGGCAGCACCGACCAGTCCACCGCGACGGCGATGCCCTTCTCCGGAAAGCCGAGACGCGCCAGCAGCGCGGCGACCGTCGTCGAGGCGTCCACTTCCACCGCTTCGTCGTTGACCAGTACCTTCATTTGATTGCTCCTCGCGTGCGCGTCATTTGATTGCTCCAATCGTGACATCGAGTTCGGCCGCGATCCGTTCGGCCGTCCATGGGGCGAGAAGAAATCCGTTGCGCCCGTGGCCCGCCGCGACCAGTGTGCGCTCGTCGAGACGTTCGACGAGCGGTAATCCATCCGGCGTCATCGGCCGCAGGCCCGCAGCGCATTCGGCGAGCTCGTACTCGCCCAGCGAGGGCATCACCGCGCAGGCGTCATCGAGCAGTTCCCGCACCCCCGTCACCGCGGGCGCGGTGTCGCGGCCGTGTTCGTATTGCGTCGCACCGACGACGACCCCGTCGGCCCGCGGCACCAGGTATACCTGCCTGCCGTGCACCCTGGCCCGAATGACCCGCTGGGGCACCGGCATGCAACCGCGGCGCCACCGCAACCGCAACACCTCACCCTTGACCGGCCGGATCGGCAGGTCGGGCCACAGCGTCGGGGCGTCGATACCGTTCGCGATCACGACGGCGTCGGCCTTCACCTCGGCGAGGTCGGACACGGGGGGTGCCCACTGCACGCCGAGCCCTTCACACAGCGCGGCCAACGCTCGCACCAGCAGCCGGTTGTCAACGGCCAGTTCGGTTTCGGCTTGGAATCCGTGCCGGATGCCCTGGGCGAGCAGCGGTTCTATGTCGCGCGCCGACGTCGTCACCGTCACCGGATGCCCTTGAGCCGCAAGCCACTCGCCCACCGTTTTGAGGTCGCTCGCATCGGCGCGGTCGACGGCGACCACCAGTGATTCGCGCGCGGTGACCACCTCGTCGGGCAGCCCGTCGAGGAAGCCGCCGTGCCACAGGTGCAACGACTCCAGGCCGAGCTGCAACAGCTTCTCCTCGCCGGGCCAGCCCTCGCTGTGGGGTGCGAGCATGCCGCCCGCGACCCACGACGCACCGCGCTCGTCGGTGCGGTGCACCCGCACGTCCCAGCCGTCGCTGCGGGCGCGCCGGGCGACGGCCAGCCCGATGACGCCGCCGCCGATCACGGCCAGGCTTGCTTTGGTCAACATCCCTCCCTTCGCCGGCATGACCCGGATCAGGTGCGACGGTAAAGGCAGGTTCGAATGCCCACTCTCAGTCCCCGCTCCCGGGACTCCCGCGTTCGTCAACCCACAGTACCCGCTGGTTAGGCCCCCAACGACGAGCCGCTAGCGTCGCGGTGTGCACCAACCTCGAGAACGCCTGGCCAGCGCGTCGCTGTACCTGTGCACCGACGCCCGGCGCGAGCGCGGTGACCTCGCGGAGTTCTCCGACGCCGCGCTGGCCGGCGGGGTCGACCTCATCCAACTGCGCGACAAGGGTTCGCCGGGCGAACAGCGGTTCGGCCCCTTGGAGGCGCGTCAGGAACTCGAGGCTCTCGAGGTACTCGCCGACGCGGCCCGCCGCCACAACGCGCTGCTGGCCGTCAACGACCGCGCCGACATCGCGCTGGCCGCCGGCACCGACGTGCTTCATCTGGGCCAGGACGACCTTCCGCTGGAGGTGGCGCGCGGCATCGTCGGTGAGACGCCGGTGATCGGGCGCTCCACCCACGACGCGGACCAGGTCGCGGCGGCGGTCGACGAGGCCGTCGACTATTTCTGCGTCGGCCCGTGCTGGCCCACCCCGACCAAGCCGGGCCGCCCGGCGCCCGGGCTGGACCTGGTCCGGCACACCGCCGAATTGAACAGCGACAAGCCGTGGTTCGCGATCGGGGGAATCGACGCCGACCGGGTGCCGCAGGTGCTGGCGGCCGGCGCGCGGCGCGTCGTCGTGGTGCGGGCGATCACCGCGGCCGAGGACCCGCGGGCCGCGGCCGCACAGTTGAAGGCCGCGCTCAGAGCTGCCGGTTGACCAGGAGCGGAATCGAGGCGAACTCGTCGCGCAACCGCTGCCAGCTGGCGGCGAATCCAGGGTGCAGGGGCAGCGTCGCGACGTCGTCGACGGCCACCCAGCGCAACTCGGCGCTCTCCCGGTTCGGCACGGTGTGCAGCATTTCCTGGGCGTCGGCGATGACCGTGCTGTAGCTCCAGCTGACCCCGTCGCCGGTGACGATCTTGGTCTCCACCACCTTGCGCACGGTCAACTGCTCGGCGGGCAGCCCCGCTTCCTCGTGGGCCTCCCGGATGGCCGCCTGCTCCGGGGTCTCGTGGCTGTCGCGCGCGCCACCGGGCAGACCCCAGGTGTCGCCCTGGTGGCTCCAGGCCGCCCGGTGTTGGAGCAGCACCATCGGCGCGCCGTCGCGCCCGGGGGCCCGCAGCAGCAGACCGGCCGCGCCGTACCTACCCCAGTAGGCCTGGCCTTGGGAAACCACCCATCCGTCACCGTCGCCACGCACGCCTCAACAATAGGGCCGCCCTGCCTGCCGGAAACTCTTAGACTTCTTTCATAGAGTGGGACCGGTCGAAACGACGAGCTGGAAAGCGATGCTGATGAGGTCCGCGCGCACGTGACTGTGGAGTTGGCGCACCCGTCGACGGAGCCGCTCGCTTCGCGGTCGCCGTCGACGCCCGCACAACAACGCTGGTGGTTCCTGTGGACCACGCCCGGCCGCATCTTGACCATCGGGGTCGTGCTGTCCGCGCTCGTCATCGCCAGCGCGTTCGCCACCTCGACGACGATCAACGACCGGCAGCAGGCGCTGATGACGGTGCTCAACCACACCGAGCCGCTGTCCTTTGCCGCCGGGCAGCTCTACACCACGCTTTCGGTGGCCGACGCAGCGGCGGCCACCGCCTTCATCGCCGGAGCGGAACCGCGCGACGTCCGGCAACGGTACGAACAGGCGATCACGGACGCGTCGGTGGCCGTGACTCGGGCGTCGAGCGGGCTGACCGACGAGGATCTAGTGCAGTTGCTCGGCCGCATCAACGCGGAGTTGTCGGTGTACACGGGCTTGGTCGAGACCGCCCGTACCAACAACCGTTCGGGCAACCCGGTGGGTTCGTCGTACCTGTCGGAAGCGTCGGCGTTGATGCAGACGCAGATCCTGCCCGGGGCCCAACGGCTCTACGAGGAGACCTCACAGCGAGTGGACGCCGAGACCAGCGCGTCCACCCGGATCCCCGGCCCGGTGATCCTGGTGGTCCTGGCGACCCTGCTGTTCGGGGTGTTCGCCAACCGTTGGCTGGCCAGGCGCACGCGCAGGCGGATCAACATCGGCTTCGTCGCGGGCGGTCTCGCCGTTCTGACCATGCTGATCTGGGTGGGCACGGCCCTGGTCATCTCGACCTCCGACAGCCGCAGCGCCAAGGACACGGCCGCCGAGTCGTTGAAGACGGTGACGAACCTGGCTATCACTGCGCAGCAGGCCCGCGCCGACGAGACGCTGTCGCTGATCCGGCGCGGCGACGAGACGGTGCGTAAACAGTCGTACTACCAGCGCATCGACATGATGCAGCAGCAGCTCGCCGATTACCTGGCCCGTGAGGACGCCATCGACAAGACCGACCTCGCCGAGGCCGAGCAGTTGTTGAAGCGCTGGCGCGCCGCCGACGACCGGATCAACGCCTATATCAGCGTCGGCAACTATCAGGCCGCCACGCAGGTGGCGCTGGGCACCGGGGCAGACGACTCGACGCCGGCGTTCAACAAGCTCGACGAGGCGTTGAGCCAGGGCATCGAAGAGAGCCGTAAGCAACTCCGCGACGACATCATCAACGCACACCGGGTGCTGTCGGGTGCGACCGTCGGCGCCGCGGTACTCAGCGTCGTCGCGGCGGTCGCGGTGGCGCTGGGGTTGTGGCCGAGGCTGAGTGAGTACCGGTGATGTGGGGGTACCGCCCGTGCGAAGCGCAGGGGGACGCTTGCGCGAAGAACAGACAGCCGGTGACGAAGTTCTTCGGCATGCTCGTGGCCGCCGCGCTGGTGCTCACCGGATGCGGACAGGCGACGTCGGTGACTTCCACACCGGGTGTGACGCTTCCACCGCCCACGCCGGCAGGTATGGAGGAGTTGCCGCCGCAGCCGGTGCACCCGCCCGGCGACAACACCGAGGACTGTGAGCGCACGGCGAGCCTTCGCCCGTTCCCCAACCGGGCCGAGGCCGACAGGGCCGTCGCGAACATCCGAGCGCGCGGGCGGCTGATCGTCGGGTTGGACATCGGCAGCAACCTGTTCTCGTTCCGGGACCCGATCACCGGGCAGATCACCGGGTTCGACGTCGACATCGCCGGTGAGATCGCCCGCGACATCTTCGGAACCCCGTCGCAGGTGGAGTACCGCATCCTGTCGTCGGCGGACCGCATCGCGGCGTTGCAGAACAATCAGGTCGACGTCGTCGTCAAGACCATGACCATCACGTGCGAACGCAAGAAGCTGATCGGGTTCTCGACGACGTATCTGACCGCCAATCAACGCATCCTGGCGCCGCGCGACTCGACGATCCGGCAGGCGTCGGACCTTTCGGGACGCCGCGTCTGCGTCGCGAAGGGCACGACATCGCTGGAGCGGATCCGCCAGATCACGCCGCCGCCGATCATCGTCGGGGTGGTCGCGTGGGCCGACTGCCTGGTGGCGTTGCAGCAGCGGCAGGTCGACGCCGTCAGCACCGACGACTCGATCCTCGCCGGCTTGGTGTCACAGGATCCGTACCTGCACATCGTCGGACCGAGCCTCAACGAGGAGCCCTACGGCATCGGGGTCAACCGGCAGAACACCGGCCTGGTCCGGTACGTCAACGGCACGCTGGAGCGGATCCGCCGCGACGGCACCTGGAACACGTTGTACCGCAAATGGTTGACAGTGCTCGGGCCGGCGCCGGCTCCTCCGGTCGCGAGGTATTACGACTGATGTCCGAAACCCAGCTGGATGACTACGACGAAGAGAGCCCGGGCACTCAGCCGGCAAGCTTCGACGACATGAGCATGGATTCCGCCTCGACCATCCGCCCGATGGCGACCGAGGCGGTGTTCCGGCCCCACCTCGAGGACGACGACGGCGAGTCGGTGGGCACCGGGGACACCGAGCCGCAGGAGCAGACCACCACCACGACGCGGGCGTTGTCGCGGACGCGCCGCCTGGGCGGCGGGCTGGTCGAGATCCCGCGGGTGCGGGCCAAGGACCCGCTAGACGCGCTGATGACCAACCCGGTGGTCGCGGAGAACAAGCGGTTCTGTTGGAACTGCGGGCGCCCCGTCGGCCGTTCCGGCGATGGCAAGCCCGCCCGGTCGGAAGGCTGGTGCCCGCACTGCGGCAGCCCGTATTCGTTTCTGCCGCAGCTGAATCCGGGTGACATGGTCGCCGACCAGTACGAGATCAAGGGCTGTATCGCGCACGGCGGCCTTGGCTGGGTCTATCTGGCTTTCGACCACAACGTCAACGAACGGCCCGTCGTGCTCAAGGGCTTGGTGCATTCCGGTGACGCCGAGGCGCAGAAGATCGCGATGGCCGAGCGCCAGTTCCTGGCCGAGGTCACCCATCCCGGGATCGTGAAGATCTACAACTTCGTCGAACACGCCGACCAGCACGGCAACCCGGTCGGCTACATCGTGATGGAGTACGTCGGCGGCACGTCGCTCAAGCAGGCCAAGGGTGAGAAGCTGCCGGTCGCCCAGGCCATCGGGTACATGCTCGAAATCCTGCCTGCACTTGGCTATCTACACTCGCTCGGCCTGACCTACAACGACCTCAAGCCCGAGAACATCATGATCACCGAGGAACAGCTCAAGCTGATCGACCTCGGTGCGGTGTCGACCATCAACTCGTTCGGCTATCTCTACGGAACCCCGGGATACCAGGCTCCCGAGATCGTGCGGACGGGGCCGACCGTGGCCACCGACATCTACACCGTCGGGCGCACGCTCGCGGCGCTGACGCTGAACCTGCGCACGCGCAGGGGCCGCTACGTCGACGGGTTGCCCGAGGACGATCCGGTCCTGGCCGAGTACGACTCGTTCGGCCGGGCGCTGCGCCGGGCCATCGACCCGGATCCTCGGCGGCGGTTCGGCAGCGCCGACGAGATGTCCGGACAGCTGCTCGGCGTGCTGCGCGAAGTCGTGGCGAAAGACACCGGGTCACCCAAACCCGGTCTGTCCACGGTGTTTTCGCCCACCCGGTCCACGTTCGGCATCGATCTTCTGGTCGCGCACACCGACGTCTACCTCGACGGACAGGTGCACTCCGAACGGCTGACCGCCCAGGAGATCGTCAGGGCGCTACCCGTACCCCTGGTCGACCCGACCGACGTCGGTGCGCCTGTGCTGTCGGCAAGCGTGGTGAGCCAGCCCGTACAGACCCTCGACCAGCTGCGCGCGGCCAGGCACGGGGCGCTGGACTCCGAAGGCATCGACCTGTCGGACTCGGTCGAACTGCCGCTGATGGAAGTGCGCGCGCTGCTCGACCTCGGCGACGTGGCCAAGGCCACGCGCAAGCTCGACGACCTCACTGAGCGGGTGGGCTGGCCGTGGCGGCTCGTCTGGTTCAAGGCCGTGTCCGAGCTGCTGACCGCCGGTTATGACTCCGCGACAAAGCATTTCACCGAGGTGCTCGACACGATGCCCGGCGAGCTGGCACCCAAACTGGCCTTGGCCGCCACCGCCGAGTTGGCAGGCGCCCCTGACGCGGGCAAGTTCTACAACACCGTGTGGTCGACCGACAACGGGGTGATCTCGGCGGGGTTCGGGATGGCCCGCGCCCAGTCGGCCGCAGGCGAGCGCGACGATGCGGTGAAGACCCTGGACAAGGTGCCCGCGATGTCGCGGCACTTCACGACGGCCCGGTTGACCAGCGCAGTCACATTGCTGTCCGGTCGCTCGTCGAGCGAGATCACCGAACAGCAGATCCGGGATGCCGCACGGCGCGTCGAAGCGCTGCCCGACACCGAGCCGCGGGTGCTGCAGATCCGCGCGCTGGTGCTGGGCACCGCATTGGATTGGCTGGCCGACAACACCGCCAGCACCAATCACATCCTCGGGTTCCCGTTCACCGAACACGGATTGCAGCTGGGCGTGGAGGCCTCGCTGCGCGCTCTTGCGCGGGTGGCCCCGACCCAGGCGCACCGCTACGCGCTCGTGGATTTGGCCAACAGCGTCCGCCCGACGAGCACGTTCTAGCGATCAGGCGACGCTCGCGCTCGCGATCTCGTCGCTGAGCGGGGCGATGGCTTCGAGAATCTGGCTGGCCGTCTCCGCAGGCACCCCGGCCGCGGCTAGGCTCGCGGCCAGATGTCCCGCGACAAGGTTGAAATGGTGGACCGTGATTCCGCGGCCCTGGTGGACCTGGCGCATCGGCGCGCCGGTATAGGCTTCGGGCCCGCCCAGCGCTGCGGCGAAGAACTCGACCTGGCGCCCCTTGAGCCGCGCCATGTTGGTTCCGGTGAAGAATCCGGACAGCTGGTCGTCGGCCAGCACGCGGCGGTAGAAGTCCTCGACCACGCCTTCGAGGGCCTCGTGGCCGCCGATCTGCTCGTAGATACTCGGCATGTGTGCCCCTTCGTCGCACCGGATGGACACATTCCAGCCGACGGCGGTTGCGTGCGGATTTCGACGCGTTGCCAGCGGGGCAAATTCAATCTCACCGGTACTACCCCAAGCCGTGTGAGAACTACGGATTCAGTGGCCCTTACAGCAAACCCTCGGGTCCAGCACGCCGACTTTACGGGATTTGCCCATGTCGTAACACTCAATGGTCATGCCGCGGATTTCGTAGTAATCTGCATCACAGGTTGAGGTCACAGCCAACTGCAGAGGTCATCGGGGACCATTTCCCGTTTGCGGGTCCAGCAGCTGTCAGGCATCGCTGACGGCCTCCGCGGTTTCAATTGCATCTCGACAACAGGAGTGCGCCGTGTCCGCTGTAGGAACCTGCCGGGTGTTCCGTCCCGACCCTCGGTCCTTCGATCAGTGCGAACACCACCATCGCGCCAGCTTCACCGCGTCGCACAGACAGGGTTCAACGGTGCTCGTGACTGTCGACGGCGAGATCGATGCCACCAACAGCAGAGCGCTGGCCACCTACGTCGAAGGTCAGGTCGCCGGCACCCGGCGTCTGGTGATCGATTTGCGGCTCGTCGACTTCTTCGGGAGCGCAGGCTTCGCCGCGCTGCACTACATCAACGTGATCTGCTCCCGGAACGGAATCGACTGGCAGGTGCGCTGCGGCAGGCAGGTCCGCCGGCTGCTGGCAATTTGCGATTCCGCCCAGGAACTGCCGCTCGAGAAGCCGCGCTCAGTGCTCGACGAGGTTCGTGCAAGCGCGGGCGATCGCGAGCTCCTCATCAGTGGGAACAACTAGCACCGTCGTCGGAGACCGGTCGGCCGATATCCGCCGGGCTTTCTTGTCGGGTTTGGCGTTGAGCGCCTCGTCGAGTTCTATGCCCAACGGCGCCATGCCACTCAACGCGTCGCGCCGCACCGCCGCGTCGTTCTCCCCCACTCCGGCAGTGAAGGTGATGACGTCCGCGCCGCCCAGCAGCGCAAGATAGGCGCCGATGTATTTGCGCAGTCGGTGGATGTAGACGTCGTAGGCCAGTTGCGCAGAGGTGTCCCCTGATTCGATGCGCTGGTGCAGGACTCGGAAGTCGACCTCGCCGCCGAGTCCACGTACCCCCGAGCGACGGTTGAGCATCTCCTCGATGTCCTCGACCTTCATGTTCGCCGTGCGCCACAGATAGAACATCAGACCGGGGTCGATGTCGCCGGACCGGGTTCCCATCACCAGGCCCTCCATCGGCGTCAGCCCCATCGAGGTGTCCACCGGTCGGCCCCCGACGATGGCAGAGGCCGACGCGCCGTTTCCCAGGTGCAGCACGATCTGGCGCACCGAGTCCAACGGCACACCCAGGAAGGCCGCGGCCTGCTCGCTGACGTACTGGTGCGAGGTGCCGTGGAAGCCGTAGCGACGGATGTGCCACTGTTCGGCGACGTCACGGTCGATCGCGTACGTCGCCGCCGCGGCGGGCAGGTCGTGGAAGAAGGCGGTGTCGAAGACCGCGACGTGAGGCAGATCGGGCAGCGCCTTGCGTGCCTCCTCGATTCCCAGCAGTGCCGGCGGATTGTGGAGCGGGGCAAGGGGAGACAGCTCGTCGATTTTCGCGACCAGGGCGTCGTCGATAAGCGTCGGCTGGTAGATGTCCGGACCTCCGTGCACCACGCGGTGCCCGACGGCAACGAGGTCGAGGGCGTCGGGGCCCCGGCCCGCTTCGGCCATCTGGCCGAACGCCGTCTGCAGCGCCTCGGCGTGGTCGCGTACCTGCCCCTCACCGATGCGCTCGACGATGCCGTCGATCACCATCGTCTCCGAATCGGGTTCGATGACAGCGTATTTGAGCGATGACGAACCCGAGTTGAGCACCAGTACGCTGCGCGCCATCAGAGCGTCTGCGCCTGGATCGCGGTGATCGCCACGGTGTTGACGATGTCCTCCACCAACGCCCCGCGCGAGAGGTCGTTGACGGGTTTCTTCAACCCTTGCAGCACCGGCCCGATCGCGATTGCGCCGGCGCTGCGTTGGACTGCCTTGTACGTGTTGTTCCCGGTGTTGAGGTCGGGGAAGATCAGCACCGTGGCCCGGCCTGCCACCTTCGAGTCGGGCATCTTGGACTTGGCCACCGAGGCGTCGACGGCGGCGTCGTACTGGATCGGACCGTCGACCAGCAGGTCCGGTTCCCGCTGCGTGACCAGTTCGGTTGCCTGCCGCACCTTTTCGACGTCCGCGCCGGCTCCGCTGGTGCCTGTCGAGTAGGACAGCATCGCGACTCGCGGCTCGATGTCGAAGCTGGCCGCGGTGCGGGCCGACGAGATCGCGATGTCGGCCAGCTGTTCGGCGGTCGGATCCGGCACGATCGCGCAGTCACCGTAGGCCAGCACCCGGTCGGCAAGGCACATCAAGAAGATGCTGGAGACCGTCGACACGTCGGGCAGCGTCCTGATGATCTCGAAGGCGGGTCGCACCGTGTGGGCGGTGGTGTGCCGGGCACCGGAGACCATGCCGTCGACCATGTCGTTGTGCACCAGCATGGTGCCGAAATAGGAGACGTCGTGGATGATCTCGCGTGCCTGCTCCACCGTGACGCCCTTGTGCTTGCGCATTTCGGCGTACTGTTCGGCGAACTTGTCGCACAGGTCGCTGGTCTGCGGGTCGAGAACGGCGGCGTCGGAGAGATCGATACCCAATTCCGCTGCGCGCGCCCGTATCTGAGATTCCTCGCCCAGAATCGTCAGCTCGGCGACGCCGCGGTGCAGCAGCCGACCGGCCGCGGTCAGGATGCGGTCGTCGTCGCCCTCCGGCAACACGATGTGCTTACGGTCCGACCGGGCCCACTCCAGCAACTTGTAGGTGAACATCTGGGGAGTGACCACCTGCGGGATCGGGATGGCCAGCCGATCCAGCATGTCGGCGATGTCGACGTGAGTTTCCATCAACGCGATGGCGGTGTCGATCTTGCGCATGGAGCTCGACGTCACCCTGCCGCGTGCGGCGGCCACCCGGCTGGCCGTCTCGAACGTCCGGAATTCGGTGGCGATGATCGGCAGCCGTAGCCCCAGCCCCGACACGAGAGCCGCGATCGAGGGATGTAGTTCCAGCCCGCCATTGAGGATGATGCATGACAACGACGGGAAGCCTTCGGCGGCATGGGCACTCGCGAGCGCGAGCACGACGTCCGATCGGTCGCCGGCCGCGATCACGGCCACGCCCTCGCTGAGCCGCTCCAGGACGCGTTCGGCCGTCATCCCTGCGACCATCAGATCCATTGCCTCACGTGACAGTAGCGCCGGATCGCCACTGATCAATTCGCCCTCGACGGCCTGCTGCAGTTCGGCGACCGAAGGGGCGACCAGCAGCGGCTCCTCCGGCAGCGCGTAGCACTTGGGATCGAAGTCCTTAAGAGCGTCGAGCATCGCCGTGAGTTGTGCGGGGTCACAGCGGTTGGCGACGACCGCCGCGGTGTGCGCATGCTGGGCGGTGATCTCGTCGAGGCAGATATCGACGATGTTCGCGACGGCGTCGGGGCTGCGATCCTTGGCCTTGACCGCCAGCACGACCGGAGCGCCGAGGTTGGCCGCGATCCGTGCGTTGGTCGACAGCTCGCTGGGCGTGGCGACGTCGGTGTAGTCGCTGCCGACGATCAGGACCGCATCGCACTGGTCGGCCACTCGGTGGTACCGGTCGACGATCTCGGCCAGTGCGCCGTCGGGGTCTTCGTGCAGTTGTTCGTAGCCGACGCCGACGCAATCGTCGTACGAGAGGCCCGCCGTGGCGTGGTTCAGCAGCAGCTCGAGGATGTAGTCGCGGTCCTCACCCAGCCGGGTGATCGGCCGGAAGACGCCGACCCTGACCACGGTGGCCGTCAACCGGTGCAGGACGCCCAGCGCGATCGTCGATTTACCGGTGTCCCCTTCCGGGGATGCGACGTAGACGGCGGATGCGAGCTCGCGCGAAGACACGGACGCCAGCCTAGGACAACCATGAGCGGTTCGGTGTGCGTAAGTTGGGCGCCAGGCTGGCCGTCGGGTCCGCGGGGATGTCGACGACGGTTGCGAGCCCGCGGTGGTCGGACCCGGGCACCTCCACGGTGTACGCCGACGAGGCCGCGCAATTGCGCAGCAGCACATGGTCGATGCCGACCACTGACGGTAACCACGGCCTGCTCGGGTAACTGCGGGTGAGACCCGCGCCGGCTTGTTCGGCCGCGTCGCGGTATCCCTCGTCCAACAGCCGGCGGAAGGGGCTCATGTCGTAGGTCGCATTGAGGTCGCCCGCCACGACGACCGCACCGGAGCCGGCGGTATCGGCCAACGCCCGCAGCGTCTCGGGAAATCGCGCGATGTCGTCGGAGAACCAGCGCAGCGGCTGAACCCACGGAGCGGCCAGATGCACGGCGAGCACGGTGAGGTCGAACCTGACGCCAGGCACGCGAATCCGGGTGCTGAGCATCGGCATCTGATACCCCTCGACGGCGGCCGCGGCCACGATCGGGTGGCGGCTCCACACCCCGATCCCGTCGGCCGACGGGCGGGGGTCAATCGCCCGGTGGCCGAAGACGGTGTCGAGCCCGGCGGCCGACATGGCCTCGGCCACTTGCGGAGTCATCTCCTGTACGACGAGGACGTCGGCCACAGAGGACGCCAACGCCACCACCGCGCGCGCGTCGGCGCCACCCATTCCGAGGTTGGCGGTGAGCACCCGAACCGAGACCGCGGGAACACCGGTCTTCTCCGGCCCGAGAAAGCGGGGCGCGAGTACGGCGAGCATCACCACGCACAGCGCCGCGGCCAGGATCGTCGCCGCCCACCGCCGCGCCACCGCGAACAGCGCCATCGACGCCACCCCCGCGGCGGTCAGGTATGGCGACGCCGAAGCGAGCACCAGCACGACCTCGCTGTCGACGGGCAGATAGCGCGACACCACCCCGGCAAGCGCCAACGCGAACGCAAGCGCACCGAGGACCGTTGCCGGTACTCGAATCATGTTGTGTCAGGGTGGTTCGCGCGACTAGCCCAACCGCCGCAGCCGCGGCTCCAGGTCGCGCTGGAACAGTTCGAGGAACCGGCGCTGATCGTGGCCCGGGGCGTGGAACACCAGGTGGTTGAGTCCCCAGTCGACGTAGTCCTTCACCTTCTCGACGGCCTCGTCGGGATCCGACGCGACGATCCAGCGCTTGGCGACCTGCTCGATGGGCAGCTCGTCGGCGGCCTTCTCCATCTCGATCGGATCGTCGATGGAGTGCTTCTGTTCGGCGGTCAGCGACAGCGGCGCCCAGAACCGGGTGTTCTCGAGGGCGAGCTCGGGATCGGTGTCGTAGGAGATCTTTATCTCGATCATCCGGTCGATGCTGTCGGGGTCGCGGCCCGCCGCCTCCGCTCCCTCCTTGACCGCGGGGATGAGCTTGTCCTTGTAGAGCTCCTCACCCTTGCCGCTGGTGCAGATGAACCCGTCACCCGCACGGCCGGCGTACTTGGCCACCACCGGCCCGCCCGCTGCGATGTACACCGGGACGCCGCCGTCTGGCACGTCGTAGATCGAGGCACCCTTCGTGTGGTAGTACTCGCCGTCGAAGTCGACCCGGTCGCCCAGCCACAACTCCCGCATCAGCTTGACCGACTCCCGCAGCCGGGCGAAGCGCTCCTTGAACTCGGGCCAGTCGCCCTCGTAGCCGGTGGCGATCTCGTTGAGCGCCTCGCCTGTGCCCACGCCGAGGAAGATCCGGTTCGGGTACAGACAGCCCATGGTGGCGAACGCCTGCGCGATCACCGCGGGGTTGTAGCGGAACGTCGGGGTGAGCACCGACGTCCCGAGCCGAATGTTCTTGGTGCGCTCGCCGACCGCGGTGATCCACGCCAGCGAGAACGGCGCGTGGCCACCCTCATGGCGCCACGGCTGGAAGTGATCGCTGACCGTCGCGCTGTCCATGCCGTGCTCTTCGGCCGCCACGGCCAGCTCGACCAGTTCCCGCGGCGCGAACTGCTCCGCCGACGCCTTGTAGCCCAGTTTCAGTCCAGGTTTGGTTTCAGCCACGATTCGTTTCTACTCCCTTGCTTACACTCGCGGCATGGCAGCAGCCCTGAGCGCCATCACCGACACCGTCCATTTCGCGTTCACCGACCTCGTCAACTGGACACTGGTGACCGACGAAGCGGGCGTCATGTTGATCGACACGGGTTTCCCCGGCAGCCGCGACGACGTGCTCGCATCGCTGCGTGAGCTCGGTTTCGGAGTCGACGATCTGCGCGCAATCCTGTTGACGCACGCCCACATCGACCATTTCGGCTCGGCGATCTGGTTCGCGAAGACGTACGGCACCCCGGTCTACTGCCACGCCGCCGAAGTCGGCCACGCCAAGCGGGAGTACCTCGAACAAGCCTCTCCGACCGATATCGCCAAGCACGTCTGGCGCCCGCGCTATCTCACGTGGTCGGTCGCGATCACCCGCAAGGGTGCCATGGTGCGCGACGGCATACCCACCGCACAGGGGTTGACCGAGCAGGTGGCGGCGGGTCTACCCGGCAAGCCGGTGGCGATCCCGACGCCGGGTCACACCGGCGGGCACTGTTCGTTCCTGGTCGACGACGTACTGGTGAGTGGCGACGCGCTGGTCACCGGGCACCCGCTGTCGACGCGGGGAGGCCCGCAACTGTTGCCCGGGCTCTTCAACCACGACCAAGACGGTTGCGTGCGCAGCCTGTCCGCACTCGGCCTGCTGGACGCCGAGGTGCTGCTGCCCGGGCACGGCCCGGTATGGCGCGGGTCGATGCGCGAGGCGGCCGAACGAGCCGCGCGTCAAAGCGCGTCCTAGACCAGGCTCTGGTAGCCGAGCAGAAAGACTGCGGTCAACGACAGCCCGGACGCGATGACGACGGTCGGCATCAGGATCATGGCGTCGAGTTCGTCGTCGTCGAGCACGTCGCTCTCGAACCGCCCGAACAGCACGCGCGCCACCCCGGTCCGGCGGAAGGTGTGCACCATGACGCGGACGGCCTTCGTTTCGCGACGGCGCCCGATGAACACGCGCGAGGCCACTCCGAACAGGAACGTCAGCAGTCCGCCTAGCACCAACAGCCAGCCGATCATCGTTTGCGACAACGCCACCATCACCCCCGGCGCCGCGGAAGTCCGTTCCGGGCCGGCACCGCAGCCCAGCCTATAGGCCGGTTTCCGGACCCGACGGGGCTCTGAGCGGGTGGCCGGTGAAGTCGCTCATCGCAGCACCTTGGCGAACGCCACCGGGAACACATCGCCCTCGGCGGGCAGCGGATCGGCCAGACGCTCGTAGCCCGCCGATTCGTACAAGGCCTCCGCTTCGGGTTGGCGGTCACCGGTCGTCAGGTAGACCCGTCGATATCCGCGGGCGACGATGCGGGCCTCGAGTTCGACGAGGAGCGCCGTGGCCAGACCCTGTTGACGGTGCCGGCTGTCGGTCCAGATCCGCTTCAGTTCGGCGGTGGTGTCGTCGAACCGGCAGAACGCGCCGCCGGTCACCGGCCGGTCGCCGAGGAGCCCCACCACGAGGTCGCCGTGCGGTGGGGCGAACTCATCGGCCGGGTACCCGCGCAGCCACGTGCTCACCGTTTCTTCGGGCGGGCCGTAACGCCTGGAGTACTCGACCGTCAACTCGGCCAGCAACGGCTCGGCCAAGGGATCGTCCTGGCGGACGGCGACGAACGTGAGCTGGGTCGACATTGGTTTCACCTCACTGTCCAACGCGAACCGGGCGCGTCCATTCCTGTACGTCGCGACGGCTCGGCCCGATCCGAGAATCGCCACTTCCCCAACCAAACTTGACACGTGTAAAGTTTGGCCGCATGGACAACATCAGGGGCAAGACCATCGCGATCACCGGTGCCGCCCGCGGAATCGGCTTTGCGACCGCCAAGGCGCTGCTGGCGCGTGGCGCCCGCGTGGTGATCGGCGACCGCGACGTGGCACTGCAGGAATCGGCCGTCGCGCAGTTGGGCAACCTGGGGCAGGCGTCAGGCTATCCGCTCGACGTCACCGACCGGGAGTCGTTCGCGTCGTTCCTCGACAAGGCCCGCACCGAGGGCGGCGGACGCATCGACGTGTTGATCAACAACGCCGGCGTGATGCCGATCGGACCTTTCGTCGACGAGACCGAGCAGTCGATCCGGTCGAGCCTCGAGGTCAACCTCTACGGCGTGATCACCGGCTGTCAGCTGGTGCTGCCGGACATGATCGCGCGGCGCAGCGGCCACATCATCAACATCGCCTCGCTGTCGGGGCTGATCCCGGTGCCGGGTCAGGTCGTGTACGTGGGCGCGAAGTTCGGTGTCGTCGGGCTGACGGCCGCGCTGGCCGACGAGGTCGCGCAACACAACGTCGACGTGTCGGTGATCATGCCGCCGTTCACCAACACCGAGCTGATCTCGGGCACCAAGAGCGGCGGTGCGATCAAACCGGTCGAGCCCGAGGACATCGCCGCGGCGATCGTCAAGACCCTCGACAAGCCGAAAACCCATGTCTCCGTGCCGACTCCGCTGCGCTTCACCGCCCAGGCCGCGCAGATGCTCGGCCCGCGCGGGCGTCGTTGGCTCAACAACAAGCTCGGACTGGACCGGGTCTTCCTCGACTTCGACACGACCGCCCGCAAGAAGTACGAGGACCGGGCGCGCACCGCGCAGGGTGTCGTCGAGGACTGACCGGCGCTAGACCGGGAACGTCGGTGCGGGATCGCCCAACCGGTAGGCCTCCACGACGTCAAGGGACTCGAACAGCTCGTCGAAGTTGAACTGGTAGTCGTCGGCCGTGCCCACGAACACCACATGCGCGACGTCGGCGTCGTCGTCAGCAGTGAGCACGACCGTGGTGACCGACACCAGATCCTCGTCCGGCACCTCGGCCTGCGAGGGTGGGTAGAACCACAGCGCGGACTCCTCGTCGGAGAGCTCGTCGTCGAACACCCAGCCGCGCTCGGTGATTCGCTCGTCGAAGGCCTCGAGCACCGCCGCCGTCGCGGTCTCTTCGGTCAGTGCGTCCATCACCGTGTCGGGTATCCAGCGCTCGTTGCGGGCGGCCTGCCGCTTGCGCCGGCGGGCCTTCTTCGCGTCGCTGCGTTTGGACACTCAGCTCAACGCCTGATCGAGATCGTTGAGCAGGTCGTCGGTTCCCTCCAGGCCCACCGAGATCCGCACGACACCGTCGCCCAGCCCGATCGCGGCACGGCCCTCCGGCCCCATCGCGCGGTGGGTGGTGGTCGCCGGGTGGGTGACCAACGACTTGGCGTCGCCGAGGTTGTTCGAGATGTCGACGATGCGCAGCTTGTCGAGCACCTCGAACGCGCGCTCCTTGCTGCCGCCGACGACCTCGAACGTGACAACCGTTCCGCCCCCGGTCATCTGGCGCTTGGCCAGGTCGTACTGCGGGTGTGATTCGAGGAACGGATAGCGCACCCAGCTCACCGCGGGGTGCTCCTCCAGGAATTCGGCGACCCGCTGCGCCGACGTGTTCTGGTAGTCCACCCGCACCGCGAGCGTCTCCAGTCCTTTGAGCAGTGTCCACGCGTTGAAGGGGCTCAGCGCGGGCCCGGTGTGGCGCATCAACTTCTGCACCGGCTCGTCGATGTACTGCTTGTCGCCGAGGATCGCACCGCCGAGCACACGGCCCTGCCCGTCGAGGTGCTTGGTCCCCGAGTAGACGACGACGTCGGCCCCCAGCGGGAAACCCTGCTGCAGGATCGGCGTGGCGAACACGTTGTCCAGCACCACTTTTGCACCCGCGGCGTGCGCGAGCTCAGAAACCGCGGCGATGTCCACCAGCGACTGCATCGGATTGGACGGGGTCTCGAAGAACACTGCCTGCGTGGGCACCGAGAGGGCCTCTTCCCACTGCGACAGGTCGTCCCCGTCGACGAACACGGTCTCCACACCCCACCGCGGCAGGATCTCGTTGCACACCACGAAGCACGAGCCGAACAGGCTGCGCGCGGCGACCAGCCGATCACCGGCACCCAGCAACGCCCCGAGCGACGTGAACACCGCCGCCATGCCCGTCGCGGTCGCGAAGCAGGCGGGAGCCCCCTCGATCAGGCGCAGCCGCTCCTCGAACATCGAGATGGTCGGATTACCGTAGCGCGAGTACACATATCGGTCGATCTCTCCGGTGAACGCCTTCTCGGCGTCGGCGGCCGAGGCATACACATAGCCCGAGGTGAGGAACAGCCCCTCGGCGGTCTCTTCGAACTCCGAGCGCAGCAACCCGCCGCGCACGCCGATGGTCGCCTGGCTGACTCCCTCCGGCAGCTCCGCGGGTATGCGGACGGACGGGACCGTCTTCTCGGAATCGGCACTCATGACTGTTTCCAGGGAAGTCCGACTGCCTTCCACCCGGTTCCGCCGCGGTGCCCGTTCTCGTCGAGGTGGCCCTCGAAGCCGTCGAGCACGTTGTACGACGGCCCGATCCCGGCCTCGGTGGCGGCCTCGGCCGCGCCGATCGACCGGTTGCCGGAGCGACACAGAAAGACCACCGGCCCCGCGTCGGAACCGGCGTCGGCGATCTCGCGCCGCAGATCGGAGACGAACGCGTCGTTGTGCGTGCCGTCGGCCCGGTTCCACTCGATGAACACGACCTCGCGCTGCAGCGACGACAGATCGGGTACGCCCACGAAGCGCCACTCGGCGTCGGTGCGGCAATCCACCAGCACCGCGTTGGGGGTGCCGGTCAGCAGCTTCCAAGCCTCTTCGGGCGTGATGTCTCCGGCGTAACTCACGGTCGTTGAGTGTCCCACAGCTACCTGGGACCGGGGGAACAGACCTTCCAGGCGTCGCCGTCGCGGATGAACACCATCTCGACGACCTTCTTGTCGTCGGGCGCGTTGTCGAAATGGTAGGTCACCTTGGCGGTGGCGCGGTCACCGGCGACGGCGACCTCGGTGACGTCATCGACGAACCGCTCACCGCGCTGAGCGACGGAATCCCGTTGCGCGGCAAGAACTTGCGCTTCGGTGCCAGCCTGCTCCGGGCAGGTGTAGCCGCGGTAGTCGGAGTAGTTCTGCCGTTGCAGTGCGTCGTTCTGCCCGACGGCGGCACGCGCCACCTGCTGGTCAGCGGGCTCCTGCTCGCCGCCGAACAGGTTCAGCAGCCCGATTACGATCACGACGAGCACAAAGATTGTGAGCCCGATCAGAAACGGCGCCGTGGTGGGCCGGTCGCCGGGTGTGGATTTGGATTCGGCCACCGCTACCAGAGCCTGCGCAGCGCGGCGGTGACGCGTCGAGCGCGGTCGCGGGCGACGATCGGGTCGGGCGCGGTCGCCATCGCCACCGCGAGCCGGCGCCTGTCTTCGGTCTCGTCGGGGCGGTTGAACAAGGCGACGTCGCTTTCGGCCACGGCGAGCGCCTCGGCGAGCACCGCCTGCGGATCCTGTCCGCTCGCGGGTCGCGCCTCCGCGCCGGCGTAAACGATCTCCGAGGCGGCGGGCGAGATCATGATCGTGTCGACGGGCAGACCCAGGATCGCGCGGGCGTGCAGGTCGAACTGCGAAAGCCGCTGCGAGCGCAGCGTGACCAGGCCGCTGTCGTGCGGTCGGGGGCGCACGTTGTCGAAGTACACCTCGTCACCGCGCACCAACAGTTCGACACCGAACACGCCGCGTCCGCCCAGCGAGTTCACGATGCGCGCGGCGATCGATTTCGCGGCATCCAGTGCGGCCGGCGCCAACCGCTGCGGCTGCCACGACTCGAGCGCGTCGCCGTCGGCCTGGCGGTGCCCGATGGGCTCACAGAAGTGCACGGCGGGTCCCGTCGGCCCGACCGTGCGGATCGTCAGCAGGGTGACCTCGAAATCGATCTCGACCACCGACTCGACCATTACGCGGTTGTGCGGGATCCGGCCGGCGGCGACCGCGCGCTGCCACGCGGGTTCGACGTCCTCGGCGCGCACCAGTACCGACTCGCCCTCACCCGCAGCCGAAGCGATCGGCTTGACCACCAACGGGAAACCGGCGTGCTGGACGACCGCACTGAGTTCCTCGGGCGATCCGGCGAACCAGAACGGTGCGGTGGGAAGGCCCAGCTCGTCGGCTGCCAACCGGCGCAGGCCCTCCCGATCCAGGGCCAGCCGGGTGCTGCGCGGGGTCGGGAGCACCTCGGCGACGCCGCGCTCGGCGACGGCGATCAGCGCGTCGGCGGCGATGACAGCACCCTCGGCCACCACGTAGCGCGGATTCTCCTTCTCGATGAGCGCGGTCAGCTCCTCCGCGTCGTTCATCTTCGCGACGACCGGGCGATCGGCGACGGCGTGCGCCGGGGCGTCGGCGTAGCGGTCGACCGCGATCACCTCGGCGCCCAACCGCTGGAACGCCAGCGCCAGCTCCCGGCTCAGTTCGCCCGAGCCGAGCAGCATCACCGATGAGGCGCCAGGCGTGCCGGCGACCGGTTCGGGGTCGGTCACCGGATCGGCGGGCCCGACCGCTGTCTGGGGGGTATCAGTCATCGGGGCTCAAGCCTGCCAGACACCGTCGCGCACCGGCCACCGCCGTCGAGCAGGCGTGCTCAATTCGGGATGACGGACTGCTCCAGCCGACCGCGAAACTGCCGCATGGCGTCGATGAGTGCGGTGAACGTGCGATGGGCGGCGGCCAGCTCGTCATCGGACAAACCCGCAAGCGCGGTGCGCGTTTGTTCACCGAGCGGGGTGAAAAACCCTCGGGCGACGTCCACTCCGTGATCCGCCACACGCAGGATCACCTTCCGGCGATCCCGCGGATCGGACTCTCGGCGGAAGTGCCCGGAGCCGATCATCCGCTCGACCAGGTAGGTGATCGCGGCGGCCGACATGCCCATCCGCTTGCGCAGCTCCCCCGCCGTCAGCGGCACCCCGTCGGTCTCGGCGACCATCACATGCAGCAATGCCCGAAAATCGTTGGCCGCGACATCATGTCGGCTTGCGAACAGCCTGCCGATCTCATCGGATTCGGCGTTCATCGCGCGCACGTCGGCGGCGATCGTCGCCTCCAGCGCGCCGCGGTCCTCTGACACGCCGAAAGCATAGGCCGAGCCGGCCGGAGTGGTTTGATTGTTAGTTAAGTTTTTGAAATATTCGTAGGCATGTCCCGCCGCATCTCCTGGATACTCGCGGTACTCGTGGTGCTCGTTTCGGGCGCCCTGATGGGCCTCGTCGGCAGCGACGATTCCAGCTCGCAGTCACCGGTGCCCGTACCCGACTCCGCCGAGTCCGCGCGCGTCGACGCGCTGCGCGCCCAGTTCCCCGGCGGTGACCGCGTGCCCGCGATCGTCGTGATCACCCGCACCGACGGCGCCCCGCTGAGCCCGGCCGACGTCGATGCGGTCACACAGAAGTGGCCCGCGGCCCAGATTTCCGAGGATGGCGCGGCCGGCCTCGCGGTTGTGCCGATGGACGCCGACCTGTCCGGGTTCGACCTCACCGACGCGGTCGAAAACCTGCGCGCGGAGGCTTCCGAGGGGTTGCCCGCCGACCTGCGCAGCGAGGTCACCGGCGGTCCGGCGTTCGGCGCCGACATCGCGAACTCGTTCTCCGGCGCCAATTTCACGCTGCTCGCGGTGACCGCGACGGTTGTCGCACTGCTGCTGATCATCACCTACCGCTCTCCCGTGCTGTGGCTGGTGCCGCTGGCGGTGATCGGATTCGCCGACCGGGTGGCCGCCGTGCTCGGCACCGCGGTGGCCCAGGCGGTCGGTATGAGCCCGGACGGTTCGACCTCGGGCATCACGAGCGTGCTCGTGTTCGGCGCGGGTACCAACTACGCGCTGCTGCTCATCTCCCGGTACCGGGAAGAGTTGGGCCGCACCGAGAACCATCATGACGCGCTGGACACTGCGGTGCGACGGGCCGGCCCGGCGATCATCGCCAGCAACGCCACGGTGGTGCTGGCGCTGCTCACGCTGGTGTTCGCGTCGTCTCCGAGCGTTCGCAGCCTGGGTGTTCAAGCAGCAGCGGGCCTCATCGTGGCCGCGGTGTTCGTGCTGCTGGTCCTGCCGCCGCTGCTCGCCCTGTTCGGCAAGCGGTTGTTCTGGCCGTTCATCCCCAAGATCGGCGACCGGGCGCTCACCGACAGCGGCATCTGGCACCGCATCACCGAGGCGGTGGCCCGTAGGCCCGCTTCCGTCGCGACGATCGCGATCGGCGGCCTCGCGGTGCTGTGCATCGGGTTGGTCGCCACCCCGATAGGCCTGTCTCAGACCGAGCAGTTCCGGGTGCAGGCCGAATCGGTCAGCGGGTACGAGCGGTTGGCCGACCACTTCCCGAGCGGCCTGACCGATCCCACCCGTGTCATCGCCTCCACCGAGCGCGCCGCCGACGTACAGCGCGCGATCACCGAGACGCCCGGCGTGGTGTCGGCCAACCCCGCGGGGCCGACCGCCGACGGTCTGACGCAGTGGTCGGTCGTCATCGACGCCGAACCCGCCTCGGACGAAGCATTCGAAACCGTTGATGCACTGCGTGATTCGGTGCAGACCGCCGACCCGGAGGCGTTGGTCGGCGGTTCGGACGCAACCGCCCGCGACGCCAGCGCCGCTGCGTCCCGCGACCGGGCGGTCGTGGTACCGGCCATCCTCGTCGTGGTGCTCGCGGTGCTGTACGTATTGCTGCGCGCCGCGCTGGCACCGCTGATCCTGGTGGCGGTCACGGTGCTCAGCGCGCTGGCCGCGCTGGGGCTCGGCGGCTGGGCCAGCGTGCATGTGTTCGGCTTCCCCGCACTCGACAACACCACACCGCTGTTCGCGTTCCTGTTCCTGGTGGCGCTGGGGGTGGACTACACGATCTTCCTGGTCACCCGCGCGCGTGAGGAGACTCCGGAACACGGCACGCGCGGCGGGATCGTGCGCGCGGTGTCCGCGACCGGAGCGGTGATCACCAGCGCGGGCATCGTGTTGGCCGCGGTGTTCTGCGTGCTCGGCGTGCTGCCGTTGATCGTGCTCACGCAGATCGGCATCATCGTCGGCCTTGGCATCCTGCTCGACACCTTCATCGTGCGCACCGTGATCATCCCCGCGCTGTTCACGCTCATCGGACCGCGCATCTGGTGGCCCGCGCTCAAGGGGCAGGACGCCGAAAGGGACGCTTCGGTCGATTCGCGCGGGTGAAAGCGGCCATACCGTCGGTCTCGGCGACGCCGTATCACGGCGGGTAGCGTCGGGTCATGACGCAAGCACCGGAGCTGCCGCCTCTGCATATGCGTCGCGACGCCTTCGATCCCACCCCTGCGCTGGCCGAGATTCGCGACACCACCGGTGTTCGCACGGTGGTCAACGCCTTCGGTATGACGGTGTACCTGGTCACCCGGCACGACGACGTCAAGATGGTGCTGTCCGACCACGAGAGGTTCTCCAACGGCCGCCCTCCGGGATTCGTCGTCCCCGGCGCTCCGACGTTGTCGGAAGAAGAGCTCGCCAGCGCCCGGGCCGGCAACCTGCTCGGTCTGGACCCGCCCGAGCATCAGCGGCTGCGCCGCATGCTCACCCCGGAGTTCACGATCCGCCGGATCAAACGGCTCGAGCCTCGCATCGTCGAGATCGTCCAGACACACCTGGACATGATGGAAACCGCCGGAGCCCCCGCAGATCTCGTCGAGCACTTCGCGCTGCCGATCCCGTCGCTGGTCATCTGCGAACTGCTCGGGGTGCCCTACGAGGACCGGGACGACTTCCAGCACCGCAGCGCGCGCCAGCTCGACTTGTCGCTACCGTTCACCGAGCGCCTCGAGTTGCAGCGGGCCGGGCGGGCCTACATGCGGTCGCTGGTCGAACGGGCACGGCGACAGCCCGGCGACGACATCCTCGGCATGTTGGTTCGCGAACACGGCGCCGAGCTCACCGACGACGAACTCGTCGGCATCGCCGGGCTGCTGCTGCTCGCCGGCCACGAGACCACCTCCAACATGCTCGGCCTTGGCACGCTGGCCCTGCTGCGCCATCCCGAACAACTCGCCGTCGTCCGCGACGATCCCGACGCCGTCGGCCCCGCGGTCGAGGAGCTGCTGCGCTGGTTGTCCATCGTGCACACCGCGATACCGCGTATCACCACCACCGACGTCGAGATCGCGGGTGTCGCGATCCCGGCCGGGCAGCTGGTGTTCGCGTCGCTACCGTCGGGCAACCGCGATCCCGACTTCATCGACGACCCGGATGTGCTCGACATCGGCCGCGGCGCCGCCGGACATCTCGCCTTCGGGCACGGTGTGCACCACTGCCTCGGCGCGCCGTTGGCCCGAATGGAGATGCGGATCGCGTTTCCCGCTCTGCTGCAACGTTTTCCGGCACTGCGGCTGGCCGAGGACTTCGCCGATGTGCAGTTCCGGTCGTTCCACTTCATCTACGGTCTCAAATCGCTATCAGTGGATTGGAGGTGACGGATGTGAAGGTGCACGCCGAGCGCGACGTCTGCATTCAGGCGGGCAACTGCGTGATGTCGGCCGGCGCGGTTTTCGACCAGGACGACGACGGCATCGTCGTGGTGCTGGTCGATGAGGTGCCCGACGATGAGCTCGACCACGCCCGCGAAGCCGTGAAGCTCTGCCCGGCACAAGCTTTGCGGCTCGTCGATTAGTGAGGGCCGGGTCGGTGCGCGAGGAGTTGCACGCTGACGACCAGGACCCACGCCGGGAAGATCAGCACCGACCACATGCTCAGGTCGGCGGCCAGTAGCACCGCCACCGCCACGACGTAGGTGGCGATGCTCAACCACCGCGGCATCAGCCGCGTCCGCAGCCAGATCGTGGCCAGCGAGATCATGAACACCGCCGCCATGCGCAGCGCGTAGGTCTTCGAGATCGTCATCAGCGTCATCTGTCCGAACGCGGCGACACCGGGATACGCTGCCGCGCCGCTGTGTTCGAGACCCACACCCATGGCGACGGCGACGAACATCATCGCCAAGAACAGCAGGCCGCTTCCGAGGAATACGGTCGCGAAGAACTTGTCCTCGTAGCGCCCCATGCCGTCCCGCAGGACGCCCATGAACCAAAGGAACGCGATCCCCGCGAACGGCATCAAAATCGCCGCGATCCGCATGTTGACGCTGTGCTCAGCCACCCACTGCGAACCCGGCTCCCGGCCCTCGGGTAGGGCAATGCGGATCAGCACCAGCGCCGTCGCGAACAACAGCGCGAACGCGACACCGGCCAGGGCGGCCGAGCGAGGGGCGGTCAGGCTTGGAGGCCGCGGACCGGTGTCGTCGGTTGTCACGCCATCGGCCTCACGGCTGACCGGCGAGCAGCTGGATCATCAACCCGTTCGCCTCGGCGAGCAGGTTGTCGTCGGGGTCGCGCAGCTCGGCGTTGACGAACGCCTTGCGTCCCTGGGCTTCCCGCAGCCAGCCGCGGGCCGACAGCTCGGTGTCGATGGGGGTCACCTTGCGGTAGTCGACGTGCAGGAAGCCGGTGCGGCTGATCGGCCGGCCGACGGCGTGGATCACCATGCCGAACACCGAGTCGAACAGCAACGGCAGCACACCGCCGTGCACGGCGGAGTTGCCTCCGACGTGATACCGGCTGAACTGGACCTTGAGGGTGACCCCGGTCGGGTGGAGCTCCACCTCCCGGTACGGCGGCATCAGCAGGCTGCCCGCGCCGGGCAGCGACGGCACGCGGTTGGCCGGGCCGACACCTTCGGCGGCGCGGAAGGGGTCGAGAAGTGCCACCAGGGCCTCGGCCTGGTCGGCGGCTCGGTCCCAGGTGTCGCTGTCCGGATCGGCCGACACCGCGAGGTCTTGTGCGCGGCGCATCGCCGTGAGGAACCGGCCGAATCCCGGCCCGGGCTCGGCCCGTTGATAGTTCGGGAATCCGCCGTGCTTGTCGTAGTCGGGATCTTCGAGGTGCGGATCCGTCATCGCGGTCGGCTCTTCGCGCAAGCGTCCCCCGCAAGCTGGCGGTGCCCCCACATCACGGCTGGGCCAGGATATCGCGACGCACGATCGTCTGGTCTCGGCCCGGGCCCACGCCGATACACGAAACATGCGCTCCGGCAAGCTCTTCCACCCGCAGTACGTAGTCGCGCGCCTTGGCCGGCAGGTCGTCGAACTCGCGCGCTCCGGAAATGTCCTCCCACCAGCCGGGCAGCTCTTCGTAAATCGGCTCGGCAAGCGCGATCTCGGACTGGGTCATCGGCATGTCGACCAGACGCCGGCCGTGCACCCGGTATCCGACACACACCGGCACGGTCTCCAGGCTGGACAGCACGTCGAGTTTGGTGAGGAAGTAATCGGTGATGCCGTTGACCCTGGTGGCATATCGGGCGATGACTGCGTCGAACCAACCGCACCTGCGTCGCCTGCCGGTCGTGACGCCGAACTCGCCACCGGTCTTGGACAGGTACTCGCCCTTCTCGTCGAACAGCTCAGTGGGGAACGGACCCGAGCCGACGCGCGTCGTATAGGCCTTGAGGATTCCGAGCACCGTGGTGATCCGGGTGGGCCCGATGCCCGATCCCACCGCGGCGCCACCGGCCGTCGGATTCGACGACGTCACATAGGGATACGTGCCGTGGTCCACGTCGAGCAGGGTGCCCTGGGAACCCTCGAGCAGCACCGTCTCTCGGTTCTCCAGCGCCGTGTTGAGCAGGTAGCGGGTGTCTGCAATGCGGTGCTTGAAACCCTCGGCCTGGTTGAGCAGGCTGTCGACCACCTCGGCGGCGTCGAGCGCCTTGCGGTTGTAGACCTTGACCAGCACCTGGTTCTTGAAGTCCAGTGCGGCCTCGATCTTCTCGGCCAGCAACGCGCGGTCCAGCACATCGGCCATGCGGATGCCGATCCTGGCGATCTTGTCCTGGTAGCAGGGGCCGATACCGCGGCCGGTGGTGCCGATCTTCTTGCTGCCCGCATACCGCTCGACGACCTTGTCGATCGCGACGTGATACGGCATCAGAAGGTGTGCGTCGGCGGAGATCAGCAGGCGCTCGGTGTCCACGCCGCGGTCGACGAGCCCCTGCAGTTCGGTGAGCAGCACCCCTGGGTCGACCACCACGCCGTTGCCGATGACGTTGGTCACGCCCGGCGTGAGGATGCCCGACGGGATCAGGTGGAGGGCGAAGTTCTCACCGGTCGGCAGCACGACGGTGTGGCCGGCGTTATTGCCGCCCTGATAACGCACCACCCACTGGACGCGTCCACCGAGCAGGTCGGTGGCTTTACCTTTGCCCTCGTCGCCCCATTGCGCGCCGATGAGCACGATTGCCGGCATGACTTGGTCCTCGCAATTCCGGCTACCCTTGCACCCAAAACCTTGTTGCAGCCGGTGAGACACCCTATCCCAGCAACTTGCGAGGAGCCGAACTTGAGCACCGCTGAGGTCGTGGTGTTGCGTTTCGGCCGACGTCGGATACCGGCCGCGCTGCGCGGCCTGCCGGTTGCCGAGACACCGGATACCCCCTGCCGTCGCCTCGTCGTCGTCGGCTCCGAGGCCGATGTGGCGACGGTGCTGACCCGACTGCTGCGCACCGATCGGCTCGGTGTCGAGGTGGCCCACGTGCGCAGGCCGTGGCACGCGCGCCGGGCACTGCGCGGCCGTGCCACGCGGGTGCCGCTCATCCGCGACGACCGGGGAGCCGCGCTCGTCGGCGCCGCGTTCTGGCTCGGTGAGAGCGGACCCGAGAAGGGCTCGCCGCCCGCCGAGTTGATCGGCGAGGCCGTCGTCGACGACGAGGTGCTCTTCGACGGAGCGGCGACCGGAGTGCGCATCGAACCGATACTGGCGATGCCCGGACTGCGCGCGGCCGTGTTGTCGCGTCACATGCGGCCGCAACGGTGGGTGACGGGACGGGCGGCCCAGCTCGGCACCACCGGCGCCATCGTGGTCCGCGACGGCGTCAAGGCGGCCCGTCCGGTGAAGCGCTCGACGTTCTACCGGCACACCGAAGGCTGGCTGCGGGTGCGCTGACCTCGGGTAGCTTCGACCCGTGAGCGTTCGTCCGCTGCACCAGTCGGTGCGGCCCAGCCCGGTGTTCCTGGCGATCGTGGCGGCCACCGTGGCCGGCGGCGTACTGGCATGGGTGTGCGCGACGGAGATCTCGCGACCGCTGGCCTATGTCGGGGTGTTCACGTTCGTGATCGCGGGCTGGTTGGTGTCGCTGTGCGTGCACGAGTTCGCGCACGCCTACACCGCATGGCGGTTCGGCGACCGCGACGTCGCGGTGCGCGGCTACCTCACGCTCAACCCGCTCAAGTACTCCAACCCCCTGTTGTCGATCGGGCTGCCGGTCGTGATCATCGCGATCGGCGGGATCGGCCTGCCCGGCGGGGCGGTGTATGTCCACACCGGTTGGATGACCCGACGCCAGCGCACACTGGTCAGCCTGGCGGGACCGTCCACCAACCTGGTGTTCGCGGTGCTGCTGCTGGTGGTGACGAGCGTGCTCTACGACCCCGCGCACGGCGTCTTCTGGGCCGGCATGGCGTTCCTGGGCTTTCTCCAGGTCACCGCGTTCGTGCTGAACATGCTGCCGGTACCCGGGCTGGACGGATACGGCGCGCTCGAGCCGCACCTGAGCCCGCAGACCCAACGAGCGGTGGCTCCGGCCAAGCAGTGGGGCCTGCTGGTCCTGCTACTGCTGCTCTTCACCCCCGGACTCAACACGTGGTTCTGGCAGGTGGTGCTGTGGTTCTTCGACTTCACGGGCGTGCCGCGCCCGCTGGTGTGGCTGGGCAGCGATCTGACCCGGTTCTGGTCGGCCTGGTTCTGATCCCGCCGCGATGAGCGCCGGCGGGCCACCTCCTTGCAACATATGCATATTTCCGCATATATTGCTGGCATGGGTGCCGGTCACGATCACAGCAGAGGCGACACCCGGGTCAGCCGGATGGCGGTCGCCGCGGCGATCCTGACCGCCTTTTTCGTGATCGAGCTCGTCACGGCGCTGATGATCAACTCCATCGCGCTGTTGGCGGACGCCGGCCACATGCTGACCGATCTGGTCGCGATGTTCATGGGCCTGACCGCGGTGCTGCTCGCCCGCAGGGGCAGCACCTCCCCCGCCCGCACGTACGGCTGGCACCGCGCCGAAGTGTTCACCGCCGTGGCCAACGCGGTGCTGCTACTCGGCGTCGCGGCGTTCATCCTCATCGAGGCGATCGAACGGATCGGAGACGCCCCCGAGGTCCCCGGTGTGCCGATGATCGTCGTGGCATTGGCGGGGCTGGTGGCCAACGCCGTGGTCGTGCTGCTGCTGCGCTCGCACTCCGAGACGAGCCTGGCCGTCAAGGGCGCCTACATGGAGGTCGTCGCCGACACCGTCGGCAGCATCGGCGTGCTGATCGCCGGCATCGTCACGGTCACGACGGGCTGGCCGTACGCCGACGTCGTGGTCGCGGTGTTCGTCGCGCTGTGGGTGTTGCCGCGGGCGTTCGCACTGGCGCGGGCCGCCTTGCGGATCTTGTCGGAGTCGTCGCCCGCTCACATCGACGTCGAGGAGTTGCGGACCGCCCTGTGCGCGGTCGAGGGCGTGACCGATGTGCACGATCTGCACGTGTGGACCCTGGTGCCGGGCAAGGACATGGTCACCGCGCATCTGACCAGCAACCGCGATTCGGCGCTGGTGCTCGATGATGCGCGTGCCGTGCTGACCGAACGCGGTCTGGATCATGCGACGGTTCAGGTGGAACCCGGCGACGGCACCGGGGACTGCAACTGCGAAGCGGAATAGTCAGGCGAGCCCGAGTTCGGCCCGCGCCGACGGATCGCAGTCGTCGAGCAGGTCCAGGCAGCGCTGGTTCTCGTCGGTCTCCCCGATCGCGTCGGCCGCACGGGCCAGCGCCGCGACACAGCGCAGAAATCCGCGGTTGGGTTCGTGACGGTAGGGCACGGGACCAAAGCCCTTCCAGCCGTTGCGGCGCAACTGATCCAGCCCGCGGTGATAGCCAGTGCGCGCATAGGCGTAGGCGGTGATCGCCCTGTCGTCGGAGAGCGCGTCCTCGGCCAGCGTCGCCCATGCGGCCGACGCGGAGGGATGCGCGGCCGCCACGATCGCGGGCTTTTCCCCGGCGGCGAGTTCGGCTTCGGCGTCGCTGTCGCCGGGCAGCAGCACCGGATCCGGCCCCAGAAGATCACCCATCCCTGTCATGGCCCCCATTGTGCCGTGCGCGCCGCTGCGGGCGGCGCCGCACGGGGTCCGAGCGCGGACTGGGCAGCGGTGACTAAGCTTCCGGCCGTAGCGTCGTAAGGGAGGACCGCAACAGGCATGTCGAATCCATCAGGGCCTGACCAGCCGGAAGATGGTCCGGAAGGGTCGGACGCCTCGGACGTTGACGCCTCCGAGAACCCCGAAACACCCGAAAGCGACGATGCTCGGCCCGCCGACTCCGCTGACGACGATTCGCGCGCCGACGAGACCCGCGAGGTTCACGACGCCGACGCGGCCACCGAGGTGATCGAACCGCACGCCGATCACGAGCCAGCGACCGAGGTGATGTCGACCGCTCAACCGCACACCGAGTCGGCGCCGGGCGTCGAGCAGGGTGAGCGCCGATTCACCGCGCCCTCCGGATTCGATGCGGGCACGACCCAGAAGATCGACACCCCTGCGGAACCGGCCACCGAGGTGTTCTCCTCCCCCGGCGTCGCAGAACAGCAGAAATCCGTTGCCCCGCAGGTTATTCCGCCGCGTGGCGACGCTCCCGGCGCTCCGCAGCAGCGCCGCAGCTGGGGGTGGGTGGTGGCCGTGGTGCTGGTCATCGCCGCGCTGGTGGCTATCGCCGTGCTCGGCACCGTGTTGTTGACCCGGGACTCGAAGCCGGGGGCGTCGCAGGAGGAGATGGTCCGCAACACCATCGAGGAATTCGACACCGCGATCCAGAGCGGCGACCTGGCGAAGTTGCGCAGCATCACCTGCGGCAGCAAGCGCGACAGCTACGTCAGATACGACGACAAGACGTGGGAGGAGATCCACGAACGAGTCGCCGCCGCCAAGCAGTATCCGGTGGTCGCCAGCATCGACCAGGTGGTGATCAACGGCGACCACGCCGAGGCGAACGTGACCGCGTTCATGGCCTACGCGCCCCAGACCCGGTCGACGCGCAGCTTCGATCTGGAATTCCGCGACGACCAGTGGAAGATCTGCCAGGCGCCGCAATAAGCGAGTTCGGTGCACTACCGATCGCTGAGCGACGGTTAGCGCACCGACGTCACGCGGACGCGGTGACCGAACGCCCCGCGCTGTGCAGATCGCGGCACGCCTCGACGACGCGTTCGCTCATCGAGGCCTCCGCCTTCTTCAGGTAGCTGCGCGGATCGTAGGCCTTCTTGTCGCCCACCTCACCGT
The DNA here is from genome assembly GCF_002245535.1 of Mycobacterium lehmannii. Classification (GTDB taxonomy): domain Bacteria; phylum Actinomycetota; class Actinomycetes; order Mycobacteriales; family Mycobacteriaceae; genus Mycobacterium; species Mycobacterium lehmannii. The sequence goes on along the minus strand of NZ_NKCN01000022.1, from coordinate 41,049 downwards.
CGATCTTGAGCACGCCGTCGTAGTTGGTGAACATGTGCGCGACCACCGGCCGGGTGAACGCGTACTGGGTGTCGGTGTCGACGTTCATCTTCACCACGCCGTAGCGCAACGCATCCTCGATCTCGGACTTCAGCGAGCCCGAGCCGCCGTGGAAGACGAAGTCGAAAGGCTTTGCCTCCGAAGGTAATCCAAGTTTGGCCGCGGCGACCTTCTGCCCCTCGTCGAGGATTTCGGGCCGGAGTTTGACGTTGCCCGGTTTGTACACGCCGTGCACGTTGCCGAACGTCGCGGCCAGCAGGTACCTGCCGTGCTCGCCTGCACCGAGCACCTCGACGGTCTTCTCGAAATCCTCTGCGGTGGTGTAGAGCTTGTCGTTGATCTCGTTGGCGACGCCGTCCTCCTCGCCGCCGACCACACCGATCTCGATCTCAAGCACGATCTTCGCCGCGGCGGCGTCCTTGAGCAGTTCGCGCGCGATCTCGAGGTTCTCGTCGAGCGGGACCGCCGAGCCGTCCCACATGTGCGACTGGAACAACGGCTGCCCACCGTCGGAAACCCGTTGCTGCGAGATGGCCAGCAGCGGCCGAACGTAGGTGTCGAGCTTGTCCTTGGGACAGTGGTCGGTGTGCAACGCCACGGTGATCGGATACCTGTCGGCGATGACGTGAGCGAACTCGGCGAGCGCAACCGCACCGGTGACCATATCCTTGACCCCGAGGCCCGACGCGAATTCCGCTCCGCCGGTTGAGAACTGGATGATCCCGTCACTGCCGGCGTCGGCGAAGCCCTTGATGGCCGCGTTCACCGATTCCGATGACGTGCAGTTGATGGCCGGGAACGCGTAACCGTGCTCCTTGGCCCGGTCGAGCATCTGCGCGTACAGCTCGGGCGTTGCGATGGGCATGGGCCGTCCTCTCGCCGTTTCGGCGATTATCCCACCGCGACGCCCGGTTCACATGGTCAAGACCATGCGGTATCGGGCCCGGCCCTCCTCCATTGCGGCGTAGGCCTCGGCGGCCTCGGTCAGCGGGCGCTGCTCGATCCGGGCGCGCACCCCGCTCTGCACCGCGAAGTGCATCGTCTCCTCGACGTCACGCGAGGTGCCCGACGGATGGCCGCTGACGCTCAGACCGTCGGTGATCAGCTGGACCGGGGCGATCGGCAACGGGTCGGCGGTGACGCCGATGATGACGAGTTCACCCTGGGCCGCCAGCCCGCCCACGGTGTCGGCCATCGCCTGTGAATTCGCCGCCGTCGCCAGCACCACGGCCGCACCGCCGAGGTCCTTGAGCGCGGCGGCGACGTCGACGGCCTTGGAGTCGATGTAGTGGTGAGCGCCGAGTTCGCGGGCGTCGGCCTCCTTGTCCGCACCGCGGGCGATCGCCACCGTCTCGAAACCCATCGCCCTGGCGAACTGCACACCGAGGTGACCGAGGCCGCCGACGCCGAGCACGGCAACGAGGTCACCGGACTTGGCTTTGGTCTGACGCAGCCCGTTGAAGGTGGTGACGCCCGCACAGCCCATCGGGGCGGCCTCGGCGAACGACAACCCTTCGGGGATGCGGGCCAGCGCGGTGACGGGCGCGGTGACCGATTCGGCGTAGCCGCCCGGATAGTGCCAGCTCGGCACCTGCATGCGCTCGCACTGCATGAACTGGCCCTTGCGGCACGGCACACATCGGTTGCAGTTGCCGCCGAACCATCCGACGGCCACCCGGTCACCGACCGCGAAGTCCTCGACGCCCTCGCCGACCTCGGCGATCGTCCCGGCGATCTCGTGGCCCAACGTGATCGGCCAGTTCAGGCCGGGAAAGCTGCCGGTAACGAAGCCATGGTCGGTACCGCACACGCCGCACGCGACGACGGCGATGCGCACGTGCAGCGGCGGCGGGGAGGTGGTTTCGACGTCGGCCAGGGTGAGGGGACCGCCGACGGATTCGACGAGAACCGCCTTGTGAGTGGGCATAGGCAGACATTAGTGACGCAGCACCGGTGTACGCATCCCCTGCGCGCGCACGTGGGATTGGCGAGCGGCGCCGGTATCTTGGGGAGCCATGACCACCCCCTCACCGTCGATGGCCCTTGCGGCGACCGACCACCTGGCGCTGATGCCGGACTTCCTCGACCCGATGACGCTGCTGGGCTATTTCGGCACGTGGGCGCTGGTCGGGCTGCTGGTCGTCGTCTTCGTCGAGTCCGGGGTGTTGTTCCCGATCCTGCCTGGCGATTCGCTGCTGTTCGTCGCTGGCATGTTGGCCGCGGGCACGGCCGCGCTGGCCGAAGGCGGCGGCGAGGTCATCAACTTCCAGCTGTGGCAGTTGCTGCTGTTCATCCCCATCGCCGCGGTACTGGGCGGTCAGGTCGGGTACTGGATCGGGCGCAACATCGGCACCGCGATGTTTCGGCCTGATGCGCGGATCCTGAAACAGAAGTACCTCGAAGAGGCGCACGTGTTCTTCGAGCAGCGCGGACCGTTCGCGATCGTCATCGCCCGCTTCGTGCCGATCGTCCGCACGCTCGCCCCGCTGACGGCGGGCGCGGCCCGGATGAGCTATCCGGTGTTCACGTTGTTCAACGTGGTCGGCGCCGTCGTGTGGGGTGTCGGCCTGACCCTGCTCGGATATTGGCTCGGCCGGTTCGAAACCGTGCAGAAGCTGCTCGAGCCGATCGTGATCGCGATCGTCGTGATCTCGGTGCTGCCGATGTTCATCGAGTGGTACAAGCGGCGGCGCGCGGCCAAACGGGCCGGGATCGCCGCGCCCCCGCTCGACTCCACCTCCGGGGAGCAGCCGGGCTAGCGGGCTCGGCTGTTTTCGAGCGCGCGGATCAGGCTGGCGGCGTCCCACGGACCCTTGTGCCGTTTGCCGTTGATGAAGAAGGTCGGCGTCGAGTTCAGGTCCATCAACTCAGCGTCCTGGGCGTCGTCCTGAACGTGGTGGTAGACCGTCGACGAGTGCACCCGCACGTCCTGGTCGAATCGCTCGATATCGCAACCCGCGGCCACGGCGTAGCGATAGATGTCGGACCACTCCAGGTCGTCCTGGTGGCCGAACAGTTCGTGGGCCATCTCCCAGAACCTGCCCTGCAGCGCGGCGGCCTCGCTGGCCCGTGCGGCATCGAAGGCGCGGGGATGGACGCGCTCCAGCGGTAGGTGGCGCCACACGTAGCGCAGTTCGGCGCCGAAGTGCTCGCGCACCTCGTCGATGGCCCCGGTCGCGCGGCTGCAGAAGGGACACTCGAAGTCGCCGTACTCCACCAACGTCAGCGGGGCGTCGGGTTCGCCGGCGATGTGGTCCCGGTCCGGGTCGATCGGCCGCAACAGTTTGAGTCCGACCGGGTCCGGCGGGCTGAGCCGGTCGGTGATCCGGAAGATCAACCAGCCGAGGAAGAAGGCGATCACCGATGCGAGAAGCACGCCGATGATGGCCTGTTCTCGACGGCTCGGATCGTCGACCGCGATGTCGACGATGAAAAGCGAGATGGTGAAGCCGATTCCGGACAGCGCGGCACCGCCGGCGATCCGGCGCAGGGTGAGGCCCGGCGCCAGTTCACCGACTCCGCTTCGCTGCATGATCCATGTCGCGGTGGTGATGCCGACGAACTTGCCGACCACCAGACCGGCGACGACGCCCCATGTCAGGGGCGAGCGCAACGCCGCCGAGACGCTCTGCGCGTCGAGTTGGACACCGGCGTTGACCAACGCGAACAACGGCAGCACCAGGAAGGACACATACGGGCCGACGCTGGTCTGCAGCCGCTCGTTGATCGAGATCGAGTCGCGGAGGCCGCGAGTCACCTCGCGGGCATAGCGGGAGTTCGGCGACTGCCGGAACGCCCGGATACGCGCGACGACCTCCTCGACCTGGCTGCGCTCGGGCGAGAACACCGGAATCAACAGGGCCACCGCCACGCCGGCCAGCGTCGGGTGCACACCGGCCATGTACAGGCTCACCCACAGGGAGAAGCCGAGCACGGCGTAGGCCGGTCCCCGGCCGGCGGGCATGAAGCGCACCACCGCGATCGTCGCAATCAGCGCCAGCGAGACCACAAGCGGCACAACGTCGATGCGATCGGAGTAGAACAGGGCGATCACGCACAGTGCACCGACGTCGTCGACGACGGCCAGAGTGAGCAGGAAGATCCGCAGCCGGGCCGGGAACTTGGGTTTGATGATTGCCAGCGCGCCGATCAAGAACGCGGTGTCGGTGGAGATCACCACACCCCACGCCTGCGCGTCCTGTCCGGATGGGTTGATCAACAAGAAGATCGCGGCGGGCACCACCAGGCCGGCGAACGCCGCCACCACAGGTACGGCGGCCCTGGCCCGATCGGTGAGCTCGCCGATGGCGAACTCGTGCTTGACCTCGAGGCCGACGATGAAGAAGAAGAACGCCATCAGACCGTCGTTGATCAGATGCTTGACGGTCAGCTCGAAGCGGTGCTCGGCGAAGGTGAACCCGACATGGGTGTCCAGCAGCGTCCAATAGCTGTGCGCCCACGGCGAATTCGCCCACAGCAGCGCCGCGAGGGTGAAGATCAGCAGCAGACCTGCCGCGGCGTTCTCCCCGGTCTTGGCCGCTTTGGTGCCGGCGCTGAACCGGGCGGGCAGCACGCGGGCGATGCGTAGACCGGCTTCGGTACTCACTCCCCCGCCACCGCGTGGGCGGCTTCCATCAGCATCCAGCCCGCCAGCTGCACCGACAGGTCGCGCTCGGGCACCTCGGAGGCGTTGACCGCGCCCTCGACGAACTGTGCCTGCTCGCCTGTGGCGGTGGGGATCTCGGCGGAGCGGTCCCAGAATGCGCTGAACAGCGGCAGCCCGTCGATCACCTGGCGGTTTTGCCATGCCGCCTCCGCGGAGGCCAGCACCAGCGAGCGGGCGGTGTCTCGGGCCGCCGCGTCGTCTTCGCCGTTCTGCGGCAGCGTGGTCGCGACGAGCGCGAGATAGCGGGCAAGGATGCCGTTGAACAGGCCACCGTCGCCACCGCCTGCGCCCTTGATGACGCCGTCGACCGCCATGTGTTCGGCGACCGCGGCGGTCAACCGGTGCACCCGGGCGGCGTGCTCGGGGTCGTCGGTGCGCGCCGCCAGTTCCGTTTCCAGCCCCAGCACCACGCCTTGGCAGTACGTGTACTGCGCGCGCACGAGCGAGCCGCCCTTGATGCCGTCGAACACGAGGTGGGTGTCCGGGTCGATCAGGGTTTCGTCGAGCCAGTCCGACATCTGCTGCGCCCGGCGCAATCGGTCGTAGCGGGCCAGGAAGATCGCGGCCGGGCCGTTGGCGGGCGCGTTGAAGAACTGGTCCTGTTTGCGCCAGGGGATGCCGCCGCCGTCTTCGGGCACCCACGCGTTCATGAACTGCTCGGAGAGTTTCTTCAGCGCCTTGGGCCGCTCGACGGATGCGAGCGCGGTCGCGCGTTCGAGCGCCAGCGCCAGCCACGCCATGTCGTCGTAGTAGTCGTTGACCCACGAGAAGTTGTTGCGCAACCGGTGTGCGCGGATCTGGCGCGCGATCGCCGTTTGCCGGTCGGGCCGGGGGTCGCGCAGTTGGGCGTCGACGAGGTTGTCGAGCAAATGCGCCTGCCACCAGTAGTGCCATGTCCCGAACAGCCGGTGCTGCCGCGTCGCGGGCCAGGCGACGACGCCCAGTTGAGTGCCCGGCAGGCCCCACAGCCGTCTGATGTGTCGGGTGGCGATCGCGGCCTCAGCGCTGGCTGCGCGGTTGGCCCAGAGCTGATCCATGGTGTCGATCCTGCCCTACCAGGCCGCCGAAAGGTCCCCGTGTTGGGTGATCCAGGTGTGCATCGCGATACCTGCGGCGACGCCGGCGTTGATGCTGCGTGTCGACCCGAACTGGGCGATGGACACGGTCATGGCGGCGCCGGCCCTCGCCTCGGGGGTGATCCCCGGCCCCTCCTGGCCGAAGACCAGCAGGCAGTCGCGCGGCAGCGGGGTGGTTTCGATGCGCACCGCCCCCGGGATGTTGTCGACGGCGACGACCGTCAGGCCGGCGTCGGCCGCGTGGGCGAGCAGCGCGGCGGTGGTGTCGTGGTGACGCAGCCGTTGGTAACGGTCGGTCACCATCGCGCCGCGACGGTTCCACCGTCGCCTGCCGACGATGTGCACGGTGTCGACGGCGAACGCGTTCGCGGTGCGCACGACCGCGCCGATGTTGGCGTCGTTGCCGAAGTTCTCGATCGCGATGTGCAGGGCGTGCCTGCGCTCGTCGATGTCGGCGATGATCGCTTCGCGTGTCCAATAGCGGTACGCGTCAACGACATTGCGGGTGTCCCCGTCACGGAGCAAGCCCGGGTCGTAGCGCGGGTCGTCGGGCGGGGGCCCCTGCCACGGGCCGACGCCGGGCGCCTCGCCCCATTCGGTGGGGCCGGCGACTTCGGGTTCCGGTGGGTCAGTCATCCTTCGTCCAGAGCGCGGCGTGGGTACCGACGAGCGAAACGGTCGCGTACAGCAGCGCCTTGTTGATCTCGCCCTGGGTGCACAGCGACGCCCGCACCTGGACGGCGTCGCGGGAGGCATCGGGAAGCACCAACACCGAGGCGCCGTAGACGTCGCATGCGTGGCTCAGCCCGGGCGCCGGCAGTGTCGGCGACACCAGCACCATCGCCGGCCCACCCCGCTGCTGCGAGACCTCGCGGTATTGCTCTGCCACACCGCTGATCTCGAGACCGATCAGCATGTAGCCGTTTCCGGTGAACGCGTTCGGGTCGCCCAGCGCCGCCGGGGCGAGCATGGCGCCGTCGGCGCGGAAGGCATCCAGGCTCGTGGTGCGGATCGACAATCCGGTGTCGGTGTCCCTGACCGCGGGCAGTCCGACGGGGAAGGCCGCGGGGTGGGCGACGGTGGTGCCCGGTGTCCGGTCGCGCGGCGAGTAGGCGTACACGCCGCGCACCTGCACCTGGTCACGCGCGGGCCCTATGCAGACCGTGCCGGTGAGGCGGTCGGGCGTGGGGGCCGAGAGTGGTTGCAGCTCAAGGTTGGTCGCATCGCGACAGCTTCCGATACCGTTGGCCTCGATCGGGTGCGCGAGCGCGCCGTACAGGCCGAACCGGATGTCTTCCGGCTTGGCGTGCGGCCCGTCGGCATCCGCCGGTGACGCGTCGACGTCGAACAGCACGTAGTCGCCGTCGAAGCGCAGGTTCGATATCGACATGTTCCAGCCCAGTGTGGCAAGGGATTCGCCGATGGTGGCGGTCTGCGCGCCGTAGGGGCGAATCGACGCATCGTCTGTGGAGCATGCCGATGCCGCGACGACGACGATCGCGGTCAGCGCCGCGATCAGCGCACGCACGTACGCGGTGCCCTATGTCCGACCACGGCCTCGGCCCACGACTTTGGTCATGGCGCGCACCAGGTTTCGCGGCACCACCCGTCCTGCGGTGGTGAGCACCTTGTACTGCACACCGGGGATGATCACGACCTTCCCCTTCGCGACGGCGGCCATCGTCTCGCGAACCACGTCGTCGACCTCGAGCCAGAACCACGACGGTGTGCCGTCCATGTCGATGCCCGCCCGCTGGTGGAACTCGGTGCGCACGAAGCCCGGGCACAGCGCGTGCACTCCGACGCCGGTGCCGCCCAGGCCGTTGGCGAGTCCTTCGGAGAATGCGACCACCCAGGACTTGGAGGCCGAATACGTCGACCCGCGGCCGGGTACCAGGCCGGCGACGCTCGCGACGTTGATCACCGTGCCGCGCGCGGCGTCCAGCATCGGGGGCAGCGCCGCGTGCGTCAGCTGCATGACGGCGGTGACGTTGACGTCGAGCTGCGATTGCAACAGTGAGTAGTCCGCGCTCCAGAACTCGCCGGACGTTCCGAAACCGGCGTTGTTGACCAGCACCTGAACACCCGCGGCGAGCCGGTCGGCCACCTTGGCGCGGTCGGCGGCCTCGGCCAGGTCGGCGGTGAGCACCTCGACGGCCGCACCGCCGTCGCGCAGTTCGGCGGCAAGGCGCTCGAGCCTGGTCGCGTCGCGTGCTACGAGCACGAGATCGTAGCCGTCGCGGGCGAACCTGCGCGCAAAGCCCGCGCCGATGCCGGACGTCGGTCCGGTGATCAGGGCGACGGGGCGAGACATGGCTTCAGGCTACTTCCCCCGGTCGCGAGCTCCGGGCGCCACTTACCGCTGATAGTGCGGTGACTGCCGTCCGTTGCGCGGCGGTTGACGCCGTGCGTCGGGCCGGGGCGGCTGCTGGGGGTAGCGCGCCTCGGGGCGGGCCGGAGCGTCGACGCCCGGTGCCGGTTCGCGGCCGGACGGGGTGAGCGGGCGGCTGGGCGACCCGCTTCGCCGGGCCAGCGCGCCCTGGCTGCCCTGCGCCATGGCCTGTGGGGTCGGCGGCAGGACGCGCAGAAGGTCGTTGAACTGGCGCACGGTGCGCAGACCCTCGTCCCACTGCGCGCGCGTGCTGGTCACCGGCATGGAGACCAGCGTCCAGTGCTCCTCGTTCCACATGATTTCGGCACAGTCGGGGGCGGTGTGGGCGAATGTCACCATCCGCCGGTCGCACGCACGTCGGGCGGCATCGAGATTGGTGGAGTAGACCATGCGCGGGCCGATCGCCCCGAGCAGCCAGATGTCGTTCTCTCGCGGCTCTTTGATGCCCTTGAGCCGCAGGTCGACGACGACGTTGGTGCCGACCTTGCGGTGCAGGGCGATCACCGTCGCGACGTCTTCGAGGTCGAAGATGAACACCGCTTCGCCGCGGATCTGCCCGAGGACCACGTTCTTCGCGGCGACCTCGCCGACCGTCGACATCACGCCGCGCTTCCAGCGTTGGACGATGTCGGTCGACTCGTGTTCGTAGTCGAAGCCGTGTGACTTCGCCCAGGACTTGCGTCGACGCCCCAAGCCGCGTCGACGGTCGATGTCGACGTAGAGCAGCACGGCCGCACCGACGAAGCAGAGCGCGGACAGCGTGAACCAAAGCGGGACCATTGCGCTCTAGCCTACGTGCAGGTGGCGCCGAATCCCGAACTCATCCTGGTCACAACCCGGCATCTGCCAATATCCGCCGCGCGAAATTGCATTCCAGCAGGTGTCTACTCGACATTTCGCTGCCGGAATGCAATTTCGCGGCGGAACGACGGGCGTCAGCCCAGCACCAGTGAGTCGCCGTCGGCGCTGAGGTTGACCGGAACGATGTCGCCGTCGTGCACGTCGCCTGCCAGCAGCAGCTTGGCCAGCTGGTCGCCGATCGCCTGCTGGATCAGCCTGCGTAGCGGGCGGGCGCCGTAGAGCGGGTCGAAGCCGCGCTCGGCCAACCACTTCTTGGCGGGTAGGGACACCTCGAGGGTGAGCCTGCGCTGCTCCAACCGCTTGGCCAGCTGCTCGAGCTGGATGTCGACGATGTGCACCAGCTCCTCGGGGTTCAGCCCGTCGAAGATGATCACGTCGTCGAGCCGGTTGATGAACTCCGGCTTGAACGCCCCGCGCACGGCGGCCATCACCTGCTCCTCGGTACCGCCGGCACCCAGGTTCGACGTCAGGATCAGGATCGTGTTGCGGAAGTCGACCGTGCGGCCCTGGCCGTCGGTCAGCCTGCCCTCGTCGAGCACCTGCAACAGCACGTCGAACACGTCCGGGTGGGCCTTCTCGATCTCGTCGAACAGGATCACCGTGTACGGGCGACGCCGCACCGCCTCGGTCAGCTGACCGCCCTGGTCGTAGCCGACGTAGCCGGGAGGCGCGCCGACCAGGCGGGCCACCGAGTGCTTCTCGGCGTACTCGCTCATATCGATGCGGACCATCGCGCGCTCGTCGTCGAAGAGGAACTCCGCCAGCGCCTTGGCCAGCTCGGTCTTACCGACACCGGTCGGGCCCAGGAACATGAACGAACCCGTCGGTCGGTTCGGGTCGGCGACACCGGCGCGGCTGCGCCGCACGGCATCAGAAACAGCCTGCACGGCCTTCTTCTGCCCGACGACGCGCTTGCCCAGCTCGTCCTCCATGCGCAGCAGCTTGGCCGTCTCGCCCTCGAGCATCCGGCCCGCGGGGATACCGGTCCAGGCCGACACCACGTCGGCGATGTCGTCGGGTCCGACCTCCTCCTTGAGCATGACGTCCTCGCGCGCCTCGGCGTGCGGGAGCGCCGCGTCGAGCTTCTTCTCCACCTCGGGGATGCGGCCGTACCGCAGTTCGGCGGCCCGCTCCAGGTTGCCGTCGCGTTCGGCGCGGTCGGCCTCGCCGCGCAGCGACTCGAGCTGCTCCTTGAGCTCGCGGACGATGTCGATGGCGTTCTTCTCGTTCTGCCACCTGCTGGTTAGTTGGGCCAGCTCCTCCTTCTTATCGGCCAGTTCGCCGCGCAGCTTCTCCAGCCGCTCCTTGGAGGCGGCGTCCTCTTCCTTCGACAGCGCCATCTCCTCGATCTCGAGGCGGCGCACCAGCCGCTCGACCTCGTCGACCTCGACGGGCCGCGAGTCGATCTCCATGCGCAGCCGGGACGCGGCCTCGTCGACCAGGTCGATGGCCTTGTCCGGCAGGAACCGCGAGGTGATGTAGCGGTCGGACAGCGTCGCGGCCGCCACCAACGCGGAGTCGGTGATGCGCACACCGTGGTGCACCTCGTAGCGGTCCTTGAGCCCGCGCAGGATGCCCACGGTGTCCTCGACGGACGGCTCACCGACATAGACCTGCTGGAAGCGGCGCTCCAGCGCGGCGTCCTTCTCGATGTACTTGCGGTACTCGTCGAGCGTGGTCGCGCCGACCAGGCGCAGCTCACCGCGGGCCAGCATCGGCTTGATCATGTTGCCTGCGTCCATCGAACCCTCGCCGGTGGCGCCTGCGCCGACGATCGTGTGCAGCTCGTCGATGAACGTGATGATCTGACCAGCCGAGTTCTTGATCTCGTCGAGCACGGCCTTCAGCCGCTCCTCGAACTCACCGCGGTACTTCGAGCCGGCGACCATTGAGCCCAGGTCCAGGCTGACGACGGTCTTGTCGCGCAGGCTTTCCGGCACGTCGCCCGCCACGATGCGCTGGGCCAGGCCCTCGACGATCGCGGTCTTGCCGACGCCGGGCTCGCCGATCAGCACCGGGTTGTTCTTGGTGCGACGGGACAGCACCTGCACGACGCGACGAATCTCGGTGTCGCGCCCGATGACCGGGTCCAACTTGCCCTCGCGGGCCCTTGCGGTCAGATCGGCGGAGTACTTCTCCAAGGCCTGGTAGCTGCCCTCGGGGTCCGGGCTGGTGACGCGGGCGCTGCCGCGCACCTTGACGAACGCCTCGCGCAGCGCCTGCGGGGAGGCGCCGTGGCCGCTGAGCAGCTTCGCGGTATCCGAGTCGCCTGCGGCGGCCGAGCCGCCCAACCCTCCGGCCAGCCCGACCATCAGGTGTTCGGTCGAGACGTACTCGTCGTCCATCTCGGTCGCCAGGTTCTGGGCGGCGGTGATCGCGGCCAGCGCCTGCGGAGCGAGCTGCGGCTGTGAGGCCGCGCCGCTGGCGCTGGGTAGCCGGTCGAGGAGTCGCTGCGCTTCCGCGCGGATCGTCGCGGGTTCGACGCCGACGGCCTCGAGAAGGGGTGCGGCAATGCCGTCGTTCTGGGTCAGCAGAGCCATCAATAAGTGGGCAGGCGTGATCTGCGGGTTGCCCGCGGACGTGGCCGCCTGCAACGCAGCGGTCAGTGCCGCCTGAGTCTTGGTCGTCGGGTTGAACGAGTCCACGACACCTCCCTTTCTGTGGGTACGTGAGCTTGGCGAAAATGCTTGTCGGATAGTTCAACGCCGTCAATGTTGAGTCTGTTCCGCTCAAGTCTAATCAATTTTCCGCGCTTCCGATGCGTCCACGGTCAGCTTCGCAAACAACACGCCGCACAACTGTCACAGTTTTCACAGCTGCATCGGCGAGGCTTGTCCCATGCGTCGACCCACCGCCGTGCTCGCGGGCATCGCGCTGAGCGCGGTCGTCTCATCAGCGCTGGCCGGCCCCGCGTCCGCGGCCGGCGACGAAGATCAGGTCCGCGCGGTTCTCGCCGGAATGAACGGCTCGTACAACCGCGCGGATTTCGACTCGTTCGCCGCACACGTCTGCGCACCGATGCGCGGGGCCGCGGGATTCGAGGACGGGTGGTACGCCAGCCGCAAGGCCGACGGTCCCACCCGGATCTCGGTCAGCTCGGTGACGGTCGCGGGCGAACCCGCGGCGTCGGCCGTCGCCACGGTGCGGTTCGCCGCCGCGAACCAGCCCAGCGCCAAGACCTTCGACATCGACTTCCGGCGCGAGGGTGGCGAGTGGAAGGCCTGCCGGTACCACCCGGCGCGATCGATCTGACTGTGACAGACGACGCCGCCACGGTCATCATCGGCCAGCGGGTCCACACCGGCCAGGAGCGAGAGTTCGAGAAGTGGCAGCGCGACCTCAACCGCGAGGCCTCCCGGTACACCGGCTTCCTCGGCGCCGAGGTCAACCCGCCCACCGCCGTTCAACCCGAATGGGTGGTGGTCTACCGGTTTGATTCGGTCGCTCACCTGCAGGCCTGGCTCAACAGCGCCACCCGACAGGACGCCCTGAGCGCGGGCCGGCAGTACTTCGACGGTCCAGCCACCCAGCAGGTCGTCGGCGGGCGCGCCAAGGCGGACGATGCCCTGGTGACCGCGGTCGTCAGCCATCGGGTCAGCGCCGACGATGTCGACGATTTCCTCGCATGGCAGGAGCGACTTCGCCTGGCCGAGAACACGTTTCCCGGCTTTCGCGGTAGCGAGCTGTTCCGCCCCGTTCCGGGGGTACAGGACGAGTGGACCGCGATCTACCGCTACGACACCGCAGCCGACCTCGACCGTTGGCTGGCCTCGAAACAGCGGCGCGAACTCCTTGCCGAGGGCGAGAGGTTCTCCGACTTCGAACTGCGCACCGTCGACAATTCGTTCGGCAGCTGGTTCGCCTTCGACGAGCACGGCAGACCGGCCCCACCACCCTCGGATCTCAAGACGTCGATCGCGGTGTGGGTCGGGCTGTATCCGACGGTCATGTTGCTCACCATCGCCCTGTCCCCGCTGCGCCTGCCGTTGTGGTTGAACCTGCTCATCGGAAACCTGTTGTCCAGCTTGATCATCAGCTTCGTAGTCATGCCGTACTACGTGAACCCACTTCTGAAGCACTGGCTGCGTCCGCCGCCGGACGCGTCCCTGGCACGGACCAACGCGCGGGGCCTCGCGACCGTGGCGATCGTCATGTTGTTCTGGGCACTGACGTTTCACCTCGCGACGGTGGTCTTCTACCGTTTGCACTGACACCGACCCCGGCGCGCCGCGACGCGCGCATGGCGCTGTTGAACCGCACCGGCAGCGGGCATTCCGATATGTTCGGCCTCGTGGACAAGGGATCGCTGCTGACCGAACTGATCCCCTTGGCGTTGGTGGTGGCGCTCTCGCCGCTGTCGATCATTCCGGCGGTCCTCGTGCTGCACACCCCGCGGCCGCGGCCGACCGGACTGGCCTTTTTAGCGGGCTGGATCATCGGGTTGGCGGCGCTGACGAGCGTGTTCCTCCAGGTGTCCAGCTTGATGGGTGGGCGCGAGGGCCAACCGCCGGGATGGGCGTCTTACCTGCGGATCGTGGTCGGTGCGGCACTCATTGTGTTCGGCATCCAGCGATGGCTGAACCGGAAGAAGTCAGCACACAAACCCAAATGGATGCAGAGCCTGGGCACACTGACCCCGCTGCGGGCCGGCGGTGCGGCGATGGCCTTGACCGTCGTCAACCCGAAGGTTTTGTTCATCTGTGCCGCAGCGGGTTTGGCGATCGGCACCGCCGGCGGCGGCGCGCGCGACGACTGGCTGGCCGTCGCCTGGTTCGTGATCGCGGCCGGATCGACGGTGGCGCTGCCGATCCTGGCCTACGCGGTCTCCGGTGACCGCCTCGACCGGCCGCTGAGCCGGCTCAAGGATTGGATGGACAACCAGCACGCCGTCCTGATGGCGGGCATTCTCGTCGTGATCGGTCTCATGGTGCTGTACAAGGGCATTCACGGGCTATGACTTGCCGAACGCAGGCAGACCGAGCTCGGCGGCGTCGGCGGTCAGGTACCGCGTGACCGTCGGCGCCAGAAGCCGTACCAGGTCGTCGTCGGGCAGCGTGGCCAGCGGTGGGATCTTCATGACGAAGCGCAGTATCGCCATCCCCACGAGTTGGCTCGCGGCCAGCAGTGCGCGCAGCCGGGCCTGCTCTCCTCCCCCGAGCTCATCGGACACCGCACTCAGCACGTAGTCCCGCATGAACCCGCGGAACGCCTCGTGAGCGTCGGAGTTCGAGGTGGCCGACTGCAACATCGCGACCATCGTCGGCCCCGTTTCGGGTGACTGCCAGATCCGCAGGTACGCCCGCACCATGCGGGTGCCGATGTCGGGGTCGTCATCGGGGCCACCGGAAAGTGCGGAGACCAGCGCCCCGGGGTCGACGACCACGTTGAGCGACGCCCGAAAAAGCTCGGCCTTGGATCCGAACAGATAGAGCACCATCGACGGGTCGACGTGGGCGTCGCGGGCGATGGCGCGCAACGTCGTCTTCTCGTATCCCTGCGCGCCGAACCGCTTGCGCGCCGCGGCGAGCACCGCGTCGCGCGAAACCGGTTCGCCCTGGCGGCGGCCCCGTCGGCGGGTCGTTTTCACTGGTGACGCCATGTCCCGAGATTAGCATTTCAATGACTGTTGAAATCTGTCGACCACCGAGTTACGCTGCCGATGCGCATTAATTCAACGACGAATGAAAAGGTACGGCCATGACTACCGAAACCCCCGCGCGGTCCAGCCACCACGCATCGCCGGTCCACGAACCGCCTGCTGCAATACGCGCCACAGGCGTGGTCGTGGTGCTCACCGTCGTCATCGCGATCGTCGCATTGGCCTTCGCGCTGCCCGCAGCCCGAACCGCTCCGCACCACGTGCCGATAGGCGCGGCGGGGCCGCAGGCGGCGAGCGGACAAGTCGCCACCACCATGGAGCAGCAGGCACCTGGTGCGTTCTCGTTCACCTACTACCCGAGCGCGGATGCGTTGCGCGACGCGATCCGCGCCCGCGACGTCTACGGCGGCATCGCACTCGGGCCCGACGGTCCCACGCTGATGATCGCGACCGGCGGCAGTCCGATGATCGCCCAGATGCTGACCCAGATCGGCAACGGCATCGCGCAGAAGACCGGTGCGCAGTTGCGCGTCGAGGATCTGGCGCCACCGACAACCGACGACCCGCGCGGCGTCGGGCTGGCCGCATCGGCGCTACCCATCACGCTCGCCGGACTCCTGCCCGCGATCGCCTTGATGTTCGCGCTCAAGCGTGAGGTATGGACCCGGTTCACCGCCGCCGTGGTCTTCGCGGGCGTGGCCGGCCTGTCGATCGCCTCACTGTTGCGCTGGGTCCTGGGGTCGATCGACGCGAACTTCTGGGGAGTCACCGGTGCGCTGACGCTGGGAATCCTGGCCATGGGGTTGACGCTGCTGGGATTGGGATCGGTGTTCGGTCGCGTCGGCCTGGCGCTGGGCGCGGTGTTGGCGCTTCTCGTGGGCAATCCGCTGTCCGGCCTGAACAGCGCCCCGCAACTGCTGCCGAGCGGCTGGGGGCAGTTCGGGCAGTTCCTCCCACAGGGCGCCCACGCCACCCTGCTGCGGTCGGCGGCGTTCTTCGACGGCGCGGGCGCCACGCTGCCGGTCATCGTGTTGGCCTGCTGGACCGTCTTCGGCGTGGCGTTGATCGTGCTGGCGGCGCTTCGCCAGCGAAGGGCGCCGCGAACCTGACATACACTCGGGCCGCGTGGGACTCGACGACCGTGACGCGCTGCGCACGCTGCGCGACGCGGTCGATCCCGCGCTCGGCTCCGAGCTGATCCGCAACTTCTACACGCACTGGTTCGCGATCGACATGGCGGTGCGCGACCTGTTCCCGCCGGACATGGACGAACAACGGCAGCGGTTCGGGCACGCGATGACGTGGGTTCTCGGCGAGCTCGCCGACCAACGGGCACAGGAGCCGGTGGCATTCCTCGCCCAGCTGGGCCGTGACCACCGCAAATACGGTGTCACACAACGGCATTACGACAGCATGCAGACCGCGCTGTACGCCAGCTTCCGCCATCACCTCGCGGCCAGCTGGAACGACCAGCTGGCCGAGGCGACGCACGACGCGGTCGCGTTGATGATCGGGGTGATGCGCGGCGCCGCCGACGCCGAGGAGGGCCCGCCATACTGCGACGGCACGGTCATCGAGCACATGCGCGTCACCCGCGACGTCTCCGTCGTGCGGCTGCAACTGGACCAGCCGCTGTTCTACCACGCTGGCCAGTACGTGACGGTTCAGGTTCCGCAGTGGCCGCGCCGGTGGCGGTACCTGAGCCCGTCGATCCCGACCGAACCCGGCGGCATCGAGTTCCACATCCGCTCGGTGCCCGGAGGCATGGTGAGCACCGCGATCGTCGCCGAGACGACACCCGGTGACAGGTGGCGGCTGTCCAATCCGCACGGTGGGCTGCACGTGGACCGCGACGGCGGCGACGTGTTGATGGTGGCAGGCAGCACGGGTCTGGCGCCGCTGCGGGCGCTGATCATGGATCTCACCCGCTACGGCGTCAATCCGCGGGTGCACCTGTTCTTCGGCGGACGGTATCCCTGCGACCTCTACGACCTGCGCACGCTGTGGGAGATCGCCTCACAGAACCCGTGGCTCTCGGTCACCCCCGTCTCGGAGTTCAACACCGACCCGCCATGGGCCGCGGACTATCCCGATGTGCAACCGCCCCGCGGCCTGCACGTGCGACAGACCGGCATGCTGGCCGACGTGGTCACCCGCTACGGCAACTGGGGTGACCGGCAGATCCTGATCTGCGGCAGCCCTGCCATGGTGACGGCCACCAAGGCCGCCTTGATCGCCAAAGGAGCACCCGCCGAACGGATTCAGCACGACCCCCTGGCCTCCTGAAACGTCGCGCGGCGGCCGCCGTAACCGTACACTCCGATCAAGATCAACGGTCGGGAGTCCAGATGGCGACGATGCGAGCCGCACGCATGCACGGGTACAAGCAGCCACTGCGCTTGGAGGAGATCCCCATACCCGACATCGAGCCGAACCAGGTGTTGATCAAGGTCGGCGGGGCAGGCATGTGCCGCACCGACTTTCAGCTCATCGACGGTTACTTCAGCCTGCCGATGCCGCTTCCGGTGACGCCCGGCCACGAGGTCGCGGGCACCGTCGACCGGATCGGTGCCGACGTGCCGACTTCCGCGGGCCTGTCGGAGGGTACTCGCGCGGTGGTCTTCGGTCCCCTCGGCGACGGGTCATGCCGCCAGTGCCACCGCGGCAACGAACAGATCTGCAACCAGGGCCACTGGGTCGGCTTCGGTCCGCACGGCGGGTACGCCGAATACGTTCCGGTGGCGTACCAACAGGTGATACCCGTCGGAGCCGACCTGTCGCCGCTCTCGCTGGCGCCGCTCACCGATGCGGGTCTGACCCCGTACCGCGGCCTGAAGAAGCTGCGCGCGGCAGGGGTGCTCGGGCCGGGAACGACGTTGGCGGTGATGGGAGTCGGCGGCCTCGGCGCCTACGCCGTCCAGTACGCCAAGCTGCTCGGTGCGGGTGCGACGGTGGTCGCCTTCGCCCGCAGCGACGAAAAGCTGGCGCTGGCAACCGAAAACGGCGCTGACCACACGATCAACACCAGGGGTAGGACCGACGACCAGGTGCGTGACGCGCTCGAGCAGGCCACCGGCAGGCGCGAGTTCGACGCGGTCATCGAGTGTGTCGGCGCCGAGGACAGCATCCGGTTGGCGTTCGCGCTGTTGGCCACGGAGGGTGCGGTCGCATCGGTCGGCCTGGTGGGCAACCGCGTCGACATCCCGCTGTTTCCGATCGTCGGCAGGGAGTACACGTTCTTCGGCTCGTTCTGGGGCAACTACACCGACCTCACCGAGGTCGTCGCGCTCGCCGAGGCCGGCAAGATCAAGGACAGCGTGACGCAGGTCCGCTTCGAAGACGTCAACGACCACATCGACGCGCTGGGCCGCGGTGATTTCGTCGGCCGCGCGGTGATCGTCTACGACTGAGCAGAGGGTGTCTGGATTGTGCGTCTGACGACGGTTTCGACGCCTCCAGCGTCGCCAGATTCACGAACCGGTCAGGTGCTCGTGCGACGATCGTCTTGTGGTTGACTTCGATGCCGTCACGCTCAGCGATCCGTCTTCGGACCTGACCGCGACGTTCGTCCCCGCCGCAGGCATGGTGGGCACGTCGTTGGCCGAGTCCGGTGACGAGTTCCTCGGTCAGCGCCGCGGTCTGACCGCCTATGTGAACAACGGCAAGACGATGGGCATCCCGATCCTGTACCCGTGGGCGAACCGGTTGAGCGCCAACACCTATGAGGTCGACGGGTCCGTCGTCACCCTGACGCCGGGTGCAGGCGGCGTCCGGACCGATGAGCACGGCGCCCCGATCCACGGCGTGCTCGCCGCCTATCCCGGATGGGAGGTCAGCGACCGCACCGACAACAGCCTGACCGCCGTCCTCGACTACGGCGCCGACCCACAACTGCTCGCGGCGTTTCCCTTCCCCCACGTGCTCACCCAGCACGTGATGCTCGACGACCGCAAGCTCACCATCGAGACCACGGTGACGCCCACCTCGTCGGTGTCCGTACCGCTGTGCTTCGGCTATCACCCGTACGTGAAGATCCCCGGTGTGCCGCGCGAGGAGTGGACGCTGAGCACCCCGGCGATGCGCCATCTGCCGGTGGATGACAAGGGCATACCCACCGGCACTGACGAGCCGTGGCCGGGTGGTGAGCAGACCCTGATGGTCACCGCCTACGACGACGGTTTCGACCAGGTGCCCCAACGGGCGGTGTTCACCCTCGCCGGAGGTGCGCGCCGCATCGACGTGACGTTCGAAACCGGTTATCCCGCAGCGCAACTCTTCGCGCCGCCCAATGACGACCTGATCGGCATCGAACCGATGGCGGCTCCGACGGACGCGCTACGCAGAGGCGGATACCGAAAAGCGGCCCCCGGCAAGCCGGAGACCGCTCGGTTCTCGATCAGGATTCGTTGACGGAAGCTCTACTCCGCCTGGCGTCGCCGCCGGCCGGCTCCGGGCTGCCAGACCACGACCGCGGTGCTCTTGGGCATCACGGCGAGGTCGCGGCGCGGAGAGCCACGTAGCGCCTCGACTTCCTCGGTCAGCTCTCGCACCCGTGCCTGCAGCGCCTCGACCTGGTTGGTCAGCTCGATGATGCGCTTGATGCCCGCGAGGTTGACACCCTCGTCCTGGCTCAGCCGTTGCACCTCGCGGAGCAACTCGACGTCGTGCTGTGAGTAGCGCCTGCCGCCACCGGAGGTGCGTTGCGGACGCACCAGCCCGAGCCGGTCATACGTGCGCAGCGTCTGGGCATGCATGCCGGCCAGCTCGGCGGCCACGGAGATCAGGAACGTACGGGCCTCGTCATTGGACCGCTTCGCAGCCATTACGCACCTGCCCATCCGGCCCGCGGATCGAAGCCGCTGGCCCGCTCCGCCTTCGCATAGGCCTCCAACGCCTCGGCCGCCTCGCCCTCCAGGTTCGGCGGCACCGCCACCTTCACCGTCACCAGCAGATCGCCGTGTCCGCCAGAGCGTTTCGGCACACCACGGCCGCGCACGCGCAAGATGCGTCCGTCGGAGGTGCCCTTGGGCACTCGCACGCCGACCTTGCCTTCCAGTGTCGGCACCGAAAGCGTTGTGCCCAACGCCAATTCATGGAAGCTGACGGGTACGGTAACGGTCAGGTCGTCGCCGTCACGGCCGAACACCTTGTCGGGCCTGACGTGAACGGTGACGTACAGGTCGCCCGACGGTGCGCCGCGCAGGCCCGCTTCGCCCTGGCCGGCCAACCGAATCCGTTGACCGTCCTCCACACCCGGCGGAATCCGCACGTTGATCGTGCGGGTGCGGGTGGTCACGCCGGTGCCCTTACAGTCCTGACAGGGGTGCTCGATGATCGACCCGCTGCCGCGACACTCGGTGCACGGCTCGGAGAATCCGAACGCACCCTGGTTGCGGTTGATCACCCCGGACCCGTTGCAGTTCGGGCAGACCTTCGGACTCGTACCGGGGCGGGCGCCGCTGCCATGACAGTTCGTGCACGGCGCGGGACTGGTGAGCCGCAACGGCATCGCCACACCCTTGGTGGCTTCCAGGAACGACAGCTCCGCCTCGGTCTCGAGGTCGTTGCCTCGACGCGGCCTGCTGGGTCGCGACTGCTGTGCGCCGCGGCCGAAGAGCCCACCGAACAGGTCGCCGATGTTCGCGCCGCCGGTCTGGCCGGCCGCATCGAACAGGTCGTTCAGGTTGAACTCGACACCGTCGCCGCCGCCGAACCCGCCGTAGCCCCCACCGCCGCCGAAGCGGCCGCGGCCGAACCCGCCGTTGGCGAACAGCCGCCGGGTCTCGTCGTACTCCTTGCGCTTGGCCGGATCGGTGAGCACCTCCTTGGCCTCGGAGACGGCCTTGTACCGCTCCTCGGCGGCCGAGTTGCCCGGGTTGCGGTCGGGGTGGTTCTCCGCGAGCAACTTTCGGGCTGCCCGCTTGATGTCCTGATCGCTGGCGTCAGAGGAGACGCCGAGCTCGGAGTAGAAGTCCTTCTCGACCCATTCACGCTGAGCCATACCGCGTCACCTCCTTCCGCTTCTGTAGGTTTATCGCAGTCTCACTTAGATTTTGCTGGTTGCCGACGAATCTCGTGGGATTCATCGTCGCCGAACGAGTCGAAGGTGGCGCGGGATTCGCCGCTCTCGGCGGTTCCGCGCCACCTCCTCGTCATTCGGCTTCGGCTTCCGGCGCACCGTCACCCGAGGCGGTGCCGCTGTCGTGGCCGGCGTCCTCGGGGACCGTGTCCACCACCCCGACCAGGGCGTGGCGCACGACTTGGTCGCCCACCTTGTACCCGCGTCGCATCACGGTGCCGAGGACGGGGTGAGTGCCCTCACCCTCGTGCTGGACGGCCTCGTGAAGTTCGGGATCGAAGTCGTCGCCCTCGTCGCCGAATCCCGAAAGACCCAGCCCCTCAAGCGTGTTGACCAACTTGTCGGCCATCGCCTTGAACGGACCGCTCTCGAGGTCACCGTGACTTCGCGCGCGGTCGAGGTCATCGAGGATCGGCAACAGCTCCGAGATGACCGAAGCCTTCGCCCGGTCCGCGGCCACCTGCTGATCGCGCAACGCCCGCTTGCGGTAGTTCGTGAAATCGGCTTGGACCCGCTGCAGATCGGCGAGCAGTTCGGAGGCCTTGTCGGCCTCCTCCCCTGCCGCCGTCGCAGTGGGCTCGTCCGACGCCGAGTCCGGCGCCGGATCCGAACCTGCTTCTCTCACTTCACCGGTGACGGGATCGATGCGCCGTTTGTCGGTGACGGTCACCGGCTCGTGCGGATCGTTTCCTGTCACTTGTTCTCCTTGTCAGATTCATCGTCGACGACCTCGGCGTCCACGACGTTGTCGTCCGCCGGACCGGCGTCCGCACCGCCGCTCGCCGCCTGCTCGGCCTGGGTGGCCTCGTAGATGGCCTGGCCGAGGGCCTGCGACTCGACGCCGAGCTTCTCCATGGCGGACTTGATCTCACCGATGTCGGTGCCTTCCAGCGCCTTCTTGGCATCGGCGATCGCCGCGTCCACCTTGGTCAGCGTGTCCTCGGGGACCTTCGAGCCACCTTCGGCACCGCGCTGCTCGGAGACGAACTTCTCGGTCTGGTAGACCAGCGACTCCGCCTGGTTGCGGACGTCGGCCTCCTCGCGACGCTTGCGGTCCTCCTCGGCGTGCGCCTCGGCGTCCTTGACCATCCGGTCGATCTCCTCCTTGGACAGGCCGGAGCCTTCCTGGATGCGGATCGTGTTCTCCTTGCCGGTGCCCTTGTCCTTCGCGGTCACGTGCACGATGCCGTTGGCGTCGATGTCGAAGGTGACCTCGATCTGGGGCACACCGCGCGGAGCCGGCGGGATACCGGTCAGCTCGAAGCTGCCGAGCAGCTTGTTGTGCGCGGCGATCTCA
Source organism: Mycobacterium lehmannii (assembly GCF_002245535.1). Lineage (GTDB taxonomy): Bacteria > Actinomycetota > Actinomycetes > Mycobacteriales > Mycobacteriaceae > Mycobacterium > Mycobacterium lehmannii. The sequence continues at coordinate 19,040 of NZ_NKCN01000022.1, read as the reverse complement.
CGCTCACCCTGATAGACCTGGATCTGCACCGACGGCTGGTTGTCGTCGGCCGTGGTGAAGGTCTCGCTCCGCTTGGTCGGGATGGTGGTGTTGCGCTCGATCAGCTTGGTCATCACGCCACCCTTGGTCTCGATACCCAGGGACAGCGGGGTGACGTCGAGCAGCAGAACGTCCTTCACCTCACCCTTGAGCACACCGGCCTGCAGGGCGGCGCCGACCGCGACGACCTCGTCGGGGTTGACACCCTTGTTGGGTTCCTTGCCGCCGGTCATCTCCTTGACCAGATCCGACACCGCGGGCATGCGGGTCGAGCCGCCGACCAGCACCACGTGGTCGATGTCGGACACCGAGATACCGGCGTCCTTGACCACCTGCTGGAACGGCTGACGCGTCCGGTCGAGCAGATCCTGGGTGATGCGCTGGAACTCGGCGCGAGTCAGCTGTTCGTCGAGGAACAGCGGGTTCTTGTCCGCGTCGACGGTGATGTAGGGCAGGTTGATCGAGGTGCTCTGGCTCGAGCTCAGCTCGATCTTGGCCTTCTCGGCGGCCTCACGCAGCCGCTGCATCGCCATCTTGTCCTTGGTCAGGTCGATGCCGGAGGTGCCCTTGAACTTGTCGACCAGCCACTCCACGATCCGGTCGTCCCAGTCGTCGCCGCCCAGGTGGTTGTCGCCACTGGTGGCGCGCACCTCGACGACGCCCTCGCCGATCTCGAGCAACGAGACGTCGAACGTGCCGCCACCGAGGTCGAACACCAGGATGGTCTGCTCACTCTGACCCTTGTCCAGGCCGTAGGCCAGCGCTGCCGCAGTGGGCTCGTTGACGATCCGCAGCACGTTCATGCCGGCGATCTGCCCGGCCTCCTTGGTGGCCTGACGTTGAGCGTCGTTGAAGTAGGCGGGCACGGTGATGACGGCGTCGGTGATGTCCTCACCGAGGTAGCTCTCCGCGTCGCGCTTCAGCTTCTGTAGCGTTCGGGCGCTGATCTCCTGCGCCGTGTACTTCTTGTCGTCAATCTCCACGGACCAGTCGGTGCCCATGTGCCGCTTGACCGAACGGATGGTCCGGTCGACGTTGGTCACCGCCTGGTTCTTGGCGGGCTGGCCTACCAGCACCTCTCCGTTACGCGCGAACGCGACGACGGACGGCGTGGTGCGGGAGCCCTCGGAGTTCGCGACGACAACGGGATCGCCACCCTCCAGTACCGCGACGACGGAGTTGGTGGTCCCGAGGTCGATTCCGACCGCACGAGCCATGTTTGTTCCTCCTGAAATAGTCCTGCTTGTTGGGGTCTGAGTGCACCGCACTCAAGACTGCGCCGACGAACTATAACCTGTCAACCCAGACTTGAGTCTGTTTCACTCAAGTATCGATAGGCTCAACGGCGCCGCCACGGCTTTTGTTCCCCGGTTCGATCCGAGGCCCGGTATGTGCGGCCGCGACATATCCGCTGCGAGCTTTCGTCACGCCGGCACAAGCGGACGCGACGTGCGGTGGCCGACTCTTATCCGGACCGCACGGCCGACCCGCTGCGCGGAGAAAGCGAGTCACCCATGTCGTCGTACATCTCGGCCGTCCTGATTTTCCTGCTCACACTCTCGCCGGTGCTGATCCCGGCGGCGATCACCGCAGGCCACGCTCTCGGCACGGCACGGAAGCACCTCCCGAACCCGGCCGCCTGAGCGATGCCAGCACGGCCGAGGCGCCGCGCCGGTACCTGGCTGGCCGCGCATTCGGCCCAGCGCCTGCTTCCGCTCGTTCCTATCCCGCGCAGTTTCCGGTTCACCTCGCGCCATATCGCCGGGCCCGGCCGCATCAACGTGCCCACCCGCCACGGCAGCGTCGGCTGCCTGATCTACCAGCCGCATCCCGCGGCGCCGTTGACCGGAGTGAGCGGTGGCCCGCCCGTCACCCTGCACCTGCACGGCGGCGCGTTCATCGTGCGCAACCCGCGGCAAGAGGAGTACCTCGCCGAGTACATCGCGGCCGAGGTCGGCGCCGTGGTGGTACTGCCCGACTACGCCACCGCGCCCCAGGTTCAGTACCCGGTGGCCGAGCAACAGTGCTATGACATCGCACGATGGTTGCGCCATGAGGGCTCCCACTACGGCTGGAACACCTCACGCATGTCGCTCTCGGGTGCCAGCGCAGGCGCCAAGCTAGCGCTTAACGTGTGCCAGCAATCACGGGTAGACGATGAGCTGGATTGGCGGGCAGCACTTCTGACGTTTCCGGTCACGGACCTCTCGCGCTTCGATCGAACGTCGGCCAAAAAGCGGCCGCGGATCTCTCCGACGATTCAACGCCTGGCCATCGAGGCCTACGTCATCGACCCGAGCGTCCGGCGCGACCCACTGGCCTCCCCGGTGTTCGACACCGCCCTCGCCGAAGCCATGCCGCCCAGCCTGGTCATGACCGGCGAACTCGACACGCTCGGCCCCGAAGGCGACGCGCTGGCCACAGAACTCGCTCGCCGAGGTGTGGCCACCACGCACCGCAGCTTCCCCGGCATCGACCACGGCTTCACGAGGAAGCAGACGGATACTGCTCGCGAAGCCATGGCCCTCATCGGCGCTCATCTCATTCGGTACCTGACGTGAGAGGCGCCGGGATGCGTGCGTTGTCGTTGCCCCACAACGGGCAAGGGACCAGTTGGCGGCTTCGCACGAGCGATCCACGACGCCACGGCCATAACGTGGTCGCCATGCCTCGATCGACCTCCCGACTCAGAACCGCAGACCTCACCGACCGGGTGGCGGTGATCACCGGCGCCGGCAGCGGCATCGGCCGCGAGCTGGCGCGGCTGTGCGCCGAACGCGGCGCCCGCCTCGCGCTGTGCGACATCGACGACGCCGGTCTGGCCCACACCGCCGATGCGGCCCGCAGCCGGGGAACACAGGTGCTGACCCGCCGTGTCGATGTGTCCGACGCCGCAGAGATGTCCGCGTTCGCCGACGCGACGTTCGACCGCTTCGACGGGGTGGACATGGTGGTCAACAACGCCGGCGTAGGACTGGTCGGCGGGTTCCTCGACACCAGCGCCAAGGACTGGCAGTGGCTGGTCGGCGTCAACCTGATGGGGGTCGTGCACGGTTGCGACGCCTTCCTGCCCACCATGATCGAGTCCAGCCGCGGCGGCCACGTCGTCAACCTCTCCTCGGCCGCCGGCCTGCTGGCCAATCCACAGCTGAGTGCCTACAGCGCAACGAAATTCGCCGTCCTCGGATTGTCGGAAGCTCTACGGATGGAGCTCAGGCCACACCGCATCGGTGTCACGGCGGTGTGCCCGGGCATCATCGACACCGCCATCACGCAGAACAGCCCGATCCGCGGCGACGGCGACCTCGACGAGCGGCGCGCACGGCTCGCGTCGACCTACCGCAAGCGCGGGTACTCACCCGAGCGCGTCGCGCACAAGACCCTGCGCGCAGTCGGCCGAGACCGCGCCGTGGCGCCGATCGCCGCCGAGGCGCACGTCATGTATGCGCTCTCGCGCTGCGCTCCGCCGCTGGCGCGGTGGGTCGCCGCCCGGACCGCCGAGATGACGAAATGACGCAGCTGGCGGGCCGACACGCCCTGGTGACCGGTGCAACGGGTGGAATCGGCCACGCGATCGCACAAGAACTGGCCGCGCGCGGCTGTTCGCTGACGGTCACGGGCCGACGCGAGCTGGAGCTCAAGCGGCTGGTCGGCGAGCTTGGACCGGTCGCTCGGGGGCTCACCGCCGACCTCACCGACCTCGATCAGGTGCGCGACCTGATGGACCGCGCGGGTCCGGTCGACGTGCTCGTCGCCAACGCAGGCGTCGGCATCCCGGAAGACCTGGCGATGCTGAGCGACGCCGAGATCGCCGATGCCATCCGCGTCAACCTTCTCGCTCCGGCGGCCCTCGCACGAGCGGCGGTGGGACCGATGAAGCGACGCGGGCGCGGCCATATCGTGTTCATCTCCTCGGGAGCGGGGCTCATCGCGACCCCGGGCAACGGCTCGGTCTACACGGCGACGAAGTGGGGCTTGCGGGGCCTCGGCCTGGCCCTGCGGCAGGAACTGCACGGAACGGGCGTCGGGGTTTCGACCGTCTTCCCCGGACCGATCCGGGACTCCGGGATGTTGGCCGACACGGGCGTCACCCTTCCGCGCGGATTCGGCACGAGCACACCGAAGGACGTCGCGCGAGCGGTAGCCCAGGCGGTGGAGCGGAATAGACCGGAGACGACGGTCGCGTCGGCCGGCGTGCGACTGCTGGTCGGATTCGGCGCTCTCGCACCGGTTTTGATAGGCGAGGTCGCTCGACTGGCCGGCGTCGGGCAGGTGCGCGAGGCGATGCTGCCTAGGTGACCAGCTCAACGAGGGCCAGTGCGGCGCGCAACTCGAGGGTGCGCTTGTCCACCGGACGCCCCAGCAGTTCCTCGGCCTGACGGATCCGATAGGCGACGGTGTTCTCGTGCACGTGTAGCCGTTTGGCGGTCCGTCCGCGGCTGCCGTTCTCCTCGAGGTAGGTCCGCAGCGTCGCGGCCAGCCGGCGGGTCGCCTCATCCGCCGCCCCCAGCTTGCCGAGTTCGCGTCGCACGAACGTCGCCGCCTGGTCGGCGTCGACGGTGGCAAGCGCACGCAGCGAGACCGAGTGGTAACGCGTGACACTGCCCGCGGGGCGCCCGGTTAGCCGGGCGACCCGTTGGGCTTCGAGCGACTCGACGTGACTGCTCCGGAAACCCGCGATGCCGCGCGCTGGTTCCCCGACCGCGATCCGTACCCCTGGCGCCGTGACGGTGCGAAAGCGCAACTCGTCGAGCACTTTCGGCGGGACCTCGCTGTGCGAGCCGATCCACGCCGCGGCCGAAAGGATGCCGAGCGGATGCACCAGTGGCTTCTGGTCACCGATCGCCGCGGCGATGTCGCGGATGGCTGACTCCAGCAGTGCTTGGGTGTTGCGGCCCTCCTCATGCGAGTCCAGCCAAGCAATCGCCGCAACGTGCACTCGGCGGACGTCGTGGCGCAACCGCCTGCTCGCCACCTCGGTGTCGATCGGCGCACCGGCCAGGATGGTGCCGATGGTCTCGGCCTGGCTCGCCGCGGCGCTGCGCAGCCATCGGTCGCGCTCTGCCGTGTAGGCCTCCTCCACCAGACACAGCGCGGCGTCCACATAGGCGAACATCCACTCCGAACTCAATTCCGTTGCCAGGATCAACTCCTCGGCGTCGCGCGCGTGGCTTTCCAGGATTGAGGTGAAGTGTTGGGCGGTCGCGGCGTGTCCGAGTCGGTAGCTGCGCATCAGGGTGGCCAACGGGATGGCGTGTTGCGCACCGTCCAGGGCATAGGCGAGCGTCGGCGATGCCAGCCGCGCCGCCTCACCGGGATCGGCACCGGCCAGCAGCACTTCGGCGAAATCTCGGATACTGGCCTCGGTACTCGCCCGGTTCACTTCGAGTGCCTCGGCGCTGGCGAGCAGTTCGGGCAGCCGCTCGCTGGTGAAATCGTTGACTGCAGCGGAGATCTCACTCGCCCGCGCCGCGAGTTCGGTGGCCGACGGACACAGCACCGACGACCACACCCGACGTCGGTCCTCACCCTGCGCACCCGCCCAGGCCAGCTCCATGCAGAGAACGGTATCGCCGCCGGCCACCGGTGATACGCAAAATCCACAACGGCCGGGCACAACGTTGGCGCGCGCAGACAAGAAAGCCGGGGCCAGCCCGGACGACCATCATCGTATGCGACAACTGACCAGCCTCGACGCCCAGTTTCTGGCCATGGAAAACGCTCGCGTGCAGGGCCACGTCAGCGTCCTCGGTGTCTACGAGTTGCACACCGCGACCGGCCTGCCACTGGATGCCGACCTCGTCCGTGACGTCATCGGCAGCCGCTTGCATCTCTTGCCCACCTTCCGCTGGCGGCTCGCAGAGGTCCCGTTCGCTCTGGACTACCCGTACTGGGTGGACGACGGCACTTTCGACATCGAGTACCACGTCCGTGAACTCGCGCTCCCGTCACCGGGTGACGCGGGCCAGCTCGCCGAGCAGGTGGCTCGAATCATCGGCCGCCAACTCGACCGGGCCCGCCCGCTATGGGAGGTGTACGTGATCCACGGCCTCGCCGACGGCGGTGTAGCGGTGCTGACGAAGATGCACCACGCCGCGGTCGATGGCGTGTCCGGCGCCGAGGTGATGAGTATCCTGCTCGACGAGACGACGGATGGCACGACGGGTCGCGCGCGCGGACCCGCGCCGGAGGTCCTCGCCGAGAGCTTCCCCTCGGAAGTGGAAATGCTGGGCCGCGGCCTGGTGGGCCTGCTGCGCCAGCCGTTTCGGGTGCTGCGCGCAGGCCCGACAGCGTTGCCGCACCTCGACGATGTGCCGACCATTCGGCACCTGCCCGGCGTGAAGGCCGTTGCGCGCAGCAGCCGGTTGGTCAAGCGCGCGTTTCGGGGTGGCGCCGGCGGCGCGACTTGGCGGGGCAGCGACATCTCCGCGCCGCGCACCCGGTTTCAGGCTCGCGTGTCACCGCACCGCCGCGTCGCCTTCGGTTCGTTGTCACTCGACGAAGTCAAAGACGTCAAGAACACGTTCGGGTGCACCGTCAACGACGTCGTCCTGGCCATCTGCACCGCGGGTCTGCGGTCCTGGCTCGGTGACCAGTCCGAGCTGCCCGACGAGCCGCTGGCCAGCTTCATCCCGATGTCGGTGCGAACCCCGGAGCAGCGCGGCACCTTCGGCAACCGGGTCTCGGTGATGTTGACCGCCCTGCCCACCGACGAGGCCGATCCGGTTGTGCGGCTAAGCCGCATCAACGACGCGATGCGCGACGCCAAAGAGCGCCACCGCGCGCTGCCCGCATCGCTGTTGCAGGACGCCAATCACTTCATCCCGCCGGCGCTGTTCGCTCAGGCGGCCAGGGCGACGTCGCGGCTGGCCGGCCTGCGCGGGCTCAATCAGCCTGCGAACGTGATGATCTCGAATGTTCCGGGCCCGTCGGCCCCGCTGTACCTCGGTGGTGCCCGCCAGCGTGCGCAGTTCCCGGTTTCGGGGGTTCTGGACGGAATCGGCATCAACATCACCGTGATGAGCTACCTGGACTCGCTCGAGTTCGGCATCGTCGTCGACCGCGAACTCGTCGACGACCCATGGCCGATCCTCGACGCTCTGCGCGCCGGCCTGGACGAGCTGCGTGACGCCGCCCATGCGGCGAATTCAACTGTGCCGCAGAGCAGGAAGGCGACCAAATGACCGCATACACGCTGCGCAGCAACAGCATGGACGATTACCAGCTCACGCTGACCGCCATCGTGGAACGGGCCGAACGGTTCCACGCCGACCAGCCGGTCGTGTCTCGCCGCCCCTCGGGGGCGATCAGCCGGACGACCCTCGGCACCTGCGTGAATCGGGCGCGGCGACTCGCCGGGGCACTTTCGGCACTTGGTGTTCGCGAGGGCGAACCGGTAGCCACACTGCTCTGGAATCAGAGCGAACACCTCGAACTGTATTTCGCGGTTCCCGCCATGGGTGCGGTCATCCATACACTCAACCCGCGGCTGTTCCCCGACGAACTCGGCTTCATCGTCGGTGACGCCGAGGACAACGTGATAGTCGTCGACGAGTCGTTGTTGGAGGTGTTCGAAAGCTTCCGCGACGCGCACTTTTTCACACATGTCATCGTCGTCGCGCACACCGGTGAAGCACCGGCGGGCACGCTGGACTATGAGTCGCTGATAGCCGACGCCGAGCCTGTCGAGTGGCCCGGCCTCGACGAGTCCCGCGCGGCGGCGATGTGCTACACATCCGGCACCACCGGGCGGCCCAAGGGGGTCGTGTATTCCCACCGAGCGCTTGCGTTGCATTCGCTCGTCGCCGCGCTGCCCGACCAGCTGGCGGTGTCGGCATACGACACAATTCTTCCCGTCGTACCGATGTTTCATGCCAACGCGTGGGGCCTGCCGTACGCTGCGGCGCTGGCCGGCGCTCGCCTGGTGTTGCCGGGGCCGCGGCTGGATGCCGAAAGCGTGCTCGATCTGTGTGCCGCTGAACGAGTCACGATGACGGCGGGTGTGCCGACGGTGTGGATGGGGATGCTCGCGGCACTCGACGCCGAACCGGACAGGTGGGACCTTTCGGAGCTGGACCGGCTGATCGTCGGGGGCGCGGCCGTACCGCGGTCGATGTTCGAGGGGTTCGACCGCCACGGCTTGACTGTCGTGCAGGCGTGGGGCATGACCGAGACCGCACCGCTGGGAGCGGTCTGCCGGCTGCCGGGGCACCTCCTCGAGAGCGAGCGTGACGAGCAGTATGGCCATCGCACCCGGCAGGGTGTCGCCACCCCGTTCTTTGAGATCCGGGCGCGCGACGACAACGGAGCCCTGATCGCTTGGGACGACGCCGCCATGGGCGAGTTGGAGGTGCGCGGTCCCTGGGTGGCGTCGAGTTACCACGGCGGGCGGGGCGCCGAGAGCTTCACACCCGACGGCTGGTTCCGCACCGGGGACGTGGTGCGGATCGACCCGCACGGCTGCATCCGGATCTGCGATCGGTCGAAAGACCTCGTCAAGTCCGGCGGCGAGTGGATCTCCTCGGTGGACCTGGAGAACCAGCTCATGTCGCACGCCGCCGTCGCGCAGGCCGCCGTGATCGCGGTGCCCGATGACCGCTGGGGCGAGCGCCCGCTGGCCGTCGTGGCGCTCCGCGACGGCGGGCGGGCGTCGGCCGATGAACTGCGCGACCATCTGGCCCAGGAGTTCGCCAAGTGGCAACTGCCCGACCGGTTCGAGTTCATGGAAGCGATCCCCTGCACCGCCACCGGCAAGTTCAAGAAATCCATCCTTCGAAACCTGTTCGCCACAACCTGAAAGGACCCACCATGAGCAGATTCGACATCACCCAGACCAACCGGGCCGTGGAACGCTTGATCGAGACCACGGACAACCCCCGTCATCTCTACCTGCTGCACGCCTACAACCGGCACCGCTACCTGGAGATGGCCGGCCGGTACGAGGAGATCTTCGCCCCGGACATGACGGTCGAGAAACCCGTGTACCACTTCAGTATGCTCGGCAAGAGTGTGACCGTCGAGGGCACGGATGCCGTCAAGACGCTCTACCGGCAATGGCGAGATACGGCGCAGTGCGTTTTCTATGCCGACGACGAGAAGCTGGCGATCAGCGACGACATGATCGTGTCGACGTCGTTCATCTATCAACAGACCCCCGGTGCCATCTTGGCGGCCGAGGGGGTGCCCGCCGATCCTGAGGCCACTTACTTGGTCAAGACCGCCGAGCACATGATCTGGCCCTACGCCGACGGACTACTCGTCGGTGAGGACGTGTGGGAGTACGACGAGACCGCACGCGAGTTCATCGTGCTCGACCCGGCCGACGTGCTCACCATCGATCAATCCGCTGCGCTACTCGATCCGTTGATCAAGCCGCTGCCGGAACACAATCCGTTCCTGCGGTGACCACGGCCCCCAGTGTCTAGGGTGATGAGCTGGAACCAGGGAAGGACAACGATGCCCGAACGCGCTGCCACCGAGATGGTCGCTCCGAAGCTGCCGTGGGGTGAGACACTACCGTTTCCTCCCACCCGGTCGGCGAGCGTCGCCGGGCGCACGCTGAAGGAGTCGACGTACGCCCAGCGAGTGGTCCCGTGGCGGCTGCACGACGACGCACCCAACATCGTGATCGTGCTCATCGACGACGCCGGCCCCGGCCTGCCGAGCACCTTCGGCGGCGAAGTGCGCACCGGCACCATGGATCGGGTCTGTTCGGAAGGTGTGTCCTACAACAGGTTCCATACCACTGCGATGTGCTCACCGACCCGCGCGTCGCTACTGACCGGACGCAACCACCATGAGATCGGCAACGGCCAGATCGCCGAACTGGCCAACGACTGGGACGGTTACGCCGGCAAGATCCCGCGCTCCAGCGCGACGGTGGCTGAGGTGCTCAAGCAGTATGGTTATGCCACAGCCGCGTTTGGCAAATGGCACAACACCCCCGCCGAGGAGACCACTGCCGCCGGGCCGTTCGAGAACTGGCCGACGGGTCTGGGTTTCGAGTACTTCTACGGGTTCCTCGCGGGAGAGGCCTCGCAGTACGAGCCGCATCTGGTCCGCAATACCACCGTCGTCGCCCCACCGCGGACCCCTGAAGAGGGGTATCACCTGTCGGAGGACCTGGCCGACGACGCGATCTCGTGGTTGCGTCGGCACAAGGCGTTCAGGGCTGAAAGACCCTTCTTCATGTACTGGGCCAGCGGCTGCCTGCACGGCCCGCACCACATCATGAAGGAGTGGGCCGACAAGTACGCGGGTCGGTTCGACGACGGTTGGGATTCCTACCGGCAGCGGGTGTTCGACCGGGCCAAGGAGAAGGGCTGGCTTCCTCCTGACTGCAAGCTCACCGAGCGCGACGACTCGCTGGCCTCCTGGGACAGCATCCCCGAGGACGAGAAGCCGTTCCAGCGCCGCCTCATGGAGGTCGCGGCCGGTTACGCCGAGCACGTCGACGTCCAGGTCGGCCGTATCGCCGACGAACTGGACGCGCTGGGGTACGGCGACAACACGCTGTTCCTCTACATCTGGGGCGACAACGGTTCGTCGGGTGAAGGGCAGAACGGAACGATCGCCGAACTGTTGGCGCAGAACGGGATTCCGACAACAGTCCGCCAGCACATCGACGCGCTCGACGAGCTCGGCGGTCTCGACATGCTCGGCTCGCCTCTGGTCGACAACCAGTACCACGCCGCGTGGGCGTGGGCAGGCAGCACGCCGTACAAGGGGATGAAACTGCTGGCCTCTCATCTCGGTGGAACCCGCAACCCGATGGCGGTCAAGTGGCCCGCCAAGATCGCCGCGGATTCCACACCACGTGATGTGTTCCTGCACTGCAACGACATCGTTCCCACCATCTACGACATCGTCGGCATCACTGCGCCGCGAGTGGTCAACGGTGAACCGCAGATCCCGCTCGCCGGAGCGAGTTTCGCGCACAACCTGGCCAACCGCCAGGCCCCCGGCGGGAAGAAGACCCAGTACTTCGAGATCATGGGCAGCCGTGCGATCTACCACGACGGGTGGCTGGCGTGTGCCCGCGGCCCGCGTCTGCCGTGGGTGCCGGGCCAGCCCGAGGGCATCGACACCTGGACGCCCGACGCCGACGCCTGGGAGCTGTATCACCTCGACGAGGATTGGTCTCAGGCCGACGATCTCGCGCACGAGGCAACCGAGAAGCTGACCCAGATGCGCGAGATGTTCGCCATCGAGGCGGCGCGCAATTCGGTGCTCCCGGTCGGCGGCGGATTGTGGGTGCCGGTCTATCACCCCGAGTTGCGGATCGCTCCGCCGTACCGGGAGTGGGAGTTCTCCGGAGACATGGTGCGCATGCCGGAGTTCTGTGCGCCGGCGCTGGGCAATAAGGACAACGTCGTAACCATCGATGCCGAAGTTCCCGCCGACGCAAACGGCGTGCTGTACGCGCTCGGAGCCGCCGCCGGAGGGCTGACCTGCTATCTCGAGGACGGGTACTTGTGCTACGAGTACAACCTGTTCATCCTGCAGCGCACCAAGATCCGGTCCGGTGCGAGAATCCCGCCGGGGCGCACCACCATCTCGGTTCAAACCCGCTACGCCGAACAGCGACCCGCCGGACCACTGGATATCACTCTGGTCGTCGGTGGGGAAACCGTTGCGACAGGACAGGTTCCAGTGAGCGCTCCGCTGTTGTTCACCGCCAACGACTGCCTCGACATCGGCACCTGCCTCGGTTCACCGGTTTCGCTGGACTACCGCGAGCGCGCCCCGTTCCCGTTCGAGGGGCGTATCGACCGCGTCCATGTCGTCTACACCTGAGATTCGACGGATCGGTCGCACGGCGGTCTGTGTACCGCAGGTCAGCTATCACCTGCCCCCATGGACTCGGCGGCGGCGATGTGGCCGCTGAACCCCGCCCGCTCAGCTGATGAGCGGTATCGGCGCACCCAGCTTCGGTAGGTCTCGGCCTCACCTACCGCCTTGGCCCGCAGAACCCTGCGGGCTTCGGGTGAAGTCTCGCTCCGGGTACTTCGCACATCAACGAGGCCACGCTCATGCCACGTTTCCGATACCTGTTCCAGGAGCGACATCGCCCGCTGCACGGCGTAGCGTCGCGAGGGATGTGTCAGTACTGCGGATGCCGCGACATGCCCTTGATCCGGGACTACATCGCCGAGCACGCCCACGTCCTCAACCTGGGCGGCGAGGCCGTCCGGGGCATCGACCGCGGCGACCTCGACACAGCGCGACAGCTTCTGGCGCAGATGGCCGAGGAGCTGAGCACCCACTGGCGCGGCGAGGAGAACGGCCTGTTCAAGGCCCTCATGCGCGAGGAGTTGTTCGCCGAGCACATCGAGCCCCTCATTCGCGAGCACCGTGAACTCGCCGACCTCCTGGCCTCCGTGGACCTGGCTCGCGAGGCCGATCAGCAGGCCATCCGCGACGCCGTCGAGGACCTCTGGGAGCACACCCGCAAGGAAGAGGACGGGATCTTCCCGGCGTCGATCACCGAATTGGACGGCGACGACTGGAATGCCGCGATCGCGGCGTGGCACGAGGCCCATCCGGGCCGGGAGATGGTCAAGTGGGGCGTGTGACGGTCGCCCGTCCCTAAGGTGGAGGAATGACCGCCGCACAACGGGAACGCGCCGCCCTCGTCGAGACCATGCGCGAGGTCGGACCCAACGCCCCCACCCTGTGTGGGGACTGGACCACCCGGGACCTCGCCGCGCACCTGGTGGTGCGCGAGCGCAGGCTCGACGCCACCCCTGGAATCATGCTCCCGGCATTGGCCGGATACACCGACAAAGTGCAACAGCAGACCGCGCAGACCGACTGGGAGGAACTGCTCGACAAGATCGCCTCCGGCCCGCCGCTGTACTCGCCGTTCAAACTGCTCGACCCGGTGGCCAACATGGGCGAGATGTACATCCATCACGAAGACGTCCGGCGCGCGCAATCCGGTTGGGAGCCAAGGCCTTTGGATGACAGCACGGTCAACGCCCTGACGCGTTCGCTGCCGCTGATGGCGAAGATGACGCTGGCAAAGGCGCCTGCGCGGATGACGCTGAAGACACCGCAGGGCAAGGTGCTGGCCACGGTCGGAAAGGGTCAACCACTGACCATCGTCGGCGAAGCGCAGGAACTGCTGCTGTTCATCTCCGGTCGCGACGAAGTGCGCGTGGACTTCGACGGCGACCCGGCGACCGTCGAGGCGGTGCGCGGAAACCGTCGCGGCCTGTGATCCGTCGGGCGTATCTAAGCTGGCGTCCGTGAGCGCATCGGTGGATTTCCGGGTTTTCGTCGAACCGCAGCAGGGCGGGTCGTACGCCGACCAGCTCGCCGTCGCGCGAGCCGCCGAAGATCTGGGCTTCTCGGCGTTCTTCCGGTCCGATCACTACCTGGCCATGAGCGGTGAGGGCCTGCCGGGCCCGACCGACTCCTGGGTCACGCTGGCGGGTATCGCGCGCGAGACCTCCACGATCCGGCTGGGAACGATGGTGACCTCCGCGACCTTCCGATATCCGGGCCCTTTGGCGATATCGGTCGCCCAGGTCGACGAGATGAGCGGGGGCCGAGTCGAATTCGGCCTCGGCGCGGGCTGGTTCGAGGCCGAACACCAGGCGTACGCGATCCCGTTCCCGTCGCTCGGCGAACGATTCGACCGGCTCACCGAACAGCTGCAGATCATCACCGGTCTGTGGACGACGCCGCAGGGTGAGACGTTCGACTACTCCGGCCGGCACTACACCGTCGTCGACTCTCCCGGCCTGCCCAAACCCGCGCAGGCACCGCACCCGCCGGTGATCATCGGCGGCCAGGGCGCCAAGCGGACGCCGGCGCTCGCGGCGAAATTCGCCACCGAGTTCAACGTCCCGTTCGTTGGACTGGACACGGTCAAGACCCAGTTCGAGCGCGTCGCGGCGGCCGTGTCCGATGCCGGGCGTTCCGCCGATTCGATGACGTACTCCGCGGCGTTCGTGCTGTGCGCCGGCCGCGACGACGGCGAGATCGCCCGAAGGGCGGCCGCGATCGGCCGCGAGGTCGACGAGTTGCGGAGCAACTCCCCGACGGTCGGCACGGCCACCGAGATCGCCGACAAGCTGGGACCCTTCCTCCAGGCCGGCGTGCAACGCGTTTACCTGCAGGTTCTCGACATGTCGGATCTCGCCCACCTGGAGTTCGTCGCCCGCGAGGTGCTTCCGCAGTTTCGCTGAGCGGGCGCACGCGGGCCCGCGGCCCTACGATCAGTGGCCGTGCCCGGCGGCAACAGCAACGACCACGACCGCGGTGGGGATCCGCCCCAGCAGCCCTGGTACAACCGCACGCCGGAAGTCGTCGGCGCGAGCCTGCTCGGCCTGGTCGCGATCGGGCTCCTGGTGTTGGCGGTCTCCTTCGTTGCCGGCCGGTCCAGCGAGCCGCCCCAGGCGCCGCTGAACTACGTGGAGCCGACGTTCACCCCGACCGAGACCCAGGCGGCCACCACCGGGACCACCGGAACGGTCACCAGCACCAGCCCTCCGGAGACGACGGAGATCAACGACCCGCCGCCCTCGGAAACGACGACTTCCGGCAGCCAGACGACCTCGAGCAGTGAGACGACGACAAGCAGCGAGCGGCCGCCCACCAGCGAGGCCGACGAGGACGAGGACCGGACCACGACCCGCACGACGCGCCGACCCCGGACGAATGTGACGCGCACGCTCTATCCGTATCCCTGAGCGCCTACTATCGGTGGCCGTGGCGCGATACGGACCTCCCGACCCGAACCATCCGGACAACGAACCGACGGCGTACATCAATTACGGCGACGGCGGCCCCGGCGTGCCGCCCGAGGAGCCGGTGCCCTGGTACCGCAAGCCCGCTGCGCTGGTCGCGTTCGGCGCGATCGGTGCCCTGCTCGTCGCCCTGATCGTGTGGGGCCTGGCCAGCCTGATCAGCGGCAACGACTCCACTACCGAACCCACGTCGCTGACGCCGCTGACGACGACGACGCGGACCACCGCGCCCGCCACCACGACGGTGTCTCCCCAGACCGTGACCGAGACCATCACCGCACCACCTGTGGCGCCCACCACCACGGAACCGACCACCACAACGACCACCACGACGACCACTCCGCCGCCGACGACGAGCATCAGCACCGAAACCAGTACCGAAACGGTGACCGAGACGGTGACGGCGACGCCGAGCCCCTAGGCCCGGTGCTGGGCGGCGTAACCGGCCACCAACGCCTCTGCGCTGCGGACCGCCGCCCGGCACGCCCTGGTGGTGAACGGGTCGTTCAACGGATGCTCTGCACGCCTGCGCCAGCGCTGTGCGGCCGCGAACGCCGCGCGCGGTCCGTCGTAGGGGTTGTCCGGCTGCAGGCCGAGCCTGCTCGCCGCGTCGGTACCCGAACCGCCGATGATCCGTCGCAGCGAGGCCATCTCGTCGTCGTTCAACGTCGTTGGCCGCGAACGTAACTGGCTCAGTAACCGGAGCTCTTCGAATGCGTGCGTGTCCGCGAGCAGCGGGTCGATGTCGGCCAGTATGTAGGGCGTCGCATAGATCGGGTTGGCCTGGACGAACTGCCGTAGCGACAGCAACGCGGTGTGCGCCTTGAGCAGATCCGACCGCTGCCCGAACTGCTGATCGATGACCTCCCGCAACGCCACCAGTCCGCTGCGCTCCAACAATTCGTCGGCCAGCGCCACCGAATCGCTGACACCGGCGCGCAGCACCGCGATCGAAATGCGGATCCCGAACATGCCGAACCGGTCCAGCAGTGCGGCCCGCGTCGCCGCATCCACCGGCAACTGGCTGTCGTCGCGGACGAAGCGGTCGACCGACAGCATCGCCTTGGTCAGCTCGGCGGCGTCCACCGCCGCCAACTTCTCCAGCGCGACGAACTCGCTCTGCCGCAGCGTCCGTGCCGTCAACGCCAGCAGGCCGGACACCGGAACCACTGCCTGACACGTCCCGGTCCGCTCCATCTCGGCGGTGAACCGCGTCGCGACGTCCTTGGCCGACAGCATCGCATCGATGCGCCCTGCCCCGATCTCGTCGGCGCGAGAGGCCACGCCGATCACGCCCAACGCGCCCGCGGAACCGCCGACCAGCTCGCCGATCTGCTTGAGCAGCGCGATATCGGCGGCGTTCAGCGTCCGCAACAGGAAGACCACCGCATCGACCCTTGGCACCCCGTCCGCGGGTACGAGCAGGCGCAGGGTGCGCTCCGAGACGTCGCGAGACAGCGACGACGTACCCGGAGTGTCGATGATCGTGGTGTCGATCAGCTCGGCGGCCGGCCACTCCACATCGAGGTCGACGATGTCCTCGGGGTCGAGCGTGGCGAAGTCGAACGTCAGCCCGCCCTCGTTGGGATCGCGCCCGATCGGCACGTTGGATCGCCTGCCGCCGCGATGATTCGCGGTCACCTTCGGAGTGGGACCGTGCCGGAACCACGTCACGATGCGGGTGGCCTCGGTGGCGTCGGTCGGCGCAATGTCCTCGCCCACAAGCGCATTCACCAACGTGGACTTGCCCGCCTTGAGCGTGCCGGCCAGCGCGATCCGGATCGGCTGGTTGAGCCGACCGCCGATGCGCTCGAGCTCGTTGTGCACATCGGGGCGATGAGCGTAAGCAGGATCGGCCTGGTACGCCTGGATGGTTCCACCCAGGATCGCGCGTACCTGGTCGCTCGTGCTCATCTCGCGCTGCCCACCAATGCTCCTGCCTGCTCTCCGGCGTTCGGCGATGGCCAAGAGTCCAGCTTAGGCACCGCCGCGGCTACGTGGTCTTGACGGGTTCAGGCGCGGATTCGGGTGGCATCAGTTTGGCGGCGTGATCGGTGACCTGATTGAGGATGTTCAGCTGGCGCTCGAGTTCCTTGATCCGGCCGCTGCGTTCGGCCTCTTGCACCTGCGCGGCAGCGATGGTCGCCTGCAGCGACTCGTTGAGTGATCGAGAGGTCTGGTTGGCGATGCCGCGGTAGTGGTCACGCAGCTGCCGCTGGATCGCCTTGAGCCGATCGCGCGATTCCTTGCCGACCGCGAACTGCGTGTCGTCAAGGAAGCGGCGGGTGTTGGTCTTGGCTTCGTTGCGGACCCGCAGCATCCGGTTCTCCATGTTCTCGCGGTACGCCGTGCGCCCCATCAGCAGACCCGCCCCCAGCGAGATCGGGTTGAACATGCCCAGACCCGCGAACGACGTCATCATGCCGAACATCAAAACGCCGCCGTACGAGCCCTGCATCCCCATGGTCAGCTTGCGCCCCGCACGGACCGGCCTGGCCTCCAGCTTGCCCACAGACTTCATCTCCCCGAGGCTGGCGCCCATCCGGCTGGGGTCGAGCTGGGGCATGCTGACGGCGTCGAGGCCCGCCTCGACGAACGTGCGCGCGACGTCTGCGGCCAGCGCCTCGGCCCGTTGGTACGCCCAGACGAAGTTGTCGCCCACGGCCGTGGCGACCGCATTCTCGAGTTCGGCTCCGATTTCGGCCCAGTGATGCGTCGGGTCGCAGGTGTCGATGACCTTCTCGATGTGTTGGCCGATGATGCGGAACCGCCCGCGCAGGTCGTGGTCGACATCGGCGGTCAGATCGGCGATCCCGTCGTTGAGCACCTGCTGCCACAATGCTGTCTGCTGCAACGCATCCTGGGCCTCCTGCTTGCGCCGTTCGAGGTCCTCCTTGAGCCGATCGCGTGTGTCAGGATCGTTGAGTGCAGACAGCTCGGCCTTGACCTTGAGCGTCAAATGTTCGGCAGCCGAATAGATCTCGTTGACGACGTGGTCGCGGATCCGACCGTTCTGCAGCGCCAGCACCTGCTCACTCAGGAACTTCACGATGGCCGGGAAGTTCGACTCTTCGTTGAGTTCCTTGTCGTTGAGCGCGATCGCGTGGCTGCGCAGCAGCGAGGAGGCCGGGATCATCGGGACAGCGACACCCACGCGTTGCAGGTGCGCCTTGTTGGCCTCGACGATCTGGCGCCAGTGCGGGTAGAGATCCGTCTTGGTCGCGACTATCGTTGCGACAGGGCAGATCTCGAAGGCCTGCCGCATGAACGTCATCTCGGGTTCGGTGAACTCCTGGCTCGTGTCACTGCACATCAGCAAGGCATCGGCGTCGGGCAGCAGGCCCAGCGTCGCCGACAGATGTGGTTGACCGTGCCCGCCGACGCCTGGGGTGTCGACGAACGCGAGCCCGTTCTTGAGCAGCGGGCTGGCCGCGGTCACCTCGACCCGGATCACCTCACGCCCGTGGGCTTGCGGCGCCCGGCGCAGATCGTTTTTGATGTCGGCCATCGAGATCTCGACGGCCTCGGGTTCCTCGCCCTCGCCGCGCGCCACGATCAGCTTGGCGGCGGCGGTCTCGCCGTAGGTCACCACGGTGGGAAGCACCGTGCTCTCGTCGTCACCGACCCGCGAGACAGGAACGTTCAGAAGCGAGTTCAACAGCTGGCTCTTGCCTTGTTTGAGCTGTCCGGCGATCACCACCCGGATCTGCGGGTCGGTGATGCGGTCCTTGGCCTTGGCCAACCGCTCGACCAGGTCGGCGCGATCGTTGGCGTCGGCGATCCTGCTGGTGTGGTCGATCAGCTCGACGATGACCCTTGTTTGTTTGGCCGGCTCGCCGGCCGAAGTCTGTCTGGCCGGCTCGCCGGCCGAAGTCTGTCTGGCCGGTCGTGCGTCGTTGCCTTGCGTCATGAAGTCCTCGCGTCCGGGTGGGCCGGGTGAGTCAACGGTAGACGTGCCAACTGGCGGGGATCGTGGATTGATCCCCGCCAGTGGCGTTGTGTGGTCGGGCTCAGAACAGGCCGGTGTCGACGGTGGTGTCCACATCGACATCGGTGTTGACCTGACCGGAGTTGTCCGTCGAGTTGTCCTGTCCGGAGTTGTCGACCGAATTGTCGATCGAGTTGTCCACCGAGTTGTCCTCGATGCTCGACCCGCCCGAGATCCCACCGGACACACTGCCGTCGATATCGCCGACATTGGTCTGGTTGCCATCGACATTGGTAGTGGTCGTGTCGTTGTCGTTG
>NZ_NKCN01000021.1 GCF_002245535.1 Mycobacterium lehmannii | reverse complement strand
GGGGTGGCGGATACCCGCCCGGGGGTTACCCACCTCCTCCGTCGCCGGGCGGGTATCCGCCACCCCCGCCGGGGGCCGGCTATCCGCCACCGGGGCAGGGCGGTTACCCGCCTGCAGGTGGTTATCCACCGCCGGGTGGGCCGGGATTCCCTGGCGCCCCGAGGTATAGCGTCGGTGAGGCGTTCTCGTGGGCGTGGGGCAAGTTCACCTCCAACGCCGCCGCGCTGATCGTCCCGACGCTGGTCTACGGGATCATCGTTTTCGCGGTGCAAGGTGTGTTCAGCGCGCTGTCGGCCGTGGTGGATCCGGAGTCGACGAGTTACTCGTCCGACGGCGACGGGTTCTCGTTCTCCTACAGCGTTTCGGGTCCGGCCAGTCTTGCGATCACGATCCTCGGCTGGATTGTGGCCCTGGTCGTCGGCGGAATAATCCAATCCGCCTACTACAACGGCATGTTGGCAGTCGCCAACGGCCAGCCGGTGACCATCGGGTCGTTCTTCAAGCCGCGCAACGTCGGCGCCGTCATCATCGCGAGCGTGATCGTCGGACTGTTGACCTCGATCGGCTTTGCGCTGTGCGTCATCCCCGGATTCATCGTGGCCATCTTCACGATGTTCACCGTGATCGCCCTGCTGGACCGCAACCTCTCGCCGATCGACGCGATCAAGACCAGCTTCGACATCGCGAAGAACAACTTCGGTCAGGTGCTGCTGACGTTGCTGGCGGTCTTTGCCATCACGCTCGTCGGGGCGTTGCTCTGCGGCGTCGGTCTGCTTGTCGCGCTTCCGCTGGTGGCGCTCATCGAGGTGTACGCCTATCGCAAGCTCAGCGGTGGTCAGGTCGCCGACCTGAACCCGCAACCCCTGCCGCCCGGTCCGCCGCCTCAGGTCACCCCGCAGCAGTAACGGATCATCGGAAGGCGCTGACGCCGGTCAGCGCCTCTCCGATGACCAACTGGTGCACCTCCGAGGTGCCCTCGTACGTCAGCACCGACTCCAGGTTGTTGGCGTGCCGAATGACCGGATACTCCAGGGTGATCCCGTTGGCGCCCAACAGGGTTCGACACTGGCGGGCGATCTGGATGGCCTCGCGGACATTGTTCAGCTTCCCGAGGCTGACCTGCTCGGGTTTGATCTTGCCCTCGTCTTTGAGCCTGCCGAGGTGAAGAGCGAGAAGTTGAGCCTTGCCGAGTTCGACTGCCATGTCGGCGATCTTGGCCTGCGTCAGTTGGTAGCCCGCCAGCGGTTTGTCGAACACCTCTCGTGTGCCGACATAGTCCAAGGCGGTCTGCAGGCAGTCTCTGGCGGCGCCGACGCTGCCAAACACGATGCCGAACCTGGCCTCCGACAGGCAGCTGAGCGGCCCGGACAATCCGCGCGCCTCCGGCAGTTTCGCGTCGGCGGGCAACCGGACGTCGTCGAGGTGCAACTCGGAGGTGACCGAGGCCCGCAAGGACAACTTGTGCGTCATGTCGGTCGCCGAGAATCCCGGCGTGCCGGCCGGCACGAGGAAGCCGGCGACCCCCTCGTCGGTCCGCGCCCACACGACCGCCACATCGGCGACCGACCCGTTGGTGATCCACATCTTCGACCCGCGCAGGACCCAGTCCGATCCGTCCCGCTTCGCGGTCGTGCGCATCCCGCCCGGATTGGACCCGAAGTCGGGTTCGGTCAGCCCGAAACACCCGATGGCCTCACCGGCCGCCATCGCGGGCAGCCACTGGTTGCGCTGCTCCTCGCTGCCCCAGCGGTGAATCGCGAACATCGCCAGCGACCCCTGCACCGAGACCAGGCTGCGCAGCCCGCTGTCCACTGCCTCGAGCTCCTGGCACACCAGGCCGTAGGCGGTGGCGGTCGATCCGCCGCAGCCGTAACCCTTCAGGTGCATGCCCAGAAGCCCGAGCTTGCCGAAGTCTGCGGCCAGTTCGCGCACCGGCACCTGACCGGTCTCGAACCACTCGGCGATGAACGGTCGCAGCCGTTGTTCGCCGAACCGGCGCACGGTCTGGCGTAGCTCGATGTCCTCGGGTGAGAGCAGGGAATCCAGCTCGAGCATGTCGTCGAGGGGTGTCGCGGAATTCATGGGACATGTCTACCCGGTCGGCATGCACCGCAGTCGTGGCTAGGCTGAGCGGTGATGTCTGCACACGAATCGCAGGGTTTATCCACCAGGGCCATCCACGCCGTCCGGCCCGACCTGACCACCGGGGCCGTCAACGCACCGATCTATGCCAGTTCGACGTTCGCCCAGGACGGCGTCGGCGGACTGCGCGGGGGATACGAGTACGCCAGAACGGGCAACCCCACCCGCGCGGCGCTGGAGGCCTCCCTTGCCGCGGTGGAGGCGGCCGCCTATGGCCGGGCGTTCTCTTCGGGCATGGCGGCGACCGATTGCGCGTTGCGGGCGATTCTGCGGCCGGGTGATCACGTCGTGATGCCCGACGACGCATACGGCGGGACGTTCCGGCTGATCGACAAGGTGTTCACCCAGTGGGGCATCGACTACACCGCCGTTGCGCTGGCCGATCTCGACGCGGTGCGCGCGGCGATCACGCCCAACACCCGGATGATCCTGGTGGAGACTCCGACCAACCCGCTGCTGTCGATCGCCGATATCAGCGCGATCGCCCAGATCTCGGCGACGTCGAACGTGAAAGTGTTGGTGGACAACACCTTCGCCTCACCTGCTCTGCAGCAGCCGCTGCTGCTGGGGGCCGACATCGTGCTGCACTCCACCACCAAGTACATCGGCGGGCACTCTGATGTGGTGGGCGGTGCGTTGCTGACCAACGACGAGGAACTCGACGCCGCTTTCGCATTCCTGCAGAACGGTGCGGGCGCGGTGCCCGGCCCGTTCGACGCCTACCTCACCCTGCGCGGTCTGAAGACCCTGGTGATCCGCATGCAGCGGCACAGCGACAACGCGGCCGTCATCGCCGAGTTTCTCGACGGACACCCCGCGATCGAGACCGTGCTCTACCCGGGGTTGCCCGGGCACCCGGGCCACGAGGTCGCGGCCCGACAGATGACCGGCTTCGGCGGCATGGTGTCCGTGCGCCTGCGCGGGGGAGCGGAAGCTGCACGCAAACTATGTTCCCGCACAAAGGTTTTCATCCTTGCCGAATCGTTGGGTGGCGTCGAATCGCTGATCGAGCACCCCGGAGCGATGACTCACGCGTCGACCGCGGGATCTCAACTGGAGGTCCCCGACGATCTGGTGCGGCTGTCGGTCGGTATCGAAGACGTCGCGGATCTACTGGCCGACCTCGAGCAGGCGTTGAGCTAGCTCTAGGACAGCACCGGGCGCAGCGCCGACGCCGTGACCGCGAGGTTCATCTCGGGCAACGCGGTCGGTGACTCTTCGACCCAACTGCCCAGCGCGATCTCCCCGGCTCGGGCGTGTACCCACCGCCACCCGCGGTCGTTGAGGCTCAGCAGTGCACCGAGGCCGTCGATCGCGTGCAGCAGCGAGATGATCGCCGCCGTGGTCGGGCCCGGCGGCCTGCGATCGAACAGCGCCGACAACAGTGCCGACCGCGCCTGGCCGACGCGGTTGCGGTTGGTCAGCGGCCATGCGAATTTGTGTCCGAACCTTTTGTCCGGCAGGGGGATACGTCGGATCTGACCGGTGCGTTCCAGATGGCCGACGATGTGGCCCTCGGTGTGCCTGGCCAGCCGCTTGACCGCAGTCTTCGGCCGCAACGGGCGACGCTGCAACAGCTGGAACGCCGGTTCTGTGACCGGGTCCATCGCGCCCGGGGTCGACAACGCGATCAGGCGGCCCGATTCGACCGCCTCACCGTCGACCGCCGGCCGGATCCGGCAGGCCAGGGCCAGGTCGAGCAGCACCGCGGCGGCCAGCACCCGCTCTCGGCGCGGACGGTCAAGAACCGGTTGCGCCGACGCGTTGTCGAGCAGCAACAGGAACAAGTCCTCGGCGATCTGCGCCATGAGCGGATGCTAAACCGCGCCCCGCCCACGGCTCGAATTCAGCTGCGGGTGCCGTCAGGCGTGATACGGCTCGGCCTCGAGCAGTTTCACCTTGACCGTGCTGCCGCTGGGCACCGTGTAGGTGCGCACATCGCCGACTTTCGCGTCGAGAAGCGCCTCGCCCAGCGGCGACTTCGGTGAGTACACCTCGAGCTTGCCGTCGCTGATGCCCTCTTGGCGGGTGGCGATCAGGAAGGTCTCGGTGTCGCTCTCGTCGTCGCCGTACTGGACCTTGACCACCGAACCGGGCAGCGCGACGCCCGACTGCTTGGGCGCCTCGCCGACCTTGGCGTTATTGAGCAGTTCCTGTAGCTGGCGGATCCGGGCCTCCTGCTGGCCCTGTTCCTCGCGGGCGGCGTGGTAGCCGCCGTTCTCGCGGAGGTCGCCCTCTTCACGACGGTCGTTGATCTCGGCGGCGATGACGGGCCGGTTGGCGATCAGCTGGTCGAGCTCCGCCTTCAACCGGTCGAATGCCTCCTGGGTGAGCCAGGTGACCTGCGTATCGGTCATATCGTCGCGCTCCTGTCTATCTGGGTCTCGCGGGCGTTCTCGCGCTCTTCTCGCGTAAGACGTCTCGTGGTACGGCGCTGGGGCTTGACGTGTATTGCCGCGGTCAGCGTGCTCGATCACAGCACCAAATGCAGCAATACACGGCTCCAGCAGGAACCGTGTACCCGACCATGGTAGCACCGCAAAGCGGCGTGATTTTCACGAATTCGCAGTTCGGCGTTTGCCGCACCGACGAATCAATGTGATTTCAAGGAATCGTCAGGTACGGCGGCACGTCGGTTCCGCATCCGTAAATATCCCCGATCACGGGCTGGCGGGTCGCTTTGACCGGGGCGGTCACCTGCACGGTCTGTTGTGACGACGGAGGCACCAGCACCTCCCTACGGCCGGTCTCGGCGCCGTCGATGGAACGGGCCCGCACGATGCAGACAACCGGCTGCGACGGGTCCTCGCGGGTGACGCTGATCGTCACCGACACCGTCTCGTCGTCGATCAGTTCGTAGGCGCCCAACTCGCCGGTCACGGGCTCGCTCTCGAACCGCCCGAACGCCACCACGGCGACCGTCACCCCCACCGCCAGAGCGAGCAACGTGAACGCGACGGCGAGCCAACGGCGGCGGCCCACGTGCGGCCGCTGGCGGCCATAGCGTGCGGCGGGGCGTTCGATCATCTAGTTTTCTAAGGCTCTCGGTCGGATGGATCTACAGAACTGGAACTATAGGGACTATCGGAAGGTCTCCGCGGGTTGATATCGCCGGAGACGACAGCGCGATGATAGGCAGAGCAGGTTGAGCGAACTGCGGTTGATGGCGGTGCACGCCCACCCGGACGACGAGTCCAGCAAGGGTGCCGCCACGATGGCTCGGTACGTGGACGAGGGTGTCCGCGTGCTCGTGGTGACTCTCACCGGCGGCGAGCGCGGCGACATCCTCAACCCGGCCATGGACCTGCCCGAGGTGCATGGCCGGATGGCCGAGATCCGCCGCGACGAGATGGCCAAGGCCGCCGAGATCCTCGGCGTCGAGCACCGCTGGCTCGGCTTCGTCGACTCGGGCCTGCCCGAAGGCGACCCGCTTCCGCCGCTGCCCGAAGGCTGCCTCGGCGTGGTGCCGCTCGAGCAACCGGTCGAGGCCCTGGTGCGCGTCGTGCGCGAGTTCCGGCCACACGTGATGACCACCTACGACGAGAACGGCGGCTACCCGCATCCGGACCACATCAGATGCCACCAGGTGTCGATGGGTGCCTACGAGGCGGCCGGTGACCACCGCCTGTTCCCCGACGCCGGCGAGCCGTGGGACGTCCAGAAGCTGTACTACACGCACGGCTTCGTGCGGCAGCGGATGCAGCTGTTGCAGGAGGAGTTCGCCAAGCACGGCGAGGTAGGCCCATTCGAAAAGTGGCTCAAGCACTGGGATCCCGAGCACGACATCTTCGCCAAGCGCGTCACCACCCGCGTCGAGTGCGCCAAGTATTTCGCCCTGCGCGACGACGCGCTTCGTGCGCACGCCACCCAGATCGACCCCAACGGGGACTTCTTCCGCGCCCCGATCGAATGGCAGCAACGGCTTTGGCCCACCGAGGAGTTCGAGTTGGCCCGCTCGCGCGTACCCGTATCGCTTCCTGAGGACGACCTCTTCGCCGGAATCGAGGGCCGATGAACCTCCTGCTCGCCGTCGACCTGCTGGCCCAGAACCCGCCCCGGGACACCGGACCGGACTTCGGCAAGGCCAGCCCACTCGGACTGCTGATCGTGGTGCTGCTGCTGATCGGCACATTCCTGCTGGTCCGGTCGATGAACCGGCAGCTGCGAAAGGTGCCGAAGTCGTTCGACCCGCCGGATTCGGACTCCGAGCAGACCACCGAGCGGCCCGACGAGCCCCGGGCGCCGATCGAATCCGACCCGCCGCCCGACGGGACGAAACGTGAGCCCGGGGGCTAACACGCTCTCGCGGGCCACCAGCCCGTACCTGCGTCAGCACGCCGACAACCCGGTGCACTGGCGCGAATGGACGCCGGAGGCGCTGGCCGAGGCGGCCGACCGCGACGTGCCGATCCTGCTCTCGATCGGCTACGCGGCCTGCCACTGGTGCCACGTCATGGCTCACGAGTCGTTCGACGACGCCGAAGTGGCTGCCGCCGCGAACTCCGGCTTCGTCTGCATCAAGGTCGACCGTGAGGAGCGGCCCGACCTCGATGCGGTGTACATGAACGCGACCGTTGCGCTCACCGGGCAGGGTGGTTGGCCGATGACCTGCTTCCTCACCCCGGACGGCAGGCCGTTCTTCTGCGGGACGTACTACCCGAAGCCGACCTTCCTGCAACTGCTGGCCGCGGTCACCGACACCTGGCGCAACCGCCGCGGCGAGGTCGAGGAGGCGTCCGACAAGATCACCGAGGAACTTCGGTCGATGGCTTCCGGTCTGCCCGGTGGGGGACCGCCCCTGCAACCGGCGCTGTGCGATCACGCCGTCGCCGCCGTGCTGCAGGACGAGGACGTCACCCGCGGTGGTTTCGCCGCCAATCCCGCTGGCGCGCCCAAGTTCCCGCCATCGGCCTTGCTCGAAGGACTGCTGCGTAACCACGAGCGCACCGGTGACATCATGCCCATGGAAAGCGTCGAGCGGACGTGTACGGCGATGGCCCGCGGCGGTATCTATGACCAGTTGGCGGGGGGCTTCGCCCGCTACAGCGTCGACGCCGCCTGGGTGGTCCCGCACTTCGAGAAGATGTTGTACGACAACGCCCTGCTGTTGCGGGCGTACGCGCACTGGGCGCGGCGTACCGCAAACCCGCTGGCGCACAAGGTCGCTGCCGAGACAGCCGCGTTCATGATCGACGAGCTTGGCGCCGACGCTATGTTCACCTCGTCGCTGGACGCCGATGCGGACGGCGTGGAGGGGCTGACCTACGTGTTCACCCCCGGGCAACTGCGCGAGTTTCTCGGTGAGGACGACGGCCGTTGGGCCGCAGAGCTTTTCGCGGTGACCGAGGGAGGCACGTTCGAACAGGGTGCCTCGGTGCTGCAGCTTCCGCGCGACCCCGACGACCCGGAACGGTTCGCCAGGGTGCGGGCGGCGCTGCTGGCGGCCCGGCTGGCCCGCCCCCAACCCGGCCGCGACGACAAGGTCGTCACCGCATGGAACGGGCTGGCGATCACCGCGCTGGCCGAAGCCGCCGTCGCGCTCGACCGGCCCGAATTGCTCGATGCCGCAACGCAATGTGCCCGCGCCATATGGGAGCTGCACATGGTTGACGGCAGACTGCGGCGAGCGAGCCTCGGCGGTTCGGTGGGCGCGAGCGCCGCGATACTCGAAGACCACGGCGCGCTGGCCACCGGTCTGTTACCGTTCACCAGATGACGGGTGAAACGGTCTGGCTGGAGGCTGCGCTGATGCTGCTCGACATCGCGCTCGAGCACTTCGCCGACCCGGACCGGCCCGGCCGGTGGTTCGACACCGCCGACGACGCCGAGACATTGATGGTGCGGCCGGCCGATCCGCTCGACGGTGCGACACCGTCGGGTGCGTCGCTGATCGCCGAGGCGCTGCTCACCGCGGCGCACCTCGCCCCCGCGTCGCGGGCGGATCGCTACGGCGCGGCGGCCGAGGCCACTCTGGCGGCGGCCACGCCGATTCTGACCCGGCTGCCGCGCTCGGGCGGACACTGGCTCGCCGTCGCGGAGGCGGCGGTTCGCGGGCCGATCCAGATCGCGGTGGCGTGCGACCCCGCCCGGTCGGACTTGCTGTCGGCAGCGAGGCGGCTCGCGCCGGGCGGAGCGGTCGTCGTCGGCGGCCTGGTGAATTCGTCCGAACTGCTGATCGACCGCGACCGCGTCGGCGGTGCCGACGCCGCCTATGTGTGCCGTGGCAGAACGTGCGACCTGCCGGTCACCACGGCGCCGGAACTCGCTGCCGCCCTCGGCGCGTCCGTGTAGCCTTCGGCGCATGCCGACGCCGGAAGACAACGCCAAGACCGTCACCCGTTACCTCGAACTGGCCGCGCAGGGCAAGGCCGACGACATCGCCGAGTTGTACGCCGACGACGGCACCGTCGAGGATCCGGTCGGCGGCGAGGTGCACATCGGCCGCAAGGCGATCCGCGGTTTCTACGATGCGCTCCCCACGACGGGCGCCCAGGCCGACGTCGTCACGCTGCGGGCGTTGGGCAACGAGGTGGCGTTCTTCTGGACGCTGACCATCGACCTCGGCGAGAACAAGATGCGCATCGAGATCATCAGCGTGATGACCTTCAACGAGGAGGGCAAGATCGCCTCGATGAAGGCCTACTGGACCCCCGAGAACGTCACCCAGCTCTAGAAGACGGCGAACCACATCGCGATGTAGTGGCAGATCGCCGCCACTGCGGTGCACGCGTGGAAGAACTCGTGATGGCCGAACACCGTCGGCCACGGGTTGGGCCACTTGAGCGCGTAGAGCACACCGCCGATGCTGTATAGCGCGCCCCCGACGATCAGCAGCACGAGCGCGGCCACTCCCGCACCGTGCGTGATCGGTCCGACGAACCACGCCGCCACCCAGCCCAGCAGGATGTAGAGCGGCACGCCCACCCACCGCGGCGCCGACGGCCAGAAGCACTTGAGCAGCACGCCGGCGATCGCACCGCCCCACACGATCCAGAACAGCACCATGCCGTCGGTCTGTGGCAACGCGAGCAAGGCGAACGGCGTATAGCTGCCCGCGATGAACACGAAGATCATCGAGTGGTCGAGGCGCTTCATCCACTTGCGTGCAGTGGGCGACTTCCAGTCGACCCGGTGGTAGGCGCCGCTGACCGCGAACATCGCCACGATGGTGAGCGTGTAGATCAGCGTCGCGACGCCCGCGCGCGTGGACTCGACCGACCACGACACCGACACCAGCGTGGCGCCGCAGATGGCTGCGATCCCCGCCGCGTAGACGTGGATCCAGCCCCGCGCGCGCGGCTTACCGATGAAATTGGCGAGACCGTCGACAACGGCTTCCGGGAAGTCCTCCGCAGTGCTTTGCGGGTCGCGGGACTTATCGGAATCGGTGCTGTCGATGGATCGGGTCATGTCACCTCCACTAATGGCATGGGGGTTTTCGAACCTCACAGTAGTCTGGATCTTCGTGGAGCTCATTCCCCCGCGCCTCAAAGAGCCGGCCTACCGGCTGTACGAGATGCGGCTGCGCCAGGAGCTGGCCCGGTCCAAATCCCAACTGCCGCGCCATATTGCCGTTCTGTGCGACGGCAACCGCCGATGGGCACGTGACCTTGGCCACGACGACGTCAGCGTCGGGTACCGGATGGGCGCCAGGAAGATCGCCGACATGCTGCGCTGGTGTCAGGAAACCGGCATCGAGATGGCCACGGTGTATCTGCTGTCCACCGAGAACCTGCAGCGTGCCCCCGACGAACTGTCCCCGTTGATCGAGATCATCACCGATGTCGTGGAGGAGATCTGCGCACCCGCCAACCACTGGAGTGTGCGCACGGTCGGCGATCTGGAGCTGATCGGCGAGGAGCCCGCGCGCCGGCTGCGTGACGCGGTCGGGTCGACCGACGCGGGTCCGGGTTGCTTTCACGTCAACCTCGCCGTCGGTTACGGCGGGCGCCAGGAGATCGTCGACGCCGTCCGCCAACTGCTGAGCAAAGAGCTGGCCAACGGCAGCACCGGTGAACAGCTGATCGAAGCCGTCACCATCGACGCGATCTCGGAGAACCTCTACACCTCCGGACAACCGGATCCCGACCTGGTCATCCGCACCTCGGGGGAACAGCGGCTGTCGGGCTTCCTGCTGTGGCAGAGCGCGTACTCCGAGATGTGGTTCACCGACGCCTACTGGCCGGCGTTCCGTCGGGTCGACTTCCTGCGCGCGCTGCGCGACTACACCGTGCGCCATCGCCGGTACGGAATGTGATGCGACGCCGTAGTTGATGCGACACTGAAGTGATGGCTGCGCTGTCGGCGGTGGTCTTCGCGCTCAGCTGGTGGTTGGGGCTGTACCTGCTGGCCCGCGACCCGCGTAAGCCCGTGCTCGTGCTGGCCGCGATCGGGTTGACGAGCTTCGCGGCGGTCGTCGCGCTCGATGCCGTGCGAACCGTCAGCGGCGCCGACGTGCTCAGCCGCATCGAGGTCTACCTCGTCGCCGTGCCGGGCATCGCGTGGTTCGCGGTGCTCCTCGAGCTGTCCCGGCCCCGTGACACCTGGCGCAGCCGCGCGGGCGAGCTCGGGTTGGTCGCCGTGGTGGCCGCGACCGCGTTCGTCGGCGCCGCGATGGCCGGAAGCGTCGACGGGCCGCTGCGCCTTGGTCATTGGGTGATGTTCGCGGCGGTCTCGCTGTCGTCGCTGGGTGCCATGGTGTACGCGGTGCTGCGCCGGTCGCAGCCGGGGCCGGTGGTCGGCTTCGTGGTGGTCGCGACGTTGTTCTTCGCGTTGGGCAACGCGATCCTGATCATCCCGCTGGGGCTGGTTCCCAGCTGGTTGGCATTGGCGGGCACAGGGTTCGACGTCGCACTGCTCGGGGTGGCCGTCGCGATCGGCGATGCGTTCGACGAGGGGCAGGCGTTACGCGCCGACATGCTGCGCTCGTTCGCGGCGACGACGGTGGTGGCGGTGCTGTTCGGCGGCCAGGCGCTGATCGGTCTAGCGGTCACCGGCCACGACACCGCGCTGACGGTGCTGCTGTTCACAAGCCTGGCGATCGCGATCGCGATCAACGTGCTGGCCGACCCGCTGGCCGGCGCCCTCGACCGGTTGGCGTTCTCGCGTTCGCCCTCCCTGCGCGCCGACCGCGCCGCCCTGCGCAGTACCGAGGCGGCGCTGCCGCTGCGCAAAGACAATCCGCTCGACGGCGTCGACGAGCAGACTTTCGTCCGTCTCACCCGCCGCGCGCTCGGGCACTACGGTGACCTGTCCAAGCTGATCGCCAGCCCGCTGACCAATCTGCCGATCATCGACGAGCGGTTGGCGTCGCGCGGCGCCCCCGACCAGCCACTGGAGCGGGCGACCGAACTCAAGGCCCTGCTGGCCGATCGCATCGCCCGGCTCAAACCGCGCGACGGCGGCGAGTTCGGCACCACCGAGGAGTGGCGGCACTACAACTCGCTGTACTTCCCGTATGTCGTCGGGGTGCGCGCCTATGCGCAGAACGCCACCGCCGCGGGACTCGACCCCGTGGCCCGCCAGGCCTGGCAGTGGTTCGTCACCGAGGTGCCGCAGCGGTCGCTGCACAACTGGCAGAACGCCGCCGCACGGCTTATCGCCGCCGATCTGCGCGGCAACCTGGTCGCTGCTCAGGACTGAGCGCTCGTGGGGCGGAAGCCCTGAGCTGCGGTTGGCAGTAGCTGGCAGCGTTCTGCGTCGATCTGGCAGCGGTATCTGAGCACTGTCGGTGGCATGACCACTGCAACCACCCACCCGGTAAACACCACCGGCGACGGCGATGCCGGGATCGACTCGCTGCTGCGCGTCGCGCTGCGTGCCGACGCGACGCTGTGTGGGGGTCTCGGTCTGGTGATCACGATGGCCGCCGACCCCCTGTCCCGGTTGAGCGGTCTGTCGGCCACCAGCGAGTGGATCGGCGGCGCCGCGCTTGTCGGCTACGGCGCGGCGCTGTTCCTGGCGGCCGGGGCGTCCGACGTCCGCCGCGTCGGAGTCGGCGTGCTGGTCGGCAACATCGTGTTCGCGCTTGCCGTGGCTGCGGTGCTCGCGACCGGCTTGCTGCCGCTTACCGAAGCAGGCGTCGCGGGCATCGCCGGGTTCACCGCCGTGACCCTCGCCTTCGCCTACGCCCAGTACCTCGGGGTGCGTCGCCTGACGTCCACCCCCTCATGACTGGTCCGGAGCCGCCGTCGTCAGAGGTTGCGGCGTCGGCTCCGGAACGGTCCCCCACCCCCCACAAGAAAGGAAACCATCATGACCGCACTCTCAGAACGGCTGAACGAGTCGACGGACGCGCTGCTGCGTTTCGCGATGCGTGCCGACGCGATCCTCACCGGCCTCGCCGGTATCGCAGCCCTTCCGCTCGCGGGCTGGCTGGCCGACACGTCGGGCACCACCGTCGCCTTCGAGTACGGAATGGCGGCGTTCTTCATCGCCTACGGGGCGGCGGTGCTGGGTCTGGCGGCGCTGCAGTCGCTGAAAGCGGCTGGCATGGCGGTCATCGTGGCCAACGTCCTCTACGCCGTTGCAGCGGTGGTGCTCGTGATCTCGAATGTGTTCCCGCTCACCACGATCGGCGTGGTCCTGACCCTGGCCA
Source organism: Mycobacterium lehmannii (assembly GCF_002245535.1). GTDB lineage: Bacteria > Actinomycetota > Actinomycetes > Mycobacteriales > Mycobacteriaceae > Mycobacterium > Mycobacterium lehmannii. The sequence continues at coordinate 79,251 of NZ_NKCN01000021.1, read as the reverse complement.
CCGGCGTGTACACGCTGGCCTTCGCCGAACTGCAGTACCAGGGCTGGCGCCGGATCAACCGGTAGCCGGCTACAGCTTGCGCAAGCGCAGCCGGTTGATCGAGTGGTCGGCGTCCTTGCGCAAGACCAGCGTCGCCCGCGGCCGGGTCGGCAGGATGTTCTCGATCAGGTTCGGCCGGTTGATCGAATGCCAGATGTCGCTGGCGGCGAACACGGCCTGCTCGTCGGTGAGTGTGGCGTAGTGGTGGAAGTGCGAGGCCGGGTCGGCGAACGCCGTCGTGCGCAAGCCGAGGAACCGATCGATGTACCACTTCTCGATATCGTCGATGCGAGCGTCGACGTAGACCGAGAAGTCGAACAGGTCAGACACCATCAACGTCGGCCCGGTCTGCAGCACGTTGAGGCCCTCGAGGATCAGGATGTCCGGATGCCGGACGATCTGCTTCTCACCGGGCACGATGTCGTAGAGCAGATGCGAGTACACCGGCGCGCACGCGTACTCCGCGCCGGACTTGACCGTCGTCACGAACCGCATCAGCGCACGACGGTCGTAGCTTTCTGGAAAACCCTTGCGGCCCATCAGGTTTCGTCGTACCAGTTCGGCGTTGGGGTAGAGGAACCCGTCGGTGGTCACCAGGTCGACGCGCGGGTGATGCTCCCAGCGCGCCAGAAGTGCCTGCAGCACACGGGCCGTCGTGGACTTGCCGACCGCGACGCTGCCCGCGACGCCGATCACGAACGGCACCGGCCGGTCGGGCTGAGAGTCGCCGTCTGAGTCGCCGCCCAGGAACTCGGCGGTCGTCGCGAACAACCGCTGGCGCGCGGCGACCTGGAGGTGGATCAGCCGGGCCAGTGGCAGATAGACCTCTTCGACTTCGAGCAGGTCGATCTTCTCGCCGATACCGCGCAGCTTCTTCAGCTCGTCCTCGGTGAGTTTCAGCGGCGTCGACATACGCAGGTTCCGCCACTGACTCCGGTCGAACTCCACATATGGGCTGGGTTCACTCAGCCGCGCCATGCGCCCAGTCTTGCATTTACGGTTGAGATCATGGACGCCAGCACCTCAGATTCGTTGGTCCGCGAGTATCTGCTGCTCGGGCTGCGCTTCGACCGGGTGGAGGAGGGTTACGTCGACTCGTTCACCGGCGACCCGGCGCTGCGCCGTGCCGTCGCCGCCGAACCAAGGCCGGTTCCCGCGGACCTGGCACAGCAAGCCGACCGGCTGCTGGGGCAGTTGACCTCGGTCGACGGGCTGGAGCGGGCGCGTGTGGACTACATCGGCGCCCACCTGCGGGCGCTGGCGTGTGCGGGCCGCAAATTCGCCGGTGAAGACGTGGGCTTCGTCGACGAGGTCGAGGCGTACTTCGACGTGCGCATCACCAAAGGGGACCCCGAGCGGTACCGGCAGGCCCATCGCCAGCTCGACGAAGTGCTGAGCGGGTCTGGACCGCTCGCCGACCGGATGCAGGCCTACCGCGCGGCCGAGGAGATTCCGCCTGCGCGCCTCGAAGAGTGCATCCACGCATTCTCCAGCGCGTTGCGCGACCGCGTGCGCGCCGAGTATCCGCTGCCCGACTCGGAGACCATCACCTACGAGGTCGTCACCGACAAGCCGTGGTCGGGTTTCAACTACTACCACGGGGATTACAAGTCCACGGTGGCCGTCAACGCCGACCTCAAGCAGCAGATGTCGAACCTGCCCCGGCTGGTCGCGCACGAGTCGTATCCGGGACACCACACCGAGCACTGCCGCAAGGAGGCCGGCCTGGTCGAGGGCAGGGGACAGGCTGAGCAGACCATCTTCCTGGTCAACACCCCGCAGTGCCTGATGGCAGAGGGCTTGGCCGACCTCGCGCTGTACGCGGCGAGCGGGCCCGAATGGGGTGTGTGGGCCGGCGAGATCTACGCCGACCTGGGGCTGCGGTTCGACGGGGAGCGCGCCCAGGCGGTGTCGGAGGCGACGGCGGCACTGGCCGAGGTGCGCCAGGACGCGGCCCTGATGCTGCACGACGAGCACCGCGACGTCGACGACGTCGTCGCCTTCCTCAAGCAGTGGCTGCTGGTCAACGACCAACGCGCCCGCCAGATGCTGCGGTTCCTGTCGTCGCCGCTGTGGCGCGCCTACACCAGCACCTACGTCGAGGGGTACCGGCTGCTGCGGGGCTGGCTGGATGAACGCCCCGACGAGGTCAGCCTGACCCAGCGGTTCGGCACGCTGCTCGACGAGCCGTTGATCCCGTCGTCGCTGCGGGCCGCCTGAGCCCGAGCCGCCGCCTGAGCCTGAGCCGCCTGAGCCTGACCCGCCGCCGAACGTGGGTTACCGTCACGCCGACGGCGGGTGTGGCGTGTGTCAATCCCACAGTCGGCGGCCCAGGTATGGGCATCGAGCGCCCAGGTGCGGAAAGTAGGCTGAACCCCATGACTGCAGACCCCGTGACCTCCAACGCTGCCGCTCCCGGTGCCGAGTACGCCGAGACCGCGAGTGCCGCCTACCGGGCCGCGTTGCAGGTGATCGAATCGGTGGAGCCGCGCATCGCGGCGGCGACCCGTAAAGAGCTTGCCGATCAACGGGACTCGCTCAAGCTCATCGCCAGCGAGAACTACGCCTCGCCTGCCGTGCTGCTGACGATGGGTTCCTGGTTCTCCGACAAGTACGCCGAGGGCACGATCGGGCACCGGTTCTACGCGGGCTGCCAGAACGTCGACACCGTCGAAAGTCTCGCCGCCGAACACGCCCGTGAGCTGTTCGGAGCGCCGTATGCCTACGTCCAGCCGCACTCCGGCATCGACGCCAACCTCGTTGCCTTCTGGGCGATCCTGGCCACCCGGGTCGAAGCGCCCGAACTGGCGGCCCTCGGCGCCAAGCACGTAAACGACCTGTCCGAGGCGGACTGGGAGAAGCTGCGCAACAAGCTCGGCAACCAGCGGCTATTGGGGATGTCGCTGGACGCGGGCGGCCACCTGACCCACGGTTTCCGGCCCAACATCTCCGGCAAGATGTTCCACCAGCGCAGCTACGGCACAGACCCGAACACCGGATTCCTCGACTACGGCGCGGTGGCCGACGCCGCCCGCGAGTTCAAGCCGTTGATCATCGTGGCCGGATACTCGGCCTATCCGCGTCGGGTCGACTTCGCCAAGATGCGTGAGATCGCCGACGAGGTCGGCGCCACGCTGATGGTCGACATGGCGCACTTCGCGGGTCTGGTCGCGGGCAAGGTGTTCACCGGTGACGAGGACCCGGTACCGCACGCCCACGTCACCACCACGACCACCCACAAGTCGCTGCGCGGACCGCGCGGCGGGATGGTGCTCGCCCAGCCCGAGTACTCCGACGCCGTCGACAAGGGCTGCCCGATGGTGCTGGGCGGTCCGCTCTCACACGTGATGGCCGCCAAAGCGGTCGCGCTGGCCGAGGCCCGCCAACCGGCATTCCAGGCGTACGCGCAGCGCGTCGCCGACAACGCCCAGGCGCTTGCCGACGGTTTCCTCAAGCGTGACGCCCAGCTGGTCACCGGCGGCACCGACAACCACATCGTGCTGCTCGACGTCACGTCGTTCGGGCTGACCGGGCGCCAGGCCGAGTCGGCGCTGCTCGACGCGGGCATCGTCACCAACCGCAACTCCGTACCCGCAGACCCCAACGGCGCCTGGTACACCAGCGGCATCCGGCTGGGCACTCCCGCGCTGACCACCCGGGGATTCGGGGCCGACGACTTCGACCGTGTCGCCGACCTGATCGTGGACGTGCTGTCCAACACCGAACAGCAGGGCACTTCGAAGGCCAAGTACACGCTGGCCGACGGCACCGCCGAGCGCGTTCACGCCGCCTCTGCCGAGCTGCTGGCGGCCAACCCCCTGTATCCGCGGCTCACGCTGTAGCCCCCGCGGCACGCCGGTCGGGAATTTTACGATTCCCACAGAATTGAGTTACTGTAACCGCATGGCACAGAAACCTGTACCGAATGCGCTGATCCTCGAACTCGAGCCGGTCGTGCAGCAGGAGCTGCGTCGTCACATCGACAGCGAGGATCTCTGGTACGCGCACGACTACGTGCCGTTCGACCAGGGCGAGAACTTCGCTTTTCTCGGCGGTAAGGACTGGGACCCCTCGCAGGTGACCCTGCCCAAGGACGTCACCGACGCGCTCGAGATCCTGCTCATCACCAAGGACAACCTGGCCGGCTTCCACCGCGAGTTCGTCTTCAGCTTCATCCTCGAAGAGAAGTGGGGCCGCTGGATCGGCCGGTGGACCGCCGAGGAGCACCTGCACGCGATCGCGTTGCGCAACTACCTCGTCGTCACCCGGGAGATCGACCCGGCCGCCAACGAAGACGTCCGCGTCGAACACGTGATGAAGGGCTACCGCGCCGACACCTACAGCCAGGTCGAGCGGCTGGTGTTCATGGCCTTCTTCGAACGTGCCCACGCCGTCTTCTGCCGCAACCTCGAGGCCAAGATCACCGAGCCGGTGCTCAAGAACCTCATCGGCCGCATCGCCAAGGACGAGGAGCGGCACGAGGAGTTCTTCGCCAACCTGGTCGCCCACCTGCTGTCCACGAGCCGTGACGAAACCGTCGACGCCATCGCGCGACGCGCGGCCGAACTCGACGTGGTCGGCGGCGACATCGACGCTTACGCCGACAAGGTGCGCAACGTCGCCGAGGCCGGGATTTTCGGATCCGAGCAACTGCGTCAGGTGACCGCCGACCGGATCGCCGCGTGGGGGCTTGCCGACGAGCCGAAGATGCGGGAGTTCACCTCCGCGTAGCCGCCCGCTCATCGCCGCGGACGAGCAGCGGCGAACACTACGGCGCGCCTGCACGGCGCATGTGCCGCAACGGGAGTAGCGTCGTTTGCGATGGCTAGCGACGTGCTTTGCTGTCCGGGCGGTACCCGATCGTTGCGATCACGAGAGGGCCGGCCCCGGCCCTGGTGCCGCAGTGTCCGCCGACGGTTCGCGGGGGACCCGCGGATACCAGGAGCGCTACGTGATCGATTCGCCTCTCCGGACCTACGTGCTCGACACCTCCGTGCTGTTGTCAGATCCCTGGGCCTGCACGCGCTTTGCCGAGCATGAGGTCGTGGTCCCGCTGGTCGTCATCAGCGAGCTCGAAGCCAAGCGACACCATCATGAGCTGGGCTGGTTCGCGCGTCAGGCCCTGCGGCTCTTCGACGATCTGCGGCTCGAACACGGCCGACTCGATCAGCCGATTCCCGTTGGTACACAAGGTGGTTCGCTGCATGTCGAGCTGAATCACAGCGACCCTTCCGTGCTTCCCGCCGGTTTCCGCACCGACAGCAACGATGCGCGGATCCTGACCGTCGCGGCCAACCTCGCCGCCGAGGGCAAGCACGTCACGTTGGTCAGCAAGGACATCCCGCTACGCGTGAAAGCCGGTGCGGTCGGGTTGTCGGCCGACGAGTACCACGCCCAGGACGTCATTACCTCCGGGTGGACGGGTATGGCCGAGGTCGAGGTCGTCTCCGATGAGATCGACGTGCTGTTCTCCGAAGGCGAGATCGAACTGGAGTCGGCCCGAGATCTGCCGTGCCACACCGGCATTCGCCTGCTCGGTGGTACGTCGCACGCGCTTGGCCGGGTGACGCCGGAGAAGCGGGTGCAGTTGGTGCGCGGTGACCGGGAGGCGTTCGGGTTGCGCGGCCGCTCCGCCGAACAGCGGGTGGCACTGGACCTGTTGCTCGATGAGTCGGTCGGCATCGTTTCGCTCGGCGGCAAGGCCGGCACCGGCAAGTCGGCGCTGGCACTGTGCGCGGGATTGGAAGCCGTGCTGGAGCGCCGCACGCAACGCAAGGTCGTGGTGTTCCGTCCGCTCTACGCGGTCGGCGGACAGGACCTGGGCTACCTGCCGGGCAGCGAGAGCGACAAGATGGGGCCCTGGGCACAGGCGGTCTTCGACACGCTGGAAGGACTGGCCAGCCCGGCGGTGCTCGAGGAGGTGCTCTCGCGCGGCATGCTCGAGGTGCTGCCGCTGACCCATATCCGGGGGCGCTCGCTGCACGACTCGTTCGTGATCGTCGACGAGGCGCAGTCGCTCGAGCGCAACGTGCTGTTGACCGTGCTGTCACGTCTCGGCGCCGGTTCCCGTGTGGTGCTGACCCACGATGTGGCCCAGCGGGACAACCTGCGAGTCGGCAGGCATGACGGCGTCGCGGCGGTGATCGAGAAACTCAAGGGCCACCCCTTGTTCGCTCACATCACGCTGTTGCGCAGCGAGCGCTCGCCGATCGCGGCGCTGGTGACCGAGATGCTCGAGGAGATCAGCCCCGGCGCGCTGCCGTGAACTCCGCTAGCGGAGACGATTGCGACGGGCCAGGTACCAACCGGCGGCCGCCGCACCGCTGAGCGCCACCACCCGGTCGGCGCGATCGCCGCGCGGCAGGTCCAGTAGCGAAACCAGGCCCAGCACCGCGAACCCGGTGTCCAGGGCCGGCTTGCTGGTGGCGGTCGTGACCAGGGTGTTGTCGCCGTGGTCGGTCAGCGTTGCGGGAGATTCGTCGAGACGCACCGGTTCTCCAGTCGATGGTGGCGGACAGCGTTACGACGGTAAGTCCTGTGACCCGACCGGAGGAATAGGGTGTTTCCCTATGTGTGGTCCCCTTTTTGGGGCCCGCTCGGCCGCCCGACATGTCGACCCAGTTCAGCCCGCGACTTGATTCCCAGCTTGCGGTAGATGCGCGCGAGGTTGGCTTCGACGGTCTTGGGGCTGATGAACAGCGCGGCCGCGACGTCCCGGTTCTTCATTCCGCTCGCCACGAGTTCTGCAACCCGTTGTTCGGACGGTGTCAGTTGCCCGCTGCGCTGAGGTCCGGCGCTCGCCCGCGAGAACTCCGCGCGGGACTTTGCCGCCCAGAGCGGGATGTTGAGATGCTCGAAGACCTCGAGGGCCTCCTGAAGATGTGCCGACGCCGATTCCTTCTTGCGTTGCCTGCGTTCAATCTGACCGAGGGTCAGCAGGGTCCGTGCGCGCTCGAACGGCATCGGCAGACGGCGATGGGTGGCCATCGCCCGCTGCGCAGCGTCGTGGGCGGCGTCGAGGTCGCCGCGCGCTGCCAGCAGCACGGCGCGCGATCGCGCACCGACCGCGAGCATCCAGTCCCGGTTCGTCCTGCGCCCGTTGTTCTCCAGCGCGGCGGTGAGCCGTTCCGCCTCATCGAGGCGGTCGAGATGGATCAGCGCCTCGATCGCGTCGGGCAGGTAGGCGGCATTGGGCAGTTCGGTCGGAGTGCTGTCGGGGTCGAACTGGAAGAGCATCGATTGCAGCGCGGCTGCCGCGGCTTCGTAGTCTCCCAGCGAGACCTCGAGAAACCCGAGGGTCGCCCGGACCCGGTCGGCCATGCGCAATGTGCCGGTCTGCCTTGCACATTCGAGGGCATCCTCGATCGCCCTGCGGGCGGTTTCCTCGTGGCCGGCGAACGCGGCCAGCTGGGCCCGCAAGCTCTGGGTCAGGAACTGCGAGGTGTTGCCCCCGAGTTGTCGGGCCTTCTCCACGGCGTCCTCGGCGACCAGGTTGGCCGTGACGAAGTCACCGCGCGCGATCGCGTTCGTCACCACGTGCTGGGAGACGAAGACGTGCTCGCCCTCCTCGCCCTTCTCCAGGCACCGCGCACAGATCTTGTCCACGACACCGCGCGCTTCGTCGAGCCGGCCGGTCCACTCCAGCAGCAGGGCTTGTTGCATGGTGGGCCGGAAGACCAGCGGTGTGTACGCCTCGGGGTCCTCGAGCTGCAGCGCGCGCTGCAAGGTCTCCTCGTCGTAACCGTGGCCGGCGGCGAACCGCAGTATGACCAGCATCCCCAGCGCGATGCTGAGCAGGTGCGGCTGGTCGAGGGGCTCGGCGTTCGCGACGGCCTGCGCGGCGGTGTCCAGGCCCTGCTGCAATTGGTTGGCGTGAAAAAGCGTGTACGACAACGTGATCAAGGTCTGAACGCGCAGCGCGTGGTTGTCGTGCGCCTCGTCGAGGGCCTCGCGAAGCAGCCGAGCGCTCTCGATGAATCCGTCCCCGTACAGGCGCACCACCGCCAGTCGGCTCAACGCTTCGGCGCGCAGCGCACCGGTGGGCAGCTGTTCGATGGCTTCGGCGAGGACGGCCGCCGCGCGTTCCTGTTCTCCGGCGTCGAAGTGGTGCAGTGCCGAGCGAAGCCGCCGCTCCGCGGTATCGCCGCCGAGGCTGATGGCCAGGTCCATCAGTTCGGCCGCCGCCGCGGGCGCACCGCGCATCCGCGCCGATTCTGCCGCCCTGTCGAGGGCATCCAGCGTGACCTCGTCGCCTTTGGTGGCCGCCAGCGCCAGATGTCGGGCCCGAAGTTCGGGTTCGTCGACGATCTCGGCGAGCCGACGGTGCATCGACCGGCGGCGGCCGGGGGACGCCTCGGTGTAGACCCCGCTGGCCAGCAACGGATGTGCGAACCGGATCCGGTTGCCGTCGATAGCGATGATGCCCTTGCTCTCGGCGATCTCGAGCAGTTCGACCAGCCGGTCCTCGTCGTTCGTCGTCGCCTTCGATACGAGCTCGACCGTCGGTGCGGCAAGGCACGAGGCGGCCAGCAGGGCGTCGTGGACATCGGTGTCGAGGCTGCCGAGCCTCGTGCGCACCACCTCGGTCAGGGTGCGAGGCAGCGACGCGTCGATGCCCGGGGCCCGTTCATCGAGGGAACGGGCCAATTCGATTGCGTAGAACGGGTTCCCGCCCGACACCTGGTGGATCCGGCCGATGGTGGGGCGTGAGAAGGGTCGTCGCAGCCGTGTGGAGACCGCCCGATGCAGATCCTGGACGTTCAACGGGCGCAGCCGGATTCGATTCACCGCGTCGGGGCGCGATAACTGCAGCCAGTCGTCTACCGCACGGTCGTCGGATTCGGTACGCAGGCTGGCCAGTAGACCGGTACGCCCCGTGAGTCTGCGCACCGCGAAGGCGAACACGTGCTTGCTCGACGGGTCGAGCCACTGCAAATCGTCGATGGCCAGCAGGACGGGGCGGTCCTCGCTGAGCCGTTCGACCACCGAAAGGAACGCGGCGGCCACGGCACGCTGATCGGTCACCGCGTCGTTGTCCGCGCGCAGCAGCACCTGGTCGACCGCGAGGAGTTGCGGCGTCGGCAGGTCGGCCCACGCGCGCGTGTCGGCCTCCTCGAGCAGGTCGGCCAGCGCTGTGTAGGCGAGCACCGACTCCGCGGCCGCCGGTCGGGTCGACAGGACGTGAAATCCGCGCTGTTGCGCCTGCTCGACCGCGGCCAGCCACAGCGTGGTCTTGCCGATCCCGGGTTCACCGTCGATCAGTAGGGCCGACGGGCCCAGCGCCATCGCGTCCAGGAAGGCAGCGACGGCGTGCTGATGTGTCGACTGGCCGATCACGGTATCCCCTGGGTCCCCTCGCGTCTCCCAAGAATTGCAGCTGAGCCGGAAACGGGCGACACCTCTATACCCCTCGGCGGCCGGACTGACCCATAACCCGGGTTAGTTCGGCCCGGGACCGGATGTCGAGCTTGCGGTACACCCGCGCAAGGGTGGCCTCGACGGTCTTTGCGCTGAGAAAGAGTTCACCGGCCACGTCGCGATTCGTCAGGCCGACGGCGGCCAGCTCGGCGATGCGCAACTCGGCGGCGGTCAACGCGTCCGGCCTCGACGCGGCGGAACGGAGTTCGTCTCGCGAGGATTTCGCACGCTCCGCCCATACCGGCGTGCCGATGGCCTCGAACGTCACCAGCGCCTCGTTCAGCGTCGAAGCGGCCTGCCGGTCGCGCAGTCTGGCCTGCAACTGCCCGAGCAGCAGCTGGGTACGAGCGCGTTCGAACGGCATCGCCAACCGGTGATGGTCCTCGAGCGCGCGGCGCGCACAGCTCGCGGCGTCGCGCAGATCGCCCTCGGCCGCGTGAAGCATGGCGCGGCACCGCCCGCCCACCGCCAGCATCCACGCCCGGTCGAGGCGACGGCCGTTGCGTTCCAGTGCGGCCACCAGCGGTTCCGCTTCGGTCGCGCGGCCCAGCTCGACCAGTGCCTCCACCGCATCGGGTATGAACTCCGCGGCTTGAATCTCGGTGGACTCCGGTGCGAATCGCGACACCAGCGGGTCGAGGAACTCCATTGCCGCACCGTAGTTTCCGAGTGATACCTCGAGAAATCCGAGCGCCGACAGCGCCCAGTCCTCGTGCCACGCGGTGCCGCTGCGTCGGCAGGCATCGATCGCGTCCGCCGCGGCCAGGCGGGCCTTGCTCTCTGCGCCGTCGTAGGCGGCCAGCCAGGCCTGTAGCACCAGGCTGAGCATCGCGGGGAACTCGCCACCGAGTTGCCTTGCGAGAGCAGAAACTTCGTGGGCCACCCGCTTGGCCTCGGGGAAGTCCGCGCGCCAGATCCGGGTCAACGCGACGTAGAAGTCGACGAAGACGACTTCGCCTTCCTCGCCGCGGTCGGTGCAGCGGCGCGAGATCTCCCGCATGCGCTCATAGGCGGTGTCGAGGTCACCGGTGCAGGCCAGCATCAAAGCGTCTTCGACGCTCGGCCGCAGCATGATCGGCGTGAAGGTTTCGGTGTCTTCGAGTTCGAGGGCGCGGCGCATGCTCGCATCGTCCACGCCGCCGCCGAGGAAGAACTGGATCGTCGCCCGGACCCCGAGTGCGAGGCTGAGCAGGCCGGGGATACCGACCTGTTCGGTGTAGGCCACCGACTCCTCGGCCCGGAGCCAGGCCGACGCATGGTCACCGGTCATGTAGAGGCCGTACGCCAACGTGGTCAGCATGACCGCCTTCGCCGGGCCCTCGGTCGCGTCCTCGAGCGCCGTCGTGAGCAGTTCGACCGCTTCGGTGTAGCCGTCGTCGACGAACCGCACGACCGCGAGCATGTGCCGCGCTTCAGCGCGTATCGGTCCCGGCGCCAGATCGCCGACCACCCCCTCCAGCAGCGCGCGTGCCCTGGACGGATCCCCGCCGTCAAAGCAGTACGCCGCCAACCGCATTCGTCGCTCGGCGGTATCACCGCCAAGTGCGATGGCGAGCTCGATCAACTCCGCGGCGGCGACGGGCGCACCTCGCGCGTGAGCGGAGGTCGCCGCCCGCTCGAGCGCGCTGACAGTGGCGTCGTCACCGACGGTCGCGGCGAGCGCCAGGTGGCGTGCCTGCAATTCGGGCTCGTCGACGAAGCCGGCGAGCCTGTGGTGCATCCGCCTGCGGTCCTCGGCGGCGACGCCGGTATACACACCGGTGGCCAGTAGCGGGTGGGTGAACCGGATCCGGCTGCCCTCGATGACGACGACGCCGCGCTGTTCGGCGGTCTCGAGCAACTCGACCGCCCGCTCGTGTTCGGTGCCGACTGCGGCGGCCACCAGATCGACCGAGGGGTTGGCCACCGAGGCGGCGGCCAGGAGTGCGTCCATCGTCTCGGGATTCAGTCCGCTGAGCCGGGCTTCCACCACGGCGGCCAGCGTGTCCGGCAGCGGAACTTCCGGCCTGCCGTCGGCGACCTTGGCCAGTTCGATCGCATAGAAGGGATTGCCACCGGAGATCTGGTGGATGCGGGCCAGCTTCGCACGCGGCAGCGGATGCTCGAGGTGTTGTGTGACCACGGCGTGGAGCATGCGGGACGTCAACGGCTGCAGTGAGATTCGTTGGGTGGCATCCGGGCGCCGCAGCTGCAGCCAGGTGTAGCCCTCTGTGCCGTCGGTGCGCAGGGTGCCCAGCACGCCCACCGGCCCGGAGAGCCGACGTGCGGTGTAGGACAACACATGCGAGCTGGACGGGTCGACGCACTGCACGTCGTCGATCGCCAGCAGCAGCGGTCGTCGGGAAGCGAGGCCCTCGACGACCGACAGGAATGCCGCCGCGACGGCGCGCCGGTCGGTGGGTGCGGCATCGGCGCCGTCGTCGCGGCGGATCCGTTCGATGGCGCTGCGCTGGGCGGCGGGCAGGTCACCGAACTCGGCGGCGTCGACGTCGGCGAGCAGTTCGGTCAACGTCGCGTAGGCGAGCACCGATTCGGTGCTCGGGTTCCTGGCCGACAGCACACGGAAACCACGGCTGCGGGCGCGCTCGGACGTCGCCTGCCACAGCGTGGTCTTACCGATCCCGGGCTCGCCCTCGATCAACAGAGCCGACGGCGCATGCGAAGCGGACTGGAGGAAGTCCGCTACCGCCTTCTCCTCTTCCGGTCGGTCCGCCAGGTACGACGGAGAACGAAAGCCCTTAGCGCTCGTCGTCTTTCACCTTGGCCATCGCCAACACGTCGAGGCGCTTGTCCAGTTCCTCCTCGGACAGCTTGTCGCCGATCAGGCCTCGATCGATGACGGTCTGACGGATGGTCTTCTTCTCCTTGAGCGCCTGCTTGGCGACCGCGGCGGCCTCTTCGTAGCCGATCGCCGAGTTCAGCGGCGTGACGATCGACGGTGACGACTCGGCCAGCTCGCGGAGCCGCTCCTCGTTGGCCACCAGGCCGTCGATGCAGCGCTCGGCGAACAACTTCGACGAGTTGGTCAGGATCTTGAACGACTCGAGGATGTTGCGGGCCATCATCGGGATGTACACGTTCAGCTCGAAGGCGCCGTTGCCGCCGCCCCACGCGATCGCGGCGTCGTTACCGATCACCTGCGCGGCCACCTGCGTGATGGCCTCGGGAATGACCGGGTTCACCTTGCCCGGCATGATCGAGCTGCCCGGCTGAAGATCGGGCAACTGAAGCTCGCCGAGCCCGGTCAGCGGTCCCGAGCCCATCCACCGGATGTCGTTGGCGATCTTGGTCAGCGACACGGCGATGGTGCGCAGCGCGCCCGAGGCCTCGACCAGCCCGTCGCGGGCCGCCTGAGCCTCGAAATGGTTGGCGGCAACCTGTAATTCGGCCAGGCCGGTCTGCTCGCGCAGCACGGCGACGACACGCTCGTCGAAGTCGTCAGGCGCGTTGAGGCCGGTGCCCACCGCGGTGCCGCCGATGGCCAGTTCGCCGAGCCTCGGGAGCGTGGCCTTCACCCGCTCTATGCCGGCTTCGACCTGGCGGGCATAGCCGCTGAACTCCTGGCCCAGCGTCACCGGCACGGCGTCCATCAGGTGGGTGCGCCCGGACTTGACGACGGTACGCCACTGCCGCGCCTTGGTGGCCAGCGACTCGTGCAGTACCTCGAGTGCCGGGATCAGGTGGCGCACAGCGGCTTCGGTCGCAGCGATGTGGGTTGCGGTCGGGAAGGTGTCGTTCGACGACTGCGACATGTTGACATCGTCGTTGGGGTGCACGGTCACGCCGTTGCGCCCCGCGATGCCGGCGATCACCTCGTTGGTGTTCATGTTCGAGCTGGTGCCCGAACCGGTTTGGAACACGTCGATGGGGAATTGGTCGTCGTGCTGACCGTCGGCGATCTCACCGGCCGCGGCGATGATCGCGTCGGCCTTGTCCGCCGCGAGCAGGCCGAGGTCCTTGTTGACCTGTGCGCAGGCACCTTTCAGCAATCCCAGCGCCCGGATCTGGGTGCGCTCGAGGCCGCGGCCGGAGATCGGGAAGTTCTCCACCGCGCGCTGAGTCTGCGCGCGCCACAGCGCGTTGACCGGCACCCGGACCTCGCCCATGGTGTCGTGCTCGATGCGGTACTCGGTCTCGGCTGCGCTGTCGGAGTCGACGCTCATGAATGTCCTTACTTCTCTTGTGATTACGGCAGCGGGTAGACGGCGTTGGTGTCGCCGGTGAAGTCGATCGCGGAGTACTCGCTGAGTTTGGACAGCCGGTGGTACGCCTCGATCATCCGAACGGTGCCCGATTTCGAGCGCATCACGATCGACTGCGTGGTGCACCCGCCGCTGTAGAAGTGCACGCCCTTGAGCAGGTCACCGTCGGTGACGCCGGTGGCGCAGAAAAAGACGTTGTCGCCGGAGACCAGATCCTCGGTGGTCAGCACGCGGTCGAGGTCGTGGCCGCGGTCGATGGCCTTCTGCCGTTCCTCGTCGTCCTTGGGCGCCAACTGGCCCTGGATGGCGCCGCCCATGCACCGGATCGCGGCCGCGGCGATGATCCCTTCCGGCGTGCCGCCGATACCGGCCAACATGTCGGTGCTGGTGTTGGGGCGGCACGCCGAGATCGCGCCTGCGACGTCGCCGTCGGTGATCAGCCGGCACCGCGCGCCGGCCTCCCGCACATCGGCGATCAACTGCTGATGGCGCGGCCGGTCCAGGATGCACACGGTCAGATCGGAGACCGACACGTTCTTCGCCTTGGCCACCCGGCGGATGTTCTCCCCGATCGGGGCGGTGATGTCGATCGCGTCGACGGCCTCGGGTCCGACCGCGATCTTGCTCATGTAGAACACCGCCGACGGGTCGAACATGGTGCCGCGCTCGGAGACCGCCAGCACCGAGATGGCGTTGGAAAGGCCTTTACTCATCAGCGTGGTGCCGTCGATGGGGTCCACGGCGAAGTCGCATTCCGGTCCGTCCCCGTTGCCGACCTCTTCGCCGTTGTAGAGCATCGGCGCGTTGTCCTTCTCGCCCTCGCCGATCACCACCACGCCGCGCATCGACACCGAGTTGACCAGCTCGCGCATGGCGTCGACGGCCGCCCCGTCGCCGCCCTCCTTGTCACCGCGGCCCACCCAGCGGCCTGCGGCCATGGCGCCTGCCTCGGTTACTCGGACGAGCTCGAGCGCGAGATTTCGATCTGGGGCTTCACCACGGGTCGGACTCATGGCCCAGATTGTCCCATTAGCCGGTCCGCGTTCGGGAGCTGGGATACTGGCGGAGTGACCTCGCAACCGGCTCCTGCACCCAAGCCCGCCAAGTCGAGGCTGTTGCATGACGGCCGGGACATGTTCTGGTCGATGGCCCCGTTGGTGCTCGCCTGCATCGTGCTGGCCGGGATGCTGGGGATGTGCTCGTTCCAGGGCGCGGGGCCCGGCGCCGGTCCGGTCCCGTCCTTCGACGCCCCCGCGGCGTTACGTGCCGATGCCGAGGCGCTGAAGATCCCGATCCGGATCCCGCAACTGCCCGAGGGCTGGCAGTCGAACTCGGGTAGCCGCAACGGCATCGAGGCCGGTCGCACGGACCCCACGGGGCAGACCCTGCGTGCCGTCAGCTCCACCGTCGGTTATCTCGCACCCAGCGGGATGTATGTGAGCCTGACCCAGAGCAATGCCGACGAGGAGAAGCTGGTCTCCTCGCTCGACTCCGATGTCGTGCCCACCGGGGTTCAGGACGTCGACGGTGTGATTTGGGTGGTCTACGGCGGCGACGACGACGGCAAGCCCGCCGAACCGGTGTGGACGACGCGTCTGGCCGGCCCCACCGGGCCGGCGCAGATAGCGCTGACCGGCGCCGCGGATACCGGCGACTTTCGTACGCTTGCGGCGGCGACGCAGACCGCGGCGCCCCTGCCGGTCCCGTAGGAGCACGATTGACTCGTTCGACGAGATTGCACCCACGCAGACCGCGTCCCGCACTTTCTCTGCATGGTTTCAATCTCGCGTAACGAGCGAACTGGAGAAGCGCCCATGACCGCACCGGACCCCGATGTCGCCGCCGGGGCGGCTCCGGAAGCCGATGTCGCCGCCGGGGCGGCTCCGGACCCTGATGTCGCCGCCGGGGCGGCTCCGGACCCTGATGTCGCCGCCGGGGCGGCTCCGGAAGCCGACCTCACCGGGTGGGCCCCCGCGCCCTTCACCGCGGCCGGTTACACCCACGACGTCTACCGCAAGGGCGAGGGCCCCGGTGTGGTGCTCATCCCCGAGATGCCCGGCGTGCACCCCGGCGTCCTTGCGCTCGGCAATCACCTCGTGGAGTCCGGGTTCACCGTCGCGATTCCGTCGTTGTTCGGCACGCCCGGTGCGCCGCCGATGCGCCCCGGCATGGTGCCGGTCATGCTGCGCGGGTGCGTGGCCAAGGAATTCGCCGCATTCGCCACCAACGCCGACCGCCCCGTCGCGCACTACCTGCGCGCACTGGCCCGCGACCTCAACGCGCAGACGCCGGGCAAGGGGGTCGGAGTCATCGGCCAGTGCTTCACCGGCGGCTTCGCCCTGGCCGCCGCCGTCGACGACAGCGTTCTCGCGCCGGTGCTGAGCCAGCCGTCGCTGCCGTTGCCGCTGACACCGAAGCAGCGCAGAGACCCTGGCCTGTCCGAGGCCGAGCTGAAGGTCGTCGAGCGCCGCGCCGCCGACGAAGGGTTGTGCGCGCTGGGTTTGCGTTTCAGCAAGGATCCGCTGGTGCCTGCGGAGCGCTTCAAAACGCTCAAGGACCGGCTCGGCGACGCGTTCGAGGTGATCGAGATCGACTCGGGCAAGGGCAACGAACACGGCTTCGGCGCGATGGCTCACTCGGTGTTGACGTTGGAACTGCGTCACCAGGAAGGGCATCCGACCGACGCGGCCCTCAAGCGCGTGGTCGCGTTCCTCAGGGAGCGGCTGGTTTAGGTTTCGGGTCGGCTGGGGTTTTGGCCCGCGCCTCCTTGATGCGACGGCCCAACCACCAGAACGGGTTTCGGCGTTTGGGTTTCTCGTCGGCCGAGTCGGGCCTGCGCATCGGCACGCCCTTGTACTCCTCGAGGTAGACGCTGATCGTGGTGACGATGACGATCATCAGCACCGGTCCGATCACGATGCCCCACGCGCCGAACATGCTGATTCCGGCGAACACGGCGAGCAGCATCAGCGCGGCGTCCAGACGGGCCTCGCGCGGCACCAGGATGGGCCGCAGGAAGTTGTCGATGTTGGTGACCACGATCAGGTGGAACAGGATCACGAACGCGCCGCCGAAGATGTTGCCGAACAGGATCATTCCGATACCGAACGGGATCGTGACGATACCGCTGCCCAACGGGATGACCGACAGCGCCGACAGCAGCACCGCGAACAAGAAGAAACCCTGATGGAAGCCCGCCAGGTAGATCGACGCGGCCCCCGCGACGCCCTGGCACACCGCGATGACGAACTGGCCCATCACGGTGCCCTTCACCATCGCGCCCATCTTCTCCATGTAGACGTCGGTGATCCCCTCGCCGAGGGGGTTGAGCTGGCGGATTATCGCCACCACGCGTTCGCGGTTCGTCAGTAGCGACACGAACACGTACACGAACAGGATCATGGCGGTGACGGCGCCGAACAGGCCGCCGGCGGCGCCCTGCAGCAGGCCGAGCAACCACTGGCCGGCCTCCTGAGCGACCCGAGCCATCGAACTCTGCAGCGACTCCGGGGTGACCGTGGTGTCGATGTAAGGCACGCGGCGCAACAGGTCGTTGACGAACTGCAGCGCCCGATCGCCGAGCGCGGACAGGTCGGTGCGGCCGACCCACTCGGCCACCCGCTCCACCATGGTCGAGATCTGCACGACCGCGAGCGTGACGAACAGGCTCAGCGGCACGATCACCGCGGCGAATGCGGCGAGCAAGGTCAGCGTCGCCGACAGCCCCCGGCCCATCTTCTTGTTGAGCCACGCGTACAGCGGTGAGAACAGGTAGGCGCCCACCGCTGCCACCACGATGAGGATGAAGAAGCCGCGCAGGAAGTACGCGCCGAACGCGACCGCGATGACCGTCGCAACTGCCAGCGCACGACGTTGCGGCAGCGAGAACTCGGTACTCATTGCCGCTATGTCTACAGCGTGTCGGACCTGGCTTGCGCTTGTTTGGCGCGTTGGTCGGCGATGAACCGCATCGACACCCGGTTCATCAGGGTCGGCGCGAGACGCGCAAACATCCACTGGGCATGCGCGACGCGAGGTTTGACCAGGATCGGCTTGTTCTTCTCGACCGCGCGCAGCACGTCGCGGGCCAACCGGTCCGCGTCATAGGGCTTGCCGCCCTGGGCCTGCAGGAAGTAATCGCGGCCGACGAAACCGCCGACCGAACCCTTGTCGAGGATCGGCGTCTCGACGGCAGCGGGGCACACCGCGAGCACCCCGACGCCGCGTGCGGCAGCCTCCGAGCGCAGCGCCAGGCTGAGCCCTACGACCGCGTGCTTGGTCATCACGTAGCTGGTGACCTGCCCGGCCGCCGTCAGACCCGCCATCGACGCGGTGTTGACGATGTGGCCGTGCCCCTGGCGCACCATCAACGGATAGGCCGCCGCCACCCCGTGCACCACGCCGCGGATGTTGACGTCGATGATCGCGTTCCACTGGTCCAGGGTCAGCAGTTCGGTGTCGCCGCCCCAGACGATCCCGGCGTTGTTGAACATCAGGTCTAGACGTCCGGCCCGGTTCACCACATCGTCGACGGCGGCCTGTACCGCCGCGGAGTCGGTCACGTCGAGGCGGGCGGCGCGGGCCCTACCGCCGAAACCGGCCGCGGTGCGTTCGGCCGCGTCGCCGTCGACGTCGGTGCACACCACCTCGGCGCCCGCGTCGACCAGTGCTCGGCACAGTGCGGCGCCGATACCGGAACCGCCGCCGGTGACCAGGGCCTGTTTGCCACTGAACATCTTCACGTCGCGAGCCTCATGACGTGCCCCATCACATCGGGATAGCGCTTCATGTGTGCACCGCCGTTGAGGTCGAGCACCTCGCCGGTCAGCCACGACGCCTTCGGCGAGCACAGGTACAGCACCGCTTCGGCGATGTCCTCGGGCGTGCCCGCGCGGCCCAGCGCGGTGTTCTCGACGTACTCCTCGACGACGCCGGGGACGGCCGCCGCCGGCGCGGTCAACGGCGTGTGCACGAAGCCGGGTGCGACGGCGTTCACGCGGATGCCGCGTGGCCCCCACTCGAGCGCGGCGACCTGGGTGAGCATCGACAGCCCCGCCTTGGCGGCGCAGTAGGCGCTCATCCCCGCGGCGGGCTGGCGCCCGTTGAGCGAGCTGATCGACACCAGTGCGCCGCCCTCGCGCAGCACCCGGCCTGCGTGCTTGGCGACGATGAACGCCCCGTTGAGGCAGACGTCGATGACCGCTCGGAAGTCCTCCACGGCGAGGTCGGTGATCATCCCGACGTTGCTGAACCCCGCGCAGTTGACGACGACGTCCAGCGGCCCGGTTTGGTCGAACAGCGCATGCACGGAGGCCTCGTCGGTGACCTCGACGTGCGCGGCGGTGTGCGGGTCGCCCAGTTCGGCAGCGCGTTGGCGGGCGCCGTCGACGTCGCGGTCGGCAAGCGTGACGCGGTCGCCTTCCGCGGCCAGTGCGCGCGCCGTCGCCAAGCCGATGCCCGACGCCGCGCCGATCACCACCGTTTCCCTGGCCGATGGCCCGTTGCTCATACAGTTGCCCTTTCGACGGAGTAGAACGTGTTTCAACTTAGCGCTTTGACACACTCGACCGGTGAGCGATCTGAAGATGAGCGAGTCGATTCACGTGGCCGCAGACCCGCACCGGTTGTATGAAATGGTGTCGGACGTGACGCGGATAGGCGAGTGGAGTCCGATCTGCCGCGCCTGCTGGTGGGACGAGGGCGACGGTCCGCGGGTCGGCGCATGGTTCACCGGCCGCAACGAGACACCCGAACGCACATGGGAGACCCGCTCGCAGGTCGTCGCGGCCGAACCCGGGCGCGAGTTCGCGTGGGAGGTCAACGACGGCTGGGTGTACTGGGGCTACCGCTTCGAGCCGGTCGACGGCGGAACACGGCTCACCGAATCCTGGGAGCTTCTTCCCAAGGGCGTCAATGGGTTTCGTGAGCGGTTCGGGGCGACGGCCGACGCGGAGATCGACAAGCGCCGCGAAGCCGCCCGCACCGGGATTCCTGCGACGCTGGCGGCGATCAAGGCCGCAGCCGAAACCGGTTGATTCGCCCGGGGGATGCTTCCGCGTCGACTTCTGCAGCAGGGTTGTCTACGCGGCGATTTCACAACCCTCACGCAGAAATGGATGGAGCCAGTCAGCGTTTGACGCAGCGAAACCCGATGTGGCTCATCCCCGTGTCGACGGGCTGGGGCCGGCGCGCCGCAGGGCGGTAGCGGCGGCAGTAGGAGTCGGCGCATAGGAAGGAACCGCCCTTCACCACTCGGCGCGGCACACGGAATTGTGGCTGCTGCGGGTCGTAACTGTCCTCTGCGCAACAAGCTGATTGTGACGGGTCCTCGGCATACCAGTCGGTCGTCCATTCCCAGACATTGCCCGCCATGTCGAACAGACCGTAGCCGTTGGGCGGGAACGTACCCACGGATGTCGTTCGGCCATAGCCTTTTTCCGGCCGCCACGGAAAGTCGCCGTGCCAGTAGTTGGCCAGCGGTCGTCCGGGTTGTTCGGGCTCGTCACCCCAGGTGAACTCCGCGCCGTGCAGTCCGCCCCGTGCTGCCGTCTCCCATTCGGTCTCGGTCGGCAGCGCCATTTCCGCCCACTCCGCGTACGCCTCGGCGTCCTCGTAGGCCACATGTGCGACGGGGTGGTCGGAGCGTCTACCGATGGACGACAGCGGTCCGACAGGATGACGCCACGAGGCGCCCGGTGTCCACGTCCACCACTGACCGAGGTGACGTAGGTCGACCGGACCCGGTGTACGGGTGAAGACCATTGATCCCGGCTCGAGATTCTCCCGCGGGGCGCCCGGATAATCGGCGGGGTTCAACGGACGTTCCGCAACCGTGAGATACCCGGTGGCGGAGACGAACTCGGTGAACTGGTCGTTGGTGACCTGACGCGCCATCATCCAGAACCCCTCGACATCGACCTGACGTACCGGTGCCTCCTCCGGGTAATGGCAGTCGGAGCCGAGCACGGCGGTCTGCGCCGGGATCCATACGAGCTCGGTCATCACCCCTCCGGCTTCTGTTGTGCAACCAGATCGCGAACTAGCGGCTGGACAGCGGCGAGCGCGATCTGGACGCACACTAGGCGAAGACCCTGGTCCAGTCGTTGCGCATACTGACGACGATCCAGCCGTCGCTGTCGGCCCGCGCGAGGGCCTTCTCAGCACCGGCGGTGTAGGCGAACTCGCGATCGGGGTCGTCGTGCAGGACGAGCAATCGAAGCCCGCGGGCGAACTCGAGCATCTCGATGTCGCCGTTGGAGTTCCCGGCGGCAAGAATCGGTCGGCGGCCCGTACGCCCCCAGATTCGTACCGGTTTCACCGGCCCGTCGTCCAGAAATTCCGGCCGACTCGTGGTGCGCAGATCGCCATCGGAGAAGTCGAGACCCACCGAGCTGCCGATGACCCGCTCCGGTGGTATGCCGTAGAGCGCTTCGGTCACCGGCCGCATGAAGTCGCGACCACCGCCCGAGGCGATATAGGTGGTGAATTCCTTGTCCTCCAGGTACCGCAACAGCTCGATCATCGGGGTGTACCCGCATGCCGTGTACGGCCGACGCAGTGTCGGGTGTTCGGCGGTGGCGAAGAATGCCTTCACCCGATTCGCGTGCTCTTCGACCGTCAACCCCGCGAAGGCCGAGAGTATGCCGTCGGCAAGGTACTTCAGCTCTGAGTCGTCGCCGTTGTAGTGCCTGGTGACCGCGTCGCCGAACCATCCGAGGTCTCCGGCCGCGGCGGCACGGTACGGCTGCCGGTCGGCGAGTTCCGGGTCGGCGCGGGCTTGTTCGGCCAGGCGACGCACGAGGAAATCGAGTTGGATGTATGCCGGTTTCTCGCACCACAGCGTTCCGTCGTTGTCGAAGACCGCTACGCGTTCCTGGACGGGAACGACGTCGAGGGCGTGCTCGACGAAGTCGACGATCGCCGACTTGGCGGGCCCGTCGTTCCACGACTCGAGCATCGAGTCAGCGGCCGACCGACTCGAGGAAATCGTTGAGCTTCTCCACCGCGTCGCCGATAGTGAACGATGCGGGTTCGCGCCGCGGCGGGAACTCCTTGAACGTCTCCAGGAACTGGGTGACCACCGCATTGGCCATGAACGCGATGTAGTCGTGGTCGAAGAACCAGTCCCAGTAGGTATTGGACGTGACGTCGGCGTGTTCGAACGGATCGGTGCGCAGGTTGAAGATCTTCGGCGCGCGCAGCGGGGTGAAAGGTTCGAACCAGATCTGTAGCGTGCCTTGGCAACGCTGCTCCATGAAGACGATCTTCCAGTTTTCGATCCGGACGCCCAGGACATCGCAATCGTCGGAGAAGTAGACCAATCCGCGCCGCGGGCTCTTGTCCACCTCGCCGGTCAGGTAGGGCAGCAGGTTGAAGCCGTCAATGTGCACCCGATAGGTCTGGTCGCCGATTGCGTGGCCCTGTTTGAGTTTTTCGACGACGTCGGATTGACCGGCGGCGGCCAGGAAAGTCGGCAGCCAGTCGTGGTGCTGGATGATCTCGTTGGACACCATCCCGGCTGGAATCCTGCCCGGCCAGCGGATCATCTCCGGCACGCGGAAGGCACCCTCCCAGTTCGTGTTCTTCTCGCTGCGGAACGGTGTGGTGGCGCCGTCGGGCCAGGTGTTGGCGTGCGGGCCGTTGTCGGTCGAATAGATGACGATGGTGTCGTCGGTGATGCCCAGTTCATCGACTGCATCGAGCAGCTGCCCCACATTGCGGTCATGGTCGATCATCGTGTCGTGGTAGCCCGATTGCCAACGCCCGGCCTGCCCGAGGCTTTCCGGCTTCGTATGTGTGCGGAAATGCATATGGGTGGTGTTCATCCACGCGAAAAACGGCTTGCCCGCCTGGTGCTGGCGCTTGATGAAATCGATGCATGCCCCAACGGTCTCGTCGTCGACGGTCTCCATCCGTTTCTTGGTCAGCGGCCCGGTGTCCTCGATGCGCTGCTTACCCACTGGACCGAACCGCTCGTCGACTTCGTCGGAGGCCTCTTCGGTGGCCCACGACTTGATCACCCCGCGCGGCAGGAAGGCCTTGCGTAGCAGCGGCGCCTCCTCGACGGTCGGGTAGTCGGGGTGCTCGGGTTCCTCCTCGGCGTTGAGGTGGTACAGGTTGCCGAAGAACTCGTCGAACCCGTGCGCAGTCGGAAGGTACTTGTTCAGGTCGCCGAGGTGGTTCTTGCCGAACTGGCCGGTGGCGTAGCCCAGTGGTTTCAACAACGTGGCGATCGTCGGATCATCCGGTGACATCCCGACGTCCACCCCCGGCATACCGACCTTGCTCAACCCGGTGCGGTAAACGCTTTGTCCCGTAATGAAAGACGAGCGGCCCGCCGTGCAGCTTTGCTCGCCATACGAATCGGTGAATCGCATACCCTCGTTCGCGATGCGGTCGATGTTGGGGGTGCGGTAACCCATCAGACCGTCGCTGTAGCAACTGAGGTTCGTGATCCCGATGTCGTCACCCCAGATGACCAGAATGTTCGGCTGCCCGTTCGGCATGGCGACTCCTTCACCACTGAGCCCCTAGTCGCACGATAGGACGGCGGTATCCGAGTCGTGGCGATTCGGCCAACGTCGACCGGCAAAATCTGCCAGGCGACGCTTGGTCAGCTCCCCTCGACGGCGGCGATGTGCGCGCGCACCAGCATCGGGTAACGCTCGCGGTCGGGACGGAAGATGTCGTGCGGTGAGTCTGCGAACACGTGCAGCGACGCCGACGGGAACAGCTCCCGATAGCGGTCCCAGGCGACGTCGGAGATCAGCGGGCTGTTCGGGCTGCGTACCACCAGTAGGGGTGGCTGCCATCGCGCCAGCGGATCCCAGAACGACTGCTTGCGCGCAGCGCGGAAGATGGCCTCCCCGGCGGCTCGGTTCAGCCGTTCGTGCACCGGCGTGCCACGCCACCGGCCGTCGAGCAGGAACGTGGAGACCTCGTCGGGAAGCGTGATCTCTTCGGGGACGTAGTCGCCGATCGAGATCGAGCGGACCCGCCCGCGATGCGCGAGCGCCCAGGTCAGCGCGTAGGGGGTGCCTCGGGAGAACGTCATCAGGTGGACGGGACCGTCGGTGACCGCGTCGATCACCGCGCCGACGTCGCCGCCGAGAACGGTTGATTCATAACCGCTTTCGGGCGCACTGCTGCGTCCATGCCCGCGTAAGTCGACGACCACCGTCCGTCGGCCGAACAGCGGCAGCACCTCGACGTAGTCGTCGGCGACGTCGGTGAAGCCGGGTACGAAGACGACAGGCGCTCCGCGGTCGGGCCCTCCGGAGTCGAGGTAGTGCAGACGCGCGCCAGCGTTGGTTGTGAACCGTGACTCGACCATCACCACCACCATGCCCGGTCCTCGCTCCCAGCGCGGGCCAAACGCCTGCGAAGCGTCGACGGAAGGAGCACGCTGGTAGCTGGAAGGTGATCTGTATGTACGACAAAGTTCAAGACAACGCCTGGCGCATCGACATCGAGTTCAACGAGGACGAGACGCACACTCACGCGACGGTGTGTGCCACGCGCGACGACGGCGAAACGGTGACCGCCCAGGGCGACGCCTACCGCAACCCGAAGGATTCGGTGCAGCCGCTGGTCGGGGAGGAGATCGCCGCGGCCAGAGGGCTGATCGCGCTGGGCGCCGAACTGCTGCAGCGCGCGTCGTCACGAATCGAGCAGACCACGCATCAGCCGGTCCACCTCGTCCACTGACCTAGTGAGCGACCGTCAGCCCTCCGGCGGGGCGGACGCCGCGACGCTGACCGGCGGCTCCTTCGACGCGTTCTTCATCTGGTGAAAGAGGTCGACGTAGTACGGCAGGCACTCGGCCATCGCCTGGTCCGTGGTGAACAGCGGCCGGTATCCCAGGTCGCGTTCGGCCTTGGCGATCGAGAAGTAGTTGTCGAGGTAAAGGCGTTCGACCCCAAGGGGTTCGATCATCGGTTTGGGTATTCCTAACCGGAAATGCAACCACTGCCATGCGGTCATCGCGAACCACACCAACCGGCCCGGCACGCGGATCTTCGGGTAGCGCTCGCCGCACGCCTCGACGACGGGCCTCGAGAACTCGAACATGTTGATCGGGTCGCCGTCGTTGATGAAGTACGCCTGCCCGGGAGCGGTGCCGCCCGGGACGAGGTGCTGAGCGGCGAGGATGAAACCGTGAATCAGGTTGTGCACGTAGGAGTTGTCGAGCTTGACGTTCTTGCCCCCGACGAGAACCTTGACGTGTCCGGCCAGCACGCTCTCGAACACCTTGCGGAACATGGTCTGATCTCCGCGACCCCAGATACCGCTGGGGCGGATCGAGCAGGTGAGCAGGCCGTCGACTCCGTTGGCGGCCAGCACGAACTTCTCCGCGGCGACCTTCGTCTCGGTGTACAGGTCGTTGAATCGCTCTGTGTAGGGCAGGGTCTCGTCGCCGCCGGAGATACGTTTGCCGCCCATCACGACGCTGTTCGACGCCGTGTAGACGAAGCGTTTGGCGCCGGCGGCGCGGGCGGCGCGCACGAGGGTTTCGGTGCCGGTGACATTGATCGCGAAGCTGCGCTTGCGGTACTCGTCGGTGACCGACGCGCCGCCCATCAGATCGATGATCGCCGCGGTGTGGAACACGGTGTCGATGCCCGCGACCGCGGCCGCGACCTGGTCGGGGTCGCAGATGTCGCCTTCGACGGCCTCGAGGCCGGGTTGCGCAGGAAGCGGCGACGGGGCCCGGTCGAAGGAGCGGACCTCGTGGCCGCGCTTGAGCAGTTCGGTCACCAGGTTGGCGCCGACGAATCCCGAGCCTCCCGTGACGAGGACCCGGCCCAGTTCGGTGGTCAGCGTTGAGTCACCCATGCCGAGCAGACTAACTGAAACGTGTTACAGTTTCGACCCCTCAAGGCGGAAAACATTGCGCTGTCAACTTTCGTCACCATCTTTCGCGGCCAGCGCCTCCTCGATGCGCTTACGGGCGCCGGCTAAGTGCTCTTCGCAGCGTTTAGCCAGTTCTTCGCCGCGCTCCCACAGCTTCAGCGACGTATCCAAATCGAGCCCGCCCTGCTCGAGTTGCTGGACGACCGCGACCAGCTCTTCGCGCGCTTCCTCGTATCCCAGTTCACTAATGGGCTTCATCTTCTGCCCCTTCCGGCCCCTCGCTGATCGCGGTGATCGCCCCGTCCGCCACCCGGACTCGCAGCCGCACACCGCTGGCGGCGTCGACGGCGGTGCGCAGCACCTGGGCGTCCGGCATCGTCTGCACCACCGCGTAGCCGCGCGCCAGGGTCGCCGCAGGGCCCAGTGTGCTCAGCCGGGCCGACAGATGTCCGATGCGATCGGTCTCGGTGGCCACCATCCGGGTCACGTCGCGGCGTGCAGTCGTGCGCAGACGGTCGACCTCGTCGGCGCGCGCGGTGATCGCCGCCAGCGGCTGCGCCAGCACCGGCCTGCTGCGCAACTGATCAAGGGCGTGCTGCTCACGGTGCACCCAGTTGCGCAGCGCGCGGCCACCTCGACGGCACAGATCGGTGATGTAGGCCTGCTCGGCGGCCGCGTCGGGAACGATGCGCTTGGCGGCGTCGGTCGGCGTCGCGGCGCGCAGATCGGCGACCAGGTCGCACAGCGGGTTGTCGGGTTCGTGTCCGATCGCGCTGACCACGGGTGTGGTGCACTTGGCGATCTCACGGCACAGCGTCTCGTCGTAGAAGGGCAGCAGGTCCTCGACGCTGCCACCGCCGCGGGCGATGACGATCACGTCGACGTCGGGATCGGCGTCGAGTGCCCGCAGCGCCTCGACCACCTGCGGGACCGTGTTGGGACCCTGCACGGCGGTGTTGCGAACCGCGAACCGCACGGCGGGCCAGCGGCCGGTGGCTACCGAGATCACGTCGTGTTCGGCATGGCTGCCGCGGCTGGTGATCAGCCCGATCGTCTTCGGCAGGAACGGAATCGGCCGCTTGAGCCGCGGGTCGAAGAGTCCCTCGGCGTGCAACAGCTGGCGCAGGCGTTCGATACGCGCCAACAGCTCGCCCACGCCCACCGCGCGAATTTGGTTGACCCGCAGGGAGAACGAGCCGCGGCCGACGAAGAAGTTCGGCCGTCCCAGCATGACGACCCGGGTGCCCTCGGTGAGTTTCACCGGCGCGTTGAGCACCAGCTCACGTGGGCA
The DNA here is from genome assembly GCF_002245535.1 of Mycobacterium lehmannii. Classification (GTDB taxonomy): domain Bacteria; phylum Actinomycetota; class Actinomycetes; order Mycobacteriales; family Mycobacteriaceae; genus Mycobacterium; species Mycobacterium lehmannii. Next base: position 52,449 of record NZ_NKCN01000021.1, on the reverse strand, counting down.
GGTGATCGCCAACGACATGTCGACCGACGGGTCGCGCAGCGTGATGTAGGCGGTGCTGGAGTTCGGCCGCGTCGAGAGCTGGGCGACCTGCCCTTCGACCCAGACCGTGCCCAGCCGTTCGATCCAGTCCTTGATCTTCATCGACACGGAGCGGACCGGAAACGGGTTCTCTGGCGACTGGCCCTGCTCGGCGTCGGTCATCTACCCGGCGTTGGGGTGGTCACTTGGCCGACGCGCGCGTGATCCTGTTGGCGAGCAGCGTCTGGAACGGCGCGCGGCCCTTGGTGGCTTCCTCGTAGGCCAGCAACGCCTCGAGGTCCGCCACGCGCAGCGTGTTCAGCCGTGCGCGCAGCTGCGCCAGGGTCAGGGACTCGTAGTCGAGCTCGGTGACGATCTCGGGGGCCTCACCGATCGCCAGGTCGGCATCTTCGCCGTCTTGTTCGGACGACGACTGTGGCTCACCGTTGCTGAACAGCGCAAAACGGCCCTCGGTCATCCGTTCGCCGTCGCTCGAGGCGGCCGAGCTCGGCGCCTCGGAAGCGTCGTCGTCTTCGTCGAAGGTGGCCCACTCGGGCTGCTCGTCTTTGGGCGGGAAGATCGTCTCCAGCGTCTCGTCACCCTTGTTGACCAGGTCGGCGACGTCCTGCTGGACCTTCATCACCAGGTGCGCGAGGCTGCTGACGACGGTCATCGGGTACATCAGGATGGTTTGGGGCAGCTTGCGGGTTTCCTCGATGGCGGTTACCGCCGCGCCGACCAGCAGACGGACCCCATACGGTGCGGTTGCCATGGTCACAGCCTACGGGCGGCTTCTCGGCTGGGACGAACGGCCTTGGAACGGCACTGTGCGTACCCTGGTAGCCATGCCGCCGACAATCAACATGGGGATTCCGGGCGCCTCGAGCTCGGTCGCCGGTGGCGTGACCGGGAAACGCGTACTGCTTGCCGAACCGCGCGGGTACTGCGCCGGAGTGGATCGCGCCGTCGAGACCGTCGAGCGTGCGCTGGAGAAGCATGGCGCTCCGGTGTACGTGCGTCATGAGATCGTGCACAACCGGCACGTCGTCGACACGTTGGCCAAGGCAGGCGCCGTCTTCGTCGACGAGACCGACCAGGTGCCCGAGGGCGCGATCGTGGTGTTCTCCGCACACGGCGTCGCCCCGACCGTGCACCAGACCGCCAAAGAGCGCGATCTCAAGGTCATCGACGCGACCTGCCCGCTGGTCACCAAGGTTCACAACGAGGCCAAACGGTTCGCCAGGGACGACTTCGACATCCTGCTGATCGGACACGAGGGCCACGAGGAGGTCATCGGGACCGCCGGCGAGGCGCCCGACCACGTCCAGCTCGTCGACGGACCCGATTCGGTCGACAACGTCACCGTGCGCGACGAGAGCAAGGTCATCTGGCTGTCGCAGACCACGCTGAGCGTCGACGAGACGATGGAGACGGTGCGTCGGCTGCGGGAGAAGTTCCCGACCCTGCAGGACCCACCCAGCGACGACATCTGCTACGCGACCCAGAACCGTCAGGTCGCCGTCAAGGCGATGGCCCCGGAGTGCGAGCTGGTGATCGTCGTCGGATCGCGCAACTCGTCGAATTCCGTGCGCCTGGTCGAGGTCGCCTTGGGTGCCGGATCCGACGCGGCGCACCTGGTCGACTACGCCGACGACATCGACCCCGCGTGGCTCGAGGGCGTGACGACGGTCGGCGTGACCTCCGGCGCGTCGGTGCCCGAGATCCTGGTGCGCGGCGTGCTGGAGCGGCTGGCCGAGTACGGCTACGACATGGTGCAGCCGGTGACGACGGCCAACGAGACACTCGTGTTCGCGTTGCCTCGGGAGATCCGCCCCGCCCGCGCGTAACCTCATCGAGCGTGCACTCACCGCGAAAATCGTTGGTAAATCTTGCAGTAGCCGCACGCTCGCTGCTGGTGCTGGCGCTGATCATGGCCGCCGCGGGTTGCTCCTCTGGCCAAGACCGCCTGAACGACGCGGTGCGTACGTTCGCTGCCGCGCTGGCCAAGGGTGACGCCGCAGCCGCCGCAGCGCTCACAACCGATTCCGCCGCCGCGACCGACACGCTGACCAAGCTCTTCGAGAGCCTCGGCACTGACCTGCGCGTCGAGGTGTCGTCGGTGCAGCACGAAGACGACAAGCCGTCCACTTTTCGCCTCGACACCACCTGGAAGTTCCGCGACGGAGCCACCCAGTGGGCGTACACGACGAACGGCACGGCGAGCGCGTCGGGCGGCGACGTCAGAATCGACTGGAAACCGGCGACCGTCGCTCCCGGCCTCGACGAGGGGCCGCTGTCCTACAGCACGCTCAACCCCCAGCCGGCCGCACGCGTCCTGGACCGCACCGGTGCGGAACTGCTCACCCAGCACATCGTGACGCTGGTCAACCTGTCGCCCGGCGCGGACGTGAATACCGTTGCCGCGCTGCTCAACCCGATCGCGCCCGGGATCACCGCCGAATCGCTGCGCGCCGACCTCGACGCGGCGGGCGGTAAGCCGGTCACCGCGATCACGCTCCGCGAGGAGGACCTAGCGCCGATCGAGGCGCCGCTGTCCGCGCTCGCGAATGTCACGCTCGCGCCCCAGACGCGTCTGCTGGCGACCGACAAGGCGCTCACGTCGCCCACGCTGGCCGGGTTGTCCGAACTGTGGCAGCAGCGCACCGACGAGGCCGCGGGATGGGCGGTCAGCGCACAGACCAGTACGGGACCGCGCCGCGTCGGCGGGCGGGACGCCAAACCGGTCGGCGACATCGCCAGCACGCTCGACGTCGCGATGCTGCGGGCAGCAGAAGACGCGCTCGCGCCGCTTGCGACCCCGGCGGCGCTGGTCGCGATCCAGCCGTCCACCGGAAACCTGATGGCCGTCGCGCAAAATACGCCCGCAGACGCGCAGGGGCCGATCGCGTTGACGGGCCTCTATCCGCCGGGGTCGACGTTCAAGACGGTGACGGTGTCGGCCGCACTGCAGGCCGGCCAGGTCACCCCCGACAGCGTCGTCGCCTGCCCCGCCACCGAGAACATCGAGGGCAGGCAGATCCCCAACGACGACAACTTCGAGCTCGGTCTGGTGCCGCTGCACACCGCGTTCGCGCGGTCCTGTAACACGACCATGGGCCGGCTGGCGGTCAACCTGCCGCCCGACGCGCTGACCAAGGCGGCGGCGCAGCTCGGCCTCGGCGTCGACTACACCGCGCCGGGGATGACGACGGTCACGGGCAAGGTTCCGGTCGCGGACACACCGGCGTTGCGCGTCGAGGCGGGCATCGGCCAGGGCCAGGTCACCGCCTCGCCGTTCGGTATAGCGCTGGTGGCCGCCGCTCTGGCACGCGGTTCGGCGCCGGCCCCTGCAATCGTCGAGGGTCAACCGGGCAGGCCCGACCGCACGCCGGATCCGGTGCCGACGGCCGTCGCCGAGCAGGTCAGATCGATGATGCGCGAAACCGTGACCAACGGGACGGCCACGCAGCTACAGGACATCCCCGGGATGCTCGGAAAGACCGGCACCGCCGAGTACATCGACGACACCCACGCACACGGCTGGTTCGTCGGCATCGACGGCGACCTGGCGTTGGCGGTGTTCGTCAGCGACGCGGGCAGCTCCGCTCCGGCGGTGGACGCCGCGGGCCGCTTCCTGCGCGCCCGAGGCTAGATGTCGTACTCCCAGGAATCGGCCTCCCAGCCGCGGGGAGCGCGGCGGCGGGTGCGGTACTCCGCGCGGTCGTCGGCTTCCTCGCCGCGGTAGCGCACCCGGGAGATCGGATGGTGGGTACCTTTGCCTGACCCGTTGCCGTTGCTGCCGTTTCGGCCGTGCGGCTCGCGAGGCTGGTAGTCGTCGAAGCGACGGCGGCGCTCGGGCCGGTCCGCTGTCCGGTCCTGACTCCTGCGGTCGTAGCCGGCGCGGCGTTCGGACGGCGGAGGACCCGGCTGACGCGGGTTCGACGTGCGCGGCCTGCGCCGAGGCTCGGCCCCTTGCGGCTCGGCGTGCCTGCCGGAGCGAGCGCGCCGAGGACGTTCGGCGATCGGCTCGACGATCTCGGTGGCAGGAGGCCGCACATGGCGGGACCGCGACGTCGTACTGCGCCGGGCCGGCCGACCGCTGCGATCGGCGGCCGCCCTGCTGGTTCGTGACGACGTACGGTCCGCGCGGGCGTTCCGGCTCGCAGTGTCGGGGCGCTTGCGGCGCGGCCGGGGGGCGACCTCGTCGTCCTTGTCACGTGGCGTGCGGGCGAACAGCGGAGAGATCTTGGCCGCCGCTGCCGTGACCGCGGTCGTGACGGCCGCGGCCAATGCGGGCTTTTTCGCCTCGCTGTCCTCGGAGGTGGCGGGGGAGGTGCGGCGTGTCGACATCCCGATGTACCACCGGCACAAACCGATCAGCAGCACGGCCGCCGACGTGAAGAACATCAGCGGGAAGCGCTCGATCAGTGGATAGCCGCAATTGATCGCCAGGTCCTTCACCCCGGTGAACTGGCCGCCGGTGAACAGGAAGTAGGCGCCCGGCACGCTGACGAACAACAGCAGCGGCGGCTGGATGACCGCGGTGAACACGGCTTGCTGGCGGACCGCCAGTACGGCCGCGAGGCAGCCGAGGACGTAGAACGCCGCGAACACCGAGCTGAGTTCTCGGCTGCCCGATCCGGCGTCGAACGCGAACCCGACCGTCGTCAGGGTGACCGCGATCAGCACGCCGCCCCACCCGGGCACACCGGGAAAGTTGGGATGCGCGGAGCGGTGGTCGGCGCCGACGGCCGACCGTGCGCGCTGTGCAGACACAGGTAGACCGTACCGGCTCTGGCTCCGTGTGGCTGTCAGCGCGGTTCTGGCGTGCCCGTCACGGTCTCCTAGACTCTGGACCCTGTGAGCTTGAACCTGGGAATCGTCGGCCTGCCGAACGTCGGGAAATCGACGCTGTTCAACGCGTTGACGCGCAACGACGTCCTCGCGGCCAACTACCCGTTCGCCACGATCGAACCCAACGAGGGTGTCGTTCCGCTGCCCGATCCGCGACTGGCCGAGCTCGCCAAGATGTTTGGGTCGGAAAAGATCGTTCATGCGCCGGTCACCTTCGTTGATATCGCCGGGATCGTCAAGGGCGCCTCGGAAGGCGCCGGGCTGGGCAACAAGTTCCTCGCCAACATCCGCGAGAGCGACGCGATCTGCCAGGTGGTGCGCGTGTTCAGCGACGACGATGTGGCGCACGTCGACGGCCGCATCGATCCCAAGTCCGACATCGAGGTGATCGAGACCGAGCTGATCCTCGCCGATATGCAGACGCTGGAGAAGGCGCTGCCGCGGCTGGAGAAGGAGGCCAGGACGCACAAGGAGCGCCGGCCGGCATATGAGGCCGCCGTGGCTGCGCAGGAAGTCCTCAACGAAGGAACCACGTTGTTCGCCGCCGGGACCGACGTCGCGCCGCTGCGGGAGCTGAATCTGCTGACCACCAAACCGTTCCTGTACGTGTTCAACGCCGATGAGGCGGTGCTGACCGACGAGGCGCGCAAGGCGGAGCTACGTGAACTGGTCGCACCCGCCGACGCGGTTTTCCTGGACGCGAAGATCGAGGCCGAGCTGCAGGAGCTCGACGACGAATCGGCCGCCGAGCTGCTGGAGTCCATCGGCCAGACCGAACGTGGGCTGGATGCGTTGGCGCGTGCCGGTTTTCACACGCTGAAGTTGCAGACGTTCTTGACCGCGGGCCCGAAAGAGGCCCGCGCGTGGACGATTCACCAGGGCGATACCGCGCCGAAGGCGGCAGGTGTGATCCACACCGACTTCGAGAAGGGCTTCATCAAGGCCGAGATCGTCTCTTACGACGACCTGATCGAGGCCGGGTCGATGGCCGCCGCGAAGGCCGCGGGCAAGGTGCGGATGGAAGGCAAGGACTACGTCATGGCTGACGGAGACGTCGTCGAGTTCCGGTTCAACGTTTGACCGAATCCGGTTCACCATCGGGTGAGTGGTTCTCGAAGTACTGAACCAAGCAGAATTCGTGTCCTTCGGGATCGAGCATCACAAGGACCGCGCCCTCGTCGTAATCGTTGCGAATGCCCGTCCACCGTCCGCCAAGAAATTCGACCTGGTCGCGGCCCGCGTCGATGTCGTCTACCTGCACGTCCAGATGAATGCGGACCTTGGTGACCTTCGGTTCGGGTACGCGCTGAAAGGTCAGTCGGGGAATCCGTCCCGAGCGCGAGCCCACCGTTGCCCAGTCCGGATCATCCCCATGCTCGCTTGAAGCAGGAATGCCCAGCAGTGCGCCCCAGAAAGCCGACATCCGAATGGGATCGGCGCAATCGATCGTCACTCCACACCAGCGGTTTGCCATCGTGCTTGTCTCCTCTGGAACGTTGCAACACTGCCGCTACGCACCGGGTACGCGTCGAACGGGGACGCCGAGGTCGGTGAGTAGGCGGCGGACGCGCTCTTCGATGTCGTCACGGATCGGTCGAACCGTGTCGACCGACTGGCCCGCCGGATCGGGCAACTCCCAATTCTCGTAACGCTTTCCGGGAAGAACCGGACAGGTGTCGCCGCAGCCCATGGTGACGACGACATCGGCGGCTTGGACGATCTCGTCGGTCCAGGGCTTGGGGAACTCGTTGGTGATGTCGATGCCGACTTCTGCCATGGCCTCGATTGCGGAGGGGTTGATCTCATCGGCTGGTTCGGAGCCGCCGGACCAGCCAACGGCGTCGTCGCCGGCCATGTGGACGAAGTAACCCAGCGCCATCTGGGACCGTCCTGCGTTGTGGGTGCACAGGAACAACACGGACGGCTTGCCGTCGGCCCCCTTTCCCGTCATCGCGCGCTCCGGTCGGACGTGATGGGTATCGGGGTCAAGTCGTCGGTGAAGCGGCGACGAAGGGCGAGTGAGACGTAGACGAGGGCGACGAGCACGGGTACTTCGATGAGCGGGCCGACGACTCCGGCGAGTGCCTGACCCGACGTGGCGCCGTAGGTGGCGATGGCGACGGCGATGGCAAGTTCGAAGTTATTGCCCGCAGCGGTGAATGCAAGCGTGGTGGTGCGCTGGTAGCCCAGCCCGAGCAGGGCTCCGAGGAGGTAACCGCCGCCCCACATCACGGCGAAGTAGACGAGCAGTGGCAAGGCGATGCGGACGACGTCCAGGGGCTGGCTGGTGATTTGTTCGCCTTGCAACGCAAAGAGAATCACGATCGTGAACAACAGGCCGTACAGCGCGCAAGGGCCGACTCTGGGCAGGAACGTCGATTCATACCAGGCGCGCCCCTTGGCCCGCTCTCCGAGCCGCCGAGACAGGTATCCCGCGAGCAGTGGAATGCCGAGGAAGATCAGCACGGACTTGGCGATCTCCGAGGGCGAGGTGCTAATGGTCGTCTGTTCCAGACCGAGCCAGCCGGGCAGCACGGACAGGTAGAACCAGCCGAGGACGGCGAACATGATGACCTGGAAGATCGAGTTGAGTGCGACCAGGACGGCGGCGGCTTCGCGATCGCCACAGGCGAGGTCATTCCAAATGATCACCATGGCAATGCATCTCGCGAGCCCCACGATGATGAGGCCGGTGCGGTATTCGGGTAGGTCGGGCAGCAGCAGCCAAGCCAGCGCGAACATCAAAGCTGGGCCCAGCACCCAGTTGAGTACCAACGAGCTGATGAGCAACTTGCGGTCGCCGGTGACGGTGTCGAGCCGGTCGTAGCGGACCTTCGCCAGCACCGGATACATCATGATCAGCAAGCCGAGCGCGATAGGCAACGAAATACCGTCGACCTGAACGTGATTCAAGGCCGTGTCCAGGCCTGGAACGAGTCGCCCGAGGAACAGGCCGGCGACCATCGCGATGCCGATCCATACCGGCAGGAAGCGGTCGAGCAGCGACAACTTCTCAACGACGGTGGGGTGCGCGTCCGCGGTGAGGGACTTGGTCACGCGGGTGCCCCGGTTGTCGCGTCGTCGGCGACGGTGCTCAGCACCGACGACAGCGTCATCAGGGTCTCGGCACGGACGGAGTAGTACACCCAGGACCCGCGCCGCTCGGACGCGAGAAGCCCGGCGTCTTTGAGGACTTTGAGGTGATGCGAGATTGTTGGTTGGGTGACGTCGAAGTCACCGGAAATGTCGCAGACGCAGGCCTCTCCACCGGCGTGACTGGCGACCAGGCTGAACAGGCGCAGACGCACTGGGTCAGACAGGGCCTTGAGTTTGGCTGCGATGTCGGCAGCGGCAGCGATCGACAACGGTTCGCGGATGACGGGGGCGTACGCGCAGGCCGTCGCATCGACCAAGGGGAGATACGACTTAGACATCCATCGATATTGACAGGCATCGATCCAGGACGCAAACGACCATCGGGTGAACGTCGCCTCAGGTTCGCGGGGTGAGGGTGAGCTGGCGGGAGTGGAAGTCGAAGTGCCGCCCTGGGTATCGGTAGAGATCCTCCAGCGTCATGTAGTCGCTGAAGAAGGGGTCCCACCCGGTCGGGAAGTGCATGCCGCGGTGGAATGCGCTGTCGGGTTTGTGGGCCATCCGCCGTTGGAGCGAACTGATCACACGGTCGAGCTTTGTCCCCATCCGGCGGCGGTTGTACACGAGGGCGGCGGCCCGCGATCCGTAGTAGTTGATCAGGTGGAAGGGGTGGGTCGATGCGTTGAGGATGCGAGCGAACGCGGCGCTTGCCCCGCGCGGAAGCCGCCCGAAGACCGCTATCAGCACCACTAGCCGTTGAACGACCATGTATCCAAAGACTATGTGGAACAACAACTCTTCGTTGGTCCATCGGGTGCCGTCGGTCGGCCTTGCCCAGTCCGAGGGTTCGGCACTGTCGAGCAGTCGGTGGAAGTCGATGCGCGCACGTTCGAGGTCGGCGTTGATCGCGGCTCGATCGACGCTCGCACCGCCCGCCTCCATACTTCGATGATGCGCCCGCCGCGACCAGATCTCCACGAGGTCGCGGCGGGACGCATCGCATCTAGCAGCAGGAAGACGTTGCCGCCACCTTGTCATCGCTGTCCGCGGCCGTACCGCCGCAGCAGACGCCGCCTTCAGCGTCAGTGTCGCCGGGCCGCTGCTGGCTGGTGCCGAAGGTGTCGGAGTCTTCGAGCACCGTGTACACCTCCCACTTCTCGCCCGCCGGGCCCGTCACCCAGACCTTGTCCTGCTTGGCGAAACAACAGGTGGTGCCGATCTCTTCGTCCGTGAACAGCCCCTCGTCGCTCAGGCGGGCGATTTCGGCGTGGACGATCTCGCTCGTCGCAACCTCGACTCCGAGGTGGTTGATCGTGCCGCCCTTGCCGGGATTCTCCAGCAGGACCAGCTTCAGGGGTGGTTCCGCGACGGCGAAGTTCGCGTAGCCCTCCTTGACTTTGGCGGGCGGAGTATTGAACAGCTTCGAATAGAAGGTGATCGCTTCGTCGAGGTCGTCGACGTTGAGGGCGAGCTGAACGCGGGACATGATGTTCCTCCATACTTGTGAGACATATATCGAAGTAGCCGGCTGGTCACCACCTTCCTCACCTTTTTGATATATGTCAAGACCCGTGGCAGACTTTTCTCATGCCCAAGTCATTGCCCGTGATCGATATGTCCGCGCCGGTGTGCTGTGCACCGGTTGCCGCCGGTCCGATGAGCGACGAGGACGCGCTCCATGTCGCGCTTCGGCTCAAGGCGCTCGCTGACCCGGCCAGGGTGAAGATCATGTCGATGTTGTTCAGTTCGTCGGCGGGCGAGCAGAACAGCGGCGAACTTGCGACGGCACTTGGGTTGACCGAATCAACTGTCAGCCATCACCTGACCCAGCTTCGACGCGCTGGGCTGGTCGAATCCGACCGGCGCGGAATGAACGTGTACCACCGGCCGCACCGCGATGCGCTCGGTGCGTTATGCGCCGTCTTGGACCCAAATTGCTGCACGTAGTCTCGCCGGGGTCGTAGCCGCGAGGCGTTACATTCGAGGTATGACTGACGACTGGCGCGTCGACCGGGTTGACGACATCCGGTCACTGATCAAGCAAGCCGAGCCCGACGTCGTCGAGGAGATCAAATGGCGCAAGCCATCGAATCCCGATGGTGTGCCTGCGTTCTCGTTGGACGGCCTCATCTGCACGCTGGAGATGTACAAGGGTAAGGTCAAGGTGAATTTCGCTAAGGGCTCGTCCATCGACGACCCCGACAAACTCTTCAACGCGAGTTTGCAAGCTCCGGTCGGGCGGTCGATCGATCTACGCGAAGACGATGAATTGGATCCCAAGGCGTTCAAGGCCCTGATCAACAGGGCCGTCGAGGTCAACCGCAGCAACAAGGCGTCGAAGCGCCGCAAGTGAGGATCGCCGACCGGCTTCCCCGCGGCGAAGGCAACGTGACTGTCCGTCGGCTGCGACATGGCGACGCGCACGCCTTCGCAGCGGGCACTGACGACGACGCGGTGCGACGGTTCGCACACCTACCGCTGCGGGAGTACTCGGCAGAGATCGTGCGCGAGCAGATCGACGGCGTCATCGCACGCGGTCTGACCGAAGACACCCTCGCCGTGCTGGCCATCGCGGACGCGTGGTCCGACGACTTCCTCGGCAGCATTGTCCTTTTCGAGATCCACGAATCCGATGCAGAGGTGGGGTTCTGGTTGGCTCCGCAGGGGCGCGGTCGCGGCGCGGCCCGTCAGGGTCTGTCGGCGGTCGCTGGTCTGGCCACCGAAGCCGGATTGTCTCGGTTGACGGCACGGACCGCTCCGGAGAACGACGGATCTTGTCGGGTACTGGAAAGCGTCGGCTTTGTGCTGGCGCACGGTCCCCGGGACGAGGTCACGCCATCTGGAGAAACGATGACCGTCGTGACATACGAGTACTACACTCCGTAGTACACAATGGGGGGAGGTCGCGATGCGGTGGCGCGGGGTCAGTCACGTGGAGTTCGCGGTGCTGGACTACGACGACTCGATCGCCTTCTACGACGCGTTGTTCGGCTGGCTCGGATACAGCAGCTTCTCGTCGATGAACATGGAATACGAGTCGATCTACTACATGACGCGCTACGTCAACCCGCACAGCTATATCGGCATTCAACCTGCCCGCACCGGGGCGAAGCTGACCCACGCCGACCAGTCCGTCGGCATCAACCACATCGCCCTGTGGGCGCGTAGCCGCAAAGAAGTCGATCGCTTCCACCGCGAGTTCCTGCTTGCGCGCGATGTCCCGGTCACCGACCCGCCGAGGGAGTATCCGCAGTACTGGCCCGGCTACTACGCCGTCTTCTTCGACGATCCGATCAACGGCATCCACTGGGAGTTGGCGTGGGTGCCGAAAGTACCGACGCCCCGGCATGTCTGGTCGTTCTACCGAGCGTTGCGGGTATTCGCCAAAGCCAGGCCGGACCTGGCGAACACCGTGGCGGGAGTCACGTGGCAGGCGAGAAGGACCCTGCCGCGCTAGTAGACCGAAGTCAGGGGAGGGCCACCCGCACCGAGCCGTCACACGCCTGGACTGTAGGGCTGGCGACGCGCACCGAGCCGTCGCACAACCGCGATTGCGGATGGCTGGCGCGCACCGAACCGTCACCGGGGGCAGCGACATCGGAGTATTCGATCCTCAGCTCCGGAAGCGGCGACGGGGTCGCATGGGCGGCACCCGCGGTGAGTGCTGCGACGAGGGCCGCACCGCCCAACAGCGTCGCCCCGATCATCGACTTCTTCGCGCCGTGTGCGTTCACGTCTGCCTGATCTCCTTTTCTCGAGGCTTCGCGTCGTGTCGCGTCGCCGGTGCGATGAGTAGAAGGCGCCGGACGCGCTACCGATCCCAAGAATTGGGGATCGCAGAATCGGGTTCAATGTTGGTGATGACACGCACGGATAGCGCATCGCGGGTGGTCAAGGCGCCGTTGAGCCGCGTCTTCGAGGCGCTCGTCGACCCTGGGGCGCTGGTCGAGTGGCTACCGCCGTCGGGGATGACCGGCCGATTCGAACACTTCGACGCCCAGCCTGGTGGTTCCTACCGAATGGTCCTGACATACAGCGACCCGCCCGCGCAGGGCGGCAAGAGCAACGCCGACTCCGATGTCGTTGAGGGACGCTTCGTTGAAATAGAGCCCGATGACCGCGTCGTTCAAACCGTCGAATTTTCGTCTGCCGAGGCGATTTTCGGCGGAACGATGACGATGACGTGGTCGGTGACGAGGGTCGACGGCGGCACCCGGGTCGAACTGCGCGCGGAAGACGTGCCGGTCGGGGTCTCGGCCGCCGACCACGCGGAGGGAATGAATTCTTCGCTGCAGAACCTCGCGGACTACCTCGCGAGGCGACAGGCCGTGTTTCGCGCCGAGTGACCGGCCCACCCAAGCGATGCACGCCCGACGCGTTGTGCAGGATCTCGCCGGCATCAGGTTTGAACGGTTTCTTCTGCGTAAACACTTGCTCCCGAGCTAGGGGGGTGGACTCGATGTCCATGGGTCGACTGGCTCCGACACAAAAGGAGCAACACGATGCAGAAAACAGTGGCAGTGGGAGCCATGACGCTCAGCTTGCTGTTCGGCGGCGCTGGTGTCGCCAATGCGACTGATCTGACCGTGCCCGCATCGACCACCGCGACGGTCGCGCAGGAAGTCGAGCACGAGCAGGAAAGCGACAACACCGGTCTGTGGGGGCTTGCAGGGCTCCTGGGCCTGCTGGGCCTGCTCGGACTGAAGAAGCGCAGGGACGCCGACTACCCGGCCGTTCGCAACACCGGTACGACGAACCCGCCGCCGCCGCGGGCGTAGTACCTCACTCGATCTACGAGCCCCCCGCCAGGCCCGCCCTGGCGGGGGCTTCTCGAGTACTGATAGGGCAGAATCGCGCACGTGACGCAGCCGCCGCACCGCCCGGGTCCGCCTGAGTGGCGGGGCCGTGGCTCGCCGCCACCGCACCCGTCACAGCGGCGACCTCCGCCCCGGCCGCCGGAGCCGCCCCGGCAACCGGCCCCGCCGCCGCACGAGCGGCCGACCGAGCAGCTCCGCACCCCAAGGGGGCCGGCGAGCGCCGGTCCGACACAACGCTTCCCGCGACCACCGTCACCGGCCGACGTGCAGCCGACCCAGCAGATCCATCGACGAGAACCGATCCCACCGCCGCCACCACCAACGTTCGGGGCGCCGGGCGGCGACGAGAAGCCGCGCCGCAGACACGGTTTCAACAAAACGTCGGTCGCGCTGGTCGCCGTCATCGTGCTCGCCCTGCTGGCGGGTGGCCTGGCCGCCGGCGAGCTCTATGCGCGGCAGCGCGCGGACAACATCTTGACCGAGGTCGCCGAGTGTGTGACCGAGGACGGCGTCAAAATTTCCTTCGGAGTGAACCCCCCGTTCCTGTGGCAGCACATCACGGGGCATTACACCAACATCTCGGTCACCACCGACGGAAACCGGGTGCAGAGCGCCGACGGTATGACCGCGGAGGTCACTCTCGCCGATGTGCGATTGCAGGACACCGGGGATTCCAAGGGCACCATCGGGTCGCTCGACGCCACGCTGAGCTGGAAGTCGGCCGGTATCAAGGACACCGTTGCCGCGAACCTGCCCGGCGTCGGCAATCTGGTCACCGGTGTGCGTACCGACCCCGCGGCGGGGACGGTGATCCTGGAGGCCGGCGACAACAGTGTCAGCGCCAAACCCGTCGTCACCGACGGTGACCTCAACCTGCAGGTCCTCGACGTCACCGGGCCGCTGCCCAAGGAGGCTGTGCAGACCGCGCTCAACGACCTGACCAAGAAGCTCAACGACAACTACCCGCTCGGGATCCAAGCCGACAGCGTCGAGGTCACCGACTCCGGCGTAGTCGGCACATTCTCGAGTCGAGACGCCGCCATCCCCAAGGAGGACGCCAACCCCTGCTTCGCGCGCCTTTAGCGCTACAGAATCGGGACCGTACTGATGACTGTGCCGGTGGCAAAGACGCACCCGGACAACAGCATCGTGAGTGCGGCGAGCAGGAGTGTCACGGTTAGTTTCATCCACGTCAACATGCCAATGACGGTATGGCGGCCGGAACGAAAAAGAAGCAGGGGTTTCCCTTGCCTTGCAAGCCTCGTTTCTGGGGCCTCGATCAGTCCAGCGTCACGGCGATTTCGGGGCTGAGTTGATAGCCGGGCGCGAGCGGCAGCGTGTCGCCGCTCCAGAACGAGCCCGGATCGAACCAGTTGTAGTGCTTCTCCGAGGTCAGCAGGCCCATCTCCTCGTAGGTGATGGCGACGGTCTCGGCGCAGTATGCGGTCTGCAGCCCCACTTGGAGCTTCTCTTGTTTTCTGCGTAGCGTCGCATCGCGAACCTTCTTGTGTACGAACGGAATTCCGCGGGTGAAGTCGGTGACGGCGAGGCGGCCGCGAAACCACCGGCCGGTCAGCCGCGCGGTGCTAGGGAACGGTGTGCCGTCCATGCGGGCGACCACCTTCAACGCGCGGTCCTCCTGCTCGCGGCTGGCATACGGCGTGAGTTGGCGCAGCCAGCAGCGCTGGTGATAGTTGGTGATCCACCGCTCCACAACCTGGCGTGCGTCGTTGAGTTGAACGCCTCGTTGGTTGCGCCCGGTCCACATGTCGGTCAGCTTGTCGCCGAGTTCGGCGTGCCAGATCAGCGGCGGCAGGTCTTCGATCGCGATCGTCATCCCGACGTGGTTGACCGGGCTGTTGGTCAACGACTGAATCGCCCGGTCCGGCCCCGACCGTCCGCGAAACAGCCACAGATCGCCGGTGCGGGTCGCCTCGAGCGCCTGCTCCAACGACACGGTGGTTGGTTTCACATCCGCAGCTTAGGCAGACTGAGCGTCATGCGCGGTATCTGGAAGTGGGTCGGGCTGGCGAGTGTGGCGGGTGTGGTGGCAGGCGGGGCGCTGGTCGCGCGCGATCAGCGGCGCCGCAATTCGTACACACCCGATGACATCAGGGCGCGGCTACACCAGCGGGTGGCCGAGACCAACGCCGACGGTCAGGACGCGACGGCATAGAGCCGGTGTGATCCGTTGAACCCCTTGAGTTCGGCGTCGCGGCCGTCGTCGAACTCGATGTCCCCGACGTCGGCGAGCGCGTCGCGCACCACCTCGCTCACCAGAACCTCGCCGCCGTTGGCTTCGTTCGCCACGCGGGCGGCCATCGCGACATTGCGTCCGAACAGGTCGTCACCGCGGCGCACCGATTTGCCCATGTGAATACCCATTCGAACGCGAATACCGTTGGGCGGACGACGAAGTGACTGCTGCACCTCAATACTGCAGCGCACGGCCTCCTCCGGTTGGGCGAAGGCCACCATGAAACCATCGCCCTGGCTCTTGACCACATAACCTGAGTGTTTCTTTACGTGGCGGCGCACCATCTTGTCGTGGCGGCCCAGCAGCCGGACCCAGGCGCGGTCGCCGATGCGTTCGTTGAGCGCCGTCGACTCCTCGATGTCGGAGAACATGATCACCATCTTGCCGCTCGGCGAGAGCCGCGCCAGGTCCGGTCGTTCGACCTCGGCCCAGTCCGCAAGATCCTCGATCGAGGACCGCACGGCCGCGCCGAGGCCGTCCTTGCGCAGGATGTTCGCGGTCTGCCACACCTGCTTTACCGCCTCGCGGCCGCCGCTGAACAGCATGTTCCTGGTGTCCAGACGCCGACGGGCTTCGTCGAGTTCCTCACGCTGGCGGGTGTAGCGGATCCACAGCACGGCCAGCGCGACGGCTTCGGCCGCCGCCACAATCGCCAATACGTAGGCCACGATCTGGGCACCGGTCACACACCAAGTATTGGATGCTGAATCGGTGACGTCTGCGGAGCCCCCGTATTACGAGAGTCGCTACATCCGCGCCAACCACCCTGACCTGCCTCAGGCGCTGTGGCTCCGGGAGACGCTGCTGCTTCCCGCGGCAGGGGAGGCGGTCGCAGACGTGTGGGTGATGGTCTTCGACCCCGACGGCGCGGGCAACCGCGCGCTCAAGGAGCCGTACCCGATCGAGTCGGCCGACTACGGCTGCGAGGACTGGACCGCGCGCATCGCCGCGACCGTCCTCGACGACCGGTCGGCCGAGGGCGTGGTCACCGGTGGGCCCCGCTCGGCGCGGTGGGACCTGCGCATCACCCCGGGCGACGAAGCACCGGTCCGGCTGCTCACCGACCGTGCCTACGCGGCGCGGATTCCGACCGCCAAGACGACGGTGCGCCATCCCCTCGCGCGCTTCGACGGGTTGCTCGAACTCGACGATGTCCGCCTCGTTGTCGACGGCTGGACCGGCAGCGTCAACCACAACTGGGGCACGCGGCACACACCGTCGTACGCATACGGGCAGGTCTGCGGGTTCGACGACGCACCGGATACGACGCTCGAGATCGTCACTGCCCGAGCGGCGTTCGGCCCGGTGCTGTTGCCCGGTGTGACATTGTTCGTGTTCCGGCATGCCGGTCAGGAGTTCGCCGTGCGCTCGATCCGCGGCAGCCTGCAGACCCACGGCCACTACCAGCCGTTCACATGGACGTTCGGCGGGCGGGTCGCCGACCAGATGATCGAGGGCGAGATCGTGACGCAACCGTCCGACGTGATCGGGCTGACGTACACCGACACCGACGGCGCGACGAAATACTGCTACAACTCCGCGATCGCCAGCTGCCGAATCCAGGTGGCGGGCAAGGCGTTCGAGCGCGCCGAGTTGACGGCCAACCGGCGCGCGATGTTCGAGATCCTGACCAACACTCCTCACGAGGCAGTGTCACTGCTGGCCTGACGGCGACTCGAAACTGAACTTCTGCACGAATCATCACGATTTCTTGACGCGGAGGTTCAGTTTCGGCGCATGCAGCGGTCGTGAGTCACCGGCTGACGAATTGGACCACCACTTCGGAGAAAGCGTCGTTGTCGTCGCCGGCCGCGGTGTGCCCGGCCTCGGAGAGCTCGACGAATTCCGCTCGCGGCACCTTCTCCAGGAAGTCCTTAACCCCCGCGGTGCTGACCACGTCGGAAAGCTTCCCACGGATCAACAGGATCGGGATGGTCAAGCTCATCACCGCGTGCTCGAGCTTCTCCTCGCGGACGAACCGGTCGTCGATCGGCGCGGTGAGAAACGCCGGATCCCAATGCCAGAACCAGCGTCCGTCGCGAAATCGCAGGTTCTTCTTCAGACCTTCGGGGTTGCGCGGCCGCTTGCGGTACGGCAGATATGCGGCGACCGCGTCGGCCGCCTCGTCGAGGGTCTCGAATCCGTCTATGCCGCTTGACATGAACTCGCGAATGCGCGCGCTGCCGTCCTTCTCGTACCGCGGCACCACGTCGACGAGCACGAGCTTGGTGACCTTTTCGGGTCCCGCGGCGGCGGAAGCCAGCATGCCCGTCATCCCGCCCATACTCGCGCCGATCAAGGCGACCGGACGCCCGATCTGCTCGATGACCGCAAGCGTGTCCGCACTCAACGCGTCAACGGTGTAGTTGGCGCCCGGTGCCCGGTCGCTGTCGCCGTGTCCCCGGCTGTCCAGCGCGACCACGTGCAGACCCAGACCGGCCAGAACGTGTCCGGTCTGCTTCCACGAGTAACGGTTCTGGCCGCCGCCGTGCAGCAGCAGGACGGAGGGTTGCTGCGTCTGCGCACCACGGTTCCACTCGTCGGCCACCAAGGTGATGTCCTCCGACCCGCGGAACTTAACGGTCTGCGGTTCGCTGTCAGTCGCGCTCACGGCCGTCCTCTCCGGCTCGCCCCAGTGGCTCACGTTACCTACCGGGAATTTCCGTCGATCCCGATGTCCGCGATGAGGGCGTCAATATACTTTGCGCTCGTGCAGCCCGAGTTTGCCGCCCATGACCGTGAGCGCATCATCGAGGCTGCTTACGCCTGTTTGTCGCAACCACACACGGGACCCGTTCCGGTCGCTGCGATTCTGCAGCGGGCCGAAGTCTCGACCCGCGCTTTCTACCGTCACTTCGAATCCAAGGACGAGTTGTTCCTCGCCATGCTGCGCGAGGAGACCGACGCGTTGGCGCGGCGCCTCGACCGCGTCCTCGAGGAGAAGTCGGGTGCGCCCGCCGAGCAACTCGAAGCCTGGATCGAGGCGATGTTCGGGCTGATCCACGACGAGGAGATGCGGATGCACTTCACCGTCATCGACTCCGACGAGGTCCGCGCCGCCAAGGGCTATCGCGAGACGCGCGAGAAGGCACACGCCGATCGCGAGCGCTCACTGGTAGAGATTCTGCGGCGCGGCCGCGACCACGGTTCGTTTCCGCTGGCCGACCCCGAGCAGGATGCGGTAGCCATCAACGCGATCATCAGTCGCGTGTTGATCAGCCAGACCTTCGACGACCACGAGGGTCTGCGCCTGGCCAAGGCCCGCGTGCTCGACTTCGCGCTCCGCGCGCTGGGCGCCAGGCAGTTCGTCGCCGAAGAACGATGAGCGTCATCGCTGACCTCGAGGAGGCCGTGCGCGAAAGTTAGCCACTGGCCCCTGTCGTGGGGAAACTCGGCTGAGCGACGTCGGCGGTTGCTCAACCGCAAAATCCCGATATACGGTTCCCGGACGTCCGGCTGTGTGTACCCTTGCGCCACAGCCATCACGGGCGCGGGTTGTTGGTGTCAGGGAAGGTCGGAGCGGGCTATGGCAGTGCAGATGGCAGTGCGAAGCGCGCGGGTGGGAGCCGACTGATGGTCGCTGTCAATGCAATTGCAAAGCCCGTGCGCGCGTTCGGCGGCTTCTACTCCATGGCGCTCGACACCTTCGTGTGGATGTTTCGGCCACCTTTCGCGTGGCGTGAGTTCATCTCTCAGTCGTGGTTCGTCGCACGCGTTTCGATACTGCCGACGCTGATGCTGACCATTCCGTATACGGTGTTGCTGACCTTCACGTTCAATATTCTGTTGGTGGAGTTCGGCGCCGCCGACTTCTCCGGAACGGGCGCGGCGCTCGGAACCGTACGCCAGATCGGCCCGATCGTGACGGTGCTGGTGGTCGCGGGCGCAGGCGCCACCGCAATGTGCGCGGACCTCGGCGCGCGCACCATCCGCGAAGAACTCGATGCGCTGCGGGTAATGGGTGTGAATCCCATTCAGGCGCTGGTCGTTCCACGCGTGGCGGCCGCGACCCTGGTGTCGCTGGCGTTGTCGGCGACCGTGATCCTCGTCGGGCTGGCCGGCGCATACTTCTTCGTGGTCTACATTCAGAACGTCTCACCGGGTGCGTTCGCCGCCGGTCTGACGTTGCTCATCGGAACCACCGACGTCATCATCGCGTTGCTCAAGGCCGCGCTGTTCGGCTTGTCCGCAGGCATGATCGCTTGCTACAAGGGCATTTCCGTCGGCGGAGGACCTGCCGGCGTCGGCAACGCGGTCAACGAAACCGTGGTTTTCACGTTCATGGCGTTGTTCGCGATCAACATCGTCGCGACCGCGGTCGCGGTGAAGGTGACGATGTGACTGTTTCCAGGCCGCATTCCCAGTTCCCCTGGCTGAAAGCCCGGTTCAAGAGCGTCGCCGATCCGTGGAACCGAGTCGGGATGCAAGCCAAGTTCTTCGGCCGCACCCTGACGTCGATCCGCTACACCGTCGTGCACTACCAGGTCGAGTTGATCCGGATCATCGCCCAGATGGGCCTTGGGGCCGGGGCGCTCATCATCATCGGCGGCACGGTGGCCATCGTCGGCTTCCTCACCGTGACGACCGGCGCCCTGGTGGCGGTGCAGGGCTACACCGACTTCTCCGAGATCGGCGTCGAGGCGCTGACCGGTTTCGCCTCGGCGTTCTTCAATGTGCGGCTGATCGCGCCGGCGACGACGGCGGTGGCGTTGTCGGCCACCATCGGCGCGGGCGCCACCGCGCAACTGGGCGCCATGCGGATCAACGAGGAGGTCGACGCGCTGGAAGTGATGGGCATCCGAAGCATCGCCTACCTCGCATCGACGCGGGTAGTCGCCGGATTCCTGGTCGTGATCCCGCTGTACTGCGTCGGCGTGATCGCCGCGTTCTGGGCGGCACGCTTCGGCACCACCGTGATCTACGGTCAGTCGACGGGCGTATACGACCACTACTTCAGGACGTTCCTCAACCCCACGGATTTGATGTGGTCGTTCGGTCAAACCATCGCGCTCTCAGTGATGATCATGCTGGTCCACACCTACTACGGCTACACCGCGCGAGGTGGACCCGCGGGCGTCGGTGAGGCCGTCGGGCGGGCGGTGCGCACCTCGCTCATCGTCTCGGCCTTCGTGCTGGTGATGCTGTCGCTCGCTGTCTACGGTCAATCCGGCAACTTCAACCTGGCCGGCTGATCATGGACATAGAAGACGAAGGCCTGCACCCCGCGTGGTGGACGTTGATCCTCGTGGTGATCCTCGCCGCCGCGATCTGGCTGACGTATGCCCTGTTCGTCGGCGCCTTCAGGTCGACCGAGACGGTCACGCTGACATCCGACCGCTCGGGTCTGGTGATGGAAACCGACGCCAAGGTCAAGTTGCGCGGCGTGCAGGTCGGTCGGGTCTCCGCAATCCAGGGTGGCAGCCAGCCGGTGGCGTTGAAGCTGGAGATCGACAAGGACAAGCTCCAGTTCATCCCGTCCAACGTCGAGGCGCAGATCCGGGCGACGACGGTGTTCGGGGCCAAGTTCGTCGATTTGATCTATCCGAACGATCCGAGTTCACAGCACCTGGCCGCCGGTCAGGTGATCGAGTCGCGCAACGTCACCGTCGAAGCCAACACGGTGTTTCAAAACATCGTCGACGTGCTCGAACAGATCGACCCGGCCAAGCTCAACAGCACGCTGTACGCGCTCGCCGAGGGGGTCCGTGGTCAGGGCGAGCTGATCGGTCAGGCCACCACCGACGCGAATCAGGTTCTGCTCGAAGTCAATCCGCGCTACGAGACGGTGACCGCCGACCTGCGCGCGCTGCGGGATTTCAACGACACGTACAGCGCTGCGGCACAGGACATTCTGAGCACCTTGGACGCGCTCAGCACCACGAGCGCCACGATCACCGCCCAGGCCAGCCAGTTGGATGCGCTGCTGATGGCCACCATCGGGCTCTCCAACAGCGGAATCAACCTGCTGGCGCCGAACCAGGCCAACCTGATCAAGTCCATCAACGTGCTCGAGCCGACGACGAACCTGCTGTACAAGTACAGCCCTGAATACACCTGCCTGCTGACCGGTGCCAAGACCCTGCTGGACACCGGCGGGTACGACGCGCCGGGCGGTAACGGCCGGACCCTGGTGCTGGACGTTGCCCTGGGCGTCGGTGACGACCCGTATCGGTACCCCAATCACCTGCCGATCGTCGGCGCCAAGGGCGGGCCGGGCGGTAAGCCCAGTTGCGGCTCGCTGCCCGACGTCGCGCAGAACTGGCCGGTGCGCAACCTCGTCACCAACACCGGGTTCGGCACCGGAATCGACTGGCGGCCCAACCCCGGCATCGGCTTCCCGGGATACGCCAACTACTTGCCGACCACCCGTGCGGTGCCCGAACCGCCGAGCGTGCGCAACCTGTTCGGCGGACCCGCGATAGGTCCGATCCCGTACCCGGGCGCCCCGGCTTACGGTGCCGACCTGTACGCCGACGACGGCACTCCGCTGTGGCCGGGCCTGCCGGCCGCACCGCCGCCGATGGCGCCGCGGGATCCCGGTCCCACACCGGGTTCTGAGCCGTTCATCGTCCACTCGCCGGCCCAGGTGCAGCCCACGCCGCTGCGGCCGACACCGCTGCCGACGCCGGCCCGACCGGGCCCCCCGTTCGGATGATCCACGACGCCATGAGAGGTGACACGCCATGTCCAGCATGAACGCCAGGGTTCGCCGAGACGCGGTGCGTCTCGGCGTGTTCCTGGCTGTCTGCCTGCTCGGCGTGTTCGGACTGTTCGCGGTCTTCGGCGAGATGCGCTTCGGGGAGGCCACCAACAGCTATGTCGCCGAGTTCACCAATGTCACCGGCCTGGAGAACGGGGACTTCGTGCGCATCGCCGGCGTCGAGGTCGGCAGCGTGGAAAAGGTTGCCATTCAACCGGATACCACCGCGCGGGTCGAGTTCAACGCGGACCAGTCGGTGGTGCTGACCGAAGGCAGCAGGGCCGTCATCCGATACGACGACCTCATCGGCGGCCGTTACCTGGCACTCGAGGAGGGCGCGGGCGGAGTCAAGAAGCTCGAGCCCGGCGGCACGATTCCGTTCGCCCGCACGTCTCCGGCGCTCGACCTCGACGCGCTGATCGGCGGCTTCCGGCCGCTATTCCGTGCGCTGGATCCAGACCAGGTCAACGCGCTGTCGAGTCAGCTGATCCACGCGCTGCAGGGACAGGGGGCGACCATCAACTCGTTCCTGTCCCAGACCGCAGCGCTGACAACGACTTTGGCGGACCGGGACCGTCTGATCGGGGACGTCATCGTCAACCTCAACGTGGTGCTGGGATCGCTCGGTGATCAGAACGACCAGTTTGCGAAGGCAGTCGACGCGCTCAGCGAACTGGTCGGGACCCTGGCGGAGCGCAGAGCGGACATCAGCAACGGGCTGGCGTACACCAACGAAGCGGCCGGAACCGTCGCGGACCTGTTGGACCAGGCCCGGCCACCGTTGCGCAAGACGGTCCAGGAAACGGACCGCGCCGCGGGCATCGTGGTGGCTGACCACGAATACTTCGACAACCTGCTGAACACCCTGCCGGATGCCCATCAAGCGCTGGCGCGGCAAGGGCTTTACGGCGACTTCTTCAACTTCTATCTCTGCGACATCGTGCTCAAACTCAACGGCAAGGGCGGCCAGCCGGTGTATGTGAAGGTTGCCGGGCAGTCCACCGGGAGGTGTGCGCCGCGATGAGGTCCTTCTCGGAACGGAATCAGACCGTCATCGGAGCCATCGGGCTGGCGTTGACGATCGGCATCGTGCTGGGGGCGCTGAACTACGATCGGCTGCCGTTCTTGCAGGGCAGCGAGTACTCGGCCTACTTCGCCGAGGTGGGCGGGCTGCAAGCCGGTAAGGCCGTGCGTGTTTCGGGATTCGAGGTCGGCCGGGTCAAATCGATAGAGCTGGACGGACCGCGCGCCCTGGTGACGTTCACCGTCGACAGCGACATCCGGCTGGGGGATCGCACCGAGGCGGCGATCAAGACCGAGGGCCTGCTGGGCACGAAGATCCTCGAGGTCACCTCCCGCGGCGACGGCCGGCAGGAAGGCACGATCCCGCTCGACCGCACGACGTCGCCCTATGAGCTGCCCGACGCGCTGGGCGAGTTGGCCACGGCGATCAGCGGTTTGAACACCGACCAGTTGTCCGAATCGCTGCGGGTGTTGTCGGCCACGTTCTCCGACACTCCACCGGAGTTGAAGATCGCGATCGAGGGTGTGGCGCGGTTCTCCGACACGCTGAACGAACGTGACGCGCAGTTGCGGGGGTTGCTCGGCAACGCCGACAAGGCCACCAAGGTGCTGGCCGAGCGCAGCAACCAGATCGTGAGTCTGGTGACCGACACCAACGCGCTGCTGGCCGAGCTGCAAAACCAAAGCGCCGCACTCGATGAGATCTCGGGCAACATCTCGGCGCTGAGCGGGCAGCTGCAGGGTTTCATCGGCGAGAACCGCGAAACCCTTCGGCCCGCACTGGACAAGCTCAACGGCGTGCTGACGATCATCGACAATCGCAAGGAACGCGTGCAGAAGTCGCTCTCGTTGCTGACCGACTATGTGATGTCGCTGGGTGAATCGGTCTCGGGTGGTCCGTTCTTCAAGAACTACGTCGCCAACCTGTTGCCCGGCCAGTTCCTTCAGCCGTTCATCGATGCCGCGTTCTCCGACCTCGGCCTGGACCCCAACGTGAAGCTGCCGTCGGAGCTGTCCGACCCACAGGTCGGTCAGCCGGGGACACCGGCGCTGCCGGTGCCGTTCCCGCGGACAGGTCAAGGCGGTGAACCGCGACTGACGGTGCCCGACGCCATCACCGGCAATCCCGGCGATCAAGCGTGTGGGCCGCCCGGGCTGCCGTTGCCGGGACCCGGCTGCTATCCATACCGCGAGCCGCTGCCGGCACCGCCCCCAGGCGGGCCGCCGCCGGGACCGCCCGCCGAGGCGCCGCCGGCCATGCGCTCGACCGCGGACCCGACACCGTCTCCGGTCGCGGTGCCCGCTCCCGGTGGGCAGGCCCACCTTTCATCGCCGGAGGCCGGACGATGACGCGGGGTGCACGCAACATGTTGGCCGTTGCGCTGGTCGTGATACTCGCCGCCGGCGCGGTCGTGTTGTTGCGCAACACCGGAGCGATCAACCGCACACACGTCGTCGCCTACTTCGACAACGCCAACGGTATCTACCCCGGCGACGACGTCAACATCGTCGGCGTCCCCGTCGGCAAGATCGAATCCATCGAACCGCAGCCCGACCGGGTCAAGATCTCGTTCTGGTACGACAGCAAGCACAAGGTGCCTGCCGACGCCAAGGCCGCGATCCTGTCGCCAACGTTGGTGACAGCGCGCGCCATCCAACTGACCCCGCCCTACACCGGCGGACCGGTGATGGGTGACGACACGGTGATCCCGCAGTCACGCACCGCCGTTCCGGTCGAGTGGGACGAGGTCCGGCAACAGTTGCAGAAGCTCGCCGAGACGCTGCAGCCCACCGAGCCCGGCGATGTCAGCCCGTTGGGATCGGTCATCAACACCACCGCCGACAACCTGCGCGGTGAAGGCGCCAACATCCGCGACACCGTCGTCAAGCTGTCGCAGGCCGTGACGGCGCTTGGCGATCACAGCACCGACATCTTCTCCACGATCAAGAATCTGGCGATCCTGGTCTCGGCGTTGCAGGACAGCACCGACGTGATGCGTCAGCTCAACCAGAACCTCGCGTCCGTGACCGGACTGCTGGCCAACGATCCCAGCGAAGTCGCCGACGCGCTGCGCGACCTCAACAACGTCGTCGGGGAAGTGCAGACCTTCGTCGCCGACAACCGTGAAGCGCTGGGCACCACGTCGGACAAGTTGGCGGGGGTGACCCAGGCGCTGACCGACAGCCTCGGCGAGCTCAAGCAGTTCCTGCACGTGGCCCCTAACACGCTGCAGAACTACGTCAACATCTGGCAGCCCGCCCAGGGTGCGGTGAGCAGCTTGCCGATGCTGAACAACTTCGCCAACCCGATTTCGTTCCTGTGCGGCGGGATTCAGGCCGCATCCCGGCTGAACGCCGAGCAGTCGGCGAAGCTGTGCGTGCAGTACCTGGCGCCGATCCTGAAGAACCGCCAGTACAACTTCCTGCCCATCATGCAGAACGTCTTCTCCGGTGCCACGACACGGCCCAACGAGCTGACCTACAGCGAGGACTGGCTGCGCCCGGATTACATTCCGCCGCAACCTGTTCCGCCCGCGGCTCCGCCGCCCCCGTCGGCGCAGGCGGCACCACCCGCTCCGGTCGCGGGCCCGCCGCTGGCGGCAGAGGCGCCGGTCTCGACGAACCCGGCCGACGGTCTGCACGGCATGATGGTGCCCCAGGGGGTCGGCCCATGATGCGGCGCAAGCTCTTTCGCAGAGTAGCGGTGGTGGCCGTGTCTGCCGCGCTGCTGTCGGGCTGTTCGGACTGGCAGGGGCTGAACTCGCTTCCGTTGCCGGGCGTCGAGGGCACCGGTCCGAATGCGTTCACGATCCAGGCGCAGATGCCCGACGTGGACAACATCGAGCCGAACTCCCGTGTCCGGGTGGCCGATGTGAACGTCGGCACCGTGCGCAAAATCGAGCGCCAGGACTGGCATGCACTGGTGACGATGGAACTCAACGGTGACGTGGAGCTGCCCGCCAATGCGACGGCCAAGCTCGGGCTGACGAGCCTGTTGGGGTCGCTGCACATCGAGTTGGCCCCGCCGACCGACGCGCCGCCGGTGGGCAAGCTGAAAGAGGGCGCGCTGATTCCGCTCGAGTCGTCCAGCGCCTACCCGAGCACCGAGCAGGCGCTGGCCGCAGTTGCGCTGCTGCTCAACGGCGGCGGGATCGGCAACATCTACGACATCACCGAAGCTCTCAGTGTCGCGTTCACCGGTCGCGAGAACGACCTGCGCAGTCTCATCGAACAGCTCGACATCGCGATCGGCCACCTCGATGACCAAAAGCAGGACATCATCGAGGCCACCGAAAGCCTGAACAATCTGATGGGGCAGATCGCCGAACAGAAGCCGGTGGTGGACAAGGCCTTACGAACCATCCCCGATGCCCTGGCCGTGCTGAGGGATCAGCGGCAGAACCTGGCCGAGGTGCTGACCCAGCTGGGCCGGTTCAGCGCGTTGGCCGCCGACTCGGTCAACCAGACCAAAGACGCTCTGGTGCAAGAGCTCAAGGACCTGGGCGTGGTGCTGGAGGAGTTGGCCGACGCCGGTCCCGCGTTGACCCGCGCGCTGAGCTTCTTGCCGACTTTCCCGTTCCCGAAGGAGACATTGCTCAATTGGATGCGCGGCGACTACGCGAACCTGACGTTGGTCGTCGACCTGACGTTGAGCAGAATCGATTCGGCCTTCTTCACCGGAACGCGGTTCGAGTGCAACCTGACCTGGCTGGAACTGCAGTGGGGCCGCACCATCGGCCAGTTCCCGAGCCCGTGCAACCACCACGTGCCGCCACCGGGCGGCAACCCGTTGGTCGCTCCGTATCGCTGGGATCAGGGGCCGTAGCATGCGAATGACCCGTCAGATCCTCATTCAGATGGCCATCTTCTCGGCCATCGCGATCATTGCGTTGAGCGTCATGATCTTTGGGTACATGCGGTTGCCGACCCTCCTCGGCGTGGGGCAGTACCGCGTCACGCTCGAACTGCCGGAGACGGGCGGGCTGTATCCGCGGGGCAACGTCACCTACCGCGGTGTGCAGGTCGGTGAGGTGAAAAGCGTCGATCTCACCGACAGGGGAGTCGAGGCGGTGCTGTCGTTGGACTCCGACGTCAGGATCCCCGCCGACCTCGAAGCCGAGGTGCACAGCGTGTCCGCCGTCGGCGAGCAGTACGTCCAGTTGCTCCCACGTAGCGGTGAGGGCCCGGAGCTCAGGGACGGCGATGTGATCCCGTTGAACCGCACCACGGTTCCGACGGACATCAATACGGTGCTCGACGATACGGCCCGGGGGCTGCAGGCGATTCCGCAAGAGAACTTGAGGACCGTCGTCGACGAGGCCTATACCGCGGTGGGCGGGCTCGGCCCCGAACTGCGCCGGCTGGTCCAGGGCAGCGCCACGCTGGCCATCGATGCCCGCAAGAACCTCGACCCGCTGCTCACACTGATCGACGAGTCCAAGCCGATACTCGACACCCAGACCGAGACTGCCGGCTCCATTCAGGCGTGGGCGGCGAACCTGGCGAGCATCAGCGGTCAACTGCAGAGCCAGGATCCGGCGGTGTCGGGGATTCTGGCCAAGGGGCCGGGGGCCGCCGACGAGGTGCGCGCCCTGTTCGAACGACTGCAGCCGACCCTGCCGATCGTGTTGGCCAACCTGGTCAGCATCGGAGAGGTCGCCCTCGCCTACCAGCCGAGCCTCGAGCAGCTGCTGGTGTTGTTGCCACAGGGCACTGCCGTCACACAGGCCGTGGGTGTGCACAAGCGCAATACCAAGCAGGACTACATGGGCGACTCGCTGATCTTCAACCTCAATGCGATCCTGCCCGCGCTGCCCGCACCGCTGCCGCTGCCGCCGCAGAACCTGCCGCCGCCGTGTACGACGGGGTTCCTGCCCGCGCAACAGCAGCGGGTGCCGGTCTTCGAGGACTACCCCGACCGGCCGGAGGGTGATCTGTACTGCCGCACGCCGCAGGATGCGCCGTTCAACGTGCGCGGCGCGCGCAACCTGCCGTGTATCACGGTGCCGGGCAAGCGGGCTCCGACGTGGCAGATGTGCGAGAGCGACGAGCAGTACGTGCCGCTCAACGACGGCTACAACTGGAAGGGTGATCCGAACGCGACCCTGTCCGGGCAGCCGATTCCGCATGTGCCGCCGGATGTGCCAGTCGCCATCACGCCGCCTCCGCCGGGTACGCCGCCGCTGCCCGTCGCGGCCGCCGAGTACGACCCCGCGTCCGGCGAGTACGTGGGACCGGACGGCAAGGTGTACACCCAGTCCAACCTGGCAAACGGTGCAGCGGGCGAGCGGCCGTGGCAGTCGATGCTCGTCCCGC
This sequence comes from Mycobacterium lehmannii, assembly GCF_002245535.1. GTDB lineage: Bacteria > Actinomycetota > Actinomycetes > Mycobacteriales > Mycobacteriaceae > Mycobacterium > Mycobacterium lehmannii. The sequence goes on along the minus strand of NZ_NKCN01000021.1, from coordinate 24,371 downwards.
CGGGGAGCTGACGCTGAAGTTTGCAGTATCGATACCGGCACGGACGTGGTGCCGTTTCGTGGGCAGGTTCCGACGCTATGGTGTCGGACACGTAAGTTGTAGCCGACCTGTCTACCCGACCCCGACCTGGCCCGTGGGCCGCAGAGGAACTTAGATGGCAGACGAGACCACACCCGGCAAGGACGCCGCGGCCGAAGGTTCCGAATCCACGACACCTGCCGAGACGGCAGAGGCTGCTTCGGTGGCGCCCGCTGCTTCGACCACACCGACTGCGTCGACGACAGAGGCTGCCGAGACGACAGAGGCTGCCGGAGGCGTCGAGGATTACGACGCCGCCGACGCCGCCGAAGATGAAGCGGAGCCCGCCCCGCCCAAGGCGCCGATGTCGCACGTCCGGTTGGCGACGATCGTCGGCCTGGTGGTCGTGGTGGCCCTCGCGGCGCTTGCGGGGTGGCTCGGGTACCGGGCGTACGAGTCGCGGCAGGCCGAGGATCTGCGCAACCTCTTCCTGCAGGTCGGGCGGCAGGGCGCGCTGAACCTCACGACGATCAGCCACGAGCACGCCGAGCAGGATGTGCAACGTGTCCTGGACTCATCGACCGGAACGTTCTACGACGATTTCCAGGCCCGCGCGCAACCGTTCATCGAGGTCGTCAAGCAGGCGCAGTCGAAGTCGGAGGGCGAGATCGCCGAAGCTGGGATCGAGTCGTTGAACGACAACGAGGCCAAGGTGCTGGTCGCGGTGACCGTCAACACGACCAATGCCGGAGCGCCCGAGCAGGCGCCGCGGTCCTGGCGGATGAGGATCTCGGTGCAGAAGACCGGCGAGGACGAGGCCAAGATCTCGAATGTGGAGTTCGTACCGTGAGCAATAGACATCGACTTCCGCGGCGCAAGCGAGACAACGACGCCACCGACGAGTCTGCCGAGAAGGGCACGACGCCGGGATCCGAGGCGGTCGAGTTGACCGAATCGACGGCCGAGACGACGGCCGCGCCTGCGGAGAAGACCGAGGCGGTGGAGAAGACCACGGCCGCAGAAGACACCCCGGCGGCCGAAACGACCGAGGCAGCGGAGACGACCGAGCCAGCCACGAGCGAGCCCGGCACAGCCGAGCCCGCCGCGACCGAGCCCGCAGGCAAGCGAGGCATCAACTGGGCCCGCGTCTTCGCCTTCGGCGTGCTGCCCGCCCTCGCGCTGCTGCTGGCCGGCGGAGCCGGTTATCTGAAGTGGGTCGACAACTCCGTGCGCAATGCGGACGCGGCGCGCGCCGAATCGGTCCAGGCCGCCAAGGACAGCACAGTGGCGATGCTGTCGTACAAGCCGGACACCGTCGAACAGCAGCTCAACGATGCACGCTCCTTGTTGACAGGCGAGTTCGAGGAGTCCTACACCGGGCTCATCAACGACGTGGTGATCCCCGGCGCACAACAGAAGCAGATCTCCGCGGTGGCTTCCGTTCCGGCGGCCGCATCCGTGTCGGCCGACTCCGAGGAGGCCGTGGTGCTGGTGTTCGTCAACCAGACCGTGGTCATGGGGCAGGACGCGCCGACGGATACCGCCTCGAGTGTGCGGGTGACGTTGGAGAAGATCGACGGCGACTGGCTCATCTCGAAGTTCGAGCCGGTGTAGGGGCGTAGTGGCCGAACCCGAACTCATCGAAGTCGATGCGCCGGGCGTACGGCTGCGCGCCCTCAGCTGGGGCACCGTCGGTGCGCCGATTGCACTGTGCCTACACGGTTTTCCCGACACCGCGCACGGATGGCGCAACATCGCACCGCTACTCGTCGACGCGGGATTCCGGGTGGTGGCGCCGTTCATGCGAGGCTACGCACCGTCGTCGACCGCGTCCGACGGCAGCTACCACGTCGGCGCGCTGATGGACGATGCGCTGCGGGTGCTCGACGCGGCCGGACCGACGGGCCGCGACGTGCTGATCGGGCATGACTGGGGAGCGATCGCCGGTGCCGGGCTCGCCGCGATGCCCGACAGCCCGTTCTCGAAGGCCGTCATCATGTCGGTGCCGTTTGCCGCGGCGTTCCGACCCCTTGGCAAGACGCCGGATGCGGGCCGGCTCGCCGCACAGTTGCCCCGCCAGTTACTCCGCAGCTGGTACATCATGTACTTCCAATTGCCCGGCCTTCCCGAGCGATCCGCGTCGTGGGTGGTGCCCCGGTTGTGGCGCCAGTGGTCGCCGGGCTACGACGCCGCCGACGACGTCGCCCACGTTCTCGACGCGATCGGCGCGCCCGAGAACTGGCGTGCCGCGCTCGGGTATTACCGGGCCACCGTGCGCAACAGCAAGCCGCCCGCGCAGTACGCCGAACTGCACCGGCATTGGCTCTCGGCGCCACAGCTTCCGACGCTGTACCTGCACGGCATCGACGATGGTTGTGCCTCAGCGGATTACACCCGATGGGTGCGGCGGGTTCTGCCGGAAGGTAGCGAGGTCGCCACCGTCGAGCGGGCCGGTCACTTCCTGCAGCTGGAACAGCCGGAAGCCGTCGCGGGGCACATCGTCGACTTCATCGGCTCGACGCGCGCTTAGCCTGGGGGACATGGGGCGGCGACTGGCTGCGGTGGATGCGCAGGCGTATTGGATGTCGGCGAAGACTCCCAGCGATCAGTTTCTGCTCTACGGTTTCGCGGGGGACGCTGCCGATGTCGAGTCGGTCCTAGCGCGAATCCGTGACCGGGCGCAGGGCTGTACCGAGCTGCGCCTGCGGGTGCGTGACGGCAATCCGCTGACGTATCCGCAGTGGGTGCCCGCGGACGTCGCGCCGAACCAGTTCGTCATGCACGCCGCGGAGAGCAGTTGGGCGGGCTGTCTGGCGATCGTGGCGGGGTTGTTGAGCTCGGACCAACTCGATCCGCGAATGATGGCGTGGCGAATTCACGTCTTCCCGGCTGTCGAGGATGTTCCGGGAGCGGGCCCCGGAACGGTTGCGGTGGTACAGGTGGCGCACGCGCTCGGGGACGGTCTGCGGTCATCGGCGTTGGCGGCGTGGCTGTTCGGGCGGAGAGAGATCGTACCGAATGTTGCGGTGCCAGAGCGGTTTCTAGGGCCGAGGCTGCCGTGGCGTGGTTATGCTGCTGCGCGGGCTCACCGTGGGTTGGTGCGAACTACATCGGCGGGATTGGTTCCGCCGCAGGCGGATTCGCGTCCAGCGTTGCGCAGCAATGCGCGACCGGAAGGCTTGCGCAGCATCCGGACCGTGGTGATGCGGCGTTCACAGATGCCAGGGCCCACGGTGACGACTGGCGCATTGGCCGCGGTGTCCGAGGCGTTGGCCGCGCACTTGCGGGAGTTCGGTGATGACCCATCGCTGCTGGGCGCCGAGGTGCCGATGGCGAAGACGGGCGAGCGGCGCGCCCACAATCACTTCGGCAATGTGGGTGTGGGCCTGTATCCGGATCTGCCATTCCATGAACGTGCAGCGCGCATTGCCGAGGACCTGGAGCAACGCCGGCGCAGGGCCGCCCATCCGGCGATGGTTGCGTCTGGTCGGGCGTCCGCTGCGGTGCCGGCACCGTTACTGCGTTATGGCGTCAAGAAATTCGACATGTCACTGCGCTCCCCGACGGTCACCGGGAACACCGTCGTATCCAGCGTGAACCGTGGACCTGCCGACCTACTTTTCGGGAACTCACCGGTGGTGCTCACGGCCGGATTTCCGGGGCTGTCTCCGATGATGGGCGTGACGCATGGCGTACACGGCATCGGAGACACCATCGCCGTCAGCGTGCATGCGGCCGAGTCGGCGATCGGCGACATCGACTCTTATGTCGAGAGATTGGAGGCGTCCTTGACCGCCGCATACCCCTAGAAGTTGGGGGTTTGTTGCGTTCGGCCATGAGTTGGTTGACGGTGGTTGGTGCTCGGGGTGCGGGTGCGGTCGGGGCGACGTGGGCGCGGGTGGAAAACGCCGCCTGCGCGCGCCGGCTGGCCGCCGCCGCCGACGTCCTGGAACGTTTGATCGTCGAAGCCGGGGCCGTCGACCGCGAACAGTGGTGCATCGTCAATTGGACGATCGCCGCCGCCGAGGTCGCCGTCACCGGCGGCGGCCACCAATCCCTCGAACATGTGATCGAATCTATCGACCCAGACGTCGTGTAACCAGCGGATAGAGCGCATCTGGGGATGAAACCCAACTTGGGGATAACCCCGCCGTGCAGACGCCAAGAGCTGGGGGTAACTGTTTCACGCGGGCTGGGCGCGCACGCAGGGCGTGGGGGTAAATGACCACTCGATCATGCGAGGGGGCTGGGCAGCGGCTTAACACATGGCCTAGATTTTGTTGCATGACTGCCTACGACGTCGGAGTGCTGATCCTGCGCGTGGTGCTCGGCCTGACCATGGCCGCCCACGGCTACAACAAGTTCTTCGGACCCGGAGGCCTCAGCGGCACGGCCGGGTGGTTCGACAGCATGGGGATGAAGCCGGGCAAGTTCCACGCCCGAGTCGCCGCGACGACCGAGATGGCGGCCGGCATCGGTCTCGCGCTCGGCCTGCTCACCCCGATACCGGCCGCGGGCTTCGTGGCGCTCATGCTCGTTGCCGCGTGGACCGTGCACCGGGCCAACGGCTTCTTCATCGTCAAGGAAGGTTGGGAGTACAACCTCGTGCTCGCCGCTGCTGCCGTCGGCATCGCGACGATCGGCGCGGGCAAGCTCAGCCTCGACCACCTGCTGTTCAGCTCGACGAGCTTCTACGACCTACTGCACGGCTGGTGGGGTCTGGTCATCTCGCTGGGTCTCGGCCTGCTCGGCGGCATCGGTCAGCTGGCGATCTTCTACCGGCCGCCCGCCAAGACCGACGCCTGACGACAGCCCACGCAGTTCGCGAACTGCACATCAGGGTCGTGAAACCTCGGCGATCGCGACCCTGTTGTAGATTTCGCGAAGCGGACGTGAGGTTCTGGAGCCGCATAGCTAGAACACGTTCTAGTCTGTGTTCCCATGGGGTTCTTGAAACAGGACGCGCCTGTCGTCGATTACGAGGAGTGGAGTAAGGGCAGCCGCGCCGAGAAGATCGTGCCCATGGCCCGGCACTGGGCCGAGGTGGGATTCGGGACGCCGGTAGTCCTACACCTGTTCTACGTCGTCAAGATCCTGCTCTACATCCTCGGCGGATGGCTGATCGCGATCAGCACCACGGGGATCGACGGGTTCACCAACGTCACCTCCTGGTACAACGAGCCGATCGTGTTCGAGAAGGTCGTGCTGTACACGATGCTGTTCGAGGTCGTCGGCCTCGGCTGCGGCTTCGGACCACTCAACAACCGCTTCTTCCCGCCGATGGGCTCGATCCTGTACTGGTTGCGGCCGAACACGATTCGGCTGCCTCCGTGGCCGACCCGGATCCCGTTGACCAAAGGCGACACCCGCACACCGTTCGACGCGTTGCTCTACGCCGCCCTGCTGGTGCTGCTCGTCGTGGCGCTGTTCTCCGACGGCACCGGACCGATACCCGAACTGGGGACGACCGTCGGCGTGTTACCGGTGTGGCAGATCGCTGCCATCCTCGGCGTTCTCGCCGTGCTCGGCCTGCGCGACAAGGTGATCTTCCTGGCCGCCCGCGGCGAGGTGTACGCCTCGCTCGCGGTCTGTTTCCTGTTCGCCGGGCCCGACATCATCATCGCGGCCAAACTCGTGTGCCTGACGATCTGGCTCGGCGCCGCGACGTCCAAGCTCAACAAACACTTCCCGTTCGTCATCTCCACGATGATGAGCAACAACCCCGTGTTCCGGCCCAAGTGGATCAAACGCAAGTTCTTCGAACGCTTTCCGGACGACCTGCGACCCGGGCGCGCATCACGGTGGCTGGCGCATTTCAGCACGGCGATCGAAGGCCTCGTCCCGCTGGTGCTGTTCTTCTCCCACGGGGGCTGGCCCACCTACATCGCCGCGTTCGTGATGCTGGTCTTCCACTTCGGGATTCTGTCCTCGATTCCGATGGGCGTGCCGCTGGAATGGAACGTTTTCATGATGTTCGCGGTCCTGGCGCTCTTCGTGGGACATCCGGGCATCGGCCTCGGCGACCTGCAGAGTCCGTGGCCGATCGTGTTGTTCGCCGTCGTAGCGGGCACCGTGATTCTCGGAAACCTGTTCCCGCGCAAGGTGTCCTTTCTGCCGGGCATGCGCTACTACGCGGGCAACTGGGACACCGGGCTGTGGTGTGTGAAACCGTCAGCCTCGGCGAAGATCGAGAAGAGCGTCGTCTCGATCGCGAGCATGCCGCAGGCGCAGATGGAGCGGTACTACGGCAGCCCCGAGACTGCCCAGATGTATCTCTACATGGGATACGCCTTCCGCGCGTTCAACTCTCACGGTCGCGCTATGTTCACCCTCGCCCACCGGGCGATGGCCGGGCACAACGAGGACGACTACGTACTGACCGACGGTGAGCGCATCTGCAGCACCGCGATCGGCTGGAACTTCGGCGACGGCCATATGCACAACGAACAACTCATCGAGGCCCTGCAGAAGCGCTGCAATTTCGAGCCGGGAGAAATAATCGTCGTGCTGATCGACGGACAGCCGATCCATCGGCAGACCCAGCAGTATCGGTTGGTCGACGCCGCGACAGGGGAATTCGAGCGGGGCTACATCCGCGTCGCCGACATGGTCACCCGCCAGCCGTGGGATGACACGGTCCCCGTCCACGTCACGTGGCAGAAGGACAGCGCCGACGCTCCCTAGCCCATGACGTCGCGGACCTGGACATCCTCGAGTCCCTGCAACAGCAGATCCCGGGCGGTGTCGAGGTGCTTGCGCCAATGCGCTTCGGCGGCCGCACCGTCGCCGGATCTCAACAGCTGCATCAACTTACGGTACGAACGCATCAGCTTGTCGAAGTCGGAACGGGAGACCGGCCGACGTTCCTTGAACAGGAATGCGTTGTGGCGCACCGTGATCTCGTGCAGCATTCCGGCGATGATGGACAGCGTCGCGTTGCCCGACAACTCGACGACGCGCCGGTGGAAGTCGCCCGTCGTCTCGGCCAGGGTGTCGTTCTGCCAGCCGGAGGGCACGTGCTCTTCGAGCAGGCTGTCGAGTTCGTCGAACGCCTCGGCCGAACCGGACTCGGCCAGCAGCCGCACCGCCATCGGTTCGATTCCGGCGCGCGCCGTCATCAGGTCGGCGATCGTCGCGCCGGACAACTCGAGCAGCAAGCCCGCGGGGCGGGCGACGATCTCGGGGCCGGGCACGCGAACGCGGGCGCCGGTGCGCGAACCGCGCCGCACCTCGACGAGGCGTTCGGACTCCAGGACGCGGACGGCCTCCCGCAGGGTCGGTCGGCTCACCCCGAAGTGGGCCATCAACTCGGCTTCGTTGGGGAGGAAGTCGCCGTCCTTGAGTTGGCCGTCGACCACCATGCGGCGCAGCGTGCCGGCGACGAGTTCGGCCGTCTTCGGTGACCGCACCGTCGTCCCGGCGCCGACGCCGTCCGGGCCGATCATCGGCGCCAGCGGTGTACTTCGAGCCACTCCAACTCCCACGTTGCGGCTGACCCAACGGCCAGCTGTACAACTCAGTAAACCATGTGTAGTGGATACTTCGAGCAAAGCGGCTTGCGGGGGCGCCGTCACGATCGCGCCCGGGACGGACGTGAACCTTATCCCGAATGACCAGGCAGGCCGAACCTCGCGTTACGTCCGCGGCACTTGCAAATCGCCCTGGCGGCCATCTGCGAAACCGTGCCCACCAACCAGTAGGTTGACCTAGTAAACCTTGTTCGTTTACGTTCGGGGGTGGACCCCTGCGAGTGTGGGTGAATCATCGAACTTCGAAGGAGAAGCGTCATGGCTGAAGCCGTCATCGTCGAGGCAGTGCGGTCGCCCGTCGGGAAGCGCAACGGAGGGCTTTCCGGTGTGCATCCGGCTGAGCTGTCGGCACAGGTTCTCAACGGTCTGGTGGAGCGCGCCGGCGTTGATCCCGCGCTCGTCGACGACGTCATCTGGGGCTGCGTCATGCAGGCCGGTGAGCAGGCTCTCGACATCGGCCGCACCGCGCTGCTGACCGCCGGCTGGCCGGAGACCGTGCCCGGCGTGACCGTCGACCGCCAGTGCGGTTCGAGCCAGCAGTCGGTGCACTTCGCCGCCGCCGGTGTGGTCGCCGGCCACTACGACGTCGTTGTCGCCGGCGGTGTCGAGTCGATGTCGCGCACCCCGATGGGCGCCTCGCTGGCCAACGGTGGCAACCCGTACTCGGCGAACTTCAAGAACCGCTACAAGCAGACTCCGAACCAGGGCATCGGCGCCGAGATGATCGCCGAGCAGTGGGGCTTCAGCCGCACCGATCTCGACCAGTTCTCGCTCGATTCGCACGAAAAGGCCGCCGCCGCACAGGATGCCGGCGCGTTCGACGACCAGATCGTCGGAATCAAAGACGACGAGGGCAACACCGTGCTCAAGGACGAGGGCATCCGGCGCGGCACGACCCTGGAGAAGATGGGCCAACTCAAGCCCGCGTTCCGCGAGGACGGCGTGATCCACGCCGGCAACTCGTCGCAGATCTCCGACGGTTCGGCGGCGCTGCTGTTCATGTCGGCGGAGAAGGCCAAGGAACTGGGCCTCAAGCCGCTGGCCCGTGTGCACACCGCGGTGCTGGCCGGCGCCGATCCGGTGATCATGCTGACGGCGCCAATCCCGGCGACCCAGAAGGCACTCAAGCGTTCCGGCCTGTCCGTCGACGACATCGGGGCGTTCGAGGTCAACGAGGCGTTCGCCCCGGTTCCGATGGCGTGGCTGAAGGACATCGGCGCCGACGAGAAGAAGCTCAACCCCAACGGCGGTGCGATCGCGCTGGGCCACCCGCTGGGCGGCTCGGGTGCGCGCATCATGACCACGCTGCTCTACCACATGCGGGACAACGGCATTCAGTACGGTCTGCAGACCATGTGCGAGGGTGGCGGGCAGGCCAACGCCACCATCCTCGAGCTGCTGTGACGTTGGTTGTGTCCGACTCCTCAAAGATCGTCGTCGGACGAGCCATGACGACGCCCGCGGCGCTCACCGAGCGCCGCGGGAACGTCATGCTCATCACGATCAACCGGCCGGAGGCGCGCAACGCCGTCAACAGCGCGGTGAGCACCGCGGTAGGCGATGCGCTGCAGCAGGCGCAGGACGACCCCGAGGTGCGCGCGGTGGTGATCACCGGTGCAGGTGAATCCTTCTGTGCCGGTGCAGATCTCAAGGCAATTTCGCGGCGGGAGAGCCTGTTCCACCCGGAACACGACGAGTGGGGCTTCGCCGGGTACGTGCGGCACTACATCGACAAGCCGACCATCGCCGCGGTCAACGGCACCGCGCTGGGCGGAGGGACCGAACTCGCGCTCGCCAGCGATCTGGTGATCGCCGAAGAGCGCGCGAAATTCGGTCTGCCCGAAGTCAAGCGGGGCCTCATCGCCGCCGCGGGTGGGGTTTTTCGCATCGTCGACCACCTGCCGCGCAAGGTCGCGATGGAGCTGCTGTTCACGGGTGAGCCGATGTCGTCGGCCGATGCCCTGAAGTGGGGTCTGATCAACCGGATGGTGCCCGACGGCACCGCCGTCGAGGCCGCACTCGAGCTCGCCGAACGAATCACCAGCAATGCGCCGCTTGCCGTGTGGGCGAGCAAGCGGGTCGCGATGGGTGTCGACGACGGTGTCATCACCGGTGACGAAGGCGGATGGTCGAGGACCATGCGTGAGATCTCGACGGTGCTCCGCTCAGAGGACGCCAAAGAAGGACCGCTGGCATTCGCCGAGAAGCGCCAGCCTGTTTGGAAGGCCAAGTAGCAGTGAAGAGAACGATTTACGACGCCGAACACGAGGCGTTCCGCGAGACCGTCAGGGAGTACATCGAGCGCGAGCTGGTGCCCAACCAGGAGAAGTGGGAGACCGAGCGCATCGTCGACCGGTCGGCGTACACCGCGGCAGGCAAATACGGCCTCATCGGGTTCAACATGCCCGAGGAGTACGGCGGCGGCGGTTCAGATGACTTCCGGTTCAACGCGATCATCGACGAGGAAACCGCCAGGTCCGGCGTGCATGGACCGGCGCTGAGCCTGCACAACGACGTCGTGGGCCCGTATTTCAAGGAGCTGGCCAACGACGAGCAGAAGAAGCGCTGGTTGCCGGGCATCACCAGCGGTGAGCTGATCATCGCGATCGCGATGACCGAGCCGGGCGCCGGTAGCGACCTGGCCGGCATCCGCACCTCGGCGGTGCGCGACGGTGACGACTGGATCATCAACGGCTCCAAGACATTCATCTCGTCGGGTATCAACTGCGACCTGTGTGTGGTCGTCGCGCGCACTGATCCCGAGGCCGGCCACAAGGGCTTCTCGTTGTTCGTGGTGGAGCGCGACATGGAGGGCTTCACCAGGGGCCGCAAGCTCGACAAGATGGGGCTGCACAGCCAGGACACCTCCGAGCTGCACTTCGAGAACGTGCGGGTGCCCAGCGCCAACCTCCTCGGCAAGGAGGGTCGCGGCTTCTACCACCTGATGACCAACCTGCCCTCGGAGCGGTTGGGCATCGCGATCTCGGCCATCGCCGGGGCCCGCGGGGTCTTCGACGAAACGCTGCAATACGCCAAGGACCGCAAGGCTTTCGGCCAGCCGATCGGCAGCTTCCAGCACAACCGGTTCCTGCTCGCCGAGATGGAGACCGAGCTGGAGGTCACCGAAAACTACATCGACCGCTGCCTACAGGGTGTGGTCGACGGTGAGCTGACCGCGGTCGAGGCGGCCAAGGCCAAGTGGTGGGCCACCGAGGTGGCCAAGAAGGTCGTCGACCAGTGCGTGCAGCTGCACGGCGGATACGGCTACATGATGGAGTACCGCGTCGCGCGCGCTTACGTCGACGGGCGCATCCAGACGATCTTTGGTGGCACCACCGAGATCATGAAGGAGATCATCGGCCGCGACCTAGGCGTATAGCCGGCTCGCCGGCGTGGCGTATAGCTGCCCCCCGGCGTGGTTTCTAGCCGCGACCCCTAACGCCAAAGCCCCCGAAACAACGGAGTTTCGGGGGCTTTCGCGTGTGCGGGCGAGATCAGCCGATCGGAGCGTCGCCTGCCGGCGTCGGTTCCGCCGGCGGGGCCGGCTCGGTGGTCTCGGTCGTCGTCGTGGTGGTCGTCGTCTCGCTGGTCGAGGTCGCCGACGGCGTCACGGCCGCCGGCGCGTTGGCCGGATCGAGCACCGCGTCGATCAGGTAGATCCGGGCGTTCGCCGCCTGGATGCCACCGCAGACCACCTTGGCGGTGTCGTTGATCGTCACGTCGGCGTTCTCACCGGTCACCTTGATCTCCGCACCCTGCTGGGTGGGCCGCTGACCCTTGACGTCCTTGGGTCCGAGCAAGCCGAGGAACACGTGGTAGTAGTCGAAGTCCGTCAGCGCGGCGGGGTCGGCCTTCAGCGCGTCCAGTTGCGCGGGAGGAAGCGCGGCGAAGGCCTCGTTCGTCGGCACGAAGACCACGTACGGGCCGTTCTCCAGCACGGGCACCACGTTCACGGCGGGGTTGAACCCGCCGGAGATCGCGGAGTAGAAGGTGCTGGCCTCCGGGATGGCTTGCAGCGCCTGGCCCACGGGCAAGTTGTTCAGCGCCTTCCAGTCGGGCACCGCCTCCTTGAAGGCGTCACAGCCCTTCCCCTCGGGGTTCGGGATCTCGACCACCGCAGTCGTGGTCGGCTCGGCCGGTTGCTCGGGTGCGGGCGCGGGTGGATCGGCGTATGCGGTCACGGCCAGCGGCACCGAAAAGGCGATCGCGGCGATCCCGGCAGTGGCACCAAGGGCTTTGCTGGTGCGAGTCTTCACTTACGGCTCCTCAGCTAGACAGGTCGAAAGGCATGTTAGAGGCAGTGCTGTGTGCCTGCCAAAGTCGCCACCTCGCCAAACAGCCGCTGCGGGCCATCTGACCTGGGCTTTGTCAATCTGCCCACATAGCGCCCCGAACGGCGGCGAAAGGCCGATGCATACGATGAGCCGCATGCCTGAGCCGCTGATCGTTCCCATTCGTGGTCGCATGCCGTCGCTGCATGCCGAGGCGTGGGCGGCGCCCAACGCGAGCCTGATCGGCGACGTGACACTCGCGGCGCGGGCCAGCGTCTGGTACGGCGCCACGCTGCGGGCCGAGGCCGAGCCCATCGAGGTCGGCTTCGGGACCAACATCCAGGACGGGGTGACGGTCCACGTCGACCCGGAGTTCCCGGTCCGCATCGGTGAAGAGGTCAGCGTGGGCCACAACGCCGTGCTGCACGGCTGTGTCATCGAGGACGGGGCCCTCATCGGCATGGGGGCGGTCATCCTCAACGGCGCGACGGTGGGACAGGGCGCGTTGATCGCCGCGGGCGCCGTCGTGCCGCAGGGTTTCGTGGTGCCGCCGCGGACTCTGGTCGCCGGGGTTCCTGCCAAGGTGCGCCGGGACCTCAGTGACGCAGAGGTCAACCACAATCGCTACAACGCGCAGGTGTACCAGCATCTGATCGATCTGCACCGAGACGCCAAGGCCTAGATTCTCCCGGGATTCTCCGGGGTCCGATCCGGGTACAGGCCCTACCGTGAAACGTGTTCGCACTCTGGTGACCGGCGCGACCGGTTACGTCGGCTCCCGGCTCGTCAACGAACTGCTCACCGAGGGCCACGAGGTGGTCGCCGCCAGCCGAAATCCCGACCGGCTGGCCGAGTTCGGGTGGCAGGACCGCGTCGACGCCGTCGCATTGGACGCCCATGACGAAGCCTCGGCTCGGTCGGCCTTCGCCGACGCCGGCCCGATCGATGTCGTCTACTACCTCGTACACGGCATCGGGCAGCCCGATTTCCGCGAGGCCGACAACCGCGCGGCGGCCAACGTGGCGAGGGCGGCCAAGGACGCCGGTGTGCGTCGCATCGTGTACCTCGGCGGGTTCGTGCCCGACGGTGACGAGCTGTCCGAACACCTCGCGAGCCGCGCCGAGGTCGCCGAGGCGTTGCACGTCGACGGCGGACCGGACGTGGTGTGGCTCGGTGCGGCCATCATCATCGGCGCGGGGTCGACGTCGTTCGAGATGCTGCGCTATGTGGGGGATCGGTTCCTGGTCATCCCAATGCCGTCGTGGTCGGTGAACCCGATCGACCCGATATCGATCTGCGATGTGCTGCACTACCTCGTCGCCGCCGCCGACAGCGAGCGTGTGCCCGCCGGCGCGTACGACATCACCGGCCCGGAAACCACGTCGTATGCCGAGCTGCTGCGCACGTATGCGCGAATCGCCGGAAAGTGGCGGGCCGAGCTGCCGGTCAACGGCGTCGACACCGGTCTCGTCTCGTGGGTGACGGGGGTGGTGCTGCCGGTGCCGGGAGGACTCGCCGCCGACCTGGTGCAGTCGCTGGACCATCCGATGATGGCTTCTGACACCCGGCTGCGCGAGTTCGTGCCGGACCCGCCTGCCGGGCTGATCGGCGTCGAGGAGGCGATCACGCGGGCGCTGGCGAGCCGTCGGCGTCGACCCGTCGACGAGCTCACCGACCCACACCACCTCGCCGATACCGACCCCGGCTGGGCGGGTGGGGACACGCTGCGTCTGCAACAGGTGGCCGGTGCGGTCACACCGTCGGTCGTCCGGCCCGCGGTCGGGCTCATCGGCGGGGTGCCCGGACCCGTCGCCGGGGCGGTGCGCACGGGTGTGGACACGCTGCTGCATTTCGTGCCTAAGGTTGATCTGACGTGACGGAGGAGACGCAGACGCGACCCGGCCTGCTTCGGGAGATCCGCGAGATCGTCAGTGCGTGCCCCGTTCCGCATCACGAACCGCCCAGCGTCATACGGCGCAGGCGCATCGTCGTCGCGGTCGTGCTCGTCATCGGCGCCGCGCTGCTCGGTTATTCGCTGACCCGCCCGCCGGGTGACTCGTCGTTCTACTGGCTGACGTTGGCGCTGGCCGGGGTGTGGGCGCTGGGCGCGTTCCTGTCCGGCCCGCTGCACATGGGATGCATCCGCTTCCGCGGCCGCAATCAACGGCCCGTGATCACCGGCACCGCAGTGGGTTTGGCGCTGGGCGCGGTGTTCGTCATCGGCGGCCTGATTGCGCGCGAGATTCCCGGCGTAAGCGAATACATCACTCGCGTACTGGAATACGCCAACTACGGACCCTTGATCCTGGTGACGTTCATCACCGTGATCAACGGGCTGGCCGAGGAGATGTTCTTTCGCGGCGCGCTCTACACGGCGTTGGGCACGATGAAGCCGATACTGATCTCGACGGTCTTCTACGTCATCGCCACCGCGGCCACCACCGGCAACCCGATGCTCGGCTTCGCCGCGATCATCCTGGGCACGATCTGCGCGTTCGAACGCCGAATGACCGGCGGCATACTCGCACCGATGCTGACCCACTTCTTCTGGGGTCTGGTCATGGTGCTCGCGCTGCCGCCGATCTTCGGCGTCTGACTCAGCGCAGCGGGTGGGCCAGCTCGTCGCGACGCATTCCGGCCGCCCACACCGCGACCGCTGCCACCAGCACGGGCACGATGCCCGCGACGAGGAAAATCGTCTGTATCGAAACGACTTTCGACAACGGTCCCACGATCGCGAACGACACCGGCATGAACGCCAGCGAGACGAAGAAGTCCAGACTCGACACGCGGCCCAGCATCGCCGTTGGCACCCGTCGCTGCAGCAGGGTGCCCCAGATGACCATCCCGGTGCCGTCGGTGAACCCGATGACGAACGTCGCGGCCGCCATCACCGCGAACGAAGAGGTGAAACCGAACACGATCAGCGGGATGGCGCCGAGACCCCACATTGCCATCATCACCGACAGATACCGGCGCGGCATACGGCCCGACGACACGGTAAGTGCCCCGAGCGCGCTGCCGAGCCCGAAGAACGCCAGGATGAAGCCGTACATCCGCGCGCCGTCGGCGAAGCGGTCCTTGGCGATGAACGGCAGCAGCACCTCGATCGGTCCCAGGACGACCAGCACGAAGATGCTCGCGAACAGCAACGTCCACAATAGCCACGGTGTGCCGAGCACGAACACGAAGCCGTCGCGAAGATCGCGCAGCACATGTGTGTGCTCCTGTGACGCAGGAGGCCTCAGCGCCGGCCGGGTCGCGACGAGCAACACCAGGCCGACGGCGAACAAGGCGGCCACCGCCACCGCGCCCAATGCGGGGAACGTCGCGCCGACGATCACTCCGGCGGCGGCCGGGCCGATCGCGCGCTGGAACACCGGGCGCACCACACCCTCGACGCCGTTGGCGGCGAGCAGCTGCTCGGGCGGCAGGATCCGCGGAAGGATCGCGCTGTAGGCGGGGAAGAAGAAGGCCGCCGCCGTGCCTAGGGCAGCTGCGCCCACCGCCAGGTGCCAGATCTGCAGTGCGCCAGACATTCCCAGCACCGCGATGGCTGTCGAGGCGAGCACGTTGACCGTCTGGACCGCGATGATGATCGCGCGTTGAGGGAATCGGTCGGCGGCGATCCCGCCGACCAATACGAAGGCGACGAGCGCGCCGCCGAAACAGGTCGTCACGATCGACAGCGAGACGGGGTCGTTGTTCAGTTCGATGACCTGCATGGCCAGCACCACCGCGAACATGCCGTCGGCGAAGATCGACAACGTCACGGCCGCGATCAGCAGGCGGTACTCGCGGTTACGGAACGGTGCGAGCACGCGCCAGCCGCCGGCGTTGCGCACCGGCTGTTGGATCTCGAATTGCGTACTCACCTGTCGATGGTTGCCGACGCGCAGGCGCCGAGTCCACCGATTTTCTTCGTGCGAGCGACCGCTTTTGTACGCACGAACGCCGCGTGTCGCGGTGCAGACACGGTCGGTCGCGGCGGTGGAGGAAGGTTAGAAGTCGGAGAAGTTGGCCTTGCGGCGCTGCTGGAACGCCGTGATTCCCTCGATGAAGTCCGGCGAGGTCAGCAGCTTCAACTGGCCTTCGCGTTCACGTCCTAGCGCGGGTTCGAACTCGGTGAGCGTTGCCGCGTTGATCGCATGCTTGGTCTTGCGCAGCGCCACCGCCGGTCCCGACTTCAACGAGGTGAGCACCTTGTCGACCTCGGCGTCGAACTCGTCGGCCGGATAGACCGCAGCCGCCAGACCCCACTCGAATGCCTCACGCGCCGAGACCTTTTCGGCAAGCAACGCCATCCGGGCCGCGCGCGTGCGTCCGACCGCCGCCGCCACCAGCGCCGAGGCGCCGCCGTCGGGCATCAGCCCGATCTTGGTGAACGCCAACATGAAATACGCGTTGTCCGAAGCCAATACGACGTCGCAGGCCAGTGCCAGCGATACCCCGACGCCGGCCGCCGCACCGTGCACTGCCGCGACGACGGGTTGGGGCAGGTTGACGATCGCGCGGGATGCGGCGTTGGCTGCGTCCAGCACTGAGGCCGGGCCGTCGACCTCCTTTTGCGCCTGGTCGTCGCCGCCGATGCCAGCGCCCGAGCAGAAGCCACGGCCAGCTCCGCCGAGCCGCACCACCTTGACCCGCTGATCGGTGGCCGCCGTCTGGAGAGTTTCGGCGATGCCGGCCAGCATCGCGCGGTTCAATGAGTTGAGGCTGTCGGGCCGGTTCAGCGTCACCGAAAGCACACCGTCGGCGAGGTCGACCCTCAGAGCGTCGATACCGGTATATGTGGGTGCGCCCGAATCCAGCGTTGTCATGCACTGCACCCTAGAACCGCACGACTTGGTTATACAAGTAAGCTATGTCGGCGATCCGGAAGCGATTGTCCAACGAAGGGCGGTAAGCATGGCGGGACCTCTGCACGGGCTGCGGGTGATCGAACTCGCGAGCATCGGACCCGGCCCGCACGCGGCGATGATCCTCGGTGATCTGGGCGCTGACGTCGTCCGCATCGAGCGTCCGGGCAAGCTCGGTGGGATCCCCACTAGCAAGCGCGAGGCCGCCTTGCGTAACAGGCGTTCCGTCGCCGCCGACCTCAAGAGCGACGAAGGCCGTGAACTCGTGTTGCGACTGGTCGCGAAGGCCGACGTGCTGATCGAGGGGCTGCGCCCCGGTGTCACCGAACGCCTCGGTCTCGGACCGGAGGACTGCGCGAAGGTCAACGAGCGGCTGATCTACGGCCGCATGACCGGATGGGGTCAGACCGGGCCGCGGCGCCTGCAGGCCGGCCATGACATCAACTACATCTCGCTCAACGGCGTGCTGCACTCGATCGGTCGGGCCGGCGAGCGGCCGGTACCACCGCTGAACCTGACCGGTGACTTCGGCGGCGGCTCGATGTTTTTGCTTGTCGGCATCTTGTCCGCGCTGTGGGAGCGCCAGACGTCGGGCAAGGGTCAAGTGGTCGACGCGGCGATGATCGACGGCTCGAGCGTGCTTGCGCAGATGATCTGGGGCTTCCTGCAGGACGGGTTGTGGACCGATCAGCGTGGGGTCAACATCCTCGACGGCGGCGCGCCGTATTACGACACCTACACCTGCGCCGACGGCCGCTACATCGCGGTCGGGTGCATCGAACCGCAGTTCTACGCCGAGTTCCTCAAGGGTCTCGGTTTGGAGAACGCCGACCTGCCGGATCAGAACGACGCGAGCCGCTGGCCCGAGCTGCGCGCGAAACTCACCGAGGTCATCGCGTCCAAGGACCGCGACCACTGGGCCAAGGTGTTCGCCGACAGCGACGCCTGCGTGACGCCCGTGCTGTCGTTCAGCGAGGTCGAGTCCGAACCGCACGTCACCGAGCGCAACACGTTCTATCGCGACGGCGAGCACCTGCAACCGATGCCCGCGCCGCGGTTCTCCCGTAGCGCGCCGTCGGCACCGACACCACCCGGCCAAGCCGGAGCCGACACCGAAGCCGTCTTACGAGACTGGGCCTAGAGAAAGGAACACCCTCAAAGTGGAGATCAAGGACGCCGTAGCCGTCGTCACCGGTGGTGCGTCGGGCCTCGGCCTGGCCACCACCAAGCGCCTGCTCGACAGGGGCGCCTCGGTGGTCGTCATCGACCTCAAGGGCGAAGAGGCGGTCAAAGAACTCGGGGATCGCGCCCAGTTCGTCGAGACCAACGTGACCGACCCCGACGCCGTCAGCTCGGCGCTGGACGCGGCCGAGAAAATGGGTCCGCTGCGCATCAACGTCAACTGCGCGGGCATCGGCAACGCGATCAAGACGCTGAGCAAGGACGGCCCGTTCCCGCTCGACGGCTTCAAGAAGGTGATCGAGGTCAACCTGATCGGCACGTTCAACGTGCTGCGGCTGGCCGCCGAGCGGATCGCCAAGACCGAGCCCATCAACGGCGAGCGCGGCGTCATCATCAACACCGCGTCCGTCGCGGCTTTCGAGGGCCAGATCGGTCAGGCCGCGTACTCCGCGTCCAAGGGCGGCGTGGTCGGGATGACGCTGCCGATCGCGCGTGACCTGTCGCGCGAATTCATCCGCGTCGTCACGATCGCCCCGGGTCTGTTCAAGACCCCGCTGCTGGGTTCGCTGCCGGAGGAGGCGCAGCAGTCGCTGGGCAAGCAGGTGCCGCATCCGGCGCGCCTCGGCGATCCCGACGAGTACGGTGCGCTGGCCGTGCACATCGTTGAGAACCCGATGCTCAACGGTGAAGTGATCCGGTTGGATGGCGCGATCCGGATGGCCCCCCGATGAGCATCAGGACGAAGTTCACCGAGACGTTCGGAATCGAACATCCCATCGTGCAGGGTGGGATGCAGTGGGTCGGCCGCGCGGAACTCGTTGCGGCCGTAGCGAATGCGGGTGCGCTCGGTTTCATCACCGCGTTGACCCAGCCGACGCCCGCCGACCTGGCCAAGGAGATCGCCAAGTGCCGCGATCTGACCGACAAGCCGTTCGGGGTCAACCTGACGATCCTGCCGACGATCAACCCGCCGCCGTATGACGAGTACCGGCAGGTGATCGTCGACTCGGGCATCAAGATTGTCGAGACCGCGGGTTCGAACCCGGCGCCGCATCTGCCGATGTTCCACGAGAACGGGATCAAGG
The DNA here is from genome assembly GCF_002245535.1 of Mycobacterium lehmannii. Taxonomy (GTDB): domain Bacteria; phylum Actinomycetota; class Actinomycetes; order Mycobacteriales; family Mycobacteriaceae; genus Mycobacterium; species Mycobacterium lehmannii. The sequence continues at coordinate 5,427 of NZ_NKCN01000021.1, read as the reverse complement.
TGCTGCACAAGTGCACCTCGGTGCGGCATGCGGTCAAGGCGCAGAGCCTCGGCGTCGACGGCATCAGCATCGACGGCTTCGAGTGCGCGGGCCATCCCGGCGAGGACGACATCCCTGGCCTGGTGCTGATCCCGGCGGCGGCGACCAAGATCGACATCCCGATGATCGCCTCCGGCGGATTCGCCGACGCCCGTGGCCTGGTGGCCGCACTCGCGCTGGGCGCCGACGGCATCAACATGGGATCGCGGTTCATGTGCACCGTCGAATCGGCCATCCATCAGAACGTCAAGGAGGCGATCGTCGCGGGCACCGAGCTCGACACGGAGCTGATCTTCCGGCCGCTGCGCAACACCGCCCGCGTGGCCAGCAACGCGGTGTCGCGTGAGGTCGTGGAGATCCTCAACCGCGGCGGTCAGTTCGAGGACGTCAAGGACCTGGTCGCCGGTTCGCGCGGGGTGAAGGTCTACGAGGTCGGCGACCTCGACGCCGGCATCTGGAGCGTGGGCACCGCGATGGGACTGATCAACGACATCCCGACATGCGGGGAACTGGTCGGACGCATCGTCGACGAGGCCGAGGAGATCATCAGCGGCCGGCTCAGCGACATGATCGCCGACGACGAAGAAGAGAACGTGGCTTAGGAAAAAGGATCGGATTTAGCGGGCGGGTTCAACAGCAAGCAGCAACAGAACCGGCTCGGGCCCTCGGGGCCGAACCGTCGGAGCGAATGCGCGACCCCTCGGCGCGCGTTCGGTCAGACGGCGGTGCGCAGGGTGTGCTCGTCGTCGAGCTGCTCCGAGGTGTCGCCTTCTACCAGGACATCGCCGTGGTAGAGCGCCTCGAAGTCGACCTTGATGACATCGGCACTGGTGTCGTCGATCCACATGTACTCGACAGTAAGTGTTACCTCTAAGGAATCTTTGAGTCACGATTCGGAATACTGTGGCAATTCTTACCGCCAAGTAGGGTCGCGGACTACTCGCCGGTAGCAATTTGCTGACCGGCTACGACCCGGCCGTGAAGTGAATGGGGTTGGTGCCCAGCAGCACCACCCAGGTCAGGATTGCGGCTGCGAATGCCACGACCAGCAGGCCGACGGCGACGCGCCGACCCCACGACACGCGGCCCAACACCTTGGCGTCGACCGAGTACGCGCCCGCTCCGAGGAACAACAGCGCAGCGGCGCCGACGCCGATCAGGAACGGCACGTTGAACGGTTCGGACCAGAAAGCCGACTGCGACACGTTGACGGCCCAGGCGTCGACCATCGCCGCGATCACCGCGCACGCAGCCAACGGCGTCAGCGCACCGAAGATGAGTCCAAGGCCGCCGAGCGTCTCGGCCGCGGTGACCATGAACGCGGCCAACCCCGGCAACCGCCACCCGGCGGACTCCATGAAACCGACCGTGGTGCCGAAGTCGAAGGCCTTGATGAGGCCGGCCTGAAGAATGGCCGCGCCGACACCGATTCTCAGGATGAGCAGGCCGATGTCCATCGCGGTGTCGCGCGTGGTGGTGGCGGCGGTCGCCGAGTCTGTCGTCGTCATGTCGATTACGACTACCAGGAACGCCGCAACTCATCGCGAAGAATCGCAGTGAACGCGGCGGGTCCGTGAGTCGTGTGTCCGGCAGGAGCGTTGACGCTGGTGACTTACCGTTGTTAAGTTACCGACGTTAGTCCAGAGCCGAGAGGACACCGAGTGCTGCAACGAGTCGCACATCTGGCGATAGCGGCGCCTCGGCGCATCATCGCGATAGCGGTTCTGGTGATGGTCGCGTGCGGGATATTCGGTATCCCCGTCGCCAAGCACCTTTCCGCGGGCGGCTTCCAGGACCCGACCTCGGAGTCGGCGAAGGCCACCCAGCTCTTGGTCGACAAGTTCGGTCAGGGCGACATGGAGCTGATTCTCAGCGTGCATTCCGACGAGGGCGCGCAGAGCCCGACCGCCCGCGCCGTCGGCGAGGAGCTGGCCGCCGAACTGCGGGCCGCACCGTCCGTCGTCGGGGTGACCTCGCTGTGGAGCGCACCGCCCACCGCCGCGCCCGCGCTCGTCAGCGAGGACGGAAAGACCGGGTTGATCGTCGCCGGCATCACCGGCGGTGAAAGCGCCGCGCAGAAGCATGCCAAGGCACTCTCCGAGCGCCTCGTGCACGACCGCGACGGCGTCACCGTGCGCGCCGGCGGCGAGGCCATGATCTACGTGCAGATCAACGGGCAGAGCGAAAGAGACCTCCTGAAGATGGAGGCGATCGCGATCCCGCTGTGCTTCGTGGCGCTGGTTTGGGTGTTCGGCGGCCTGCTCGCCGCCGCGCTGCCGTTGGCCATCGGTGGTTTCGCGATCCTCGGGTCGATGGCGGTGCTGCGCGGCGTCACCTACCTCACCGACGTCTCGATCTTCGCCATGAACCTCACGGTCGCAATGGGTTTGGCGCTCGCCATCGACTACACGCTGTTGATCATCAGCCGGTATCGCGACGAGCTCGCCGATGGCGTGGAACCCGACTCGGCGTTGGTGCGCACGATGGTGACCGCCGGGCGCACGGTGTTGTTCTCGGCGATGACGGTCGCGCTGTCCATGGTCGCGATGGTGCTGTTCCCGATGTACTTCCTGAAGTCGTTCGCATACGCGGGAATCGCGGTGGTGACGTTTGCGGCCGTCGCCGCGGTGGTCGTGGCGCCCGCGGCGATCGTGCTGCTCGGCGACCGGTTGGACTCGCTGGATGTGCGGCGGTTCGGTCGACGGCTGTTCGGCAGGCCGGAGCCGGTTCGCAAACCCGTCGAGCAGTCGTTCTGGTACCGCTGCACGAAAGTCGTCATGCGCCGGGCGCTTCCGATTGGGCTCGCGATCGTCACGCTGCTGCTGGTGCTCGGCGCGCCGTTCCTCAACGCGCGTTGGGGGTTCCCGGACGAGCGGGTGCTGCCTCAGTCGGCGTCGGCGCGCCAGGTCGGCGACGAGCTACGCAACGACTTCGCCGTCGACGCGGCCCGCAACGTCACCGTCGTCATACCGGACACCAAGGGGATCACGCCCGCAATGGTGGACCGCTACGCCGCCGATCTTTCGCGGGTTGCCGACGTGTCGTCGGTGTCGGCCCCCGGCGGCACGTTCGTCGACGGTAACCCGGTCGGGCCGCCGTCGGCCGCGACCGGCGTCAAGGACGGCAGCGCATTTCTCACGGTGGCCAGTGAGGCGCCGTTGTACAGCGATGCCTCCGAAGCGCAGCTCGACCGGCTGGAGGCCGTGAGCACTCCCGCCGATGTTCCGGTGCTGTTGACCGGCACCGCGCAGGTGAACCGGGACAGTGCCTCGGCGATCACATCGCGACTGCCGCTGGTGCTCGGGGTGATCGGGGCCATCACGTTCGTGCTGCTCTTCCTGCTCACCGGGAGCGTGGTGCTGCCGGTGAAGGCGTTGATACTCAACGTCTTATCGCTGACGGCCGCATTCGGTGCGCTGGTGTGGATCTTCCAGGAAGGTCATCTCGGCGCGCTTGGCACCACGCCGACGGGGACCTTGGTGGCGAACATGCCGGTGTTGTTGTTCTGCATCGCGTTCGGGCTGTCGATGGACTACGAGGTCTTCCTGGTCTCGCGCATCCGCGAGTTCTGGCTGCAGTTGGGCAAGGACCCGGCGATGTCCGCTCGTGTCCGCAACGACGAGAGCGTGGCACTCGGCCTGGCCAGGACCGGCCGCGTGGTGACAGCGGCGGCGCTGCTGATGTCGATTTCGTTCGCCGCGCTGATCGCCGCGGAGGTGTCGTTCATGCGGATGTTCGGGGTGGGGCTGACGCTGGCGGTGTTGGCCGACGCGACACTGGTGCGAATGGGACTGGTGCCGGCGTTCATGCATCTGCTCGGCCGGTGGAATTGGTGGGCGCCCAAGCCGCTGGCGAGGCTGCACGAACGGATCGGCTTGCGCGAATCCGCCGAACCGTCGCGCACCGCGGGTGAGGGCTCGGTCGAACCGGCGGGCACACGATGAAACGGCGACGCGCTCCGCGGGGGTCCGGAGAGCAGCTGCGCGACGAAATCCTCGACGCCACCACCGATCTGCTGCTCGAGTCAGGCAACGCGAAAGAGGTGTCGATCCGGTCGGTGGCGCAGCGGGTCGGGGTGACCCCGCCGTCGATCTACCTGCACTTCGCCGACAAGGACGCCCTGCTCGACGCGGTGTGCGCACGGTACTTCGAGAAGCTCGACGAGGAGATGCAAAGTGTGGCGGCAGGACAGCCGTCGACCATCGAGGTGCTGCGTGCCCAAGGGCTGGCGTATGTCCGGTTCGCGATGAAAACACCTGAGCTGTACCGCATTGCGACGATGGGAGACAGCCGGCCGGGCAGTGATGTGGACATCGCGTTGAACAGCTCGGCATTCGTCCACCTGCGCGCGGCGGTCGAGGGGCTGATGGCGGAGGGCACCTACCCGCCGGGGGACTCGACCGCGACGGCGTTGGAGTTGATGACCGTCGCGCACGGGGTCGCTGCGATGCTGATCTCCAAGCCGTATCTACCGTGGGGGGATGTCGAGGAGTTCGCCGACCGGGTGCTGGCGGCCGTGTGCTTCGGTCAGATCGCCCGAGGCGCCGTTGACCTCGACAGGCCACCGGAAGCCGTCGCACAGTTGAAAGGGGCGCTACATGTCAGGCACGGTCGATAACCCGTTCTTCGCTCGGTTGTGGACGGAGATGTCCACCCACGAGACCGACGCCATCCGGCAACTCCGCCAGGAGAACCTCGCCGGCCTCTCCGGTCGGGTACTCGAGGTGGGCGCGGGCACCGGAACGAATTTCGAGTTCTACCCCGACACGGTCAGCGAGGTGGTGGCCGTGGAACCCGAACGCCGTCTGGCCGAACACGCCCGGCGCGCAGCGGTGGGGGCCCGGGTGCCCGTCACCGTCAGTGCCGACACGGTGGAGCACTTCGCCGCTGCGGGCAGCGAGCCGTTCGACGCGATCGTCTGCTCGCTGGTGCTGTGTTCGATCGATGACTCGGATACGGTTCTGCGACAGTTGCTTTCGTTGCTGCGGCCGGGCGGTGAGCTGCGCTATCTCGAGCACATCGCCAGCGATGGCGGCCGCGGGCGGCTGCAGAGAATCGCCGACGCGACGGTGTGGCCGCGGCTGTTCGGGAACTGCCACACCCACCGCCACACCGAGCAGAGCATCGTGGGGGCGGGTTTCGAGGTCGAGGGCGCCCGGCGGGAATGGACCATGCCGAGGTGGTTGCCGCTGCCCGTCGCCGAGTTCGCGATCGGCCGCGCGATCAGGCCTTCGTGATTTGTGTGCGTTCGGGGGCGGTCAGTGGCTGTTGCGAAATGCCGATGGATGTCCTTTGTGTTGGCCGGTGAGCACGAAACGATGAGGTATGGCTCGTTCGTATCGTCCGGTGGTGCGCGATCAGGAGTTTTTGCTGCCACCGAATATGGCT
>NZ_NKCN01000020.1 GCF_002245535.1 Mycobacterium lehmannii | reverse complement strand
GCGCTTCGGCCACCCGCCGATGCGCCTCAGCCTTAGAGATGCGCAACAACACCGTCAACGCCCCGGCCACGCTGGGCTCCCCCAACTCCGCCAACGGGGCCTGCTGGAGCCCGGCCACCATGCTGTGGCTGACCGCGGCTTGGCGGCGGGTGAACCTCTCCCACTGCGCGGTGACCCTCAACTGCTCAGCGGTGCTCAACGTGTCGAAGGACTCGGCGATCAACCCGGACAGCTCGCGGTCCATCGCCGCGATCCGCTGGCTGACCCGTTCCACCGACATACTCGAACACTAGTTCGACCCACCGACAACCCAACCCCATCTGTGACCACAGAAACCAAAGTGACAGAAGTTTTTTGGCTGCCGGGTTGCCTGCGACAATGGCCTCATGCAGCTGCCCGTGATGCCGCCGGTGTCGCCGATGCTGGCGAAATCGGTGGTGTCGATCCCGCCGGACGCATCGTACGAACCGAAGTGGGACGGCTTCCGGTCGATCTGCTTCCGCGACGGCGACGAGGTCGAACTCGGCAGCCGCAACGAGCGGCCGATGACCCGCTACTTTCCCGAACTGGTGAAGGCCGCCGAAGCTGAGCTACCCGAACGGTGCGTCATCGACGGCGAGATCATCGTCGCCTCCGACGGTGGGCTCGACTTCGAAGCGCTGCAGCAGCGCATCCACCCCGCCGACTCACGGGTCCGGATGCTGGCCGAGAAGACGCCTGCGTCCTTCATCGCGTTTGATCTGCTCGCACTCGACGACATCGATTACACGCAAAGGCCTTTCAGCGAACGCCGCGCCGCACTCGTGGAGGCCCTCACCAATGCCGGTCCGAAATTCCACGTCACGCCGGTGACGACGGACCTCGCGACGGCGCAGCGCTGGTTCGACGAGTTCGAGGGTGCCGGCCTCGACGGCGTCATCGCCAAGCCGTTGTCGCTGACCTATCAGCCGGACAAGCGAGTGATGTTCAAGATCAAGCACCAACGGACCGCGGACTGCGTCGTCGCCGGCTACCGCCTCCACAAGTCCGGCGACGATGCCATCGGGTCGCTGCTTCTCGGGCTGTACAAGGACGGCGGCACATTGGCCTCCGTCGGCGTGATCGGCGCCTTCCCGATGGCCCGGCGCCGCGAACTCTTCACCGAATTGCAGCCGCTGGTAACCACGTTCGACAACCATCCGTGGAATTGGGCGGCGCACATGGTCGGTGAACGGACCCCGCGACGCAACGAGGGATCGCGCTGGAATGCCGGCAAGGACCTCTCGTTCGTACCGTTGCGGCCCGAGCGGGTGGTCGAGGTGCGCTACGACCACATGGAAGGTGAACGGTTCCGCCACACCGCGCAGTTCAACCGCTGGCGCCCCGACCGCGATCCCCGGTCGTGTACGTTCGACCAACTCGAGCAGCCGGTCACCTTCAAGCTGGGCGACATCGTCCCCGGCCTCGGCTGACCGAAGAACTTTCGCCAACTCGCGGATGCCCGAACGCCTGACGTGTGATGCTGCCTGGATGGCGATCACACGCGCGACGGCCGCGGCGGTGATGCTCATCGGTGCCGCGATCGCATCCGCGGGACCCGCATGGGCCGACGGGCGGCTCGAAGGCGAGTACCGGCTCGTCAACGGGGCGACCTCGAACACATGGTCGATCACCACGCAGTGCAACGCCGAAGGTTACTGCGGCGGAACGATTTCGAGCTCGACGGGACTGATCGCGCAGATCAGCAGGCAGGGCGACGGCCCGTGGACCGTCGAACGCCACGACGTGTTCAACGCACGCCCGTGCGCCGACGGCAGCACCGGGCCGGCCGATGTGACGTATGAGTTCGATCCAGCGACGTTGGCGGGCAACCTTCGCTACACCTGGAAACCCGGGACGTGCAACGACCCCAATCCCGGTCAGAGCGAACAACCGATCAGCCTTCAACCGATCTAGCCAGTCGGCGCGTCAATCCTGCGTCGCGCGTTGGAAACTCAGGGTTTCACCGCGCACACCACCCATCCAGAGGTCCTGGCAGGCCTCCGCCATCTCGTCGAGCCCTTCGATGACCGCCCCGAACACGTTGCCCGGGACCCAGCCCTGGTCGCCGTTGATCAGCAGGTTGTTGCGGCCGTAGAACAGCGCCAGGTCGACTATCGCGCCGGTGGTGCCGGTGCCGGTGGTGTTCTCGTAGCCGTAGGCGGGGTTGCCCAGTTGATCGGAGTCGAAGGAGAACCAGCACAGGTCGCCGGGGATCGGCGTGACTGTGGTGTTCTCACTGCCCGGGTCCTTCGCCGCGAATTCCGGTAGCAGCGTGTAGATCTCGTTGCGGGCGTACTTGCCGTGGAACACCTGTGACGAAAGAACGCGCCCGTCGGATAAGGCGTCCCACACCGCCGCGCAGGTGCGTGGCGCCGCGTCGTCGAGCATGCGGGCAACGCAGCTGACGCCGCGCTTGTCGAGGGACACGGTGATCAGCCTGCTCATCGAACTCCTTGTGTCGTCAACGCCGGCGTGCGCCGGTGCCAGTCGGTGGCCATCTCGTGGGCGCGGCCCACCCGCAGCACCAGCGCATCCGCGTGCCGGGGGCCGACGATCTGCAACCCGATCGGCAGGCCCGCCGCGGTGAATCCGCACGGCACGCTCAACGCCGGCTGCTGGGTCATGTTGAACGGGTAGGTGTATGGCGTCCAACTCGCCCAGTAGTGTGACCGCCAGCCATCGGGCACGTCGCGACCGACGCTGAACGCAGGCAGCGGAAGCGTCGGCGTGACCAGCACGTCATAGGTTTCGTGGAACCGGCCCATCACCTGCCCCAGTTGCATCCGCACGGCCGTCGCGTCGAGGTAGTCCGACGCCGAGAAGGACGCACCCACCGCAGCTATCCGGCGCAACCCCGCATCCACCCGATCGTCGACCGCTTCGCCGTACGCCTCCAACACCTTTGCCGCGCCGGCGAACCACAGGACGTGGAACGCCTCGATCGGATCGGCGAACCCGGGGTCGACCTCCTCGACGCTGGCACCCGCATCGGACAGCACCGTCACCGCGGCCCGCACGGCGGCGTCGACCTCCGGATCGTTGCGCACGTAGCCGAGCCGCGGTGAGAACGCCACCCGCAGGCCCGCGATGCCGTCGTCGAGCCCGGTCAGGAACGACTCACGCGGCGTCGGCATCGCCGACCAGTCCCGGGCATCGAATCCGGTGATCACATCCATCAGCGCGGCGGTGTCGACGACCGTCCGCGTCATCGGGCCCGGGTGCGCCAGCGTGCCGAACGGGCTCGGCGGATAGTGGGGTATCAGGCCGTAGGTCGGCTTGAGCGCGACGGTTCCGGTGAACGCCGCCGGAATCCGCACCGATCCCCCCGCGTCGGTGCCGACCGACCACACCCCCATGCCGAGGCCGACCGCCGCGGCGCTGCCGCCGCTCGAACCACCCGCCGTCTTGGTGGGATCCCACGGATTGCCGGTCGCGCCGTAACGGGGCGAGTCGGTGACGCCTTTCCACGAGTACTCCGGCGTCGTGGTCTTGCCGAGCAGGACGGCTCCGGTCTCCCGAAGTCGCGCCGTGCAGGGCGCGTCCTCGTTCCACGGTCCCGGCTCGTCGATGAGCCAGCTACCCCGAAGCGTCGGCCATCCCCTGGTCCACAGCGCATCCTTGATCGACGTCGGCACGCCGTCCCCGGGCCCGAGCGGCTGCCCGGCGTGCCAGCGTGCCTCCGAGGCACGGGCCGCGGCCAACGCCCCCTCGGGGTCGACGAGAACGAAGGCGTTGACCGCACCGTCGTACGCGTCGATCGCGGCCAGCGCCTCCTGGGTGGCCTCGACCGGAGAGAGGGTTTTTGCGCGGTATCCCTGGACCAGTTCGGCGGCGGTCGGGATCATCGCGGGCCCGGTACGTAGCCGAGTTTTTTGTCCACCACGTTCACCAATGGCTCGCCGGCAAGCCAGCGCTGGGCGTTGTCCACGAATTGCTCGGCAAGGGCTTCGCGCCAACCCACCACGTCCCCGGCCATGTGTGCGGTGATCGTCACGTTAGGAGCGTCCCACAACGGATGGTCGGGCGGCAGCGGTTCGGTGTCGAACACGTCCAGCGTCGCACCGCCAATCCGGTTGTCGCGCAACGCCGAAAGCAACGCCGACTCCTCCACCACTGGACCGCGGCCGATGTTGACCAGATGCGCGTCGGGCTTCATCGCCGACAGCACCGAGGCGTCCACCATGCCGCGCGTCGCGTTTGTCAGCGGCGCGGCGAGCACCAGGTGATCGCACCAGCCGACCTCGTCGGCCAAGCTCGCACTGGCCACCACGTCACCGAAGTCGGGATCGTCCGTCGTTGCGACGCGGCCCGCCCCACGCACCTGCATGCCCACCGCGCGCAGGAGCCGCGCAATCTCGCGCCCGATGCTCCCGGTGCCGACGACGAGCGCGCGGGCCCGCGCGATGGCACGGGTCTCGCGGTGTTGCCACCGGTGCTCGCGCTGCAGGGCGAAGCTGGTGCGGCTGTCCTTGGCGTGGGCCAGCACCGCGCCGAGCACGTACTCGGCGATCGGGCGGTCGAACACGCCGCGGGCGTTGGTCACCACCACGTCGGAGTCGCGCAGTTCGTCGAACAGCAGCGTGTCGACGCCCGCCGCGGTGACGTGGATCCACTCCAACTCGCCGGCGTCGTGCCACACGTCGCGCACTGCGGTCGAGAAGAAGTCCCAGAGCAGCAGCACGCGGGCGCCGCGGACCGCATCGGCGAGGTCGTCGGCGGTGCAGTAGCGCAAGTCGACATCGAGTTCGTCGAGGCCCGGTGGGCGGTCGGTGGGCTTCTTGCACAGGACCGCGACGACGGACCGGGTGAAACCACCTCTGACCTGCGACGACGGCGCGTCTTGCACGCTCTCGCGGGGGCCTGGCACGACCCGAGGCTAGGGACACGCCGTAGGATTGTCAACAATCTGTTGCTGGTTTGGTCATCTGGCCTCACACTGTGCAAATGAGGATCGGGGAATTGGTGCCGCCCCCACCATTGCAGCAGGTAGGCATAGGCGTTGTCACACCATATGACTTCGCGCTCGACCGGGAACTGTGGCGTTGGGTGCCCGACGACGTCAGCCTGTACGTGACCCGGCTCAGATACGCCCCCTTGCCGGTGACCGTCGACATGGCGGTGCACATCTCCGACCCCGAACACGTGATCGCGGGCGCGGCGAACGTGCTGGCGGTCTCCCCGATCGTCACCGCGTACGCGTGCACCGCGGGCAGCTTCGTCAAGGGAATGGCCGGAGAAGCCGCGCTGGTCGCGGCGATGCGGGCGGCCGGCGCCCCGGCGGCGGTGACCACCAGCGGCTCGATGCTCGAAGCGCTGCGCCACCTCGGTGTGGCGCGCGTCGCGACCGTCACCCCGTACACCTCGGACCTGACGATCGGGTTGACGAGCTATCTCATGGAGGCCGGTATCGAGGTCGTGGCCACCTCGGGACTGGGCCTGACCTCGCAGATCTGGTCGGTCCCGTATGCGCGGACCGCCGACTTGGTCCGCGCCACCGACGTCGCGGACGCCGAGGCCATCGTCATCAGTTGCACGAACCTGCCCACCTACGATCTGATCGCCGATCTCGAGGCCGAATTGCAGAAGCCGGTGGTCACGGCCAACCAGGTGACGATGTGGGCCGCGCTGCGCGTGGCCGGGCGCAAAGGCGTGGGAGCGGGTCAGCGCCTGTTCGAGGCGTAGTTGCCGATGCGCCGGTTGTTAACATTGTCGACAATCTGCCGATCGAAAGGGCGTCATGGCGACCGTAGGACTGCTCTATCCGGGGCACAGCGCCGAGGACGATTTTCCCGCGCTCGAGGGCAGGGCCGACGGTGTACTGCGCCTGCCGGTGGTCATCACCTCCGTCGGTGAGGACGCCCACCGCGTCGACGCGCTGCTGGATCTCGGAGGCGACGAGCGCCTGGCCGATGGTGTGCGCCAGCTTGCCGACGCACGCCCGGAGTCGGTGATGTGGGCGTGCACATCAGGCAGCTTCGTGTTCGGTCCCGAGGGGGCCCGCCGACAAGCCGCGAAAGTTGCTGCGGCTGCGGGTGTTCCGGCGTCGTCCACCTCGATCGCGTTCGTCGACGCGCTGCGCCATCTCGGCATCGGGCGCGTCGCGATCGCCGCGTCGTACCCGCACGATGTTGCCGAGCACTTCGTACGCTTCCTGGCCGCCGACGGCATCGAGGTGGTGGCGATGGGCAGCCACGGCATCATCACCGCCGCCGAAGTCGGCACGCTGGAGCCGCGGCGGGTGGAGCAGATGGTCACCGCTGCCGATCACCCGGACGCGCAAGCGGTGTTGGTTCCCGACACCGCTATGCACACGCTGGCGATCATCGACCGTCTCGAGGCCGCGGTCGGCAAACCGGTGCTGACCGCCAATCAGGTGACGGTGTGGAAGGGCCTGCAACTCGCCGGTGCAGTGCCTGCGATCGCGGGCCTGGGCCGGCTGTTCGAGGAGCGGCTGTGACCGAGTTCCTGGCGCCGGTGGAGCAGGAATCGACGCCGAGCATCGTCGCCGACAAGCTTCGGCAGGCCATCGCGCACGGTGAGCTGGCTCCGGGCACCCAGCTGATCGAGGCCGACCTGGCCCGCAGGCTCGGCGTCAGTCGCGGACCGCTGCGCGAGGGGATGCAGCGGCTGACGCAGGAGGGTCTGCTGATCGCGATCCGCAACCGCGGGGTGTTCGTGATCGACATGACGCCAGAGGTGGCCTCCGACATGTACCTCGCGCGCGAGGCCATCGAACGCGCCGCGACCCGCCGAATCCTGCAGCGCGACTACGCGTCTGCCGGCGACGAGCTGCTGGCGATCGTCGAGGAGATGGCCGCGGCCGCCGACGTCGAGGAGGGCAGCGAGGCCGACATCCGGTTCCACGAGCGTCTTGTCGAACTCGCGGGCAGCGAGCGGCTGTCGCGGATGCACCAGACGTATCTCGTGGAGACCCGGATGTGTGTGCACGCGCTGGCGGACACCTACGACAACCCCAACGATCGGATTGCCGAGCACCATGCGCTGGCCAGCGCTATCCGGGCCGGTGATGTGCAGCTGTCCGACAAGCTGCTGATCGCGCACATGGAGGATGCGGTCGACCGGCTGGTCGTGCGGGTCTCGCGCGGCGCCTGAGCCTCACGCCAGGGCGATGCCGACGTACTTGGTCTCCAGGAACTCGTCGATGCCCACCGAACCGCCTTCGCGGCCGAGGCCGGACTGCTTGACGCCGCCGAACGGCGCTGCGGGATTGGACACCACGCCCTGATTCAGACCGACCATGCCGGTCTCCAGCGCCTCGGCGACCCGCAACGCCCGGCGCAGATCATTGGTGAAAACGTAAGCCACCAACCCGTATTCGGTGTCGTTGGCGGCGGCGACGACGTCGTCCTCGGTCTCGAACGGCGTCAGCGGAGCGACCGGGCCGAAGATCTCCTCGCCCGACATCCTCGCGTCGCGTGGGACGCCGGTCAGCACGGTCGGCGAGTAGAAGTACCCGTCACCCGAAACCGCCGTGCCGCCGGTCAACACGCGGGCACCGCGACCCACCGCGTCGTCGACCAGGGCCTGCACCTTGTGCAGTGCGGCGTCGTCGACCAGCGGGCCGACGTTGACCCCCTCCTCGGTGCCCCGGCCCACGCGCAGCGCCGCCATCCGCTCGGCCAACCGGCGCCCGAACTCGTCGATCACCGACGCGTGCACGAACATTCGGTTCGCCGCCGTGCACGCCTCTCCCATGTTGCGCATCTTGGCCGCCATCGCCCCGTCGACCGCCTCGTCGAGATCGGCGTCGGCGAACACGATGAACGGTGCGTTGCCACCGAGTTCCATCGAAGTCCGCAACACCTTCTCTGCGCACTGCTCGAGCAGAATCCGGCCCACCCTGGTCGACCCGGTGAATGACAGCTTGCGCGCCAGCCCCGAGCGGATCAGCGGTTCGGTCACCGCGTTCGCGTCCATCGCGGTGATGCAGTTGACGGCGCCGGCAGGCACACCCGCTTCGTCGAGGATGCCCATCAGCGCCAACATCGTGAGCGGGGTCTGGTGTGCCGGTTTGATCACACTGGTGCAACCGGCGGCGATCGCCGGTCCCAGCTTGCGGGTACCCATCGCCATCGGGAAGTTCCACGGCGTGATCAGCAGACAGGGCCCGACGGGCTGACGGGCGATGAGGAAACGCGCACCACCCGCTGGTGCGGTTTGATAGCCGCCGTCGATCCGGGTGGCCTCTTCGGCGAAGTGGCGGAAAAACTCGGCGGCGTAGGCGATTTCGCCTCGGGCCTCGGCGAGGGGTTTGCCCATCTCCAGCGTCATCAACAAGGCCAGGTCGTCGACGCGGGCGTGCAGTAACTCGAAGGCGGCCATCAACATGTCGGCGCGGGCCCGCGGCGGGGTCGCCGCGAACTCGCGCTGGGCCGCGACCGCCGCATCGAGTGCAGCACGCGCATCGGCGGGCGTGGCGTCGGCGACCGCGCACAGCGTCTGCCCTGTCGCCGGGTCCACGACGTCGAAGGTGCGCCCTCCGCTCGCATCGATCCACTTGCCGTCGACGAACAGTCGCTTGTCCACCGTCTCGATCACGTGCCGTTCGCGATCCACCACACCTCCCTGCGTCGGATTGTTGACAATCTACAGTGCACCGCTGACGATCGTGGCATGAACTCGGCCTCCGAAGCCCCGCAGCTCTCCTCGATCCTCAAACAGGCGACCGGCGTCGTCGCCGCCCGCGGCGAAGGGGTGCTGCTCTACGACGAACAGGACCGCCGCTACCTCGACTTCACCGCAGGCATCGGGGTGACCAGCACCGGACATTGTCATCCGCGGGTGGTGGAGGCCGCGCAGCGCCAGGTCGCCACGCTGATCCACGGTCAGTACACGACGGTCATGCACCGCCCGCTGCTCACCTTGGTGGAACGGTTGGGAGAGGTGCTGCCGCCCGGGCTCGACCGGTTGTTCTTCGCCAACTCCGGAAGCGAGGCGGTGGAAGCCGCCCTGCGACTGTCCCGTCAGGCCACCGGCCGGCCTAACGTCATCGTCTTCCACGGTGGGTTCCACGGTCGCACCGTCGCGGCGGCCTCGATGACCACCTCCGGCACCAAGTTCCGCTCCGGCTTCGCGCCGTTGATGGCCGGAGTTCACGTCGCGCCGTTTCCAGACCCCGGCCACTTCGGCTGGCCGGTCGAGCAGGCCACCGATTTCGCTCTGGCACAACTGGATTACCTCCTGCAGACGATCAGCGCACCCGCCGATACCGCCGCGTTCTTCGTCGAACCCGTGCTCGGCGAAGGCGGCTACGTGCCCGCCAATGAGCGCTTCTTCGCCGGGTTGCGCGAGCGCGCCGACGCGCACGGGATCCTGCTGGTCGTCGACGAGGTGCAGACCGGCTTCGGGCGCACCGGCCGGTTCTGGGGCAGTCAACACTTCTTCGGCGATTCTGGTGTGCGCGCAGACATCCTGATCACCGCCAAGGGTCTCGCGTCGGGCTTCCCGCTGTCGGGCATCGCGGCGCCGGCGGCGTTGATGGAGCGGGCGTGGCCGGGTTCCCAAGGCGGTACATACGGCGCCAACGCGGTGGCGTGCGCGGCGGCCGTGGCCACGCTCGACGTGATCGCCGAAGAGCGACTGGTCGACAACGCCGCCGAACGCGGGGCGCAGTTGCGCGACGCGTTGCAAACCGTTGGCGACAAGTTCGACGCGATCACCGACGTGCGCGGTCTCGGGCTGATGCTCGGTACCGAATTCCGTGACGCCGCAGGAAGACCCGACGGTGCGACGGCACTGGCCGTGCAGCAGGAGGCCGCCAGGCGCGGCCTGCTGCTGTTGACCTGCGGCGCCTGGGGACAGGTCGTCAGGTTCATCCCTGCGCTCGTCGTGACCGCCGGCCAGATCGACGAGGCGGCGGGCGTCTGGTCGGACGCGGTGAACGCCGTGCTGTGACTCAGCGACTGGGCTCGAGCTCGTAGTCCAGCTGCGGCGGCGCTTCCGGCGTGCCGGGTATCTCGGTGCCGTTGATCGGGCATCGCGCCGTCTCGGGAAGCTTTGCCAGGGCGATCGCGCCGACAATGCAGGCACCCATCATGTAGTACGCGGGTACGAGGTTGTCGCCCGTCACGCCGATCAACCAGTCGTTGACCGCCGGGGCCGTGCCGCCGAAGAGCGCCGTCGACACGTTGTAGGCGATCGCAAAACCGGCGTAGCGCACCTGTGTGGGGAACATCGCCGGGAACGTCGCCGAGATGGTCGCCAACTGCGGGACGTAGAGCAACCCCAGCACGGCAAAGCCGATGACGGCGCCGATCACCCCGGTCGACATCAGCATGAACATCGGAATGCCCGCGATGAACAGTCCGATCAAGGAGATCCACCAGACCGGTTTGCGCCCGAACCGGTCCGACGCCAGGCCCGCGAACGGCAGGAAGATCATCATCGACAGCATCCCGATGATCGGCACGACCAACGACATGTCGGTGGACAGCCCGATCGACTGCTCGAGATAGGTGGGCATGTAGGTGAGCAGCGTGTAGTTGACGACGTTGAGCGCGACCACCAGTCCGCCGAGGCGCAGGATCGGTCCCCAGTACTGGGCGAGGAGGTCCTTGAACTCAGCGCCGATGTCTTGTTCCTGCCTGCCCGACTCCTCCAGTTCCTTGAACACCGGCGTCTCGTCGAGCCGCGTACGCAGGTACAACCCGATCAGGCCGAGGGGAGCGGCGATCAGGAACGGCAGCCGCCAACCCCACACGTTCATCTGGTCGTCGGACAGGATCAGCGAGAACCCCAGCATCAGCAGCGCGCCCGTCGAGAAGCCGGCCAGGGTGCCGAACTCGAGGAAGCTGCCCATCATGCCGCGACGGCGGGCGGGAGCGTATTCGGCCATAAAGGTGGCGGCGCCGCCGTACTCTCCGCCGGTCGAGAAGCCCTGGATCATCCGCAGAATCACCATCAGCACCGGAGCCCAGATCCCGATCGTGGCGTAGGTCGGCACAAGGCCCACGCACAGCGTCGCGCCGGCCATCACCAGGATCGTGATGGCCAGGATGCGACGCCGCCCGAGGCGGTCGCCCAGTGGTCCCCAGACGAAACCGCCGAGCGGGCGGACCAGGAAGGAGACGGCGAACGTCATCAGTGCCAACAGCGTCGCGGTCGCCCCGTCACCCGGGAAGATGGCCGTCGAGATGTAGGAGACCCCATAGGCGTAGAGCCCGTAGTCGAACCATTCGGTGTAGTTGCCGACGGCCGAGGCCGCGATCGCCTTCTTCACGTCACCCGAAGAGGGTGCGTCCTTGTCGGTTTCGTCCTGCGGGCTGGTGGAACCATCCGGGTCCACGTGCGGCCTCCTAGCGTCCGTCGGGCACGGCCCTGGGACGCCTGCACGGCGAGCGCCGGCGATGGGGCCGTGTTTCTCGGTGCACAGGCAAACTACCAGCGCACGCCGAGGGATACCCGCTTTGCACGAAAGATGACCGCTGTAAAGGAGTCCGAGGGTGAGCACACCGCAGCGGCGGACGCCCGCCGGTTAGATTGCGATCATGAACGCCGGCAGGTTCGCCCCGAGCCCCTCGGCGGACCTGCACATCGGTAACCTGCGCACCGCGATCCTGGCATGGTTGTTCGCCCGCTCGACCGGCCGTCGCTTCGTCATGCGCGTGGACGACCTCGACGACCGCACGTTCGCCGACGTCGGGCGGCGCCAACTTTCCGATTTGGCGGCGATCGGGTTGACGTGGGATGTCCTGGAGTGGCAATCCGAACACCGCTCGCGCTACGACGCCGCGATCGCAGAATTGGAAGGCCGCAGTCTGCTCTACGAATGCTATTGCAGCCGAAGGGATATCGCGCAGGCTCCGCGCGCGCCGCATGCGCCACAGGGGGCGTACCCGGGCACGTGTCGCGACCTCACCGACACCGAGCGCGCCACGCGGCGCGCCGAGACGAACCGCCCGCCCGCGCTTCGGCTGCGCACCGACGCGGTCGTGCACACCGTTCACGACGTGCTGCACGGCGACTACACCGGCATCGTCGACGACTTCGTGGTGCGCCGCGGTGACGGGGTGCCGGCGTATAATCTCGCGGTCGTGGTCGACGACGCGGCCCAGCGGGTCGACCAGGTGGTGCGGGGGGATGACCTGCTGCCCTCCTCACCTCGGCAGGCGTATCTGGCGCGGATGCTCGGTTACACAGAACCGGTGTACGCCCACGTTGCGCTGGTGCTTAACGAGGACGGCGCCCGGTTGGCCAAACGCGACGGGGCAGTGACGCTGGCCGAGATCGGCGTGCCACGGGCGCTCGCCCAGATCAGCGGGTCGCTGGGCTGGCGGGCTCGCGACGTCGAGGCCATGCTCGCCGAGTTCGATCCGGCCGCGCTTCCGCGGACACCGTGGATTTATCGGCCCGACTAGATCCTGTGCGAGCGACCGCTTTTGGTACGCCGCTGCGCGGCGTGTCGGGGGCAGACACGGTCGGTCGCGGGAGGAAACGCCGTCAGACGACAGGCGAGCGTCCCTTGGACGCACGTTCGGCCGCCGCGAGAAGGCCGTCGCGGAATTGCGGATGCGCGATCGCGGCGAGCGCCTCACCGCGTTCGCGGACGGTCGCGCCCTCCAGCTCCGCGGCGCCGTACTCGGTGACGATCACGTCGACATGGTGTCGCGGCGTGGTGATCACCGCGCCAGGCCCGAACCACGGCACGATCCGCGAATGCAGTTGCCCGTCCTTCTCATACGTCGAGGGCAGACAGATCAGCGAGCGGTCCGACAACTCGAGACCGGCGCCTGCGACGAAATCCTCTGCACCGCCGACGCCGCTGAACTGGTTACCGTCGATGGTGTCGGCGACGACCTGGCCGCCGATGTCGATCGCGAGCGCGCCGTTGATGGACACCATCTCGTGGTTGGCGGCGATCACCTCGGGTGCGTTGACGATCTCCACCGGCAGGAACGCGACGTCGTGGTTGCCGTCGAGCCAGGTGTACAGATCCGCCGAGCCGAAAGCGAACGTCGTCACGCTCACACCGTCGTAGATGCCCTTGCCGCTGTTGGTGACCTTGCCCGCCCGATGCAGTTGCATACAGCCGTCAGTGAACATCTCGCTGTGCAAACCGTATTCGCCGCCGTCGCCCTCGGCCAGCAGCGCCGCGATCTGGCTGGGGATCGAACCGATTCCGGTCTGCAACGTCGCGCCGGGCCGGATGAAGGCGACGGCGTGCTGCGCGATCGCGACATCGGCCTCGGTGGGGGCCGCGCCCGGAAGTGCGAGCGGCGCCTCTGTCGAGTGCACGAGGATGTCGATCTCGTCGACGTGCAACGCATTACGGTGCTCGTCGCCGAACCCGAACGTGCGCGGGTAGGCCTCGGATGCCTCGACGATCAGTATGCGATCGGGATCGGCTCCGGCGCGGTGTAATTCGTTGACCGTGCCGCCGGCGTGCAGGGCCAGCGAGCACCAGCCGTCGGCGTCCGGCGGTGTGGCTACGGTCGTCATCACACGCGGAGACTGGCGTTCGAGCAGCGGGCCGAAGCGGCGAAAGTCGGCCGGCGCGAACTCGACATCGGCGCCTGAGTCCCGCAGGGCGCGTTCGAGCGGACCGTAGAAACCCGACAGATAGCGCACGCCGGGGCGGGCGAACAGTTCGGTGCCGACGGCGAGCAGCGCGCCGTAGACACGAAGGTTCGTCCAGTCGTCGCGTTCACCCAGCGCGCGCAGGAACGCCGGCGGTTGGCCCGGACCGAGCGGTATGCCCAAGGTGTCGTCGGTCGCGAGTCGCGCGGCGGCCTGCTCGGCGGTGAGCTCGATCGGCATGGCGAGAACCTACCGCGCCGAGTGTGGGATCGACACACGCTCCGACCACCCGACAGCGTGCGGGTAACCCACGTTCGCGCCATAAGTGTCAGGGCGTTCGTGTCGCGTAGTACCGCCCCAGGACGTCGGCGCGCAGCTCGTCGAAGTCACCCGTTTCGATGGCCGCGCGGATGCGGTCGACCAGCCGCACCACGAACCGCTCATTGTGGATGGTGCACAGCGTCGCCGACAGGATCTCCTTGGCCTTGAACAGGTGGTGGATATAGGCCTTGGTGTAGTGGGCGCAGGTATAGCAGTCGCAGTCTGCGTCGATCGGGGTGAAGTCCCGGCGAAACCGAGCGTTGGTGATGTTGAAGCGGCCGGTTGTCGAGTACACCGCGGCGTTGCGGGCGACCCGTGACGGAGACACGCAGTCGAACGTGTCGGCGCCCGCTGCGATCGCGTCGAACAGATCGTCGGGCTCGCTGATGCCCAGCAGGTGGCGCGGCTTGTCGGCGGGCAGCTCGTCGACCACCCATCCGACGATCGTGGCGAGGTTTTGCTTCTCCAGGGCGCCGCCGATGCCGTAGCCGTCGAATTCGAGGCCCTCGGCGGCCCCGGCGTGTGCACCGATCGTGACCAGGCCGCGGGCGGCCCGCCTGCGCAGGTCTTCGTACTGGGCGCCCTGCACGACCCCGAACAACGCCTGCTCGGGCTTGTCCGGCCGCGCCTCGTGCTGCCGCCGGTGCTCGGCCAGGCAGCGCACCGCCCAGTCGTGCGTCCGCTGCACCGACCGCTCCTGGTAACCGCGGGTGTTCACCAGCGTGGTCAGCTCGTCGAAGGCGAAGATGATGTCGGCGCCGAGCTGATGCTGGATCCGGATCGACACCTCGGGGGTGAACCGGTGGGTGGACCCGTCCAGGTGCGACCGGAACGTGACCCCGTCGTCGTCGACGTTGGCCAGTCGCTCCTTGCCCTCGGCGATGATGTCGTCGGCCTGGATGCGCTCGGCGTCCATCGCCAACACTTTGCGAAAGCCCGCGCCCAGCGACAACACCTGGAAGCCGCCGCTGTCGGTGAACGTCGGCCCCGGCCAGTTCATGAACGCGGACAATCCCCCAGCCTCGTCGATGATGTCCGGGCCGGGCTGCAGGTACAGGTGGTAGGCGTTCGCCAGAAGAGCCTGCGCACCAAGTTCTTTCATGGTTTCGGGCAGCACTGCCTTGACGGTCGCCTGCGTGCCGACGGGAATGAACGCGGGGGTACGGATCTCACCGTGCGGGGTGCGGATGACGCCGGTGCGGCCGGCCCGGCCGGGCATTTGGGCCGTCACGCTGAAAAACGGGGCCGACGACTCTTTCGGAGCGGGAGATTTCGGCACGGCCACGCCGTAGATTCTGCACTGTGAGAAATCGGTGGGTGCTGACGTGCTGCGCCGCCGCGATCGTGCTGACGTCGGCCGCATGTTCGAGCAGTGCCGACGACTACACACCGCCGAAAGGCGAACTGGTCGCGGGCACGGCGCAGGTCTCGGTCAACGGGAGCGACGAGCGCGCGACCGACGCGGTGCAGTGCGACACGACGGGATACCTCACCACCATCACCACGGGCGACGAGACGTCCGGAGTCACCGCGATGGTGTCGAACCAGGAAGCCCTGACCGTCGAGTCGGTCAGGATCAACAACATCGGCGGATTCACCGGCAGCTACACGGCCGGGGTGGGCGCGTCCGAGACGGCGGACATTGCCGAGGTTTCCATGACGGGCCGGACCTACGACATCTCCGGTGAAGCCGACGGCTTCAACACCGACAACCCCAGCTTCCGGGCCAACGGCACTTTCAGCATCCAGGTGTCCTGCTGAGCAGGCGCCGGAGCGGATGATCAATTTTTGCCAGAAACGCTGTTGGCCGGTTTACCGCGAACCCATACTGCTTTCGGATGATCCGATCTTGACGGGTCACACACACAAAGGAGAACAGGGTGAAGCGTGGGTTACTGGTCGCTGTCGGCGGCGCGGCGATCGTCATCGCAGGTCTATCCGGCTGTTCCTCGGGTGAGAAGAAGTCTGAAACCTCGGGTGAGACATCGACGGCCGCTTCGGCCGAGGGCAAGACCACCGTCACGATCGACGGTCAGGATCAGGCCGTCCAGGGCACCGTCGTGTGTAGCGATATGGGCGGGAACACCAACATCGCGATCGGCGACGCCACCACCGGCATCGGCGCCGTCGTCAGCTCCGGCGACGAACCGACGGTGCAGTCGGTCGGCCTGGGCAACGTCAACGGCGTGACGCTGGGCTACCAGAGTGGAGCCGGCCAGGGCGAGGCCAAGGCCGAGAAGGACGGTAAGACGTACAAGATCAGCGGCACCGCAACGGGCGTCGACATGGCCAACCCGTTGCAGCCGGTCAACAAGCCCTTCGAGATCGAAGTCACCTGCCCGTAGGGCAGATCTCGAGCGTGAGAGAAGGCGGCGTCCCGACAGGGGCGCCGCCGTTCTTCATCCGGTGTAACCGGCGGCCGATTGGCGCAACTGCCAGATCTGCGCCGGGCACAGCTCGTTGACCGCCTGGTTGATCAGGTAGGCGCCCTGATACTTGTCGGTCGTATGGAAGTCGGCGGTCACCTGGTCGACCAGCTGTCCGTAGCTCATCTTGCCCGCCACCCGGTCGCAGATCGTCCTGCCGTAGCCGAGGGCGGCGTCGGCGTTGGGGAAGTTGTATCCCGGACGCACGTGCACGTTGACCAGATATGCGACCGCATCGGCGTTGGCCGTCGGAGCGGAGATCAACGCAGCCGCACCCGCGGCGGCGACCAGGGTAACCATCACCGGCTTCATGGCTTAAGAGCCTATTCCGTGTTCACCGTCGATGCGGGGCACTTAGGCTAGCCAGCTATGAGGCTCATGGCTGCAGCTGCGCTCGCGTGCGGATTCGTCGCCGCACCGCTGATGACCGCCGCGAATGCGCCGGCATCCCCCGGCTACTGCGACGGCGCCGACTGTGTTCCCTACGTCGACCGGAGCGCGGTGGAGGGCACGCACTGCGTGCAGAACACCCGCTACAACTTCGGGATCGACGCCTCGGGCAACACGCTGGCGTGCAACTCGCGCAGCACGTGGGTCTCGTCGCCACCGCTGGTCGGCGTCCGCACCAACCGTCTACCGTGCGGGGATGCGACCGGAGTGGCCCAGACGCCCGACGGAATTCCGCTGAGCTGCAAACAGGGTGCGTGGACGCCCGACTATCAGGTGATCTTCTACGGCTGACGGCCATCGGTACGCGCGGCGCGCTCGCTTTTTCGTCGTCCGCGGGTGTGATCTGCGCCTCGCTATTGTTTTGAGACCCAAGCGTATGCGTGACATGCGTGAGGAATCGGGGCAAGCGGGGTACAACCACGGGCGTGGTGATCGACGTGCGTCTGCGGCCGGCAGACCCTCTGAGGATCGAGGTTCCGGCCACCGCGGATCGACTGGCACAGATTCGCCGCAGTTTGGTCGGGTGGATGGAACCGATCGGCGTGCCCGACGACGTGAGTGCCGACATCGTGCTCGCGGTCAACGAGGCCGCCACCAACTGCGTCGAGCATGCTTACCAGGACTCCCCCGACGGAAAGATGGTGGTCGAGGCGACCGTTGAGGACGGGCGGATAGTGGTCTGTGTCTCAGATCACGGGCAGTGGCGGACCCCGAGCACGGAGCCCACGACCCGCGGGCGCGGCCTTCCGATCATCCGCGCGGTCGGCAACGGTGTGGAGGTCATGAAATCGACGTCGGGCACGACCGTGCGCATCGACTTCGACGTGACCGATGACGAACGCGGCGGTCAGGAGTTGGGCAGCCGGACCACCTGAACGAAGAACTCGTCGATCTGGCGGACGGCGTTCATGAACTGATCGAGATCGACGGGCTTGGTGACATACGCGTTGGCGTGCAGTTTGTAGCTGCGCAGGATGTCTTCCTCCGCCGATGACGTGGTAAGTACGACGACTGGGATGTGGCTGAGCTCGGCGTCGGACTTGATCTGCTCGAGCAACTGCCTGCCGTCGTATTTCGGCAGGTTCAGGTCGAGCAGGATCAGGTCGGGCCGCGGCGCGTCGGCGTACTTGCCTCGGCGGTAGAGGAAGTCGAGTCCCTCCTCACCGTCGTGCGCGACGTGCAAGGTGTTCTTGATCTTGTTGTGCTCGAATGCTTCTCGGGTGATCAGCTCGTCACCCGGGTCGTCCTCGACGAGCAGCACGTCGATCGCCCGGCCGTCCAGTGTCATGCAGTTGATCCTTCCATCTCGGCCGCGACGGGCTCGTCGACGACGCAGGGAATGGTGAAGCGGAACCTGGTGCCCTCGGTGTGGCCGGTGTCGATCCAGATGTTACCGCCGTGGTGCTCGACGATCTTCTTGCACAGCGCCAGGCCGATACCCGTTCCGGTGTAGACCTCCCGGCCGTGCAGGCGCTGGAAGATCACGAAGACCTTCTCGGCGAACTCCTCGGGAATGCCGATCCCGTTGTCGGTGACTGTGAAGAGCCACGCGCCCTCGCGGGTGCCCTCGCCGACCGCGCAGTCGATGACGATCCGCGGCGCGGCGTCGGGCCGGCGGAATTTCACCGCGTTGCCGATCAGGTTCTGCCACAGCATCGTCAACAGCGTCGGGTCGCCCTTGACGGTGGGCAGCGGCTCTCCGGTGCGGACCACCTCGGCGCCGGATTCCTCGATCGAGGCCGACACGTTGTCGATCGCGTCGGCCAGCACGGCATCGAGGTCGACGTCGGCTTCGGTCGAGCCGAGCCTGCCGACGCGGGAGAAGGTGAGCAGGTCGTTGATCAGCACCTGCATGCGTTTGGCGCCGTCGACGGCGAAGCGGATGTATTCAACGCCGCGCTCGTCGAGCTTGTCGCCGTAGCGCTTCTCGATCAGCTGGCAGAACGAGGCCACCTTGCGCAGCGGCTCCTGCAGGTCGTGTGAAGCCACATAGGCGAACTGTTCGAGTTCGGCGTTCGACCGTTGCAGTTCCAGGGCTTGATCGCCGAGTTGCTCTCTGGCCGACCGCGACGCAGCCAGCTCGTCGACGACGCGCTGGCGCATGTCCTCCACATCCGCAGCGATCGCCTGAATGTCACGCGGGCCGCGCACCGCGATCTTCTCGTCGAAGTTGCCCTCGGTGATCCTGCGGCACGAGGCGGCGAGCTGCTCGAGGGGGCGGGTGACGGCCTTGCGCACCAGGACCGCCAGCACGATGCCGGCGACGAAGAACGCCACGAGGATCGCGATCAACAGGGTGTCTCGCCAGGTCTGCACGGCGGCGAGCTCGTCGACCGCATCCTGGCGGGCCTGCGACAGGTCGCGGTTCTGGGTGTTGAAGAGCGCGCGCAGGGCGTCGAACCCTTGTTTGCCGCGCTCGGCGGTGGCGGCGTCCAGAACCTTCGGCATTCCTGGTGTCACCGAGGCGATCAACGGGTCCGCGTACGTCGAACGCCACTCGGCCGCGGCCTTCTCGATCGCTTCCAGGTCGCCGATGAGCTTCTCCCGGTGGCCGATTCCGTCGCGGATCTGCCGCACCGACTCGTTTTCGACCTGCTGCCCCTCGAAGTAGGGGTCGAGGAACTGGAGATCGGCGGCGATCGCGTAACCGCGCACAGCGGTCTCCTGATCGCGAAGGGCCGCCTGCAGCTGATACGCCGCCACGCGGGCGGGTTGGATGCCGAGGTTCAGCTCGCGCGAGACCTCGTCGGTCCGGTTCAACAGCAGCGCACCCACGATCGCTCCGGCGATGACCACCACGCCCATCAGGGACAGCACGAGGTTCTGCCACCCCTGGACGGTGAGGCGACTCCTCATCCGGTGATCGTCCGCTCCACCCGCACCACCGCGATGTCGTCGCTGATACCGCCCACCGACTGCGCGCGGCGCTCCACGTCGTCGATCAGTGCGGTGACGAACTCGCGACCGGGCAGGTGGGCGTAGCCCCTGGCGACTTCGAGCAGGCCCGCCTCGCCGAGGCGTTCGGTTCCGCGACCGGAGCGACCCTCGAACAATCCGTCGGTCAACAGCACCAGGCCGTATCCCGGGGGCAGTTCGAAGATGTTCAGAGGCCATTCGAGGCCGTACAGGCCGAGCGCCGGGCCGACCTCCGGTTCCAGCCATTCCACGGTGTCGTCACCGTGCAGCAGCATGCCGGGATGACCGGCGGACACGACGTTGAAGCTGAGGTTGTCGGTGGACATCGCGACGCTGAGCACCGTCGCGAAGATGCTCGAACCCGGGCGTTCGGTGCTCAGGATCCGTTCCAACTGGCGCATGCGTTCGTTGCCCCGCAACCCGGCGAACGTCAGCGCCCGCCAGCCGATCCTCAACGCCACGCCCAGCGCCGCCTCGTCGGGCCCGTGACCGGCCACGTCACCGACCATGACGTGCAGGGTGCGGTCGGGGGTCTGCACGAAGTCGTAGAAGTCGCCGCCGAGCAGTGCGTGCTGACGACTGGGCCGGTATTCGGCGACGATGTCGATTCCGGGTTGATCGAGGAGCAGCGGTGACGGCAACAGGCCACGCTCGAGGCGGGCGTTCTCCATCGCGCGCAGCTCGCTGGCGTGCAGTTCCACCGACGTCAGCTCGGCGCGCTTGCGTTCCACGGCGTAGAGCAGCGCGCGGCGCAGCGTCTCCGGTTCGACGCGACCCTTGACGAGGTAATCCTGGGCGCCGGCAGCGACGGCCGAGATGCCGAAGTGCTCATCGTTGAGGCCGGTCAACACGACGATCGGCATGGTGATGTCGCGCCTGGCGACGCGGTCGAGCGCTTTGATACCGTCCGCGTCCGGGAGGTTCAGATCCAGCAGCACGCAGTCGGGGCGGGAAACCTCCAGATGCTGTTCGGCATCCTCCATGGACGGCGCCCACACGACGTTGATATTGGAGTCGGCGTCGGCGATCAACTCCTCGACCAGGATGGCGTCGCCGCGGTCGTCCTCGACGAGCAGCACCGAGAACGGGCGCAGCCCAGCACCACCCCCGGCCGAGGCCCAGGGGTTCTGGTCATGAAGCGCGCGCATATACCAATTCTCTCGGGTTGGTCACCGCGGTCGCCTCGACCTCTGCTTCAGTGACAGATCCTGACAATAGTGCCTGAATCGTTGTGGCGGTGGCGGAGGGATTTGAACCCTCGGACGGGGGTTACCCGTCACACGCTTTCGAGGCGTGCTCCTTAGGCCGCTCGGACACGCCACCGTGTGGCAGCTTACCGGGCGCACACCGGTCTACTCCAATCGCTGTTGGGAGCAGTTGTTTCTGTTCGCGAGAGCTACACCAGGGTCGTGAACCACGGGCCGACCGCGACCCTGGTGTACGTCTCGCGAGACCACAGGCGTCAACGCTGCCGGGAGAAGAACGCCTCCAGCGGCGCCGCGCATTCGTCGGCCAGCACGCCGCTGCGCACCTGCGGTCGGTGGGTCAGCCGCCGGTCGCGCACCACATCCCACAGCGACCCGACGGCCCCCGTCTTGGGCTCCCAGGCGCCGAACACCACCCGCGCCACGCGCGCCATGACCAACGCGCCCGCGCACATGGTGCAGGGTTCGACGGTGACCGCCAGCGTGGTGCCCTCCAACCGCCAGCCGTCGCCGAGCACCGCCGCGGCGGCCCGGATGGCGAGGATCTCGGCGTGCGCGGTGGGATCGCCGAGGGCTTCGCGTTGATTGGCGGCGCGCGCCAGCTCGGTGCCGTCGGCGGAGACGACGACCGCCCCGATCGGCACGTCGCGCGGACCGGCGCTGCGGGCAGCTTCGAGGGCGGCGCGGATCAGTGCCTCGTCGTCGGGCTGCGCGATCACCGGCCCATGCGGTCGAGTACTGCCGACAACTCGTCGGCGAAGCCCATCTCGCGCGCGATCCGGCCCAGCTGTTCGTCGGCGTAGAGGTCGGACTCGTCGAGGATGACGCCGAGCACCGCCTCGGGCAGGCCGATGTCCGAAAGCAGACCCAGGTCGCCCTCCTCGAACGGTTCGGCCTCCTCGAGTTCCTCGGGCTCGATGTCGGCGTCGAGCATCTCCAAGGCTTCGGCGGCGATGTCGTAGTCCAGCGCGGCGGTGGCATCCGACAGGAACAGCCGCGCGCCAGAGGGGGCGGGCCGCACGATGACGAAGAACTCGTCGTCGATGTCCAGTAGCCCGAACACCGCTCCCGCGCTGCGGATTTCGCGTAGTTCCCGCTCGGCGTCGGTGAGGCTGGTCAGGGCCGCTTCGCGCATCGGCGCGCATCGCCACTTGCCGTCCTCACGGACGACAGCAACGCCGAAGCCGTCGGGAGTGTCCGTGGACTGCTCCCGCGCCTGTGCACGCTGTGCTCCCATGTCGGCCTACGGTAGTCGCCGACCATGCCCTTTTCCATGTCCTTACCGCGTCCGCACCCCCCTTTTCCAGTGTCGACGCCGATCCTGACGTGGTCGACGGCGCTCGATATGCCAACCTTGACGGGTGACCAACACCCCGGTTTGCGTACTCGGCCTCGGGCTGATCGGAGGGTCGGTCATGCGCGCAGCGGCGGCCGCCGGACGCGAGGTGTTCGGTTACAACCGGTCCCTGGAAGGCGTCCAGGCCGCGACCGCCGACGGGTTCGACGCCAGCGAGGACCTCGACGCCGTGCTGAAGCGGGCGGCGGCCGACAACGCGCTGATCGTGCTGGCCGTGCCGGTGCCCGCCCTGGGCCAGATGCTTGGCCACATTCGCGACACCGCCCCGGACTGTCCGCTGACCGATGTGACAAGCGTGAAAACCGCTGTGCTGCAAGAGGTCCAGACATACGGTCTACGCGAGCGATTCGTCGGCGGTCACCCGATGGCGGGCACCGCGCACTCGGGTTGGGCGGCGGGCGACGCCCGGTTGTTCGTCGACGCGCCGTGGGTCGTCTGCGTCGACGATCATGTCGACCCGCAGATCTGGACGCTGGTCATGAATCTGGCGCTGGACTGCGGCGCGGTCGTGGTCCCTGCCCGCTCGGACGAACACGACGCAGCCGCCGCGACGATCTCTCATCTGCCCCACCTGCTGGCCGAGGCGCTCGCCGCCACCGCCGGGGAGGTGCCGCTGGCGTTCGCGCTGGCGGCCGGTTCGTTCCGCGACGGCACCCGCGTGGCCGCCACCGCGCCGGACCTGGTGCGGGCGATGTGCGAGGCCAACGCCGACGAATTGCTGCCGGTGTTGGACCGCGTGCTGGAACTGCTCACCGACGCCCGCGACGCGCTCGCCGCGCGCAGACCGCTGACCGAACTCATCGACTCCGGGCACGCCGCCAGAATTCGCTATGACAGCTTCGACAGGCCGGGGATCGTCACGATCGTCGTCGGCGAACAGCAGTGGCGCGAGGAACTGGCCGCGGCGAGCCGCGCAGGCGGGGTGATCAGATCCGCTCTGCCAACCCTGGATAGTCGAGGATGAACCCGTCCGAGTCGACGCTGATCGTGGTGTCGGCGACCGGCGAGAGCAGCTTGATGCCGTCTTCGGCGCTGCTGTAACTGATCACCGCCGTCTCCACCGACAGGTCCGGCAGTCGCACGTACACCACCGGGCAGCTGATCGAATCCGACCGCTGGTACAGCCCCGTGCGCCTAATCGGCAGGGCGTTGAAGAACGGGCTGAAGATGACGTCGACGTCCAGCGCGCCGTCGTATGCAGCGCGGCGCGTCTCCCCGGTGTGCTGCTGAACCAGCCACATGTTCTCTTCGTCGCGGGCGATCGACAGCTGCCGTTCGCGCTCGGCGAGTGTGACGGTCATGGACAGCCGTTTGGTACCGCCGGCCTCGTCGGTCACCAAGTCGTACGAAGCGGAGAACGCCGGGTGAAACGGTGTAGCGGCGGCCACGATCCTGCCGTAGGCCTTGATGCGCTTGCCCGACACATGCACCCGGACCGATTCCATTCGCGGGACGTCGTGCGCCCGCCACGTCAGGATCGCCGGCCATGTCTTCTCGGAGCCGCCTGCTTCACTCACCCCTATACCGTATGCGAAGGGTCCCCTCGTTCGTAACGCGCTGGGTCGTTGCTTTTTCGGCCGCGCTGTGATGTTGCGAGGGGACGGGATTCGAGAACGACTTCGTCACCGAGAAACGGCTGGGGCATGCGCCGCCGGCTTCGCAGGCGCCCGGTTCCCGGCACCGAGGCCCACACCGCGAACGCGAGCGCGGCGTCGAGCAGCAATGCCAGCGCCGTCACCATCAGCGCGCCGACCAAGGCCAGATGGAACTCGCGCACCTTGATGCCGTCGATCAGGTAGCGGCCCAGCCCGCCGAGACTGGCGTATGCGGCGACGGTCGCGGTGGCCACGATCTGCAGCGTGGCGGTCCGCAGCCCGCCCAGGATCAACGGCATCGCGATCGGCGTCTCCACCCGCAGCAGGATGCGTCGTTCGGTCATGCCCATGGAGCGGGCGGCGTCGACGACGGTGGGGTCCACGTTGGCGATGCCTGCATAGGTGCCCGCCAGCAGCGGCGGAATGCCCAGCAGCATCAGCGCAACGGTCGGCGGTACTAGCCCGAGCCCCCACAGCAGCACACCGAGCAGCAGCACACCCAGCGTCGGCAGCGCCCGCAGTGCGTTGACACCGGTGACGACGATGAACGTCCCCCGGCCGGTGTGTCCGATCAGCATCCCGACCGGAATGGCGATGAGCGCCGAGAAGAACAGCGCGAGCACCGTGTACTCGAGGTGTTCGACGGTGCGGGCGAGCAGCCCGGCGGGCCCACTCCAGTTGGCCGCGGTGAACAGGTAGGACAGCGCCTCCTGCAAAAACCCCATCGGACCCGTCACGACGCCGCCTTGAGCCTGCGCCACACCGGCACCCCACGGGTCGCGCGCGTCCACGGAGTGAGCGCCTTACCGATCAGCATGATCAGGGTGTCGATGACGATCGCGAGCACGAAGATCGCGATGATGCCCGCGATGATCTGATCGCTCTTGTTCGCCTGGTAACCCTCGGTGAACCAGGTGCCCAGCCCGCCGATGCCGATCACCGATCCGACCGCGACCATCGAGATGTTAGTGACGGCGACCACGCGCAAGCTGGCGATCAGCACCGGAACCGCCAGGGGCAGTTCGACTTTCATCATCCGCGTCAGGGGCCGGTATCCGACCGCCGTCGCGGCGTCGCGCACCGTCGGCGACACCGCGTCCAGCGCCTCCGGCACCGCCCGCACCAGCAGGGCCACGGTGTAGAGCGTCAGCGCCACGATCACGTTCGCCTCGTCGAGGATGCGCGTGGGGATGATCAGCGGCAGGACCACGAACAGCGCCAGCGACGGGATGGTGAAGACGATGCTGGCGGTGATCGTGGTCAGGCGCCGCGCCGTGGTGGTGCGCTGGATCGCGGCGCCCACCGGTACGGCGATGATCAGGCCGAGCACGATCGGAATCAGCGACAGGCGCAGATGGATCACCGTCAGCGCCCACAGATCGTCGAGGTGTGTGAGCAGATAGCGCATCCGCTAGCCCAACTCCGGGACCCGGCGTTGCCTGTCGAGTTCGGCCAGCACGTCGTCGGCCTTCACCCCGCCGATCACCCGGCCGTCGTCGTCGACGGCGACCCCCATCCCGCTCGGCGAGGACAGCGCGGCGTCGAGCGCGTTGCGCAGCGTCCCGTCCGGCCGGAACAGTGAACCGCCGGCGATCGTACTGTCGTAGAGCGACTTTCCGGTGCGGCGCAGGGCCACCCCGGCGGCGTTGATCCAGGCGAACGGTTTCCGGTCGTCGTTGGTGACCAGCCTCCAATCACCGGGCCTCAACTCCAGCGCTTCGACATCGCGTTCGTCGACGTGGCCGATGTCGTGCAGCGGCAGGCCCGACGCGTGGAAGAACTGCAGGCCGCGGTATCCACGATCGGCGCCGACGAACGCGGCCACCTCCTCGTTGGCCGGATTGGACAGGACGAACGACGGCTCGCCGTACTGCTGCAGCACCCCGCCGCGGCCGAACACCGCCACGCGGTCGCCGAGCTTGACCGCCTCGTCGATGTCGTGGGTGACGAAGACGATGGTCTTGTGCAGTTCGCTTTGCAGACGGGCGATCTCGGCCTGCAGCTCCTCTCGCACGACGGGGTCGACGGCGCTGAACGGTTCGTCCATCAGCATGATCGGCGGGTCGCCGGCCAGCGCGCGCGCCACCCCGACACGCTGTTGTTGACCACCGGACAGTCGCGCCGGATAGCGGTCGGCGAGCTTGACGTCCAGACCCACTCGTTCCATCACCTCGAGCGCGGATCGCCGTGCGCTGCGCCGTGATTCACCCCGCAACACCGGGACGGTGGCGACGTTGTCGACCACCCGTAGGTGTGGCATGAGGCCCGCGCTCTGGATCACATAGCCGATGCCGAGCCTCAGCTTGACCGGGTCCGCCTTGGTGACGTCGCGTCCGTCGACAGTCAGGGTGCCCGAGGTGGGCTCGATCATCCGGTTGATCATCCGCATGGACGTGGTCTTGCCGCAGCCCGACGGGCCGACGAAGACCGTCAACGTTCCCTCGGGCACCTCGAGGGTGAGGTCGGCGACCGCGACGGTGCCGTCCGGGTAACGCTTGGTGACGTTGGAGAACTCGATCACTTCTGCACCGGTTTGTCGAATCCGTTCTCCGCGATCCACTTCTGCGCCGCTTCGTCGGGGTCGATGCCGCGGTTTCCCTCGACCGAGGTGTTGAGCTCGATCAGAGCCTCGGTGGTCAGCTTCGCACTGACCGCGTCGAGCACCGTCTTGAGTTCGGTGGACATCTTCTGCGACGCAACCAGCGGCACGACATTGGCCGCGAGGAACACGTTCTCGGGGTCTTCGAGCACGACGAGATTGTTCTTCTCGATCGCCGGTGACGTACTGAAGATGTTGGCGGCGGTGATCGTCCCGCTGGTGAGCGCCTGCACGGTCGCCGGACCGCCACCGTCGCTGATGGCGACGAAGTTGGCCGGTGCGATGTCGAGCCCATACCGTTCCTTCAGCCCCACCAGACCGGTGATCCGCGTCTGAAACTCCGATGGCCCACCGACTTTCACTTCCGGCGAGTGCTCGGCGAGGTCGCCGATGGTCTTGAGGTTCCACCGCTGCGCGGTCGCCTCGGTCACCGCCAGGGTGTCCTTGTCCTCCGCCGGAGACGGATACAGGATGGACAGATCACCGGGCAGCACCTTGAGCAGTGCAAGCAGGACCGCGTCGGGGGTGGTGGCGGTGGTGTCCTCGTCGAAGTACTGCAGCAGGTTGCCCGTGTACTCACCGATCAGGTCGATCGAGTGGTCCTGCACGGCGGGGATGTAGGTCTCGCGGCTGCCGATCCCGAACTGCCGTCGCACGGTGAAGCCGTTGGCCTCCAGGGTCTGAGCGTAGATCTCGGCGATGATCTTGGACTCCGTGAAGTCCGCGGACCCCACCGCGATCGTCTTGAGGTCACCGGAGATCTCGCCGCCGCCGAGGGGGTTCGAGCTGCCGCAAGCCGTGCTCATCAGGAGCGCGAGAACCATCACCGCCGCGACGAACCGCAGGCGCCGGCGTCGCGGCATCGAGGTCATGAATTCGACAGTATCGGCATCGCCGCAGCTACGCGCGGTTTGTCCGGCCCGCGATTCGACCGTCCACGTCAAATGCCGTTTGTCGGGGCCGGGAAGGGGCAAACTTGGACCCATGAGCACCGATCCGTACGGTCCGTCAGCGCAGAACGAACCGGAACCTTACGGTCCACCCAATCCCGGGCCGCCGGTTCCGCCGACGGACGGCGAGATCGCCGATCGCACCGCACCCTCGGTCAAGAAAGTCCATTTCACCCGCGCGGCCGCGCTCTGGTCGGCAGTGATCGCAGGCTTCCTCATCCTCATCCTGCTGCTGATATTCATCGCGCAGAACACCGAATCGACCGAGTTCGCCTTCCTCGGTTGGAACTGGTCCATGCCGAGGGGTGTGGCGATTCTGTTCGCCGCGGTGTGCGGCGGCCTGATCACGGCGTTGGCGGGGGCAGCACGCATGGTCCAGCTGCGTCGCGCCGCCAAGAAGAACTACAAAGCCGCGCTCCGCTAGCGCAACGACTCGAGTCCGGCGTCGATCAACGGAGCGACCGCGTCGTCGACCATCGTGACGAAGTCCGGCGGCGCACCGCCCACCCGGCCGCGGTAGGCGATGCCGGCCGCGATGATCGCGAGCTTGAAATACGCAAGGCCCATGTAGAACTCCCAATGGTCCAGCGGCTGACCCGATGCCACCGAATACCGTTGCGCGAGTTGATCTGCCGGTGGGATCAGCGGTGACGCCCACGCCGCGTCGGCGTGCACCAGGTTGAACATGGGGTGGCGGTACACGCACATCAGGGCCGCGTCGCTGATCGGGTCGCCCAGGGTCGACATCTCCCAGTCCAGCACCGCGAGCACCTTGCTGCCGTCGGTGGCGTCGAGCATCGTGTTGTCGATGCGGTAGTCGCCGTGCACGATCGCGCTGCGGCTCTGCGCCGGGATCGTCTCCCCGAGCGCGGTGTGCAGCCGCTTGACGTCGTCGTCGCGTTCGTCGTCCTCTCGGCGCACCAGCTCCCACTGCCCACCCCAGCGCTTCACCTGGCGCTCGAGGTATCCGGTGGGCTTGCCGAAGTCGCCGAGGCCCACCTCCTCGGGGTCCAGGGCGTGCAGGTCGGCGAGCACCTTGATCAACGCGTCGACACAGGCCTCGATGTCGGACTTGTCGCCGAGGGCCTCGAGTTCGGATGTGTGCCGGACGACCCGCCCTTCGACGTAGTCGACCATCTGGAACGGTGCGCCGAGCACCGAGTCGTCGTTGCGCATGGTCACCGCGCGAGGGACGGGCACGGCGGTGTTCTGCAACGCCGAGATCACCTTGTACTCGCGGGCCATATCGTGTGCCGACGGCGTCAAACCGTGCAGCGGCGGCCTGCGCAGCACCCACTTCGACTGGTCGTCGAACACCAGGAAAGTCAGGTTGGAGCGGCCGCCGGAGATCAACTCGGCGCGCAGGTCACCGGAGCGGGCGATGCCCTCCGAACGCAGATGACGGTCGAGGGCGTCGAGGTCGAGCCCTTCCGGTGAGGTCGGCGGTGGAGTCACGGGACTTGTCTACCACTGCTGATTTCTGGGCAGCAGGTCCCATACGTGCTCGGTGGAGTTGACTCCCGCGACGAAGAACGCCTCGCGCGACGACGACCACAACACCCGGGTGATACCGGCGTAGTCGACCTGCACGCACAGCAGGCGCTCGGTGCGCATCACGTCGTGGACCACGGCGTTGATGACGCCGCCGTGGCTGAACAGCGCGACGGTGTCCTCCCGGTCGGCGGCCTTGACGATGTCGTCGACCCCGGCCTTGACCCGGGCGATGAACGCCGACTGATCGACGCCGCTGGGCAGCTCACCGTTGGCCAGGCGTCGCATGTCCTCCTCGGAGATCTCCTCGACCGGCGTGTAGTGCGAGAGGTCTCGGTCGTACTCGGCGAGCCGGTCGTCGATGTCGATCGAGAGGCCGAGAGCCTCAGCGACCGGCTCGGCGGTCTGGATCGCCCGCTTCTGCGGACTGCTGACCAACCGTGAGATGGGAAAGCGCGCCAACGCGTCGGGCAGGCGTTTTGCCTGTTCGATGCCTTCCTCGGACAGGTCGGGGTCGGAGCCCTGCCCCGGTTCGCTGCGAAGCGGCAACGCATGTCGAATGATGAGCAACTGCACCGTGCCACCATATGGCCATGAGTGCCGACAAGGATTTCGCGACCGAGCTCTTCGACCTCTCCGACCGCGTCGTGCTGGTCACCGGCGGAAGCCGGGGGCTTGGCAAGGAGATGGCTTTCGCCGCTGCGCGGTGCGGCGCGGACGTGGTGATCGCCAGCCGCAAGTACGACTCGTGTGTGGCGACGGCCGAAGAGATCGCCTCGGCGACCGGCCGCGCCGCGCTGCCCTACCAGGTGCACGTCGGGCGCTGGGATGAGCTCGACGGATTGGTCGACGCGGCCTACGAGCGGTTCGGCAAGGTGGATGTGCTTGTGAACAACGCCGGGATGTCGCCGCTGTACGAGTCGCTCCCCTCGGTCACGGAGAAGCTGTTCGACTCGGTGGTCAACCTGAACCTCAAGGGCCCGTTCCGGTTGTCGACGCTGGTCGGTGAGCGCATGGTCGCCGATGGCGGCGGCTCGATCATCAACGTGAGTTCGAGCGGTTCGCGCCGACCCCGCCCCGAGCAGCTCCCCTACTCGGCGGCCAAGGCGGGGCTCAATGCGCTGACCGAGGGACTGGCGCTGGCGTACGGCCCGACGGTACGGGTCAACACGCTGATGCCGGGCCCGTTCCTCACCGACATCAGCAAGGCCTGGGACATCCCCGCGACGCAGAAGGGTGCGCAGCATTTCGCGTTGCGGCGGCTGGGTGAGCCACCCGAGATCGTCGGCGCCGCACTATATCTGATGTCGGACGCGTCGAGCTACACGTCGGGTTCGATCATCCGCGTCGACGGCGGTATGCCCTAACCGTCTTCCGCCGAACGTGGGTTACCCGCACGCCCTGACGCTGGCAAGCGTGCATCGACCCAACACTCGGCGGGGCTGCGGTTACGGCGTGACGATGTTGAACGCCGGGTCGGGGCGGTCCAGCGCGCCGATCAGCGACTGCAGGGCGCCGGTGTCGCCGGAGATGTCGAGGCCGGGTGAGCTGTCGTCGCCCGCCGCGAGCGCGAGCAGACGGAGCTTGGTGGCCACTTTGACGGTCGCCTGAGCCGAGGTCGCATCGGCGGCAACCTTGCGGTGCACCAGCACACCGTTGCGCAGCGTCAACCGGTAATTGGTGTCGGTGTCGAGGAAGGTGACGTCGATGGCGATATCGAGATCCCATGCCCGCGGGCCGTTCACGGTGATCGCGAGTGCGTCAAAGATCTGTTCGGGTGCCAGTTGCATCACCATCGACGTCGATGCGGTCTGGGTCGGGGTGCCGAAGTTGCCCTCACGCAGTTCGGTGGCTCCGGAGAGAAAGAAGTTGCGCCACACCGCGTTCTCCGCGCCGTAGGCCAACTGTTCGAGTGTGTCGGCGTAGAGTTCGCGGGCAGCGGCGTGCTGCTCGTCGGTGAACATTGCATGGTCTAAGAGCGTTGCTGCCCAACGGTAGTCACCTTGCTCGAAGGCCCCTCGCGCAATCTCGACCACTCGATCCAGACCACCCATCGCCTCGACATAGCGAGGGCCTGCGGCTTGTGGCGGATGCGCCCACAACCGCCCCGGGTTGCCGTCGAACCAGCCCATGTAGCGCTGATAGACCGCCTTGACGTTGTGGCTGACCGAGCCGTAGTAGCCGTGTGCGTGCCACGCGTTCTGCAACGCAGGCGGCAGCGCGAAGTCCTCGGCGATCTCGATGCCGGTGAACCCCTGGTTGAGTTGGCGCAGCGTCTGGTCGTGTAAGTAGGCGTACAGATCCCGTTGCAACGAAAGGTATTCGACGATGCGGTCGCGTCCCCACGTCGGCCAGTGGTGGGATGCGAACACGACGTCGGTGCGGTCGGCGAACGCGTCGATCGCCTCGGTGAGGTAACCGGCCCATCCGTGCGGGTCACGCACCAGCGCGCCGCGCAGCGTCAGCAGGTTGTGCAGGTTGTGGGTGGCGTTCTCGGCCATGCACAGCGCACGGAACTTCGGGAAGTAGAAGTGCATCTCGGCGGGCGCCTCGGTGCCCGGCGCCATTTGGAACTCGATCTCGACGCCGTCGACGGTGTGCGTCTCGCCGGTCTGCCGGATGTCGACCGTCGGAACGATCAGCGCCACTTCACCCGTCGACGTCACCTGTCCCAGCCCGCATCCCACCTGCCCCTGCGGTCCACGCGCCAGCAATGCGCCGTACATGTAGCTCGCTCGACGGCCCATCGCGGTGCCCGCGTACACGTTCTCCTGCACGGCATGTTCGGTGAAGTGCTCGGGCGCGATGATCGCGACGCGGCCCGCGTCCACGTCGGCCTGAGAGGTGACACCCAGAACGCCGCCGAAATGGTCGACGTGGCTGTGGGTATATATGACGGCGCTGACCGCACGATTTCCGCGGTGTTCGCGGTAGAGCGCCAGCGCCGCAGCGGCGGTCTCCGTGGAGATCAACGGGTCGATGACGATCACGCCAGTGTCGCCCTCGACGAAGGTGATGTTGGACAGGTCGAATCCGCGCACCTGATAGATGCCCTCGACTACTTCGTAAAGACCCTGTTTGGCGCACAGCCGGCTCTGCCGCCACAAGCTGGGATGCACCGACGGCGGGGCGTCCGCATCGAGGAACGAGTACGTGTCGTTGTCCCAGACCACCCGACCGTCAGCCGCCTTGATCACACAGGGATCCGAGGCGGCGATGAACCCGCGGTCGGCGTTGTCGAAGTCCGCGGTGTCGTCGAACGGCAGGGCCGTGAGGTGCTCGCGGTGTGCGGACTCGATGACCTCGGTGGGGGGTTTCTGCTGCATGGCGACACGATATTCATCCCCACGTCGGCGCGGGGCTGGTTCACTGACCCCATGCAGATACGCCGAGTGGTGACCGGTCACGATTCGTCCGGAAAGTCCGTCTTCGTCAGCGACGACAGCCTCGCTCCGATTCAGACGAAGTTGATGCCTGGCTTCGAGAACCATCTGCTGTGGGGCAGCGACCAGACGTGCCGATTTCCCGACGACGGTTCGATGCCCCAGTGGCACAACTACTTTCCGCCGATCGGTGGTTTCCGGTTTGCGATGCTGACGCTGCCGCAGTCGCACGGCACCCAAGCCCCGGAGGCCCTCGACATCAACGAGGCGATGGCCGAGATGGAGGAGAAGCTGCCGGGAATGCTCGGCTACATGGACTACACGGACCCGGGCATGCACACCACGGACACCGTCGACTTCGAGGTGGTGCTCGAGGGCACCGTCGTGCTCGAACTTGACGATGGAGCCGAAGTGACCCTGCAACCGGGCGACACCGTCGTGCAAAACGGGACGCGGCACCGCTGGAAGAACCCCGGCGACACACCGGCCCGGATGGCCGTGTTCATCTGCGGCGCCGAGCACGCGAACGTCCCGCCGAAGTAGCTTCTCGTCAGTCCTGGTGCTCGGCCAACCACCGATCGGCCCGGCGTTTCGAAGCGCGCGAGAGCCACGCGTCCTGGACGAGTTCGGTCAGTTCGACCTTCCCGATCTCCCGTAACCTGCTGGCGCGCACCAGAACCGAGGGATGGCCCTCGAAACGGTCGGTGGTGAAGAACGGCGAGTCGGGATCTTGGACGAGCGCCAGCTTGTCCATCTCCGATTCCACCCAGATCATGATCACGTCGGTGTAGCGTTCGCCGGTCTCCGGATCCTCGGCGTCGGGCTGAGGAGTGCGGAAGAACACGAACGACTTGCCGCCAACCTGGTAGATCGGGTTGCCCTTGGGGCCCTCGATGCGCTTGACGTACGGCATCGAAGCAGCGAGCTCGTGGACGTCGGCGACCCGCGCCGACCGGTCACGCACGGCGTTCCAAGGCGTGCAGGATGACGTTGGTGAGCGAGCCGTTGCGCACGGTGGCCGTCATGTACGTGCAGTGGGGCTGGCGCCGCCGGTCGGTCGGCGAACCCGGGTTCAGCAGTCGCAGACCGGTTTTCGTCGTCGTATCCCAAGGGATGTGACTGTGGCCGAATATCAGCACGTCGGTGTCCGGATAGGCCTTGGCCATGCGGGCCTCGCGCCCGGTCGCGGCGCCGGTCTCGTGGACGACGGTGAAGCGCAGGCCGCCGAGTGTGACATCGGCGCGTTCGGGCAGTCTGCGGCGCAGTTCGGCGCCGTCGTTGTTGCCCCAACACGCGACCAGGCGCTTGGCGCGAGCCTCGAGCGCGTCGAGCAACGACGGCTCCACCCAGTCGCCTGCGTGCACGACGACGTCTGCCCTCGTCACTTCGTCCCACACCCGCGCGGGCAGGTCCTTGGCGCGCTTGGGAACGTGAGTATCGGCGATCAACAACAGCCGCATGGCTGCCAATCTAGTGGCGGCCCCCGGGATCAACCCTCTGGGTCGGGTGACAGTTCCGCCTCCGATTGCTCGCGTTTTCGCTGCGCCATGTCGCGGTCCTCCTCGGCGGCCGGGGCGGTGGCGAGCCGATGACTGCTCGTTGGCTTCGGGGGCGGGTATGCCGCGTCTAATTGGCGTCCTGCTGCGCGGAGGCGAGCACCGTGTCGCTCAGCGGATCGCTCGAAGCTCTGGGCTGAGAGAGTTCTTCGTGCGCCGCGCGCTCTCGGGCCTCGGCGGCCCGCCACTATTGCATCCGGATCGACGCTCTGCGGCGGTTCACGATGGGTGGCCATGGGCAGTGATACCCGTCCAGCCACTGTTAACCGGTGTCGCCAAACACGAGAGCGCGCCCGAAGGGATTCGAACCGTTGCTGCGATTGCGGATAAAGGCCGCAAGCCGCTGGCAGTCGGGTGATTTCTCACGCGACGTTGCCCTCAAGGGGCTTCCCGTGGCAGTACCCACGGCCACGACGGCCGTCTTCCCGTGGGTTTCCAGCGGGCTCGTTTTTCGTCGCCCCGCAACTCGGGGAGGACGCTCCACCAGCGACCCGGTGCGCCAGTGCGGCCAGGTTGCGGGCAGCGTTTCGATCGCGATCCATCGACATCCCACATGCATCGCAGGAGAACGTCCGCTGGGACAGACGCAGGTTGGCTCTCACCGCGCCGCACCCCGAACAGGTCTTGGAACTGGGGTAGAACCGGTCAGCGACCAGCAAGGTTCCTCCCCTCCAGCAAGTCTTGTATTCCAACTGTCGTCGCAGTTCACCCCAACCCGCAGCAGAAATCCGGCGCGCCAGCTGCCGGTTGCGCAGCATGCCCGCGACGTTGAGGTCTTCGATCACGACAGCCTCGAAGCGTTCCGCAAGAGCGGTCGTCAACCGATGCAAAGTGGCGGCCCGATGATTTGCGATCCGAGCATGCTGGCGCTCAACATCTGACATGGCCCGTGCCCACCGGCGAGACGGAGCTCTTCCAGTACGACGCTCCGGCCCGATGCGCCTAGCGGCCTTGCGCTGCAACCGACGCAGTTTCTTCAGCGAGCCCTCGTATAGAACCGGGTTCGGGATCACTCCGTGGGTATCGGAGATGCCCGGAACAGGGGTTGACAGCACCGCGAGATTGCAGAGACCGAAATCCACGCCGACGACGGGACGCGAACGTGTTCCAGGCGCGGGAGAGTCGTATACCTCGACGGAAAAGGCGACGAACCATCGGCCGCGGGCATAGGTGACAGTAGCCGACCTGATCCGCGCCGATCCTCTGTCGACGCGTCGGGCGAGTTTTCGAGTCGATTCGTGCGTGCGAACCCGCCCGATACGGGGCAGCTTGACGTGCCTCCGATCTGTATCGACGAGACCAAAAGCGCCAGTAGTGAATCGGCACGACAGTTGACTCTTCTTGGTCTTGAACCGAGGGAATCGCATCGGTCTTCCCTGGCGATCGCCTGATTGAGAGACAGCCCAGTTATTCAACGCTGTCGCCAGGTTGGCCAGACCGGAGGAGTACGCCTCCTTCGAGTTCTCCCGCCACCATGGCGCGACGTCGTCCTTGATGGTGTTCCACGTTCTACGCAGGCTATATGCCGACCAGTTCAGCGCTGGGGTCAGTTCACTGTCAGCGATTCCGTACGTGCGCTCCGCTGACCGCTGCTCCAGATTTGCTTTGACTAGGCGCAAAGCCCAGTTGTACGCGAACCGCTGTGCACCACAGTGTGATCGCAGCTGCTCTTCTTGCAGCGGTCCGGGATCGAGCGCGAATCGGTACGCCCGGATTACTGACCCGCTTGCATAAGGGTCGGTGCCGCAGTGCTCGCTTGCTGTTTCCCCACGAACCATGAGCGGAGCGTTTCACGAGGGTCCGACATGCCCCCAGTTACCGGCGGATGGAACCGATTCAATGGGCGCGCCCGGAGAGACTCGAACTCCCAACCTTCTGATCCGTAGTCAGATGCTCTATCCGTTGAGCTACGGGCGCATGATCTTTCTTCAGTGTTCAGTTGTGCGGCTGACGGGTCAGCCGTGGCGGAGGCGAGAGGATTTGAACCTCCGGTCGCCTTTGAGGGCGACAACTCATTAGCAGTGAGCCCCATTCGGCCGCTCTGGCACGCCTCCCGACGATTACCGCCGATCCGACAGCGTACACATGGGCTACCGCGCGAGGCAAAGCGCATTCGGCCGACCCATAAACTGGTGCAGTGACCGTCCGGCTGCGCCCCGAACTGGCTGATCTGCCCGCCTACACCCCCGGCCGGACCGTTCCCGGCGCAATCAAGATCGCCAGCAACGAGACCGTTGGTCCCCCGCTTCCGAGCGTGCGGGCCGCGATCTCCGGCGCCGTCGACAACATCAACCGCTACCCGGACAACGGCTACGTCGAGCTTCGCGAGCGGCTCGCCAAACACGTCAACTTCGCCCCCGAGCACATCTCGGTGGGCTGCGGGTCGGTCAGCCTGTGTCAGCAGTTGATCCAGATCACCTCGACCGTCGGCGACGAGGTGGTGTTCGGTTGGCGCAGCTTCGAGATTTACCCGCTGCAGGTGCGA
The DNA here is from genome assembly GCF_002245535.1 of Mycobacterium lehmannii. GTDB lineage: Bacteria > Actinomycetota > Actinomycetes > Mycobacteriales > Mycobacteriaceae > Mycobacterium > Mycobacterium lehmannii. The sequence goes on along the minus strand of NZ_NKCN01000020.1, from coordinate 65,329 downwards.
ACGGCGGGGGCCACACCGGTGCCGGTGCCGCTGACCGACCACACGCACGACCTCGACGCCATGCTGGCCGCGATCACCGACCGCACCCGGCTGATCTTCGTGTGCAATCCGAACAACCCGACGGGCACCGTCGTGACGCCCGACGCGCTCGCCCGCTTCGTCGCCGCGGTGCCGCCGCATATCGCGATCGCGCTGGACGAGGCCTACGTCGAGTACATCCGCGAGCCGATGGTGCCCGACAGCCTGGGTCTGGTTCGTGCCCATCCCAACCTCGTTGTGTTACGAACGTTTTCGAAGGCCTACGGCCTGGCCGGTCTGCGGGTAGGTTACGCCGTAGGCGACCCGGACCTCATCACCGCGATCGGGAAGGTGTACGTGCCGTTCACCGCGACCAGCGTCTCGCAGGCCGCCGCGATCGCATCCCTCGACGCCGCCGACGAACTGCTCGAGCGCACCGACACCGTCGTCGCCGAACGCGCCCGGGTCACCGCGGAACTGCGCGCAACCGGCTACACCGTGCCCGACTCGCAGGCCAACTTCGTCTGGCTCCCCTTGCCCGGGCAGGCCCAGCAGTTCGCCGAGGCGTCGGCGGACAGCCGCATCATCGTGCGGCCCTACGGCGACGACGGAGTGCGCGTCACCGTCGCCGCGACCCACGAGAACGATGCGTTCCTCGATTTCGCCCGCCGATGGATTGGACAGTCATGATCGACGCCCGCGAGACCTTCGCCGAGCTCAAGGAGCGCACCGGCACCATCTCCGATGCCGAACTCGACGAGTTCTGGGCGACGCTGCAGCCCGCCACCATCGACTTCATGATCGGCGAGTGGAAGGGCGGCGAATTCCACACCGGCCACAAGGCCAACGGGTTCATGGAGCGGCTCAACTGGTTCGGCAAGACCTTCCACTCCGCCACCGACGCCAAACCTCTGGTGTGCCTGGACGCCGACGGCAACAAGTTCTCCAACACCGAGGCGATGAAGGGTGAGGCCAGCCTGTGGATGGAGGAGTTCCGCGGCGAGGTGACGGCCTCGATGGTCTACGACGGCGCACCCGTGCACGACCACTTCAAGGTCGTCGACGAGAACGCCGTCGTCGGCATTATGAACGGCAAGGGCGCGCTCGACACCAGCTCCGGTACACCCAGGCACCTGTACTTCTACCTCGAGCGGGTATAGCGCTCGCGAGACGAACATCAGGGTCGTGAGGGGCGGGCGATCTACAGCCCTGGTGTACGTCTCGCGAAACGGCTAGGGCTGCCGACCGGTATAGGCAAGCAACCGGGTCAGCGCCCCGGCGTCGGCGGGCACGTCGATCGGATCGTCGAAACCGGCGTTGACCCGACCCTCCGGCGTGATGATCTTGCGGGCCAGCCCCAGCACGTAATCTGACAACGACTCGGGGGCGTTGACGTCGCGCCCGATCGCTGCCGAGTAATCCCACGCGTGCACCAGAAACTCGATCGACAGCACGCCGACCATCATCCGGGCCGGCACGTCGTTCCCGCCGAAGTCCACGGTGCCGTCCAGCCCCCGCCGCCGCCAGGCGTCCAGCGCTGACCGCGCCGAGAACACCACCTGCTGCTCGATCGGCGCGTCGCGGTCGCGCTCAGTGAACTGCGCGCCCGCCATCGCGCCGAGCATGGTGATCGAATTCAGCAGGTGGTCAGTCAACGCTGCGACGTCGAACTCTCGGCACGGCGTCTGCTTGTGCAGATCGTCGGCGGCGATGCCGTGCAGCACGTGCTGCAACACGGCGAACGACTTCTCCGCGCTGCGCAGTTCGTCGGTCGGCGGCGAATCGGGTCCGGCACGCAAGTCGTCGGGCATGACGCCACGCTACGTCGCCGATGGGCATATCGTTGCCGTGATGAAAACGCACGTGCGAGTGGCGGCAGTGGCGCTGGTTCTCGTCGGGGTCGCGACGGGATGCCAGCGCACCACGGAGGGCTCCGTCGCGATGACCACCGAGCCGGGGCCGCCGTTGACCTCCCCGGCGAGGCCGACGTCGCCGTCGATTCCTGGGCTGCCCGATATCGGGCTTCCCGACATTCCCCTGCCCACGCGTAACACCGACGTCCCGGTCGTCCCCGCGCCGCCGAACGCCTTGTCCATGCAGTGCTCGGAGTACAACGGGCTCGACGAGGCGACCCAGGTCGCGGTGATCCGCGAGATCCTCAACCAGGAGGGCAACCCGCTCGGTCCCGACGGGGAGGGCATCGGTCAGATGCTGGTCGACGCCGCCTGCCAGTTCCTGCCCAGCGCCACCGTGAACGAGGTGCTCCTGGGCAAGCCGCCGCCGTGACGAACTAGCGTGTTGCCCCATGGGCGAGACCTACGAATCCGTCACCGTTGACATCTCCGATCACGTCGCGCGGGTGACGCTGATCGGGCCAGGCAAGGGCAACGCCATGGGCCCGGCGTTCTGGGCCGAGTTGCCCGAGGTGTTCGGGACGCTCGACGCCGATCCGGAGGTGCGCGCGATCGTGCTGACCGGCTCGGGCCGCAACTTCAGCTACGGGCTCGACCTGGCCGCGATGGGCGCCACCATGCCCGGCCGCGATGCCGGCGCCAAGGGCCGCCTCGGATTCCACACCACGCTGACGAAGATGCAGGGCGCGATCAACGCGGTCGCCGACTGCCGCACCCCCACCATCGCCTCGGTGCACGGCTGGTGCATCGGCGGCGGCGTGGACCTGATCAGCGCCGTGGACATCCGCTACGCCAGTGCCGACGCGAAGTTCTCCGTCCGCGAGGTGAAGCTGGCGATCGTCGCCGACGTGGGTTCGCTGGCGCGGCTCCCGCTGATCCTGTCCGACGGGCACCTTCGCGAACTGACGCTGACGGGCAAGGACATCGACGCCGCCCGCGCCGAGAAGATCGGTCTGGTCAACGACGTCTACGACGACGCCGACGCCTCGCTTGCGGGGGCGCACGCCACGGCCGCCGAGATCGCCGCCAACCCGCCGCTGACGGTGTACGGCATCAAGGATGTGCTCGATCAGCAGCGCATCGCCCGGGTGTCGGAGAGCTTGCGCTATGTGGCCGCGTGGAATTCGGCATTCCTGCCATCGAAGGATCTGGGCGAGGCGGTGACCGCGATGTTCGAGAAGCGCCCGCCGAAGTTCACCGGCGAATAGCGTTGACTCCCAGCACATTCCCACCGCGTTCCCGGCTCGCTTTCAGGAATCGGTAGTACCGAATCCCTTCTAGCGCAATCGATTTCAGCGATATCGCTGTGCGATGCGTCACCTTGGGCACCATTCCTGGCTGCAGCGGCGTTCTGCACGACATGACAGATACAACAGATTTCGCGTCGCTCGATCGCAGCGCGATCCAACGAATCAGTGCACCCCGAATCGAGGGCACCGCGGTGGCGTTCACCTCAAATCGCTACGAACAAAGTGACGTCGCTTCGATGCTCACCGGCATCGGCGGCCCGGAGTTCCTCCGGTTCGCGCAGAGCAGTGGTGTGCAGAGCCGCAGTCTCTCGCTTCCGCTATCTCGCTACCCGAAGTTGTCGGGCTTCACCGAGGCGAACAACGCCTACATCGAGGTGGCCGTCGACCTCGGGGAGCGGGCCGTGCGGTCCGCGCTCGAGGCGGCACACGTCACGCCGGATGAAGTCGACGCCATCGTGTTCGTATCGAGCACCGGCGTCGCCGTGCCCACCGTCGACGCTCGGGTGGCATCCCGGATCGGGTTGCGACCAGACGTCAAGCGGATACCGTTGTTCGGATTGGGTTGTGTCGCAGGCGCAGCCGGCATGTCACGCGTGCACGACTACCTGCGGGGCTTTCCCTCCGACGTCGCGGTCCTGCTGTCCGTCGAACTGTGCTCACTGACGTTGCAACGCGACGACACGTCGATCCCCGCCCTGATCGGTGCCTGCCTGTTCGGCGACGGCGCGGCGGCGGTCGTGGTCTCGGGCGCCGACCGCATTCCACCGACGATCGCGCACGCGCCCGCGCTGCTCGCGACCAGGAGCCGGCTGTTTCCGGACACGGTCGACGTCATGGGGTGGAACGTCACCTCAAATGGCTTCGGGCTGGTGATGTCTCGCGAAGTCCCGCACATGGCCGCGAACTACCTCGACGAGGAGGTCACCCGGTTCCTCGGTGACCACGGCCTCACGGTGGGCGACATCGCCGCGTGGGTCTGCCATCCCGGCGGTCCCAAGGTGCTGGATGCGATCGACAACGCGATCGGCCTGCCGCCGGAGGCCAACACCCACAGCCGAAACTCGATGCGGGAGAACGGGAACTTCTCGTCGGCGTCGGTGCTTGATGTGCTGCACCGCACGCTCGCCTCGCCACCTGCCCCAGGATCGTTCGGTGTGTTGCTGGCGATGGGTCCGGGCTTCAGCTTCGAGCTGCTCCTGCTGAAGTGGTGAGGAATCGACATGGCGTACTACCTGTTCATCCTCGCGATCGGACTGGAACGACTGGTCGAGTTGGTGGTGTCATGGCGCAACACGCGGTGGTCTCTTGCCAACGGCGGCAGGGAATTCGGCCAAGGCCACTATCCGGTGATGGTCGGCATGCACACGCTGCTGCTCGCGTCGTGTATCGCCGAGGTGGCGGTCCTGCACAGACCGTTCATCCCCCTGCTCGGATGGCCGATGGTGGCCATCGTCTGCGCGAGCACAGCGCTGCGGTGGTGGTGCGTCGCGGTGTTGGGCAGACGGTGGAACCCCCGGCTCATCGTGATCCCGGGAGCGCCGCTCGTGCACCGCGGCCCGTATCGGTGGCTGCACCACCCGAACTACACCGCAGTGGTGGTCGAGGTCGCGGCCCTGCCGCTGGTCCACTCGGCGTGGCTGACCGCGGTCGTTTTCACCGCCGCCAACGCCCTGGTGCTCAACGTCCGCATCCGGGCCGAGAACGCCGCGCTGGGGTACGGGTGAGCCGGGGCCGAGGAGTCAGACCCGAGGAACGGGCGTCCACCCAAGTTCGGCCTTGGCCTTGGCGTTCGACAGCGGAAGCCAGATGTCGCCGAACGCGGTGACGCCGTAGGGCGCGGCGAGTCTGACCGCCGCTCGCGGGATGCGCAGCTGTCGAGGCCGCCCGAGCTTCTCGCCGAGCTCCCGGATGTAGCCGTTGAACGACTGCGGTCGGTCGTCGACGATGTTGTAGATCTCGCCGCCCCGTCCACGGTCGAGTGCGGCCGCCGTAGCACTCACGACGTCGTCGATGTGGATCCAGGACACGATGCCGCTACCACCCATGTCCAGCGCCACGCGGAATCGCGCCATCCGCGCGAACAACTCGTCGTGCGGCACGCCCGGGCCGTAGAAAGCGCCGTAGCGCAACACGATTCCCTCGGTGTCACTGTGTCCACCGGACGCCAGGACCTTCTGCTCCATCCCGCGCAGCGCGGCCAGCATCGCCTCTCCGCCACGCGGGGCCGGTCCGGGGTAGGGATCGCTCTCGTCCAGCAACGCCGGACCGGTGGTCGGATAACCGTAGGCGTACATCACGGATTCGGCGACGACGCGTCGGACGCCGGCACGTTGCGCCGCGGCCAGCAGGTTCGGTGCACCGGTACCCCACAGTCTTCTCGCGGGCTCAAAGTCGCTGACCCGCATCGGTCCCCGCTTCGGCAGCGTGGTCAGCAGCGAAACCACCACCTCCGGACCGAAGTCGGCGACCGCCTTGTCGATATCGTCGCCGTCGAACACGTCGGCGACGACGGGCCTGGCGCCCGCAGCCGTGATCGCGCCCGCCTTGTTCGGTGACCGCGTCAGCCCGACGACCTCGTGGCCGCAGGTGACGAGTTCACGCAGCAGCGGGACACCAGGCACACTCGTCGCGCCGGCAACCAGGACTCGCATCACGGCCTCCTATCGGCGATGACGCTGGCGCGCAATGCGATCGCCAGGATCACGGTGGTGAACACCAGACCGCCGGCCTCCAGCCACCCGATCCAGTCACCCGCTCCGTGGTGCGGGTCGATGATGTGGCTGAGCGAGTGCAGCGCCCAGTGCAGCGTCGCGAATGCCAGTGCGGGAGTGCGCCACCGCGGCCACCGGACCGCGGCGAGCAGCATGAGCCCCTGCGGGATCTCGAAGGTGGCGTTGTCGAAGATGTAGTGGTCATTGCGCGTGCCGAAGTTGCCGAGCGTGTCGAAGAACGCGCCAGGGGCGAACATCATGAACAGCCCCACGGACAAGGCGTAGAGCCCGAACACGATGAGCGTCACCTCGACGAACCCCGCCCTTGTGCGCGTCGGTGTCGATGTCATACGGTCACGCTAGTTCGCCACTGGCCTCAAGATAGGCACCACTTTGACAGCGAAATCGGGTACCACTTCGGGTCCGGAGCTGCTGCTGGAACTCGACCGCGACGCCACCGATCCGTTACACCGCCAACTGGCTGACGGACTGCGGACGGCCATCCGAACGGGCCGCCTCACGCCGGGCACCCGCCTGCCGTCCAGTCGCCTGCTCGCCACCGACCTGGGAGTGTCCCGTCGGCTCGTGGTCGATGCCTACAGTCAACTCGTCGCCGAAGGGTTCCTGCACAGCAGGCACGGGTCGGGCACCGTGGTCGCCACGGTCGACACCGTCGACCGGCCCTCCCGCGGTGAGCCCGGGCCGACGGCACGCTACGACATCGACTTCCTGCCGGGGTCGCCGGATCTGCACAGCTTTCCTCGCGACGCCTGGCTGCGGGCGCTGAAGCAGGGCCTGGCCGAGATCGGCGCGGATGCATTCGGTTACGTGGCGCCTCAGGGGCTGTTCACCACGCGCGTTGCGGTGGCCGACTATTTGCGACGCGTCCGCGGTGTGCTCGCCGAACCGCAACACATTGTGCTGTGCTCCGGAGCGACACAGGCCATCGCGCTGCTCGCCCGGTCATTGCCGACATCCTCACTGGCCATGGAGGACCCGGGATTCTGGCTGCACCGAATGGTGCTGCGTAACAACGGTATTGAACCGGTTCCTGTTCCGGTCGACGAAGATGGGCTCGATGTCGGCGCGCTGGCGGCCAGCGGTGCCGACGCAGTCCTGACCACCCCCGCGCACCAGTCCCCGACCGGGGTCGCGCTGTCGGCCCCGCGGCGCACTGAGCTGATGGAGTGGGTCCGAGCCGGACATCTGGTGATCGAGGACGACTACGACGCCGAATACCGCTACGACCGGGCACCCGTCGGCGCGTTGCAGGGAATCGCGCCCGACCGCGTCATCTACGTCGGCTCGACCAGCAAGACCCTGGCGCCCGGCCTCCGCATCGGCTGGATGGTGCTGCCCGCACATCTCGTCGGCGCGGTCAAAGTGGCCAAAGGTCTTGCGGACACCGGGAGTTCGGTGATGGACCAGTTGGCGTTCGCGCAGCTGCTGAGATCAGGCGGATACGACAGGCATCTGCGCCAGATGCGGCGCCGGTACCTGATCCGCCGCAATGCCCTGCTGGGGGCACTCGGCCGGCACCTGCCGCAAGCAACCGTCCTCGGCGCCGCGGCTGGCGTCCACCTGACGGTGCGCTTCCCCGACGGGTTCCCGATCGACGGCCTCGTACGGCTGGCCGCCGAACAACGTGTGCGGGTCGAACCGCTCGCACCGTGCTACGCCAACCCCGCCTCGGCGCCGCCTGGCCTGCTCCTCGGCTACGCCAATCTCACTGAGTCCCAGATCGATTTGGGCGTGCGAGTGTTGGCCGGCGCTATGCCCTAAGCTCCGCCGCCGCCACAACCTCCACCGCCACAGCCGCCGCCACCGCAACCTCCGCCGTCCCAGCCGCCACCGGAGTCGGTGTAGCCGAGACCGGCTGCCGCCGCAGTTCCCGCCGCCCAACGCTTTCGACGCCGTTGCGCCTTTGTCATCCGCCTGTTGCGCAGACTGTGGAGATCCCCCATCTCCCTGCGGTATCGGTCCCCCGCCGACTCAGCGCGGCGCTGGCCGACGCGACTAGCTACGAGCAAGATCACCGCCGCGCCAACGAGGATCACCGCCACCAACGAGACGGTGATCACTACCACCGCTGTACTCATAGAGGGATGCTACGCCGCGCCCGGTCCCCGAGATGCTCTCGATTTGGTGTGGATTCGGTGAGGAACACCATCCGCCAGAGTGGCGGCCCGGCCACCGCTTATGTTCAACGGCCCACGCCGCGCCTACAGTGATTCTGTGCTGCGGTCACGCAGGAGTGACTCCGATCGGCTATATGCCGCCGTCGCCCGGCTCGAGTTGCCCGAGGCGGTGTTCAAGACGTGCCCGTGGCAACCGCGTGAGCTCATAGCGGTCGGTCTGCGGCAGTGGCTGCGATGTTGCGCGCCTGCGCTACGTGACGACCAGGTGATCGGGATGCCCTCCCGCGCCGTCGACGAGGCATGGCACGGTCTGATCCTCTGCACCGCAAGGTATTCGACGTTCTGCACGGATGCATACGGCCGATTTCTACACCACCACCCCGACGGTGGTGCGCCCCCGAATGCTCTTGTCGACCCGCCGGGCGAACAGCTCCGCAGAACCGTCGTCGCGTGGTCGATGGTGGCGATGCCGGGCGAGAAGTGCGTCCTGTGGGATCTCGACGAGCGTGTCGGGGTGGACAAGCCATGGGGCGTCGATGCCGCCCTGGTCAGCACGGTCGAGTCGGCAGTGACCAATCGAAGCTGAGGTGAGACCAGCGGTGGCGGAGGGATTTGAACCCCCGGACGGTGTTAGCCGTCTCTCGCTTTCAAGGCGAGTGCATTAGGCCGCTCTGCCACGCCACCGCCGACAAGAGTACGGGGCGGCTCACACCGTCGCGACGGCGAATCCCCTCAGACGCGGCCGAGCTTGGCGTTCATCGACCCGTTCTTGAGCCCGACGCTGATCCGCCTGCAGTTCTCACCGATCGCCGCGACCTGGGGCCGCGACAGCCGGTCGAGAAAGTGCGCCCGCACGCTCTCGCCGTAGGTGACCATCGCGTCGCGTACCGCGGTCCGCCCCTCGTCGGTGATGCTGGCGAGCACGCCACGGCCGTCGTCGGGACTGGCTCCCCGGCGAACCAGGCCCTGCATCTCCAGGCGGCGGATCTGCCGGGTGACCCGGCTCGGCAACGACATCAAGCCCTCGGCGAGATCGCCCATGCGGGCCGATCCCGTCGGTGACTTGTCCAGGATGTCGAGCAGTCTGACGTCGTTGAGCGTCAGATGATGCTTATCCACCAGCGACCGATTCAAGGTCGCATACAGCCGGAGCGCGGCATCCAAAAAATTTTGCCAGGACCGCTGCTCCGCGATGTCCAGCCCCGGCATATCCCCCGCGGTACGACCCGCAATAATCCCCTCCATGCGGCCATAGTAAACGGCCATCACATTGCTGGCGACTAATTCGTGAGACTGTCGACGCAGGCTAGTAGCGTTATCGGGATGCATGCAATCGTCGCCGGCCCGGAGGGCCGATTGACCTGGCAAGAGGTTCCCGACATCACGCCGGACGAGGGCGAAATTCTGATCAAGGTCGCCTCTGCCGGCATCAATCGGGCCGACCTTTTGCAGGCCGTGGGCAAATACCCGCCGCCGCCGGGCGCCAGCGAAACCCTCGGCCTCGAAGTCTCGGGAACGGTCGCGGCGGTCGGCGAGAAGGCCTCCGATTGGACGGCCGGACAACAGGTCTGCGCGTTGCTGGCGGGCGGGGGCTACGCCGAGTATGTGGCTGTGCCGGCCGGGCAGGTGATGGCGGTTCCGGAGTCTGTGCCGCTGCACGAAGCTGCCGGTTTACCCGAGGTGGCCTGCACCGTGTGGTCGAACCTGGTGATGACCGCGGGCTTGACGGCGGGCCAGCTCGTCCTCATACACGGGGGTGCCAGCGGCATCGGCACCCACGCGATCCAGGTGGCCCGCGCGCTCGGCTGCCGCGTGGCGGTAACCGCCGGGTCCGCCCACAAGCTGGACCTGTGCGCCGAGCTCGGGGCCGAGGTGACGATCAACTACCGCGACGAGGACTTCGTCGAACGCGTCAGGGCCGAGGGCGGCGCCGACGTGATCCTCGACATCATGGGCGCGGCCTACCTCGACCGCAACATCGATGCGCTCGCCAACGACGGTCGGGTGGTGATCATCGGGATGCAGGGCGGTGTGAAGGCCGAACTCAACATCGGCAAGCTGCTCGGCAAGCGCGCGGGCGTCATCGCCACCGCTCTTCGCGCGCGCCCGGTGAGCGGCAAGGGGAGCAAGAGCGACGTCGTCGCCGCGGTGGTGGCCAACGTGTGGCCGATGATCGAACGCGGTGAGGTGGGCCCGATCATCGGTGCGGAGTACCCGGTGCAGGAAGCCGGGGCGGCGCACGAGCTTCTGCAGTCGGGCGAGGTATCGGGGAAAGTGCTTCTGCGCGTAGCGGATTAGCGCGGCCGTCAGCCCAGCGAAGCGAGCGCGCGCACCAGCTGATCGACCTCGGCGGTGGTCGTGTAGTGCGCCAGTCCGACCGTCACCGCGCCGCCGATGTCGTTGACGCCGATGACGTCCAGCACGCGCGAACTCGCATTCGATATCGCCAGGATGCCGTTGTCGGCCAGGCGCTGAACCACCCGCTCGGCGGGCACGCCGTTGACCGCGAAACTGAGCACGGGGATTCGCGATTCGGGCGCACCGATGACCATCACCGTCGACAGCGATCGCAGCGAGATCAGCAGATAGTCGAAAAGCCGGCTCATATAGGCGTTCGCGGAGTGCATCGAGATCGCGAGGCGTTCGCGGCGCGTACCGCGCGCGTTCTCGTCCAGGGACGCAAGGTACTCGATGCTGGCCACCACTCCGGCCAGCAGACCGAACTGGTGCGCGCCGACTTCGAGCCGCGCCGCTCCGCTTGCGTCCGGATCCAGCGATACCGAACCGAAGGAGTCGATGAGCGAGGGATCGCGAAAGACCAGGGCTCCGATGGGCGGACCGCCCCACGCCAATGCGTTGACCGCCACCACGTCCGCGTCGATCTCGTCGATGTCGATCAACTGGTAGGGCGCGGCCGCGGAGTGGTCGACGACCACCAGTGCGCCCTGATCGTGTGCCAGTTTCGTCACCGCGCGCAGGTCGGTCACGGTACCCAAAGTCGAAGAGGCAGAAGTGATTGCGACCAAGCGGGTCGGCTTGGTGACCAGGCTCTCCCATTGCCAGCTGGGCAGTTCGCCGGTCTCGATGTCGACCTCTGCCCACTTGACCTTGGCGCCATAGCGATTCGCGGCGCGCAGCCATGGCGCGATGTTCGCCTCGTCATCCAGACGGGTGACCACCACTTCGTAGCCGAGGCCGACACGCGACGACGACGCGTCCGCCAGCGAGGTCAGCAGGATCGCCCGGTCGGCGCCCAGAACCACACCGCGCGGATCGGCGTTGACCAGATCGGCCACGGCCAGCCGGGCGGCCTCCAGCACTGCGGCGCTGCGCTGCGCCGAGGGGTGCGGACCGACCGGGGTGGCCATCGACCCGCGGAACGCCGTGGACACCGCGCGGCCGACGGTGTCGGGCAACAACATGCCGTGCTGGGCGTCGAAACGCACCCACCCGTCGCCCAGAGAAGGGTGCAAACCGCGCACCCGGGCGACGTCGTATGCCATGCCAGCCCACCTTCGAGCATCCGTGAGTTCGCGAACCCACACGATTCTGGCCGATACTCGGCCCGACCCGCCATGTCGGACTGGGTCTGCTGGGCAGCCATACTAGTCCAGTGACCTTGGCGTTCGGAGTGCTAAACCCGTTGTCGTTGCTGCTCACGCCCGCCACTCCGCCAGAAGGCCGTGTCGAGTTAACTTGCCTGCATATTCGCGACGGTGGCCGCCGGTGAAGCCGTTTGCTGAGTTGCCGAAGTTGTTCGAGCGACCGGTTTGCGGTCACCGACCGGGGTTCGCCTGTGCGCAGCGTGGGGACCGCCCCGCGCACGACCCGACTAGTGTCGCTAGTTGGTTCGCGGTCGAAGGCAACGCGAGGCTTGCGCGACGAATGCCGTGGAGATTAGAGGGAACGCAGGGAGTATGACCGACGACGACAACATCGAGATCATCAGCGGAGCCGACACCGGAGCCGAGACCGACGAGGAAAAGGACGGCAGGTCGCTGACCGACCTCGTCGAGCAACCGGCGAAGGTGATGCGGATCGGCACCATGATCAAGCAGCTCCTCGAGGAGGTGCGCGCAGCTCCGCTCGACGAGGCCAGCCGCAATCGGCTCCGGGAGATCCACCGCACGAGCATCACCGAACTCGAGGACGGCCTGGCCCCCGAGTTGCGCGACGAGCTCGAGCGGCTCACGCTGCCGTTCACCGAAGAGGCCGTACCCTCGGACGCCGAGCTGCGCATCGCGCAGGCCCAGCTGGTGGGCTGGCTGGAGGGCCTGTTTCACGGCATCCAGACCGCGCTGTTCGCCCAGCAGATGGCGGCGCGACAGCAGCTGGAGCAGATGCGGGGCCAAGGCGCGCTGCCACCGGGAGTGGCGATACGCGGCGGCGGTCCGTCGCATCCGGGGACCGGGCAGTACCTGTAGGGGCATGCGTTGGTCCCACATATCGAGACCCGCAACGCGTGGGTGGAGTTCCCGATCTTCGATGCGAAGTCACGCTCGCTGAAGAAGGCCTTCCTCGGTAAGGCCGGCGGCGCGATCGGGCGCAACGACTCCAACGTCGTGGTCATCGAGGCGCTGCGGGACATCACCATGTCGCTGGAACTCGGCGACCGGGTGGGTCTGGTGGGGCACAACGGTGCGGGCAAGTCGACGCTGCTGCGCCTGCTGTCGGGTATCTACGAGCCCACCCGGGGGGTGGCGACCGTGAGCGGCCGGGTGGCGCCGGTGTTCGACCTCGGCGTCGGGATGGACCCGGAGATCTCCGGCTTCGAGAACATCATCATCCGCGGCCTGTTCCTGGGACAGACGCGCAAGCAGATGATGGCCAAGATCGACGAGATCGCCGAGTTCACCGAGCTCGGGGACTACCTGTCGATGCCGTTGCGCACCTACTCCACCGGTATGCGCGTGCGTCTGGCGATGGGCGTGGTGACCAGCATCGACCCCGAGATCCTGCTGCTCGACGAGGGTATCGGCGCGGTCGACGCCGAGTTCCTGAAGAAGGCGCAGACCCGGTTGGCCGAACTCGTCGCGCGCTCCGGGATCCTGGTGTTCGCCAGCCACTCCAATGAGTTTCTGGCCCGGCTGTGCAACACCGCGATGTGGATCGACCACGGCACGATCAAGATGACCGGCGGCATCGAGGACGTCGTGCGGGCCTATGAGGGCGAGGACGCCGCCCGGCATGTCAGGGAAGTGCTCGAAGAGACGCGCCAGGGATGACGGCCGACGAGGGCTTGCCCGAGGAGCCGACCAGCCCCGTCATCTGCGCGGTGGTGGTCACCCATCGTCGTCCCGACGACCTGGCGAAGTCACTGGAGTCGGTGGCGGCCCAGACCCGCGCGCCCGACCACCTGATCGTCGTCGACAACGACGACGATTACCGCGTCGCCGAACTGGTTGCCGGACAACCCATCCCCACCACCTATCTCGGATCACGCCGGAACCTGGGCGGTGCGGGCGGTTTCGCGTTGGGCATGCTGCATGCTCTGGCGCTCGGCGCGGACTGGGTGTGGTTGGCCGACGACGACGGCCGCCCGGCCGACTCGGAGGTGCTGGGCACGCTGATCGCATGCGCCGCGCGCCACGGACTTGCCGAGGTGTCGCCGATGGTCTGCGACATGAACGATCCCGGGCGGCTGGCCTTCCCCCTGCGTCGCGGACTGGTGTGGCGTCGCCGTGTCGACGAGTTACGCACCGAGTCCGCTTCAGTGGGGGCACCTCCCGCTTGCGGGGGACTGTTGCCGGGCATCGCATCACTGTTCAACGGTGCGCTGTTCGCCGCGTCGACGCTGGAGGCGACCGGCGTGCCCGATCTGCGCCTGTTCGTGCGCGGCGACGAGACCGAAATACACCGCAGGCTGGTGCGCTCCGGGTTACCGTTCGGCACCTGCCTCGACGCGGTGTACCTGCATCCGCAGGGCGGTGACGAGTTCAAACCGATCCTCGGCGGCCGAATGCACACGCAGTTTCCGGAAAACGCTGCCAAGCGCTTCTATACCTACCGCAACCGCGGATATCTGCTGTCCCAGCCCGGGCTGCGTCGTCTGCAGTTGCAGGAGTGGGCGCGCTTCGGTTGGTTTTTCCTGGTGTCGCGCCGCGACCCCGCCGGGTTGATGGAGTGGATTCGGTTGCGGCGCATGGGCCGCAAGGAGAGGTTCGGGAGGCTTCAGCCGTGACGTTCACCGATGCCGCTGCGCAGTCGAAGACCATGCGCCGGGCCTGGGGCGACCTGGTTGCCGGCTTCGGCAAGCACGAACTGTGGTTGCACCTCGGCTGGCAGGACATCAAACAGCGCTACCGCCGCTCGGTTCTCGGCCCGTTCTGGATCACGATCGCCACCGGTGCCACCGCTGTCGCCATGGGGCTGCTCTACTCGAAACTGTTCAAACTCGAGCTGTCCGAACATCTTCCGTACGTCACCCTCGGTCTGATCGTGTGGAACCTGATCAACGCGGCGATCCTGGAGGGCGCCGACGTGTTCGTCGCCAACGAGGGTCTGATCAAACAGTTGCCGACTCCGCTGTCGGTGCACGTCTACCGGTTGGTGTGGCGACAGATGATCCTGTTCGCCCACAACATGATCATCTTCGTGATCATCGCGATGATCTATCCCAAGCCGTGGAAGTGGACGGACCTGGCGGTCATCCCGGCGCTGGGTCTGATCGTGCTCAACTGCATCTGGGTGGCGTTGTGCTTCGGCATCCTGGCCACCCGCTACCGCGACATCAGCCCGCTGCTCGTCAGCCTGGTGCAGTTGCTGTTCTTCATGACCCCGATCATCTGGAACGAGTCCACCCTGCGACAGCAGGGCGCCGAGCAGTACACCAAGATCGTCGAGCTCAATCCGCTGCTGCACTATCTCGACATCGTGCGGGCCCCGCTGCTCGGCGCCGACCAGGAACTGCGCCACTGGGTGGTGGTGATCGTGCTGACCGTGGTCGGCTGGACCTTCGCGGCGTTCGCCATGCGGCAGTACCGCGGCCGTGTCGCCTACTGGGTGTAGCTTCCTCGCCGCGGAACTCAGGCGTCGCTCGCGACCGTTATGCGGATATGAGCATCCCGCCATATCAGCCGCCGTCGTCCACGCCGTCCGCACCGACGAGCACGCTGACCTGCCCGAAGTGCGCGGGCTCGATGCGGACCTACGAACGCAACGGCATCCACTTGGAGCAGTGTGACACCTGTCGCGGCATCTTCCTCGACTTCGGCGAACTCGAGTCGCTGACTCAGATGGAGAACCGGTTCGTGCAGGCCGCACCGCCTCCGCCACCTGCCCAGCCGGGATACGGATATGGCCCGGGCTGGGGCCATCGCGGCAACAAGTACTACCGTAAACAGGGGTTCGGCCGGCTGTTCTTCTCGAGCTAGCCCATCCGCGCGCAGGCCGCCACCAACAGTTCGTCGTCAGGATGGTGGGCCGCCGCCTGCACCACGGCCGCGCGCGCGTACGCGTCGAGCACCGGCCACGGGTCTCCATCGGGCAGCGCGGGGCCGCCTGCGGCGCGATAGGCATCGACGAAGCTGTGCCAGTCGGCGTCCGGGATCAGTCCTGCCGCCCAGAATCCGGCCGGTCGAGCCAGGTCCCACGCCGGATCGCCGGCACCCAGGTCGTCGACGTCGAGAAGAATCCAGGGCCCGTCTGCGTGCGGGCGCGCGAGTTGACCCAGATGCCAGTCGCCGTGCACCAACGTGTGCGGACGGTCCGGTGAGCCCGGTCGCCACACCGCGTCGGGCAGGGCGGCCGCGGCCCGTCGCACCGTCGGATCGCCGTCGGAGCGCAGCACGTCGACCGCGCGCCGCAGCCGTTGCGGCCAGCCGTGCGGGGGCACTCGCGACGACCATGGCTCCCGGTGCAGCCGGGCCAGCAGCTGTCCGGCTTCCGACCACGGCACCGACTCTGGTTGCGGGGCAAGGGGTTGCACGCGCGGCCACCGACTGCGCCAGCGCGCTGCGACCGGCTCGGGAACCGTCGACAGCGGCGAGAGAAGGCAATCCGAGCCCGCAGCGATGCCGAGTCGGACCGTCAGTGCCCGCGGATTGGTACCCGGCCGGTGCAGCTTGTAGACGACGTCGCCGTCGACGACGATCTCTGCACCGGACCGGGTCTGCACACCTGAAACCTAGCGACGTGACGGCTGCACATGCCGCTAAGCTGCCCGGGTGGCCGAGCCCCCGATGCAGCCGACCCTGAGCCTGGGCACCCAGATCTGGCGGTTCATCGTCACCGGTGGTTTCTCCGCGATCGTCGACTTCGGCCTGTACGTCGCCCTGCTCGCCGCCGGTCTGCACGTCAACGTAGCCAAGACGCTCAGCTTCATCGCGGGCACCACCACGGCATATCTGATCAACCGCCGGTGGACCTTTCAGGCGCCGCCGAGCACCGCGCGGTTCATCGCGGTGTGTGCGCTCTATGCGGTGACCTACGCCGCGCAGGTCGGCATCAACTACGTGCTGTACGTGGCGTGGGACGACAAACCGTGGCGGGTGCCGGTCGCGTTCGTCATCGCCCAGGGCACGGCGACGGTGATCAATTTCGTCGTCCAGCGTGCGGTCATCTTCCGCCTGCACTGACGCGACACCGCTGCCGGCCGCGTGATATCCAGCGGTCATGGCGCCGGCTGTCCGCACGGTACCCTCGTCACGATGTCCGAGAACTTACCGACGACCTCGCGTGCCCTGACCGGCTTCGGTCGCACGGCACCGTCGGTCGCTCAGGTGCTGAGCACGCCGGACGTCGACGTGATCGCCGCTGCGGTCCGTGAGGCCGCCGACCGCAGCGCATCCAGCCCGTCGTTCCTGCACCGGGGCGTCCTCGCCCGCGGCCTGGGTCGCTCCTACGGCGATCAGGCATGCAACGGCGGTGGCCTGGTCGTGGACATGACCGCGCTGCACAAGGTCCACTCGATCAGCGCCGAGACGGCCGTGGCCGACGTCGATGCGGGCGTCAGCCTCGACCACCTGATGAAGGCCGCGCTGCCGTTCGGGCTGTGGGTACCGGTGCTGCCGGGCACGCGGCAGGTCACCGTCGGCGGCGCGATCGCCTCCGACATCCACGGCAAGAACCACCACAGTGCAGGCAGCTTCGGCAATCACGTGCTGTCGATGGACCTGCTGATGGCCGACAGCGAGGTTCGTACCCTCACCCCCGACGGGCCGGACGCCGAACTGTTCTGGGCGACGGTCGGCGGTAACGGGCTCACCGGGATCGTGGTGCGCGCCCGAATCGCGATGACGCGCACGGAAACCGCGTACTTCATCGCCGACGGTGTGTCCACCAGCGACCTGGACGAGACCGTCGCCGTGCACCTCGATGGCAGCGAGGACCGCTACACCTACTCCAGCGCGTGGTTCGACCTGATCAGCCCGCCGCCGAAACTCGGAAGGGCCGCGATCAGCCGTGGCAGCCTCGCGACGCTCGATCAGCTTCCTCCGAAGCTGGCCAAGGATCCGCTGAAGTTCGATGCGCCACAACTACTTTCGGTGCCGGATATCTTCCCGGTCAGCGCCATGAACAAGCTCTCGTTCATGGCGATCGGCGAGGTGTACTACCGGCTCGGCGGCACCTACACCGGCAAGATCATGAACTTGTCGCAGTTTTACCACATGCTGGATCTGGTCAGCGGGTGGAACAACGCTTACGGCCCAGCGGGTTTCGCGCAGCACCAGTTCCTGGTTCCGCCCGATGCGCTCGAGGAGTTCAAGTCCATCATCCGCTGGATTCAGACGCGCGGGCACTATTCGGCACTGAACGTGTTCAAACTGTTCGGTCCCGGTAACCGCGCGCCGCTGAGCTTTCCGATGGCGGGATGGAACGTGGCGATGGACTTCCCGAACAAGCCCGGTGTCAACGAATTCCTCAACGAGCTCGATGAGCGGGTCATGGAGTTCGGCGGCCGGGTGTACACCGCGAAGGACTCCCGGGTCAGCGCGGAGCGGTTCCACAAGATGTATCCGAGGATCGACGAGTGGATTGCCGTGCGCCGCAAGGCCGACCCGAACGGCGTCTTCGCATCCGACATGGCACGACGCTTGGAGCTCCTGTAGATGGTTCTCGACGCTGTAGGTAACCCCCAGACCATCCTGCTGCTCGGCGGGACATCGGAGATCGGGCTGGCGATCTGCGAGCGCTACCTGCGCAACGCGCATGCCCGCATCATCCTTGCGGACCTGCCGAATCACCCCCGCAAGGACGAGGCGATCGCGGCGATGACGGCCGCGGGGGCCAAGTCCGTCGAATGGATCGACTTCGACGGCGCCGACACCGCCGGGCATCGCGCCGTGATCGACAAGGCCTGGGGCGGCGATGATGTCGATGTCGCGATCGTCGCCTTCGGGCTGCTCGGCGACGCCGAGGAGCTGTGGCAGAACCAGTCCAAGGCCGTGCAGGTCGCCCAGATCAACTACACCGCAGCGGTTTCGGTCGGCGTGCTGATCGGCGAGAAGATGCGCGCCCAGGGCTTCGGGCAGATCATCGCGATGAGTTCAGCGGCCGGTGAGCGGGTGCGGCGGTCGAACTTCGTGTACGGGTCGACCAAGGCCGGCTTGGACGGTTTCTACCTCGGCCTCGGAGAGGCGTTGCGGGAGCACGGAGTTCGAGTGTTGGTGATCCGGCCCGGTCAGGTGCGCACCACGACCACCATCGAGCACTGGAAGGCCACCGGCGCGAAGGAAGCGCCGTTCACCGTCGACAAGGAAGACGTCGCCGAACTGGCCGTCACGGCGGCAGCCAAAGGCAAGGAACTGGTATGGGCGCCGGGAGCGTTCCGGTACGTGATGATGGTGTTGCGCCACATCCCGCGGCCGATCTTCCGCAAGCTACCCATCTGATGCGCGGCGGCGCGCGGGCCCTGCCGATCAAGGTCGCCGGCCAGATGGTGGCGGCCGCCGCGGTGGCGATCGTCGTCGCGGTGGTCTCGCTGGCCGCGATCGCGCGCGTGGAGTGGCCCGCCTACAACTCGTCCAATCAACTGCACGCGCTGACCACGGTGGGCCAGTTCGCCTGTCTGGCAGGGTTGTTGGTGAGCGGATGGGTCTGGCGGCGCGGCCGGCAGCTGCTCGCGAAGGTGGGGGCGACGCTGTTCCTGTCGGCGTTCTCGGTGGTGACGCTGGCGATGCCGCTCGGTGCGACGAGGCTGTATTTGTACGGCATCTCGGTCGATCAGCAGTTCCGCACCGAGTACCTCACCCGGCTCGCCGACAGCGCCGCGCTGCGCGATATGACCTACATGGGTCTGCCGCCGTTCTATCCACCGGGCTGGTTCTGGATCGGGGGCCGCCTGGCCGCGCTGACCGGAACTCCGGCGTGGGAGATGTTCAAACCGTGGGCGATCATGTCGATCACCGCCGCGATCGCGGTGGCGTTCGTGTTGTGGGCAGCCATGATTCGCTTCGAGTACGCGCTCATCGTGACCACCGCCACCGCCGCGGCCACGCTCGCATACTCACCGGCCGAGCCCTACGCCGCGATCATCTGCGTACTGCTGCCGCCGGTGTTCGTGCTCGCGTGGTCAGGTCTGCGCGGGGGTGACCCGGATGGGGTGGCGGGCGGGAGGACGCGAGCCGGCTGGCCCGCCGTCATCGGCACCGGCCTCTTCCTCGGCGGCGCCGCGCTGTCCTACACGCTGCTGTTCGCCTACGCGGCATTCACATTGGCGATCATGGGGGTGCTTCTGGCCGTCGCGCGCAGACGCATCGAACCGCTGCTGCGGCTGGTGGTCATCGCGGTCATCTCGGGCGCCATCGCGCTGATCGGCTGGGCGCCGTACCTTCTGGCGGCGTTCTCCGGCGAGCCCGCCGACTCCGGTACCGCGCAGCACTATCTGCCGACCGACGGCGCGCAGCTGGAGTTCCCGATGCTGCACTTCACACTGCTGGGAGCGCTGTGCATGCTCGGCACGCTGTGGCTGGTCTGGCGCGCGCGCTCCTCCACCAGGGCCGGCGCTCTGGCGATCGCGGTGCTCGCCGTCTACGCCTGGTCGCTGCTGTCGATGCTGACCACGCTGGTGGGCACCACATTGTTGTCGTTCCGACTGAATCCGACGCTGACCGTGCTGCTGACGGCCGCAGGTGCCTTCGGCTTCATCGAGGTCACCCGGGCCGTCGCGGCGCGGGTGCGACCCGAGAACGCGCGCCGCGTCGTCGCCGCGGCGGCCACGCTGGGCGCCATCGGCGCCGTCACCTACAGCCAGGACATCCCCGACGTGCTGCGGTCCGACATCGTGGTCGCCTATACCGATACCGACGGCTACGGTCAGCGCGCGGACCGGCGACCGCCCGGCGCCGAGCGCTACTACCGCGAGATCGACGCCAGGATCACCGAGGTGACCGGTCGTCCCCGTGACGAGACCGTCGTGCTGACCGCCGACTACAGCTTCCTGTCTTATTACCCCTATTACGGCTTTCAGGGCTTGACCTCGCACTACGCCAACCCCCTCGCGCAGTTCGAGAAGCGTGCCGAGGCCATCGAGAGCTGGGCCACGCTGACCGACGCCGACCAGTTCATCGAGGCACTCGACACGCTGCCGTGGGAGCCGCCGACGGTGTTTCTGATGCGCCGCGGCGCCGACGACACCTATACGTTGCGGTTGGCCTCCGACGTATATCCGAACCAGCCCAATGTGCGCCGCTACCACGTCGCCCTCGACGAGGCGTTGTTCGACGACCCCCGCTTCGAGGTCTCCAGCATCGGACCGTTCGTGTTGGCGATCCGCAAGCCCAATTAAGATCGAACCCCGTGGTCGGTGAAGCCGGTGTCGGGTCGAACCATCGGACGGTGCGGCTCATCGCCATCGTCGCGGGGTTGCTCGGCGCACTGCTGGCCATCGCGACGCCGTTGATGCCGGTCACGCAGACCACCGCCGAATTGAACTGGCCGCAGAACGGCGTGCTGCGCAGCGTGGACGCCCCGCTCATCGGCTACGTCGCGACCGACCTGGAGATCTCAGTGCCGTGTCGCGCGGCGGCCGGCCTGACCGGTCCCGGTAGCCAGGGCCGCACGGTGCTGTTGTCGACCGTGCCCAAACAGGCACCCAAGGCCATCGACCGCGGCCTGCTCATCGAGCGGGTCAACGACGACCTGCTGGTGATCGTGCGCAACACCCCAGTAGTCAGCGCGCCGCTGGATCAGGTGCTCAGCCCGCAGTGCCAACGGCTGACCTTCACCGCGCACGCCGACAAGGTGACCGGCGAGTTCGTCGGCCTAGTCCAGGGTCCGGGACGGATTCCGAACGACGACCCCGGTGAACCGCTGCGCGGTGAGCGCGGCGGCTACGACTTCCGCCCCCAGATCGTCGGCGTCTTCACCGACCTCAGCGGTCCGGCGCCCCCGGGTCTGGAGTTCTCCGCGACGCTCGACACCCGCTACAGCACGTCGCCGACGCTGCTCAAAACCCTGGCGATGATCATCGGGGTGGCGATGACCGTCATCGCCCTGGTCGCGCTTCATCTTCTCGACATCGCCGACGGCCGCGGCGTCAGACGGTTCCTGCCCCCGCGGTGGTGGACGCTGCGACCGCTCGACGGCGTCGTGACCGCGGTGCTGGTGTGGTGGCACTTCGTCGGCGCCAACACCGCCGACGACGGCTACATCCTGACGATGGCGCGGGTCTCCGAGCACGCCGGCTACATGGCGAACTACTACCGGTGGTTCGGCACGCCGGAGGCGCCCTTCGGCTGGTACTACGACCTGCTGGCGCTGTGGGCCCACGTCAGCACGCACAGCGTGTGGATGCGCCTGCCGACGCTGGTGATGGCGCTGGCGTGCTGGTGGGTCATCAGCCGTGAGGTGATCCCGCGCCTGGGCCACGCCGCGAAGAAGACACCTGCGGCGGCGTGGACGGCGGCGGGCCTGTTCCTGGCGTTCTGGCTGCCGCTGAACAACGGGCTGCGCCCCGAACCGATCATCGCGCTCGGCATCCTTCTCACCTGGTGCTCGGTCGAGCGGGGTGTGGCCACCAGCAGGCTGCTGCCCGTGGCGATCGCGATCATCATCGGTGCGCTCACGCTGTTCTCCGGGCCGACGGGCATCGCCGCCGTGGGCGCACTACTGGTGGCCGTCGGGCCACTGAAAACCATTGTCGCCGCGCATGTCTCACGCTTCGGCTATCTGGCGTTGCTGGCGCCGATCCTGGCCGCGGCCACCGTCACGATCATCCTGATCTTCCGGGACCAGACGCTGGCCTCCGAGATGCAGGCCAGCACCTTCAAGTCCGCGGTCGGGCCGAGCCTGAGCTGGTTCGACGAGCACATCCGCTACGAGCGGTTGTTCACGCTGAGCCCCGACGGTTCGGTGGCGCGCCGGTTCGCGGTGCTGACACTGTTGCTGGCGCTGGCCGTTGCGGTCGCGATGTCGTTGCGCAAGTTCAAGATTCCCGGCACGGCATTGGGGCCCAGCCGTCGCATCATCGGCATCACGGTCATCTCGTTTTTCGCCATGATGTTCACGCCGACCAAGTGGACCCATCACTTCGGGGTCTTCGCCGGGCTGGCCGGCTCGTTGGGCGCGCTGGCCGCCGTCGCCGTCACCGCCACGGCGATGCGCTCGCGGCGCAACCGCTCGGTGTTCGGCGCCGCGGTCCTGTTCGCGATGGCGCTGTCGTTCGCCACCGTCAACGGCTGGTGGTACGTGTCGAACTTCGGTGTGCCGTGGTCGAACGCCATGCCGGAGTGGAAGTTCGGCTTCTCGACGATCCTGCTCGGGCTGGCCGTGCTGGCCCTGATCGCCGCGGCGTGGTTCCACTTCTCCGGGCGCGACTCGTCGCCACCCGGACCGCAGCGGCGCTGGCAGCGAATGTTGCAGGCGCCGTTGGCCATCGCCACATGGCTGCTCGTGGTTTTCGAGGTGCTCTCGCTGACGCTGGCCATGATCGACCAGTACCCGGCCTGGAGCGTCGGCCGATCCAACCTCGAAGCCCTGACCGGCAAAACGTGCGGGATGGCCGAGGACGTCCTCGTCGAGGAGGACCCCAACGTCGGCATGCTGAGGCCGATCGGTACTCCCGTCGGTGAGGCGCTCAGCGCAGGCACCGCGCAGGGGTTCAACCCCAACGGGATACCCAGTGACGTCTCCGCCGACGAGACGATGAGCGGTCAGGGCACCTCGAGCAACTTCGCCGATACCGACAACGAAGACGACCAAGCTGGAAACGGTGGGACCGAGGGCGGCACGACGGCCGCCGCCGGTGTCAACGGTTCACGGGCCCGGCTGCCCTACAAACTCGATCCGGCCACCACCCCGGTGATGGGCAGCTGGCGGGCCGGCACGCAGCAGCCCGCGCAGTTGCGCTCGGCGTGGTACCAACTGCCTTCCCGCGACGACGCCGGCCCGCTGCTGGTCATCTCGGCGGCCGGCCGGTTCGACGCGGGTGAGGTCACGGTGCAGTGGGCGACCGACGAGCAGGCCGCCGCCGACGAGCCCGGGGGTGGGATCGGGTTCGCCGACGTCGGCTCCTCCCCCGCATGGCGCAACCTGCGGGCGCCGCTGTCCGCGATACCGCCCGAAGCCACTCAGATCCGACTGGTGGCCTCCGACGAAGACCTCGACCCGCAGCACTGGACTGCGGTGACGCCGCCGCGGATCCCGGAATTACGCACGCTGCAGGACGTCGTCGGGTCGTCGGATCCGGTGCTACTGGACTGGCTGGTCGGGTTGGCGTTCCCCTGCCAGCGGCCGTTCGGCCACCAGAACGGCGTCGTCGAGGTGCCCAAGTGGCGGATCCTGCCCGACCGGTTCGGGGCCGAGGCGAACTCCCCGGTGATGGACTACCTCGGCGGCGGGCCGCTCGGCATCACCGAACTGCTGGTGCGGGCCACGACGGTGCCGACGTATCTGGACGACGACTGGTTCCGGGACTGGGGCTCGCTGCAGCAGCTCACGCCGTGGTACCCGAACGCCGCGGAGGCCCGCCTGGACCTGGGCACGGCGACGCGCAGCGGGTTGTGGAGCCCGGCGCCGCTGCGCCTGTCCTGAGCTGCGGGCCTTAACGGGTTGGTCGCACCCACCTGGTGCGTGGGATCAACCCGTTAGAGCGATCGCGGGACGACAGGTCGAGCAGCTTCGCGGCCGACCGGTCCAGCCGCGGCGGCGGAACAGGTCGCCGATCAGTAGAGCCGTGCGGCACGCGCCGCCGAAGACGAGTCCATAGGTGACCCTGATCGTGACGAGGTCCGACCGGCTCAGCTCTGCGAGGTCACGCAGCGCATCCCGATCGCGATCGCGCGGTGACTCGTGAATCGCGCGACCGTCCAGCTCGACGACGACTCCCTGGCGCTTGTAGCGCACATCCTGGAATGTCGACCGGCCGGTCGCGGTGCTGCGGATCTGGCGCTCCCCTCGCGGCAGCCCGTGCGCCCGCTCGACTCGATGCAGGTAGCCACGCTCCAGCACCGAACACGCGCCGTCGCGGACGTCGGTGAGCATCGCCTCCACCGTCCGCCGACCCGCGACACGGCGGCGTGAAGGGTCTGCAGGATGCGCTGGGGGGTGGTGCGCCGCGCGGCACCCACCCGCGCCAATACGGCGAAGGCGGCGGCGACATCTTCGTCGCGAAGTTCACTGCTGATCACGTCGATCAGTGCGTGTTCCAAGCGGATCGCCGGCGGGCTGCGGTCGAGATCGGCGCGCTGAGCGAAATCCGGCATTCGATGCAGCACCACCCGTCGCAGTGGCCGCAAATTGCGCGACGGGTCGACGGCGACGTGCACGACGGTCATCGGCGGATCGGGCAGCGCCGACGCGTGGGCCAGCGCGGCGGGCCAGAATGCCAGCACCGCGGCCCAGTGGCGCTGCGTCTGCGTGAGGCGGCCGCTGTGATTCACGTAGACGCCGCGCTCGAGCGGTATCAACTCGCGACGGCGTACCAGTCTGGCGATATCGAAGTCGCTACCACCGGCGGCCAGTACCTGGCGGCGAGCGACGACTCCGTCCTGCGCGACAGTGAGGTCCGCGACATGTCCGAGGTGCCAGCGCGTCACGCAAATAAGCGTGAACGAGACACCGCCCGCGAACCAGTCGCCACCGAGGCCGCTGTGGATAACCCCTTAACCGGTGGGTCGCACGCACGTGGTGCGTGGGATCAACCCGTCAGAGCGCAGGAGGCGTTTGCCCATATCGGCCCGGGGTCACCGACTCCGATGATCGAGTCGCCTACCATCGACGCTCGTGCCTGCCCATCGGATCGCGCGACTGATCGCCGTCGTCGCGGGCATCGCCGGTGTGCTGTTGTGCGGGCTGGTCCCGCTGCTGCCGGTCAAACAGACCACCGCGACCATCCTGTGGCCGCAGGGCACCGGACCCGACGGGTTCGTCAGCGACATCACCGCCCCGCTGGTCTCCGGCGCCCCGCAGGCCCTCGATATCTCGATCCCCTGCCGGGCCGTCGCCACGCTGCCCGCCGACGGTGGGCTGGTGCTGTCCACCGTCCCGCCGGGCGGCATCGACGCCAGCCGTAACGGGCTGTTCGTGCGCGCCACCTCCGACCTCGTTGTCGTGGCGTTCCGCGACTCCGTCGCCGCCGTCGCACCGCGGCCCGCCGTCGAGGACGGCGCCTGCAGCACTCTGCACATCTGGGCCAACCCCGGCGAGGCCGGCGCCGACTTCATCGGGCTGCCCGGGGCCGTGGGAACGCTGCCGGCCGAGGAGAAGCCGCAGGTCGCGGGCGTCTTCACGGATCTGGAGGTCGCACCACAGGAGGGGCTCGAAGCGCGCGTCGACGTCGACACCCGCTTCATCACCTCCCCGACCGCGCTCAAGCTCGCCGTGATGGTGCTGGGGGTCTTGTGCGTGATCGCGTCGATCGTGGCGTTGGCGGTGTTGGACCGCCGGAGCCGCGCCTGGCGGCGTGTCTGGGGGGTGGGCTTCTGGCACTGGGTGGCCGACCTGGCCGTCGTGGGCACCTTGCTGCTGTGGCACGTCATCGGCGCGCTGTCATCGGACGACGGCTACAACCTCACCATCGCCCGCGTCTCGGCCGACGCCGGCTACACCGCGAACTACTACCGCTTTTTCGGCGCCACGGAGGCCCCGTTCGACTGGTATCAATCGGTGCTCGCGGCGTTCGCCTCGGTCAGCACCGCCAGCGTGTGGATGCGGGTGCCCGCGACGCTGGCGGCCATCGGCGCCTGGTTGATCGTCAGCCGCTGCATCCTGCCGCGCCTCGGCCGTCGGCTTGCGGCCAACCGGGTGACGGTGTGGACGGCGGGGGCGGTGTTCCTGGCGGCGTGGCTGCCGTTCAACAACGGCCTGCGGCCTGAACCGTTGATCGCGTTCGGCACCGTCGCGGTGTGGGTGCTGGTGGAGAACGCCGTGGCCACCCGGCGGACGTGGCCTGCCGCGCTGGCGATCGTCATCGCGGTGTTCAGCGTGACGTTGGCGCCGCAGGGACTGATCGCGATCGCGCCCCTTCTGGTCGGCGCCCGCGCGATCGTCCGCACCATCCGCGCGCGTCGTCCCGTCGACGGTGTGCTCGCGCCGCTGGCCGCGCTGCTGTCCGCGCTCGCGCTGATCTTCGTGGTGGTGTTCCGCGACCAGACTCTGGCCACGGTGGCGGAGTCGGCCCGCATCAAGTACGTCGTCGGCCCGACGATCGCCTGGTACCAGGAGTTCCTGCGCTACTACTTCCTCACCGTCGAGGACAGCGTCGATTCGTCGCTGACCCGACGCTTCGCGGTGCTGGTGCTGTTGCTCTGCCTGTTCGGGATGCTCGCGGTGCTGCTGCGGCGCGGCGGTGTCGCCGGCATGGCGCGCGGGCCGGTGTGGCGGCTGATCGGGTCGACGGCGATCGGCCTTCTGCTGCTGACGTTCACGCCCACCAAGTGGGCGGTGCAGTTCGGCGCGTTCGCCGGTCTGGCGGGTGCGCTCGGTGCGGTGACGGCGTTCGCGTTCAGCCGCGTCGGGCTGCACAGCCGTCGCAACCTCGCGCTCTATGTCACCGCGCTGTTGTTTGTATTGGCTTGGGCGACATCGGGGATCAACGGCTGGTTCTATGTCGGCAACTACGGTGTGCCGTGGTTCGACAAGCAGCCGGTGATCGCCGGTATCCCGGTCACCGGGATCTTCCTCGCGCTGGCGATCATCACCGGCCTGCTTGCGGGGTGGCTGCACTTCCGCATGGACTACGCGGGGCACACGGAGGTCGCCAACACCAAACGCAATCGCGTCCTCGCCTCGACGCCGCTGCTGGTGGTGGCGACGATCATGGTGGTGCTCGAGGTCGGCTCCATGGCCAAGGGCGCCGTGCAGCGCTACCCCGTCTACACCACCGCCAAGGCGAACTTCTCGGCGCTGAAGTCCGGGCTCTCGGACACCAGCTGCGCGATGGCCGACGATGTGCTCGTCGAGGCCGACACGAATGCCGGTATGCTGCAACCGGTTCCGGGGCAACGCTTCGGCGAGTACGGCCCGCTCGGCGGGGAGGACCCCGTGGGCTTCAACCCGAACGGCGTCAGCGACACCCTCGAACCGCCCGAGCCGATCACCGCCAACCCCGGCACCGTCAACTCCGACGGCTCACCGAACGAACCCAACATCGGGATCGGCTTCGCCGCAGGCACCGGCGGTGGATACGGACCCGTCGGCGTAAACGGTTCAAATGTGTTCCTGCCGTTCGGACTCGACCCCGACCGCACGCCGGTGATGGGCAGCTACGACGAGAACACCGTCGCGGCCAAGGTGACCTCGGCGTGGTACCAGCTGCCGCCACGCACCCCGGACCGGCCTTTGGTCACCGTCGCGGCGGCGGGGGCGATCTGGTTCTACGAAGAGGACGGTTCGTTCAACTACGGGCAGTCGCTGAAGCTGCAGTGGGGTGTGCACCGCCCCGACGGCAGCTATCAGCCGCTGGCCGAGGTGCAGCCGATCGACGTCGGCCCCGGTCCTCAAAAGGCCTGGCGCAACCTGCGTTTCCCGCTCGCCACGGCGCCGCCGGAGGCGAATGTCGCGCGCATCGTCGCCGACGACCCGAACCTGTCCACCGACCAGTGGTTCGCGTTCACCCCGCCGCGGGTGCCGGTGCTCGTCACGGCGCAGCAGTTCCTCGGCTCGCAGACACCCGTCCTGATGGACATCGCGACCGCCGCGAACTTCCCTTGCCAGCGCCCGTTCTCCGAACATCTCGGCATCGCCGAGTTGCCGGAATACCGCATCCTCCCGAACCTCAAGCAGGTGGTCGTGTCCTCGAACCAGTGGCAGTCCGCCGAGGACGGCGGTCCGTTCCTGTTCATCCAGGCGCTGTTGCGCACCTCGACCGTGCCCACCTATCTGCGCGACGACTGGTACCGGGACTGGGGTTCGATCGAGCGGTACCTACGGGTGGTCCCCGAATCCGAGGCGCCGGACGCGGTCGTCGAGCAGGGGGCGGTGCGCGTGTTCGGTTGGAGCCGTAGCGGACCCATCAGGGCGCTGCCATGAGCCAGACATCGAGTTCCGACGTGCGAATCGCCCGATGGGTTGCCGCGGTCGCCGGCCTGATCGGCTTCGTGCTGTCGGTGGCAACTCCCCTGCTTCCCGTGGAACAGACCACCGCATCGCTGAACTGGCCGCAGCAGGGCGAGTTGAACAGCGTCACCGCGCCGTTGATCACGCAGACTCCGGTGCGGATGTCGGTGACCGTGCCGTGCGAGGTGATCCGCTCGATGCCGCCGCGCGGCGGAGTCGTGTTGGGCACCGCGCCCAAGGACGGTAAGCAGGCCGCGCTGCAGAGTCTGTTCGTCACGGTCAACCCGCAGCGTGTCGACATCACCGACCGAAACGTGGTGGTGGCCAGCGTCCCCCGAGCCCGGGTGGTCGGCACCGGGGACTCCCCGGGATGCTCTCGCATCGAGATCACCTCCTCGGAGGAGGGCACCTTCGCCGACTTCGTCGGGCTGACGAAGGCGGACGGTTCGCCGCAGTACACCGGTTTCCCGGACCCGAACCTGCGCCCCGCGATCGTCGGCGTGTTCACCGACCTGACCGGTCCTGCGCCGTCGGGGCTGAGCCTGTCGGCAGAGATCGACACCCGGTTCACCACCAATCCGACACCGTTGAAGTTGACGGCGATGGTGCTGGCCATCGTGTCGACGGCGATCGCACTGCTCGCGCTGTGGCGCCTGGATCGTTTGGACGGCAGGCGAATGCGGCGGCTGATCCCGCAGCGGTGGCGGACGTTCAGCCCCACCGATGTGGTGGTGGTCGGCGGCTTCGCGGTCTGGCACGTGATCGGGGCCAACTCCTCTGACGACGGCTACATCCTCGGGATGGCCCGGGTGGCCGGTCACGCGGGGTACATGTCGAACTACTTCCGATGGTTCGGCAGCCCCGAGGACCCGTTCGGCTGGTACTACAACCTGCTGGCGATGATGACCAGCGTCAGCGACGCGAGCATCTGGATGCGACTTCCGGACCTGGTGTGCGGAATCGTGTGCTGGCTGTTGCTCTCTCGTGAGGTGCTGCCGCGCCTCGGTCCCGCTGTTGCCGCGAGCAAGCCTGCGCTGTGGGCGGCGGGGCTGGTGCTGCTGGCGGCATGGATGCCGTTCAACAACGGCCTGCGCCCCGAAGGCCAGATCGCCACCGGCGCGCTGATCACCTACGTGCTGATCGAGCGGGCCATCACCTCAGGACGACTCACTCCCGCGGCGTTCGCGATCATCACGGCGGCGTTCACGCTCGGGATCCAGCCGACGGGTCTGATCGCGGTGGCCGCGCTGCTGGCGGGCGGTCGACCGCTGTTGCGCATCCTGGTGCGTCGCCGCCGGGTGGTGGGCGTCTGGCCGCTGGTGTTGCCACTGCTGGCCGCAGGAACGGTGATCCTTACGGTCGTCTTCTTCGACCAGACCATCGCAACGGTGTTGGAGGCGACCAGGATTCGCACCGCCGTCGGCCCGAACCAGGAGTGGTACACCGAGAACCTGCGCTACTACTACCTGATCCTGCCGACGGTGGACGGATCGCTGTCACGTCGCTTCGGCTTCCTGATCACCGCGCTGTCGCTGTTCGCCGCGATGTTCATCATGTTGCGACGCGGACGCGTGCCCGGGGTGGCACGGGGTCCCGCGTGGCGGCTGATCGGGATCATCCTGGGCACGGTCTTCTTCCTGATGTTCACCCCCACCAAGTGGGTGCACCACTTCGGACTGTTCGCCGCGGTCGGGGCGGCGATGGCGGCGCTGGCCACCGTGCTGGTGTCGCCTGCGGTGCTGAAGTGGTCACGCAACCGGATGGCTTTCCTGGCCGCTGTGTTGTTCGTGCTCGCACTGTGCTTCGCGACCACCAACGGCTGGTGGTACGTGTCGAGTTACGGCGTCCCGTTCAACAACGACGAACCCGCCATCGGCGGCATCACCGTCAGCACGGTCTTGTTCGCGCTGTTCGCGATCGCGGCCATATGGGCGGCCTGGCTACATTTCTCGTCGCGGACCCGCGGCGAAGGGCGCATCGCCCGGGCGCTGACCGCGGCGCCGATCCCGGTCGTCGCGGGCTTCATGGTGGTCGTGTTCGTCGGATCGATGCTCGTCGGCGCGGTCCGCCAGTACCCCACCTACTCGAACGCGTGGGCCAACCTGCGCGCCTTCGCCGGCGGTTGCGGCCTGGCCGACGACGTGCTCGTCGAACCCGACGCCAACCAAGGCTTCCTGACAGCGCTGCCCGGGCAGTACGGGCCGTTGGGCCCGCTTGGTGGAGACGGGCCGGTCGGGTTCACCGCCGATGGTGTGCCGGAAAAGATTGTCGCCGAGGCGATTCGGATGAATCTGCCGATGCCCGGCACGGACTACGACTGGGACCAGTCCACCGAGCTGGACGAGCCCGGTGTCAACGGGTCGACGGTGCCGCTGCCGTACGGGCTCGACCCGAACCGGGTTCCGGTGGCGGGAACCTACGTCGAGGGACCCCAGCAGCAGAGCAGGTTGACGTCGGCCTGGTACGAACTGCCCGCCCCCGACGACGGGCATCCGCTTGTCGTCGTCACCGCCGCCGGAACCATCACGGGCGACAGCGTGTTCAACGGGCGCACCGAGGGCGAGACGGTCGAATTGGAGTACGCGCGCCGCGCTCCGGACGGTGCCATGGTGCCCGCCGGCCGGATGGTGCCCTACGACCTGGGTCCGATCCCGTCGTGGCGCAACCTGCGCTTCCCCCGCGCCGACATCCCGACCGATGCGGTCGCCGTTCGCGTTGTTGCCGAGGATCTTTCGCTGACGCCGGGCGACTGGCTCGCGGTGACTCCGCCCCGGGTCCCCGAACTGCGGTCGGTTCAGGAGTACGTGGGCTCGGAGCAGCCGGTGCTGATGGACTGGGCGGTCGGTCTGGCATTCCCGTGCCAACAGCCGATGCTGCACGCCAACGGCGTGACGGAGATTCCGAAGTTCCGCATCACCCCGGACTACAACGCCAAGCGCAAGGACACCGACACGTGGCAGGACGGCCTCAACGGTGGTCTGCTGGGGATCACGGATCTGCTGTTGCGCGCGCACGTGATGGCGACGTATCTGTCGGAGGACTGGGGTCGGGACTGGGGCTCGCTGCGCCGGTTCGAGCCGACCCCTGAGGCGCAAGGGGCGACGCCTGCGACGCTGGACTTCGGGACGGCCACCCGCAGCGGCCTGTACAGCCC
This sequence comes from Mycobacterium lehmannii, assembly GCF_002245535.1. Lineage (GTDB taxonomy): Bacteria > Actinomycetota > Actinomycetes > Mycobacteriales > Mycobacteriaceae > Mycobacterium > Mycobacterium lehmannii. The sequence continues at coordinate 33,709 of NZ_NKCN01000020.1, read as the reverse complement.
GGGCCACATCCGCATCAAGCCGTAATCGTCGACGCGAGCAAGCTCTGCGGCAGTTGTCGCGCCCTCGGCGATCTAGGTCTGAGCCGCCTAGTGGTGAGGGCGGTCCGACGTGGTTCTCCCACCTGGTCGCCGGCGACGAGATCGACGAGTTGTGTCTCACCAGATCGGCATGCGGCGCAAGGTGTACTGCTCGGCGACGACGGCACCGTCATCGTCCGATGGGTTCGGCGCTGAGCGCCCGCTCGCGCGATTTTGAATCGAGGTCAGCCCGTTGTTGCGTTGCGCGGCTGATCTGCTTTTCTCGCATCAGGCGCAGCGACTTGCACAGCAGCCGGGTCTCGCACGGGCCAGATAACCGCGACGCGTGGTCGACCACGCGACGTTCAGCTCCGCCGACAGCTGCGTGGACCCATCACCGCAACGACACGATTCCGCGCCACGGGCCTCTGCTTGCGCTCACAAGGAGTTTGGTGGTGTCCAGGTGCTCGGGTTCGACAAACTGGGCGCTCGCCAGGCCTCCGATGTGAGACCCTCGGAGAAGGTCTTCGTCCAATTCGGCAGTTCGGCGCCAACCACGGGCGCATGAAGGTGAGGACGCATATGGCAGATGAAGTCCGCTAGATAAACCTCTCGGCCGAGCGCCCGGGTACGCGCTCTGATGTGACACCAGGCAATATGCGTGCCGACCGATCTCGGCGATGACCGTCGGCGACCCCACTTGGAGGGCGCAGGTCGCACGTCTCTTATTCGCGACAGACAGCAATGAACTTAGGAACTGACCATGACAATCCGTCGCCAAACCGCCCACCCCTTCCTACTCAGGTGTGTTGTGATGCTGGCCGCCGCGCTCGGATGTGTCGCACTCGGGTGCGGCACGATCGCGAGTGCCGAGCCCGTATGGGACATCGAGGAGTTCGACAACTGCACCCAAACCCTGGACGAGGGCCTCGACAACACGCAGAACTGGATCGATACCGCCAACGAGTACTGCTGTAAGCACAGCGGCGGCGTGTGGAACGACAATCGAAAAGAGTGTGTGGCGCCGCCGGCCGAGGGCCAGGGCGCCGGGCCACAAGTGCCGCCGCGGGAGGTACTCCCGACGGTCCGTGTCAATCCGCCCAACATCGGCGAGCCCATTCCGCCGATGGCGCCCCCGGTGTTGGCACCAGGGGTTCCGTTGCAGCCCCCAGCGGGGTGACCACGGGCGCGGGGGACTAGATCGGGGTGAGGCCGTGCTTGCGTTGCACGCGGGTGATCTGCTTGTCGCGCAGCAGGTTCAGCGACTTGCGCAATAACAGCCGGGTCTCGTGCGGCTGGATCACCGCGTCGATGAAGCCGCGCTCGGCGGCGATCCACGGCGTGGCCATGTTGAGGTTGTAACCCTCAATGAAGTCGGCGCGGATCTTCTGCACCTCCGGCGCCGTCGGATCCGGGAACCGCTTCACCAGCAGCTGGGCGGCACCCTCGGCGCCGATCACCGCGATGCGCGCGGTCGGCCACGCGAAGTTCAAATCCGCCGACAGCTGCTTGGATCCCATCACCGCGTATGCCCCACCGTATGACTTGCGGATGGTGATGGTCACCTTCGGCACATCGGCCTCGACGACGGCGTTCAGGAAGCGGCCGCCGCGCTTGATGATGCCGCCCTTCTCCTGCTGGACACCCGGCATGAATCCCGGCGTATCGACGACGAAAACCAAAGGCAGGTTGTAGGAATCGCAGAACCGGATGAACCGCGCGGCCTTGTCGGAAGCCTCGTTGTCGATCGACCCGGACAAGTGCATCGGCTGGTTGGCGACCACCCCGACCGGGCGTCCGTCGACCCGCGCGAACGCGGTGATGATCGCCGGACCCTGCTGCTCGGCCACATCGAAGACGTCGCCGTCGTCGAAGATCCGCAGCAGGATCTCGTGCATGTCGTAGGCCATGTTGTCGCTGTCCGGCACGATCGAGTCCAGCTCGTAATCATGCGGGGTCAGCTCCGGCTCCAGCCCGGGGTTGACGATCGGCGGATCGTCGAACGTGTTGGCGGGCAGGAACTCCAGGTAATCGCGGACGTACTGGAACGCCGCGGCCTCGCTCTCCACAACCTGGTGGATGTTGCCGTAGCGGGCCTGGGCATCGGCGCCGCCGAGTTCATCGAGCGAGACGTCCTCGCCGGTGACGTCCTTGATGACGTCGGGTCCGGTGACGAACATGTAGCCCTGATCCCGAACGGCCACGACGAGATCGGTCTGGATCGGTGAATACACCGCTCCCCCAGCGCATTTGCCGAGGATGATCGAGATCTCGGGAACCAGCCCGCGGAGCAGCTCGTGGCGGCGACCCAGCTCGGCGTACCACGCCAGCGACGTCACCGCGTCCTGGATCCGCGCGCCCGCCGAGTCGTTGATGCCGATGATCGGGCAGCCGACCATCGCCACCCACTCCATCAGCTTGGCCACCTTGCGGCCGAAGATCTCACCGACCGAGCCCTGGAACACCGTCTGGTCGTGGCTGAACACGCCGACCGGCCTGCCGTTGATCCTGGCGTGCCCCGTCACCACGCCGTCGCCGAACAACGCGTTCGGATCACCGGGCGTCTTCGCCAACGCGCCGATCTCCAGGAAGCTGCCCGGATCGACCAGGGCGTGGATTCGCGCGCGGGCGCTCGGAATGCCCTTTCTCTCCCGCTTGGCGACCGCCTTCTCCCCACCGGGCTCCTTGGCCTGTTCCAGCTTCTCGCGGAGTTCGGCGAGCAGTTCTGCGGTGGTCCTGGTGCGGATGGGCGGCAGAGATTCCGTCGTCACTTGCCCTGCTTCTCCTGATCGGTGTTGTCGGCCTCGATCTGGCTGATCGACTCGCTCATGTGCGCCCCGACCTTCGCAATGTACGGCTCGTCGATCACCTGGATGTGCTCGCCCCCGATCGGGACGACCTCCAGGTCAGAAACGAACTCCCCCCAGCCGCCGTCCGGCTTGCGGGTGGCGTAGCGCGGCTCGAAGTAGATCGCGTCGTCGTGGTAGCGGTCAGCCATGTACAGCGTGACCTTGCCGTCGTACGGCTTGATCTCGGCGGTATCGATGGCCCGCTGATCGAGATACGAGGTGCGCTGGTGCTCGATGATGCCGCCGGGGATCTGCACCCCGCTCTGGCTCACCACGTCGAGGACGTAGCGCACCTGGCCCTCGTCGTCGAGGGCCTCGAGTTCCTCGTAGGGGATCTCGGGGATCTCGACGTTGAACGTGCGCTCGGCGAAGCGGGCGTAGCGATCCCAGCGGGCGCGGGTCTCCTCCTTCGTCTGGGGGATCTCCTCACTCGGACGGACCGCGTCGATCAGACCGACGAACCGCACATCGGCGCCCGCCTGCTTGAGACCGATCGCGCACGCGTAGGCGAGCACACCGCCCAGCGACCAACCGGCCAGGACGAACGGGTGACCCTGCTTGTCTCCCGTCCAACCGTTGAGCTCCAACAGTTTCGGCACGTACTCGCGGGCGCGCTCCTCGATGGTGCCCTCGACGCGCTCGATGCCGTACATCGGTGTGTCCGCGGGCAACCGGTTGAGCAGCGGCTCGTAGACCACCGTCGAACCGCCGGCGGCGTGGAAGACGAACACCGGGATCCGGTCCGAGTCTTGGGACGGGGCGCGCAGGGTCCGCACGAAGCCGTCGACCTTGCCGCCTTCGAGGTAGTCGCGGACGGTGGTGGACAGCTCCTCGATGGTCTTCGCGGAGCGGACGTCGTCGGCGGTGATGGTGCCCTCGTCGACCCGCTCGGTCAGCCGCTCGGCGATCTTGGTCGCGGTCGCGTCATCGACGTCGGGCAGGTCGTTGAAGATGCCGCCCGGCGACTTACCGGTGACGATCGCCCACGTCGCGAACGTGACGCGTTCCGCGGCGTCGCGCGGTGGCACGTCGGAGCCGAGCGCTTCGGTGACCGCCTCCTGGGTGAGTACCTTGCTCGCCGCCGCGACCGTCGACTGTGACGGGCCGCCTGCGGCGGTTTGGGGCGTGGGGCCGCTCGGATCCGTCGGCGGCGGCGGAATCACCGGGCCGCTCGGGTCGGTCGGCGGCGGCGGGATGTCGGATTCCGTCGCCGTGCCCGCACTGGTCACCTCGGAGGCGACGCCGGTCTTCTCGGCCAACACCTGCTCGAGTTCGGCGACGGTGGTCGCACCGCCCATCAACTCGGCCTGTTCGGCCGCGATCTCCTCGGCGGTCTTGGTCTTCTGATGCTCGGCAAGCTGATCGACCTCGTCGCGGTGTTCGATCGCGTACTGGATCAGCTTCTCGACCGCATACAGGTTGGCGTCGCGCACCGCGGTCAGCTGGATCGGCGGCAGGTCGAAGTCGTACTCGACGCGGTTCTTGATCCGCACAGCCATCAGCGAGTCCAGGCCGAGCTCGATCAGCGGCACCTCCCACGGCAGGTCCTCGGGCTCGTAACCCATTGCCCCGCCGACGATCGCGCCGAGACGGTCGCGGATCGACTCACCGGAGTCCGGCGACCACTTCGCGAAGCCGGCGGCCAGGCCCGCACCCGCAGTCAGGTTGTCCTGCAGGATCTCGGCCGCGTCTTCTTCGGGATCGTCTGCGGGCGCCGCCGAAACCTGCTCGGCCACAGTCGCTCCCGTCGCCACCGCGACGGGCAGCGCCGCCGCGGCGCCGGTGCGGCTCACCACGGCGTCGTACACCAGGGTGAACGACTCGTCGATGCGCGCGTGCACCTGCACGCTGGCCCCTCCCGGATGGCGGGTCAGCGTCGTGACCAGCCGTGCGCCCTCACCGGGCACCGCGCGCTGTTCGGAGGCGACCGACTTGGCGTCGGGAATGACCTGAGCGGCAGCGGCTTTGACCAACCCGGCCAGATCCGGCTCACCCTTGGGGGCGTACTCCCAGACGTGCCTGCCGTCCGGGGTGGCGACGTGGTTGCCCGGCATCATCACCGAGCTGTCTCCGGTGAACCGCGCGTCGAGCCAGTGCGGTTTGCGCTTGAAGCGGGTCGGCGGGATGTTCGCGAAATCCAACGCCCCGGCCAACCCCTTGGACCGCCGGGGGAACAGCGTGCGGAAGTCCAGATCGTGGCCGTGCACGAACAGCTGGGCCATCGCCGCGGTCATCGAGTCGACCTCGTCCTGCTTGCGCGCCAGCGTCGCGATCAGCTGGGCGTCGTGCAGGCCGGTCGCCGCCGTCGTCAGGCCGACCTGCATGAGCGCCACCGGGTTCGGCGCTAACTCCAGGAAAGTCGTATGGCCGTTGTCGACGGCGTTGCGGATGCCGTGGGTGAAGTAGACGCTGTGACGCAGCCCCTTCTTCCAGTAGTCGACATCGTGGATGGTCTCACCGGGGCGCAGGTAACGACCCTCGTGCACCGTCGAGAAGTAACCGATCTTGATCGGATGCGGTTCGATCCCGACGAGTTCGGCGGCCAGCTCACCCAGCAGCGGATCCATCTGGGAGGTGTGGCTGGCGCCCTTGGTCTGCATCTTGCGGGCGAACTTGCCCTCTTGTTCGCAGCGCTCGATGATCGCGTCGACCTGGTCGGGCGGGCCGCCGATGACGGTCTGGGTCGGCGCGGCGTAGACGCATACCTCGAGATCCTTGAAATCGGCAAATACGGTATCGATCTCGTCGGCCGAATACTCGACCAGCGCCATCAACCGGATCCATTCGCCGAACAGCATGGCCTCGCCCTCACCCATCAGGTGAGCACGCGAACAGATGGCCCGGGTGGCGTCCTCCAGTGACAGGCCGCCCGCGAAATACGCGGCGGCGGCCTCGCCGAGCGACTGGCCTACCACCGCAGCGGGTTTGGCGCCGTGGTGCTTGAGCAACTCACCGAGCGCGATCTGCAGGGCGAAGATCACGGTCTGGACGACTTCGATGGGGTACTCGCAGGTCTCATTGGTGTAGTCGACCGCGTCATCGAGGATCAGCTCGAGGATCGAATAACCCCGTTCATCCTGGATGAGCGCATCGACCTTGTCGATCCACTCTGCGAACACCTCGTTGCGCAGATACAGGCTCTTGCCCATCTTGCGGTGCTGGGCACCGAAACCCGCGAGCACCCACACGGGCCCGTTCGTCACCGGGCCGTCGGCGCTGAACACGCTCGGGTGCTGCTTGCCCTCGGCCACGGCGCGCAGGCCCTTGATGGCCTCGTCGTGGTCGTGGGCCAGCACCACCGCGCGCGAACGCCCGTGGTTGCGCCGCGACAGCGCGCGGCCGATCGACTCCAGCGACGACGCGCGTCCCTCGGGGCTGTCGATCCAGTCGGCCAGCTCGGCGGCCGTGGCCTTTTTCCGCGATGTCAGGAAACCCGAAACCGCCAGCGGTACAACCGGTGCCGGCTGCTCACCGGCCTCCATCTCCTCGCGGGCTGCCTCGAGCAGGCGCTTGGCCTCGTCCGTCAGGCCGGGCAGTTCGGGCTCGTCCTGCTGTGCGTGCGCGGGACGGTCCAAGGCGTCGTCGTCATCGAGGCCTGATTCTCTTCGCGCAAGCGGCTCATCGACGAATTCGCCGTACTCGTCCATCCGCACCCCGCCGATGTAGACGGCGTTCGCGTCAGACGACTTGTCTTGCCCGGTTTCGGGTTCCGGCTCCGGTTCGGGCTCGACGAGGTCCGACGGCAGCACCTCGCGCAGCACGAGGTGGGCGTTGGCGCCGCCGAAACCGAACCCCGAGACGCCGGTAATCGCATAGCCGCTGTAGCGCGGCCAGTCGGTGACGGTGTCGGCGACCTTGAGGTGCACACCGTCGAAGTCGATGTAGGGGTTGGGGCCTGCGTAGTTGATCGACGGCGGGATCTTGTCGTTGCGCAGGGCCAACGTCATCTTCGCCAGGCTCGCCGCGCCCGCCGCCGACTCCAGGTGTCCCACATTGGATTTGATCGCGCCCAGCAGCGCCGGCTTGTCGGCCGCCCGCCCCCTGCCCACGACGCGGCCGAGCGCGTCGGCCTCGATCGGATCACCGAGGATGGTGCCGGTGCCGTGCGCCTCGATGTAGTCGACGAGGCGCGGGTTGATGCCGGCGTCCTTGTACGCCTTGCGCAGCACCTCGGCCTGCGCGTCGGGATTGGGCGCGAGCAGACCGTTGGACCGGCCGTCGTGGTTGACCGCGCTGCCCGCGATCACGGCGAGGATCTCGTCGCCGTCGCAGCGGGCATCCGAAACCCGCTTGAGCACAAGCATTCCGCCGCCCTCGGAACGGGCGTAGCCGTCGGCGTCCTGCGAGAACGACTTGATCCGGCCGTCCGGCGCGAGCACCCCGCCGACTTCGTCGAAGCCGACCGTCACCAGCGGGGTGATCAACGCGTTGACGCCGCCGACGACAACGACGTCGGCCTCACCCGAGCGCAGCGCCTGCACACCCTGGTGCGCGGCGACCAGCGAACTCGAGCAGGCGGTGTCGACGGCCACCGAGGGGCCGCGGAAGTCGTAGAAGTACGAAACCCGGTTGGCGATGATCGAACTCGCCGTGCCGGTGATCGCGTACGGGTGGGCGATCGACGGGTCCGACATGGCCAGGAAGCTGTAGTCGTTCAGCGAGCTGCCGATGTAGACACCGACGTTGCCGCCGCGCAGGCTCGATGCGGGGATACGGGCGTTTTCCAGTGCCTCCCAGGTCAATTCGAGCGCCATCCGCTGTTGCGGATCGATGTTGTCGGCCTCCATCTTCGACAGCGCGAAGAACTCGGCGTCAAACCCCTTGATGTCGGTCAGGTAGCCGCCGCGGGTGCGGGCCTTGGCGACGCGCTCGGCGATGCGGGGTTCGCCGAGGAACTCCTCCCAGCGGCCCTCCGGCAGATCGGTGATCGCGTCACGGCCCTCCATGAGCGCCTGCCACGTCTCGTCGGGGGTGTTCATGTCCCCGGGGAAGCGGGTGGCCAGGCCGACGATCGCGATGTCCTCGACGTCGCGCGTCCGCGTCCAGTCCTCGTCATCATCGCCGGCATCCTCGACCTCCGGCTCACCCTCGACGATCACCGTGGCCAGCGACTCGATGGTGGGATGGCGGAACGCCACGGTGGCGGTCAACGTGACGCCGGTCAGGTCCTCGATGTCGCTGGCCATCGCGACGGCATCGCGCGACGACAGGCCCAGTTCGACCATCGGCGCGCTCTCGCTGATGGAGTCGGGCGACTGTCCGGTCGCGTTGCCGATCCAGTTGCGCAGCCACTCGCGCATCTCGTTGACCGTCATATCGGTGCGCGGTGCGGTGAGCGGCTTTTCGGGCGCGAGCTGAATCTCGTCGCCGGACGGCATCTCGGGTTGCTGCGAATCGTCTTGTGTATCAGCCATATTCGGGGAGAGTCTCAGTCTGTCTCGTCGGGGAACGCGTTGGCGATCTTCCCGCTGCGCAGACTGCCGTCCAGGTAGGCCGCGCGGCACGCCCGGCGACCGATCTTGCCGCTCGAGGTGCGCGGGATCGCGCCGGCGGGGGTCAGCAGCACGTCGCGGACGGTGACGCCGTGGCGCACCGCGATCGCCGCGCGGATGTCGTCGGAGATGGGACCCATGTCGAGCTTGTGGGCGCCGGGTGCCCGCTCACCGACGATCACCAGTTGCTCGGAGGTGTCGTCGGGATCGCGCTTGAGTCCGGAGTGGGCGTTCTCGAACACCTCGTCAGGCAATTGATTGGCGGGCACCGAGAACGCCGCGACGAACCCGGTGCGCAGCGCCTTGGTGGCCTCCTGCGCGGAGTACTCCAGGTCCTGCGGGTAGTGGTTGCGCCCGTCGATGATCACCAGATCCTTGACGCGACCGGTGATGTAGAGCTCGCCGTCGTAGTAGGCGCCCAGGTCGCCGGTGCGCACCCAGGTCGCGTCGTCGGTCGCGCCTTCGGCGTGCGACGGGTTGGTCCGCGACTTGAGGATGTTCTGGAACGTCGCGATGGTCTCCTCGGGCTTCCCCCAATAGCCCGTGCCCATGTTCTGGCCGCTGATCCAGACCTCGCCGATCTGCCCGTCGGGCAGCTCGGTGGCGGTGTCGTTGTCGACGATGACCGCCCACTCGGCGATGCCGATCTTGCCGGCGCCGGCCTGCGGAACGGCCTTGGGCGAATCCTCGGACACCGGAACGAAGCGGCCGACGTTGAGCTCGTCGCGGTCCACCGGAGTGATCGTCGGTTCGGCGTCCATCGGCGTGGTCGACACGAACAGTGTGGCCTCGGCCAGGCCGTAAGAGGGCTTGATCGCCTTGGGCTGGAAGCCGAACGGGCCGAAGGCCTCGTTGAACCGCCGCACGGTTGCCGCCGAGATCGGTTCGCTGCCGTTGAGGATGCACTTGACGTTGGACAGGTCGAGCGGCGGCTCGCCGTCCTTGGGCACGCCGCGGGCAGCGGCATGGTCGAACGCGAAGTTCGGAGCCACCGAGATGGTCCCGCCGGTGTCGCCTTCCTTGCGGGCCATTTCACGGATCCAACGGCCGGGGCGGCGCACGAACGCGGCCGGGGTCATGAACGTGATGTAGTGGCCGAGCATCGGCGAGAGCAGCACGGTGATCAGGCCCATGTCGTGGAAGAACGGGAGCCACGACACGCCCCGGTCGCCTTCCTGGCCGTCGAGTGCCTCGATCACCTGCACCACATTGGTGGCGAGGTTCAGGTGGGTGATCTGCACGCCGGTGGGGATCCGCGTGGAGCCCGAGGTGTACTGCAGGTAGGCGATGGTGTGCTCGTCGACCGGGACTTGTTCCCAGGTGGCGCCGACCTCGTTGGGCACCGCGTCGACGGCGATGACGCGCGGACGCTGGTTGGCGGGGCGAGTGCGGAAGAACTTGCGCACACCCTCGGCCGCATCGGTGGTCGTCAGGATCGCCGACGGATGGCAGTCGTCGAGCACGGCGTGCAGGCGGCCCACGTGGCCGGGTTCGTTCGGGTCGAACAGCGGCACCGCGATGCGGCCCGAGTACAGGGTCCCGAAGAACGCAACGAGGTAGTCGAGGTTCTGCGGGCACAGGATCGCGACGCGGTCACCGGGCTGGGTGACCTGTTGCAGACGCGCACCGACCGCGCGGTTGCGGGCACCGAAGTCGGCCCAGCGCAGATCGCGGGCGACTCCGTCGCGCTCGGTGGAGAAGTCCAGGAAGCGGTAGGCGAGCTTGTCTCCACGCACCTTCGCCCATCGTTCGACGTGTTTGACCAGGCTCCCGTTGTCGGGAAACTTGATCAGTCCGTCCTTGATGAACGGGTTATGGAACCCCATCGCACTCTCCTGTCAGCGGCACACGCTTCTCGATGCCGATTGCACTTAACTTTTCCGAGCCGCCCTCAAGCCCCGCACCCCGCAAAATGGTACCGGTCGGCTATTCGCTTACTGCTCTTAGTTTTTTCTTAATGTTAGGTGACGTGGTGGCGCCGTCCAAATCAGGTCTGGTCACAGGTCAGCCATGTTTTGGCTGCGGAGCGTTATCGATCTTTTCCTGTGCCCAGCGCTGCGTCCACTGGGTGGCCGACAGCCCGTCGAGACTCCAGAACTGCGTGGTGGCGTACATCGCGTGAATCGGTTGTCCCGCACCGCCGAGCAGGATGTCGATGGTCTTGGGCAGGTTCATGATGTTGAACGCCTCCGGCGGCGCCGAGCAGATCAGGTCACCGGGAGCGCAGATCTCGTTGACGCGGTCGTTGAGTGCGCCGAACCCGCCGGGCCGGGGACCCGTCATGGCCAGGCCCATCCCGTCGAGCATGGGCACGTCGCGCAGCGTGATCTCGGCGCCCTGACCCGGCGGGTTGGGTCCGACGTCCACGCCAACGCCGGTCTGCCGTCGCCCGTCAGCGATCAACGTCACACCCAGCACCAGATCCTCGTCAACGGGGCCGCGTCCGTTGCCGATATCGCTGGCGATGTCACCGGCGATGACGGCGCCCTGGGAGAACCCGGCGATCACGTAACTGGTCAGCGGGCAGCGCTCGTTCATCTCCGTCATGGCCTTGACCGTCGCGTGGAAGCCCTCGGCGCGGCTGTCGTTGTAGGTCATCTGTCCGTCCTGCGAGAACGGATTGTGGAACTGCGCGGTGTACGGGACGGTGAACACCTCGAGCCGGTCGTTCGCGAACTGTCCGCGGATCGGGTTGGTGACATTGAGCAGCAGCGCGATCGGGAACTGAGTCGGGTTGAACGGGTCGAGTTGCGGTGAGGACTCCCACGTGCCAGGAACCGAGATCATCTGCACGTCGGGGCAGCTCGCATCCTGGAACTCCGGCCGCGGCTTCTTGGTCGGGCTGATCCCGGTCGGTGGCACGGCCGTCGGCGGGACGCCGGCCGGACCGTCGGGTTTTCGCAGGATCACGACGACGATGATGATGAGCAGCACCACCACGAGCGCCATCGCGCCGGCCGCGACGAGCGCGAGGATACGGTGGCGTTTCCGCCGGTTGGTAGTGGCCATGTGTCGGTTGGGCTCCTGCTAGCAGAGTCGTTCGGTTGCGATGCGAATGTAATCGGCGGTCGCCGCATCGACGTTGACGGTCGGGGCCCTACCGGAGATGTGATCCATCGCATCGCCGCGCACCAGCGGATAGATCGAATCCCAGACCTTCTGGTCGTCGTGCCTGGCGGCACGGGCCTGGCATACATACGACCCGACACGCAGCGCCAGCAGCTCGCTGGACGGCTTCACCCCGGCGGCGGTGAGTGCGTCGAGATAGCCACGCTGGCGATCGGTCAGCACGAGCGTGTTGGAGTGCCCGGTCGCCGACGGCGGGGCCATGGGCTCGGCGGGCTGCCCCGGCGCGGGCGCCGTCTCTGACGTCGGCAATCCCATGGCCGCCATGACGTCGGGGCCCGAACACCCGGTCAGCAACGCCGTCGCCGAAGCTATCAGCAGCGAGCCTGCCGCAGTCGTCCGTACCGAGCGTTGCACTCCTCCAAGGTACCGGCTGCCGACAGGCGGTCCCGGTTCGGAAACAGCGGGTCTTCGGCTAAGCGATCGTCGCCGCCAACTCGCCGCTCATGGCCGCGAGCTGACCGCTCCAGGAACCCCAGTCGTGGTTGCCGCTGGTCGGGAAGTCGAAGTGGCCGTTCTTGCCGCCCACGGAACGATAGTGCTGGTAGAACTCGCGATTGGTGCCCGACGCGATGTCGCAGTAGCCGATCATCGCGGGCGGATCGGTGCACCCTCCGACCGGACCGCTCCACACCCACAGCCGAGTGTTGTTGTCGGCCAGCAACTGGACATGGACGTTGGGCGAATGCCACTTCCACCGGCCCAGCTGTGGCAGTCCCCACATGTTGCGGGTCTCGACGCCGCCGAACTGCGCGAGCCCGGCGGTGATAGCACCGTCGACGCCGGTGCGCTCGGGGGTGAGGAAGCCGGACAGGGAGCCGGCGAAGCGGTAGCGGTCCGGGTGGAAGGTGGCCATCGCCATCGCGCCGTAGCCGCCCTGTGCGGCCCCCACGATGCCGTGCCCCGACGGTGCCAGGCCCTTGTTGGCGGCCAGCCAGTTCGGCAGCTCGTCGGCGAGAAAGGTCTCCCACTGGCGGCTGCCGTCGGCCTCCCAGTTGGTGTACATGCTCCACGCGCCGCCCGCGGGCGCGGCCACCGAGATGCCCTTACCCGCCAGAGTGTTCATCGCATTGCCCGCGGTGACCCAGTTGCTGACGTCGGGTGCGGCATTGAACGCGTCGAGCAGCACGACCGCGTGCGGGCCGCCGCCCTGGAAGGCGACGGGGATGTCGCGTCCCATCGCCGCCGAAGGCACCATCAGCATCTCGACTTGCGCCTCGGCCTTCGGCGCGACGGCCGTACCCGCGGTCCACAGACCGGCGGCCAGCGCCACGGTCAAGATCGCCCGGAAGATCCCCTGCATCGGCTCGCCCACCTCACATTGGTCTGCTGTCCCCGCGCGAGGTAGTCAATCACACACCGGCGCGGGCGTGGTCGGAAAAGGCCGACGGCGGCGACCCCGAAGGATCGCCGCCGCCGACTATGAACCTATTGCCGTACCAGTCAGTTACCGGCGTCCGTCGTCGTGACCGAGGCCTCGGTCGCGATCGGGGTCGACGGCTGCGGCGTGGCGCCGAGCACGCGCTGGATGTCCGGCTTCATCTGCTGGAGCTGCTGACCCCAGTACGGCCAGTCGTGCGTGCCGCCCTGCGGGAAGTTGAACACGCCGTTCTTACCGCCCGCGGCCAGGTACTGCTCCTGGAACGTCTCGTTGGTGCGCAGCGTGAAGCTCTCCAGGAACTTCGCGTTGAAGTTGTCACCGGCGACGCGGCCGTTGATCTCGGCCGGCTTGCCGTTACCGCAGAACACCCAGATGCGGGTGCCGTTGGCGACCAGCTTGTCGATGTTGACCATCGGGTCGTTGCGCTTCCACGCGGGATCGCTCGACGGGCCCCACATGTCCTCGGACTCGTAGCCGCCGGCGTCACCCATCGACAGCCCGACCAGCATCGGCCACCAGCCCTCGGACAGGTTCAGGAACCCGGACAGCGACGCGGCGTACTGGAACTGCTGCGGGTAGTAGATCGCCAGCGTCATCGCGGCCGATCCGGCCATGGACAGCCCGACTGCGGCATTGCGGTTCGGGTTCACGCCCTTGTTGGCGGCGAGGTATGCGGGCAGTTCCTGGGTCAGGAACGTCTCCCACTTGTAGGTCTGGCAGCCTGCCTTGCCGCAGGCCGGCTTGTACCAGTCGCTGTAGAAGCTGGACTGGCCACCCACCGGCATGATCACCGCGAGGCCGGAGTCCAGATACCACTCGAAGGCCGCAGTTTCGATGTCCCAGCCGTTGAAGTCATCGCGGGCACGAAGACCGTCGAGCAGATACACGCCCGGCGCGTTCGGCCCGCCGTTCTGGAACTGAACCTTGATGTCACGGCCCATCCCTGCGGACGGAACCATGAGGTACTCGACCGGCAAACCCGGACGAGAGAAAGCCTCCGCGGTGGCCGAGCCTCCGATGGCGCTCACCAAGCCCGGCAGCACGGCGGCCGCCAGGGCGGCTCCCGCCAGCCGGCGGACCCAGGCACCCCGGATCTTGCCAACGAACTTCATGCGTCATCTATCCCATCTGTTGTATGCCGCACGCGGAAATGCCGCTCAGGCAAGCCGCGTAACCCGTGCAGTCAACCACACGTCGGCGTGATCTACCCATTCGAGAGATGTCCACCCTGGTCACGCCGCTCCACCGCGGAGTGTTGTGACCAGGTCGGGTTTCAGGGTTTGCAGCTGCGCACCCCAGTCCGGCCACGCGTGATTTCCCTGAGGAGGGAATTCGAACGTGGCGTTGTTTCCTCCGGCCGTCAGGTAGGCCGTCTGGAAGTCTTTGCTGCTCTTCAACGTCATCGATTCCAGGCTGCGGGCATCGAAGGTCTGGTTCGGGTCGGTGTCGGCTTCTCGCGGTGCGGATCCGCTTGGGGCACAGTGAATCCACAGGCGAGTGTTGTTGGCCACCAACCTGGCCGCCTGGTGGACCGGGTCGTGACGCTTCCACGCCCCGTCCCACGGCGCGCCCCACATGTTGTCGACGCTGTAACCGCCGGCGTCGAGCATGGCCACCCGGATGGCCTGCTGCATCGACGGCGCCGACGGGCTCAGGGGACCCGAAAGCGACGCAGCATAAGCGAACTGATGTGGGTGGTGGGCCGACAGGATCAGCGCCGCGCTGCCCGACATCGACACGCCCACGACCGCATTGCCGGTGGTGGAGACGTCTTTGTTGGCGGCCAGCCACGCGGGCAGCTCGTCGGTCAGGAAGGTTTCCCATTTGTAGGTGTAGGGCTGGCTGTTGAAACTCGAGGGCGTGTACCAGTCGGCGTAGAAGCTGGCCTCCCCGCCCACCGGCATCACGGTGGCCACCCCGGACTCGAAAAACCACTCGAATGCGGCGGTTTCGATGTCCCAGCCGTTGTAGTCGTCGCGGGCCCGCATGCCGTCGAGGAGATACACCGCCTTCTGGTCGCCCGATTCCGTTCCGGCAGGCTGGAATTGGACGCGCACGATGCGGCCCATCGACGGGGAATAGACGTCGAGGTACTCGACGGGAAGTCCCTCGCGGGAGAACGCGCTGGCCGGCGCCGCCGCGCCGACCGCGGCGGCCCCGCTCGGCAGCGCCACGGCCGCGGCTGCCGCCGCCAGCACACGGCGAAGCCAGGTTCGCACAGGTCGATCCATCCGTTCGTATCTCGGGCGCCGCGAAAAGAGCAGTTCGCGTCCGTCTATCGGTCCGGAGGGGTCGCGGCGTTACGGACCCGTGGCGGGCATGCCCCTGTACGGCTCGGATACCGGTTCCGGCACGGGCAA
The DNA here is from genome assembly GCF_002245535.1 of Mycobacterium lehmannii. GTDB lineage: Bacteria > Actinomycetota > Actinomycetes > Mycobacteriales > Mycobacteriaceae > Mycobacterium > Mycobacterium lehmannii. The sequence goes on along the minus strand of NZ_NKCN01000020.1, from coordinate 18,483 downwards.
CCCACAGCGTTGGAGCTCATAGAGGGGTACGCGGTCGATCCGGTACTGCGTGAACTGGTAGGCGTGCACGAGATTGGACAGGAACCGACGCGGGCTCATCGGGCCGCGCACCGAGTTCAGCATCGCGTCGGTCTCCGGACACTTCAGCGCCGCCTCGGCCTGTCTGACCCAGTCCTCGTCGATGTAACCCGGAATGAACGGCGGCTCTTTGAGGAACGGTCCCTCCGCGATCGCCCAGTCGGCGAACAGGTTCTTGTCGTGGCCGATTCGGCCGTCCTCGAGGCGTTCGGTGTGTGCGGCCAATGGATTGGCCAGCCCGATCTGGTCGATGACCCGAACGTCGAGTCCGACGTTCATGCCCAGCATGCCGAGGTTGGTGAAGAAGACCGTATGTGGACCTCGGTAGTCGGCCGGCGCGTCCGGTGGCGGTGGCAGCGCGGGAACCACGTCCCACTGGTCATAGTTGCCCGACGGCAGCAGCAGTGCACCGTCGGGGGTGTTCTCCAACGCCTCGAGCACCGCGCGCATCCGCGGATAGTCCAGGTAGTCCGCGGCGGTCAGCGGGTGCGCATGGCCCGTGGCCTGGGAGTAGAACCGCCGCTCGTCGACGATGCCGGAGTACGTGACGCGGGTGGCGTCCCGGCCCATTCCCGGCGAATTGGCCGCCCACAGCGCCCACCCCGCGACCGCCACCCACAGCACGGTGGTGGCGCCCACGAACAGATAGCCCGCGCCGCGGGCCATCCGGGTCTCGTCGGGAAGGACGACGGGGATCACCGCGACCGGCGCCAGCATCACGAACAGCGGGGTCAGGAGCACCCTGCCGTGCATGAAGTCCCCGCCCTGACGGATCCAGTAGATCGCCTGCAGCAGACCGCTGACGAGAAAGAAGACCACCACCGCGGCGGGGCTCTGCACCATCCGCGCCAGGCGTCCGGAGCCCGGGGCCATCGCGGCGCGGTTCGGCCGGGGACGCCCGCGGATCACCCACACGACCCCGGCGAGTCCGGCGAGCAGGATCGCCGGCGCCCACAGCAGATACGGCTGGTTGAAGTTCGCCAGGTAGACGAAGCCCTGCGACCATTTCGCTCCGCCCGCGTCCTTGGCCACCGCGGTATTGGGAACCACCAGGCCGTAGTAGCCCATCCGGAAGATCTGATACGCCACCGGAAGCAGGCCGCCCGCGACGATGATCACCGCGCGGCGACGCCAGTCGCGCACCGCGATCAGCATCATCACGAGTGCCGACCCGCCGATCAGGGCGAGCTCGGGCCGAACCAGCACGCTCAGACCCGCAACGAAAGCCAGTGCGATGTCGAAGGTTCCGCCTGCCGGGGGTGACGCCGGGGTCCCGAGGGGTTGTCTGCGGATTGTCGGTGCGCCTCCGCGCAGGACAGGGGCAGAAGTCGCCCGGTGGCCGCGCGGCCGCTGGGCCCAGCACACCATCATCCACCACAGCAGGCCCAGATATGCCAGTACCAAACCGTTTTCGAGCCCGGAGGTGGCGAAGTCGCGCGCGGGCGGAAGCGCGATGTAGACGAGCACGCCCGCGGGCAGCATCAGCGCACGCCGGCCTTGCAAGCTCGGCGCATACAACCGGCCGGTGCCCAACATCACGAACGCCACACCCAAAAGGCTGAGCACCAGCGCCAGCACGAGCACGACGTACTCCAGCCGCACGGAGCCACCCACCAGCGCGCCGAAGTAGACCAGGTAGGTCCACGCGGTCGAAGTATTGGCCTCGACCCGCTCACCGGCGTTGAACACCGGCCCGTTGCCCGCCAACAGGTTTCGCACGGTGCGCAGCACGATCAGGCCGTCGTCGGCTATCCAGCGCCGCTGCCATGCGCCCCAGCCGAACAGCACCACGACCAACACCACGTTGATCCACAGGCTGATCCGGACCGTGTTGTCGTAACGGAACGCGGGCCAGCGGGCGAGGTTGCGTTCGATCTCACCGACCCACCCGCCCGGCACCGGTCGGCGGAGGGTCTCAGCTGAGGAAGACGGCGGCACCGATGGTCCCGATCCACGCCAGCAGCAACAGCTGCAGTACCCGGTCTTTGAGCGCGATCTCCTCGGGCTCCCCGGCCAATCCGCCGTCGACGTCGACCGCGTACCGAAGGATTGCGATGGTGATCGGAATGATCGTGACCGCATACCACGACGCGGTGGTGCCATCACGTTCGAAGGCCCACAGGCCGTAGCAGAGCACCATCGCCGTGGCCGACAACGTCCACACGAAGCGCAGATACGACGCCGTATAGCTCTCCAGTGACTTGCGGATCTTGGCACCCGTGCGTTCGGCGAGCTGTAGTTCGGCATACCGCTTGCCGGCCACCATGAACAGCGAACCGAACGTCATCACGAGCAGGAACCATTGCGACAGCGGGATGCCCGCCGCGGCGCCGCCGGCGATGGCGCGGATCAGGTACGCCGACGACACGATGCAGATGTCGAGCACCGCTTGGTGTTTGAGGCCGAAGCAGTACGCCAACTGCATGCCGATGTAGACCGCGATGACCACCGTCAGGTTGGTCGAGGCGAGCACCGAGATGGCCAGTGCCGCGGCCGCCAACACCACAGCTGCGGTGTAGGCCAACCATTCCGGGACCACACCGGCAGCGATCGGCCGGAACCGCTTCGTGGGATGCTGACGATCGGCTTCCACGTCGCGGGCGTCGTTGACCAGATAGATCGACGAGGCGGCCAGCGAGAACGTCACGAACGCGATCAGGATGTTGATCGCGACGCTGCCGTAGTCGTATTGGACGTCGCCGCCGAGGGAGGCGATCGGCGCGGCCAGCACGAGCAGGTTCTTCACCCATTGGCGCGGTCGGATCGCCTTGATAAGACCCGTCGCGGCGTTGCGCGGCGGGCCCTTCTGCGGTGCCGGTTGTCCATTCATCGGCTGTACGCTCTCTGCGCTGCTGTCACTGGAGATGCTCATGCGTTCCCTTCGGCGCGGTCGGCCACCGTGCCGACGGCCTTCGCGACGACTGCCCCGACCGCGACGCCGCTGAGGACGTCGCTGGGGTAGTGCACGCCGAGTACCAACCGCGACAACGCCATCGGCGGCACCAGCAGCGCAGGCAGCGGCAGCCCGGTGACCCTGGCCATCAACACCGACGCCGCCGTCGTCGACGTCACGTGCGCGGACGGGAAGCTCAGCCGGCTCGGCGTGCCGACATTGACCGAGATCGCGGGATGGTGCGGCCGTTCGCGGCGGACCACCCGCTTGATCAGCACCGCGGCGGCGTGTGCGGCGAACGCACCGGCGCCCACGGCCAGCCAGTCACGCCGACGGTCGGCCTGAAACAGCGCCCCCAACAGGGCGATTGCCAACCAGCCGAGGCTGTGCTCGCCGAAATGGGACAACGCGCGCGCCGTCGAAAGGACCGCGGGGCGGTCACCGAGCGCGGACTGCACGGCGACCAGAGCGGCCTCCTCGCCGCGCTGGTCCCGCGGGCGAAGAGCGGCGTCCCCGACCGCAGGGCTCAGCAGGGAGCTCTCATCCATGTGCAGACGACTCCAAGAGGACCGTCTCCCACTTCTGCTTGCTCGTCAGAGTCGGCAACGCCTCGCGGTAGACCTTGCGCATCCGGTTGAACTTGCGCGCGAGGCGCGCCTGGCGCTTGAGTGATTCGCGCAGCAGCTCGAACATCTTCTCGCGGTCGCGCTGGCGGTACACGACACCGCGGCCGTCGGCGGTCGTCACTGTGACGCCGTCCACCCGGCACAGCGAGAACCACCGGGCATCCTGGGTCGCGACGTTGATCTGGGGCCGCCGGTGGTGTTCGGGGTCATGCGGCCGCAGCTGGTGAATCACGCCGCGCGACAACCGCGTCGAGATGGCCACCGCGTTGGTGGGGATCCGCACCTTCTTGCGCCAGCGCTTGTCCGACGGCGTCGGCAGCTCGGCCGCGCTCGGCAGCACCACCGCGTCCGGGTACTGCTGACGCATCTTGCGCACCTCGGGCAGCGCCGACTCCAGGATCGAAAACAGGTGCTCGGGCCCGGCCAGGAAATCGTCCATCGCCTTGTTCTGGATCGCAACGGTCGAATACTCAAGGCACAGAAGGTGTTTGAGTGTTGCCTTCAGATGGCTGGCGATCAGCCCGCTGACATTGCCGTCCCAGTGCAGCGCGGCGACGACCAGCCGGTTGCGCAAGTGGAAGTAGGCCTGCCAGTCGATCGCGTCGTCCTTGTCGCTCCATGCCATGTGCCAGATCGCGGCGCCGGGAAGCGTGACGGTCGGATAGCCGTGCTCGCCGGCGCGCAGGCCGTAGTCGGCGTCGTCCCACTTGATGAACAGCGGTAGCGGCTGGCCGAGCTCCTCGGCGACCTGACGCGGGATCATGCACATCCACCAGCCGTTGTAGTCGACGTCGATGCGGCGGTGCAGCAACCTGCTACGCTGTGAATCTTCGTCCGCCAGAGCGTGCTTGGCGAAGTTGTGGTCGTACTCGGTGTTGACCGCGTTGGTCCACATGAAATTCTCGGAGTCCACCATCTCCCCCATCACGTGCAGGTGCGAGGGCTCCTGGAGGTTGAGCATCTGGCCGCCGACCAGTGTTGGTGTCTTCGCGAACCGGTTCATCGCCAGCGCCCGCAGGATCGAGTCGGGCTCGACGCGGATGTCGTCGTCCATGAACAGGATCTGTTCGCAGTCGGTGTTCTTCAGCGCCTCGTACATCACCCGGCTGTAGCCGCCGGAGCCGCCGAGGTTCGGCTGGTTGTGAATGGTCAACCGGTTCCCGAGGGCGGCCGCGGCCTCACCGAAGTTCGGATGGTCCTTGGCCTTGTTGTTCCCCTGATCGGAGACGATGACGGCGCTGATCACCTCGTCCACCAACGGATCCGACGTCAGCGCCGCCAGCGCGTTGACGCAGTCCGCGGGACGGTTGAAGGTCGGGATGCCGACGGCGATGTTGGCTCGGCTCGGTGCGGGCACCGGCGCGTACCAGCCGGCGTGGTGCAGTGTCGAGGCCGCATCGGTGGCGATGTCGAACCAGATCCAGCCACCGTCCTCGAACGGGCCCAGCTCGACCTCGAACTCGACATGGGCGGGTTCACCCGCGCGCTCGCTGACGATCGGAGCGCCACCGACCGTGATCCGCGCGCCGGTGGCCTTCGACCGGTAGACGTCGACCCGCGCGCTGCCGGTCAACTCGACCCGCAACACCACCGACTGCAGGATCGACCAACGCCGCCAGTAGCTGGCCGGGAACGCGTTGAAGTAGGTCGCGAACGACACCTGCGATTCGGTGCCGATCTCGAGTTCGGTGCGCGACGGCGCGTGTGCGCGCTTGGCGTTGGTTTCCGCTTCCTCGATGTAGAGCTTGCGGACGTCATGGGGTTCGCCTGGACGCGGCAGAATCACGCGGGCCAGCAGGCTGACCGCCTTCGATTCTGCGGATTCCAGTGCGCCGGAGGGAATCTCGCTCATGCGCTACTGCTTTCTGGGCCTGGTTCGGTCAGTGGCGCACCGTCACGCAGGTGCGGTGCGAGTGTGTTGTCGTACATGCTCAACGCGCTGGCGATGGCCATGTGCATGTCCAAGTACTGGTAGGTCCCCAGCCTGCCCCCGAACAACACCTTGGCAGAAGCGGTTTCGGCCTTGGCTCGGGCCCGGTAAGCGGCCAGCAACGCGCGGTCGGCTTCGGTGTTGATCGGATAGTAGGGCTCGTCGTCGTTGTCGGCGAACCGGGAGAACTCGCGCATGATGACCGTCTTGTCGGTCGGATACGTGCGCTCGGGGTGGAAGTGCCGGAACTCGTGGATCCGGGTGTATGGCACATCGAGGTCGTTGTAGTTCATCACCGGTGTGCCCTGGAAGTCCCCGGTGTCGAGCACCTCCATCTCGAAGTCGAGGGTGCGCCACCCCAGCCGTCCGTCGACATAGTCGAAGTACCGGTCGAGCGGACCGGTGTATACGACCGGCGCATCGGGGTTCTCCGCGCGCAGTTGGTCGCGGACGTCGAACCAGTCGGTGTCCAACCGGACCTCGATGCGGTCGTCGGCGGCCATGTTCTCCAACCACTTGGTGTAGCCCTCGGCGGGCAGCCCCTCGTAGGTGTCGTTGAAGTAGCGGTTGTCGAACGTGTAGCGCACCGGAAGCCGGGTGATGTTGGCCGCGGGCAGGTCCTTGGGATCGGTCTGCCACTGTTTGGCCGTATAGCCCTTGACGAACGCCTCGTAGAGCGGGCGCCCGATCAGCGAGATGGCCTTCTCTTCGAGGTTCTGCGCGTCCTCGGTCTTGATCTCGGCGGCCTGCTCCCTGATCAGTTGTCGCGCCTCATCGGGGGTGAAGTACTTGCCGAAGAACTGCGACACCAGCCCAAGGCCCATCGGGAACTGATAGGCCTGACCGCCGTGCATCGCGTACACCCGGTGCTGGTATCCGGTGAACTCGGTGAACTGACGCACGTAATCCCAGACCCGCTTGTTGGAGGTGTGGAACAGGTGCGCGCCGTACTTGTGCACCTCGATACCGGTCTGCGGCTCGGCCTCGGAGTAGGCGTTACCGCCGATGTGCGGGCGACGCTCGATGACGAGCACCCGCTTGTCCAGCACGGTCGCCACGCGCTCGGCAATCGTCAGGCCGAAGAATCCGGAGCCGACGACAAAGAGGTCAAAACGGGCTCCGGAGAGCGGAGCGACCGGAGAAACAGGCGTGGTCATCGGCAGCAAGGGTATCCGACCGCGAGCGCACTGCCCGAATCCGACAGGAGCCGAATATTGCGATCGGCTCACGATTACATATCGTCACTTTCGCCTCAGAAGTCACACCAGTACCGTCGATCACGTCGGTCCCGACTACCGACAGCGCACGACCTGGGCTGTTCACCTGAATCGCCTAGCCGAACCACAAAGCGACCACTAATAGTCGTAGCCCATGTATTGAGGAGACTTCCGTGCCGAACCGACGTCGACGCAGGCTGTCGACAGCCACGAGCGCAGTCCTGGCCTTGGCAGTCGCGAGTCCCGCTGCAGTAGTCGCCGTGACCGAGCTGACGGAGGCCACCAAGCCGGCCCCCCAGCACCGTGAATTCGTCCAGGCGGCGACGATCACCGATCTTCCGAATGAGCTGATGTCCGCCTTGACCCAGGGCCTCTCGCAGTTCGGCATCAACCTTCCGCCGATGCCGACCGGCATTCTGACCGGAACGGGCTCGAGCTCGCCCACCACGCTGACGTCTCCGGGCCTGACCACGCCGGCGCTCACCACCCCCGAGCTGACGTCGCCCAGCCTGACGGCGCCCGGGCTCAGCACACCCGGCCTGACGGCTCCGAGCCTGACGGCCCCGAGCGCGACGGTTCCCGGTGTGACCGCGACCGCGCCCTCACTGACCGATCCGGCCCTGACCAACCCCGCGCTGACCAGCCCGGCGCTGACCAGTCCGACCGGTGACGCGGGCCTGTCCACGCCGGGGCTGACCACGCCGGGACTGTCGACGCCGCCGGCGCTGACCGACCCTGCGCTGGGCGCCACGCCGATCTCGTCGGCCACCGGGCTGCCCGCTCCGAGCGAGGTGCCGATCGCGGCACCGATCGGGCTGGACCCGGCCGCGGGCACCTATCCGATCCTCGGCGACCCTTCGCTGGCGACGATGCCGGCGGCGACTGGCACCTCCGGTAGCGGCGGCATCATCGGCGAGCTGTCCAGCATGGCCGATCAACTCGGTGCGGGGCAGGCGATCGACCTGCTCAAGGGCATGGTGATGCCGGCGATCATGTCGGCGGCCAAGCCGCCCGGCGCGCCGGCGGTGCCCCCGGTCCCGGCCCCCGTGCCGGCACCCGCACCCGGCGCCTGAGACCTGTCACCAGACGGCACCGCAGAAGCCGCTTCGGCTCTGCGGTGCCGGTGCCGGTCTGGCGATCGATTAGTTCTGCTTCGAACCGTGTCGCACCACTAGCATCACCTGGCACATACGTAACATCAGTCCGTGCCGACTCGCCGTCCCACGCCGTCACTGCTGTTCACCGCGCTTGCGGCGACGGTCGTGACGTTGCCGATGGCCCTCTTCGGCTTGCCCGGCGACGGTGACGACGGCGCGATCGCCGAGGCGCCGCACCTGGCGCAGCGTCCGCTGACGGGGCTGGGCGGCGGGGAGACGATCCGCGAGATCCACCAGGACACGCCGTTCTCGTTGGTGGCGCTGACCGCTCAGGACTTCACCGGCACCACCGCACGGGTGCGCGCCAAGAAGGCCGACGGCACCTGGGGACCCTGGTACGACGCCGAACCCCTGGAAGGTGTCGGCCCGGACACTCCGTCGGCGGGACCGGCAGGCACCGAACCCGTGTTCGTGGGCCGCACCACCACGGTGCAGATCGCAGTGACCCGTCCGCCCGATGCGCCCGAGATTCCGGAAGCGGCGCCCCAGTCCGCCCAGGAACTGGGCTACGTCCCGGCGAACACGCAACATTCCTTCGGCCAGAACCTCAACGCGGTGTTGATCAGCCCGCCGGAGGCACCGCCGGTGGACACCCTGCCTCCGCCGTCGGCGGTGAACGCACCCGGAGTGCCGCCCAACATCATCAACCGCGCGCAGTGGGGCGCCGACGAATCCATGCGGTGCGGAGACCCCCGGTTGGACGCCGGAGTTCGGGCGGGGGTGGTGCACCACACCGCAGGCAGCAACGAGTACGCCCCGCAGGACTCGGCAGGCATCATCCGATCGATCTACGAGTACCACACCCGCACACTGGGCTGGTGCGACATCGCCTACAACGCACTCGTCGACAAGTTCGGACAGGTCTTCGAGGGCCGCGCGGGCGGTGTCACCAGACCCGTCGAGGGGGCGCACACCGGAGGATTCAACCACGACACCTGGGGTGTCGCGATGATGGGCAACTTCGAAGTGGTGCCGCCGACGCCGATTCAGCTGCGCACCACGGCCCGGCTGCTGGGATGGCGGCTCGGCCTCGACCACGTCGACCCCCGCGGCGCGGTGGTGCTGGCGTCAGGGGGCGGGTCGTTCTCGAAGTTCCCGACCGGGGCGACACCGCGGCTGCCCGCGATCTTCACCCACCGCGACGTCGGCGCCACGGAGTGCCCCGGCAACGCGGCGTACGCCCTGATGGACCACATCCGCGACATCGCCGCGCGCTTCAACCAACCGCCGGGACCCGACGACCTGGCCGAATCACTGCGCGGAGGCGCGATATTTGCGAAATGGGAAGCAATGGGCGGGATGAAGAGCCCGCTGGGCAGGCCGACGTCGCTGGAGGCGTCGGGCCAGGATGGCGCCCGCTACGTCACATTCGAACGCGGCGCGATCTACTGGTCACCGGTCAGCGGCGCCGAACCGGTCACCGGTGAGATCTACAAAGCTTGGGGCACATTGGGTTTCGAACGCGGTGCGCTCGGACTGCCCACCAGCGGCGAGATCCAGGAGCCGCTGTGGATCGTGCAGAACTTCCAGCACGGCACGCTGAACTTCGACCGCGAAAAGGGCACGGTGACACGCGTTTTCGACGGTATCCCCGTGGAACTGCCGAAGCCGGACTTCGACACCCCGCCCGTGCAACTCGAGCGATTCACCCCGCCGATCAGCACCTGAGGTCTACGCCCACCACCGCTCGAGCACACGCGCGACACCGTCGTCGTTGTTGGTCGAGGTGACCTCGTCGGCCGCGGCCAGCGCGGCCGGATGGGCGTGGCCCATGGCGACCCCCAGGCCGGCCCATTGCAGCATCGGCACGTCGTTGGGCATGTCACCGAATGTGACGATCTCATCGGCGGTGATGCCCAGCGGTTCGGCCACCTCGGCGACCCCGGTGGCCTTGCTGATGCCGACCGGCATGATCTCGATCAGGCCGTTGTTGGTCGAGTACGTGATATCGGCAACGTGCCCGACGTGATCGGCGAGCTCGGCCGCCATCTCCGAGCTGCGCGCGCCGGCCTTCCTGACGAGGAGTTTGATCGCGGGTGCGCTGAGCAGGTCCTCGAACGACACCTCGGTGTTGTCCGGATTGAGCCACGCATGTTCGTACCCGGGCGAGCTGACGAACTGCGGGGTCGCGGCGTCGTGAGCGCTTTTGCCCACCCGCTCGACGGCCAGGCCCGCCCCCGGGATCACTCGGGTCGCGATGTCGGCGAGCTCACCGAGCACGTCGGTGGTCAGCGTGCGCGCGGACACGATGCGGTCGGTGGCCGGGTCGTAGAGCACTGCACCGTTGGCGCACACCGCCATCGGGGCGAAACCCAACGCGTCGACGACCGGTTGCACCCACCGCGGCGGCCGTCCCGTGGCGATCAGGAACTCGGTGCCCGACTCCACCGCGGCGGTGACCGCCGCCCTGGTGCGCGTCGAGACCTTCTCGTCGTCGTCGAGCAGCGTCCCGTCGACGTCGGAGGCGATCAGCAAGGGCCGGTTCATCGCGGGGACCGCCGCGGGAATCCGCGTTCGCCGGTGTCCGGGCTCACCGGTGACTCTTGGCTTCGCGCAGGGCACGCTTGCGGGCACGCTCGGCCAGTTCGGCCTCGTCGAGAGCCTTCGCCTCGTCCAGGGTGGGTGCGGAGCCGCCGAGTCGGCGCGGAACCCAGTACGCCCCTTCCGGGTGCGGATAGTCGCGTTGCGCCTCGTGCAACAGTTCGGTCATCGCCGAACGCAATTCCTGCAACGTCTGCTCCATCGTCTCGCCGGCTCGTAGGGGACTACCCACCTGCACCGTGATCGGAATCCTGTTGCGGCTCAGACGACGCGGATGGTCCTTGGTCCACAGCCGCTGCGCACCCCAGACGATGAGCGGAACGATCGGCACATCGGCGTCGCGGGCCATCCGGGCCGCGCCGGTCTTGAAGTCCTTGAGCTCGAAGCTTCGGCTGATGGTCGCCTCCGGGTAGACGCCGACGAGCTCGCCGGCGCGCAGGCGTTCCACCGCGACGGCGTAGGCGCCCGCACCGGCGCGGCGATCCACCGGAATCGTGCCGGTGTGGCGGATCAGGAAGTTGACCACCTTCACGTCCTGCATCTCTTCTTTGATCATGAACCGCAGGCGCCGCTTGCGATAGTGCACCGCCAGCGCGGCGGGCAACCAGTCGACGTAGCTCGTGTGGTTGATCGCGATCACCGCACCGCCGCCGGCGGGGATGTTCTCCAAGCCGCGGTAGCTGATCTTGTAGCCATTGATCCTGACCGCCGCCTTGACCAGAACCTCGAGCGTGTAGAAGACCGGCTCCATGGCGGCTACCCGGTTGCTCCGCTGGGGTCGGGACGCTGGGCACGCGTGGCGGCCTTCTCTGCGGCCTCCTCCGCGTCCATCAGGTCGGCCTCGGCGAGCGTCGGCGCGCCCCCGCCCAACCGGTGCGGCACCCAGAACTCGCCGGCGGGGTGCGGGCCGTAGCTGTCTTGGACTTGCTCGAGCAGGTGCTGCATCCGGGAGTGCAGCAGAGCCGTCAGGTCCGCCGCGGGCAACGTCGGCTCGATCGGTTCGCCGACGGCCACGGTGATCGGCACCTTGGGGCGCCACATCTTCTTCGGGTGGCCCTTGGTCCAGATGCGCTGCGCACCCCACACGATGTGCGGAACGATCGGCACGCCCGCCGCGATCGCCATGCGCGCGGCGCCGGACTTGAACTGCTTGATCTCGAAGCTGCGGCTGATCGTGGCCTCGGGATAGACGCCGACGAACTCGCCCTCCTTGAGCCTCTGACAGGCCTGCTCGAACGACTCGGCGCCGCTGTCACGGTCCACCTCGATGTGGCGCAGACTGCGCATGACCGGGCCCGAGATCTTGTGGTCGAAGACCTCTTTCTTCGCCATGAACCGCACCTTGCGCCCCATGCCCTGCCGGTAGGCGGGCAGCCCCGCAAAGGTGAAGTCGAAGTAGCTCGTGTGGTTGATGGCGATGACCGCGCCGCCGGTTCTCGGCAGGTTCTCCACACCGGTGACGGTGAATTTGAGTCCCTGCACGCGCCAGATCAGCCGCGCCAGCTGAATGACGGTGCCGTATACGGGTTCCACATCAGGCAGCCTAGTCGCGCGACCACACGACCTTCGAGGTCGGCGGTGCCGAGTTCGTCGAGGCCCGCCGAGATGCCGGCGCCACCTGCCGGCTCCGCGGCGCGTGGGATGGGGACGAGCCTGCGGCGGGCTAGACTCGCGGCAGGCATCCACATTCGCAGGAAGGGTATTTGTGCAGGTCACCAGCATCGGCCACGCGGGTTTCCGCATCGACACAGCGGCCGGGAGCATCCTGTGTGACCCCTGGGTGAACCCTGCCTACTTCGCGTCGTGGTTCCCGTTCCCCGACAACAGCGCCCTGGACTGGGATGCGCTCGGCGACTGCGACTACCTGTACGTCTCGCACCTGCACCGCGACCACTTCGACCCCAAGCTTCTGCGCGAGCACGTCAACAAGGACGCCATCGTGCTGCTGCCCGACTATCCGGTGCCCGACCTGCGGCGCGAACTCGAGAGGCTCGGCTTTCACCGGTTCTTCGAGACCGTCGACTCGGTGCGCCACACCGTGTCCGGCCCCAAGGGCGACCTCGGCGTGATGATCATCGCGCTGCGAGCCCCCGCCGACGGCCCGATCGGCGACTCGGGACTCGTCGTCGACGACGGTCGAACCGTGGCGTTCAACATGAACGACGCACGCCCGGTCGACCTCGACGTCGTGCACGCCGACTTCGGCCACGTCGACGTGCACATGCTCCAGTACTCCGGCGCCATCTGGTACCCGATGGTCTACGACATGCCCGTGCGAGCCAAGGAGGCGTTCGGCATCCAGAAGCGCCAGCGCCAGATGGACCGCTGCCGCCAGTACATCGCGCAGGTCGGCGCCACCTGGGTCATCCCGTCGGCAGGCCCGCCGTGCTTCCTCGATCCGGAGCTGCGCGACCTCAACGACGACCACGACGACCCAGCCAACATCTTCCCCGACCAGATGGTTTTCCTGGAGCAGATGCGTACACACGGCCACGACGGCGGGCTGTTGCTGATTCCGGGCTCGACGGCCACTTTCACCGGCTCGCAACTGGACGCACTGAACCACCCGCTGCCCGACGACGAGGTGGAGTCGATCTTCACCACCGGCAAGGCCGACTACATCGCCGACTACGCCGAGCGGATGGCGCCGGTGCTGGCCGCGGAGAAGGCGAGCTGGGCCGACGCGGCGGGCGAGTCGCTACTGGAGCCGCTGCGCACCGCGTTCGAGCCGATCATGATCCAGAGTGATCAGATCTGCGACGGTATCGGCTATCCCGTCGAGCTGCGGCTCGGGTCCGAGACCGTGGTCGTCGACTTTCCGAAACGCGTTGTTCGCGAACCGATCTCTGCAGAGAAGTTCCGTTACGGCTTCGCGATCCCGCCGGAGTTGGTGCGCACCGTGCTGCGCGACAACGAACCCGACTGGGTCAACACCATCTTCCTGTCCACCCGATTTCGGGCCTGGCGAGTGGGCGGATACAACGAGTACCTGTACACGTTCTTCAAGTGCCTGACCGACGAGCGGATCGCGTACGCCGACGGCTGGTTCGCCGAGGCGCACGACGACTCCGCGTCGATCACGCTGGACGGCTGGGAGATTCAGCGGCGCTGCCCGCATCTGAAGGCCGACCTGTCGAAGTTCGGCGTGGTGGAGGGCTCCACGCTGACCTGCAATCTGCACGGATGGCAGTGGAATCTGCAGAACGGCCGCTGCCTGACCACCAAGGGCCACGAGTTGCGGAGCGAGCGAAAGTGAGTGTGCCGCAACAGCTCTACGACGACGGCATGATCCAGGTCGACCGGGAGGCGGTCACGCTGCGCCGGTACCACTTCCCCTCTGGCACATCGAAAGTCATTCCGCTGCCGGCCATCCGCGGGTACACCGCCTCGCCGCTGGACTGGATGCACCGCTACCGGTTCTGGGGCAGCTCGGATCTGCGCCGCTGGCTGCCGCTGGACGTGCGTAGGCCGCTGAAGGCCACGCTGGTCACCCTCGACGTCGACGGCAACCGGTGGCGACCGGCGTTCACGCCCGAACACCCCGACCAGCTCATCGAGGTCCTCGACGAGCTCCTTCAGCCTTAGCGCCGGTTGCGGCGCAACCGGCGCGCCGCCAGCAGCCCGACCCCCGCCGTCGCTACCCATGGGCCACCGACGATCAGCGGGTCGAGCCACATGTGATTGGCGTCCGCCCGTTTACTTTTCGCGCGCGCGGCCAGACCGTTGTGCGTCAACTCGGTCTTGACTCCGGTCTGAGTGATGGGGTTGTCCGGGCGACGGCTGACCAGCGACTGCAGGTGGTGTTCTACGGCGTCGACGCGGTCGGCGAGGATCAGCAGCAGCCAGTGCGCGGCACGGCCCTCGCTGTACGTGCGATACGAGTAGCGCCGGATCGCACCCGAGAGCCCTCTCGGCGGAGTCGACGTACCGAAAACCGGTGTCAGGAACCTGTGTTCGATGGACCGCTCCCGCGGCCACGTCTCGGGTTGCCGGTCGGGAAAGTCCCAGTGGGCGCCGGTCTCGACCGCCTTGAGCTTGGGCACCGAAGGCCGGTCGGCCGGGTCGAGGTCGGCGCCCCACCCGGGGATGCGGGCGCGCAGGTCTTCGGATGTCGGTACGGGCGGATGGTCGGCGGTGTAGGTCATGATGATTCCCCTCAGGCGGCGTTGGCCACGATGACCGGTTTGATGCAGTCGTCGAGCTTGGCGGAGAAGATGTGATACCCCTCGGCGATGTGCTCGAGCGGAATACGGTGAGTGACAATGTCATTGGGCTTGAGATAGCCGTTCTGGATATGCGAGAACAGCCTGGGCCACTGGCGTTTGACGGGGCACTGGTTCATCCGCAGCGTCAGCCCCTTGTTCAACGCGTCGCCGAACTTGACCGCGGAGAAGATCGGTCCGTAGGCGCCCATCACCGAGATGGTGCCGCCTTTGCGCACCGCGTCGATCGCCCAGTTCAGCGCCACGGGCGAACCGCCCTGCATTTTGAGCTTGGCGCCGGTGACGTGCTGCAGCAGGTTGCCGTCCGCCTCGGCGCCCACGGCATCGATCGCCACGTCGGCGCCGAGATAACCGGTGGTCTTCTTCATCTCCACGACGATGTCGTCGCATTCGGCGAAGTTGAGGGTCTCGGCATGCGCGAACGTGCGGGCCTTCTCCAACCGGTACTCGAGGTGGTCGATGACGATCACCCGGCCAGCGCCCATCAGCCATGCCGATTTCGCGGCATACAGACCGACCGGGCCCGCGCCGAAGACCGCGACGACGTCACCCTCGACGATGTCGCCGAGTTGCGCGCCGAAGTAGCCGGTAGCCAGGGCGTCGGTGCACATCAGCGCGTCCTCGTCGGCCATCCAGTCGGGGATGAGCGCCGGGCCCACGTCGGCGAACGGCACCCGGACGAACTCCGCCTGCCCGCCGTCATATCCACCGCACGTATGCGAGTAGCCGTAGATCCCACCGACGGCGGTCGCGTTCGGGTTGACGTTGTGGCAGTTGGAGTACAGCCCGCGGGTGCAGAAGTAGCACGAACCGCAGAAGATGTTGAACGGCACCATGACCCGGTCGCCGACCTTGAGGTTGCGAACCGAGGGCCCGACCTGCTCGACCACACCGATGAACTCGTGGCCGAAGGTCATGCCGACCCGGGTGTCGGGCATCATGCCGTGGTAGTGGTAGAGGTGCAGGTCCGAACCGCAGATCGCCGCGAGGGTCACCCGCACGATCGCGTCGTTCGGATGCTCGATCGGCGGAATGTCTTTTTCTTCGACCCGTATCTTGTACGGGCCGCGGTAAACCATCGCCTTCACGGCGCCTCCTAGAGTCGGGATGCGAACGCGTCTACCCGTGTCCGGGCGCGCGAAACCACCTCTCCGCCCAGCGAGGCGCTTGCCCTACTTGGCCGGCGTCAGGACGTCGGTTCCGACATACGGCCTCAGCGCTTGTGGCACCCGGACGCTGCCGTCGGGCTGCTGATGGTTCTCCAGGATCGCCACCAGCCACCGCGTCGTCGCGAAGGTCCCGTTGAGCGTTGCCGCGGTCTGCGGACGCCCGTTCTCGTCGCGGTAGCGCACCGCCAGCCGGCGGGCCTGAAACGTGGTGCAGTTCGACGTCGAGGTCAGCTCCCGGTAGGTCTGCTGCGTGGGAACCCAAGCCTCACAGTCGAATTTGCGCGCCGCAGAGGAACCGAGATCACCGGCGGCGATGTCGACCACGCGGTACGGCACCTCGATATCGGCCAACATCTGGCGCTGCCAACCCAGCAGGCGTTCGTGCTCGGCCTCGGCGTCTGAGGGCTTGCAGTAGATGAAGCCCTCCACCTTGTCGAACTGGTGCACGCGGATGATGCCGCGGGTGTCCTTGCCGTGGCTGCCCGCTTCGCGCCGGAAGCATGACGACCAACCCGCATAGCGCAGCGGTCCGTCGGACAGGTCGAGGATCTCGTCGGCGTGGTATCCGGCCAGCGGCACCTCGGAGGTGCCGACCAGATAGAGGTCGTCGGACTCGATCCGGTAGACCTCCTCGCTGTGCGCACCGAGGAAACCGGTGCCCCCCATGATCTCCGGGCGCACGAGCACCGGCGGGATCATCAGCGTGAACCCGTTCGCGGTGGCGAGTTTGACGGCCAATTGGAGCAGACCCAGCTGCAGCAGCGCGCCGGCCCCGGTGAGGAAGTAGAAGCGTGAACCGGACACCTTCGCACCGCGTTCGAGGTCGATGAGACCCAACGACTCACCGAGTTCGACGTGATCTTTGGGGTCGTCGATGCGCGGTGGCTCACCGACCGTGTCGAGTACGACGAAGTCGTCCTCGCCGCCCGCGGGCACCCCGTCGATGATCACGTTCGAGAGCGCCATGTGCGCCTCGGTGAACGTCCGCGCGGCGTCGGCCTGAGCCGTCTCGGCGGCCTTGACCTTTTCGGCGAGCGCCTTGGCCTGCTCCAGGAGCGCGGGCCGCTCCTCGGGCGAGGCTTTGCCCACCTTTTTGCTCGCGGCCTTCTGCTCGGCGCGCAGATTGTCGGCCGCCGACACCGCGGCCCGGCGCGCGGCGTCGGACTCGAGCAACGCGTCGACGAGGCTCGGATCTTCGCCGCGGGCGCGTTGCGAGGCACGGACCACATCCGGGTTTTCGCGCAGCAACTTGAGGTCGATCACGGGCGCAACCCTACTGGTCGAGCACCCAGGCCAGCACAACCGCATAACTTTACAACTGCATCACTTGTCACAGCGCCTGACACGCCTGTCACAATGGAGCAGATGTTGGAGGCACCCGGTCGCCCGTTCGGCGAGCATGAACCCGCCGATCTGCAGCAAGGCGACGCACAGGCGCAGGAGCGGGTGGCGTGGTGGACCAGTTTGCACGCCACGCCGACGCGCCGAGCGCTCGTGTTGACGGCGCTGGGCGGGTTGCTGATCGCGGGCCTCATCACCGCGCTGCCGCAGAATGACAGCGCCAGCGGGCTGACCGCGAGCACGATCTCCCTCGGTCCCCGGGGCAATGCGACGTTCGAACACGCCAAGGCGGGCGACTGCCTCAACTGGCCCGACCGGACACCCGACGCCGCCGAGATCGTCGACTGCAGCCAGGAGCACCGGTTCGAGGTCGCCGAGTCGGTGGACATGCGGACGTTCCCGGGCAGTGAATACGGTCCGGACGCCGCGCCGCCGTCGAGCGCGCGTATCCAGCAGATCAGCCAGGAGCAGTGCTCGACGGCCGTGAAGAATTACCTGGGCCCGCGCTTCGACCCGAACAGCCGCTTCACCGTGAGCATGCTGTGGTCCGGCGAAAAGGCCTGGCGCCAGTCCGGCGAGCGCCGCATGCTGTGCGGACTGCAGCTGCCCGGCCCGAACAACCAGCAGCTGCCGTTCTCCGGCAAGGTCGCCGAGGTCGACCAGTCCAAGGTGTGGCCTGCGGGCACCTGCCTGGGCATCGATCCCACCACCAACCAGCCCACCGACATCCCGGTCGACTGCGCGGCGCCGCACGCGATGGAGGTCACCGGCGCGGTGAACCTCGCCGAGAGGTTCCCCGGCGGGCTGCCGCCCGAGCCCGAGCAGGACGGCTTCATCAAGGATGCGTGCACCCGGATGACGGATGCCTATCTGGCGCCCATCGAGTTACGCAGCACCACGCTGACGCTGATCTACAGCACCATTTCGCTGCCGAGCTGGGCGGCGGGAAGTCGTCAGGTGTCCTGCAGTATCGGCGCCACGCTGGGCAACGGCGGCTGGTCGACGCTTCTCAACAGCGCCAAGGGCCCGCTGCTGATCAACGGTCAGCCGCCGGTACCGCCTCCGGACATCCCCGAAGAGCGGCTGAACTTCCCGCCGATCCCGATCACGGACAACGAGCCGGTCAACACCTCGCAGTCCAGCAGCGGTCAGTCCTCCAACAACACCAGCAGCAGCGACAGCAGCAGTGGCAGCTCGAGCGACGACAGCGACCAACAGCAGTCGACCCATGGCCAGCAATCGCCGGACGTTCACCAGGGCGGTGCCCCGACCAACCCCGAGCCCGCCCCCGGCAACACCTTCCTGGGC